>NZ_JANUYO010000004.1:0-749 GCF_055804115.1 Gardnerella sp. c23Ub_4 | reverse complement strand
AGTATAGCTACACTTTTTTGAGTGCACACTATGGATATTGGGTGCACTTTTTAACGATAGGAAAAGCTATCGTTAAAAGGTTTAAGATTGGCTTAATAGCTTGATTCTTGAGCATAAAAAATAGCCTAGAGAGGATTCCCCCTAGGCTGACTTTTGTAACATTTCAAATGCTCACATTCTTTTGACTTTTACGATGCCCTTTCAACATCCACACTAATCTCTGATTTAAAAGTTACGCTGAACTTGTCCTCGTAAACTTTTATTTTCTTGATGTACTTTCTTACCAGCTTCTCGTCATACTCACTAATATCATGACACTCACTTTTCAGAAAATCTTCCATTTCTCTGATTCGTCTTTTAGCATCTTCTTGACCTGCTTTTTCTATAAGAAGCTGCTGTTTCTTACCTTTCAGCTCATCAATCTCATCAGCTATTTTCGCGTAGTCTTTTTTAGCTTTAAGCAAGGTTAGTAGTATCGCTTGTTTGTCCGCGATTTTTTTATCAACCGTCTCAATCTCACTTAAGTTGTTGCCCGCAATAATTTCTCTAATATTATTCTTCAACGTATCCAATACTTCATCCGGTACACTAAACACCTTGTTTATGGCTTTCACTGTAGCAGACTGCAGCTCTTCCTCTTTTACTGTCGGAGCATCACAAGCACTAGGACCATTTTCCCATCTAGTACAACAACGCCAAACAACAGAACGTACTCCTCGATTGTTCCAAGCAATTCTTCTGTAAACATC
>NZ_JANUYO010000003.1:0-216028 GCF_055804115.1 Gardnerella sp. c23Ub_4 | reverse complement strand
TGGAGTTCTCTCAATCCACGTGGAGACTGTCGTATTGATGTCACGTGTGGATTAGGTGGGTGCATTTTTAGGCTTTATGCTTTTGGTTTCTTCTTCGTAAAAACTCTTTAACAATGATTGGAATTATAGTTGGAATACATTCAGTGGTTAAGAAATACGTAATGTATAAGTAAATCCAGCTACTACCCAATTGTTGAGGAGACTCTTGTAATATCAATAAATCAATGGCTGGTGCGATAAGCGCTATGGCAATGGTTTTACAAACTCCTAAGTTTTCGAGTGTTTTTTGATTGACGATGATTGAGTAAAGGACAAGCGTTGTTAAACCAAATACGTGAGCTATACCGATAAATAAAACAGGTGAGTCATAAACAATTTCTGGATTAAACAATCTAAGTGAGTTAAGGATTAGTCCTAAAAGAGGCAATAATAATGAAAAAAGGAATAATCGTATAGCCTGATACACAGATTTCTTCATAACTAACCTCCTTAAATTTATATAGTCAAGTGGATGCCTACTGTTGTAGACGGACTATTTTTCACTTATTTTACGTTAATTTATCTTACTTGGAAAGTTGGGATAATCATATCCGATTAAAATCTGGCGGTCATTGGCAGACAGGACTTAAAGAACTGGATAAATACGGCATTGAGTATCATATCGTGAAAACATATCAATGGGGTGAGGGTTGGATATGGCCGAATTATAAGGCACTGAAAAAGAAGAATGGTGTTAATCAAGCGTGGTTTTCGGCTAGCTGGTAAGCAAGGGCATGGTCTTTTTGTTACAACATCTAGGTTTTCGCAGAAAGCTAAAGATTACGCTGACAATCATCATATTATTTTGGTTGATGGTGTGAAGCTTGCAAATCTTATGATTAAGCATAATTTTTGTGTTTCAACAAGAAAAACGTTTGAGATTAAAACGATTGATACTGATACTTTGCTTGAATATCAAGATGAATAGTGTTTTTGTGTAAGTTTTGTGACTTGATTTTGTTGATTTTGAGTTTGTTACTGAGTTTTTTGAGATTTTAGATATGAATTTGCTATTTTATCAGTTATAAATTATAAATTATAAATTATCGATTTTGCCATTAAATTTCACTTATAAGCGATGTGTGCGGTGAAAAATCTTGGTTTGTTTTTTGTTTTACTTTTGGCTTTGGTTGTGGATATTGGTTAATCGTACATTTTTTACGATTACAGGTTGAAGAGGTCTGCGTGGCTACCAGTATCGATAAGTGTGAGGGTGAGAATATCAGCATTCGTGAATTTAACGTTGTACATCAGTCTTGCAACAGCGCTTTCTTAAGGTCTTCCATAGAAGAATACGATGGTACGTTAGGGTCTCTGGAAATTCTTTTGGCTTCTTGCATGGCCGCCAGTGTTTCAGTATTGAACTTTGGGATTTCTACTTTAAAAGGAAGTCCTCCATGCAAAACGCATTGGCGTAAGAAGATGTTTACGGCACTTGACATATCGATGCCGAGTTCGCTAAACAGTTCATTTGCTTCTGTTTTGACATTACTATCGATACGAATTTGAGTAGGACTTGTTGCCATAATATTAGCTCCTTTTAAAATGATTATGATACAATCAGTATACGTTGTCAAGCATAAAGAGGGAATAGTAATATTTTGCACTCAATGATTAGTGTTAATGTTAAAAGAGTAAAAAATTGCAATGGGAAATTACAATTTGAAGTACATCATGCAATTTGTTGATTTTTATGATAAAAACGCTGATTGACTTTAATATTTCAGAGAAAAACGGATGTAGAGTTATGCTATATCAACAGATGAAGATGATTGTATTGGATTTTGTTAAGTCGTATTTTAGTTGTATACGAATAATGGGAAACTGCTCATTAGGAGAAAACGATGGATAGATTTTCAGAGAAAAGTCTTCTTTCACTTGGAGATTATTATGTGTATGGACTTATCGATCCACGTAGTAAGCGAATCTTCTATATTGGAAAAGGCGCAGGAAACAGAGTATTTGAACATGAGAAAAAAATCCTGGGTAGTTCTGAAAGTGAGAACCTGAAACTTAAGACAATATCAGAAATTAAGGCTGCTGGACTTGAAGTTGAAAAGATTATCATTAATTCAAACCTTACTGAAGAAGAGGCGTTTGCGTCAGAGGCGTCTTTAATCAATGCATTTAATTACGTCAGTGACACAGGCCTCACTAATATTGTTGCCGGGCATCATTCTGCAGAGGCATTATCGGTTGATGAATACGAAAGAATAAATGGCGCGGTCGAACTTGAAGAAAAAGACATAAAGCACAGAATTCTTGTTATAAAAATAAATAGGCTTTATCGGAGATGCATGGATGAGAATGTATTGTATGATGCTGTTCGTGGTATCTGGAGAGTATCAAAAGAAAAAGTAAAAACCGTTGAATATGTTTTTGGTGTATACAATTCTTTGATTGTGGCGGTATATAAGCCGTCAAAGTGGTTTGTTTGCAAAGAGGCAAAGGACAGACTTCCAAGGCAGGATATCATTCTTGAGCCAAAAAAGGCGAATAGATTATTTTTTGTGGATGATAGATATGAACAAGGATTTACACTTGATGAAAATGAAGCTTTTTATCTAGGGAAATCTATAATCAGATTGAAATTGAATCAGTCGGCGCAGAATCCGATTACATACCTAAATCCGCAGAAGTGAGATAAATTATAGTTTATTGTAGGAAATGATTTATTAGAAAGTGCGTTTGTTTTGAAGTTGAACTTGAAATTTTTACGCCCATTATTAGAACACCACGTCTTCCAGCCAACAATCTAATATTGCATGGACATGGTGTGAGGAGAATGGATATCTTGCCTAAAATCAAGCTATTAAGCCAATCTTAAACCTTTTAACGATAGCTTTTTCAATAATCGTTAGCATAATAATGATAGTTATTGAGAATAGTTATTCCAGTAGTGCGTCAATATTTCGTTTTGAATATAGAAGTCTGCGCACTTCCATAGTGTCGTCGATGACAACGTAAAAAACAGAAAAGTTGCGTACGCTAATCCTGTAGTAGAGGTGTTCTTGTGTTTTTTGATTAATTACTCCTTACGCTATCAAAGACGTCGTCTTTAGAAAGACGCGTAGAAGTGTTTGCGGCAAAAGTATCTGCTTCGTCGAGTTTTCTTTCAATGTCGTCAGTGAGGGCAGAGTATTGTTTGATGCTCATGAGAACCATAGTTCCATAACCATTTTTTGTAAGGAATACTGGTGTATTTGAATTTATAACTGTTTCTTCTACTTCTGGGAATTTATTTCTTAAGTCGGAAACTGGGCGAATATTAATCATAGTATCAACCTCCTTTTATCAAAAAAGTATCATAATATTATCAAGATTACAATTATATTAGTGGCTTGGCACTCAAAAAGTGTAGCTATACTACCCGTTCTCTCAATCCATTTAGAATCAATTTGTTTGTTGTCAAGAAAATAAAATAATAGACTATAAGACTTTTGAAAACAATGGCTTTATTTAGATGAATAATGTTTGGTCTATCTAATTTTATATATTTTCAATCTTCACAGTTTGCGTGGATATCTATCAGCATATTTGACAAAATCATATAGTTTAAGTAAATTTCACAAGTAATATTTCAAGGAAAGGTGGGAAAATTGTGAAGTTATTTCTTAAAATGTCTCCATTGGCAACTGCCGAGGCACAATGTGTGTGCAGTCAATTTTGATTGGCTATAAACATTAAACATTTTGAAAGGAGAAATAATGGAAACAATAGTATCCGCTTTATTAGTTTTTGTTTCTACATCCATTGACTACTTAATTGTTTTGACTATTTTATTCGCTAGTCAAGGAAAGAAAGGTTTGAAATCAATTTATGTAGGGCAGTATTTAGGTACAGGACTGCTTGTACTGGCTAGTCTTATTGCCGCTTACTTTTTAAATTTTATTCCACAAGATTGGATTATCGGACTCCTTGGTCTAATTCCGCTAGGTCTTGGTATAAGAGCAATTTTTGTGGATGAAGATATTGATGAAGAAGATATCGAGGGGAAAATTACCGGAGATGGATCAAAAATCTTAGCATTTACAAGTTTAACAGTGGCAATGGGTGGAGATAATTTAGGAATTTATATCCCCTATTTTACAGGAAAGAGTTTGATTGAGATTGGTATAAGTTTAGTAATATTTGCCTTAGGGATTTTGATTCTATGCAAATTATCTCAAAATCTCGCCTCAATTTCTGCTATCGGAGAGACTGTGGAAAAGTACGAAAAAGTAATTGTACCTGTCGTGTTTATTGGACTCGGTCTCTATATATTGATTGAAAATGGAACGATTAATTATTTCATAGGTCAAGTCCTAAAAGTGGTGTAAATTCATTTCCTTCCCTTTATCTGCTATTTTTACGTTCAAACTCAAACGAGAAAATAAGTGGTGCTTCCCACCGTCACGGCGCTTCACCGTGCTATAAGATGCAGGAGGCTGATTAGGTGGGTGCTTTTGCCCTTGTGTAGCAGGGGTTTGCGAAGGCTATCGTTAAAAGGTTTAGCGTGTGGCAGCTTTAGGCTGGCTTTGCGCGGTTTTTGAGCGCAGTTTGGCTGTATGAGGGAAGATATCAACGCTCTAGGGTCGAGTGTAATAAGTTCAATGACTGTTGCTTGTGCACAATGTGATATACAAATGTATCAATCACTTGGATTTTCAATTAAGATTGGGAACTTGTTTGCATTTGAACCATAAGTCACAGTCATTAGATAAAAAATAAAGGAGTAAACTGTGGAACATAATTGCGGATTTATTAACGATAAAAAAGCATTTAGATATAGAGCAGCAGCCATCATAGTCGAAGAAGGTTGTGTGCTATTTGCAAGAAATGATGAGGACGACTATTTCTACTCAGTTGGCGGAGCGGTTCACGTGGGCGAGACATCAGAAGAAGCCGTTAAGAGAGAAGTATTTGAAGAGACAGGTCTTAATTACGAAGTAGATCATCTTGCCGTCATACACGAGAACTTATTCATCGGCAGCTCCGGCTTAGATGGAGTAGACTTCCATGAGCTTACATTCTACTACATGATGAAACCCATGGGCAAAAGAGATTTTACGAGCCAAAGCACTACAGAGTCAGGTGCTAAAGAGACAATGCATTGGTTACCTATAGATGAGCTTGATAAGTTCAAGGCTTACCCGACATTTATGAAAGAATATCTTAAATCGGAGCATAGTGGAATAGAGCATATAATTTCAGATGAAAGATATTAATGAATCCCGCTATTATGGCAAGAGATCGTTGCATAAACATTATTTCTTAGAAGATTATGACAAGAAGAATGTGTTTGATATTGAAGAATATATAAAGAGAAAAGGCAAGGTTAAGCTTAATAGAAATACGGTAATTACAAGATTGTAAGATTTACTGTTATAACTATATGGTCGAGGGTATATCTGAAATAATAGAGCTAGATAAATTTGAAGTTGCGGAGGTAATGAAATGATTAGAAAAATAAAAAAAGAAGATGCTCAATCTATACGAGAAATATGTGATATTTCTTTAGGATATACTGTTTCTACAGAGTTAGTAGAGAATCAAATCACAAAACTATCAGCTGATAAAAAGCATCATGTGATTTATGTTTATGAGGATGAGGATTTACGTAAAGTTGTTGGATTTATACATGCTGAAATGTATGAGAGTCTTTATTCAGATTGTGGATTAAATATTCTAGGATTAGCTGTCTTACCAGAGTTTCAAGGAAGAGGCATTGGAAAAAAATTGATGAATCATTTAGAAATGGATTCTCGACAAAAATTAATTAAGTTTATCAGGTTAAACTCAGCAGAAGCAAGAACAGAAGCACATAAATTCTATGAAAATATAGGATATGTATGTGATAAGACGCAAAAGAGATTTATTAAAATTTTCGAATAAGTCAATTCTAGTTTGTTGAACTGAAAAATTAAATACTAAATGTGTAAGACGATAGAAAAAAGAAAAAATCTATCGTCTTTTTTCTTGCTTAATTTCCCTATGTTTTGCGATCAATAAATAGGGAAAACTCACTAAGAAGCTAAGAAAGTATTTCAAATGCTTCTCACTAATATATACACGACAAAATGCTAGTTTCATTAAATATGTTACAGAAAGTAAAGGAGATAAGATGATAAGAATCGGTCAAACCCTCACTTTGGTGTAAATTCATTTCCTTCCCTTTATCTGATATTTTTATGTTCAAACTCAAACGAGAAAATAAGTGGTGCTTCCCACCATCACGGCGCTTGATTGTGCTATCTGATGCAGTAATGCGAACATAAAAATCGTGTATGACAGTCGAGGAATCCTATTCGTGCAAATGTGTTGCAATATGCGATACAGTATTTTATGATGTGTGTATGGAGGTTGATTGATATGACAGTTACTAAAACAGCGAATGTGAATGTGAGAATACAAGAAAATATTAAGCAGCAGGCGGAGTAGATTTTGGAAACGATTGGAGTTCCTAGGGCTACGGCTATTGACATGTTTTATCGTCAAATCATTCTTAATAAGGGTATTCCGTTTTCGCTTACTATTCCAAAGTCTCTTCCAGCACAAGATGATATGGACGAGAAAACGTTTAACGCGTTGATGGCTAAAGGTTATAATCAGGCGGTTTGTGGCGATAGTTATCCGATAGATGGTGTTTTTGAAGAGCTTGAATGTTGATTAGCAGCCGTGGTGTAAACTTGTTTTTAGAAGAATACGCGTAAAAAATTATTACGTTTATTTTTGTGTTGATGAAAGTAGATTTCCCAATATGAACATATGCTATGGTATCTATAGCGTTCTCTTAATCCATGTTGAGAGTGACAGGAAAATAGCCGCAAAAGCTCGGTAACGCTGCGGTTTTCTGGCAATCGGGGGACTTCGGAATCGGGCAGACAAAACACTCTGCGGAAATTTATCCAAAGGAGAACCAACCAAAAGTGTGATGGTGAGTTGCCAAGATAGATGTCAATAAATGGAGTTGTCGGGTTAGATGTCGGGTAGTTGTGGTTGTGAGATAGATATCAAAATCAGTGAGACTTGATTTATTCGCAAAATTTACTATTCCTATTATAGAACGTTAAAAGGAGGAACTTTGAATATAGAGTATGTTGTAGTTGGCATATGTATTGTGGCAGTGGTAATGATTGCTGCTTTCCTAATTAATAGGCTGAAGAAAACAAATATTCCCAAAGACGAGAATAACTCTGATTTGAATAATAGTGCGATGATAGTAAAGAAAACAAGTAAATTATCTCAGCCAGATCAAAAGCTCGATGAACTTGTCATTCAGATGGAAATGCTTCCGGCAGAAGCAATATCTGATGATAGTGAGCTGGTGGAGATAACTGATAGTAAAATTCTGGGGCGTGTGAGCAATTTGTTTTCCGGATTGGTGCAGGCTGGTATAGCAGGTTCCAATGCAGTCCAAACTGCAAAAGCGGGAAGTGAGGTTTTGTATCGCGCTATAATCCCGGCTGGTGCTAAACTTACCAATTCTAAGGCTATGGAAGGAGCGGTTCGAGGACTCTATTTTGGTGCTAATGGAATCAAGGGTCATGCAAACCTTGTAGCGGTTAAAGCTAAAAATGTAGTAGCAAATAGTGTGGGTGTAGCCATGGGATTGGCATCAATTGTTGTTGGGCAGTATTACATGACGCAGATAAATGCAGAGCTTGGAGTAATCCGTGATGGAATTTCAAAAATATCTGATTTCCAAGATAATGAATTTCGAAGTCGGATTTTTTCACTTGTTGCTCATATTAAGAAAATTGCCGACTTTCAAGTAGAGATTCTTGAGAATGATGAATTGAGACTGTCAAAGATTGCGCAGCTCGATAATCTAGAAGAAGAATGTACTCAGTTACTTGGTCAGGTTAATTTAACTTTGGCGGGCTTTACAAAGAAAAATGACCTGGATTATGCATCTTATGAAAAGGAATTAAAAGAAGCGCAAAACTGGTATACATACCAAAAAGCATTGCTTGATGTGCTGTATAAGATTTCCGACTTGAGGTATACGCTTCATCTGGGGGCTGTCTCAAGAAAGCAGTGCCTAGCGCTTTTGCCGACATACACAAAGCAGGTGGAAGATACTCAAGCATTATTGACTGGCTGGCATCAGACATCCGTAAATCGTTTAAGCATTGATACAGATGAGATCAAGCGTAAAAGAGATGGAATCGATCGCGTCATCCATTTTATTCCTGGATTATTTGATGATGACCTTAATTTTAGGTCGATTAACAAAAAAACAGTAGATATGATAACGGCTCAAGCATCAGTCAAATCCATTAAACATCCGCAGGACACCTCTGACCTGTATGCCGAGGATGTGCAATTGATTTCTAAAGACGGTAAAATCTACTACTTACCAATGGGTAAGGCAGAATGAATGTGAAAAAAGAAGAATGATAAGGTGACAGGTACGTTGTAACAAAAAGTATGACAGTATTCGTCCTCTTGACATGAATGGTGCCACCGTCACTCAGAATGCCATTCACGCCAACTATGATAATTTGTTAATTAGTGAGAGATGTACTTTAGCACCGTTAGTTTCAAATAGTTGAATTTCATCAGTGGACGTTAGCATTATTATTATTATCTTATCGTTCACTTGAGACCCTGGTGATTTTAAATGCACTAGCTTACTAGGAAAGCATCTAAATGAGTAAATGTTCAAACAGTCGTAAGCAAATGCAGCTAGTTTCTATTCTAACAAGCGTAATGGTTCCAGTTATTGTAGCTTTCGCTATTATGGAGTTATATCATCTGCTTGGAGTAGCCATTGCAATGGAACTGATTCTTATCGCTTGGATAGTCGTGCTTATTAAGTCAAGCAAGTAAAACAATTCTCCGACTAGACAGCGAGACTAATTAAATGGATGACATCATACAAGTACATGTTTCGCAACTCCTAAGTGGAGTGGACGCGATGTATTTATTCTAAAGAGTGTCCACGGCTAGCTTAGGTGAGGTCAGAGACTTTTTGCGATAGATTTCTAAATAGCGTTGAGTTCCATGAGCCTATTCTTCATAATGTATTTAGATTAAATTCCGAAATGGAAATAATTCTAAATAGGAAGAGACGTGCGTTTACGAGATGTTGTTCACAGATATAATATACGTTATAAAGGCATCAAGAAACAGTTAGAAGTTGATTTCATAGCTAATCTTGGAAGTAAAAGATATTATAGTATTGATGTCACGTATGGATTAGGTGGGTGCATTTTTAGGCTTTATGCTTTTGGTTTCTTCTTCGTAAAAACTCTTTAACAATGATTGGAATTATAGTTGGGATACATTCAAGAGTAATAAAAAATGTAATGTACGTGCAAGTCCAGCTACTACCCAATTGCCGAGGAGACTCTTGTAATATCAATAAATCAATAGCAGGGGCGATAAGCGCGATAGCGATGGTTTTACAAACTCCTAAGTTTTCGAGTGTTTTTTGATTGACAACAATCGAGTAAAGAAGAATTTTTGTTAAACCAAGTGCATGAGCTATAACAATGAGTAAAAAGGGTGAGTCATAAACAATTTCCCAATCGAGTGATTTAAGAGAATTGATAATAAGTCCTAAAAGAGGGAGTAATAATGAAAAAAGGAATAATCGTATAGCTTGATATACAGATTTCTTCATAACTAACCTCCTTAAATTTATATAGTCAAGTGGATGCCTACTGTCATAGACAGACTATTTTTCACTTATTTTACGTTAATTTATCTTACTTGGAAAGTTGGGATAATCATATCCAAAAAATCTAGCGGTCATTGGCAGACAGGACTTAAAGAACTGGATAAATACGGCATTGAGTATCATATCGTGAAAACATATCCCAATGAGGTGAGGGTTGGATATGTGCCGAATTATAAGGCACCGAAAAAGAAGAATGGTGTTAATCAAGCGTGGTTTTCGGCTAGCTGGTAAGCAAGGGCATGGTCTTTTTGTTACAACGTCTAGGTTTTCGCAGAAAGCTAAAGATTATTCTTACAATCAGCATATTATTTTGGTTGATGGTGTGAAGCTTGCAAATCTTATGATTAAGCATAATTTTTGTGTTTCAACAAGAAAACGTTTGAGATTAAAACGATTGATACTGATGCTTTGCTTGAATATCAAGATGAGTAGTGTTTTTGTGTAAGTTTTGTGACTTGATTTTGTTATGTTTTAAGTTTATTAGCTGGTTTCTTACGGTTTTTGAATGCAATTTGCTTTTAATATTACGTATAAGTGTAAATGCTGATGTTAATGCTGATGTTAATGCAGTGACATTGCAATGCCAATGCAATGTCATGTAATCGTTGTAAGAAACAAGGGGTGATTATATGGCGAAAACAGCTAACTTGTATACTCGTATTGATCCAGAGTTAAAAGAGCAGGCAGAGCATATATTGAATTCTTTGGGTCTTCTTCCTTCGAGTGCTATTACCATGTTTTATAAGCAGGTTGTTTTACGGCAGGGGCTTCCTTTTGATGTGAAATTGGGTTATAGAGAGCCGCGTGATGTGAGTTCTATGACTCAAGGTGAGTTGAATGATGAGTTGGAAAAGGGTTATAAGTCGGTTTTATCTGGTGATGCGAAGCCTGCGAGTAAGGTTTTTGAATCTTTGCATAAGGCATAGGGTTCGTGTCGTGTGATAATTTTCTTATTTTTTATTTTGTTTTTGAAGAAAAGTATGAAGTTGTGGTTTCTCGTGTGCTTTATGGGAAAAGAGATATTGAGAAAGTTGTAAATGGCAATTAAACCTTTTGCGATATCTCGCTTCTATCGTTAAAGCGTGTACTCATTTTGCCACGCATCTGTTTATGTATGTAAATAAAATCCTGTAGATTATCGGATGATTTTTAGTTACAATTATTTTATAGGCCGCAGATTTGCATTCTTTGTCCATAATTTACATCCCGTCAGTTTTATTAGACTCAAAGATGATTTGTACTACGAGATGAATGAATATTGGGCAGGTGATAGTGAATAACAGAGTGAAGATTGAACATGAGAATCGTAGCTGCAATTAGGTAAAGATTAAGTTGTGGAGGAGGCATAAATGAAGCATATCAAGCATTATGCTTTTTTGACTATGGTAGTTTGTCTTATATCACTTATTTCAGGTTGTAAGAATCAGAATAGTTTTAGCAATAATAATAGAGAACTAAAAACAGAAAATCAAAAGTCTGCAAGGAATGAAAGACACTCAGAAAATAATGAAGATGTTGACTGGAAAGAGGTAAGTAAAAATGGTGTTGATGAAACTTTGCTCGTAAAAAACATAGATGAAAAGGTTCTCACGTATGTGGCTAAACAATTACAAAATCTATGCGATGAGATTGGTGAAAAGGGGCGCAAAGATAAATTCTATTGGCTGACAGGACAATGGTATAACGATGTAATGTATTCTAAACAATATATTAGTGTTTTGTTGTTGGGTAAAAAAGCAATGAAACCATTGTTCCTAATAATATATAAAAGCAAAGAGGCTGGAATGTATGAATGGGTTTGTAGTAAAGCTTTAGATGAAATATCTGGGTTTGATTTCTCGGGATTAAACAATGGTGCAGGCTGGAGCAATTCTAAAGAATTTTTAAAGGCATTTACCGATAAAATTATTGAACAAAAAAATTAACAACTCTCTGTTTGCAATTGTCTTGGATGTTTACACTCCTACAATATTTCCAATATTAACTTTCATTCTGCAATGAGCATTAAGGCTATTTTGCTGTCGAGTGATTATTAATTTAGTTGTTTATGTTTTGGGGAACAAAATGGTATAAAAATTGTAAAAAAGTTCCCTACACTATTTGATTTCTCATGGTAATGGCTTGTTGGTTATTCCAGAAAATAAGGTTACTGAGTTTAAGAAGTTGCTTGTTGCGTATTATGAAGGCGAAGATCTGCAGTCTGTAACGGATGCGCTTGCTTGCGCTTGCGAAGATGATTGGGAAGCGCGGTGCAAAAATGAAAGAAAACGAATTGGCGGTCGGTTGCGCTAATTTGTCGGCAGAAATTGCGCTTTTAACGGCAATTGCCAACTGAACTTGCTACTACGCAACTGCTGTTTTAGCTATAATTTCACCATGATCATGATGAATTCTAGTTTGAAATGGAGATGTTTTTATGATTTTAGCAGATAAAATATTGGAACTGCGTAAACAAAACGGTTGGTCGCAGGAAGAATTGGCGGACAAATTGGGTGTCAGTCGCCAAGCTGTTTCCAAATGGGAAGGTGCGCAAAGTATCCCGGATATGGAACGGATAATTGCATTGAGCCGTTTGTTTGGTGTTAGTACAGATCTTCTGGTAAAAGATGAAATTGATGTTATGGGGAAGAACGTCAACGCAGATGAAAATGCCTGCCAGGAAGAATTCGGCGTTCGTATGCGGGTAATTGAGATGGAAGAAGCCTCCGCTTATATTGCTCACAGAATATCATTTGCCGCCTATGTTGCTCTAGGCGTTCTTCTTTGTATTCTGGCGGCAATCCCGTTGGTTGGCAGTGATCTTTTGCTTTCTCACACAGTAAATGCACAAGTCGGTAAAACTTTGGGCTTAGCATTCAGTGTTGCGATTATTACCGTTGCTGTAGCTATTTTTATTATTCAGAGTTTCCACGGAAAGCGTTATCAATATTTGGAAAAAGAGGACTTTGAAACGGCTTACGGCGTTGACAGTGTGCTCAAAGAACGCTTGGAACGTTTCATGCCGTCGTATGTGCTGCGGACGGTCATCGGTGTCGTTTTATGTATGGTTGCCTTTATTTTTCTTATAATTTCGGATATAGCACCGAAATTTTATCAACTTTCATCCGGCTTTTTTGTAGTTATCGCTATTGCCCTGGTGGCAGCAGCTGTCTATTTATTCGTACAGGCGAATATCGTCCGCTCGTCCTATTGCCGTTTGCTGCAACCGAAGAAAAAAACTGTCTATCCTGCAAAGATTAGCTTATTCCTCCAAGCTTACTGGCTTATAATTATCTGCATTTATTTAGCCTACAGTTTCATCACGTCCGATTGGGGAAAAAGTTGGATTGTTTGGCCGTTGGCCGCATTGACTTACGGAGTAATAGAAGTAGTGCTCAAAGCGTGGAGGCTAGGAAAGAAATAAGTGACTTTCGGAGCCGATTTTGCGGCGAATAATGTTAAGGCTGTTGCTTCTTGCATGTTGGATACGTTAAATGGTACGAGTGTTTTAGAGGGAGAAATTACCAAGGGTGCATGTCTTGAAGTAGTTTGTGAGAATGGCGTGGCTGAAGTTTGTGATAAGCATAAAGCTAATCTTAGTTGTAATAATTTTGGGCGCAAAACAGGTGGATGTGCTCACTATGTTGTGCATTGCTTGAATGGAAAAGCTGTAGTGAAGTAATACTGTTGTGGTGTTTTATGTCCGTCACTGTGACTAGTCGCACGAAATAGAGTTTGGCATATTCTAAAAATGCTTCGGAATGTTGAGCATTAAGCTTGGTGATTTTTGATCCAAGTGTAAAGGTCATTTTCATTTGCTTCGCCTGATGCAACTTTGAGAATAAAAAAGTTCCGTATTGGAGATTAAGGAATTTATGAAGGTTGGTCAGCTTCGTAATAAGTAGTAAATGGGCAGGTTAGGTCTGATTTTAATATTTTTTCTCATAATATTTGTTGATAAAAAACATGATTAATGGAGAAAGGGCGACTGAAATAGCTAAAAGAGCAGCTGGCAAATATGCTTTTGTGATAAATGCAATTATGGCAATTATTCCCATTAGGTGCATTAGTATGAATGCCATTGTTGCATTTACTTTATCTTTGATTTTCTCGTTTCTTTCATCGTTCACATTTATTTTGTAGTTGTGGTCTTTTTCCATCATCTTATAGTGCATGATTTTTACGTGTGAAAGTGAGATAATTGCAACAAAAACAACTGACAGTACAATTTCTACGGATTCGTTCAGTTTAAGAGTCAGTGCAAGAATTAGTCCGCAAATTCCTATTACATATCCTATGTACCAAAAATTCTGGGTTTTCTGTTTTTTCATTTTTTATCTTCCTCGTATATAAATATTTCTTCGATTGTTAAATTAAAGTACTTAGCAATTTTGTATGCCAATATGATTGATGGGTTGTATCTTCCATTTTCCAAAGAACCGACTGTTTGTCTTGATACTTCGAGTGCATCGGCAAGTTCTTCTTGTGTTATGCCTTTTTCTTTTCTAATTTGTTCAAGTCTATTTTTCACATTACATTCTCCTTTCTAATGGAAAGCTAGCTTTACATATAATATAATTGTTTTGAAAGCAAATGTCAAGTTAGCTTTCCATTGTTGGTTTAGGTATTGTTGTGGGATGTGAATTAGACGTATTGGTAAACCTGAAGGAGTGTGAAAAGTATAGTTTGCTAGTAAATGAAGAGATTGGCATTGATAAAACTGTAGTGTGTTTGCGCTTTGACTGAGCTTGAAATTGCATAACGCATTTCAAGCTCCTTCAAAGCGTGATTTGGCATGTAAAGTCCAGTGGACTTTATGCGCCAAATCAGCCGAACGGCTACTAATAGCCGTGAGGAATAGCGCGCTTAGACCGCGCTAACGACATGACCTGCCTTTTCGCTTAGAGCGAGCTAATGACTTGACACAACAAAATTCAGTACAATCGCACTACGGTTTTTTATAGTGCGACACACTCGCGAATCGACGATTTTGAGCTGCATAATGCGCGAAAAATCACTTCGATTCGCTGAGCCGCTTAGCGTAGAAGCACGGTGTGCTTCTACGGCGGCGAAGACGTTCGCACGGCTAATCCGTGCGAACGATTTTCCTGATTCTTTTCCCATTATTTGTTTTGCGACACGCGAGAAGATCGTTTCCTTAAAAAAACCTGGGAAAATTCTTCAAAAAACTTGAAATGCGTATTTTTACGGTTTGATAGCGAATCATATGTAAAATTTACGGCAAATAGTATTAGTTTAGTAAAATCACAATAAAATATTTAGAACAAACCTTAATGTTAGCTGAATGTTTTAGTTGATTTTCGGTAGAGTATGTTGTATCTTTTAAGTCAGTTACCGATGAATCCCTAGTTCTCGGTTACTACGCGGGAAACCGCAAAGGCAAATTTTTCTATGCGCCCCTAACGCATAGGAGAAGAAGAAAGGAAATAAAATGATGAATAAGAAGGCTATCGCCGCTTTCGCTGCTGGCGCAACTTTGCTCGCTGGCTTTGCAATGGCAACCCCAGCAATGGCTGATAATAATGATGAAACGCCTTTCAAGAACCAAGGAGAAGTGAGCAGCTTCTTTAACGAATTGCTCATCCCTCAGAAGAAGGCTGCTAAGACTTATACTAAAGCTCAGGTCTTGAAGCTCGAGGCTGCTGTTGAAGAGGCTAAGGCTACTGTTGAAGAGAAGACAAAGGCAGCAAATGATGCTCAGACAGCTACCTATGATAATGATACTGATGGTGCAAAGAAGAAGGCTGCTGTAGAGGCGGCTCAGAAGGCATTGAGCGCAGCTCAGGAGTCTCTTGAGACGGCTCAGAAGGCTTTGAATGAAGCTAAGCCTGCTCCAGCTGAAGCTGATCCAAAGAATCCTCAGGACACAAAGCCAGCTGAGACTTCTAAGGATGCAAAGGCTAAGCAGGGTCAGTCTGGCCAGGCTGGTGCTAATGGTGCTGCTGCTGGTGCTAAGACCACTGTGGTTGAGAAGAAGAAGGATGCCGGTAAGAAGTTGCCTGCTACTGGTGTTGGCGTAACTTTGACCGCTTTGGCTGCCACCATGCTCGCTGGCATGGGTGCTGCTGTTCGCAAGGCTCGTCACTAAGCACTGATTTGGAGTTGTCTTTAAGCTTAATGGTTATGTTTTTGTAATTTGTTAGGCATTACGTAAAGACAGTTCTAGTGTTTACAAAATAGTAAAGGGGTGAGTGGTTAATCCATTCATCCCTTTGCTATATCAAAATGTTCTAATAATGTTGCGACTTTAGCAGTTAGGAATTTATAGCACATAGTTGTGTTTTAAATGGTACTAATAGAAAACAAAGCGATTCTAGAAATAATAATCATAGAATTACAATTGATGCAAAGATGCTATTTTATTTCTCTTAAATAATGAACACATTTATTTGTTAGAAAGAAAATAAGTATTCTGCATATAACTTATGTAAGGAGTTTGATATGTATATCTCAAAAATAATATTAAATAATTTTAAGAGTTTTGCTGGAAGTCATGTATTAGATTTATCGGACGGAATTAATTTTTTTGTTGGAAATAATAATTGCGGTAAAACAACAATTTTTAGAGCAATTGAATTTATACAATCGGGAAAGAGTAAAGAAGAATATATAACAAAGGGTAAAGAGTCAGAAGATGTAAGTGTTGAAATTGAATTTACAGGTACAGATATTGAAAAATTAGTTAATAGCGATAACTCTGGTCTAAAAAAATACCAAGACTATCTTATAAAAGAAAAGTGCAATAAGGAAAATTGCGATAATGAAACTTGTAGCATAAGAATACTAAGAAGTTCCGAGAGTACTTCTGTTGTGCAAGGTAAGAAAACTGTTAATTTGGATATTAAAAATATAAGGGTTTATAATCCAAACTCCAATGAAGAAGGAATTAAAAGATACGAAAACCCTACGGGAATTGATAAAACCATTGCAGCGTTGTTTGATGTGCAATTTGTGTATTCCGACTTAAAGAATGAAGAATATCAAGATTTTGGTAAGACAAAGATAATAGGAAAAATAATAAATGATTTAACAAAAGATTTTCAAAGAGAAGATGATGGAAACGGTAATAAAACTTTATGGGGAAAGTTTAAGGATGCGCACAAAGAAGCGTTTGGAGACAAAGGCTTACAGAAAATACTGGAGGATACAGAGCGCAAAGTAACAAAAATACTAGATGAGCAATACGGAGAGGGCGAAGTAAAATTCGATTTTGAACTACCAGAAATAGATAGTTTCTTCAAAAATGGTGTTGTACTTGTATCTGATAATGGGATTGCTACGCCAGTGTGCCAAAAGGGAACAGGTATGCAGAGAGCGCTGGCTTTGAGTCTGATTCAGTTATATGCAGAGATAAATAATAAATCTGAAGACAGTGTAGAAAAGCCAGTTATATTTTGCATTGATGAGCCAGAAACATTCCTGCATCCAAATGCACAAAATAATTTGATGAAATCATTTAATAAATTATCACAAAGATCTCAGATTCTTATAACAACTCATTCTCCGTATTTATTGAAGGCATTCTATGAAGTTAATCAAAACACGGATAATAAGCCAAGCTTAAAAGACAAATTAAATATATTTAGTAAGGAAGAGGCAAGCAAAGAAAATGCGAATAGCAAAGAACGATATAGTGGATTTAATAAAAAAGAGATGCTGAACGTATCTGGGGAATACTCTCCAACGTGGGGAGAAATAAACTATTGTGCATTTGATATGCCTAGTGTTGAATATCATATTGAGCTTTTTAATGCTCTACATAAGAAGGCAATAGGAAAGCATTATGATAAAGGAAAGGGAACTGTATCAGAAAAAAGTATAAGTAGTTTTGACAAATGGCTAATTGAACAGGAAACTGAAAATAGCACTGACGATAATCATTTTAACATTAACCATGTTGGCAAGCCATATTGTAAACGTGATAAATCTATGAGCACATATATTAGGAATTATATTGATCATCCTGGTGATCTTATAGATAATCATGTTGAAAAATGCGATTGCGAAGAATGCTCTAAAGCTGTAATACAAAACAATATAAAGCGCACAAAGCCTAGCGATGAAGAGATAAAGAAGTCAATAGAATTTATGACTAAAATATACAAAAATAACTTTTGTAACAGCGATAAGGATGCATAAAGCCTATTAGTCTGCATCATATGCGCGTTTGTTGTGTGTGTTTTGTGTTTTGAGTGTTGAGTGTGTTGCTTTCGGTTTTGTTTGCTACTAGGGGCATTCAAAACCGAAAGCTTTTTGTTTTTGTTCTATCTGTTTCCATACTGCGTTTTGAGCGTTTTGAACGTTTTACGCGTTTTGCGTATAGCTAAAACCTTATACGCGATTTTGCAAGTCACATCTGCATTTGTTATTTCGTTGCATTGTTATTTAGTATCTTTTGTTATCTCATTTCTTTTTTACCAAATTGTGTTATTGCAATCAAAAATACAAACACAGATATTGCAATTGCACATGGCAAAAATGGTATAAGATTAAATCCGTTTCCTAATCCTGTTGATGTAACTGCATGTAGAGAGCGGGAAACCATATATCCGCTGTAACAATAAGGATAAACTATCCAAAGTGGAGTATTTGCTATTAATACTCCAGGAATCACAAGAAGTATATTTAATCCAACGGATAACATTGACTTTTCAAAAAGCACAGTAATCGCCCACATGACTATTACGCTTGGAATCATAGTCAAAAACAGATCTAAACACCATTTTAATAGATACATAATTGGGAGCGTTTCTGTAACTCCTGTGCTACTGGTTGCAAACAATCCTGCTATAACGAATACGGCAAAAAATACGACCATTTCCATAAGCAAATAAAATAGCAGTACGCAAAATTTTGCAGCAGAAATCGCGTATCTGCTAACAGGCAGTGCCAGCATTTTTAGTATTCCGTTATTGCTTGTTTCTCGTCCTGCAATCATCACGCAAATAACAATCATACTAAGCGGAAGCAAATAGTATGAATAGACTAATGCGCTTTGAATAAACATAGCAGCCCATGCGTGTGTATATTCTGGAGTGAAGTATCTATGAAGGCTTGCTACACCAGATCCAACCACAATTAGCGGTGCAATAAAAATCAAAGGAATAATTTTACTACGCTTTACTTTCTTAAATTCGATTCTAAGAAGTTCAAAAAATCTCATTTTCATAGTCTCCTTATTCATAGTTATATAGTGCAAGTTTTTACTTATAGTGCGTGTTTTTATTCATAGTGCAGGTTCTTAGCCGCCCACAATCCAGAACATAAAAACAGAAGTGTTTCAACTATGGATACGATTACGACCGTAGTATTAGGTTGCGCGCTCATGGCAACTGCTGGTTTTAGCATAACTATAAAAGGTGATGCCATAAAAAGCACAATGTCTGACGAAGCCAATGCCATGCCGCTTAAAAATCCTGCTACACCAATTCCAAGCGTTACCCACATGTTTTCAAATCGTGATGATACAAAAATCATAAAGGACAATACAGGCATTGACGTAATAAATGAATATGCAGCAAAAGATATAAGAGTACTTACATTAAACGTACCTTGTGGCAAATCTGTTACACCGATTTTTGCAAGTGCTAAATTTTGTATGCAAATAGCGATTAGTAATAGAACAGTCAGCAGAATAAATTTGCATAGGTACATAGCAGGAACGCTCATAGGCAGCATATGCATCTTTTTTACTGCATTTCCCTTAAATTCCATGTTGTAGATAATGCATGCTGCGACTATTATGCCGAACATGTTTAACACCATAATCATGCCGTAAAGCTGTGTAAGAAGAATATCCATAGGAGCTAAAGGCAGGTTTAATAATGTATTTTTTCGTACAATAAAATTCGCAAAAGCGTACGCTGCTCCCATAACGCCAATAGCAATCATAAGAGCTATAAAGCCAGTTCTCTTGCATTTTTTTAGTTCGATTACAAGCGTTTTCATAGTCTTGCACTCTGCTTCCTGATCTTATTGTCTTCATCAATCATGGATAGGAACATATCTTCCAAATTGTCGGAAGCAAAACCAGATTGTAATGCATTCTGTCGTAGTTCATCTAAACTACCTTCAAATAACAAGTGTCCGTGATTAAGTATTCCAATATCATCTGCAATAAGCTCAATTTCGGATAGCATATGAGAAGAAATAAGAATCGTGCAATCGTAAAGATCTGGCAGTGACTTAATCAGATTTCGGATTTCGTGTATGCCAGATGGATCGAGTCCATTTGTTGGCTCATCTAAAATCAAAATAGGTGGTCTACCAAGCAATGCTCCAGCAAGACCAAGCCTTTGCTTCATGCCAAGCGAATATTTTTTTGCAAGACGGTCTCCAAACTCAGAAAGACCTACTAATTCTAATGCGTCATCAACTGCACTCTTAGGTAGTTCTAAAATGCGACGTATAATGTCAAGATTTTCTCTACCTGTTAGATTTGCATAGAAAGATGGTGATTCAATAAATGAGCCTATTTCTTTCAAAATAGGTATGCGATCGGCAGGAAACTTTTTTCCGTCGATTGTAAATGCACCTTTTGTTGGAGCTGTAAGCCCTAGGAGCATTTTCATTGTTGTAGATTTTCCAGCTCCATTTGGCCCAAGAAAGCCGTAAATGCTACCTTTGCGAATATGAAGTGAAACATCATTAACAGCAATAAATGACTTATATTTTTTTGTTAAATGTTCTGTTGTAACAATATTGTTCATGGCAATATCTCCTTTCGGGATTTATGATATTGCGTCAACCTTTCTACAACATTCTCTTCACCTTACATCTACCTTACATTTTTATGCGAGGTCAAAAAATGAATATTCACATGGCATAATATATGTTAGGGGGTTCTCCATGAATCGGAATGATTATTTATTGAACAAGCATCTGCTACTTGTTGATGATGAGCAGGAACTTCTAGATATGGTTGTATCCATATTAAACGAATACGGTTTTTATAATATAACGACTGCAAAAAGTATAAAAGATGCAGTAGAGGCAACACAAAAATTACGTCCAGAATTAGCAATCCTTGATGTTATGCTCCCCGACGGTAATGGGTTTGAGTTAATGAAGCAGATAAAACAATATAGTGATTGTCCTATCTTATTCCTTACTGCTTGCGGTGAAGATGAAGATAAGTTTAAGGGATTTGACTTAGGAGCAGACGATTATATTGTAAAGCCGTTTCTTCCAAAAGAGCTAACGTTTCGCATTATGGCAATTTTAAGACGAAGCTACAAGAGCGAAAATCCCATTGTTAAACTGAAAAATAGTCAGATTGATTTTTCTTCTGCCCAAGTAATAAAAAATAACGAACATATTCCACTCACAGCCAAAGAATATGATTTACTTTCTGCACTTTATAGAAATGCTGGATGCATTGTAACAATTGACGCGTTATGTGAAGCTGCATGGGGAGATAATCCTTTTGGATATGAAAATTCTTTAATGGCACATATACGTCGTATCAGAGAAAAAATAGAACTCAATCCATCGCAGCCTGTTTCTTTAATAACAGTTAAAGGCTTAGGATATAAGCTGATTGTGGAGTAAAGCAGAATGAAAAGCATACCAAAACTAATACAACGCTTTATAAGTATTTTTCTACTAAGCTCTGTGCTTATAGTATTAATGAATATTATTGCGTTTATTGTACTTATAGGAAATTACGCTCCCGATAAAGAGATATCTCCTTATAGCATAGCAAAAGAGACGGGAGAAGCATTACAATTATCCGCAAGTGGAGATTATGCATTATCCAAAAATATGTCTTCCAAATTGACAAATTCTGGCGCATGGGCAATTCTGATTGATAATAATACGTTGAAAGTCGTATGGAAAACAGAAAATGTCCCTGCGGGTATTCCAAACGACTATACTTTGTCTGATATAGCTAATTTGAGCGTTGGTTACATTAATGGTTATCCAACTTACACTGGCAAAAATAAGGATGGAGTTGTAGTAGTCGGATTTCCGCACAACAGCTTTTGGAAACATACGCGACCAAGTTGGAAGTACAGTTTAATCTTAAATTTTCCGCAGATTGTTTTAATCGTATTATTTATCAACATTTTGCTGATTCTTGGAATTTATTTAATAGCTAATATAAAACTACTAAAATCAATTAATCCGATTACAAAAGGGATACAACGTTTATCTAGTGGAGAAAGCGTGCATATTCCAGAAACAGGAGCGCTTTCAGAAATTTCATCTAACATAAATTCTGCTTCCGATATTTTGCAAATACAAAAAGAACAATTGAGAAAAAGAGAGACTGCAAGAGCAAATTGGATAGCTGGGGTTTCGCATGATATTCGTACGCCGTTATCTATGGTTATGGGATATGCGGGACAGTTAGAAAATTCTCTACATATTTCGCAAGAAGATCGTAAAAAAGCGACGATGATTATTAAGCAAAGTGCAAGAATGAAGAATTTGATTAATGACCTTAATCTGGCTTCAAAACTTGAATACAATATGCAACCAATTATGAAAAAAGAAGAAAATGTTGTTGCTGTTGTTAGGCAAGTTGTTGTGGATTTTATGAATATGGGTATGCAAGATGAGTTTTCGATTAAGTGGGAAACAGATGCTAAATTGACCGTTTGCAATATTAATGTAGACAAAGATTTATTAAAACGAGCAATATCTAATCTTATTCAGAACAGCATATCTCACAATGAAAATGGGTGTACGATTTATGTATCCGTTGCTGCAAATAATAACAATTGTATTATTTGTGTTGAAGATAACGGTATAGGTGTTTCTGATGAAAAAATCGAAAAGCTTAATCATGCACCGCACTATATGATTTGCGATACAAGTACTGCAGAGCAACGGCATGGTTTGGGTTTGCTGATTGTTCAGCAGATTATTGGCGCTCATAATGGAACAGTTGATATAAGTAGAAGCAAATACGGTGGGTTTAAGGTTGAGTTAACAGTGCCGAGTAAAAAATGTTTCTAACATATTTGCGATGATGCTTATAAATTATGCTTATAAATTATTCTTATAAGTTATGCTTATAAAATTATGCCTTAAAATTGTGCCTACTAAGCATATCTGTTAACTGTATAAGTATTATCTTTGTTTTGGTTTTTGATTAAATACTTCTAAGCGCGAATCGCCAAAATGGTGTATTTCTGCGCGTGTTGAGATTGTATATATAGTTGTATAATATGCTATGTATTGTTTATTTATTCAATATTATTTATTCAATATATGACCGTGGGAGGTTGCTATGACTAATAAGAAGCGTATTGTATTGGCGTATTCGGGTGGCCTCGATACATCTGTAGCAATTCCGTACCTTAAAGAGCAAACAGGCCAAGACGTTGTAGCCGTGTCATTAAATGTTGGTCAAGGCGGAGAAGCGCTTGAAGTCATAAAAAACCGCGCTTTAGCTTGCGGAGCTGTTGAGTCGTATGTAGTTGATGCTCGCGAAGAATTTGCGGATAACTATTGCATGCTTGCGTTAAAAGCAAACGCAATGTACGAAGACGTGTATCCTTTAGTTTCCGCGCTTTCTAGGCCACTTATTACTCGTCACTTGGTTCACGCAGCGCACGAATTTGACGCTGACACAATCGCACACGGTTGCACGGGTAAAGGAAACGATCAAGTTCGTTTTGAAGTTGCGATTCAGTCTTTGGACCCAGAATTAAAGGCAATTAGCCCAATTCGTGATTTGTCGCTTACTCGAGATGTGGAAATCGCTTTTGCAAACGACCATAATCTTCCGATTACTCAAAGCAAGAAAAGCCCGTATTCCATAGACCAAAATGTTTGGGGAAGGGCAATTGAAACAGGCTTTTTGGAAGATCCGTGGAATGCTCCAACCGAGGAATGCTACTCTTACACAAAGAATCCTTTGGAAGCTAAAACTCCAGACGAAGTTACAATCACGTTTGAAAAAGGCGTTCCAGTTGCGATTGACGGTCACAGCGTAACTCCGCTTCAAGCTATTGAAGAGATGAATAAAAGGGCAGGCGCTCAAGGAATCGGCAGAATCGATATTATTGAAGATCGTTTAGTTGGCATTAAGTCTCGCGAATTGTACGAAGTTCCAGGCGCGCAAGCTTTGATTACAGCGCATCAAGAGCTTGAAAATTGCTGCTTGGAGCGCGAACAGCACAGGCTTAAGCGTGCTCTAGACAAAAAGTGGGCAGAATTTGTGTACGATGGCCAGTGGTTCTCGCCAGTTGTGCGTTCTTTGAATGCGTTTATAAACGAAACTCAAGAGCATGTTTCTGGCGATATTCGCATGACTTTGTACGCAGGAAAGGCTGTTGTAACAGGCAGAAAGTCGGATGAGTCTTTGTATGACTTTAATTTGGCTACTTACGATTCTTCCGATACCTTCGACCAGCGCGCTTCCAACGGATTTATTGAAATCTACGGATTGTCTAGTAAAGTTGCTGCAGCTCGAGATATGCGCGTTGCTAAGAACGACTGAGAACAACTAAAAACAACTAAGAACGACTAAAAAGACGAAAGAATAACTATGCACGATGCAAATGCCAATGACAGCGCAAATGCCAATACTAATCATCCAATAGCCTTGTGGGGCGGCCGTTTTAGCTCGGGGCCTTCCGCGGAACTCGCAAAGCTTAGCAAGTCAACGCAATTTGACTGGCGATTAGCGGATGACGATATTGCAGGCTCTCGCGCGCACGCCCACGCTTTGCATCGTGCAGGTTTATTAACAAATCAAGAATACGCAGATCTTTGCAAAGCGCTAGACGAGTTGCAAAACCGCGTAGATAATGGCATTTTTGCTCCAATTGAAGAAGACGAGGACGAAGCAACAGCATTAGAGCGCGGCTTGCTTGAGATTGCAGGAAGCGAACTTGGCGGAAAACTTAGGGCTGGCCGCTCTAGAAACGACCAAATCGCAGCTTTAATACGCATGTTTTTGCGCAGACACGCACGCGCATTAGCGGCACTCGTGCTAGATGTTTGCAATGCTTTAGTCGCTCAATCTTTAGAAGCAAAAGACGCTGTAATGCCTGGCCGCACTCATATGCAACACGCTCAACCAATTTTGCTTGCACACCAGCTAATGGCTCATGTTTGGCCGCTTTTGCGAGACGTAAATCGCCTTGCGGACTGGGATTTGCGCGCAAACAAAAGTCCATACGGAGCAGGGGCATTGGCTGGCAACACTCTTGGCTTAGACCCCGAAGAAGTTGCTAAAGAGCTTGGTTTTTCTGCTGTTTGCGCAAATTCGATTGATGCTACAGCAAGCCGCGATGTTGTTGCGGAGTTTGCGTTTATTGCATCTATGATTGGCGTTGATATTTCTCGCTTAAGCGAAGAGATTATTATATGGAATACTCAAGAATTTGCGTTCGTAACTTTAGACGATGCCTATTCGACTGGCTCTTCGATTATGCCTCAAAAGAAGAATCCAGATATTGCGGAGCTTGCTAGAGGTAAAGCTGGGCGATTAATCGGAGATTTAACTGGATTAATGGCCGCTCTTAAAGGTCTCCCAACCGCATATGCTCGCGATTTGCAAGAAGATAAAGAAGCGGTTTTTGACCAAATCGACACTCTAGAAGTTTTGCTTCCAGCATTTGCAGGAATGGTTAGAACAATGCGATTTAACACGCCTCGCTTGCTTGAGCAGTCTGCAACTGGTTTCGCTCTTGCTACAGACATTGCAGAATGGCTTGTAAAACAAGGCGTTCCTTTCCGCAATGCGCATACGTTATCGGGACTATGTGTAAAACGTGCCGAAAGTCTTAAATGCGATTTAAGCGATTTGAGTAACGACGATTATGCAACGATTTTAGACGGCATTATTGATGCAAATAAAATACCAGATCTTAGACTTGTTCTTTCTAGCTATGGCTCTGTTTCTTCTAGATGCGGCAAAGGTGGAACAGCTTTTGTGCGCGTAAAAGAACAAATTAATCAAGCTCAGCTTGCGATTAGTGAGTATAAGAAATTCGCTGAATCTGTAAGCGACGGAACAGCTTATAAGAGTGTCTCCATGTGCTGCCAAAATTGAAAGGCTTGTAGCGCGCAAATGCGCCCGATACTTTCGGTAATTTTTGCAATAATAAGGAGATATAAATGGCTCAGGTGAGGAATTACAAAGAAGCTGGATTTGCTTCTTTGTTTGAAGAGCTAAAGTGGCGTGGATTGATTTCTCAATCTACTGACGAAAATCAACTTGCTCAAGCACTTGACGGAGAACCATTAACTTATTATTGCGGCTACGATCCTACTGCTGCATCGCTTCATATTGGCAATCTTGTTCAGCTTATTAACATGCGTCATTTGCAAGCTGCAGGCCATCATCCTATTGCTTTGGTTGGTGGTGCTACGGGCTTGATTGGAGATCCGCGCCAAAGCGGAGAGCGCACGCTTAATTCTAAAGATATTGTTGCTGGCTGGGCGGAGCGTTTGCGCAAGCAAATTGGCCGCATTTTGCCTCTTGATGGAGAGAATCCTGTTCGTTTTGTAAGCAACTACGACTGGGTTTCTAAAATGTCTGCTATCGACTTTTTGCGCGATGTTGGCAAGAACTTTAGAGTTGGCACAATGCTTTCTAAAGATATTGTTGCTCGCCGCTTAAACTCCGACGAAGGCATTTCTTTTGCTGAGTTTAGCTACCAAGTTTTGCAAGGAAACGACTTTTTGTACTTGTTTGATAATTACAACGTTACTTTGCAACTTGGCGGATCTGACCAGTGGGGTAATTTGACTTCTGGCATGGATTTGATTCGTAAGGTTCGCGGAGCTTCTGTAAACGTGTTTACAAGCCCAATTATTACGGATAATCAAGGTCGTAAGTTTGGAAAATCTGAGGGTAACGCAATGTGGCTTGATCCTACAATGCTTAGCCCTTATCGCTTCTATCAATTCTGGTTTAATCAGCCAGATGATGAAGTTGTTAAGCTTCTTAAGGCTTTTACGTTCTTACCTAAGAGCGAGATTGAGCGTTTGGAAAAGCAGATTCAAGAAGATCCAGGAAGTCGTGAAGCTCAGCGTGTGCTCGCTTGGGAAGTTACAAGTTTTGTGCATGGCGAGGATGTTACGAATCAGGCGATTGCTGCTTCTGGAGCGCTTTTTGGCAAGGGCGATTTAGCTGGAATTGACGAGCAAACTCTTGAAGCTGCTTTAGATGGTGTTAAAGTTAAAGCACAAGATGGCACTTTGGAATTTGCTAAAGCGCATGTTGAAGATCGCGTTGTTGAGGCCGCTGTTGCTGCAGGATTGTTCCGTACTATTTCCGAGGCTCGTAGAGCTATTGAAGCTGGCGGATTGTACGTTAACAATAATCGCGTAGAAAGCGTTGATGACGTTTTGAGCGATAGCTCATTCTTGCACGGTCGTTTTGCTTTGCTTCGTAGGGGCAAGAAGGCTATTGGCGCTGTTGAGCGTGCGTAGTTTTTAAGCGCGCTTTATTTGTTTTTAGCATTAGATTTTAGTATAATTTTATATTTTTAGACTTTGAAAGGTATGCCAATAATGGGCGAAGAACGCGGATCGCGTAGTGGTAAGTCGTTTGGTAATCGTGGCCATTTTAGCCGTCAAAATGGCGGTAAAAATGGTGGAAATGGTGAGCGTCGCGGAGGATTCCACAAGGGTGGTTTCCACAAAGACGGTGAGCATCGCGGTGGGTTCCATAAAGACGGTTTCCACAAAGATGGTTTCCATAAGAACGGTTTTAAGAAGAACTCAGATCGCAAGTTTGATGGCGATGGTGAGCGCAGGTTTGATCGCGATAATCGCAGATTTGACAGAAAAGATAATCGCGAAGATAGATATAATCGCGAAGATAAGCGCAATCGCGATAATCGATACAATCATAGCGATTACAATAAGCGCACAAATCGTGGTTTTGAATCTGATTCAAAGGAATCGGGCAATCCAAGATACAAGAAGTTTGATCGCGATAATCGTGGCGAGCGCAATGATCGACGCTTTGAAGATAATCGCGGCGGATTCCACAAGGATGGCTTCCACAAGAGTGGATTTAAGAAGAACGATTCTAGAAAGCACGATTCAAAGTCGTCTTTCCGTTTTGAGAATGGCCCTCGTAGAAACTCGGATGGAACTGTTTCTTACCCATCTCAAAACCCGTATACCGATAGGCGCCCGGGCGAGCCAAAAATGCCTAAGGGTCTAGAGTATTCCATGCTTTCTAAGGAATCTCGCGAGCGTTTGCGTGGTCTTTCTAAGGAGCATTCCGAAAACATTGGCTTGCATATTCTTGCTGCATACGCTTTGCAAGACGAAGACCCAGAGCTTGCTTTAGAACACGCAAAGTGGGCTGCAAAGCAGGCGTCTCGCATTGATTTTTCGCGCGAAACACTAGGATTTATTGCGTACCGTCAAGGCGATTATAAGCTTGCTGCGCGCGAGTTTAGAACAGCTATGCGAATGAATGGCTACACGGATTATCTTCCATTTATTGCAGATTGCGAGCGCGGTATGGGCAACCTCGATAAAGCGCTGGAAATTTGCATGTCGGATGAAGCTAAAAGTGTTAGCGGCGAAGTTAAAGCAGAAATGTTCCTTGTGTACGCAGGCGTTTTGGCAGATACAAATCATGCAGATAAGGCGATTGAGCTTGTTCACGCAATGGGCAGGTCTAAGGGCTTGCCTGGCGAGTATAGAATGCGCGCTGTGCAAGCGGAGCAGTACTTCCTTGAAGAGGCTGGGCGAAGCGATGAGGCGATTGAGCTTGACGCTTTGCTTGACCGCTTAGAAGAGCAGTTTGCAGATATTGAAGACGAAGAAAATCCAGAAGATGTTGTGATTGACTACGATTTGGAACATCTTAATGATGCGATTATGGACGAAGTTGGCATTAGTGAAGATGACGCGCAATTTGCTCCAGATGATGATTCGGATGATGATTCGGAAGATGATTTTGATGATGATTCAGATGATTCAGATGATTCAGATGATTCAGATGATTCAGATGAAGATTCAGACGATTCACAAATCGCAGATAATACTGAAACTGTAGAGATGAGTGCAGTTAAGCCTAAAGAGGAATAGTACAAATCATATTTTCTAAGCCCAGCTTCTGTATTGTAAAAGTATAGTAAGCTGGGCATTTTCTACTTTGGTATTCTTAAATCGTGAGGATATTTTATGCAACTTGATGAACGAGCGAATTTTTCAAATAGCAAATCTGTGTTAAGCAAGGATTTTCGCTTAGCTTTGCTTGACTTAGACGGAGTAGTGTATAGAGGCGGAAAATCCGTTGAATACGCAGCCGAATCAATTGAAAATGCTCAAAAAAATGGCATGTTTATTGAATACACAACTAATAATTCTTCTCGTTTTCAAGAAGTTGTAGCAAGTCAGCTAGAAAGTTTTGGCTTAAAAGTAGAGCCGTGGCAAATCATAACGTCTTCACTTGTAGCTGCTCGAATGGTTGCTCGATATGTTCCAAGCGGTTCAAACGTTTTAGTTCTAGGCGCAGATCATCTTGTACAAGAGGTTCGTAGCGCTGGTCTTAATCCAGTAAAGTCTTGTAAAGATAATCCAAAAGCCGTTATTCAAGGCTGGTATCCGCAAATGACTTGGCAAGAGATGGCACAAGTCGCTTTTGCTGTAGAGCGCGGAGCTAAGTATTTTGTTACTAATCGCGATTTAACAATTCCGCGCGAGTTTGGCATAGCTCCTGGATGCGGTTCGATGATTCAAGCTGTAGTAAATGCCACTGGAGTAGAGCCTATTGCGTCTGCTGGAAAGCCCGAGTGCGCAATGTACGACGAAGCGCGATTGTTGGTTGCTGCAAACGCAAAGCACAACGATGAAGAGATTAAAGAATATGCGCAAAAAGACGAATTTGGAAATCCTGTAATAAGTATTGAGCGCTCGCTTGCTGTGGGAGACAGATTAGACACAGACATTGAAGCAGGTACCAGAGGAGGGTATGAGTCTCTTCTAGTGCTTACGGGCGTTACCAATCCGCGCATGCTGCTTGAAGCTCCAAAACATTTGCGACCAAGTTTTGTTTCTAAGGATTTAAGGGGATTGAACGAGGTGCATGTTGCTCCTAAGCGCGTTGACGATTCTACGTTTACATGCGGAACTTCTAGAGCTCAAATCGTTTGTAAATCTATTGAAGTAAACAATCCTAATGATTGCAATGCTTTGCGTGCTGCTTGTGCGCTTGCTTGGAGTTTAATGGATAGTGGAAAATCGCTTGAAGATTACATTCTTCCAGAGTTTTCTTTGTGATGTAATGCGTTGTGCGATTTGTGATTTGTGATTTGTGGCTTACGACTTGCAATTTACTACTTACTACTTACGTCTTACAGCTTACGATTTGAAACTTTAAGCGAGGTTTTTATGCTAGACGAAGATGATTTAGCTCAGCGCTTAGACTGCGCGCTTGTAAATCGCAGTTTAGTGAAGAGTAGAACTACATCTCAACGCTTAATCAAGTCTGGAGTAGTAAAAGTAGATAATCGCATTGTTAAAAAATCGTCATTTTTAGTGAAAAAATCGCAAAAAATAAGCCTTGACGAATCAAAAGAAGAAAATTCTTGCGTTAAATACGTTTCTAGAGGAGCGCTAAAACTCGAAGGCGCATTCCGCTTATTTGAGAATTTAGGCTTAAAAGTTGATTCAAATACTAAAGCATTAGATATTGGCGCTTCCACTGGCGGTTTTTGCGATTATTTGTTGCAAAATGGCGTCAATAGCGTTATAGCTTTAGACGTTGGACACGGTCAATTGCACCCAAAAATCGCAAGCAATCCGCTCGTTATTGAAATGAGTGGCGTAAATATTAGAAATGTTTACGCGGAAGATTTGCCATACAAGCCGAATCTTATAGTCTCCGACGTCTCTTTTATATCTCTTAGTTTTGTGATTCCAGTAATTGCACGTATTGCGCAAAATAACGCGAATATTGTTCTTCTTGTAAAGCCGCAATTTGAAGTTGGTAAGGGAAATCTTGGCAAGCGCGGAATTGTAACAGATAAAAACCTAAGACTTAAAGCCTTAGAAAATGTTAAAGAATGCGCTAAAAACAACTGTTTAAGCGTTATTGCAACTCGCGAATCACCTATAGAGGGAACTCACGGGAACGTTGAATATCTTCTTTATGCGCGATTTAATAGTCAAATTCAATAGTCAAGAGATTATTTGATAAATATTTGCATAAGATTAATGCGCAATATTGCAATATGTAGATTAATGCACAATATGTAGTGCAACAATTACAATAACTATTAATGTTTGTAAAGCTGCGATTAGACTACGATTAATCTATAAATAAGCTACGATTAATCTACAAATAGCTACAAAGGGGGTGCTATGCAAGAACGTTTAGAAGGTAATTCTGCTTCTCGCAATGCTCTTGTGGTTACGCATGCGCGTCTTGATGGCAACAGTGCTGTTGTAAATCAAGTTACTACTCAGCTTAAAAATGCTGGTTTTAATGTTAGCGTGTTTCATAGTGCTGCAGTTTCGGATTTTGCGCAAAAAATCGCTCAAGTGGTAGATAAAAATACAGAAATTGTTGTTGTGCTAGGTGGGGATGGCACAATGCTTCAAGCTGCAGAATTAGTGCATTGCACTCCTGTTCCAATAATTGGAATAAACCTTGGGCATGTTGGTTTTTTGGCGGAATTTGAAAGCTTCCAAATAGATGAGGCTGTACGCAGAATTGCGCAAAAAGACTACTTCTTAGAGCATAGAATGGAAGCGCATGTAGATGTTTGGCTCCCTGGAGCGAGCGAGCCTTTAAGTGATTGGGCGCTTAACGATATTACTTTAGATAGGGCAGATCGTGGGCGAATGGTGGAGCTTTCGATTCGCGTTGACAATGTTGAAATGTCGTCTTTTGGATGCGATGGCGTGATTGTTTCTACGCCTACTGGTTCTACTGCGTACGCGTTTTCGGCAGGCGGCCCGATTATGTGGCCAAACGTTGAGGCTTTGCAACTGGTTCCTTTGGCTGCGCACGCACTATTTTCTAGGCCGCTAATAATCGGAGCAGGATCTACTTTTACGATTGATATTTTGCAAGAATCATCTTCTGGTGGGTGGATTTGCTGCGATGGAAGGCGTCAAAGAGCTTTGCCGCAAGGTTCTAGGATTCAAATTAGGCAATCTAAAGATGAGTTGCTTTTGGCACGACTTTCTGGCGTTCCATTTACGCAAAGATTAGTCACAAAGTTTGATTTGCCAGTTGTTGGATGGCGTGAAAATCGCCGAAAAGTGGACGCTAAGCCTAAGATTTATGAAGCAAATCTTCATAATGAAACCGATAGAAACTATGAAGATAGCGCATGCGTAGATGGTGCAAGTGTAGATAGCGCTGATGGTAGCGCTGATGGTAATGCTGATGGTAATGCTGATGGTAATGCTGAATATTCGATCGTCCCTAATAATCTAAACCTATAGGGGGTATTTGTGCTTGAAGAACTTGAGATTCGTAATTTAGGCCCAATTTCTAACGCTGTTATTACGCCTTCTAAAGGAATGACTGCAATAACTGGCGAAACTGGTGCTGGAAAGTCTATGCTTTTAAGTGCTATAAAGCTTATATCTGGAGGAAAAGCAGATTCTGCAAAAGTATCATCTTTTGCAAATGAGTCGTGGGCGCAAGGCGTGTTTTCTGTGTCAAAATCCAGCGATGTTGCGCAAATATTGCAAGAATCTGGGATTAATGCCGAAGAATGTGAAGATGACGATTCTAAAGAAGAAGTTTACGTATCTAGATCTGTTCCAAAAACTGGTAGATCAAGAGCTGTAATCTCTGGTTATTCTGTTCCAAAATCTTTGCTAGAAAGTGTTTGCTCGCACACAATAACAATTCATGGTCAAAGCGATCAGCTTCGCATAGCAACCGCCGCAAAACAGCGCGAATTCTTGGATTCAATCTCTTGCAATTCTAAAGAACTACAAGACTATGAATCCGCGTTTAATAAGTGGCAAAGTGCCGTTGAAGCATATAATCGCCTTATAAATCAGCAATCGTCTTCTAGGCAGCGCGCAGACTATTTGCGCGAATCGTTAGAAAAAATTCGCCAAATCGATCCAAAGCCAAATGAGGATGAAAATCTTAAAGCTAAAAGAGATCGCATAGAAAACGCTGCTCAAATCGTTGGAGCTATTAGCGAAGCAGTCTCTTCGTTAGACGCAAGTCAAATTGATTATGGCGCAATAGATTCAGTTGACGCATTACATTTGGTTGACAATGCGTCTAAGGCGATTCGCTCAATTCGAGTTGACGGAGATTATAACGCGATTGCAAATCAACTTGACGATATTTCTTCCCAAATTTCCGACATTGTTATGCAACTTGCGCAGCAGTTAGATGTTGATGAAAGTCAGGAAGATTTAGACGCTATTAACAATCGTATTCACGATTTAAGCGATTTAACACGCAGATGGGGCCCGCAAATTGACGATGTTTTAGAGTGGGCCAAAAAAGCGCAATTTGAGCTTGAAGATTTGGATGATTCGCCAGAAGCTGTTGCGCGCGCTAAAGATTTGTGCGAGAAGACTTATAAAGACGCTGAAAAACTTGCCGAAGCTCTTTATAGCACGCGCAAAGTTGTTGCAAAAAAGTTTAGCGACGAAGTTAGCAAAGAGCTTGAATCCTTATCTATGCCAGATGCGCAACTTTTGATTAATGTTTCTAAGAGTGCTAAAAACAAGGATGGAAAATTTGATTTGAACGTGCACGGCTTAGATAGTGTTGAGTTTCTTTTTAAGCCTTTCCCTGCGTCTAACTATTTGCCAATGGGCAGTAGTGCTTCGGGCGGCGAACTCAGTAGGCTTATGCTTGCAATGGAGCTTGTTGCTGCAAAGTTTAACCACAGCAATAATCAATCAATGACGTTTATTTTCGACGAAGTTGATGCAGGTGTTGGAGGCGTTGCAGCCGTAGAGTTAGGCAAGCGCTTGGCTTTGCTTGCTAAAAGTGCGCAAGTGATTGTTGTAACGCATTTGGCTCAAGTAGCAGCTTTTGCAAACGTTCAATTTGTTGTTAGAAAAAAGATTGAAAGCGTGGCGGATTCTGGAGCGGATTCTAGAGCTGATTCTAGTGCGGATTCTGGCGAGAATTCTAGTTTTGCAGATACAACTGTTACCAAATTAGATGAGATTAGTCGCCAAAGCGAAATCGCAAGAATGCTTTCGGGAAGTCAATCGCAAGCATCTTTGGATCATGCAAAAGAATTGCTTGAAAATAGTAAAGTCTAATGAAAAATCTTAAGCTAATTCAAAGTAATTTTTCTAAAACAGATTTTTCTAAAACAGAATAATAGGGTTAATATCAAAGATAATCGGGATTAATAATATGAGCGAAAATGCATTAGTTGATAATTCAAATTACGCATCAATTTTTGATTTTGACGGCACTTTGCTTGATTCTTTGGACGTTTGGGACAAGATAGACGAAGAGAGTTTTGCTAAGCGCGGTATTAAAGTGCCTGCTGATTTTGCTGATTCCACGGCAACAATGACACCTCGCCAAGTTGCGGATTATGTTATTAAGCGTTTTGGTTTTACGGATTCTCCCGAAGATTTAATGAAAGAGTGGCAAGACATGGCTTTTGACGCATACGCAAAGCATTTGCCGCTTAGAAAAGGTGCTAAAAATTACGTTGATTATTTGCATAAAACGGGTGCGAAAACTGTTCTTATAACTACTCTTTCTAAGTCTTTATGCGTTGCTGCGTTAAAGCGTACGGATTTGTATGATTACTTTGATTTGATGATTTTTGGAGAAGATTTAGAAAGTAATGCAAAAAATAGCTATAAAACTTATGTTGACTTAGCAAAGCGAATTGGCGTAAAACCAAGCGATTGCACTGTTTTTGAGGATTCTGATGCAGCACTAAAATCAGCTCGTTTAGCTGGAATGAAAACTTGTGGGGTAGTGGATTTAATAAATGGTGACTTTGACTTTGCGCCAAAGAGTCTTAAATAAGAGTCTTAAATAAGAGTCTTAAATAAGAGTCTTAAATAAAAGTCTTAAATAAAAGCCAAAGTAAAAGTCTTAAATAAAATCCAAAAGTTGAGGTGAGGTTTCACATACCCCGGGTTTTGTCGCGTGCAAAATGCACACGGATGACCATCCATCTCGATTTGACGTTACCGCCAAACTCTAGCAGTCTACCCGAAGACTTAGGCGAGCAGCCCTTAAACACCTTCTGCTTGACCTTGCTCCCAATGAGGCTTGCCATGCGGCTAACTGTTACCAGAAGCCCGGTGGTCTCTTACACCGCCGTTTCACCCTTACCTAAACAAAAGTTTAGGCGGTCTATTCTCTGTTGCGCTATCTCTCAGGTTGCCCTGGGCGGACGTTATCCGCCATTGTGCTCTACGGAGCCCGGAAGTTCCTCAGCTACTCCGAATGAACATTGCAGCCGCGGTCATCGTGAAACCTCAACTTTCCCAATTATAGCAGACGTCTTAATTTTGCGCATATTTTGCGACTCGCTAGAAAATGGCGGCTTTTAGCGGATATAATAGATGTATCAGCGGCGCTGGTGCCGTTGACGTGTACACAAGCCGATTTTATATCGGATTACTTAAGGAGGTTCGCATGGAGATCGTCATCACTGGACGTCATACGCAAATTAAGCAAAGATTCCGTGACGTTGTAGAAAGCAAGATGAATCGTGTGACCGCCATTGCTCCAGATGCGCAGCGCATTCAGATTGTGCTTAACACTGAGGGTAATCCAAGGCAGGCAGATACTGCAAAAAGAGTTGAAATTACTGTAGTTGCAGGAAGTACGGTTATTCGCGCAGAAGCGTCTAGCACAGATCAATACAGTGCATTAGATATGGCATTAGATAAGTTGACGCTTCGCTTGCGTAGAACTAGAGATCGCCGCAAGGATCATCGTCGTGGCTACGAGCAGATGGTTCCAGTTGACTTGGGTGTTGTAGAGCCAGAAGTTGAAACAACTGTTGAAGAAGTTGTTCAAGTTGATGGAACAAATAGTGCAGATGCTGCGGTTGCTTCCGACTTGGGTCCTGGCGAATCAGTGGAAGTGAGTGTTGGAGATACTCCTATTGTGATTCGTCGTAAGCTCCACATTGCCGAGCCAATGAGCATTGATGAAGCATTGTACGAGATGGAACTTATTGGTCACGATTTCTTCCTGTTTGTAAATAAAGAAACCATGCGTCCATCGGTTGTATACCGTAGGCATGGATGGAGTTATGGTGTGTTTGAGATTGATACTCCAGAAAATGTTGCTAAAAAGAAGTAACAAAACAGTAAAGAAACAATAGAAAAATAAGGGTAAATAAAGTAAATAAAATAACTCATATGAGTGCAATGCCCGTCTAGTAATAAGCTAGGCGGGCATTTTATGCGTTGTTTTGGACTCGCGAGCTGCAAAAATCGTAGCCGTCGCGTAATATAGGCACAGTTTACGTCTATATTGGCTAGCCGAATAATAGACACGACCTAAGGGAGCTAAACGTGGTAGATATCGTTGATAAAGCCTTGCGCATGGGTGAAGGCCGTCAATTGAAGCGCCTTGAGAACGTTGCGAAGGCTGTGAATGCGCTTGAAGATCAGATTTCTGCGCTTTCGGACGAGGAACTTAAAGGACAAACGGCAAAATTCAAGCAAAAGTTAGACAATGGTGCGAAGCTTGATGACTTAATGCCAGAGGCCTTTGCTACAGTGCGAGAAGTTTCAAAGCGTACTCTTGGTCAGCGTCACTTTGACGTTCAGCTTATGGGCGGTGCAGCATTGCATTGGGGCAATATTGCAGAAATGAAGACTGGTGAAGGTAAAACACTCGTTGCAACACTGCCTAGCTATTTGAACGCTTTGGAAGGCAAGGGCGTTCATGTTGTTACAGTTAACGACTATCTTGCTAGCTACCAGAGTGAGCTTATGGGTCGTATTTACAGGTTCCTTGGCATGAGCGTTGGATGCATTATTACAGATCAGCAGCCTCCAGAGCGCAGGAAGCAATACAACGCAGATATTACTTACGGCACAAACAACGAGTTTGGCTTTGACTATTTGCGAGACAACATGGCTTGGGAAAAGGGTGATCTTGTTCAGCGTGGTCATCATTATGCAATCGTCGATGAGGTTGATTCTATTCTTATTGATGAGGCTCGTACGCCACTTATTATCTCGGGACCTGCCGAAGGCGATGTTACGCGTTGGTATCGCGAGTTTGCAAAGCTTGTTCTAAAGCTTGATCGCGATGTTGATTACAAAATTGACGAAAAGCGCAAGACTGCTGGTATTTTGGATCCAGGCATTGCAAAGATTGAAGATTATTTAGGTATTGATAATCTTTACGAACCAAGCAACACTGCTTTGATTGGCTACTTGAACAATGCTTTGAAAGCTAAGGAATTGTTCCTTCTTGATCGCGATTACGTTGTTACTAATGGCGAAGTTTTGATTGTTGACGAGCACACTGGCCGTGTTCTTCCAGGTCGTCGTTATAGCGAGGGCTTGCATCAGGCGATTGAAGCTAAAGAGAATGTTGAAGTAAAAGCAGAAAATCAGACTTTTGCAACTATTACTTTGCAAAACTACTTCCGCATGTACGACAAGCTCGCTGGCATGACTGGTACTGCAGAAACGGAAGCTGCCGAGTTTATGGGAACATACAAGCTTGGCGTTCTTCCAATTCCTTCTAACCGTCCAGTTATTCGTATGGATAAGGATGATTTGATCTTCCGCACTAAGAAAGAAAAGCTTGCTGCGATTGTTCGAGACGTAGCTCAGCGTCATGCAAAGGGTCAGCCTGTTTTGCTTGGTACTGCATCGGTTGAATCTTCCGAAATCGTTTCCTCGCTTTTGGATGTTGCTCGTATTCCTCATCAAGTGTTGAATGCTAAGCAAAACGCTAAGGAAGCAGCTGTTGTTGCTGTTGCAGGTCGTAAGGGTGCTGTGACTGTTGCTACAAACATGGCAGGTCGTGGTACAGATATTATGCTTGGCGGAAACGTTGAGTTCTTGGCAGATGCAAAGCTTAAAGCAGAAGGTTATTCTCCAGACGATACTCCAGAAGAGTATGAGAAGCGTTGGCCAGGCGTTTTGGCAGAAGTCAAAGAACAAGTTAAAGACGAGCACGAAGAAGTTAAGAAGCTTGGCGGCTTGTATGTTCTAGGCACTGAGCGTCACGAATCTCGTCGTATTGATAATCAGCTTAGAGGCCGTTCTGGTCGTCAGGGTGATCCTGGCGAATCGCGATTCTACTTAAGCTTGGAAGACGACTTAATGCGTTTGTTCAACACTCAGCTTGTTGCTCGCGTTATGGCTAAGGGCTTGCCAGAAGGCGAGCCAATCGAATCTAAGTATGTTTCTAACGGCGTTCGTACAGCTCAAAAGACTGTTGAGGCGCGTAACTTTGAAATGCGTAAGAACGTTTTAAAGTATGATGACGTTATGAACAAGCAGCGTACTGTTATTTATTCAGAGCGTCAAGCTGTTCTTAAGGGTGAAGATATTCACGAAGATATCTTAAAGTTCATTAAAGATACTGCAGATAGCTACGTTCGCGGAGCAATGAACGGTTCCGACAAGCCTAAGGATTGGGATTGGGAAGGCCTTAAAGATGCTGTGAACGCAGTTATGCCAATTATTGTTGATTGGGATCAGCTTCGCTTGCAAATTGAGCCTCTTAAAGGTCAAAAAGCTGTTGATACTTTAAGAGACACGATTGTAGATAGTGTAACAACTATTTACGCTGTGTTTGAAGAGCGAATGGGCTCCGATAGCTTGCGTCAGTTTGAGCGCAGAGTTGTTTTGGCTGTTCTTGATAGAAAGTGGCGTGAACATCTTTATGAGATGGACTACTTAAAGGATGGCATTGGCTTGCGCGGTATGGGTCAGCGAGATCCTTTGGTTGAGTACCAACGCGAAGGCTTCCAAATGTACAACTCTATGATTGAGGCCATTAAGGAAGAGTCTATTCAGCTTCTGTTCCGCATGAATCTTGAGCAGATTGTTGCAGAAACAGAAAACCAAGATGATTCTTATATGGACGAAAGCATTGAGCAAGAGGAGCAAGAAGACGAGCATTCTGGAATCGTCGGCCCTGCTCCTATGAGCCATGCAGAAGGCGAAGTTCCATTAAGCAAGCGTCCAAAGGCGGAGGAGTGGAAGACTCCTTGGGCAGATGGTCGTACGTTCCCTGGAACAAATAAGAACGACGAATGCCCATGCGGATCTGGCAGAAAGTACAAGCTTTGCCACGGTCAAAATGAGGATTAAAGTCAAAGTCTTATAAAAGTAACGTTTTATAAAAATGAGGCTGGTGTTAATGCATCAGCCTCATTCTTTTCTTTTTTGCTCGAATACACTTAAACTCGCTAGTTCTAAACTCGCGCGCCTTTTCCAAACTCGTTATAGTCTTCGCTAGAAGTATTGTCCTTTTTTCTGCTCATAAGTAGGCCTGCGCCACCAATCAAAAATAGGAAAGCGCTAACAGAGCCAGTGTAAATCGCAAAATATGGCACTAGAACGCTCAAAATCATGCCTAGAACGCCCAAAACAAACACGCTCCATAAAACTATAAGGGTAATGGAAACGTTCTTAAAATGGGGGTTTGGAGCAACAAAGTCATCTCCGTATTCGTCCATTGTTTTATCAACATCGAGCCAGCTTGATGTTGTGTTATCTCTTGGACCAGGTTTAGTGTTAAATGCTATGTTTCTTAATGGTTCTGCAGCTTGATTAATGCGTTTTCTAAAGATTTTTGCGCTTTTGGACTTTTCTAAATCATTAAAATCTTTTTTGTGCTCGCTAACGAATTGAGACCAGTCGTCGTTAAAGTTTTGACTAAACGAATCGTCACCATTGCTGTTTTCGTTATTATACAAACGGTTATGGGAGTTGGTATTCTTAGAAGAAGTCATGAATTATACTGTAGCAAGTCTGCTTGATAGTTTGAATGCTATTTTGTGAATCTTGCTAGAATGGGGATTAGCATGTTGTATTGGTTCTTTGTAAAGGGGTTTGGATTCATTGCTCGCTTAAGGATTCACCCTACTGCTCAAGGAGTCAATAATATTCCTAAAACAGGTGGAGCGATTATTGCAGCAAATCATCTTGCTGTTATTGACGACGCGCTTTTACCTCTTACATGCCCTCGAATGATTCATTTTATGGGAAAAGCTGAGTATTTTGAAGGCAAAGGATTAAAGGGGCGATTCAAAAAGTGGTGGTTTACGTCTGTTGGCGTGTTTCCAGTGGATCGTTCTGGCGGATCAAAATCGCTTGGCGCGTTGAATCACGCTAAAGAAATCCTAGAAAAAGGTCAGCTTTTTGGTATTCACATTGAAGGAACAAGAAGCCCAGATGGAAAGCTATATAAGGGTCATTCAGGCGCTGCAAGATTAGCTCTAGAAACAGGATGTCCGATTGTTCCAGTTGCGATTGTTGGCACTCGCGAACTTCAAAAACATGGCCAGATTATGCCTGCAAAGGGCAATACTAAGGCGATTTACGGAAAGCCAATCGAAGTTAGCAAGATGAGTCCAGAAGAAATTACGCACGATATTCTTCGAGATCTTACTAATAAAGTAACAAAAGCAATCCAACAAATGAGCGGTCAAGAGTACGTTGACGAATATGCGCAAACTGTTAAAAAGCGCATGCTAGAAGAGTCGCAAGCAAAAACAGATAATCGTTAAGTTAAATAGTTAAATAATCGTTAACGTTACTGTTGTTGGATTTCCGCTTTCGTCTAGAACTCTAACTTGAGACCCTGGAGCCGCGGATTGGAATCTAACAGTGTGCATAAGATCGCCCAAAGGCGCAGAAATATTAACTTTTAATCCAAGCGATTCAAGTATTCTTCTAGCTTCATTAGCGTTCTTATTGCGCACATCTGGCATTGTTATAGTCTTCGGTCCCTTAGAAACAACAACATCGAGTTTATCTCCCCAATGCATTTGCGTTCCCTTTTGCACAGACGCGCTAATAATCTTGCCTTTTCCTACTTTGTCATTAAACTCTTCGCTGTAGTTTGGAACTAATTTTGCTTCGTTAAATGCCTTATCTGCTTCTTCTTTTGTAAGATTAACAACGTCTGGCATAGAAACAGGCATTGGCCCTTTAGAAAGAATCACAGTAATATTTTTATTGTGATTCATTTGCATTCCAGGAGTTGGCGAAATCTCAACAACGCATCCTTTAGGAATTTCCAAAGAATAAATATCTTCGCTTGATTTATGCGTAATAGAAGTAAATCCTGCCTTTTTTAATGCTTTTATAGGATCTTTTCCAGCATTGGAAGTTGGATCTATAATGTCTTCTGGAATAGTTGACTTGCGTACGCCTTTTGAAACAACAATTTTAACGCGGCCATTATTTCGCTTAGAGATTTTGCTGCCACTAAAATCTGGATTAGTGAAAATAATGTTTCCTTCGGGTATGTTGTCGCTAAAGTCTTTAGAAACCGAATAAGGAATATTAGATATTTTAAGAGTGCGCTCGTAGTCTGCCCACGGAACGTTTGTTATTTTACATGCACTTTGTGATGCGCATTCTTGCGTGTTTGGTTTTGGTAAAGACCAATAGCTTCCAGGGCCTAAATAGTACCAGTACGCGCCAAATGCTACTGCGGCTGCTGCGATTGCTGCGCAACTTGCAGATATAATAATAATGTTTTTGCGCGTTTTTTTGCCATTGTCGTTTGCATTATTAGACTTATTTCTTTTAGCTTTTAATCGTTCACTAATAAATTGCGGTGCGCGCATTGTAACAGTGAGCATATTATTATCGTTAAAGTCTTCTAGAGGATTGCTACTTGTTGAAGACGAATAGTTTGAAGAACCTTCATTAAAATCGGAGTTTTTTGTAGATAATGCTTGAGTTGCGTCAATATCAGCTGTTTTATCTATGTCTGTAGTTTTATCCATATCTACAGTTTTATTTAGCTCTTTTGTGTTAGATATAGTATCATTCGACGAATCAGAATTACCCAAAGTATTGCTATTAAAAGTATTGCTATTAATGCTAGGCGGAAGCGGTATTTGGGATTTTAGATTAGAGTTTTTATCTTCAAGTTTGTTTGTTATTATCGAGCCTTCAAAAGATTGATTTTCTGCGTCTAAATCTACTTCAAACTTATATTGCCACTCTTCTTCGCTTAAGCCAGAGCACACTCTTCTTAAAATATTAAGCGCTTTAGAAGCATCACTTGGTCTTTTTTCCATTTCTCGAGCAGTAATCGAACTAAGAAAATCAGCAACCGAAGAATTGATATCTTTGCAAACAGTTTTTATAGAAGGGGTGTCTTCGTGAACATGCTTAAAAACAAGAGTTACTGAATTATCCGCGTTAAAAGGAACTCTGCCAGCTAACATCTCCCAAGCCATCATTCCTGCGGAATATAAATCTCCTTGAGGAGTTGCAAGATTCTTCTCAATCATTTCTGGAGCAAGGTATGCAGCCGTTCCAAGAAGAAGACCCGTAGAAGAAAGAGTTGCTTGAGAAATTGCACGCGCAAGTCCAAAATCGGTGATTTGCACGTTTCCGCGGTCGTTAATCAAAATATTTTCTGGCTTAATATCTCTGTGTACAACGCCAGCAAGGTGTGCGGATGCAAGACCATCTAAAGTCTGAGCCAGCACGCGCAAAGTATCTTTTACACTAAAAGTGCCGTATTTGTTCATCTCGTATCTAAGATTTACGCCATGAACATATTCCATAACTAAGTAGTCAAGTCCTTCAAATTCGCCAGTATCGTAAACTTGAACAATATGCGGATTTGCGATTGATGCTGCAGAAGTTGCTTCTCGGCGGAACCTTGCAATAAATTGTTCTCGGTGAAGACCTTGAGCAAGCTGAGTATGCATGATTTTAAGCGCAACAGGGCGATTAAGACGCTCATCTTGCGCTTTATAAACAGTAGCCATGCCACCTTCCGCTATCTTTTTAACTATGCGATAGCGATTTTCAATACACATTCCCAGTTGCGCTTGAACTTCACTCATATAGTAAATCCCTTATACGCGTATTAAAACACACTATTTAAAAGTGTACAGGTAATACAGTAAAGAATAGTCGCAATTTGCGCTTATTGCCATTCTTTAGGAATAAACATGCTAGAAATATTGTGCAAAATGACTTTACTATGATTGCTTAGCGAACTAGCGTCTATTTTTTCTTGCGATTCAACCCAAAGATTGTGAATGCGCTTTTTAGACTTACTTATAGCGCCACTTTTACTATAAATATCAATGATTCTTTTAACGTCATCTTCGTTTCGGCTTTTAGAAGTGTATGCGTCTATAAGGAAGAGCTTATCTTCGGGAGTGCAAAGTTCTAATACGTCTGCTAGAAGAACAGCGCGTTTTCCTTCCCGAATATCTCCTCCGATTGGCTTACCTGTGTGAGCAGAATCCGAAACAATATCTAAAAGATCGTCTGCAAGTTGGAATGCGATTCCTAAAGGATCTCCAATTTGATTTGCTAAATTGATTGCGTAGTCTTTTTGCATTCCAGCAGCCAAAAATCCTAGAGCAAGAGGTGCAATAGTTGTGTAACTTGCAGTTTTCCACCTAAAAACGTTTATAGAAGATTCTGCAAGTTTTTGTGGATTATCTAGGCTCATCATTTCGATTGAAAGGTCTAGAATTTGGCCAATTCCAACGTTTTTTTGCATGTTTGTAAACTCGCATAAAACCTCATTAGGATTTTGCAAGTTTTCGCACGCTTTTCTGGTTATGTCGAAGCTTTGAGACGCTAGAATATCTCCGAGCATTAATCCAAGACCAGTTCCAATATGACTATTGTTTGTGGCTTTAGATAGCGCACAATATGCGCTTGGTTTTCCTCGTCTTAAAGCGGATTCGTCGATTATATCGTCGTGAACAAGAGCTGCTGTTTGAAATACTTCTAGAGCACAAGCAACGTCTAGCATTGCGTTTTTTGAGTTTTTGTAAGAGTCGTCACTTTGCGTAGCTGAGTAGCTCTCTTTTGCTGCATCAAAAGCATATAATGCGAATAAAGCTCTAAGTCGTTTTCCGCCTTCGCTAGACAAAATTGCTTGAGAAACAACGTTTTTAAGTGTTTTATTGCAATTAGAAATAAGATTTTTGCAAGCTAAAGAATCAAATTGACTATAAATTAATTCGCCTATACGCGTATCGATGCATGACTTTTGCGAATCTAAACTCATATCTACGAGTTATTCACATGGCTTAGACATTGCAGAAGTGAGTATTTCCTAAGACTTTTCTAGGATTTTTCTAGGATTTATAGCCTTTAACCACATTGCTTAGTTTTTATTGCGTTATCGCTTTTGTAATGCAAAACTCTTATTTACAAAGTTAAAAGAAACAGCGAAATCAATACAGCAAGTATCGAGTAATGAATAACGAATATCGAATAACAAATAACAAATAACAAATAAAAAATAAAAAATAACAAACATAATAAGGGAGGAATTATGAAAACATTAAAAAACGAATCTAAAGGTTGCGAAATCAACGAAACGCAATTTTTTGAAGACAAAGATCATGAATATTCAACTTTTAAGGAGATGACAAATCTTTATGCTGCAAGTATGATTTGTAACAACTCCGAAGAGTATTTTGCTATGAGCTGTGTTGCTGGAAAAACAATAGAAAAGGTGGATTTTAATAATATTCCAAAAGAGTGCATAGCAGTTTTAGACATTACTAAAGATTATGTTAACAATCATCATGATTACAGCGATAATTGGATTGAAAATCTTAGATCTTTAGCTCCAGAATTTTTTGAAAAGTATATTGATTACATAAACAGAGATTTAGATGTTAAATGTAAGCAGGAAGCATTCTCGGCTTTTGATATTTTTGCAAATCAATCAATACGCAACTGGCATAATATGATTTTCAAAAAAGAAGGAAATATTGTTGGCTACGACCTTATAATGCTTCCGATTGCAATGTTTGACAATATTAACGTTCGAGACACTTTGCTTGTAGATTTATTGGATTCTAAAGGGGAGTACTACAATATTGATTCGTTGCTGACTCTAGCTTTTGAGCCTAGAACAAAAGAAATATCTAAGGATTTAAGATGTTTTCTAGAAGAAAAATTTAACGAAGAGCACGAGCTTCCAGATATTTGCAAAGCGTTAGACGTTGTAAATCTACTAAAAGCTATGGCTTGTGTTGTAGATGGAATCCCAGAGTTAAAAGTGCAAGTTTACGCTTTAATGTGCTATATAAGTTGGTGGTTTAGGCTGGGTGATGTTGAAAAATATGTTGAAATGGCGTTAGATATAGATCCTGATTGCTCAATGGTTAGAATAGTAGATAACGCATATAGGAATCATGTAGAGCCAGCGTGGTGTAAAAAATTCGCCACGCCGCAAGAAGAAAGTAATAAGGAATCGTCCTTAGAAGATGATTAACTTCTTAATGAAAAGTTGCCCTTGCCATAACTGTACCTTTATGGTATAGTAGAGTGCCTTTAGGGTATAGCAAAATTAAATACCCTATTTTGGCTGATTACTTTGTGTTAGCGGGGAATCTACAGGAGGAAAAGTTTGGCGAGCGAAAATAAAGCAAGTGTCGATTCCAAGACGAGCAAAGAAGAACAACAAGACTTTAAGATTGATGAAAACGTTGACGCTCAAGATGTTGACGTTAATGTTGATGCGCCAATGGATCCAGACGAAGATCGCATGGATTTAGAAGATTTTGATGAAATTCACGATGATCTTGATGTAGACGACGTAGACGACTTGGATGATGATGACGACATTAATGATTTAGACGATATTTCTGAAGACGAAGATAGCGAAGACAGCGAAGAAAATAAGCCAGAAGCTCCGCAAGTTCCTCAAGCAAAAGGCGCTTTTATTGTTCGCGATGACGACGATGACGATAATCTTACGCCTTCTGGAAACCCAAAGCGTCGCGTAATTGCTACTGGTGCTACGGCAGACCCTGTTAAAGACTACTTAAAGCAGATTGGTCGCGTTAGCCTTCTTAACGCAGAGCAGGAAGTTGATTTGTCGGAGCGAATCGAAGCTGGCTTATATGCTCAGCATTTGCTCGATACGCAAATCGACCAAATGGAGTTTAAGCGCAAGCGCGAGCTTAAGTGGGCTGCAGCAGATGGTAAGAAAGCTAAAGATCATCTTCTAGAAGCAAACTTACGACTTGTTGTTTCTCTTGCTAAAAGGTATACGGGCAGGGGCATGCTTTTCCTTGATTTAATTCAGGAAGGTAACCTTGGTTTAATTCGTGCAGTAGAAAAGTTCGATTGGAAGAAGGGCTTTAAGTTCTCAACCTACGCAACTTGGTGGATTCGTCAGGCGATTACGCGTGCTATGGCAGATCAGGCTCGTACAATTCGAGTTCCAGTGCATATGGTGGAAGTTATTAATAAGCTTTCTAGAGTTCAGCGTCAAATGCTTCAAGACTTGGGTCGCGAGCCTACGCCAGATGAGCTTGCACGCGAGCTTGATATGCCTGTAGAAAAGGTGCAAGAAGTGCAAAAGTATGGTCGTGAGCCTATTTCTTTGCACACTCCTTTGGGTGAAGACGGCGATTCTGAGTTTGGTGATTTGATTGAAGATACCGATGCAATCGCACCTTCGGATGCAGTAGCATTCTCGCTTCTTCAAGAGCAGTTTAGGCAAGTTTTGGAAACTCTGGCTCCTAGAGAAGCTGGTGTTATTAAAATGCGCTACGGTTTGGAAGATGGACAGCCTAAGACTTTGGACGATATTGGTCGCGTGTATGGCGTTACTCGCGAACGCATTCGTCAAATCGAGTCTAAGACTATGTCTAAGTTGCGTCATCCTTCTAGGTCGCAAACCTTGCGTGACTTCTTAGATCAGTGATTTGTTATTAGATACGCTCTAGTAGCTTTAATTGTTGTTGTATAAGGAGTAAAAGTGGCTTCTCTTAAAGAGCAAGAGCAATATGATGCCGATAGTTTGACCGTGCTTGAAGGCTTGGATGCTGTTCGTAAGCGCCCAGGTATGTATATTGGCACTACAGACAGTCAAGGCTTAATGCATTGCCTTTGGGAGATTATTGATAATGCGGTTGATGAGGCTTTAGCTGGTGCTTGCAATCATATTATTGTTACTCTTCACAACGATGGTTCTATTGAAGTTGCGGATAATGGTCGCGGTATTCCAGTAGACGTGGAGCCAAAAACAAAGCTTACTGGCGTTGAAGTTGTTCTAACTAAGCTTCACGCTGGAGCAAAGTTTGGTAACGCTTCGTACAATGCTGCAGGCGGATTGCATGGTGTTGGCTCTTCTGTTGTAAATGCGTTGAGCTTGCGATTAGACGTAGAAGTAGATAGAGACGGAAAAACGCATCATATGGCTTTCCATCAGGGGCATCCTGGTGTTTATAGCGATGCAGATCCAGAAAATCCGTCTCCTGCTTCTCCGTTCAAGCGCACGCGTAAGAACAAGCCTACTGAGCTTGAGATTATTGGCACAGTTTCGCCAAAAACTACTGGTACTCGAGTTCGATATTGGGCGGATCCTGAGATTTTTAATTCAACAGCTCGCTTTAGTTACGAACAGTTGATTGACAGAGTTCGTCAAACCAGTTTTTTGATTCCAGGATTGCGCATTACTGTTATTGATGAGCATGTTCCAGAAGGCGAATTTAGCGATATTCAAGAGATTGATGTTAGCGCTAGTGATGATGCGAATGCTAATACTAGTGATTTAACAGATGATTTGGCTTTTAAGGATGAATCGCAAGCAACCGTAGATAATGAATCTAATGAGCTAAATCAATCTGAATATGAATCAGAAGAATCTGAATCTGATGGCGAATCGGAAGTTGAATCCGATGGCGAAATTGATAGCGAATCCGAAGAATCCGAAGAATCAGAAGAATCCACCGAACAATCTGTTGCAAATAGTGAGTCTGCTAGAGAATTGCAAAATAATCATCATCCTAGAGTTGTTGAATTTTTGCATAATGGCGGAGTAAAAGATTTCGTTGACTTTCTTTCAAAAGGTCAAGCAATCTCCGATATTTGGCGTATTTCTGGCGAAGATACGTATGTAGAAGAAACGCAAGCTGTTGATTCTGCTGGAGATTTGCATGCTCAACAAGTGACGCGTAAGTGCGGTGTTGACATTGCAATGCGATGGGTAAACGGCTACGATTCAACGATTGTTAGCTTTGTGAACGTTGTTGAAACTCCTGGCGGAGGCATGCACGTAGACGGATTCTTGCAAGGATTGACTAAGCAAATCCGCAAGGCTGTTGAAGACAATGCTAGAAAACTTAAAGTCAATCTTAAAGATTCAAACACTAAGATTGAGCGAGACGATATTCTAGCTGGAATGGTTGCTGTTGTAACAGTTCGCATAGCAGAGCCTCAATTCCAGGGTCAAACTAAAGATGTTCTTGGAACTGCTCAAGTTAAGCCAATCGTTACAAAAATGACGGATGCTCAATTCGGCGAGATGATTAGTGGGTCTAAGCGAGGATTCAAAGAGCAGTCTGCTAGAGTTTTAGAGAAAATTGTTTCCGAGATGCATGCGCGTATTCAAGCGCGTAAAACTAAGGAAGTTACTCGCAGAAAGAATGCGCTTGAGTCTGCTTCTATGCCGCCGAAGCTTTCTGATTGCCAGCCTGGAAACGACGATGTTGCAGAACTTTTCATCGTTGAGGGCGATTCTGCGCTTGGTACTGCAAAAGCTGCTAGAAACTCTGCTTTCCAAGCGCTTTTGCCAATACGCGGTAAGATTTTGAACGTTCAAAAAGCAAGTCTTGCTCAAATGCTCTCTAACAAAGAGTGTGCTGCAATTATTCAGGTTGTTGGAGCAGGGTCGGGCGCAAGTTTTGATATTTCGCAAGCGCGTTATAACAAGATTGTTATGATGACAGATGCTGATGTTGATGGTGCGCACATTCGTATTTTGTTGCTAACGCTGTTCTATCGTTATATGCGTCCGCTTATTGAGTACGGGCACGTTTATGCTGCAGTGCCTCCGCTTCACAGGATTGCGCTCGCTGGAAAGCGCAAAGGCGAGTATATTTACACGTATTCCGATGACGAATTGGCTGGAAAGCTTGATGACTTGCAAGCTAAGGGCATTGATTTTAACAGCGATATTCAGCGCTACAAGGGCTTGGGTGAGATGGATGCGGATCAGCTTGCAGACACCACTATGGACCCTAGAACTCGCATGTTAAGAAGGATTCGTATGGAAGATGCTCAGCAGGCGAGCGAAGTATTCGATTTGCTGATGGGCGATGATGTTCCTCCGCGCAAGCAGTTTATTGTTGATAACGCAGACGACTTTGATCGTTCCAAAATCGATACCTGATTTTGTTTTACTTGCGCGTTAAGTTACTTAATATTTGTAATTTTCTTCGCATTGCATGATGTGTATGACAAATTTTGAATTGTAATTACATTATGACATTTAGTTAAGTTATAATGATTTTATGATATAATTGCGAATGCAGGTTTGCTTCAATAGTGGAAGTGAGTCTGGGATTTTGCATTTACTGATTTTCTTAAAATTTGTTTTATAAGAGGGAAAAATGAACAAGAAAACTGTGATTTTATTATCGACTACGATGATGAGTATTGCTACTGCGGCTTGCGCTTTTTGCATGGCGCAGACCGCGAATGCTGCTGATACTTACGTGGATTCTGGCACTTCCACTGCAAAAGTTACTACCCCCCCCCCAATTGAAAATACTTCTTCTCAAGAAACCAATTCTTCTGAGACAAATGGCATAAAGTCTTCTGATCCTTCTGATTCTTCTGATAAAGATAATATAAAACCTGAAACGAATTCGAAACCAAATTCTAATACAAAAACTGAATCCAAGCTTGAAACTAAGAGTAGCGTAAAGTCTGATGCAAAGTCTGATGTCAAGCTTGATACAAAGACTAATGTAAACACTGTCGTTAAGACTACCGCTAAATCTAATGTAGATTCTGTTGAAAATACTGATACAGAGACTGAATCAAACATTGATTCAAAGTCTAAAGGTGAGGAAGCTCAAATTTCACCAACAATTTTTAATCAAGCGCTTTTTGCTAGTGGTAATCCAGATCCTAATCAAACTCCTAAACCTCAAACACAAACAACCGAGCTTAGAGTAAGTCTTTGCTGGGAAACCATGAACAAAGATAATAACAATGCATTGATTAATGGTAATAGCGATTTTGGTCAACTGAATTTTGAGAGTTGGGATTTTGGTTCTACGCTAGGCTCAAGTAGACAAGATGTAAAGAAGGCGTTTGCTAATATTCAGTTTCAAATAAAAGATTTAACTGATACCAGTAAGGCGGTAGTGACGACTGCTGGCACCTATGATCCTGATACTGCTACTAGTGCAACGAAAAGTTTGGGTAGCTATGATTCAAGCCATACTTACGAGGTGTCAGTGGTAAATAGCACAATTCCAAGCCCGTATTACGTTACGTACAATAACGTTGAGGCTAATGAGTCCGCTGTATTTGAAGATGATGTATCGTATTTTACGTGGGAACCATCCAAAGCAAAGGATAAGCAATCCCACAATAAATATTTCCGTCTAAATGCCTTGGAAATTGTGTATGCTAAGGATGAGTCGGTAGCAGATAAGTGTTTCTCGTATGAGCAGCCAAAAAAGGATGACGGAAACTATCGATCTGATGGTAACTGGAAGTTTACTTACACCACGGACAATATATTTGAACGTCTTCGTGTAAAAGATAATGTTATTCAGTTCCCGACAACTAATCCTACAAAAGCAGGTTACAAGTTTGTTGGTTGGCAGTTCTATGTTGCTAAAAAGAAAAACGGCAAACCGTATACGTCGTATGACCGTATGTTTGATGACGATAAAAAGATAATAGATAACACAACTGTTGACTATGTACCATTTAACGAACAAACTACTACCTACCCATATTTATTTGCTGTGATTAGAGATAGCAAGGGTGTAAATACGTTTGGAAGTAAACTAGGTACACAATATTGCACTACAAACCACACATTCGTTGTGTTCCCAAAGTGGATAAAAGAAGCTGATCATACAGTTACTTTTATGAATGAGGGCAGTGAGTATGCGAAAGTAAAAGTGCAAGAAGGTAAATCTATTAATAGCGATGAGTGGATTGATCAGTCTATGCCTGCTAATCCTTCTAAAACGGGTTATACATTTAGAGGTTGGAGCACGGACGAAACCGGTAAAGATAAAACCAAGGAATTTAGTGCTGCCACACCAGTAACAGGCGATATGACAGTTTATGCTATTTATGATTTGAATGCGACTGTTATGAATGTTGCTCCAACGCTTACTTTGCAAGATAAAACGATTACTGAAGGCGATTCGATTGATTTGAATAGTCTTATAGTGTCTGCTAAAGATCCGGAAGATGGTGATATAACCAGTAAGGTAAAGCTAACCGATAACGGTGGTTTTGATAATACTAAAGTTGGCTCCTATAAGATTACGTTTAGTGTAACAGATAATGGTGGCGCTACTGCAACAGCATCTGCCACAGTAACTGTTACTAAGAAGCCAACGCCACCGACCCCACCAGAGCCAGAGCCAACACCGGTTCCTGTTCCTGAGCCTGAGCAGGAACTTGAGCCAGCGCCAGCTCCTGATCAGCCTGAGCAGCCGGAACAGCAAAAGCAGCCTGAAGCTAAGCATGCTGCCAAGCATTTGCCTGATACTGGTGTTGGTGTTGCACCATTGTTTGAGTCTTTGTTTGAGTCTTTGTTTGCTGGTTTTGGTTTGTCTATGTTCAAGTCTCGCCGCAAGCATTAAATGCGAAACTCGAATATAATCGCGTATAAGAATTAAGAATATTGGAATAAGGCTTCTGATTAATGTTTTATAGCATCAAGTTAGAAGCCTTATTGCATGTGTAATTTTTGATGTAAACTGTATTAAAAGCTTGTTTTAAGAATTATTACTTTGTAGTCAGTGTTCTATTGTACTTTATCTTAAAAAGGAGGGTTTTATGGTTGGTAATAAGCAGGAAGTCTTTGACAAGGATAAGCTTGATTTTGCAATATTTTGTATTGAAAATGTTGCTAAGAAGCTTAATCAAAACCCTCGCGATACGTATGATGCTTTGACTAAGAAGAGTAATATTCTTATGTCTTATATTATTCCATCTTATGACGTTTTGCACACTCAAGGCAAAGAGTATATTACAAACGATATTATTTCCTTCATGCGCGAAAAATGTGTAAAAGTATGATTGTTTATCACGGTTCTTTTATGCCTGTTGAATTTCCAGATGTATTGCATTCGCGTAAAGATGTTGATTTTGGCGCAGGATTCTACGTTACATCAATACGTAGCCAGGCTGATAATTGGGCGAAGAAATTTATTCGCAAAGGCAATGATGCGTTTGTTTCTTCTTATAATTTTGACGATGATGTGCTTAGTGAATTATCTGTTCTTAAGTTTGATTCATATTCTGAAGAATGGCTTAATTTCATACTTAGTGCTCGTACTGGAAATGATACAAGTAGTTTTGAAGTGGTAATTGGCGGTGTGGCAAACGATAAGGTTTATAACACACTTGAATTGTTGTTTGATGATTTAATTACTAAGTCTGAAGCTTTAGGCAGACTAAAATATGAAAAGCCTAATAATCAAATATGTTTTAGAAGTCAGAAAGCTATTGATTTGTGTCTTACATACATAAAAAGCGAGTGTGTAAATAGTAAGTTTTTAGGGGAGTGATGGATTTTGATGGCGAATCCTATTTTGTTGCAAAAGAAGTATGCTAGGGTTGTAAGTCTTCTGGCTGAGCGTGCTGGGTTGAGTTATGAGCAGGCGCTTGACGTGTTTTACCATTCTGTTACTTACGATTTGATGCGTAATGGTATTTCGGATATGCATTGTATGAGCGACGGATATTTGGTTCAAGATTTGCTTGATGAGATGCACGAATCTAGTGAGAAAAACAATTTGTAAATGTTATAGTGCTGGCGTTTTTTAATCCTACCTAAATCCTAATACAAAAACTTATAACTCGTTTGATGAATTGATATGTGAATATGATTAACCTTCTTCTTGCAATTATCTATTTAGCATTTATTAGCTTGGGTTTGCCAGATGCTCTTTTAGGATCTGCTTGGCCGACTATGAGCCACGATATTGGCGCGCAAATTTCTTGGGCTGGCGGAATATCAATGGTTATTTCTGCAGGAACTATTGTGTCTGCTCTATTGAGTGACAGAATAACTAAGCGATTTGGCGTAGGAAAAGTTACTTCTGTATCTGTTGCTTTAACTGCGTTGTCATTATTGGGTTTTTCTTTTGCGCCGAATTACCTTGTGCTTATTTTTCTGGCAATTCCGTACGGACTTGGTGCTGGAGGAGTAGACGCTGCTCTTAACAACTATGTTGCTTTGCACTACGAAAGCCGTCATATGAGCTGGCTTCACTGCATGTGGGGTATTGGAGCTTCAGCTGGGCCTTACGTTATGGGTTTTGCGCTTTCTTGCGGATTTGGATGGTCTGCAGGGTATCAATATATTGCTATTGTTCAAGTTATATTAACTGTAATATTGTTTGTAAGTTTGCCATTGTGGAATAATCGTAAATCGCATAAATTACTAAAACCTATTCAGATATCTAAAGAATATTCTAAAACTCTATCTTTTGCAGAAGTTTTGCGCATTCCTGGAGCTAAAAATATTTTTATAATGTTTTTCTGTTACTGCGCTATTGAACAAACTGCAGGATTATGGGCTAGTAGTTACATGGTTTTGTATGGGGGAGTTAGCCGCGTTGTTGCAGCGGGTTGGGCAAGTTTATTTTATGTTGGTATTACAGCAGGACGATTTATAAGCGGATTTTTGACAATGCGTTTTAATGATGAAACCATGATTCGTCTTGGGCAACTAGTGATGATTTTAGGCATTATTGTATTGTTATTGCCATTGCCCAATCATATAGCATTGGTTGCAGGATTTGTGATTATTGGTTTAGGTTGTGCGCCTATTTATCCATGCATTATTCATTCCACACCGCATTATTTTGGAGCTGATAAATCGCAAGCGATTGTTGGCGTGCAAATGGCTAGCGCATATATTGGATCAATGCTAATGCCTGCAATCTTTGGGTTTATTGGTCAAAACGTGTCTATGTCTTTGCTGCCAGCATATTTGATTATTTTGCTATCTGCAATGGCGTTTATGCATATGAAATTGATTCGGACTTGCAAAAGTTTAGTATGAAAATATTTTTGTGTGATTGTTTGCTGGTTTTGGTTTAAGATTTATTAAGATTATTGTGAGTTTGGTTACATTTGATTGCTATTGAAAGTGTAAGTTGTAGAATATGTGAAGATTCAAACTAATACTGTTAAGCACATGTATTATATTTGTTTTAATCGCTAATAATTTTAGAAGAGTTGGTTTTGCAAGAGGAAAAAATGAGTAAGAGAACTAATATAATTTTGACTAGCGCTATGATGGGTATTGCTACTGCTGCGTGTGCTTTTTGCGTGGCGCAAAGTGCGAATGCTGCCGAAATGTCAGCTGCTTCTTCTGGTGCTAATACGTCTGTAAATTCTTCTGCCGCAACTTCTAATACACTCGGGGGGGGGCTTTAGATAGCACTTCCTCAGAACATGCTAAATCTGTTGATGAAGATAGAAGTGCTCCTGAGGAAACGCCTGTATTTGATACTGCTGCTAACTATAAGAAAGTTGACGAAGATGATGACAGTATCACATACGATTATGTAAAAAATCCTAATAAAATAACTAATCCTTTTCCTGAATTTATTTCTAATAAAGAAATTGAAGATGAGTTTAAGAAAGGTGAAGTTAGTATAAGCAAGGAATACTTTATTCCTGACTCTACAGAGAGTGATGAAAACGCTAAACCTGTTGATATAAGTAACACTAAAGTTTTACCTAAAGGTAAAGGAACGTTCAAAATATATGCAGTTTTTAAATTTGCAGATTTAGCTTATCCTATACAACTTTATACTTTTGATGCGCATCAGTCGCGAAATGGAATTATTGCGTCTGACGGTAGTGTTTATTCCGGATCAGATTCAACTGTGAAATATGTTTTTCATCAAGGAACTTTTAAGCTAAATGGGCATGAGCTTAAAAACGATTCTAAGAATAGAATTCTTATTAATGTTGCTAAGAAAAATTCGACAGATAATTATTTTTACTTTGAACTAACTTGTCCGAGTGATAATGAGCTTAACGAACGTGTGCTTATGAATGGTGGCGTATCTATGACCACTGGCGGATATAAGCGCACTAGTTTAATAGCTGAATATGTAGTGTCTACAGACGCTCAATTCCATTTTGTTGATGATTTGCAATATAGAGCTATGAATCCTAAAGGTGTAGATGGGAAAGGTAAGTTAAAACAGCGAGGAAATTCAGATTATCATACTTCGCTTCAAAAAAATGAAAGTAAAGTTAACCTTATGTCTGCAAAGCCATTCTATGAGATTGAAGGATTACAAGATATAGACAGTAAGGTTACTAAAACCAATACATCCTTATATTATCGCAGCACTGGCGGAGATTTAAAAACTCCTATTCTTTCGTACGAAGGAGATTCAAAAGCTACTGATATAAAGCGTCCTACATTAGCTCAGCTTACTGGCACAAAAATTCCTGGCTATGTTTATTGGGATAATGACATTGATAAGCCTAAGAACAAGAATCATGAGTTTGCAAACGATAATGCTACTAAGGAAGATCCTGGTAATCACTATCTTTCTTTTGCGTACGAAATGAAGGACGGCAAGCCTGTTAAGCGTCTTACTAGAAAGCACTACTATGTGACTTTTAGAGCAATTCCTACGCAGTTGGTCGTCAAATATAAGAAGTCTGATGGAACATTTGAATCAAATGCAAAGTACGAGCTTTTAGATTCTAAGAATACTCAAATTGGAAATCAATTTGCTGCTGCGAGTGGTGATATTGTTGCCAGTAGTATAAACGATTTAGTCACTATGATGAAGTCAACTGACACTACTTTTCTTAAAGGTTTTACTGGTTACTTATCTAACGGTGCTGTGTATTTGATTCCAGGAAACTATACTGTAAAACCTACAGCTCAAGCGCCTGAAGGGTACGAGTGGGTTGTAGATTCAAATAAGCAGGATACCAAAACTAGTGCAGATATTAATATTGGACTTCAAACTGGAAATACTGCTTCTCTACAATTTATTACTTTTGTATTGAAGAAGAAGCCAACTCCTCCTATTCCTACACCTGCACCATCTCCGACTCCAGCGCCTGAGCCTACTCCAGTTACTGATGTTTCTGATGCGCCTGATGATTCGTGGATTCCTCTTCCTGAGATTGTTCCAGAGAATCCAGAGTATTCTGTTGTTCAGCGTTTTAAGGCTGTTGATGCTGGTGAGGATTATAATGTTAAGGCTCCTGCTAAGCATTTGCCTGATACCGGTGTTTCAGCAACTTCAACATTTGTGACTTCAATCATATCCCTTTTCGCTGGTTTTTCTAGTTTGCTTGCTGGAATAACTAAACGCAAAAATTAGTATTGCATTTATGAATGTTTTGAGCGAATGCTGATAATTTCCCTCTGATGTTTTATATATCAGGGGGAAATTCGTTGCTATCGTATTATCTGCTTTCAAGCAAATATTGTGTGCGTCTACTTATATTTAATGTTTATTTATTGTATAATCAAAAGTGTTTATAAGTTTTGTGGATTTAAGCTTTGCTTAATGGTTGTTTGTACAATTTATGTAATTTTATGAGTTTTTAGTAAAGAGGCGAAAATGAATAAAAAAACTGCAATTGTGTTGTCAACGACGATGATGAGTATTGCTACAGCTGCTTGCGCTTTTTGCATTGCTCAGGCTGCGAATGCATCTGAAAATAATTCTGCATCAGATGTGAAGCAGAATGTCACTAGTGTTGATTTTTCTAATGGGGGGGGGGAAGGTACTTTCCCTGTTGATTTAGCAAAGTCACAAAAATCTGTAAAATCACAAGAAAATGTGCAGAATGATATATCTGCAAAGTCGCGCGATTTGGCGCAGTCACATGCTTCTAAACAGTCACAAGAAATTATTAGAAAACAGAAGTCTGATTCTGAAGATCATGAATCTAACTTTGATAATGCTGATTCTTCTAGTAGTGAAACTAGGTTGACATCTTCCTCCGACTATAGTGGTTCTGTTGCTGATAACAAAGCTGATAAAGGAAATGATCCTACTGATGCGGATAAACCAAAAAACGATGAAGTAAATACACAAAAATCAGTTAAAGCAGCAAAAGAAGATAAAGCGGCAGTGGAGTCGCCTGCTAATGTCGATAAGCAAAGCGAAGTTAAGCCTAATAAAGATGGCATATACGATTTTAGTAATGATAAGGATATAAAAAATCCGTTCCCTAATGTAATTACACCAGCCGAGGTCAAAGAGTTGCAGGACAAAACGAAATCTGTTAGCCCTTTACCTTTTATTCAAAAGAATTTTTATACGGCTTATGGAAAGAACTTTTCTGTAAAGAATGGTCAAGCATTTGGTGATACTAAAAGTATTGATGAAATCATCAACACGTATAGCGGCAGGCTTGGAAGAATTGATATTTTTATATTTGTCCCACGCGTTGATAAAGAAGGTGTATATACAGGTGATGGCCAATTTTATCCATACAGGTCATCTCGTGAATTAAAAAACTCAGATGGATCAGTAGATTTTGACCTTAATAAAGCTCCTGACGAAAAACTTTCATACAAGCTTGAGGTAAATGGGAGGCTTATTGGATCCAATATAGCTGATAAAACCAATATCAAATTTCAAATGAGAAAGAATCAAACGTTTATTCATGTTGTTATGGAGGGGAGTGCTGATAATGAAGCTATTTTTGGTTATGAAGGGCTTAACCATGAACAATCCTCTGGAGCTCCTGGATATTTCGCGTTTGTTCCAGAATGTGGTGCGCAATTCCATTTTGTAGACGATTTAAAGTACAGAAAAACAATGAATCTTTCAGCTTCTGATAATATTCCTCAGCGTAGTGCTAGTGAAACTGATAAGTTCTCTACTAAACCGTTTATCAAGTTGGATTTATCTGATTTGTCTGACGCGAAAAATATTTCCGAAGTTAGGTTTGGTAATAATCAGGTTGTAAGAAATATGTATACGCCTCTTCTAAGCTACGAAGGCGATCCCAAGAAAGATTCTATTAAGCGCCCAACTATGGAAGAGCTTAAAAACGCTAACATCTCTGGTTATCTTTATTACAGTAACGATATTGATACTCCTAATGGAGGCAAATTTACCAAGGATAATACTGAAAATTTTGGCAACTACGATTATGGTATCGCGCGCGATAAGGATGATAACCAGTTAACAGTCAAGCATTATTATGTGACTTTTAGACCGATTCCTACTCAGCTTGTTGTGCGATACAAAAATTTGCAAAACAAGATCGAGAGTGGTAAGCAATTTGCACTTTACGTTGGCAATAAGCAAATTGCGGGTGATTTCAAGTCAGCTGAGTCTAGCGCAGCTCCAGAGTTAAACGCATTACAATCAATGATAACAAATAAAAATACGGCTTTGCTTAGTGAAGCTGCTGGTTATCTTTCCAATGGTTTTGCTTATTTGTCTCCTGGAAACTACATCGTAAAGTCTGCTGCTGAAGCGCCTACAAACTATGAGTGGGTTGTTGAACCAGAAAATTCAGCAGATATTAATAGCGCTCCAATTGATGCGAAATTTAATATTGCGGTTCATAAGGATAACTCAAGTTCTACTCAAAAAGTTGTTACTTTTGTGTTGAGAAGAAAGATTGCTACTGTAACATTTTTCGATGGCGATGACAGTAAGCCGTATACGACTGTGGCAGTTCAAAAGGGTAGCTCAATTAATGGTGACGAACTGAAAAATCAGTCGATGCCTAAAGATCCTACAAAGCCTGGTTTTACTTTTAACGGTTGGTTTACTGAGAAAGATGGTAAAGGTACTAAGTTCACTGGAAATACTACTGTGCGTGGCAATATTTCTGTGCATAGTTCGTATATATCTAATCCGCCAGCTCCGGAGCCTGAACAAGAACCGGAGCCAAATCCAGTTCCAGTTCCTGAATTGCCAATCCCTGTTTCTCCAGATCCGATTCTGCCGCCTGCTGAAGCAGAGCCGGAACCTGCGCCAGCTCCTTCGCGGCCAACGCCGGAACCTAAGCACGTTGCTAAGCATTTGCCTGAAACTGGCTCAACCGCAACCACAATTCTCGCTTCCGCAATTGCCTCGCTGTTCTCTGGGCTTGTGGCATTGGCAGCAGACTTAAGGCATCTTCACGAAAATTAAAAACAGTTAATTATTTATGTTGATGCAAGTTAAGTTATTGAGTAGTATTACTAAGTAAAATTACTTAGTAATACTACTTAGTAATTATATCGTTTGTAAATCGATGGTTTTATTGTTTGAGTTATTAATTGTGGAGGAATATTAAATGCCTAATCAAGATACTGTTACATGCTCATTTGTTATGGATCGCAATATTTACAACCAGTATAAGCATGTAGTTAAATTACGCGGAGATAGTGTAAAAAACAATTTAGTTAAATATATGCAATCGGTTATTAAATATGATATTCCTAATGCAGATACTATTGAAGCTATTCAGGAAGTAAAACAGCTTAAGGCTAATACTAATAAAAAAACTTACGGTTCATTTGCTGAACTTTTGCAAGATATTGACAATGATTGACTGTAGCGATAATCACGAGAATGTCTATGAGCGTTTATAAGAAATATCGTATTGCGCAGTCGCGCATGTTTAAAAAAGATTTGAAGCTGGCTATTAAACGTGGATATAACATTAGTTTGCTTGAAGAAGTTGTTGATATTCTTGCGTCGGGTGTGAGTCTTCCTGGAAAATATCAGGATCATAAACTCGCTGGTAATTATGATGGTTGCCGAGAATGTCATATAACTCCTGATTGGCTGCTTGTTTACGAAATAGCAGATGATGAACTTATATTATATTTGACTCGCACTGGCACTCATTCTGATCTGTTTGGTAAGTAATAATTATTAAGATTATTGTGAGTTTAGTTACATTTTGTTGCTATTGAAAGTATAAGTTGTAGAATATGTGAAGATTCAAACTAATACTGTTAAGCACATGTATTATATTTGTTTTAATCGCTAATAATTTTAGAAGAGTTGGTTTTGCAAGAGGAAAAAATGAGTAAGAGAACTAATATAATTTTGACTAGCGCTATGATGGGTATTGCTACTGCTGCGTGTGCTTTTTGCGTAGCGCAAAGTGCGAATGCTGCCGAAATGTCAGCTGCTTCTTCTGGTGCTAATACGTCTGTAAATTCTTCTGCCGCAACTTCTAATACACTCGGGGGGGGGGCTTTAGATAGCACTTCCGTAAAACCTTCTGAAAGTATTAACTCTTCAAATTCTAACGAAACTGAAAAAACTAACGAAACTACAAAATCTGCTAAATCTGCTAAAACTTCTGAATCTGTAACTGATACTGAAAATTTTGAAACTAATAAGATTACGCAAACTCTTATAGATGTAAGCAATACTAATCTTCCAACAAGTAATCGTGGAAGTATAAATGTACCTGAATCTGCAGAATCTAGGGAAGCTTCGACTGATTCAAGTACTACAGATGATGCATCTTTAACTTGGACGCGTGATGACTTTAACATCACCCCTGACGGCAAACAGATTGGGTACAGGAAAGATATTACTGTTACTGATCATGATGGAAAACCATCTGGTACAGAAAATGTTATTGTTCCAGGACTTAATGCCAAAGGCCTTGCAAAGCTTAAGAAAAATCATCACATAGTTATTCCTGAAGGCATTGAAGTTATTCATGAATGTGCTTTTACTGGAAGTGCAACACAAGTTGGAAATAAACATGAACACATTGATGGCGAAACTTATATTGAAGGCGTAACTCTTCCACAGTCTCTTAAGATTATAGAATATGGCGCTTTCGGTTGGAATAAAATTAAGGGAACTGTTACTATTCCGAAAAGTGTAATTTCAATACATAATGGCGCTTTTGTAGCTAATGAAATTGAAAAAGTTGTGTTTGAAGGTGTAATTGATGGAACTGGCAAAGAGCACGATACGGATGCTGACCCGTATTATCTTGCTGGAGTTGGTAGTGTTGCTTTCCAGGGTAATAAAATTTCTGAAATTGTAGTAAAAGATAACTTAGGAAAGTATCAATTATATCCATCTAATAATCCACAAAAAAGCGATTCTGTATTCGATAACCAGAATCCAGGAACTTTCACTATTGAAGTTGGAGACGAGTACAAGAGACCTATTACAATTACGCAGGAAAACTCTAATCATACAATCAGTGTCATAGAAGGATTCAAAGAAAACGGTAGTCCAGTACAAATTGAAAGTTCATCTTACTTTAAGAAGAATAAAGAAGGCAAATATATAGCAGTAAAACCTGGGACACTTGAAGGTCAGTGCCTGTTTTACGATATTATCAACAGACAATTTAGGATAATTGGTATTTCGCACTTTACCTACAAAATCGTTCCTAAGGCTAAGATCTACACTGTTACCTTTGTAGATGGCAATAATTCTAATTATGCTTCTGTGCAAGTTAAGGAAGGCAAAAGCATAAGTGAAAACAGTGTTGCAGGTCAGATGATGCCATCGGCACCATCTAAAGAAGGTTATACTTTTGTAGAGTGGAATGCCGACTCTACAGGTAAGGATAAAAGCAAAATATTTACTGATCAAACTTCAGTAAAAAGTGATATGACGGTTTATGCTATTTATACACCTAAGCCAGCTCCTGCTCCGATTCCAACGCCTGTGCCAACGCCAACGCCAAATCCTGCGCCAGAGACGGATGAAGAGCAAACTCCAGCTCCAGATTCTACGCCTATTACAGATTTTGTTCCTTCGCATGGGCAAGAATATACAAAGAATCAAGATTATTCGTTTGATGTAAAGAAACAAGATGAAGCGCCATTGAAAATGCAGATTCAAGCTAATTCTGCTAAGCATTTGCCTGAAACTGGTTCTTCAGTGACTATGGCCATGAATTCTTTGTTTGCATCTGTGTTTGCAGGAATTTTCGTACTTGTAGGAGCTAGAAAATCACTTCGTAGCTATTCCAAGCATGCTCGCAAAAACTAGCTACGAAAATTGCAACTTTAGCATCCATCGAAACAATTGCATAAATGGAGTAATTACACAGCGTAACTACCCAGCGTAACTACCCAATATGCGCAATAGGGGAAACAAGCTCAGTTCCCGAAGCGTCTCTTCGCATATCTGGCTTAGGCAGTTCCACGTTCGCTCCGCGTTGTGTAGTCGCGTAAAGCGGATAGTTTCCAACATATGCATGCAAAAGTGTATTTTGCCCTTTAAGGAATCGCTGCGAGCGCACGCCTCCCGTGCCTCTGCCCTTTGTAGGGTACATTTCTAGCGGCGTAATCTTTGCAGCTCCGTTTTCTGTTCCAGCAAGCGCGTCGCTGTCTCCAGCAAGAGTGAAAACTACGCTTCCAGAAGCAGAAAATAGTCCGTTTTGCCCTTCTTCGTAGTTCCACTCAACGTCATTTTTAGAAACTACAGCAAAAGCAGAAACAACGCATCCTTCGTTAAGCCTAATTCCTGCCATTCCAGCAGAGCTTCGCCCTTGTGCGCGCACTTGCTTTGCGTCGAATGTAAGTAGGGAAGAGTCGCTGCTTATAAACACAATCCTGTCTTCGTCTTTTGCAAGAGCTGCTCCGATTACTGAATCATTATCTTTTAAGTCAATAATGCTCCAGGAATCCATTGTTGTTGGCGATTCAAAATTCCATCGTTTTACAACGCCATTCTTTGTTCCGATTGCAAGAGGAGTTTTAGAATCATCGCTTAGTGCAATAGCAGCTACGACTTTTTCTCCTCTAATCGGGTCTGTGCTTTGAGTAGAAGTTAGCAATTCGTTTGCGTTAACGCCATTAGAAAGCGATTCTAAAACGTCTTCGTTTCCTTGATTTAAGTGTGGTAAATCTGCAACATGCGCTATTACTAATCGCCCTGCGGATGTTGTTAAAGCGTAGTTTGCGCGAGTTGTTGTTTCAAACACGCTTAAGCATGGAGTGTCAAAAACATTTGAAGAATGTGATTGCCATCTATTAAACGTTTCAACGCTTGTTCTTGCTATAAGTCCAGACGTGCTCAAAGCTACAGCGCACGGATCGTCGCTTAATTGCAAAGCTATTGCAGAAGCATCACTGCTTCCAGACTTTTTGGCAGCTAGTGCAGCTGCTGCTACATCTGCTTGAGTGCTTGTAATCTTATTCGCTGCAATAACTGCGTCCATTGCTAAATCATTGTTTGCAACTTTAGTGTTTTTAGTGCAAACAGGCGTAAAACTGCCGTCTTCTTGCTCGTCTAAAAGAATCGTTCTGCGAGGAGTATCCCACTGTTTTACAGCGTAATCCATCTCTGCAATCACAACTTTGTCTAACTGATTTGCAGAGCTCAGAATCTCGTTAAGCTCATCTATTTTTTGCAATAAGTCGTTTTTTTCGCCTTCTAGCTCGATTCGACTCATTTTTGTAAGTCTTCTAAGCCTTAAGTCAAGAATGTATTGCGCTTGAATCTCGTCTAAATCAAATACGCTAATAAGCTTTGATTTAGCGGTTTCTGCATCTTCGGAAGACCTAATTACTTGAATTACTTCGTCAATGTCTAGCATTGCAAGAAGCAAGCCTTCTACAAGATGCAATCTTTCTTTGGCTTTGTTTAGTCTAAATTCGCTGCGCCTTCTAATAACGGTTCTTCTGTGCGAAATCCACACGTCTAGAAGCTCTCGAAGTCCCATTGTGTGAGGTCTTCCATCAACTAGTGCAACGTTGTTAATTGTAAAGCTTTCTTGCAGCGGAGTGTGCTTAAAAAGTTGCGCAAGAACAGCGTTTGGGTCGAATCCTGTTTTTATTTCGATTACGATTCGCGTTCCATTGTGCCTATCTGTTAAGTCGATTGCTCCAGATATTCCGTCTAGTTTGCGCGCTTTTATACCTTGAGATATGCGTTCGAGCACGCGCTCTGGGCCAACCATAAATGGCAATTCTGTAACAATAATCGCTTTTTTGCGTGCTGTAACGTTTTCAATATGCGTTTTTGATCTAGTTGTAAAAGCGCCTCTTCCAGTTTCGTATGCTTCGCGGATTCCGCTGCGCCCAATAATTATGCCGCCGCCCGGCCAGTCTGGTCCTGGAACTATTTGCATTAAATCGTCTAGAGTTGCATTTGGGTGCTTCATAACGTATTTCGCTGCAGCTACAACTTCTCCAAGATTGTGAGTAGCCATGTTTGTAGCCATTCCAACTGCGATTCCAGAAGCTCCGTTTACAAGCAAGTTTGGTATAGCAGCAGGCAAAACCGTTGGCTCTTTTAGCTTATTGTCGTAGTTTGGCGCAAAGTCAACAGTATCTTCGTTTATGTCTGCATTCATTCCAAGCGCTGCTGGAGCTAGTCGTGCTTCTGTGTACCTGGATGCTGCAGGGCCGTCGTCTAAGGAACCAAAGTTTCCATGACCGTCAACCAATGGGAGTCTAAGAGAAAACGGCTGAGCCAAGCGCACCATTGCTTCGTAAATCGCGGAATCTCCATGCGGATGCAGCTTTCCCATAACTTCGCCCACAACGCGAGCAGACTTCATATAAGCGTGCTCTGGCGTAAGATTCATGTTTCCCATTTGGTACACGATTCTGCGCTGTACGGGCTTCATTCCGTCTCTTGCGTCTGGCAATGCGCGTGCGTAAATCACAGAGTATGCGTATTCCAGAAAAGATTTGCTCATCTCTTCGTTAAGCGGCGTTTCAACAATATTCTCTTTAACCTTTCTAGGGTCGAAGGCTGCTTTTGTCGACTTGCTGCGTGAAGGCATAATTTTGAACTCCTTGAAGTGACTTACAAGCCTTTATAATACCAATTTATATGCACAAATGTTTATTAAATGCTTATTTTCTTGCCATTTTAGTGGTGATTTTTCTGGTGATTTTAGTTGCGTTTTTCCTTGCGATTTTTCTTGCGATTTGAATCTAACTTTAGCTGTAATTTGAATTTCACTTTATATGTAGTCTTTTTTAACTACAATGTAGCTTATGACTATTGAGATTCCACAATTGGATGACTTGTTGAAGTTTGTTGAAAATAGCAAAATTAGTGACGCATACAATAATCCTAAATTTGCTCTTCATCTATCTTCGATTCTTCCAGCTCTTAGTGCTTCTATTGGATCGCCAATTTGCACACAAATCCATAAAAATCCTGATTCTTTGCGAGATTTGTTTGGGTTTCCTAAAGTAAAAAGTGCTGTTGTTGTGCTTGTGGATGGTCTTGGATATTGGAATCTTGCTATTAGAAAAGGTCATGCTCCATATTTGCGTGCTCTTCTTAACAACAGTGCAAATCAGCGCTCTATAACAACTTGCGTTCCTAGCACTACGGTTGCAGCAATGGCCACTTTTGGCACTGGAACTTGCCCTGGCCTTACTGCAATGACAGGATACACTCAAAAAAATCCTAAAACTGGCGCATTATCTCAATTAATCCAATTTAGGGATGCTCCAAATCCATTAGATTTGCAGCGCCAGCCTACAATATTCGAGTCGCTTTCTAGCTTGGGTGTTAGAGCGAATCATGTAAGTCTTTCAAAATTTGAGGATTCTCCTTTAACTCAAGCAGCTTTTAGAGGAGCTAAATTTATAAGCGGAACAACTGCTAGAGCGAGAATTATGAACGCTGCAAATAGCACTAAAACGCCTGGTCTAACGTATTTGTATCTTAGGGATATTGACAAAATCGGGCATAATTATGGTTGGGAATCCGAGAATTGGGTTTCTATTTTTGAGCAGATAGACGCACAATTAAATCTTTTAAGAAAAAATTGTCAAAAAGGAACTCTAATCGTTATTACGGCAGACCATGGAATGATTGAGTCAAATCCAGATTTGAAAATAGATATTGCAAAAGATAGTCGTCTTACTAAAGGAGTTAAGCTTGTTGGGGGAGAGCCTAGGTCTGTTATGCTATACGCGGAAGATGGCGCAAATCCAGAAGATATTGCGTTAAGGTGGACTAATGCTTTGCAAGATAAAGCGCTTGTTAGAACTAAAGAGCAAGCTGTTAAAGATGGCGTTTTTGGAGAAGTCAGCTCGCTTGCACTAAGCGTTATTGGAGATGTTCTTGTTCAAGCAAAGTCATCTGTAACAATCGTTGATTCTAGAATCGAAACAGAAAAAGCCATGAACTTGCCGAGTGTTCATGGCTCTATGAGCGCAATGGAAATGGATATTCCGTGCTTAGTTGATATAGCTTAATTTACGCTAAATCATCCTTCGCCAAAAAGAATCTCATCCCAGCTAGGAACAGCTGCACGGCTGCTCTTTTTGGCTTTAGAATGTTCGTTTGCGCGCGCTTTAGCAGACTTTGGCGTTTGCGCAGACTTTGGCGTTTCTATCGAAACAGTTTTGTCTGCTTGAATGTGATTGTCTTTTTTATTTTCTTGATTTGCTTGTTTTTCTTCTTCGTTGCGCGATTCACTATTAGAGCTATAGCTAGAGTTATTGCTAAAAAGCGCATTTGCATTGTTGCTAGCTTTGTTCAAATCGGAATTGGACGAGTTTGCTATATTCGATGCGATTTGTACGGCATTTATACTGTTAGATACAGCATTTGCATCCACTTGGTTCTCGCTATTTGCAACTAAAGTACTTAGATTATTGTTTTGCTCGTAGCTTTGCAAAGAATCTAAAGGATTTGCGTTATTTTGGTCTAGTGATTTATTCGCATTGTATTGTTCTTGTGCGTTTTGTGCGTTTGCGTTTTGCGCATTTTGGTCTTGCTCATTTTTTGCATTTTGCGCTTGCATTGCAACGTTTGCAACATTTGCAAGGTTCTCACTATTCCTTGATTCCCATTGAGAAACAGCGCGCTCTATTCTTGCAGAACGAATTGAGTTTCCTGGAAGATCTTCGTTTGCAAATGGGAAGCTAATGCTTACAGTATCTCTATAAGTTCCGCCAAATTGTGACTTCTTGGAAGAATCATTATTCATAACTTCTTCGCCAAGTAACAATCTTGCAGAAGGATTAGCGCAAGCAACGGAGTTATCGTGCATGTTCCAAGTCCACTCGGCTTTTATTGTGCGAGTAGCAGTGTTGAATTCTGCTGTTATAAGCCATGGTTCAAGTCCGCGTCTTGTGGCACGCCACTTTACTGTTTCCATTCCAATATGCGCTTTTGCAAGAGTGCGCTCAATTAAATCCGAAAGAGTTCGCATATTGCTTTGTTTAGGCGCTGGAACAGTCAAGAATTGTTCAATAGCATATTGCTTTTCGGTTTCTACTCCGCTTGAGAATCGTCTAACTTGAGATTCGCTTACGTTGTAGCGCTTTGCAACATGTTCTGGTTCTAATCCAGCGCGTATTAAAGCTTGAATTTGAGATATAGGCAGAGTTGCTGTAGTTGCATTTGGCGAATCGTCCGATTTGCCAGTCGAGTTAACTGTATTTTGATTACGTCCATCAACATTTGTTAGTTTTTTCGACTCGGCGATTGCGCGCTCCAGCGTGTCGTCAACATGAATTTTTAACGGCGTGTTTTCAAAAATAAAAATTAAATCGCCATTATTATCCACATGATCGAAACTCGCCTCTTTTGGCGGATTTTCAAGCATTGCGCACCACTTTCCTCGCTTTTAACGATACTTATAACATACTTTAGTCCATAGTATGCCTTCTTTGCCATTTTCTATTAATAAAAAAGCGAGTATTCTATGCGGGGTAGCTTTCATGTATGCTATGCGCGTAGGTAGATTTAGACTAATTGCTATAAATAGTGCTAATCGCTATAAATAAAGTAGAAAAGTAGTTTTAAGCAATAAGTAATCTTAAAAACGAAAGGACCATAATGGCACAGGATTATGATTCTCCTCGTAGTAAAGACGAAGACGAGGAGTCGTTGGAAGCATTGAGCAAAGGCTCTCAAAATTCTGCAAACGATATAGACGATGACGAAAACGCTATTGCAGAAGATTACGAGTTGCCAGGCGCAGATCTTAGCAACGAAGATGCATCTGTCACAGTAATACCAATGCAAGGTGATGAGTTCATTTGCTCCGAATGCTTCCTTGTAAAGCACAGAAGCCAGCTCGCTCAAATGTCTCAAGACGGTCAACCAATTTGCAAGGAGTGCGCAGCTTAATGGCTTACGATGATACCTATACGGGCCCAGAGCAGGTGGAAGTTCTTATTAAATATTTGAACGATGGAACAGATAGCCAGGCTGCAATGGAGCATCTTTCTTACGCCCATGCTGGAGATGCTGGAGCGGATTTGCGAACTACGCAAGACGTTACCTTGCGTCCTTTTGAGCGCGCTCTAGTGCCGACTGGCGTTGCAATCGCCTTGCCTGCTGGATACGTGGCTTTGGTTCATCCGCGTTCTGGTTTAGCTGTAAAACAGGGTGTTACTGTTCTTAATGCTCCAGGAACGATTGATGCTGGGTATCGTGGAGAGATTAAGGTTCCATTAATCAATATGGATCCAAATAATACTGTGCAATTTAATCGTGGAGATCGCATAGCTCAGCTTGTTATTCAACGTTATGTTGAAGCTAGGTTTGTTGAAGCAAGTCAGCTTCCAGGCTCCGATAGATCCACTAAAGGATTTGGCTCTACTGGCGTGCAATGAGGTGACATTCAATGGGAGAATCTCAAGAAGATATTAAAGGCGCTAATATGCTCGGGTGTGAAATTAGCGAAGATATGCGAGACCCATTGCGTCCTATATTGCAAATGTGCAAGTGGCATCATCCCGATGAAAACATGGATATTTTGCATAAGGCGTATAAAAGAGCCGTAAAACAGCATACGGGTCAAAGGCGTAAATCGGGAGAGCCGTACATTATTCACCCGCTTGCTGTAGCTCAAATTTTAGCTGATCTTGGAATGGGTCCTATTGTTGTTGCTGCAGGATTATTGCACGACACTGTAGAAGACACAGACTACACGCTAGAAGAGTGCAGAGCAGACTTTGGAGACACGGTTGCTGGCCTTGTAGATGGCGTTACAAAAATATCCAATATGGAGTACGGCGAAAGCGCTCAAGCAGAAACAATTCGCAAAATGGTTGTTGCAATGAGCCGAGATGTGCGAGTGTTGGTAGTAAAACTTGCAGATCGATTGCATAATGCGCGTACGTGGAGGTACGTTAAGGCGTCTAGCTCGCATAAAAAAGCTCGAGAAACTCTAGACGTTTATGCTCCTCTTGCAAATCGACTCGGCATGAACGCGATTAAAACAGAGCTTGAAGAGCTAAGCTTTAAGGTTTTATACCCTAAGATTTATAACGAAATCGTAGTGTTAGTAGCTCGAAGAGCTGGCCAGCGAGAAGTATATTTACGTCAAATTCTAGAAGAAATCAACGAAGATTTAAATCAGCAGCGAGTAAAAGCTTCTGTTAAGGGGCGACCAAAAGATTACTTCTCAATTTACCAAAAGATGATTGTTCGCGGTCACGATTTTGAAAATATCTACGACCTTGTAGGCGTTAGAATAATCGTTGATTCTATTCGAGACTGTTATGCGGCTCTTGGCGCAGTTCACGCGCGTTGGAGCCCTGTTCCAGGCCGATTTAAGGACTACATTGCTACTCCTAAGCTAAATATGTATCAAAGCTTGCACACTACTGTTGTAGGCCCTGGCGGAAAGCCTGTTGAGATTCAAATTCGCACATGGGATATGCATAGGCGTGCTGAGTTTGGTATTGCTGCACACTGGAAGTACAAAGCAAACGGCCAAGCTGGACGCGCTTTAAGCAAGCCAGATAAGGGTGATGTTAAGCGCGAGCAAGAAGAAAACAAAGAGCTTAGCGAATTAGATAACTTAAAGTGGATTCAGCAGCTTGCAGATTGGACCAGCGAAACGCCAGATTCCGACGAATTCTTGGGATCCTTAAAGCAAGATCTTGGAGCTTCAGAAGTCTACGTGTTTACTCCAAAGGGAAGTATTGTTGCTCTTCCGCAAGATGCAACGCCAGTTGACTTTGCTTATTCTGTGCATACAGAAGTTGGACACAGAATGATGGGCGCTCGCGTAAATGGAAAGCTTGTTCCACTAGATACAAAGCTTAACAACGGAGACACTGTAGAAGTTCTTACGTCTAAGTCCGATACTGCTGGACCTTCGCGTGATTGGCTTAGTTTTGTAAAAAGCCCTAGAGCTAGAAATAAGATTCGTCAATGGTTTAGCAAGGAACGCCGTTCGGAGGCCATTGAAGAGGGTAAAGACGAGCTTACGCGCGCTATGCGTAAACGTAACTTGCCTTTGTCTACTTTGCTCACTCCGCAAGCGTTAATAGGCGTTGCAGAAGAGCTTAATATTACTGCTAACGTAGAAGCTGTTTATGCTGCGATTGGCGAAGGTCAAGTTTCTACGCAAAATGTTATTTCTCGTCTTGTTAAAGATGCAGGAAGCGAAGAAGTAGCAGAAGAAGCGCAAGAAGAGGCTCTTCCTCTTAGAAGAGCAGAGCGTAGTCGCAAGTCTAACGGCGTTCTTGGCGTTTCTGTAAAGGGTGTTGGAGACGTTTGGGTTAAGCTTGCGCGCTGTTGCATGCCTGTTCCAGGAGACAATATTGTTGGCTTTATAACAAGGAATCAGGGCGTTTCTGTTCATAGAACAGATTGCCAAAATATGATTGATTTGCAAAAGTCGCAATCGGAGCGTGTTATTCCTGTGCAATGGACAAGCGACAAAGGTTTGTTCCTTGTTAAAGTTCAAGTAGAAGCTTTGGATCGTCAGCATTTGCTTTCGGATGTTACACGAGTTCTTTCGGATCATGGTGTAAATATTCTTTCGGGAACGATTGCTACTGGAGACGATCGCGTTGCTACAAGCCAATTTACGTTTGAAATGGCGGATCCTCAGCATTTGAATACTCTTCTTGCTGCGATTCGTAAGATTGATGGCGTTTTTGACGTTTATAGAATTACGGGTGCAAAAGATAGTGCGGAACCGCGACTTAGAAAAATGGAACGCGATTAAGCTGCGACTAAGCTGCGATTAAACGGTAAGTATACAATAAAACTTCCAGTCAAATAATCCTTTGGCTGGAAGTTTTATTATTGCAATTTTTATACTATTTTTGCTTTATTTTAGCTAATGTTTTTACTTAATAACATCAATGGATACGATTCCAACTGGCTCTAGTGGAGCGTCAGACCTATCTGTTGGAACAGATTCTAGCTTGTCTACAACAGCTTTAGACTCATCATCTACGACTTCTCCAAAAATTGTATGATGGCCATCAAGCCAAGGAGTTGGAACAGTTGTTATAAAGAATTGAGATCCATTAGTGCCATGCAAGCGACCGTCGCGTCCGCGTTGCTTTCCAGCATTTGCCATTGCGAGCAAATATGGCTTATCGAACTTTAGCGATGGGTCAATCTCGTCGTCAAATTCGTAGCCAGGGCCGCCCATTCCGTTTCCAAGAGGGCATCCGCCTTGAATCATAAAGTCTTTAATAATTCTGTGGAAAGTTAAGCCATTGTAGAAAGGCTCATTAGACTTTTCGCCGCTAAAAGGATCTACCCATTCTTTTGCGCCAGTTGCCAAGTCAACGAAATTTTTTACTGTAATAGGCGCTTTATCGTCAAAAAGATTAATCTTTATATCGCCTTCAGACGTATGCATATTAATAAGTGTCATATTGCGATTCTCCCATACATTAAAGACTGTTTATTGTTTATTTTGATTAATATCAGCGCTCGTGATGGTTGATTTTGTTGGATATTAAATCTCCAATGCTTTGCACTAATTGCACAAGAATAATGCACAAAATTACTGCTGCGCTCATAACGTCGTATTGGTAGCGTTGGTAACCGTAGCGAATCGCAATATCTCCAAGTCCGCCTGCGCCAACTGTTCCAGCCATTGCAGAGAATCCAAAAAGCGTAATAAAAGTCAATGCTGCTCCGCGAATTAGCGAAGGTAAGCTTTCAAAAAGCAATACTTTGAATACGATTTGTGTGTTGCTTGCTCCAAAACTTTGAGCAGCTTCTATAAGACTTCCGTCAACTTCTGCCAAAGATTGCTCAACAATTCTCGCTACAAATGGTGCAGCTGTTATAACAAGCGGAACAATTGCTCCTGGAACACCTAAAGATGTTCCAACAATAAGTCTTGTAAGTGGAATTATAGCAACAAGCAAAATTATAAACGGAACAGATCGAACAACGTTTACAATGCTTCCTAAAACAGTGTTAAGCAGCGCGTTTTTGCAAATTCCTTGCTTTGCGCTTGTTATAAGAAGAACTCCTATTGGAAGTCCTATTACGTATGCAAATAGTGTAGATATTGAAGTCATAACAATTGTGTCTTTTGTGCCTTCAATAATTAGTTCTCCATATTCGTCTATAAATTGTGAAATATTTTCTGGCATTTTATTTCACCTCGCTGTTTTTGCTGTTTTCGATGTTATCGCTGTTGTTTGTGTTATTGCTGATGTTTTTGCTGTTATCTCTATGATTTTCAACATTTTCGTTTGCAATAAGTGTTTTTAGAATATTGCTTTGCGGATTCTTAAAAAGCGTTGAAGTATCGCCGATTTCTACGATTTTTCCGCCATCAATCATTGCAACTCTATCGCAAATATTGCGTGCAACTGCAAGAGAGTGAGTAATAATAACCAATGTAACGTTAAGATCTCGGTTAATTCTTCTAAGCAAGTCAAGTATTTGCGCTGTAGTTGTTGAATCCAACGCGCTTGTAGCTTCGTCACAAAGCATTATCGAAGGATTGTTAGCAAGCGCTCGCGCAATAGCAACACGTTGCTGCTGGCCGCCAGAAAGCTGAATAGGGTAGCGGTTTGCTAAATCTTTTAATCCAACTAAGTCAAGCAAATATTTTGCTCGCTCTTCTCGTTCGTTCTTATTCGTGTGGTTTAGTTCCAAAGGAAAAGTCACATTTTGCAATACAGTTCGCTGCTGAAAAAGACTAAAGTTTTGGAAAATCATGCCAATATTTGACCTGATATTAGATAAATCGCGATTTTTAGCGTCTGTAATATCTTTTCCGTCTATTACAACTTTTCCGCTCGTAGGTCTTTCTAGAAGGTTTATGCATCTAACTAGCGAAGACTTTCCAGCTCCCGAAGAACCTAAAATTCCAAAGACTTCTCCCGATTCAATAGTCAAATTAATGTCTTTAAGCGCTTCGTGTTTAGTTTTGCCGCTTGAATAAGTCTTATAAAGATGTTCAATCTGAATCATTTTTCCACCGATTGTAGAACGAATTGTAAAACGAATTATAAAACAAATATGAGGCACGTGCCTCTAGTTTTTTTAGAGGCACATGTCTCTTTTTTTTTATTTGCGATTAAACGCTGTAATCACGTTAAAACACTGGAAGAACAGCGCCGTTGTAGTTTTTATTTATAAAATCACGAACTGCGTCGGTTTTTAGTGCCTTAATAAGAGCCTTGATTTTAGCAAGTTTTTCGGAGCCCTTCTTAACAGCAATAATGTTTTCGTATGTCTTAGCGGCTACGCCTCCAACTTTTTCGCTTGTAAGAGGATCTTTAGTTGGGTTAAATCCAGCTTGAATAGCGTAGTTTCCGTTTAGAGCAGCTAAATCAACGTCTTTAACGACTGTTGGAACCAAAGAGGCGTCTATTTCCTTAAACTTTAGATTCTTTGGATTAGAAACAATATCCTTCTTGGTTGAGTTAACATCCTTTGGATTCTTTAGCTTAAGAAGACCTGCGTCTTGCAAAAGAAGAAGTGCGCGAGCTTCGTTGGTTGGATCGCTAGGAACAGCAACTGTTGCGCCATCTTTTAAGTCCTTAATTGTTTTAGTCTTTCCTGGGTAAAGTCCAAATGGCTCAAAGTGGATTCCAGCAATAGAAATAATATGCGTTCCTCTTTCTTTATTAAAGTTATCTAAGTATGGCAAATGCTGATGGTAGTTTGCGTCTGCTTCGCCTTCTTCTACAGCAGTATTTGGCTGAACGTAATCAGTAAATTCCTTAACAACCAACTTATAGCCTTGCTTTTGCAAAATCGGCTTAACTACTTTATTCAAAATATCGCTGTGAGGAGTTGGGGAAGCTGCAACCTTAATCACCTTATCGTCTTTAGTTGCTCCATTTGCAGAAGATCCGCATGCGCTTAGCGAAAGACCCAAAATCGCAGTTAGTGCTGTAAAAGCTGCAATAATCTTTGTGTTCTTTTTTGTGATTTTCATGTTTTTCCCCTTGTCCTTTAATGTTTTTTGCTAGTTGATTATTTTGTTTCTTAGCAACGGAATATCAATATATGCGATTTTGCAGCCTCTTCGCTACCTATTTTCTATTTGTATAATTTATGACGAGTTAGTAAAGCTAATAAAATCAATAAGATAATCAACAATTATTTTTTGCATTTAGGGCTTGATTTTTTGTTTTTTGCGATTTTTCTACGATTGGCGTTTTGCGATTGTTCTATTTGCAAAGCTAAAACGTTTTATTGCAACATGGCTTATTCAACATGGCTTATTCAACATGGCTTATTCAACATGGCTTATTCAACATGGCTTATAATAAAAACATGACTTCTTTGCGTTTAGCTTTAGCTCAAATTGACACTTGCGTTGGAAACATAAGCAAAAATACGGATGAAATATTGCGATTTTGCAAAGACGCAAGTAGGGGAAACGCCGATATTGTTGTGTTTCCAGAAATGACACTAACTGGGTATCCAATCGAAGACCTTGCTTTGCGTGCAACATTTAGAAAAGCAGCTAATAATGCCGCTTATAGTCTTGCAAAAAGCTTAAAAGATAGCGGATTAGGTGACTTATACGTTGTTGTTGGAACGGTTGGTGTAGACGATGAGTTAGGTAAGCCAAGAAATCGCTTGCTTGTTATTAACAACGGAAAAGTGGCACTTGTTTACGACAAACATTTTTTGCCAAATTATGGCGTTTTTGACGAATTTAGAATTTTCTCTTCTGGAAACGATTGCGGAATTCTAAACGTTAAAGGCGCAAAATTAGGATTTGCGATTTGCGAAGATATTTGGCAAGATGGCGGCCCAGTTGCGCGTCTTTCTAAAGAGGGGATTGATGTTTTAGTAACAATCAACGGTTCTCCGTACGAAGAAGGCAAAACGGATATTCGATTAAAGTTGGCTCAAAAGCGCGCAAAAGAGGTTAATGCTCCGCTTGTTTACGTAAATCAAGTTGGTGCTCAAGACGATCTTGTTTTTGATGGCGGCAGCTTTGTAGTAAACGCAGACGGGTCTTTGATTGAGCGTTCTAAAATGTTTGATCAAGACTTAAGTTTTGTTGATTTTAATACAGATTTAGATGTGCAAAAGTGCTCGACGATTGCGCAAAAATTAGACCCAGACGAAGAAGTTTATTGCGCATGCGTTTTAGGACTTAGAGACTACATGCGTAAAAATGGCTTTAAGGGTGTTTGCTTAGGACTTTCTGGCGGAATCGACTCTGCGCTAGTTGCAACTATGGCGGCGGATGCTTGCGGAGGGCAAAACGTTTGGGGAATTTCAATGCCAAGCATGTATTCTTCGCTTGGTTCTAAAGACGATGCTTGCGATTTAGCTAAGCGCCTTGGAGCACATTACGATATTCAGCCTATTGAGCCGCTTTTTAAGTCATTCCAAAATCAGCTTGATTTACAAGGCGTTGCTGCAGAAAATTTGCAGGCGCGAGTTAGAGGCGTGATTGTTATGGCGTATTCTAATTCAAAAGGTTTGCTGGCTTTAGCTACTGGCAATAAGTCGGAGCTTGCATGCGGTTATTCTACGATTTATGGAGATGCGGTAGGAGGGTATGCTCCTATTAAAGATTTGTTTAAGACTCGCGTTTGGGCGCTTTCTAGATGGCGTAATCGCGCTGCTAAAAATGGCGTAGGTCTTGGAATGTTGCCTATTGCTGGTAGTGAAGATTTTCCTAAAGACAATAATCCTAAAGAAAAGGCTCCAAAAGATGGCATTCTTATACCTGTAAACTCTATTATTAAGCCTCCAAGTGCAGAGCTTAGACCAGGGCAAAAGGATTCTGATTCTTTGCCAGAATACGATTTGCTAGACAAAGTGTTAGAGGCTCATATCGAGCTTGCTCACGGACGAGCGGATTTGCTTGCAGATGGTTTTGATGAGCGTACAGTTGATACAGTTATTAGGCTTGTAGACCGCGCAGAATGGAAGCGTAGGCAGTATCCGTTAGGGCCAAAAGTTAGTGCAATTGCGTTTGGCAGAGATAGGCGAATACCAGTAACAACGGCGTTTAGGGAGTAGGCGAAGGAATAGGCGAAGGCTGGGAACGGATTGGTGAAGCTTGGGAAAAGTCGCAAGCAGCCGCCCGCTCACTACGCGTTGTAATGTGCTAGTTTGAGGATTCAAACTAGCATTTTTTATTAAAAATAAGCTAAAAAACAGTAAAATGTGAGGTAACTCACGTTAAAAATGCCAAAAATCGACGTGTACTGTTTGAACGTTGCTCTAACATAGTAGAGAAGGCGACGTGAAGAAGCGTCGTGGATACGAAAGGAGTCAAATATGGCATCAGTGGATGCATCCGTTCTCAGCGAAGAGGATCTTCGTGCAAAAGCGTGGGATGGTTTTACAAGCGGCAATTGGGAAAAAGATATTGACGTTCGTGACTTTATCCTAAAGAATTACACCCCATACGAGGGTGATGAGACTTTCTTGGCAGATGCCACCGAAAAAACGAAGCATATGTGGAAGTACCTCGACGACAACTACTTGGCTGTCGAGCGTGAGCGCCGCGTATACGACGTTGAAACACATATTCCAGCAGGAATTGACGCAATGCCAGCAGGCTACATTGAAAGTCCAGAAGTAGATAACGTAATCGTAGGTCTTCAAACCGACGAACCTTGCAAGCGCGCTATGATGCCAAACGGTGGTTGGCGAATGGTTGAGCAGGCCATTAAGGAAGCTGGCAAGGAAGTAGATCCAGAAATCAAGAAGATTTTCACCGTTTATCGCAAGACTCATAACGATGGCGTGTTTGGTGTTTACACCAAGAATATTAAGATTGCTCGCCACAACAAGATTTTGACTGGTTTGCCAGACGCTTATGGCCGTGGTCGTATTATCGGTGATTATCGTCGTGTGGCTCTTTACGGCGTAAATATGCTTATTGAGTTCAAGAAGCGCGATAAGGACTCGATTCCATACCGCAACGACTTTACTGAGACCGAGATTGAGCATTGGATTCGCTTCCGCGAAGAGCACGATGAGCAAATCAAGGCTTTGAAGCAGCTTATTAACTTGGGTAATGAGTACGGCTTGGATTTGAGCCGCCCAGCTCAAACAGCTAAGGAAGCTGTTCAGTGGACTTACATGGGCTATCTTGCTTCTGTTAAGAGCCAGGATGGCGCTGCAATGAGCTTCGGCCGTGTTTCCGCATTCTTCGATTGCTACTTTGAGCGCGATTTGAAGGCTGGATTAATCAACGAAACCGATGCTCAGGAAATCATTGATGCATTGGTTATGAAGCTTCGTATTGTGCGCTTCTTGCGTACTAAGGATTACGACGCAATCTTCTCTGGAGATCCATACTGGGCAACTTGGTCCGATGCTGGCTTCAGCGATGATGGCCGTACCTTTGTTACTAAGACTTCGTTCCGTTTGCTCAACACTTTGACTCTTGAGCATCTTGGGCCAGGTCCAGAGCCAAACATCACTATTTTCTGGGATCCAAAGCTTCCAGAAGCCTACAAGCGTTTCTGCGCACGAATCTCTATCGACACTTCTGCAATTCAGTACGAGTCCGATAAAGATATTCGTGAGCACTGGGGCGATGACGCTGCTATTGCTTGCTGCGTTTCCCCAATGCGCGTTGGTAAGCAAATGCAGTTCTTCGCTGCACGCGTTAACTCCGCAAAGGCTTTGCTCTACGCGATTAACGGTGGCCGCGATGAAATGACTGGCATGCAGGTTATTGATAAGGGCGTTATTGATCCAATCAAGCCAGAAGCTGATGGAACTCTTGACTACGAGAAGGTTAAGGCCAACTACGAGAAGGCTTTGGAATGGCTTTCCGAAACCTACATTGAGGCTTTGAACATAATCCACTACATGCACGATAAGTACGCGTACGAGTCCATTGAGATGGCTTTGCACGATAGGGAAGTCTATCGTACACTCGGTTGCGGTATGTCTGGCTTGTCTATTGCTGCAGATTCCTTGGCTGCTCTAAAGTATGCAAAGGTTTACCCAATCTACAACAAGGATGCTAAGAATACAGAAGGCCACGAGTACGAGTACATCGAAGGCGCAGATGACGACTTAATCGTTGGCTACAAGACGGTTGGCGAGTTCCCAATCTACGGTAACGATGATGATCGTGCTGATGACTTGGCAAAGTGGGTTGTAAGCACTGTTATGGGTCAGGTAAAGCGTTTGCCTGTGTACCGTAATGCTGTTCCAACTCAGTCCATCTTGACTATTACTTCTAATGTTGAGTACGGCAAGAACACTGGTTCCTTCCCATCTGGCCACAAGAAGGGCACTCCTTACGCTCCAGGTGCAAACCCAGAAAATGGTATGGATTCGCACGGCATGCTTCCATCCATGTTCTCTGTTGGCAAGATTGACTATGACGATGCTCTCGATGGTATCTCTTTGACTAACACCATTACTCCAGATGGTTTGGGTAGAGATGAAGGCGAGCGCATTAGCAACCTTGTTGGTATTTTGGACGCTGGCAACGGCCACGGCTTGTACCACGCAAACATCAACGTTTTGCGCAAGGAACAGCTTGAAGACGCTGTTGAGCACCCAGAAAAGTACCCGCATCTTACGGTTCGTGTTTCTGGCTATGCAGTGAACTTTGTAAAGCTCACTAAGGAGCAGCAGCTCGACGTTATTTCTCGTACATTCCACCAGGGTTCAGTTACTGACTGATTCTGATTGATTTATGAGTGCCGCCGGGAGTGAGCAGGTTTTGCTCCTGGCGGCTTTTCAAATAAAATAGACTTAAAGATTACCAAAGACGGTTATAGGAGGGCATGTAAATGGTTGAAAACACAGCTTTTCGCACTACGACTCAGCACATGTTAAAGGAGTCAAAAGAGTATGCCCGACAAACTTTAATGGGTGGTCTTTCTGGTTTTGAATCACCAATTGGATTAGACAGAAAAGACCGCTTAGTTGCTCTTAAAACTGGCGATATTGGGTTTGTGCATTCGTGGGATATTAACACTTCTGTTGATGGCCCTGGCACTCGTATGACAGTGTTTATGAGCGGCTGTCCACTTCGTTGCCAATATTGCCAAAATCCTGATACTTGGAAAATGCGCGATGGCAAGCCAGTTTACTTAGATGCAATGATTAAAAAAGTTGACCGTTATCAAAGTCTTTTTAAGGCAACAGGCGGCGGAATCACATTTTCTGGCGGCGAGTCCATGATGCAACCAGCTTTTGTATCTAGAGTGTTCCGTGCTGCAAAAGAGATGGGCGTGCATACTTGCTTAGATACTTCGGGCTTTTTGAATCGCAATTATACAGATGAAATGATTGACGATATTGATCTTTGCTTGTTAGACGTTAAATCTGGTATTGAAGAAACGTATAAAAAAGTAACTGGTGGCTTGCTTCAGCCAACTATTGACTTTGGTCAGCGATTGGCGAAGGCTGGTAAGAAGATTTGGGTGCGTTTTGTGCTTGTTCCAGGTCTTACAGACAGCGAAGAAAACGTTGAAAAAGTTGCTGAGATTTGCGATTCGTTTGGGGATGCTGTTGAGCATATTGACGTGCTTGGATTCCATCAACTAGGCCGCCCAAAGTGGCATGAGCTTAGGATTCCGTACCCTCTTGAGAATCAAAAGGGGCCTTCTAGGGCGCTTAAAGAGCGAGTTGTAAACCAGTTCAAAGACCACGGTTTTGTTGTGTATTAGGCTGCATTTAGACTGCGTCAAAATGTAACTGTAATTTAGGCAATCTTTGCGTATTGTATTGTTTTTTTGAAGGATTTTTGTATAATTATACAAATACCCTTTTTAGAGAAAGGATACGCAATGAAGCGCAGAATAGGTTGTTGGATTGCATTAGCTTTTGCATTAGCGTTAGCTATTTTTGCACGGTGTAACGATCAGTTTGGCCTTGGCACAGCGATTATTATTTTAATTGTTTTACCGATAATTTTGTTGCCGATAAATATCGTTGCGGCTTTCGATAAGAAACCTCTTATTGAAGTGCCGATAATATCTATTGCCATAACTATTGCTACAGAACTTGCCACTTTCCCAATAAGTGATTTAGGTTTACATGCTCTCTACGTTATTCCAACAGTTTTAGTTTCGGTAGTCGCATTTACTCTTACTAGATTCCTTAAAACTAAACTTGTTAAGCACATAAATGGCGAAATAGCAAACAATAAAACAGATTGATTATTTAATTGATTACTTATTTGTGATTAGTCGTAGTTGTGTGCGAAAGTTGAAGCCGTGTTAAAAGATGCACAATCTATAACACGGCTTAAATATTTTTTACGGATATTTTGCAAAAAGTACAGAATATTTTGCAAAAACGTAAGAATTTGGCTAAAGCGTACAATCGGGAGGCGTTCTTGAATAAGGAACCAAAGCTCTTAAAAGAGCCTAGAGAAGGAGTTCCAGAAGTCATTGATACGCTTGAAGCATATAAAGAATATTGTAATTTGTTAGCAGCAGGGTCGGGTCCTTTGGCTGCAGACGCAGAGCGTGCATCTGGTTTTAGATATGGTCACGAAGATTGGCTGATTCAGTTCAAACGCAAAGGTGCAGGAATTGGATTGCTAGACCCAATAGCGCTAGGAAAACTTGGCGTTGATTGGAATGAATTTAACAAGGCAGTAGGGGATGCGCCTTGGATTATTCACGATTCGATGCAAGATTTGCCAGGGTTTTTCGATATTGGTTTGCGTCCGCGTGCTTTGTTTGACACAGAAATCGCAGCTAAATTACTTGGCAGAAAGCGCTTTGGCTTAAGCTCTGTAACTGAATATTATTTGGGGCTTACTCTTGCAAAAGAACATTCTGCAGCGGATTGGTCGTATAGACCTCTTCCTAGAGATTGGCGAAATTACGCGGCTTTAGACGTTGAATTGCTAATCGAATTAGAAGAAGTAATGAGCAGCGAGCTTAAAAAGCAGGGCAAGCTTTTATGGGCAAATCAAGAGTTTGCACACTTATTAAGTAAAGGCGCACAAAAGAAGGCTCCTCACCCAAATCCTTGGCTTAGAATATCTCATATAAGCGTTCTTATGCACGATAAAATCGGCTTAATGATTGCAAAAGAGCTGTGGCAAAAGCGAGATGAGCTTGCTCGTCAATACGATATTGCGCCAACTCTATTGCTTTCGGATGCTGCGATTATTGAAGCAGGCAAGCGAAAACCAAGTAATTCTAGGGAGTTTCGCTCGATTCGCATTCTTAACGAACGCGTTAGGATTCACACGGGCAGCGAACAAGACAAGATGTTTGAACGTTATGCTCCAATTCAGCGCAAAATCAAGCCAAATGTGTGGAAAGTCGTTATAGAAGACGCGATTAGTCGCGCTAAAAGTGGGGAAGTTGCTATTGTTTCTAAGCTTGATGATTCAAGTAGTAAATATGGCAATTACTGCGATTCTAGCGATACTGGAGATTCCGCGGATTCTGGCGATTCTGCGGATTCTAGCGACGCACAAGAATCGCAAGCAGCTCCACGATCTATGAAGTATTGGCGTGATCATCATCCCAAAAGATATGAGCGCTTACAAAATGTAAAGCAGTCTTTAATCAAGATTGCAGAAGATACGCATACGCCTACGGAAATCATTATTAAACCACAAATTATTCGCAATCTTTGCTGGCAAGATAATATTGAGCATATTAACGTTAAGGAGTTTCTTGTAGAGCAGGGCGCAAGAACGTGGCAAAGCGATTTAATTGCAGAGTCCGTAACTCGCGCTATTATGTAACGGTTGTGCCATATGGCAGAAGCTAGAAAACGTAATTTCAGGAGCATGAAGCGTGAAAATCAGCGTCAGGAATCTTGAGCCAACTAAGGTTAAGCTCACCATTACCGCAGATCTCGAGGATTTTGAGCCATTTATGGATCAGGCTCGTAAAGAGATCGCAAAGCAAATCAATGTGCCAGGTTTCCGTAAGGGACACGTACCAGGCAAGATTGTAGATCAGCGAGTTGGCTTCGGTGCTGTTGCCGGTGAAGCTGTAAATTCTGCTGTTCCAGAGCTTTATTCTAAGGCTTTGGAAGAAAAGAAGATTCGCCCAATGGATCAGCCAGAATTTGATGTTCAGGAAGTTCCAGAATCTGCTAAGGATGAACTTAAGCTTAAGTTTGTTGCAACTGTTGAGCGTCGCCCAGAGTTCAAGCTTAACAAGTTTAAGGGTGTAGAAATCGAAGTAGAGAAGCCAGAAGTTAAAGACAGCGATGTTGAGGCTCGTCTTGAGGCTTTGCGCGCACGTTTTGGCACTCTTGTTGGTGTTGATCGCCCAGCTAAGAAGGGTGATTTTGCTAACATTGATTTGGAAGCTAAGATTAACGACGAAGTTGCCGATTCTCAAAATGGCGTAAGCTACGAGCTTGGTTCCAACACTATGCTTGATGGTTTGGATGAGGCTTTGGAAGGTCTTTCCGCTGGAGAAGAAACCACTTTTGAAGGCACTCTTGAGGCTGGAAAGAACCAGGGCAAGAAGGCTCAGGTTAAGGTAAAGGTTAACTCCGTTAAGGCTCAAGAATTGCCAAAGCTTGACGATGAGTTTGCTAAGGAAGCATCTGAGTTCGACACTTTGAAGGAGCTTAAGGAAGACGTTCGTAAGTCTTTGGAGCAGGCAAATGAAGGCCGTCAGGCAACTCTTGCTCGCGATGCTTTTATTGCTAAGATTCAAGAAGAAGTTGAAATTCCTGTGCCAAAGGGTGTTAAAGATAAGGCTGTTGCCGAGCACCTTAAGGGCATGACTCCAGACCCAGAAAAGGCCACTAAGAAGCAAAAGGAAGAGGCTGAAAAGGCTGCAGAAAAGGAGCTTCGCGACCAGATGGTTCTCGACGCTTTGGCAGAAAGCCTCGATGTTTCTGTTTCTCAGGCAGACGTTACCAACTTCTTGGTTTCTGTTGCTCAGCAGTACGGAATGGATCCAAGCCAGTTTATTAACGCTATTGTTCGCAATGGTCAGCTTGGTTCTGCTGTTCAAGAAGTTGCTCGCTCTAAGGGCTTGCTTGCTGGCATGCGTGCTGTAAAGTTCGTTGCTGGCGGAGAAGCTCTTGATTTGAGTGCTTTCTTGTCGGAAGATGAAGAGCCAGAAGATGAAAGCGTTAAGGCTGCTTCTGCTGCTGCAGCTGTTGCCGATGAGCTTTCTGCTGAAAAGTAGTTAGAGTCTTCTAAATTAGAATCTTCTAATAATCTTGTTATTTAAGGCCTAGTGGAGTATAGCTCTGCTGGGTCTTACTTATATTTAATTAAATAATTACTATATAGAATTACGATTATTATAGAAAAATGTTAAGAATTGCGAGACATTATGGATAGTAGTGCTAAAACAAAGCATGAATCTTGTTGCAGATTTAGCAAATTCGGCAAATCTTGCAAATTATTTAGTTTTGCAATTCTAGTAGCGCGTTTTATTGCAGTCTCTGTTGCTCTTGGCGTTCTTGTTGGCTTAGGAGCAACAGTTCTTACGCTTATTTTTTACGCTGTACAACACCTTGCTTTTGGCTCAATTGAATCTGCTAAAAATACTGTATTTTTAGGGCTTCCTTGGTATCGATACGTGCTACCTGGCACAATTGCTATGACTATTGCTGCACTGGCTTGGTATTTTTTGCGAAAGAAGGAGAATCCTCCTCGAATCGTTACTATTCCACAAGCTGTTAGTGGCAGTAGAATGCCAATTTTTTCTACTATTGCACATGTTTTATTACAAATCGGCATTGTTGGCTCTGGAATTTCAATCGGAAGGGAAGTAGCTCCTAGAGAATTAGCTGCAATGATTGCTCAGCGTTGCAGCAGTATTTTTAATGTGTCTGTTAAAACTCAGCGTATACTAGTTGCGTCTGCTGCAGGTGCTGGCTTGGCTGCAGTGTACCACGCGCCTTTAGCTGGCACCGTGCTTTCTTTAGGTTTGCTTAGTAAAACTCAAGGTTTTGGTTTTTATGCGTGGCTAAATCGCGAAAATGGCTCTGTAATAGTTAATGCACTTAAAAATATTGCGCGCTCGGAGCGTTTGCATTGCTTGCCTTTTGCTCTTGTTATGAATTATGTTGCTGCGTTTGTTGTTGAGTTTTTATTGCATCATTCTAGATACTACAATATTTCGCAATTTTCTTGCGTGTTTTCTTGGCAAATTTGCGTTTTAACTGTTGTTGTTGGTGCAGTGTGCGGCTTAGTTGGTTACGTTTTTCGCTTGGGTATTATTTGGTGTAGAACTCATGCTTTGCGTGGCATACAAATGCTGTGTTTTATGCCTGTAGCTGGCTTAGTTATTGGTGTTGCGGCTTGTTGGTTTCCGCATATTATGGGGAATGGTAGGTCGCTTTCTCAGCTTGCTTTTTCTGTAGCTAGTTTTCCGTATTTGGCAGAAAACTCGCATATTGTTACTATTTTGTTGCTTCTTGCGCTAATGAAAATGGCTGCTACTTTGCTTGTTTTGCGCTATGGTGCTTCTGGAGGCGTATTGCAACCGAGTATTTCAACTGGCGCTTGCTTTGGTGTGATTTTATACGCTATTTTTTCAACGTCTGGTTTTTTGCAAGTTTTTGATATTTCGCAAGTTTCCGCAATTTCTGTATCTATTATTGGCGCTGCTTCTTTACTTGCGTCTTCTAGAAAAGCTCCGATTATGGCGTGGCTTTTAGTTGCGGAATTAGTAAATGCACCGTTTACATTACTTTGTCTTATGCTATTTGCGGTGATTGTGTCTAGTTGCGTGTCTAATTGCGTATCTAATCGCGTGTCTAATTGCGTTAAGCGTTTTACTTCACATTCTTGTTTTGCGGTCACGCGCACACGATAGTCTAGATGTATTCAAAATGTTTGTAAGGAGATAAGGTGACTGATCTGTTTACGGCTTCTCCCGTTATGCAAGAAGGGGAGCCACAAAATCCAACGGATTCGATTTTTAATCAACTCTTAAAAGATCGTATTATTTGGCTTGGCTCTGAAGTCAAGGATGAAAATGCCAATATTATTTGCGCTCAGATGCTTATGCTAGCTGCGCAAGATCCTAAGAAAGATATTTGGCTTTATATTAATTCGCCAGGTGGTTCTATTACCGCTGGAATGGCTATTTACGACACTATGCAGCTTATTGAGCCAGATGTTGCTACGATTGCTGTTGGCATGGCTGCTTCTATGGGTCAGTTCTTGCTGAGTTCTGGCACGCCTGGTAAGCGTTTTATAACGTCTCACGCTCGCGTGCTAATGCACCAGCCTTCTGGCGGTGTTGGTGGCACTGCTACAGACGTGCGTATTAATGCTGAACTTATTATGGATATGAAGAAAACTCTCGCTGAGCTAACGGCTCAGCAGACTGGTCATACTGTTGAAGAGATCTACCGAGACAACGAGTATGATCATTGGTTTACTGCTCAGCAGGCTTTGGAGTATGGCTTTGTAGATAAGATTGTTACCACTCCAGCTTCTATGCGTGGGGAGGAGTGATTTTAATGGCAAGTGAAGAAGCAAAGTTTGTTGCTCGCGCTAAGCGTTTGGGCGGATTTGGTCAGACCAGTGGTGTGTTTACGAATCGTTATGTTTTGCCTCAATTTGGCGAGCAGACTCCTTATGGTATGAAAACGCAAGATCCATACACTAAGCTTTTTGAAGACCGCATTATTTTTATGGGTGTTCAGGTTGACGACACTTCTGCAGACGACATTATGGCTCAGCTTTTGGTTCTAGAAAGCATGGATCCAAGTAGAGATGTAATGATGTACATTAACTCTCCAGGCGGTTCTATGACGGCTATGACGGCCATTTACGACACCATGCAATACATTAAGCCAGATGTGCAAACGGTGTGCTTGGGTCAAGCTGCTTCGGCTGCTGCGATTTTACTTGCTGCTGGTGCTGCTGGTAAGCGCATGATTTTGCCAAATGCTCGCGTGCTTATTCATCAACCTGCAATGGGTCAAGATTTTGGCAAGGCTACAGAGATAGAGCTTCAAGCTAAGGAAATGTTGCGTTTGCGCGAATGGTTAGAGGCCACTCTTGCAAAGCACACTGGCCAAAGTGTTGAGCGCATTCGTAAAGATATTGAGGTAGACACTATTCTTACCGCTCCTCAAGCTAAAGAATATGGTATGGTAGACGAGGTTCTGGAGCATAGAGCTTAAGGATTTTATGTTTTAGATTCTTATGTTTTAGATGCAGACCCTGGCTCTGGCGACACGCCAGGGTTTGTATTTTTGTAAAGATGGTTGTATACTAGTCAAGTTGCCAAAAACAACGGAAAGTTAAAGTTCCAAGTTTTTGGAGAACATGCGCCAGTAGCCCAACGGATTAGAGCATCTGACTACGGATCAGAAGGTTGCAGGTTCGAATCCTGTCTGGCGCACGATACACGCGGTTTTTGCCGCGTTTTTTTTTTATACGCGTTTTTTTTTATAATGGTTGTTATCAAAAGTGATTGATTAATTAATTGAAGAAAAGAGGCATGGCTTATGCAATCTGAGAAAGTTAATCGTTATAGTTTGCGTAAGTTCGGACAACATTTCGTTTCTGCTGTGGTGGCAGTTGTAGTGGTTGGAATTTTGTCCTCTGGAATGGCTCTATCTCAAGCGACACTTGCTCACGCTGACATGGTGGGTAAAGATAATGATTTAAGGAATGGATTAGAAAGTCACCATACCGCAGATTCTGAAAACAGAACTAATCCTTTAACTAAAGACGATGAAGGCTATTATGGCCTTATGAATGAAAAAACTTTAGAAAATCTTTATCCAGAAGTTTTTTCAGATGAAGAACTACAAAATGCTGAAAAAGAAAAAGACGATAAAGTAAAAATTTATTTCACTCCAAAAGGAAAAGACTTTAACCCAAAAGGAAAAGATACCAAACAATTAACATTAAGAGGATGGGGAGGAAGATTTGTAGATTGGTATCCACAAGATGGAACAGTTGATTACTTTATCTTTTTACCAAAAAGAAATGTAGGCCTTGCAAGAGCGCAAGTTGGAGCAGTTTATCACGCTTTTAACACCTTAGAAGAAGGTAATAAAATTTCTTTTAATGACGGTAAATATGCCGAAACACCTTTTGAGCTTTCAGTAAATAAAAAAATTATTGGTAAAGATTTAAAAGAGGAAACTAAATTTAAAGTAAATCCAAAGCAAACTCGTGCCTTTATCAGAGTTAGTTATCAAGTAACTAAAAAAGACGATGCACTATCAGAAGTTTTTTATGTAGATAGATATGGAGAAGGAAATACTATATTTAAATTTTTTGTAACTTCTGTAGATGCAGATTTTCGCTTTGTAGATGATAGTAGTTATAGAAAATTAACAAATCAAAAACTATCTTCACCTCTAAAAGAAAGAAGTGAAAAAGATAAAGATTCCTTTTCTAATGAAGCTTTTAAAAAACTTGATCTAAAAGATATGCTTGACATTGTTAAAACAGATAAAGCTTTCTTTGGAAATAATCCAGTTTATAAAGCTAGATTGTCCACTCCTTTATTGTCATATGAGGGTGATGAAAAAAGTTCAATAAAAAGACCTACTTTAGATCAGCTGAAAGCAAAAACAATTCCAGGATATATTTACTGTGATAATGATATAGATAAGCCAAAAACAAAAGAATTTAAAAAAGATGACGCTACAACGAAAGAAAAAGGCAATCATTATTTAACTTATGGCTATGATAACGATAGAAATATGTTGACTACAAAACATTATTATGTCACTTATCGCGCCATACCAACAGAAATTGTTGTTCGTCAATTTAAAGAAGATAAAAAAACATCTTTAGATAATAGTTTTGATCTTTATCGTGTAGAAGATAATAAAGAAGTATTAGTTAAATCTGCTATTAAACCTAATCATGCTCGTGTGAATGAAAAAGAAGATACTATTAATTCTATAGAAGAAATGATGACTGAAAACACAATAAATGATGCTGGATATTACGAAACAAATAATCTTCTTTATTTAGAACCAGGTAAATATGTTTTGAAAGCAAAAAAATTAACAGAGCCATACTATAACGAAAAAGAAAATCAGGAATTTACAGTTGGTCTTTTAGATAGTAGTGACAAAAAAACAAGAATAGTCGTAGACTTTAATGCTGGTTTAAAACATAAAGTAAACTATAATTTCAACTCAAAAGATGACAAAAAATTACCAGATGAAGTTACAAACTTACTGCCAAAAGATGAAAATAAATATAAAAAAGGCGAAAAAATAACTCCAGCTGATCCAACGCAAAAAGAAATATCGGTAGACGGAGGGAAATGGACATTCATAGGATATGATACTGAAGAGCAAACAGTAGAAGATAAAGATTTAACATTCACAGGAACATGGAAATTCACTAGCATAAAACCTCTATCTACCCTAAATGAAGCACCAAATCTACAAGTAAAAGACGCCGAAATAACTGTAGGAGAAACTTTAAACCTTAAAGACTTAATAATAAGTGCAACAGATAAAGAAGACGGCGACTTAAAAGAAAAAGTAGAAATAGTAGATAAAGGTGGTTTTGATAATAACAAAATCGGTACATATAAAATTACATATAAAGTAGCAGATAGCAAAGGAGCAACTGCAACAAAACAAGCGACAGTAACAGTAAAAGAAAAAACAAAATCAAATCCGCGGCCGCAGCTGAAACAAGAGTCACAGCCGAAGCAAGAGACAGTGCCGCAGTCGAATCCGCAGCCACAGTCGAAGCTCAAAACCACTTTACCACGGACAGGAACGACCGTTAGTAGCTTAGTGTTGATGGTAAGTGTATTAGTTGCGATGGGTGTTCTGCTTCAAGTAAGTAAACGAAAAGATTAATGTTTAATAGTTGAATGCCTCTATCTGTTGATAGAGGGTTTATAGGCCAAAAGGTGTGTAAAGCTAAGCTGATGAATATTCTGGAAATAGAATTAGTCAGCTTGGCTTTTTGATAATTACTTGTATTACAGCGTTACGTCCTAAATGAATACCATCAACATGAATGTAATCATAAACTTCATCCACGAATGGTACTTGTGGCCATAAGTCCCATAAAAGCTTATTTTTACGTCGTAGTATACGGGCTGAGAAGTCGTATGAATACTTATCTTGAGTTTTATTAGATAAAAGCCAATTTAAACTAACTGTTAAATCGTTTGATTGTTTATCATACGCCCTACTTTTAGAAGTTCCGCAGTTAGAACAACGGTATCTAGTAGTGCCAGCATTGGTGTGACCATTCTTGCTCATTTTATGATGACAGTTATTGCATAGTGGGTTATTCATACAAATGAAGAATAACCCACATTCGATATACATTGAGCCTTACTGCCATAAGGGTTATGAGCTTATTTTTTACGCACTTTTTGTCCAGGTGGAGAATGTGCAGAAAACAGATTCGATTACCGCAAAACGCTTGTATTGCAATGCGTGATACATGATTTCTTACACACTTTTTGGCCTATAACCCAGCATACGGTGCCCTGACCATTTTTATGAGGTGTGCGGAGTGAAAGAGTATAAAACATTTAATCAACAGCTAGCAATACTACGAAGTAGGGGTCTAGTTTCTTAACTCTTGTATGCAATGAAACTTTTCCTTTTGTACTCTGAAACTGTTTGCTTTCTGTTCACGTTGAGAGTGTCGTATTGATGTCAAAGGCTGATTAGGTGGGTGCATTTTTTGCTCTTATGTAGCAGGGGCTGGCGAGGGCTATCGTTAAAAGGTTTAATGCGAAGTAGCTTTAAGCTGGGTTCTCGCGGTCTTTGAGAGTGATTTTGCTGTTTGAGGGAAGATATCAACGCTCTAGGGTCGAGTGCACAGGATGTTAACGTACTTCGCTTGCGTTGAAAGCACACTGTGCTTTCAACTTTGAGCAAGCTCAGCGAATCGAAGTGCATTCGCGAATTATATTTAATCGCTCATGCAAGTCGATTCGCCACTTTGCACCCACCCTGTGAAGTGGTAAATTTATGCATAAGGGAATGTACTGTATCATATGGGGGGAGAGATAACTTTACTCAAAATAATACAAAAATCTACACTTCACTCTCTTCAAAGAACTTAAAATAAAGAATTTAAGAAAAATCAAATAAAAATAATTGTTGTTCTAGCTAATAGAAAGGCCAGTTTTTTATTTTAAAGGTGCCTTTTCAATGATAAGGGTGTTAAGAAACTCGTAAGGGGTGTTTGCACAGGAAGAATCTAATATTGATATTGTTCATACTTTGGAATTTCATTATTAATGAAAAGCAAAAAATACATGCAAGTAAAATACAATGGGATATGAGTTTTAAAAATGAGATATATGTCAATAAGGCAGGTGTCAGAAAAATGAGGGATATCAGTTAGACGAATTCAAGTGTTATGTAGCGAAGGTAGAATTGCTGGTGCAATAAAAAGGTTCATATTGGGCAATTCCGGAGAATACGAATAAGCCTAAAGATAAGGGAATCAAAATTAGGAAATATATAAAAAATAGAGTGGAGGATTGAAAATGGCAACTCAGCTGACAAATAATCAAATATTATTAAAGGAATGTATTAAACAAGAATTTGAAGAGAGTAGTGGGTATAATGATATAAGCACTTATTTTGAACATTTTGCAGCTTCACAAGTATTAAAAGATTTTAATCTTAGTGATGAAGAAATTGATAGTGGTAATTCTGGTGGTGGTAATGATGGAGGATGTGATAACTTATATATTTTTTTGAATGGTGAATTAATTACTGCCGACCAAGTAGACGGATTGAATGCTACAAAAGGGTCTTATTTGGATTTTTTCATTTTACAGTCTAAAAATACTACTTCATTTGGAGAAGATGCTTTAATGAAGTGGAAAACTGTCTCTGGCAATCTTTTAGATATGTCAAAAACATTAGATAGTTTCTCAAACAGATACAACGAAACTACGATTGAATCTTTTGGACTTTTTAGAGATGTTATAGCCAAGTTGGTTAGAAGTCAAGTCAAGGTGAGATTTTTCTATTATTATATTACTTTAGGTACTGAGATTCATTCTAATGTCACTATGCAAGCAGAAGAATTAAACACACTTGTTAAAGAGTATTATCCCTCATCAGAGGTTAATGTGCGTTTTATTACCGCTGATCAATTAATGGATATGTACAATGCGGATAGTGAGACAAGAGTTAATTTGGAATTGGCGGATCAGCCGATTTCATTAAGTGAAAATGAGTATATTAGTTTAGTTAAATTGGGTACATATTTTAGATTCATTACAGACGATAATCTATTTTTAAGAAAAACATTTTTTGAAGCAAATGTTAGAGACTATCAGGGTCATAATAGTGTTAATTCCTCTATTGCTAATACGCTAGAGGGTGAAGGGAACGAGGACTTTTGGTGGCTAAATAATGGGGTGACAATTCTTTCGACAGATATTAAATTAATAACAAATAAATCTTTGCAAGTTGTAAATCCTGAAATAGTTAATGGATTGCAGACTTCAAGAGAAATATATAATTATTTCTCAGAACGAAGTGGAAGAATTGATGAAGATAATAGGACAATTTTAGTTAGAGTTATAAGACCTGAAAGTGAGGAGTCTAGAGATAATATTATTTTTTCTACTAACAATCAAACAAGCATTCCGAAATCGTCTTTAAGGGTAACTGATACAATTCATTTGCAGATTGAAATGTATTTCAAAAACAGGGGATTGTATTATGACAGAAGAAAGAATTATTATAAAAATCAAAAGAAAAAAGCTGTCGATATAATTAGTGTTTCCTTTCTTGCTCAATGTTTAATTTCGATTGTACTAAGAAAACCTGATTTTGCGAGAGCAAGGCCATCAACATTGTTAACAGATGAGGGAACATACAAATACTTATATGAAGATAATCAAGATCTAGAAGCATATTATAAGGCTGCTAGCATAGGAAGAAGGGTTCAAAATACTTTAAAAACTTATAGGAGTATGACTAACACTGAAGTAAATGACATACTTTTTTATGTTATATATGCAGTTGTTGCTGACGCACTAAAGAAGAAAGAATTAAGCTTTATTGATTTAAAAAACTTTGATTTGAATAATATAACAGAAGCTTCTATAGCTAAGATTTCTAATAAAATATACCGAAAGTATAAAGAACTTGGTGGAAATAGTAGAATTGCAAAAAGCAAAACTTTTATAGATAATGTATATATATTGTTTGATTTAAATTAAAAATATTTACTGACTACTCTAATAGTTATAGAAGCCTACGGACTAGATATCTGCAGGCTTCTATAGATTTATGTGAACTTTTCTTCATATATTTTTATGGCTGTTTTTTTTTGAGTCTTTTCTATGAATGTATAGCTCTGAGTTTTTTCCTTATTCAAATCAATCTTTTTTATAATTTCTCCTTTAGTATAGCCAGCGTATAGTAGTCTAGTTGGTGCAATTGCTGGTAAGCAAGTGCATGGTCTTTTTGTTACAACGTCTAGGTTTTCGCAGAAAGCTAAGGATTATGCTGACAATCATCATATTATTTTTGTTGATGGTGTGAAGCTTGCAAATCTTATGACTAAGCATAATTTTTGTGTTTCAACAAGAAAAACGTTTGAGATTAAAACGATTGATACTGATGCTTTGCTTGAATATCAAGATGAGTAGTGTTTTTGTGTAAGTTTTGTGACTTGATTTTGTTATGTTTTAAGTTTATTAGCTGGTTTCTTACGGTTTTTGAATGCGATTTGGCTTTTAATATTACGTATAAGTGTAATTTTCTAATGCTAATGTTAATGCAATGCCAATGCAATGTTGTATAATCATCGTAAGAAATAAGGGGTGATTGTATGGCGAAAACAGCTAACTTGTATACTCGTATTGATCCAGAGTTAAAAGAGCAGGCAGAGTATATATTGAATTCTTTGGGTCTTCCTCCTTCGAGTGCTATTACTATGTTTTATAAGCAGGTTGTTTTACAGCAGGGGCTTCCTTTTGATGTGAAATTGGGTTATAGAGAGCCGCGTGATGTGAGTTCTATGACTCAAGGTGAGTTGAATGATGAGTTGGAAAAGGGTTATAAGTCGGTTTTATCTGGTGATGTGAAGCCTGCGAGTAAGGTTTTTGAATATTTGCATAAGGAATTTGACTTATGATTTACACGGTGCACATTTCGCGTGAGGCTGAGGAAGATTTGCGTGGTATTTATGCTTATATTGCGTTTAATTTACTGTCTTTGAAAAACGCGCAGGGGCAGGTAAATAGGTTGGAGAAAGCAATATTGACTCTTGATGAGTTTCCTCTTGTGCATCGTTTAGTTAGTTTTGAGCCATGGAGAAGTAGAGGTTTAAGATTTATGGCGTGTGATAATTTTCTTATTTTTTATTTTGTTTTTGAAGAAAAATATGAAGTTGTGGTTTCTCGTGTGCTTTATGGGAAAAGAGATATTGAGAAAGTTATAAATGGCAATTAAAGTTTTAACGATTGCTTTTCCTATCGTTAAAAGTGCACACACTTTGCACCCACCTGTTTATGTTCGGAAATGTTGATTTTAAGAATATTGCAGTGGGATTATCTTTTATTCACATGTTCGGCTTAAATTTGAAACCTTTATAGCTGCTTTTGGAAAGATTGAAAGTGTTTCCATGTTGCCTACGTGCAAGTAACTCAGTTATTTTATCTATGTCAGTTAATTTCATTCCAAGATGCAAACATTCCTGTTTGATTTGTTCAGTAGTAACCGCCTCCCATCGTGCAGGACATTCCATAAGGTCGGATTTCAGTTGTTCAACTTCGTTCCATTTCATACATTGAGAATATCCATCAGCCATACCAGCGAGATAAGATAAGATATCACTAATTCCATTAGGTAATTTACCGAGTTCAAAATCATCGGTAGCTGTTGGTTTAACTATTTTGTTGGGTAGAAGAATGATAGGTTTAGCTATCGTCATCCAATCTTTATCTTCACCCCATTCAATAACCGCTAAGGCATCTAACTGAGAGTGCCATAAATTACTTAGTCTTTCATGATTTGGCCAAGCATATAATACGCGACCAGTAAGATACTGACCGTCATTTTCTCGCCACGAGTAGTGCTTAACACCTTTAATCTGAATTAACTGTTTTATTGCACTATTTTCAAAATACTTTCTAGGTGTTATTACAGTAATACTGCCACCAGATTGTTTGCGTAGCCAAGTGATTGCTCTCTCAGCTTGTTTTTCTTTCGTATCGTCTTTATCGCATAAGCGAGAAAGAGCAACTGGATAAGTATTTTCTATCACTACTATTACCTCACTATAATTTTGATACTAAATCGTTTAGTGCTTTGTCGAATTCAGACATTCTGTTTTCTTGATTAAAGAATGGAAGACCTATAATCTTGTATCCTCTTCCTAGAATATCGTTAATTTTGTAGTTGTTCTCAATCTGCCCTAATAATTTTTCTTTCCACTCATCTTCAAATAAAAGTTGACTACCTTTAGGCTCAACATATGCTTGATATGTTTTAACATCCTTATACTCTTTCTCACGAATAAAGAGCAAGAAATCAGGCTCAAAACGTTCGCCTGAATCAAACGAATAAATGGCAAGCTCAGGGATTCTCTCATTCCTAATAAGATAGTATTCAAGTCCTTTTGCTTTAAGCTTCGGCTCAATAGTTGACTTAAAATATTTTACTAATAGTTTTTCTTCGCTCGTACCATAATTGTCCGTAAAAACGTACCAAGGTTCATCAACAAGATTCATGCGATAATCATCGTTAACGCAGTTGTTTTGCGAGTCACCATGACCGCCATCTGCAGTAATTGAATTAAGCGATATCTTTTTGTTATGTAAAACATTTTTAAGCATATGTGGCTTAAACACAGTACTTCCAACAAACTCTTGTTTAATAGTCGCAATATATGATGCGATTTGCGAAAAAGCTTTCTTACAAGCTTCAAATAAATCTTTACCGCTTATACTATCTTGAGTTTGCGTAATCTCTAAAATAGAATTTCCAAGATAATTATCCGAGGTTAAAAACTCTTTTAATGAAGTAACATTAGGATATTTATCTTTTATAACATTAAAGCAGAGTTCTGGGTAGCAGGATGCTGCGCCAGATAAAATATTATAATCAATATCCTTAAAAGATTTCGATACTGGTTTTGCAATTAAATTATTAACATTCTCAGTTTCACCAAAAAGGTTTACTACTTTCCCGTATACAGATTTTTGCGAGTAACGGTATATTTTTGTTTTCAAGCTATCTTCAATAGTTGAAATATTCGCACGTCCTCGAGGCAAGCGTTCATTAGAGTAGACGTATGATCTTTGGTAAAATTCAGAAGTCTTAAATTCTTCTTTAAGCGTATATTCACGAGTAATTGGGTTTTCTGCTTGCAAACCAGTAACAACAAGCGCCTGTTTCAACTCAGCAATGTAGCGTGAATCGTTCAGACTATGGAAAAGCATTGTTTCCAGAATACGATAATCGTTCGTAAGATCACCATCGAACTTGCGCTTAAACTTAAGGTCAACATCGCCTCCATATACGAATGGACAATAGCGCGCTCCACGACCAATCAGTTGAGCTTCTTTAATCGTATAGGAGCCAATCTGACCTGCTTTACCACTGCCTTGTCGGCTATCATACAAGCGCACTATGTCGAAAAGATTTAATACATCCCAGCCTTCGTTGAGCATGTCAACAGCAAAAATAAGTCGTATGTGATTATTTTTATCTTCGAGTGAGTTCACTTTAATTTGGTTAGCGTCGTTATCGTCTGAAGACCCATTCATGATGATTGTGTTATCTTCAGCAAAAGAGTTCTTAAGACTATGCTCCAGGTTTTCGAGGGTGTCATCTTTTTCTTCAAAATAAGCTATAGCCTTAGAAAGAAGCGGAATATTAGCGCTGCGTAAAGCCATGATTTCATAGCTTGTGAGCTGATTTAGCTTTTTGAAAAACTCATCATGGAAAGCTTCAGACTCTTTAATCTTTTGCGATTTAAGCATAATAACTGGTTTAATATTCAGTTTTAAGTCCGCAAATAGGTAGCGACGATATTCACTAAGAATAAGAGCTATAAGCGTGCGATCCCAGAGATTCGTATCGGTTGCAAAGTTTTGGAAGTCTTTAGTGTAGCCACTTTCACGGAAACGTTCTAGTGGATAGTTGTAAATGATTTTATCAGTATATTTTGCAAGTACGTTTTTATCTTTAAGATCAGCTGTAGCTGTAAATTCAAGTAGAACACTGTCTTTATTGGAGCTAAAAGCATTATTAACCGTGTATTCCCAGCTTTTATCAGCATCTTCTTCAGTGCTAGTCTTTTTCTTCGTATAAGAATTAATGTGATGGCTTTCGTCCGAAATAAAAACGATTTTATCATTCTCAAAATCAGCGTAAGTTGGCGCGTTTTCTTTAGCAAACCACATATCCGTATGTAACTTTTGCGTGGTAGTAAATAGCAGCTCAATATCATCATCTAGAACCGTGTCGCTAAATCGGTCTACTTTTTTCACTTTAATTTTTGTACCAAGATAGGAAAGATTATCAGCAAAAAGATACTTAGATGAAAGCGTGTTCAAAAAGTTTTCTTCCGTCTTTTTCAAAATATTCGTTTGGTTCACAAAGAAGAGGAACTTGCGATAGCCTTTTGTGTAAAGATAGAGTATAAGCCCTGCCATCATCACCGTTTTACCAGAGCCTGTTGCCATGTGAAAAAGAGTATGAATCTGCTTATTCTTATGCAAAGCGTCTTTTTTAAAGTAAGTAACGAAATATTGGAAAGCTTCTTTTTGGTACTCTCGCAAAACAATATTTCTAGATAAACTATGCTCAATAATATCTGGCATAGGTGCAAGCTCATTAATCTCTTTAAGTGTATCGAGTTTTTCGTATAAGAATGATTCAGCCATGGATCATGCCTCCTCATAGAAAGACTTCGTAAAAGCTTTATCGGCATCACTGATTTGATAACTTTCATCATCCATATCTGAAGCATTAACGTACAGCTTGTTCTTATCTACAAGCTTGATGAGCGCCTGCTTCTTTTCTTCTAACGTTAGATTCTCAAAGTCTTTATCCGCATCAGCGAGTTCCTGCTTAGTAAGATAAGGTACAATACGCTCATCTGCGTAAATGGCAGCTTTTACACTTTCAATAGTATCTTCAGTTGCATTTTGAATAGTGTTAATAAGCGTGTTAGCGTCTTCTTTAAGCTCGCAATAAACAAAAGAGCCGCCACCATGCCAGTTTTGAGACTTAGAAATACCACCTTGTTCGCCTTCAAGAACTTTCTTCAAGCGTTCAACAGTTATGTCTTGAATGTAATCCATTTGTTCAACACCAATGTATCGGCGTCCCATTTTATGAGCAACCGCAGCAGTAGTACCAGAGCCAAGATGGAAGTCAAGGACAAGGTCATTCACAGTTGTTGCAAGTGAAACTAATTCATCAATAAGACTTTCAGGTTTTGCGTAGTCGAACGGAGAAGAGCCAAATAATTCATCCAGATGATTTTTTGATTCACTAACCCATCGATTTTCAATCCATGAAGTATAAACAACAGATTTGTCCTCTCTGGTTTGATAAATTTTTTGGTACAGTTCAGTAATTCCGTCTTTGCGCTTACGTGCCTCAACGTTTCCATTGTTAATTTCAAATATTAGTTTATTTTCACTCCATCTCCAGCACCCATCTTCTCCATCAGGAAGAATAGGGAATACAGTTTCGTCATTGAATTTAACTCCATAAAATAAGTTTGGACGATCTGTTCTCTTACTATTAGAACCCCATTTTCTAATAAGTTGAGTCTTGTATTTGCCTCTCTCATCATTGTAGGGATATCTGTCTGTATCAACAATTGACTTCTTGTAGAATTTTGCTTGAGATTTATTTTTAGCATAACAAATAATGCTTTCATGAACTTGTGCAATAAAACTAGAATCCTGGCGTCCTCCTCGACCGTGCCATACTAAAGTTGCAATAAAGTTATCTCTATTAAAAATGTTATCCATCAATACTTTGAGATACCCGTATTCATTATCGTCACACTGAACAAAAATAGAGCCATCCTCACGGAGCAACTTTCTTGCCAACTCCAGCCTATTTTTCATAAACGTTAGCCATGTGGAATGGTTGAATGAGTCGTTATAGTTAAAGCTGTCATTGCCAGTGTTATAAGGTGGATCAATATATATGCACTTTACTTTGCCTTCGTAGCGTTTCAGTAGGCTTGCTAAGGCAATAAGGTTGTTGCCTTTTATAATTAAATTATCATCATCGTTAAGCGTTATGCCTGCTTCTTCTTCAACACTAATATATTTTTCTGCCCCCCCCCCCTATATTGTTTTTGCTAACCGCCGTATAACGTTTAGCATTCGTGAAGACTTTAGGTGCAAGCATGCGCGAGATTTCATCACTTGCTATCGTTTCGTTGTAGAAAATCTCGCTTCGTTTTTGATCGTCTTTATCTTGACCGCCTTCCAGCACACAATCCTTGTAAGGGAAGTCGAGCACAACATCGTTTGTTTGCGATATGAAACTGCCGTTATGCGTAAGCCCAATTTTGTTTGTGTAAGCCGTGTAAGAGTCAGGCAAGAATTCCTTTGATTCCATAAACCAAGCAAACTTTTGCTTATCAAAAACAAGCGTACCTTGAATGTCTTTGAAGAAGGTTTCTTTTACGTCTTCGTTAGAGAGGAGAAGCGTCAGCAAATTCTCATTCATTGCCATAACATCGTTATAAACAACAGCTTTAAGAAGCTTACCGTCTTCGGCTTTGTATTTATTGTTTGAAAGCAGGAGGCTTGCTACTGTGTCAAAAATGTTCTTCATTATTTCACCTCATTGTTCTTTACCTGTTTTACTTCGCAAATGTCTTTGATGTCGCATTCCAAGTATTGACATATGCGTAGTAGTGTCTCTGTATTCACGTTTTCACCTTTGCTAATTCTAGCTATGGAAGCTGATTATATTCCAGCATCTTCAGCATATAAGCAAAACACTATGCGAACAGTTAGTGAGTGGAAGATTGTAGGAATATCTTACAGCTTGCTCAGCTGGAGTAACCAAGGTACCTTGACGTTCTTCTGGCTTATCAAGATCAACATTCTTACTTTTTTGTTCAACAAGAAAACGAGAGTCGGTACACAACATGTCTATGTATCCGCCGCCAGCAGTGCGATACTCAAACTCGGTATTGTTTATTGCGTTTGGAACGTCTAGAACGTTTTGCATAAAATCAAGCCAAAACTTCTGTGTTTCCTGTTTTTCGTCGCCGCGACCTTGCCAGCGCTCAATAAACTCTGCTGCCTTTTTATGCTGATCTGCAATATTCATGCGTCTATTATCTACTGAACTACGGATTAGTCATGTGTTTATTGTTTATGTTGCATACAAAACCGTCTACATGACAACGTACACGTATCAAAACTGTTTCCTTAACGCAACAATTTTGATACACTTGTGTTATGTCTATTTTTGTGAATGATACTCTTCTTACGCGCGCGGAAGCAGCAGCTCGGCTATCAGTTAGCACACAGAGAATTAGCGCATTGTGCTCGAATCATTTACTAACAACATACACATTTGGAAGTAGGAAGATTTTAATTTCACTAGATTCTGTAAATCGTTATAAGCAACAAAACTCTAAAAGTGGTAGAGCATATGCTCCGTCATCGGCTTTTGCTGCATTGTTTATGCTTAGTGGTTGTGAAGTTTCGTGGATCAATAGGCAGCAGAAGTATCGTATAGAAGCATATTTGCGCTCGATTAGTCCGCAAAATTTGGTTAACAGATCTAAAAATCGCACAAAAACAATGGAGTATTGGTGTAGAAAATCGCGTTTAGCAGAACTTTCTGATAACTTGATACTTTCTGCTGCAACTGGGAGTCTGCACTCACAATTCCAACTTACGCAAACTGACAAAATAGAGGGATATATAAGCAGGAATAATTTAGAAGATTTAATAAATAAGTTTCATCTTAAGAATAGCGAAGATGGTGTAAGTAGTTCAATGGCAAACGTTAAACTTCGTGTTATTGAAGATTCTAAAATTTTCGATTTTATTCACCAAAATATGTCTTTGCATATTACAGAATGCACAGAAGAAACGCTGACAAAATCCTTTATGCCGATCGCAGTGTGTGCTGCAGATTTGGCTGAATCTGTTGATGTTCGCGAGCGCCAAGCAGGATTAAACAAGCTTGCGGAATTACTTGCTAAATATAATCACTAATCATAATCATGCAATAAAAGAATAAAAATTATGCCTTTTGCTAAAATTTAAAAATAATATTTGGGAGTTTTGATAGGGATTTTATGATTGGCATAAGTGTATCTACGCCTACAGTTGAAGTTTCTAAGAGTGATAAAGAAGTTAAAGCAAGCGATATTGTCGAGCCGTAAACATAGAAGATTCAATAATCGCAAAATTAAATCTGTCTGAGGCTATGCATTTATAAACAAAGAAAAAGCCTGATTAAAACGGTAATCAGGCTTTTATTTATGTTATAAAACGTTTTTTTATTACTTAGTCGTTGTATCGGATGCCATGCACATTACATTAGCAGCTGTTCCTGTTGCGCTCTTATGAGATATTTGCTTTCCATCAACACTAATGGAGCATTCTACTTGATAGCTATCTGACGTTGGATTGTTGATATCAAGTTTTGGTGTAGCCATAACAGTCCAGTCTTTTTTAGCGTCTTTGCCAGTTAAAACTTTTTCCCAAGTACCATTATCTGAGCTCTCATTGCTACTGGAGCCAGCAACTGACAAATTGATATCAGTTGGGCCTGTTCCTTTTACCTGAAGCTTCATTTCTTTAGCATTTTCATTAGCAATACCTTTTGCCATATTATCTATTTTCTTGCTTGCCTTATCTAAGCCTGATGTAGCTTTATTTAGAGAATTGCTGAAGCTAGCTTGCATGCATAAAGTAATCACTATTGAAAGAATGCCAAGAACGAGTCCAGCAATTACCATTCCGCGTCCACGTTTGTTACCGTTCTTTCCTGTTGAGTGGAACGAGCAGCCAGAAAATACAATGGCTAATATTCCCAGAACAAGACAGATGTTATTTATAATCGGAACGAATGAAAATACTATACCTATAATTCCTAATACGAGTGCAGACACGCCAAGTCCGCTTAAATGCTTGTATTCATGTTGAGAATTCTGATTTGTATGAATGGCTTCATTTCCTTCAGTCATCTTTCTTCCTTTTCTAGCTTTAATCTAAAAATATGCAAAAAAATAAAAGTAAATTTAAAATTGCATATGTGGTATAAATTTTATTCGTTTTTTTTTTTATGCAAGTTAACATAGACTCTTGTAAAAACTGCGTGTATCGCTTGCAAATATTTTATTCTGAGCATGCGGTTGCGCTCTATTACTGTGATTTTATAGAAAGTGTTTAGAAGCTAAATTGCGTTTGCATAATAGAAAACGGGAAAATTAACTATTGCAAAAGAGCTGGTCATTCCCCCAAACCAACTCGTTACGAGATTAAAGGGTAAGGGGAGCCCCAGCTCTCAATACAAGTTTATCATATGGGCACTTCCGCATACGAGGGGTGACTCCCTAATGTCGTTATTGCCTTACTAGATTCATGATACAATAATAAGCGCAAGTAAAAAACGGGGGTTCCAACCAATGGTAGTGGCTAGAACCCCTAGCCTCAATCTTTCCACACGATTATGAGTAAAACAAGAGTATTAGGCATTATTTCAGCTATCTGCGCTATTACCGCGGTAACAAACGTTATCCTACAAGTGCCATTTGCTGGTATTGGGTTCACTCTAGCCGCTGGTATTGCTGGCCTGTCTGCTGGCTTAACGGGTAGTAAGGAAAAATAAAAGGAGCCTATTATGCTAGATGAGAACGGTCAAACGGTACTCGTATCACTTTTTTGATAAATCTTCCGAGTGCTAATGGTAGATCCTCAAGGGTTCGAATCCCACAGGGGGCACCTGCAATCATTCTCACATTCGTGTTAATAACCCAAAATAAGGGCTAATTGCAAAATCTGTAGCTACACCAACAAACTTATATGCGTAGTTTTATCGCGCAGCTCTACGCACAGTTTTATCGCGTAGTGCTACGCGTAGCCGTCTACTTAGCTCTATTTATTACTTGATACCCGTGTTTAATTAGCACAGATTCGAGTTGAGAAAGATACGCGAGCGCTGCAGGAGAAAGATTCGTGCGCTCATTCTTAATCCACCCAACAAGCATTGTTTCTTCGCAATCCAGCGGAATGGTCACGATTTTCTCGTTATTCAAGTCGCCATTGTCGATTCCAGTGCAAATCGTAAAACCATTAAGACCAATAATAAAGTTCAAAATGGTTGCGCGGTCTGTAACATTAATCTTTTTAGGCGGGTGCTGAGGCCAAACTGCCTCCTCTGTAAAGAAGAAGCTACCATCCTCACCCTGCTCGTACTGAATAAATGGATATGGTCGTAAATCATCCAAAGTAAGCTTCTTGCGATTTGCGAGCGGATTGTTCCTAGAAATAAAAACGTGCAAATTAGCGCGGAAAAGAGGATGGAACTCAAGATGCTTTTCTCGAAGCATTTTTCCAATAACGTCTTTGTTGTAGTCGGAAAGATAAAGCAAACCAAGGTCTGCGCGCATTGAAGTCACTTGATTAATAATGTTCTTTGTGCGAGTCTCCCTTAGTGAAAACTCGTACTCGTTAGAATCTATGCTGCGAATCATGTCTACAAAAGCCTCAACAGCAAACATGTAATGCTGAGTTGCAACACTGCAAAGCTGCTTCCTTGGCTTAGTGCTGTTGTAGCGCTCTTCTAGCAAATCTGCCTGGTCTAAAACTTGGCGCGCGTATGTTAAAAACTCAGCTCCGTCAACCGTTAATGCAATTCCTTGAGAAGACCTTGTAAAAATCTCGATTCCAAGCTCTCGCTCCAGCTCTTTTACGGAAGAGCTTAACGCTGGTTGTGAAACATAAAGTTCGTGCGAAGCTTCGTTCATAGATCCACACTCTACGATTTTCACAATGTACTTTAATTGCAGCAGCGTCATTATTAAGAGCCTTCCGATTTTTGGGATTTATACTTGACTATTTCCAACTATTACAACTATAACAACTATAAACTAACGCCTATAATCTTGCGATTAACGCTTATAGTCTAATAATCTAACGCCTACAAACTTGCGACTTTGGCTTAAAGACTGCAATCTAATGCTTGCAATCTAAAGCCTATAATCTAACGCCCAGCGATGCCAAATCTTTGCGAGCTTGTTCGGTAGTAGTAAAAACAAACCCATGCATTCCAACGTTATGCGCGCCATCAATATTTGCTGGTTTATCGTCGAAGAAAACAGTTGTTTGCGGTTTTAACCCAAATCTGCTCATAGCAAGCTCAAAAATCTCGGGCTGTGGCTTATGTAAATGCTCAACGCCAGAAATAACTGTGCCTTGTAAAAGCGTGTTTAGTTTTGGGAATTTACGCAATGCGAGTGGGAAAGTCTCTCTAGACCAGTTAGTCAATCCCCAAACGCCGTACCCAGCTTTGCGTAAATCGTGCAACAAATCGACTATTCCAGGCATCATTCGCGTAAGAACTTGATCGTAGTGTGCGCAATACCATTGAAAAGCGTTGCTAAGATCCTTGCCAAATCGCCTATCGTATTCTGGCAAAAGGTCTTTTAGTAGTTCGCCGCCGTCCATGCGATCTTCAAACTCATAGAATCCAGCCAAATCGTCTTTTCCAAAAGTGCCATTAGGGCAAATCGTGTCTACCAAATCTGGGAACTGTTTTTGCAAGCAATTCCTGCAATTCCACTCGAGCAAAACTTTGCAATAATCGAACATTACGTCGTGAATTTCAACAGATTCTGCATTTGTGTTGATATTTGTGTTGATATTTTCGCTTGTCATTTTTCTTCTTTCACTAATCAAGATTCATTAAAAATCCAAGAGCATAAGGCAATGCATCAATAATATCGCTTGCGACTATTGGATGCTCAATATTTTCGTAATTTTTGTAATTTGCGCAATTATTGTAAACGCTTTTTTCATACGACTTTGCATACGATCTTGCAGCCAAATTTGCAGCCAATCCATGGATTACAGCCGCGCTAGCAGCGATTAATGCGTAGTTTGCATTTTGATTTAGTTCACAATTGTTCTGTGCAAGAAGCGCGCCTAAAAGTCCAGCAAGAACATCTCCAGACCCTGCGGTTGCAAGCCAAGATGGGCCATATTTGCAAGTAAATATTGGCAAGTTCAAGTTCTTTGCAGATGCAACAACAGTTGTAGAGCCTTTAAGAAGAACGGTTGCTCCAGTAAGATCTGCCGCTTTTTGAGCGAACTCTACAGGATTTTTTGCAATATTTTCCGCACTAAAATCAAGGTTATAACGTTTTAATAGCTTGCTTAATTCTAAAGCATGAGGAGTTAAAACAACTTTTTCACAAACTTTTTTAGGCAATAAATCAAGCGCTCCAGCGTCTACGCATACAGGCGGTAGGTTTGTGTTTTCTTGATTTTGTGCGCTACATGCGCTATGCGCGCTATATGGTTTAAGTAAGTCTAAAATGTAGTCTCGTTGCGATTTTGTGGAATCATCATTGCAATGCTCATAATCTGGGATTCCAGATCCAACAGTTATAGCGTTGACTTTTCCTTGCAAGCAATCCGAAACAACAGCTTCGGGAACAGCTTGTAAAACAAGATTTTGCGCTCTAAGTGGCCCCGCGTATCGAACCATGCCAATGTTGCTGCGTGATGCAGATTTTGCGCTTAAAACGGCCGCTCCTGGGTATGCGTTTGATCCTGTTGCTAATCCAAGAACGCCTCTAGAGTACTTATTGCTCGATTCGTTTGGCTTTTTTAAGCATTTGCTAGCATCTTTTGCATCTATACTGGCTGTGTTTAGAAGTGGAGTCATATTTACGATTCTAGTGAATATATGCGATTGTTGATTGTGTGCGATTGTTGATTATGTGTGATTATTGCTTGATAGTAGTGACAATTTTGCGTTCCTATACATCATTTATTGGCAAATCGCAAGAAAGGTCGCAAGAAAAATCGCAATTATATCAAACAAAAAAATTGCGACACGCTGTTTTGTAAAAAATTCCGATAATTTTTTGTGATTTTATTGACCAAGCTTTTTATTTTCTCTATGCTTAAAACGTTATTGCTAACGATAATCTTTCCTAATTACAAGATTAAACAAAGATAGCACAAGTTAAAGTGCTTAAGGAAAACACAAGAAAAATTGCAATAATGAATAATGTGAATTTCAATAATGTGAATTCATAAATTCCGGAAAGGAAAATAGTGAAAACTGCACGAATTTTTGCCACCGCAGCCACCGCCGCTTTGCTAACTGTTGGCTTGTGCGCATGTGGGTCTACAGCTAAAACAGCAGATCAAAAGACTAACGGCAATCAAGTAAACGTGGTTGCAACAACTACGCAAATCTGCGATTACGTAACTCAAATTGCATCCACTGCAGATGCAAAATCTGGATTAAGCCTTAATAAGACTGATTCTCAAGGCAAAAAGTCTGTGATTGGCGCGCCTTTAGACAAAGCAAAGTCAACAATCAACCTTACATGCTTGCTTGCTCCAAACGCATCTGCACACGAGCACGAGATGACGCCAGCGCAATCCAAAGCGCTTTCTAAAGCAGATTTAATGCTTGTTTCTGGAGTAGATCTTGAGCACTTCTTAGATCAGGCTGTAAAAGCTACTGGTTTTAAGGGCACAATGGGTGTAACTTCGGGCATTCTTACCGCAGACGAAATCAAGGATTCCAAAGCGCAAGCTGCTAAAGAAAAGAATCTTCCTTACAAGATTGACCGCGGTGTTGAAAAAGTTCATGCCGAAAAGTGGCCATTCCCACCAGAAGAAGGCGAGAAGGAACCAGAATTCCAGTATGATCCACATATTTGGACCAGCACTAAGAACACTATGATTCAAGTCAAGAATATTGGTAACTTCCTTGGCAAGGCTCTTCCAGAAAGCAAGTCAATCTTCGACGAGCATGTTGAAAAGTTTGTTAAGTCGCTTACTGATTTAGACTCTTGGGCTACGGAGGCTTTGAACAGTGTGCCGCAGGAACATCGCGTACTCTTTACTTCGCACGACGCATTCGGATACTTCTCGCGCGACTACAATGTTAAGTTTATTGGCGCAGCGCTTTCCGACTTTAACAGCCAGCAAGACGCAACCGCAGACCATATTAAGGAAGCTGCGGAAGCTGTTAAAAAGTCTGGTGCTGTAGCAATTTTTGCCGAAAACTCCAACAATTCCAAGTCAATTAAGGCCGTTGCTGCTGCTGCAGGAGTAAAGGCGATTATTGGCGACGATGCGCTTTACGGCGATTCTCTTGGCCCTGTTGGCTCTGCTGGCGAGACTTATATTGGTTCCATTGCTCACAATGTTCAGACTCTTGTTAAGGCTTGGGATGGCAAAGTTCCAGACCTTCCAGAATCTGTAAAAACTGCTTTGAAAAAGTAGTTAATAGGTAGCTACATAAGTAGCTGAAAATAATAAATCACTACAAAAGTAGTTACAAGAAGTAGTTACAAAAGTAGTTAAAAGAAGGCTAATTTATAGTGAATAAGAGCGTTCTCGCAATGAAAGATTGCGACTTAGCGTACGGTTATAAAACTGTTGTAACTGGTCTTAACGGAAGTGTAGAAGCTGGAGAGGCTTTAGCTTTGATTGGGCCTAATGGTTCTGGAAAAACAACATTTTTGCAGGCGATTATTGGTATTGTGCGAGTGAGTCATGGAAGCTTAACAATGCCAAAAACGGTTTCTATAGGCTACGTTCCTCAACAAGTTGATTTGGATTTGACTTTTCCAATCACCGCTCGTCAAGTTGTAGCAATGGGCTTAAGCAGGCAAACTGGATTCCTGGGTTTGCTTAAAAAAAGCCAGAAAAAAGCTGTTGAGAGCGCTCTTAATCATGTTGGTTTGCTAAATAGGGCAGATGTGCGATTTGGCGATCTTTCTGGAGGCCAGCGTCAGCGAATATTGCTTGCACGCGCTATTGTTGCGCGACCTACGTTGATTCTTTTAGACGAGCCTTTTAATGGATTAGACGAGCCGAATCGAAAAGAGTTGCTCAATATTATGAAGTCCGCTAAAGAAGATGGGATTTCGTTTATTGTCTCTACTCACGACCTTGTAATTGCGGACGCGATTTGCGAGAAAGCATTACTTTTGGCTGGTCGTCAAGTGGCTTTTGGGCCTCTTAGAAAAGTCATGACTAAAGAAAACATATCTTTGGCTTATGGCGGAAGTATGCCAGGTGCAAGCGCGGGTCTTACTTTGAATCAATTAGCAAACAAAGATGCTTCGTTAAATGATTCGTTAAATGTGCCAAGTGATTCAAGTATTTCAACTAATTCAAGCATTTCTGGCACTGCTTTAGGAGACGAATCCAATGCTAGCTGAATTGGTTGAGTCTTTGCGCAAAATCCTCGAGCCTATACCAGGATTTGACTTTATTGCGTCCGCTCCCTACATTTTTAGGCCTTTCTGCCTTCTTATTGTTCTTGCGGTTGCTAGTGGAATAGTTGGCGTGTTTGTTAACTTAAGATGCGCCGAGTTTAATGCGGAGGCTTTGGTTCACGGGATTTTTCCTGGAATCGTAGTCGGAGCATTGTATGGAGGAATTGGGCAAATCATTCCAGGAGCTTCGATTTGTGCAATTTTTCTGGTCGCAGCTCTTGTGTGGGCATCTAGGTCTCAAAAAATCAATGAGTCAATAATCGCAACAGTTTTAACAACATTTTTTGCGCTTGGAATCGTAATATCTCTTAAAAAGGGAGATATGTCTGGCCAGCTTGAAGCACTTATGTTTGGACGCTTGTTAGATGTTACAGACGATAGAATGACTCAAGCCATGCTTATTTGTTTATTTGCAATCGCATTGCTTGCGCTAACTTGGAAGAAGCAGATTGTTGTTGCGTTTGACCGCGCTAGTGCTCCTTTAATGGGTGTTAATACTTTAGTTGTAGATATTGTGCTAAACGTTGCAATTGCGTCTGTTGTAGTTTCTGCATCTTCGGCTGTTGGCGTGCTTCTTGTTATTGGATACCTTGTTATTCCTGGAGCTAGCGCAAGATTGGTTGCGCGCACTGTTGGGCGTATGGTGGCTGTTGGCGTTGCTGTTGGTATTGCTGGCGTTTTATTAGGCATGTACGCTATGAACTTGGAGCTTGATCACCCAGTTTCTCCACAAGCTGCAGTGGCGCTAAGTATTTGCGCAATGTTTGTAATCGTTTTGATTTTAAGATTCTTATACAGAGTTACATACGCACTAGTGTTTTCTAAAAAGAAAAAGTCTAGCGCAATAGAGGCTGGTGGAAAGTAATAATGGTAAGTATTTGGCAAATTATCGCTCTTCCTATTGTAGAGGCAATCGCTGTTGGAGCATTATGCGGTTTTGTTGGATCTTTGGCTTTGCTTAATCAGCGTATTTTCTTCACCGAGTCTATAACTCACGCTGCTTTTCCAGGAGCTGTAATCGGAGTTGTAGTCACATCTGTTTATACGATTGACCAGAACGTTTTGTCTATTGGTCTTTTTATCGGCGCTGCTTTGGCTTGTATTGTTTTGTCTTTTATGATGCATGTTCTTTCTAAACTAAAGGGTATATCTTCTCAAGCTTCTGCTGGAATAACTCTTACTGTTGGTTTTGCTAGCGGCTACTTTTTGAACAAGTGGTTTGCTCCGCTTCCATTGCGAATTGAGGGTTTTTTAACAGGATCTTTGCTTAATTGCACTCCTGCAGACGTGATTTTTGCGATTATTGCATTCGCTCTTGCACTAGGATTGTGGAGTTTTAATAGTGCTAATTTGATTCATTGCTCTTTTGACTCCACTAATTACAAAGCTTTAGGAGGCAGAAGCGGATTAATGCAAGGAATTGTTCTTGCGCTAATAATCATTACAGTTTCGGTAATTATTCCAGCTGTTGGAACTGTTGTTTCGGTATCTTTAATCGCAGCTCCTGCAGCAGCACTAAAGAGTAGAATGCGTTCGATTAACAAGTTTGTGTTTGCGTGCGTATTGTCTTCTATTTTTATAGCGCTTTTAGGACTTGCCTTAGCTGTGATTTTAAGACTTTCTGCTGGCGGAACTATCGCGATTTGCGCTGGATGCTTCTATTTAGTTGTAAAGCTTAGTGAAAGCATCTTTTTGAAAATACATGAGATTTATTCTAGTTTTTGCAAAAAATCATTGTTAAAAAGTCGCTCTGTTGTTCTAGAGTAACAGAGAATTGCGCGTGAAAAATGCGTGCGATTGACGTCGTTTTTTGCGCGTTTTATTTATGTTTTAATCGCGTAAGTTTATCGACGCCACACAAGTCCAGGTCTGCACATTAGTAACGCAAGACCCCGATAGAAAAGGACAATTATGGCTGAAAATACCATCTCCATCACTGTAGACGAGGAACGCAAGGAGGTGGATGCAAGCTTCACTGGCGTTGAACTTTTCGCGGAAGATAAGAATATTATTGCCGTGCGTTTAAATGGAGAGTTGCGTGATTTGTACACGCCTCTTCATAACGGCGATACCGTGGAATCAGTAGCACTTGATAGTGAAGATGGCATCGCAATCATGCGTCATTCCGCTACACACGTGATGGCTCAAGCTGTTCAAGAAATTCGACCAGACGCAAAGTTGGGCGTAGGTCCTGTAATTAAAGACGGCTTCTACTATGATTTCGATGTTGATACTCCATTTACGCCAGACGATTTGAAGCAAATCGAAAAGCATATGCAGCGCATTATTAAAGAGTCTCAAAGCTTCCGCCGCCGCGTTGTAACAGAAGATGAAGCGCGCGAAGAAGAAGCAAATCAACCTTATAAGTTGGAGTTGATTGGAGATAAGGAAGCGGCTCTTGATCCTGCGGCTGCTGGCGAAATCAGCAAGCACGAGCTTAGCATGTACGACAATTTGGATCGCGAAGGAAACAAGGTCTGGAGCGATTTGTGCCGTGGACCTCATTTGCCAAATACGCGTTATATTAAGGCTTTTAAGCTTGAGCGTGTTGCTGCAGCTTACTGGCGCGGTTCGGAGCATAATCCTATGCTTCAGCGCATTTACGGAACTACATGGCCTAGCAAGGAAGAGCTTAAGGCTTACACAACTCGCATGGAAGAGGCTGCTAAGCGCGATCATCGTAAGCTTGGTCAAGAGATGGATTTGTTCTCCTTCCCAGATGAGATTGGTCCAGGCTTGGCAGTGTTCCATCCAAAGGGTGCTGCAATCATTAACGCAATGGAAGATTATTCGCGTGAGCAGCACAGAAAGCATCACTACAGCTTTGTGCAAACTCCTCACATTACTAAGGGCGGCTTGTACGAGACTTCTGGTCACTTGCAGTGGTACAAGGATGGCATGTATCCTCCAATGAAGCTTGACGAAGAGCGCGACGAAAACGGTAACGTAACTCGTCAGGGTGCTGACTACTACTTGAAGCCAATGAATTGCCCAATGCATAATTTGATCTTTAAGTCTCGCCAGCGTTCGTACCGCGAACTTCCTTTGCGATTGTTTGAGTTTGGTACCGTGTATCGCTACGAAAAGTCTGGCGTTGTGCATGGCTTGACTCGTGTTCGCGGATTGACTCAAGATGATTCGCACATTTACTGCACTCGCGAGCAGATGCGCGATGAGTTGAAGAGCTTGCTTAACTTTGTGCTTGGTCTTCTTAAAGACTTCGGTTTGAACGACTTCTACTTGGAGCTTTCCACTAAGGATGAGCACAAGTTTGTTGGTTCCGACGAGATTTGGGAAGAAGCAACAAACACTTTGGCAGAAGTTGCTAAAGATTCTGGTTTGGAACTCGTGGACGATCCAGGTGGAGCTGCATTCTACGGACCTAAGATTTCTGTGCAAGCTCGCGATGCAATCGGCCGCACTTGGCAGGTTTCTACTATTCAGCTCGACTTCAACTTGCCTGAGCGCTTTAAGTTGGAGTACATTGCAGCTGACGGTAGTCACCAGCGCCCTGTAATGATTCACCGCGCACTCTTCGGCTCTATTGAGCGTTTCTTCGCTATTTTGCTTGAGCATTATGCAGGCGCGTTCCCAGCATGGTTGGCTCCAGTTCAAGTGACTGGCGTTCCTGTTGCAGACGAGTTTGCTCCACACTTGCAAAAGTTTATTAGCGATTTGGAAGAGAATATGGTTCGTTGCGAAATGGATAGCTCCGACGATCGCTTTGGCAAGAAGATTCGTAACGCTTCTAAGTCTAAGGTGCCTTTCACTTTGATTGCTGGCGAAGAGGATGTGAACAACAATGCTGTGAGCTTCCGCTTCCGCGATGGTAGCCAATTGAACGGTATTCCTGTTGCACAAGCTAAAGAGTGGATTTTGTCCATTATTAAGCAGCGCGTTCAAGTAAATACTGCAGAAGATTTTGAGCACTACACAAAGTAGCATTCGCGATGCAACTTACGTAGCGTAAATCAACGCAAAATAACGTAAGTCAACACAAAACAAACCCGCACTTCTTAACGTTGTGCGGGTTTATTCTTTTTATTCTTGATTTATTGCGAGTGACTTAGTTACTTAAGCAGCGCACGAATTGCTTCGACTTGCTCGCTATTAACTTGACTTGCAGGCTCGCGAACAAGCGTGCTAATCGGCAATCCCTTAAGATTTACAGCAGCTTTAATCGCAGAAATAAACAAGTCGGTAGTATTGTAAACTGCCATCAAGTGGCTGATTCTTTTAGCACATTCAATAAGATGCGCAAAGTCGCCAGCCTCATACGCTTTATGCAAAGCTGCAAAAGTTTCTGGCTCTACATTAGTAAGTCCACAAATCACGCCATTTCCTCCAGCAATCCTGTTAGGAGTGTAGTACTCGTCAAAACCAGAGAAAACAACAAAATCTGGGTTTACGCGTCTAGTCGCATCAATCATTGCGCGAGTATGGCTTATAGTATCTACCGTGTCTTTAATGCCAACAATATTCGGGTATTTTTCAGCAAGACTTGCAACTAAGCTTGGTGTTAAATCGCTGCCAGTTCGAGCAGGGAAGTTGTATAGAATAACAGGCAAGCTAGTTGCGTTCGCAATTGCGCCAAAGTAGTGTTCTGCGGTTTGTGCGGTTGGTCCAAAGTAGTATGGAGATACAGCTACAACAGCGTCTGCTCCGCAACTTTGCGCAAACTTAGTAAAGTCAAGTACTTCGTTAAGATTAGTGTTTCCAACGCCTATAAGAACTGGAACTCTGTGATTAACGTGCTCAATAGCAAACTTAGCAGCTTCCTTTTTTACGCTAAGCGGGTATGCGTAGAACTCGCCAATGCTGCCAAAAATCAATATGCCATTAATCCCAGAATCAATCAGATGGTCTAAGTGCTTTGCCCATAAGTCGTAGTCAATGCTTCCGTCATCTTTGCTTACAGTTATTGATGGACAAAAAACGCCCTTAAAAGCATGCAAGTCAAGCTTTGCGCTATTAGAAGTAGTCATAAAATTCGTCCTTTTATTTAATTATTTTGTGTATTGAATTATGGGGCATAAGACTTTAACTGGCAAAATCTTACACCCCATAAGCAATGATTACTAAAATCGACTATTAAAATCGACTATTCAAATAATTTAATTAATTACAGTTTAATACCATACGCCTTCTTTGCGTTATTCATAAAGAAATCTTCGTCGTCGCCGAAAAGCTCCACCATTAAGTCAAGATGCTGCTTAAGTGAAGAATTCAACTTAACAACTGGCCAATTAGAGCTAAAGAGTAGGCGATCAGGGCTAAATGTGTCTTTTACAAACTTAACAATATCTGGATTTACTGGATTATCTCCAGAAATCTTAATATAGCTGTGTGGAAGCTTTGCAAACGCACGCAAAGCAGCGCAGGAATCCTCGTCTAATCCTGGAACATTGCCCAAATGGTTTAGAACAACAGTCACTTCTGGAACTTGCTCAAAGGCTTTAGCCATACCGCCAAGTTCTTCGCCACGATTGCAAAGCTCAAAAGGCATGCCCTTCTTTGCCATTGCCTTAAGGCCACCAATAAACGAAGGCTCTAGGCAGCGTCCGCGTGGCTCGCTTGGAATGTGAAGAGGCTCGCGAATACCAGTTGCGTGAATTGGAACGCGCATAAATGGATCCAACGTAACTCTAAGCATTTTAGCAAGAATCTTAGGATTAGGATTTTCTCCAATAAGCCTATCTTCTAGCTCGTGGTCTGCAGCATCAACCTCAACATATACGCCGCCGAGGAAGTCAACACCCAAGTCTGCATACTCTTTTTCAAGCTGCTCTAACGTAAAGGTGTGGTTTAACTTGTCTAAGCCATCAAGCCAAGGCAAGACTTGCTTTGTTGGATCCCAAATATGAAAATGGGAATCTAAAATACGAAGTTGAGACATAATAAACTTTCCTTTCTAAAGTCTTTCTAAAGACTTTCAAATAAAGACTTTGTAGTTCTTTGCAAATCACTTAGCTTCTACAAGACCAATCTTGGAACCCCACAATGCGTACCAAGCTACATACAAGAATCCTGGAACGGTGAGCAACACTGCAACCTCAATGCCAGCAAAATCTTGTACAAATCCAAGGAATAGTGGGATTATAGCTGCGCCAACAACGCTCATAATCAAAGCGGAAGAGCCAGTCTTTGCAGCAGAGCCATGAATTCCCTTTAAGGTAAGTGAGAACACGGTTGGGAATCCAATAGACACAAACAGGTAGGAGATAATGTAGGCCACTACAGAAATCTTGCCGAGTCCAAGGAATGCTACAAACATAAGCACTGCGCTCAAAACCATGTAGATTCCAAGAATCTTATCGCTATCAAACTTTGTCATAAGAGGCGTTGTAATAAAGCGACCAAGAGTAAACATTAAGGAAACGATTGCAAGCATAGACGCCGCAATACCAGTTGTTACTCCAGCACCCCAATGCTTAAGAGCAAACGATGAGAACATTGCCATTCCAACAACCTGAAGGCCTACAAATACAAATTCTGCAATAACGCCAAGTGTAAAGTATGGCTTCTTAACAAGATGCAAGAATGAAGAATCGCCCTTATTTTCTTGATCTGCCTCAACATCTCCTGGAGGTGTAGGAAGCTTAAAGCAGAAGAAGATTGCAATAACCGCAATAAGAACAATGCCAATAACAATGTAAATCATGCGAGTATCGCTAAGGAACTTCGACTTAGCAAATTCAAATCCTGGTTCGCCTTGCTTAACGGTTTTACCAATAATGTTGCCAAGAATAAGCGGGCCAACAATGCTGCCAACGCCGTTAAAGCTTTGTGCCATGTTGATTCTAAAGGATTCGCCCTTTTCGTCGCCAAGCTTTGTAATGTATGGGTTGCAGTTTGTTTCCAAAGTTGCAGCACCAAGAGCAATAATAAACATTGCTATAAGGAACATAACATAGCTTGCTGTAGCGGTTGCAGGAATTACAGCAAATGCGCCGATTGCAAAGAGTGCAAGACCGCTAATTACGCCGCCCTTGTACCCAAAGCGCTTTGCGATTAAACCTGCAGGAATAGCCATTACAAAGTATGCGCCAAAGTATGCAACCTGAAGCAGCGCTGCTTCTGTGTTGTTTAGATTTAAGTAATGTCCAAATGGGGAATTAAGAGCATTGACCAAATTCATGGTCAAACCCCATACGAAGAACAAAGATGTTACCAATACAATGGCAATTATAGTTTTTGAGCTACTTTTGTTATTGTTAACAACCACGTTGTCGTTTTCTTTTGTAGTCATCGTCACTCCCGTGTGAGAATAATTCAAAGAGTTTAAGATTTTAAGTTCTTAAATGATTTTGTGCAATGGTGCGCAAGCACACATTTTGCATTGCGCACCATCGACTAGTTAAATTGCATTAATCTTAAATTTGCATTTGTGATTTAAGACAAAGCGCGATCAAGATGCACGTAGCCGCCATCAACGAATACCCACTGACCAGTGGTGTGCGAAGAGCGATCAGAAAGCAGGAATGCAGCTTCGTTTCCAATCTCTTCCGTGGTAGTCATGCGGTTCTCCAGAGGAATCTTGTCGGTAATAACCTTCAAACGAGCCTGCTGAGCTGCTTCGTCGCCAAAGGTCTTAATCCAATCGGCATACAGTGGGGTCCAGCATTCGGAGACAACAATCGCGTTTACGCGCACGCGGTCATGAATAAGTGCTGCAGCCCATTCGCGAGTCAAGCCTAAGATTCCACCCTTTGCAGCAGCGTAGGCACTGGTCTTGCCCTGGCCTGTTAGAGCAGTCTTAGAAGAAATATTCACAACAGCGCCGTGGCTTTCCTTCAAGTACTTTACAGCAGCGTGAACAGTCTCGTAGTAGTGGGTAAGGTTTCCGTGAATCGACTTCTCGAAGTCGCGCCAAGAAGTGGATTCCAAATCCTTGTTGTCGTTAACACCAGCGTTATTTACAATGCCGTCAATATGACCATACTTCTTGTAGGTTTCTTCAATAATTGGAGCGATTTCGTCCGTGTCGTTTAAGTCGAGAAGATAAACATCGTAGTTCTTTGTATATTGCTCAATATCCTTGCGGAATGTCTCTTCTGCAGGGTCTGCGCGGTTAATAACTACTGGAATTGCGCCCTCTTGTGCAAGCTGAAGCGTAATGCCCTTACCAATGCCCTTGAATCCACCTGTTACGATGAAAACTTTGCCTTCCAAATGCAAATCCATAATGAACTCCTTTGTTAAATGATGTGGTTTGCTTTTTGAATCTTAAATTATGAATCTTGATTGTTTAATTAATAATTGCTTAATCAAATAATTGCTTGATTAAAGTGGCTAGCAATTTAAAATAAACAGCTTAATGTAAACTGCTAGCCACAATTGCATAACTATCCGCGATAAAGATACTTTTCAGCCGTTTCCAGCGTCATTTCAGTGCCATTACCTGGGGCAGTTGGTGCAACATAATTACCATTCTTTATTTGTGTTGGATGCACAAAGTGCTCGTGTTGATTGTCTACGTATTCAATCATGCGGCTTTCCTTTGTGCCAGAAACTGCAACGTAATCAAACATTGCAAAGTGGCACACGGCTTCGCACAATCCAACGCCACCTGCGTGTGGGCAAACTGGCTTGTTAAACTTACGAGCAAGCAAGTATTCGAGAACAACTTCTTGTGGACCTGCAACTCGAGTTGCGTCGATTTGCATGATTCCAAATGCATTTGCTTGCAAGTATTGCTTAAACATGATTCTGCTTTGCATTTGTTCGCCAGTTGCAACTGGTATTGGGTTGATTGCGCGAGCGATTGTTGCGTGGCCAATAACGTCGTCTGGGCTTGTTGGCTCTTCTACCCAAGCTAAGTCGAAGTCGTGGAAGCGATTAATCCAAGTGATTGCTGTTGGAACATCCCACACTTGGTTTGCGTCTACTGCAAGACGAACGTCTGGGCCAATTGCTTCGCGAGCAAGTGCGAGTCTTCTCAAATCGTCATCTACATTTTGACCAACCTTAAGCTTAATTTGCTTAAAGCCTTTAACTTGCGATTCTTCCTTAGCAATTGCAACCATTTTCTCGTCGCTGTAACCGAGCCAGCCTGCAGCAGTGGAGTAGCCTGGGTATCCGTTTACAAGCAAATCAGCAATGCGCTCTTCCTTGCCTTTTTGACCATCTTGCAAGAATTCGATTGCTTCTTCTGGTCTTAAGGCGTCTGTCATATAGCGGAAGTCGAGCGTGGAGACCAATTCCTTTGGATCCATCTCGGCAAGCAAGCGCCACAATGGCTTTCCAGCTCTCTTTGCTTTAATATCCCACAATGCGCTCAAAATCGCGCCAATTGCCATATGCTCTACGCCTTTTTCTGGGCCTAGCCAGCGAAGTTGTGAGTCGTGAACAAAAAGATCCCATGCAAGACGCATGTTGTCTAGTAATTCTTCTACATTTCTGCCAATAAGCACTTGAGACATGGAGTCGATTGCTGCACAAACAACATCGTTGCCGCGGCCAATCGTAAATACAAATCCAACGCCTTTGATGCCATCTTCTAGGCTTGTTTTGATTTCTACGTATGCGGATGAATAATCTGGATCTTTGTTCATTGCGTCGGATCCAGAAAGCGTTTGCGACGTAGGGAATCTAAAATCATAGGTTTTTACTGATGTAATTGTACTCATAACGATTTGTGCTCCTTTGCTTTAAGATCGTTGTGACCTACATTTGTAATTTTATATCAAAATAATGGAAAAATGTTGTAGTATGAGTAGAAATTTTCGTAAAGCGATTTTTGCGAATATTTCGACGATGACACAATGTGATAAATGTCATATTTTTGATTCTTTGAATATTGAAAAATTGAGCTTTTTAGTAAGGAAAATCGCGCATTTAGTCCGCGCTTTGTTTGCGACTAATGGCAAATAATTTTATTATTCGGCGTGTCGTAAGAAATTTTCGCGATTTTTGCGCGTTAAATGCGAAATAGTGTATTATGGAACCTGTAATAACCTTGATAAATCAAGCAATAATTCTATTTTTCAGTTTTTCTGGCAGCTTGTATTATTGCAGATAATCTTAAGTATGTATGCGAATTTTTCTTTAAGATTAGTGATTTAGATAGAAAATGATTTAGATGGAAAATGCGTTAAGCAAAAACGCGTAGAAGCTAGAAAGGGAGAAAATGACCATAAATAGCAAACAAAGTGGTTTAGAAGAATCTGAATCGTCGAGGCCTAGAATTGTAGAGCTTGCTAAAGAAGCTGGTGTTTCTCCGTCTACAATATCGAAGGTTATAAATGGAAGGTCGGGAGTATCGGAAGAAACTAGAAGGCGCGTAGAAAAAGTTCTAGCTAAAAGTGGGCGCGATTATTCTCTTGTTAGCACTAAAATTTCTCCAACAGTTGAGCTACTTGTAGATTACGTTGCAAATAATGGCACGATTGAGATGATTACTTACGCGTCTCGCTGGGCGCAAAAAGAAGGATTAGCGCTTACGGTTGCTCAGACTAATAATGGCAAAAAGCGCGAGGAATGCTTGCGCGGAATCGTAGATAGAAACCCTTTGGGCGTTATATCGCAAATGTCTGATTTAGAAGAAAAAGATAAAGAATTTTTGCGTATGCGCAATATTCCGCTTGTGATTATTGACCCAGTTTCTGTTGGCAACGGCAATGATCACACGATTTCTATTGATAATTGGACAGGTTCCTACGAGCTTACTCGGCATTTGATTGGCTTGGGTCATAAGCGAATTGGCGTTATTACAGGTCCGTTAAACGTTCAATCTGGTGTTGCTCGTTTTGCTGGATACAGTGCTGCTATGGAACAAGCTGGTTTGAGTGTTGATAAAGACTTAGTAAAAGAGGGCGATTATCTTCCAGAGCTTGGATACAAAATGGCTTGTAGTCTTTTGGATTTGCCTAAAGGTAAGCGTCCAACTGCGATTTTTGCTTGCAACGATATTACTGCTGTAAATGTGTATCGTGCAGCTCGCGAGCGCGGAATTAAGTTAGGAACAGAGCTTTCGGTTGCAGGCTTTGATGACGTTTATCCTGCGCAATATTTGATGCCTTCTTTAACAACCGTTAATCAGCCTTTTGATATTATGGCAAAAAATGCTGTTAGTATGATTCTTGCAATTCGAGAAGGCAAGGAGATTGAAAGTCAACTAGTTCTTCCTGCTCATGTTGTTATTCGAGACAGCACTCAGCCTGTTATTGATTAATAGAAAACTTGTAGATATAGGCTTTATGACTTATTGCATACAAAATGTGGACGCAACTTAAATCAAGATAAATCAAGATAAATTGCGTCCACAAATTGTTTGTTCTAAATATTGCGTATTTATTTATTGTTTGCTTATTTTTAGAAGACTACGCAAAGAGACTACATCAAGCTTGTGTAAATCTTGCGAATATCTTCCAAAGTGGCCTTGCGTGGGTTTCCTGGAGTGCAAACATCTGCCAAAGCGTCGTGGCTTAAGCCTTCAATATCTGCCTCACTAGCTCCAACCTCGCTAATCTTAGTAGGATTTCCAAGCTTAACCGTTAAGTCGTGAACCGCTTTTACAGCAGCATTACGCACGGTTTCGAGGTCGTCGGTGTATGCGTTTGGAACGTCGAATGCTGCAGCAATATCGCGATACTTTTCGCCAGTGTAATCCTTGTTATATTCCATAACAGGAGCGAGCAAAATTCCGTTTGCAACGCCATGAGCAACGCCAAGGCGACCACCGAGTGGGTGAGCCATGCCGTGAACCAAGCCCAAACCAACGTTGGAGTATGCCATGCCAGTTATATAGCTTGCGTAAGCCATTTGTTCGCCTGCTGGAACATCTCCGTCTGCGCTCTTTGCAAGGTTCTGTGCAATCATGCGAATTGTTTGCAAAGACAGGCAATCCGAAAGGCTCCATGCACCTGGAGTAATGAAACCTTCGATTGCGTGGGTGAGTGCGTCCAAGCCAGTTGCAACTTTAAGCGAGCGTGGCATGGAATCTGTTAAGTCTGGGTCTACGAATGCAACGATTGGAATATCGTGAGGGTCTACTGCAACGAACTTGCGAAGCTTTGCGGTATCGGTAACAACATAGTTGATTGTTGTTTCGGACGCGGTTCCTGCTGTTGTTGGCACGCCAAAGATTGGTACAGAAGGATTCTTTGTATCTGCAACGCCTTCTAGAGAAAGAACATCGCTAAACTCTGGGTTAGCTACAATAATTCCAATGCCTTTGCAAGTATCTTGAGGAGAGCCGCCGCCGAGACCAATAAGGAAGTCTGCGCCAGATGCCTTGAACTTTTCTACACCGTCTTGTATGCATTCAACAGGTGGATTTGGCTTTACGTTGTCGAATACTTCGTATGGAAGACCAGCGGATTCTAATACATCAGTAACTTTCTTAACGGTTCCAGTTTTTACAAGAACGGGATCTGTTACAACAAATGCTTTTTTGAAGCCGTGCGCTTTAGCAACGTTTGGAATCTCTTTGATTGCTCCGCGACCGAAGTAAGCAGTCTGATTGAAAATCATTCTATAGACCATGCGAAAATCTCCTTTGAGTTTCTTGTTGGCTCATGCCAAATTTTGGTAGTCGATTAATATTTTACAATATTGCATGACATTTGGCGAGTGTGTTAAATAAGTATTTTGTTACTAAAATTAACAAATAAACAATTAAAATGAACATAAACTAACTAATTTTATGCATTTTTATTTATTTTAGATATAAATAAGCACATTTATAAAAATTCGAGCACATGATTTGTGGTGCTTATTTTGAAGGAAAAATATTAATCATGTTAAGAAAAATTCTTTAATTTATAGTGTTGTAGTTGGCAAATTGACTTATTTTGCATTAAAAATTGACTTATTTTGTATTTGACTAATCGCGTGAAATGCAAATTTGAGCTTGTAACATTAACAATCTTATGCAAGCTTCTCATACTAAAGTATGAAGATTTTATATAAGAGCATTTTTATATCAAAATTTAATAGCAAATCCCTACTATTTCAATGAAAATATCAGCCTTACGCACTATAGAGAATTCGTTTTTAATCCCGTAAATTGTAATTGTAAGGTAATTCCAATACTTGTAAGGAACTCAAAAAGTAAGCGAGGTGCAAAATGAGTGTTGAAAATAGTCAAGATACGCGTTTTACGCAAATGAATTATTCCGCTCAAGAAGGTTTGATTGGCGAGACTGCGGTTGCAGCTTTGCATGTTGTTAAAGATTTTGGCAAGGGTGCAGGCATTGTTCACGCTTTGCGAGATGTAAGCGTAAGTTTTGAACGCGGCAAGTTTACGGCGATTATGGGTCCTTCTGGCTCAGGTAAGTCAACTTTAATGCATTCCTTGGCTGGTCTTGACAGCGTTAATTCTGGAAAGGTTTTGGTTGATGGTCTAGATATTACAGGCATGAGCGATAAGCAGCTTACGCTTATGCGACGCGAAATGGTCGGATTTATTTTCCAAAGTTTTAATCTTCTTCCAATGTTTAGCGCTGAGCAAAATATTCTCATGCCTCTTACTTTGGCGGGCAAAAAGCCAGATAAGCAATGGTTTAATACTTTGGTTTTAACTCTTGGATTGCAAAATCGATTACATCACAGACCTGCTGAGCTTTCAGGCGGTCAGCGTCAACGTGTTGCAATTGCTCGAGCTTTAATCTCTAAGCCTTCCGTAGTTTTTGCAGACGAGCCTACTGGCAATCTCGATTCTGCTTCTAGCTTGGAAGTTTTGCATTTCTTGAAGAAGTCTGTAACGGAGCTTGGTCAAACTGTGATTATGGTTACTCATGATGCTGTTGCAGCCTCTTACGCGGATCGAGCAATCGTGTTTGCAGATGGTCAAATCGTTGAAGACGTTCAAAATCCTACTGCAGAAGGAATGAGCAAGATGCTTATGGAACGCAGCGAGGCTGGCGTTAATAATCAGCCTGCTCAATTGCAATAAAAGGTGGTGAAGTTAGAATGTGGAAAATCGCACTAAAACTTATGCGTAAAAGCGTGCGCATGCTAATCGCCTCTGGAATTGCAATTCTTATAGGCAGCATGTTTATGAGCGCTACTTTGCTTTTTGCAAACAGCGTTGATGACTTGATGGTTCGTAACGCAACAAATGAATTCGGTAGCGCAAATTATGCAATCTCATTTAGGAATCCTAACAGTTCTCCGAGTAGTGAAATTCATTATAAAGACCTTCATTTAGACGAAATATCGAAGATGCCTGGTGTTAACGGTATTCGTAGTGACGATGCGACTGCGCTTGTAAGAGTAGAAAAAGGTGATAAATCAGTTACGAGTATCGCTTGGTCTAATGGTTTGTATGGAAATCTTCCTGTGTATAAATCAACAGAAGGTAGAGATCCGCAAAAAATAGGCGAAATCACTCTTATTAAAAGTATTGCTAAATCAATACATGCAAACATTGGCGATACTATAACTTTGGTTAAAGTAGATGACACTGGCGGAGATAAAGAAAAATCGTACGATGTTCGTGTGGTTGGTCTTGTAGACGATGGAGAGCATTCTCAAATACCATTTTCAAATCGCGGCACGTATCTTGGTGGCGTAACGAATGATTTTTGTGCAAAACTCAACAATCTTAAGAATTTTGACAATGAAGTTGTGCAAAGCAAAGTGTACATGAGTATTGATGAATCTAAAATAAACGATTTATCTCCTAAGATTAACTCTTTGCTTCCTTCGAGATTCTCTCTTATGTCTAGGCACGAAGTTGGCGTAAGAGCTGTTCGAAATGTGTCTAACGGCACTAATTTTGTAACCATGTTCTTGCTATCCTTTGGTATTCTAGCGTTGCTTATTTCTTCGCTTGTTATAGCAAACACATTCCAAGTTTTGGTTGCTCAACGCAGACGCACTCTTGCACTTTTGCGCGTAATCGGTGCACAATCGCACCAGCTTTATGCAGCAGTTTTGCTTGAAGCTGCAATACTTGGAGTTATTTCTGCGGCTGTTGGCGTGCTTTGCGCAATAGGATTTATGGGCGCAATTAGTAACGTGAATATTAATTCTGGACCATTATCTAAGATCCCTTTGATTGTTTCGCTTCCAGCGGTTGTGTGGCCAATAGCAATTGGCACGATTGTAACAGTTCTTGCGTCTATGAGTGCTGCGCGATCTGCTACAAAAGTAACGCCTATGGAAGCGCTGCGACCAATGGATTTGATTAAAGATAAGCGTTCAAGCATTATTCGCGCTGTTTTTGGCGTTCTGTTTATTGTTGTAGGTATTTTAGCTACGGCTTTAAGTGCTACTTCTTTAGCAAGCATGATTGCGGGGAAGTCGCCTAATGCAGGTTCTGACTCTTGGATGACTTTGCTTGGAGCAATGTTTGGTTGTGCGCTTGTTTTTATTGGTATTGTTATGACAGCAACATTCTGGATGCCGTTTGCTATGAAGGCAACTGGAGCAATTATGGCACTTTGTGGGCCCGCGTCTAAAGTTGCTAATGCAAACGTGCAAAGAAATCCTAGAAGAGTTGCGGCAACTGGAACAGCTTTGCTTATTGGCGTAACGCTTGTTTCTACAGTAGTAACGGGCGCAATGTGCGGTAAAGCAACTCTTAAAGGTGTTGTTGATGATCATTACAGTGTTGACATTATTATTCAAGGCAAGAATGTTGATGAATCTTTAGCTGCCGATATTTCAAAGATTAGTGGAATAAAGCATACTGAGTTGCTTCCTGCAGTTCCTATGACTTTTAAGAATGCTAAGGGTAAAACTGAGTACGCTATGGCAGCTGGAGTTGATAATACAGATCAACTTAGAAATGTAATGCATACAAATCTTGATGGCGTTAATATAAACAGGGATTCTGTGCTTTTGCCTAAGTTTAATAATGAAGGTGGAGAGCCTTTTGAGCTTAAAAAAGGAAACCTTGATTTGCAAGCTTATGTAGAAAAGTACAGTTCTAGTGAAGATAGTGTAGATAGTATTACGCCATTTACTGGAATGAATACAGACTCGAGTAATAACGATAAGAGCATTACTGTAAAGCAAGTTCAGTTTAAGAAGTATAGAAATGTTAATATATATTCAAGGAATACTGCTTTTGTTAGCAAATCTTACTTCAATAACTACCTTAAGCCTACAACGCATATTTTGCTCATTTCGGTAGACTCTAGCAAAGCTAATCTTGTAGATATTGTTAAAAATATTAGGAATATTACATCTAGCTATGCGGAGGTTATGGCTGGTGGAAGCGTGTTCCAACGAGCGCAGTGGGAGAGTGCTATCGACATAATGATGATGTTGCTTGTTGGCTTAATAGCAGTAGCTGTTGTGATTGCTTTAATAGGCGTTGCAAACACATTAAGCTTGTCTGTTATTGAGAGAACCAAAGAATCTGCAACTTTGCGCGCAATAGGCATGACAAGAGGGCAGGTTAGAAGATCTCTTGCGTTGGAAGCAACGTTGATTTCCCTAACAAGCACTGTTTCTGGCTTGATTGTTGGAACAGCGTTTGGATGGATTGGATCCTACATGGTGTTTAGCGCAATTGGCAAAGTTCCGTTTGTAATTGATTGGACTATTTACGCGGTTCTTGCTCTAATCGCTTTACTTGCAGCGCTTCTTTCCAGCGTGCTTCCAGCTCGTAGAGCAGTAAAGTCTTCGCCAGTAGTTGCGCTCGCGGAGGACTAATCGCTAGAAACGCAAAACAAAATGCGGTTGCAATTTTAATCATTCAATTAAGAATTGATTAATTTGCAACCGCATTATTTTTATAGAAAAGATTTATTGTTTATAAGAACATTCGCATTGTTTTTTATTTTTATAAAAATGATTAAACAAGACTGTTCTCGTAAGCAAACACAACAGCCTGAACTCTGTCTCTTGCATTGATTTTTCCCAAAATATGCGCAACATGCGTTTTAACTGTTGGCAAGCTAATAAACAATTTATTAGCAATCTCTTGATTAGATAGTCCATGAGCAATCTCTACAAGAACTTCGCGCTCGCGATCTGTTAAATCATTTAAGCAAGAATCGTACGTGTTTGCGCTTTGCTCGTTTTTAGTCGCAATCTCTTCTTTTGATTTTTCTTCATCGTTAGGCTTAGAGATCATTGACTCAATTAAGCGCTTTGTAGCAGTTGGAGCAATAATTGCGTTTCCTTGATACACAGTCCGTATTGAATTAAGCAATGTTTCTGGCTCTGTATCTTTAAGCAAGAATCCCGATGCGCCCGTATGAATCGCAGACATAACATATTCGTCTAAATCAAAAGTAGTTAAAATAATAATGTGCGTATTGCTATTAGCATCTTCTTGCAAGATTTCGCGCGTAGCTTCCAAACCGTCCATGTTAGGCATGCGCACGTCCATCAAAATAACGTCTGGATTTTCCTTTGACGCAACTTCTACAATTTCATTTCCATTCGCTGCTTGCGCAACAACTTGCATATCTTTTTGCGAGTTGATTACCATAGCAAATCCTGCGCGCACAAGCTCCTGATCGTCTGCTATTGCTACGCGAATTACTCCATTGTTTTCCATATTTTCCATAGTATCAACTTACTGTTGCTTATTTAATGTGTTGTGTTGAATTTGCTCATCAAGCGAAGGAGCGGGGCGAACCGCAATCTCAGAAACATTTGCACCAATATTTGATGAATTAACACTTGAGCCTGTTTCTCGCAAAATTCCAAGTAGTTTTCGCATGTACCTAAGTGCTGAGCGACCTTCATCTCCAATGTTTTTAAAAGCTTTACTAATTGCTTCAATTTGTTCTTGTTCCTGTGATTGCTCTTGTTGTGATGACTTTAGCTTTTCTGCATTGCTATTTGATTTTTCGTATTCATTTAGCATATCGATTCCACTATTTGCGGCATCAATTACTTTATGCAATGTAACAGCAACTTTTTGCTGAATATTTGAGCTAAGTCGTTGCCGCTCGGCGTTCGCTGCAAGTACTTCTAGCTGTTTTTGTTCTTGTTCTAATTCTGTTCTGCGCGCTTTTAGAATCAGCAAATTATTATCATCGTTTCTGCGGTAATAAGCAAATGTAATAGCAGTAAAACAAATTAACGCAACTATAAAACCAAAAACTAATCCTACGGCCGCCATTTGCATAATGTCATAAAAATTGGTTGTGTACGCATTAGATGCAAAAAATCGTATTGGAGTTTCATTTTGTGGAATATTTTTTGATGCAACACCAATTTTTACAGCAAAAATAGCAGATTCGGCGAGCACTACTGCGCTAACCCATTGCCATGCGTGCTTTTTGCCATAGAGCACAGCCGAATAAACAATGGTTGGTATAAAGAAATTAGCAAACAAAATATTAGGTAAGAATATTAGCTGTATTGCAGAAAATGCTGCTGCAACAATTGCGCACGTAGTAGGAGCTTTTCTACGAAACATAAATGGAATCATAGTAGTAAGCGTAAGTATTCTATAAAGTATTTGTAATGAAAGCGAGCTTGAATATTGCGAAGTCATTCCAGTTCCAACAATAAAATCGTAAGTTGGTATAAAAAGCATCATAACAACCCAAGGTGATGCATAAATAATGTCTCCAATAAGCCAATGTTGTTCAAACCATTGTGATACTTTCTCAATCCTATTTTGTGAATTATTTGCTGCTGGCAAAACTTTTGATGAGGTTTTATCGCTTGTATTTTCTGGTTTTTCTTGCGTTGATAATGGATTACTAACTTTTATGTTCTTATAAGTAGCGTTAGTAATACTATTTAATGCAAAAGCAGTAGTGTTTGATTGGTCTGTGCTGTAAGAGTATGGAATAAAAGCAGCAATACTAAATGTTCCATCGTTTTGTATTCCATAATCAAGTGTTCCATGAAGATTTTCAAGTCGCTCTTTCATACCAATTAAGCCATAACCGTTTTTATGTGGCACACCGCTATTTTGCTCTTGATTAGCTTCAAGCTTGTGTACTTCGTTTGTGATTTTTAGTGTTAATCCTTGTTTGTTCCACTGTTCGTGAATGTTTATTTTGATGCCATTTCCTGCATGCTTTCGAATATTAGTAAGTGATTCCTGAACAACGCGGTATGCAACGGTTTGTGCATCTTTGTTGAGTTTATTAGAAGAATTTATGCCATCAACAGTGTGCCAAAAAATATTTTTAGGAGATGCAATTTTTGCTTGCTCAATAAGCGAAGGTATGTGATTGAAATCCAATTGAGCGGATGGAGCGTCTGTTAAAGCTTCTAGCAGTCGACGCATGTCGTGAACGGCGCGCTCTGATTCGTTTTTAATAATATGCATTGTTTTTTTAGCAAGAGAAATATCTTGTGTTGCTGCATAGCGACCACCGTCTGCTTGAACAATAATAATAGAAAGCGTGTGAGCAACAATATCGTGCATATCCCTAGCGATTCTAGCGCGCTCTGCAGTAATGGCAATATGCTGAGCTTTTTTTCGGTACGCTCGAATAGCGTTATTGTTCTCTTGTAAAAGTTGAATAGTGTGCACGTGAGTGCGCTGCCAGTAGCCAATAATAACCGTAATTGTAGTAATAATAATTGCAAAAATTATAGTAGGAATTGCAAAATCAAGTATAATTGAAACGCAATTTTTAATGTTACTACTATTTATATTTTTTACGCTACAAGAATAACTAGCTTTTAAATGATTGATGCCATATATTGGCCCCATTACAATATTCCACGATATTGCTGCGCAAGATAATACTGTTGTTACGTAAGCTGCAATAACAAAAGCTTTTGAATGTTCTGGATTTCCGCGAGCAATAGCATTAACAAGCAGCACAAAACCAAAGAAATCAGCAAAAAGTTGAGTAGGGCCAAATATTACTTGCAAAATGCATGCAACAATAAAAATAACAGCTGTGTGTTCGGGCCATATTCTTCGTACTGAAAGTAATGATGCAACAACAATATTTATAAGATAGGTTGTAATTAGTGAACTTTGCGTCAAGAATCCGTCAACATTGTTTATAGGATACCGATTGCTTGAAAGTGTAAAAAGAATAAGTGGAATAATGCCCCACAATATATCGTTTAGCGTAAGCTCAGTGCGTAAGCGTTGTATGGCTTTGTTAAACGTGTGAGATATTTTCATAACTACTAGGCTAGTACACGGCACTTTATAGAACAATCGAACTTTAGTATGATTTATATAAGAGTGTGTATTTTTGTATGTGATTTGTTATTGCAACGTTGCATGCGAGTGCAGAAAGGAATGTTTACAATGGCACTGCTAGCAAAGTATTACGTACCAGGATTGTATGTAGAAGAGCGCGCAATCGATGTTCCTTTAGATTGGGAGCAAAACACTCCAGGCGATTCTATTAAAGGGGAGACGATTCGCCTATTTTGCAGAGTTATTTGCGCTCCAGAACATGCGCATGATGATTTGCCTTTGCTAGTGTTTTTGCAAGGAGGCCCAGGCGGTCAGTGCCCTCGTCCGCTTTCGCCATCTAGCGATGGTTGGATTCAAGAAGCAATTAAACATTTTCGCGTAGTCTTGCCAGACCAGCGTGGTGTTGGGCGCTCTTCTAGGGTAGATGCTTCTACGATTAAGCGCATGGCAGACGACGGAGTGAGCGTAGAGCGGCAAGCATGGTACTTAAAGCGATTCTTGGCAGATTCTATTATTCGCGATTTTGAGCATTTGCGCTTAACTGAGTTTAATGCAAAGCCGTGGGTTTCTTTGGGCCAAAGCTATGGTGGATTCTTAACGCTTACGTATTTGTCACTTTTCCCGCAAGGATTGATTGCAAGCTTTACAACGGGCGGCATTCCTCATGTTCCTGCAAATGCGCGTGAAGTCTATGAGCATACTTTTCCTCGTATGGCTCGTAAAACTGAGCAATTCTATGAGCGCTATCCGCAGGATGTTGCGCGCGCTGCTGCTATTGCAGATAGGATTTCTCAAGGAGATGTTTTCTTACCTAATGGCGAAAAGTTAACCGTTGAGCGATTCCAGACTCTTGGATCATCTTTTGGCATGAAGCCAAGTTTTGAAAGAGTTCATTGGTTGATTGACTCCGCTTTTTCGGATGGAGATGGCTCTCTTAAAGCATTTAAGCATGGCGGTGGAACAGCAGACGGCTATTTAAGCGACGAGTTTCTTTATGGTGTTATGGACGCAACGTCTTCTAGTCCGCTATATTGGCCGCTTCAAGAATTTATTTATGCTGATGGTGAATTAGAGCACCCGATTTTGTGGGCAGCTCAGCAGGTTAGGGAAACAATGCCAGAGTTTTCTGGTAGCGCGCGCCCTCTTCTTTTTACGGGCGAAGCTATGTTTCCTTGGATGTTTGATCAAGAAAAAGCTTTGCAACCATTCTTGCCAGCAGTTGACTGCTTAATGAGCGACAAGCAGTTTGGCAAGATTTACGATTTAGATCAACTTGCTAATAACGAAGTTCCTTTGCAAGCAGCGGTTTACTTCGACGACATGTACGTTGATTCTGGTCTTCAGTTAGATACGCTTTCGCGTATTGCAAACTCCCATTATTGGACAACAAACGAGTTTGAGCACGATGGTGTTCATGGCGACTTTGTGTTCCGTCATTTGCTAGAAGAGGCAAAGAATCGTGGAGATTTGGAGTCTATTTATAAGTGATATAAGTGATAAGTAATATAAGCGGTAAGTAACTTTGATTAAAGTACCTAACAAATGATTAGATGTTTAATAAAAAGTTAGTGTTTATTCAGTATTTATTTAGTGTTCGTTTTAGTGTTTAGATATTAAGGGGATTTGTTAATGAGTTCTAACTCAATTGGAACCGTTGGATTTATTGGTTTTGGAAACATGGCTCAAGCAATTGCTAAAGGCTTGATTCGCGCTAATGTTTTACAAGGCAAAGATATGGTCGCAAGCGCGGCGCACTTTGAAAAACTTGTTAGTAATGCAAGCAAATTTGGCGTAAAAGCGTTAAAAAGCGCGTGTGAAGTTTGCGATTCTAGCAATGTTTTAATTTTAGCTGTAAAACCAAATCAAATAGAAGAAGTTTTGCAACCTATTGCAAAAACTATTGTAGAAAGAAAAATCGCAGTTATATCCGTTGCAGCAGGCTGGACTCTTAAGCGTTACCAGAATCTACTTGGCAAAGATGCTAACGTGCAATGCATTATTCCAAACACGCCAATCGCAGTTTGCCAAGGAGTCACTTTAGCAGAAAGCGAAAATACTCTAACAGATAGTCAACTAGAAGCGTTTAACGCTATTTTTAATCCGATTTCTTTAGTCGAGCGAGTAGATAGCGAGCACATGAATATTGCAATGTGTGTTTCTAGTTGCGCTCCAGCTTTTACTGCTATGTACATGGAAGCTTTAGCAGATGCTGGCGTAAAGTACGGTCTAAAGAGAGATTGCGCATATCGTTTGGCTGCAAAGATGATTGAGGGAGTAGGCGCGTTGTATATGGATACGCGTGTTCACCCAGGCGCTATGAAAGACGCAGTATGTTCTCCTGGTGGCACTACGATTCGAGGTGTTGCAAAGCTAGAATCGTGTGGTTTTAGGGGAGATGTTATTAGCGCGGTTGACGCAATTCAACAAAAATAAAACAGTACGAGTATAGTAGTGTAGTCACTTCCGCTAGCTGGTCTAAAGTAGGTAATATGTCTTTAACTATTGGAATCGTAGGTTTGCCTAACGTTGGTAAATCAACTATGTTTAATGCGCTAACACGAAACAACGTTTTAGCGGAAAATTATCCGTTTGCAACAATCGAGCCAAATACTGGTATTGTGCCTTTACCAGACAAACGTTTGCCTGTTTTAGCAAAGCTTGTTAAAACCGAGAAAATCGTTCCAGCAACCGTTACATTTGTTGATATTGCAGGAATCGTTAAGGGTGCAAGCGAAGGCGAAGGCTTGGGAAACAAGTTCCTTGCTAATATTCGCGAAGCGGATGCTATTTGTGAAGTTGTTCGCGCGTTTAACGATGATGACATTGTGCACGTTAATGGCAAGGTAGATCCTGCAGACGACATTGACACAATCAACACGGAACTTATTCTTGCGGATTTGCAAACAATCGAGAATGCTTTGCCAAAGTTAGAAAAAGATTTACGCGGCAAAAAAGTTACTCAAGAATACGTTGGCGCAGTGAACAAAGCTAAAGAGATTCTTGAATCTGGAAAGACGATTGATCAGGCTCATAATGAGAAGTTGATTAATAAAGACGACGTTTACGATTTGCACTTGCTTACCGCTAAGCCTTTTATTTACGTGTTTAACGTTGACGATTCAGAGCTTTCGGATGATTCTTTGAAGTCTAAGCTAGCGGAGTCTGTAGCTCCTGCAAAGGCGATTTTCCTTAACGCGCAATTTGAGTCGGAGCTTACTGAGCTTGATGAAGAAGATGCTAGAGAGATGCTTGCAGATGCTGGATTGCAAGAATCTGGATTGGATCAGCTTGCGCGCGTTGGCTTTGATATTCTAGGGCTTCAAACCTATTTGACTGCTGGCGTTAAAGAAGTTCACGCATGGCAAATTCATAAAGGTTGGACAGCTCCGCAAGCTGCAGGCGTTATTCACACAGATTTTGAGCGTGGATTTATTAAAGCAGAAGTTGTTTCTTACAATGATTTTGTTGAAGCTCAAGGTTCTATGGCAAAAATCAAGGAAGAAGGAAAGCTTCGTCTTGAAGGCCGCGATTATGTTATGCAAGACGGAGATATTGTTGAATTTAAGTTTAATGTGTGATTAGTTAAACAATAATCATATTAATGTGTAACGGCGCTGCTTAGGTACTATAGTATAGTATCAAAGCAGCGCCTTTATCTTGTTTATTATGGAGATTTTATGAAAATATTTTATGCTTTCAAAAGCGTTCTAAAGTCGCTTATTGCGCGATTAGTGAAATATGTTATTAGCTTAAAATCTCCAAAAAATCGCAAAATTTTCTACAAGCGTGCGCTCGCTTTTCTAATTGTTTTGGTCTTCTTTAGTTTTGTTGGATTCCAAGTATCGCATGTTGTTCAAGAAGCTAATAAGCGTATTTTTGTAAATCTTAAAGCACAATATTTTAAGTCGCATAATCTTGATTCCGCTTTGAGTAATGTAAAAAGTAAAAAAGGCGATAATTTTGGCGCAAAGTCGAAAGCAAAAAAGACGCCATTAGAGCATAATGATAAGTCTAAAGATGAGTCTAAAGATAGCTCTAATGTGCAAAATCAAAATGCGAATGCAATTGATTTTTCTAACTTATGGAAGATTTCTACAGGTGGTCAATATCCAAATCTTTCTGGGATAGATGCAAATCATTTGCAAGTAAATGTAGACCTTAAAAAACAACGTGTTTATATTTATGCGAATAATAATCTTGTTTATACAATGATTGTTAGTTCTGGAATGAATAACTCCACACCTAAAGGCGATTTTAGAATAGGCCGTAGGGGATACCACTTTTACAATAGAATCGAAGGAATGGGTGGAGACTATTGGGTTGGTTTTATAGGAACAACGTATTTGTTCCACTCTGTTCCAACTCGCGCTAATTTTGGCGATTATATTGTAGAAGAAGCGCAAAAACTTGGGGTCCCTGCATCGCACGGATGTGTGCGATTAAGTGTTCCAGATGCTAATTGGTTCTATACGAATATTCCAGACGGAACAGCAGTACATATTGAATAATCTGTTTTAGAGTTATGTGAAGCATTTACGCAAGTAAGAAATATAAAAAATCAGGAGATTTCAAAATTCAATCCCCTGATTTTTTTGTTTGCGCTTTAATTGCGTTTGCTTTAACTGCGTTTGTTTTATCTATGTTTGTTTATTAGAAGAACAAAACGCTAGCTGCGCAAGCCAATGCTGTTAGAACTATAGATGCCAGGAAGCTTGCTAAGAATGCTGCTTTTCCTTGCTTAAATATAACTCTAAAGTTTACGTTGATTCCAAGAGCAGCCATAGCCATTCCAAGGAAGACGTATCCTGCGTCAACAAGGAGGGATGCGTAAGATGAGACAAAAGGCACATACGTACCAATAACGGATGCTGCAATAAATCCAAGCATAAACCATGGGAAGTTGATTTTGCGCTTTCCGTTATCTTCTACTTGGCTGTGGCGAGCATTCCACCAAATTGCAATAAAGATTGATGTAGGAACAAGCATAAGAACTCGAGTAAGCTTCATGATTGTTGCAATATCAATGCTTCCAAAAGCTCCGCCCGCTGCAACAGCGTGTGCGATTTCGTGAAGGGACGCTCCAGCAGCAATTCCAAGTTGCTGCTTAGTCATTCCAAAGTGAGGAAGAATAAAGATTTCTGCCAAAGCGTAGATTGTGCCCATTATTGCAACTGTTGCAACAGCCATAACTTCGTTTTGTTCTTTTTCGTCCTCTTCTTGTGGAAGAACTGGCATAGATCCCGAAAGTCCCATAACAGCTGCAGCTCCGCAAATGCTTGTGCCTCCTGCAGTTAGCATTGCAAGTTGAGGGCTAACTTTAAGAAGTTTTGCAATATTGTATGTAACGCAAACCATAACAGCAACGAGTACGGCTGCGATTGGCAAGCACTTTAATCCTTGAGTAAATAGAACGTGCAAATTTAGCTTAAAGCCAAGCAAAATAATGCCTAGTCGAAGTAGCTTATTTGCGATTAGGCCAGCAGATGATTTAACGCCTGCTCGTCTAGAATCATTGTTCAACTTGTATACGTGCAAAGGCAGCTGCAGAGCCATACCAATAAGCAACGCAATAATAAGAGCTCCCAAAAGGCTTAGGCCTGGGAACTGCTTGAGCCAGCTGCCGATTAAGGAAGCTAGAAGTGTAAGCACAGCTATAAGAGCCATGTTTGTTGTGCAGATTTTCTTTTTCCATGTATCAAAGAAATTAACCATTTAGCCAATTATTCTCTCATAATCGGACAAAAACGAACAAAAAATCAAAAATATTTACACATTTTCTAGCATTTTGTTGTAATGGCAAGCGACACGCCTATATAAAAATCACATAATAAAACATATTCGATAAAAATCTATCGTAGTTTTGTATTAGTTCCATTTACATTGTGATTAATTAAATCTTGTTGAAAAAAATCATAATTGTGTAATCATTATATGTAGTTAAAGAGGTAATTATGTGCAATATTAATATTCAAATTAAACGCATTTATGAATCATCTGATGAACATGATGGCTTGCGAGTATTAGTAGATAGATTGTGGCCTAGAGGAATAAGTAAAGAAAAGGCAAATCTTGATTTGTGGTGTAAAGATATTGCTCCATCAAGTGATTTGCGAAAATGGTTTAGCCATAAGCCTGAGCGATTTAAAGAATTTTCTAATCGTTATATTGAGGAGCTAGACGAGAATCAAGATTGTGTAAACCAAATCGTAGATATATGTAGAAAAAGTAAAAAAGTAACGTTTTTATATGGAGCGAAAGATCCGCGTATAAATCATGCAATTGTGTTAAAAGATTACATTCAAAATGTTTTGCAAAATTAAGATTGTAATAAGCGAATCTAATACATAAGCAAAAGTTTATGTTTATAAACTTTTATGAGTAATAATTAGTGGTGTTTGATGCGTTTTCGACACACCGATTTTCCTTGATATTTCAACAAAACAAATTTATAAATTTATTATTTTTCAAATTGTCTCGACACTTTGTGATTAGTACATTAGAATGACCACTTGGCTAGGGGGCGGCGGTTGGTATAGCCTCTGCAAAATCTGCCAAACCTGCGCACAAGTAGTGCTTGTTTTTTTTTTTAAGCTGGCGCTTGTTTTGGTGGTTGTTTTTCAATCACAAACGTATATATAAACTTGTTTTATGCAAGGAGAAAACGATGAAATCGTTGTTTACATGGCAGCTTCATGGAGACGGAAAAACTTTGAAGCCAGGAGAAGTAGTAGAGCCAGATGAGCGTTTAACTTGGACTCGTACTGCTGGTATTGGCGCTCAGCATGTTATTGCTATGTTTGGCGCAACATTCTTAGTGCCAATTCTTACAGGCTTTGATCCGTCTACTACTTTAATGTTCACGGCTCTTTCCACGGCACTGTTCTTACTTATTAACGCAAATAAGCTTCCTAGTTATTTAGGAAGCTCTTTTGGTCTTATAGCACCTGTTATGGCTGTAACTGCAGCACATAAGGGCATTGCTGTAGCAAGCTTTGGCATTATGTGCACGGGTATTCTTCTTGCGCTAATCGGTGTGCTTGTGCATTTTGCAGGAGCAAAGTGGATTGACATTATTATGCCTCCTGTTGTTAACGGTGCAATTGTTGCAATCATTGGCTTTAACTTGGGACCGGCTGTTTGGGGTAACTTCCAAAAGGCTCCAGACACTGCTTTGGTAACTTTGGTTGCAGTTATGCTTATTGCAGTGATTTTCCGCGGTCTTCTTGGACGATTGAACATTTTGCTTGGTGTTCTTGTTGGCTACGCTTACGCATGCTTCCAGGGTCAAGTTGACTTTAGTAAGATTGAGCAAGCTTCTTGGATTGGCTTCCCTAAGTTCCACACTCCGCAAGTTGACTTCTCTGTTTTGCTTATGTTCTTGCCAGTTGTGCTGGTTCTTATTGCAGAAAACGTTGGTCACGTTAAGTCTGTAGCTCAGATGACTGGCCGTGACTACGATTCCAAGATTGGTACAGCTTTGTTTGCAGACGGCTTAGGCACTGCAATCGCTGGTTGCTTTGGTGGTTGCGGTACTACAACATATGGCGAAAACATTGGCGTTATGGCTGCAACAAAAGTGTATTCTACTGCCGCTTATTGGTGCGCTGCATTCTTTGCATTCGTATTAAGCCTTTGCCCAAAGTTTGGTGCAATTGTAAACTCCATTCCAGCAGGCGTTTTGGGCGGTGTAACCACTTTGCTTTACGGCATGATTGGCATGATTGGCGTGCGCATTTGGGTAGAGAACAAAGTGAACTTCGATAAGCCAGTTAACATTATGATTGCTGCAATCGTTATGATTATTGGCATTGCAAACTTCCAATTTGCTATTTCTGGAATTCAGTTCAACGGTATTGCAATCGGCACTGTTGTTGTGTTGGTTGTTTACCACGTAATGAAGGCAATCGGAAAGCTTACTGGAACAATCGCTAAAGACGATCCAGATGTTGCTTAGCTTAAATGCTTCAATATGATTTAATTTAATCAAATTAGGCGCGTTCGCTACTTTTGCGAGCGCGCTTTTTTGTAATTATTTTTGATTACACAACAAACACAACACGTAGATTGGGAATAGTTAGTATAGTATTATTAACCTTATGTTGAAAGTCATTATAGAAATACTCATTGGCGTTGCATGGGCTGCTTTTGGCGCTTATATGGCTAAAAAACCTAAAAACACTAAAGTGCATAAGCGTTCCGATTATTCAAGCGATGGAAAGAAAAAGAGCAATCAAAATAATGATTTTGCCGATACTTCTGCCGATACTTCTACGGATGATTCCAACGATCAAGATGTAGTTATAGAAAGCATTGATGAAGATAATAGCAATGCAAATGTTGTTACTAAAGATGAGTCTAAAGATGAGTCTAATAGTAAAAACAAAGATAAGACTTCTTCAAAGTTTGCGAAAAAAATAAAAGATTTGGCAGACTATTATAGTGACGATGATGACCTTGGTGACCTCTTTAGCGATATATTAGAAGCTAAGAAAAAACTAGAAAACGAAGGCGACTCGCCCAAAAATAGCGATACTAGCGAAGATAGTAAAGATAGTAAAAGCAATAAAAGCGATAATAAAAGCTCAAACAGTAAGGAGAATAATCGCTATATGAGAATAGATTTTGATGTAAATAAGTTTGTTGGAAAATCAAGAAAATGGCGTTGGGCTATTGTTGCAATCGTAGTAGCAATAGCTTTTATATGCTCAATTATTTTTGGTTTTTCTACTTTTATTACAGATTGCATGTGGTATGCGCAACTTGGATTTGAGAGCGTAATCTGGATTCAACTAGCCGCAAAAATCGGCGTTTGGGCTCTGTATGCTCTGCTTATGGCTGCGTTTGGGTATTTGTCTGCATATATTGCGATTAAAAAACGCCCTGGAAGCGAAGATGGCGTATATGTTAAAGAAAAAGGCAATATTTTAGACACTAAAAAGGGAATAAGCTCTAAGCTTGCAATGCATGTTGCAGGAGTTGTGTCTTTGATTGTAGGCGCTGTGTTTGGAATGCAATTCTACAATCATTGGGTGCAAATTTTGCTTATGTTTAATTACCAATCATTTGGTATTAAAGATCCGCAATTTGGATTTGATAACGGCTTCTACGTGTTTGCTTTGCCAGGCTTGCGTCTTTTTACAAGAGCGTTTATTGTTCTTCTTGCTGTTTCTTTGCTATTTAGCGTTATAACAAACGCTTTGATGGGAGCTGTAAGAATTACACTTCCTGTAGATGGAAAGGGCATTTTTAGCATAACTAAAAGCGCAAGGCGTCAAATTTCTGCATGGTTTATGCTAGTTGTTATTTTCTGGTCCGTTTTGCAAATATTAGATGTGTTTGCGATTGTAAATTTGGATGGTTCTAAGATTACTGGCGGATCTTACACAGATATGAATGCTGGTGTTCCTTCCAGCATTGCAATGGCTGTAATAACACTAATTGTTGGAATTGTTATAACAGCGTGGCTGCTAAAATCTCATGCTCTTAATGGGAATGTAAAAATTGGCACGCGTTTTGTTGTAGCTGTTAAAGCTTGGCGCACACCTGCTATAGCTGTTGCATCTTTAGTTGTATGCGCTATGGTGTTATCTTTTGCTTGGCCTGCTCTTTTGCAACGTTTTAAGGTAGCGCCGAATGCTCAAGAATTAGAAGCCACTTATATTCAGCGAAATATTGATGCAACTAAGTTTGCGTATGGCTTAAATAATGTTAAAAAAGAATCGTATAACGCTACTTCGGAAGGAAAGTCGGGAGCGCTTGCAAAAGAAGCAGAGTCTACTGCACAAATCAGGCTTTTAGACCCTCAAGTCACTTCTCCAACATTCCGCCAATTGCAGCAATCTAAGCAATACTATACTTTTGCAGATACTCTTTCTGTAGATAAGTACGACATTGATGGCGTGAGTCAAGACACGGTTATTGCTGCAAGAGAGCTTGATCTAGCTGGAAATGATAATCGAAATTGGGTTAATGACCACACTGTTTACACGCACGGATATGGCGTTGTGGCAGCTTACGGAAATAAGGTTACTGCAGACGGTCAGCCGCAATTTATGGAGTATGGAATTCCAACTCAAGGAAAGCTTACAAAGTTAAAGAAGTATGAGCCGCGTATCTACTTCTCGCCAAATGCTCCAAAGTATTCGATTGTTGGTTCTACAAAAGGCTCTGCTCCTTGGGAATTTGATTATCCAACTGGTTCAAATGGCGCTTTAACAACGTTTAAGGGGAATGGTGGACCAAGTGTAGGAAACTTCTTCTCTAAGTTGCTACACGCTATTCGTTTTGAGTCAGATCAAATCTTATTCTCGGATAGAGTTACTGCAAATTCTCAGATTTTGTATGATCGCGACCCTAAGACTCGCGTTTCTAAAGTCGCTCCGTACTTGACTTTAGATGGGCGCGTTTATCCAGCGGTTGTTGATGGACGAGTTAAGTGGATTGTTGACGGATACACAACGTCCGACTCCTATCCATATTCGCAAATGACTGATTTTGGGCAGGTGACTCAAGATTCTACAACAACAACATCTCGTTCAATTAAAGGCTTAACTAATCAGCGAGCAAACTATATTCGCAATTCAGTTAAAGCTACTGTTGATGCGTACGATGGTTCTGTTGACTTGTATGTGTGGGATAAAAAGGACCCTGTGATTAAAGCTTGGAGATCAATATTCCCAGGGCATTATCACGATATTTCTAAGATTTCTGGCGATTTGATGAGTCATATTAGATACCCAGAAAGCTTGTTCAAAGTACAAAGGCATTTGCTTGCAAAATATCATGTTGACAGCGCAAGCCAGTTCTTCTCGGGAGAAGACTTCTGGCAGACTCCAGTAGATCCTACAGAATCTCAAAGTCTTCAGCGAGAAGATATTTTGCAACCTTCATACTATTTGACTTTGCAAACTAGAGGAGCAAACAAGCCAGTATTTTCGCTTGTTTCTACATACATTCCTGCTGGAAGATCTACTCGAGAGATCCTAACTGGATTCTTGTCGGTAAATTCCGATGCTGGAAATGTTGCTGGAAAAGTAAGCGAAAATTATGGCCAACTAAGACTTCAAGAGTTACCTAAAGTTTCAAATGTTCCAGGACCTGGTCAAGCTCAAAACAACTTTAATGCTAATGCAAATGTTTCTAAAGAGTTGAATTTGCTTGAATCTGGATCAACTAAAGTTAAGCGTGGAAATTTGCTTACATTGCCACTTGGCGGTGGATTGGTTTACGTAGAGCCTGTTTACGTACAATCTAGCGGATCTACTAGCTACCCATTGCTTAAGAAAGTATTGGTTGCTTTTGGAGATCAAGTTGGATTTGCAGACACTTTGGATGAAGCATTAAACCAAGTATTTGGAGGAAACTCTGGCGCAAACGCTGGCGATGCTTCCAATAATTCTGGCGTAAACAATATTGCTTCTAATCCTAAGCAAAAAGATTCGACTAAGAATAGCGAAAATGGCAATAAAAATGCTAATGCTAAGGCAGGCGCTGATTTTAGTGCAAAAGCAAAAATGGCTCTTAAGCGAGCAGCTCAAGCGCTAAAGGATTCGGATGCTGCAATGAAATCTGGAGATTGGCAAGCGTATGGCAAAGCTCAAAAAGAGTTAAACGATGCGATTAACGATGCTATTAAAGAAGACTCTGGAAAGTAAAAGCAAAAGTCAAAGAAGCGCCTAAAGCAGCTTTAGATTAATAAAAATAATGCCGAGCATAGTTTAGATTATGTTCGGCATTATTTTATGTGTTGGCTTTATGCGTTTTTACATTTGATTATCTGGGTCTTCGTCGTCTTCTACAGGACCTAGCAATAATCGCTCGCTTATATTAACTACGCCCATCAATATTGCTGTAAACGCAATAATTACGAATGTTGCAGAAAAAATAAGCGGAGTGCGGAAAGAATTATATGCAGCTTGCAGCCAAATACCTAATCCTTGACGAGCGCCAAGATATTCTGCAGTAGTAGCTGCGCCAAAAACGTAGGCTGTGCTAATGCGAATTCCACCAAAAATTTGTCGAGCTGCAATCCTTAATTTTACGTGCCAAAGCGTCCAAACTCGTCCCGCTCCGCATGTTAGAGCTACATCGCTATAAAAACTTGGAACTGCATCAAGACCTCTAATTGTTTGAACAGCAATAGGGAACATGCTAAAAATAGCTACGATAACAATTTTTCCAGACATTTCGAAACCGAACCATATAAGAAATAGCGGGGCAATCGAAATAAGTGGTAACGTTTGTGCAGCACAAAGAAGGGGGAACAAAGCTGCGTGAACCAGCTTGCATACGTGAAAAAGTACGCCCAGTAAAATGCCGCACACAATGGCAAGACTAAAACCAACAATTGTCTCTTCAATAGTTGCAAGGGTTGCAGGCCATAATTGTGGCCACACTTCACAAGTTGCTTTAGCAATATCTGTAGGAGTTGGAATAGAATTTTCTGGAATTTTATAGAATTCGCAAGAAAGCTGCCAAAAAATTAGTAATGTAATAGTAGAAATTATTGTTGGCAGATAATTGTGCAGTAGTGTTTTCCAGCGCGCGCGCGTCATGGAATATCGTTCCTTTCAGTACACAAGCCATAATGCTTGTTGTAGCTGCTTGACTGCTGCCCCAATCAAACAACGTAAAATTTTACAAACTTTCTTGTATGAAAATATCACATAGCTAGTATGTAGTTCGCAAGCGTGTATTTTATGCGTATTTGTCTTTCGATTAGTGCATAATTTAGTCGTTTCGTGAGTCAATGCGTGGCAAACCAAAAGTTCTAATTTTGGGGGCATTGAACGGCGCGGGCTAGGCCCTTGATACCGTTTTCTGCCAAGTTCGTGTCACATTCCCAGAAAGCGGTTATTTATAAGAAAGCTAGGGAATTCATGATATGCGAATTATGGCGTAATGTGCGAGCTTTTTGTTTGAAATCTAATAAAAATATTATGCGTGCAATAGCAGTTTTTATAAGCTCATGCTGTATTCTGTCTTTGTGCGCGTGCGGATCAAACAATAGTAAGCAGAATAGTAAATCTGGTCTTCAAAACGTTTCGTTTATGCTTTCGTGGATACCTGATACTAATCATATTGGCATATACGTGGCAAAGCATATGGGATGGTTTAAGCAAGCTGGTTTACACGTGAATATTTTGGCTGTGTCTCAAACTGGTGCCGAGCATGCTGTTGACTCTGGTGCTGCGGATTTTGCTTTAAGCAATATTACTAGTCTTGCAGATTTCAGTACAAAAGGCACTAAATTGAAGGAAGTTTTGCAAGTTCAGCAAAAGCCTAGCGCAATTTGGTGCTCTCTTTATAAAAATACTAAAATTCATTCTCCTAAAGACTTTGATGGTAAAACTTTTGCAACCTTTGGATCTGCAGAAGGTGATGCTGTGATTCGTAGAATGATTCAGCACGATGGTGGCAAAGGTAAGTTCGATAAGGTTACTGTTGGTACTTCTACGTTCCGTACGCTTGAATCTGGAAAAGCTGATTTTGGTGGTTTTTATGGTACTTGGGAAGGTGTGCAGGCGGAAATGTATGGTCCAAAGTTGCGTTGCTTTAAGACAGCAGATTATGGAGTTCCTGGTCAGCCAGATACGATTGGTGTTATTACTAACGCAAACACAGTTAAGCGCAATCCGAAGCTTGTTCGCGCTTTTGTTAAAGCCGTTAAGCGCGGTTATGAATACGCTTACAATCATCCAGATGAAGCTGCGAACATTTTAGTAAAAGAAGCTCCTGAAGCTAATCTTGATGTGAAATTCGTTAAGCGAAGCATGAAGATGATTGTTGACGGGCAATATTGGGGTAATCGTGCAGACATAAAAAGCGGCAAGTTTGTGTTCGGCACAAATGATGTTAAGGGTGCTCAAGAATACTTCGACTTCCTAAGTAAGGAAGGTGCGTATACGGATTCTAAAGGCAAAGTAACATATAAAACTCCTCAAGCAAAAGAATTAACTACGGACGAATTTTTGAAGTAGTTTACGCAATGACTTGAGTCTTGCTAAAATAAAGTACAGTATATGAGGGCGTATCGGGTAGTTGTATAATCCAACTTCAATCGGTACGCCCGTTTTGTTGTTGAGTTTATAAGATTGGGCGTGAATTATGGCTTCAGATTTTTGGCTTATTGCTGGACTTGGCAATCCTGGATCTAAGTACGAAGGTACTCGTCATAATATGGGATTTATGGTTGCGGATTTGCTTGCTGAGCGATGGTCAATATCTTTTTCTGACCATAAAGGCTTGTCTAAACTTGGCAAGGGAGTTATGAATTTAGACGGTAAGCTTGCAAAGTTCTTCCTTGCTAAGCCGCTTACTTTTATGAACGATTCTGGAGCTGCAATATCTTCTATAAGTTCTTATTATCAAATTGAAACTGACCATATTGTGATTGTTCACGACGATATGGATTTGGATTTTGGGCGCATTAAAGTAAAAGCTGGAGGTTCTGCTGGAGGTCATAACGGTATTCGTTCTATTGATCGCAGTCTTGGAACTCCGCAATATGCGCGCGTAAGAATGGGTGTTGGGCATGCTCAGCGTGGTGCTCATGCTCACGATAATACTGTTAATTGGGTTTTGGGCGGATTTGCTGGTGCGCAAAAATCTGAACTTCCTAATTTTTTGGCAGATGGCGCAGATGCTGTAGAAAGTGTGATTTTCCGCGGGCTTGCAGCCACTCAGGAGCATTTTAATGGCAGATAAGTATGATTCTTTTGCTAACAAAATGCTAGATTCTAAAGATTTTAATATTTCTGATGCTTCTTTTGAAAGCATACTTAAAGATATTTGTAAGAAAAATGATTCGTTTAAGTCTTTAGCTTTGCTTGAAGAAGATTTTTCTAATCCTCTTAATGTGTATTGTCCAAGTGGAGCTAGATCTGCTGTAGCTGCTGCAATGGCTACTAAAAAGCCTGTTGTTTTAGTAGTTCCATCTGGTAGAGATGCTTTAGAATCACTTGAATCAATACGCGATTTTTATAATGGGAACCCTAAAGATATTGCTAATCTTGAAGCTTGGGAAACTCTTCCGCACGAGCGTCTTTCTCCTAGAGCAGATACTGTAGCAAGTAGAATGGCGGTTTTTAGGCGATTAAAGCATCCGCAAAGTGGGGAAGATAGCAAAAGTGGCAAAAGCAGCAAAAGCGGCAAAAGTGCCATGTTTAGCCCAATTCGCGTTCTTGTTATGCCAGTTCGGTCCCTTATTCAGCCAGTTGTTAAGGGTCTTTGCAACGTAGAGCCGCTTGTTTTTGAATGTGGCAATGAGATTTCTATTGAGGTTGCTACAAAGCGACTTGTTGAAAACTCGTATAATCGCGTGGAACTTGTTATGAATCGCGCTGAATTTGCTGTTCGAGGCGGAATTATAGACGTTTTTCCTCCAACAATGGATCATCCTGTGCGTATTGAGTTTTTTGGAGATGAGATTGATGCAATCAAACAATTCCACGCATCTGATCAGCGCACTTATGGGAAGAATATTAATAGTGTTTGGGCTACACCTTGCCGAGAATTGCAACTTACAAAAGATATTCAAAAACGAGCAAGGTCTTTGATTGGTAAGATTCCAAATGCTCAAGATATGCTTGAATCAATCGCAAATGCAATACCTGTAGAGGGTATGGAGTCTTTGATTCCAGCATTAGTTGACAACATGGAACCAGTGGAAAATTTGCTTGATAAAAACGCAATAATTTTGGTTTCCGACTTAGAAAAATGCAAGCGCGCAGCTAACGATTTAGTTAAAACAGCAAACGAGTTTTTGGCTGCAAGTTGGCATGTTGCTGCGTCTGGTAAGGGTGCTGGCGCTCCAATAACATTCGATAAAGCGAGTTTTCTTGATTTTAGCAGCGTTTTAGAAAATCTTGAAAATAACAATCATCAAGTAATTAACTTAAACAGTTTTGCAATGGATTCAACGAGTAAATCGCAAGCAACCGTTGATTCTAAAGAAGAAAACGAAAATAAAGTCGTAAAAAATAACTATTTAGACTTGTGCATTAAATCTCCTCAAGAATTTAGAGGAGATAGTGAGAAGATTTCTAGCGGAATATCTGGTCTTATTTCTAACGGATACAAGGTTTATATTAGCGCTGCTTCAAGTGGAATTTTATCAAGGCTTGCGCGAGCTGTACGCGCAAGTGGCGTATTTGATCTTTTGGCAGTTCAATCGAAAATAGTTGACGGTTTTATAGATACGCAAAGTAAAATCGCAATTCTTAGCGAAAGAGATTTAACAGGAAAGTCTTCTTCTGCAAGTGGTTTTAAGTCGCCAAAGCGTAGAAAAAAAGAAATCGACCTTCTGGACCTTAAGCCAGGAGATTTTGTTGTTCACGAACAGCACGGAATTGGCAAATTTATAGGCATGAGGCAGAGGAATGTAAAAACTTCAAACGGAGAAGCTACGCGCGAATATTTGGAAATTGAGTATGCGCCAAGTAAACGCAACGCTCCTGCGGATAAGCTTTTTATTCCAACAGATCAGCTTGATTTGGTTAGCAAATATATTGGTGCAGAGATTCCAAAGCTAAATAAGCTTGGAGGCGCGGACTGGGCTGCTACAAAAGAAAAAGCGAGAAAAGCTGTTCAAGAAGTTGCGCAAGACTTGATTAAACTTTATTCTGCACGAGCATCTAGCAGCGGATTTGCTTTTAGCGCAGACACTCCATGGCAAAAAGAGCTTGAGGATGATTTTCCATACCAAGAAACTCCAGATCAGCTTACGACTATTGACGAAGTCAAGCAAGATATGCAAAAGCCAATTCCAATGGATAGGCTGATTTGCGGAGACGTTGGTTTTGGCAAAACTGAGATTGCTGTGCGTGCTGCTTTTAAGGCAGTTCAAGACGGCAAGCAAGTGGTTGTTCTAGCGCCAACAACTCTTTTAGTTCAACAACATTACGAAACTTTTACTAATCGCTTTTCTGGATTCCCCGTAACTGTTGCTGCAATGAGTAGATTCCAAAGCGAAAAAGAGGTTAACAATACTATTCAAGGCCTTGAATCAGGAGAAGTTGATGTTGTTATTGGCACGCATAAGCTTTTGAATCCAAACATAAAATTCAAGGATTTAGGTTTGGTGATTATAGACGAAGAACAGCGTTTTGGCGTTGAGCACAAGGAGACTTTGAAAGCTTTGCGTACAAATGTAGACGTTCTTAGTCTTTCGGCAACGCCAATTCCTAGAACACTTGAAATGGCTGTTACTGGTATTCGCGAAATGTCTACTCTTGCTACGCCTCCAGAAGACCGTTTGCCAGTCTTGACTTATGTTGGAGCTTACGAAGACGCGCAAGTGGCAGCTTGCGTTAAGCGAGAGTTGCTTAGAGGTGGCCAAGTATTTTACGTGCACAATCGAGTAGAAGATATTAGTAAAGTTGCGACTAATATTCAAAAACTTGTGCCAGATGCTAGGGTTGCTATTGCGCACGGAAAAATGGGTGAGAAGCAGCTCGACACTATTATTCGTGATTTTTGGCATAGAGATATTGACGTTCTTGTTTGCACTACGATTATTGAAACGGGATTAGATATTTCTAACGCTAATACGCTTATTGTGGATCATGCAGACAGATTCGGCTTAAGCCAGCTTCACCAATTGCGCGGGCGCGTTGGCAGAGGTCGTGAGCGAGCGTATGCATACTTTTTGTACGATCCTACTAAGCCTATGACTCAACAAGCGCATGATCGCCTTGCAACAATCGCTCAATATACTGCTCTTGGATCTGGATTCGATGTTGCTATGAAGGATTTGGAGCTTAGAGGCACTGGAAACTTACTTGGCAATGCGCAAAGTGGCCACATTGAAGGCGTTGGATTTGATTTATACGTGCGAATGGTTTGTGAAGCTGTTGAAAAATACAAAGAGCCAGAGCATAAAGAAACTATTTCCACGTCTATTGATTTGCCTGTTGAAGCTTCTCTTCCAGTTGATTATATTGCTTCCGACAAGCTTCGTTTAGAAGCGTACCGTAAGCTTGCTTCCGCTAACAATAATAAGGATTTACAAGAGTTGCGAGATGAGTTGCTTGATCGTTTTGGCGAGCCACCTGAAGCGTTTAGCATATTGTGCGATGTTGCTCGCTTGCGTTTTAAGGCGCGCGAGCTTGGTATTACACAAATTAGCTCTCAAGGTAAATCGGTTCGTGTTATTGGTTTAGATCCAAAAGAATCATTGTGGATGCGTTTGCAAAGGATTTACCGCGGAATTAAGTATCGTCCGCTTACTCATACGCTTATTATTCCATCGCCTTTTGAATCTTCACTTGGAACTAGCGCAATGAGTGAGCGCGAAATACTCGATTGGGTGCGCCAACTTCTTGAAGATTTAGCTTGGTAAGGTGAATTATTGCGTTGTTTATAAATAAAGGCGGCCGCTATTTTTGCAGTCGCCTTTATTTACATTATTTTCGAGTTGCTTATTGCAAAGCTTCTCTAAGCTCATCTTCTATTTCACTATGATTTACAGGGCGATTTTGAGCGTCAAGATGCTCGCGATCAATGTTCCATTGCTTAGCAATCTTGCCATTTTTTATCATAAGAATGCGGTTAGAAAGTCTTACAGCTTCCGCAATATCATGCGTAACCATAAGTGTAGTCCAGCCATATTTAGCTTGAAGATTATTAAGCAAATCTTGCATATCGAAGCGCGTAAGAGCATCCAAAGCTCCAAAAGGCTCGTCAAGCAACAATAATTCAGGACTTCTAACTAAAGCTCTCGCTAAAGATACGCGCTGCTGCTGGCCTCCAGAAAGCTCAGAAGGCCACTTGTTATCGTAGCCTTCAAGTTGCATTTGGCAAAGCGCTAAATGCGCAATATCCTTAAGATCTTCCTTGCTTCCTTCCATACCGAAAACAACATTTTGCCATACCGGTAACCATGGTATAAGTCGCGCGTCTTGGAATCCTATTGCTTGATGTTGCGTGACTTTTATTGTTCCACAATCTGGTTTTATTAAGTTAGCAATCACTTTAAGAAGTGTTGTTTTTCCGCATCCCGATCTGCCTATAAGTGAGATAAACGTTCCACTTTTAATCGTGCACGTAATGTCTTTCAGTATTTCTTTATTTTCCTGAAAACTAACACGTATGTGCTGAAGATTAACGCACTCACAGTTACTTGAATCGTTAATTTCAATAGAAGATTTTTCTAAATCTTGTGATTTAGTTTGCTCAATCGCATACGAATTCTTTGTTATCACGTTTATCTCACTATGTTAGAAATGTAAAGTGTTTTTGTATTAATCACTTAGTGCAATCAATAGTTGATTTAGTGAAGTCAGGAACGGATTTAATAAATCCGTATCTGACTTCCTGCTCAGCTTGTTTTCTTAACATTTCGCGGCCTTTTTCATCAATTGGAAGAATGTCTGGAACGTAGAACTTTGCGACTTCTTTCAGTGTGCTTTCTGACGCCCCAAATTCCTTATAAGCGTTTGTAATTACGCTAGGATTCTTCTTTGCTTTTTGAGCTTCTTTGACTAATGCGCGATACATTTTCTTAACTAAATCTGGATGCTTTTTAGCAAATGATGCAGAAACCATGTGTATAGAAACGTTTAAGTTTCCATAATCTTTAGCATTAACAATTCGTTTTGATCCTGGAGTTGCTAGAGCTGCTGCTAAATTCTGGTCGAATGTTGCTAATGCATCAACTTGCCCAGTTGTGAATGCTGCGTGGAAGTTCTTTGGGCTCATCTCTACTTCTTGAACTTTAGATGGGTCTAGTCCGGCTTTTTCAAATGAACGGTGAATTACGTAATCTCCAGTTCCACCTTTAGCTATGATTCCAATTTTCTTTCCGTACAAGTCTTTTAGTGTTTTAATACCGCTATTTGGTGCTGCTACTATTCCTTGAGAATCTCCGTTGTAGTATTCAATAGCGAATGCAACCCATGGTTGATTTTTTGAAGCCCAATCAATAAAGCGAGTAGTTCCTGTTGAAGAAGCATCTGCAGCGCCGCTATTGACTGCAGCATATGCGTCTAGAGGAGTGTAAGGTCCTGTAAATTTTACTGTTGACTTGTCAAATTCTTTTTGTGCAAAATCATCATTTTTCAAGGTTGTTAGATAGTTAGCTGTTGAAAGATATGCTACGCGCATAATTCCATTGTTTGAAGTTGAAGATGATTGTTTAGATTGTTTAGTGCTGCCACATGATGCAAGAGCTATCGTTGCGCACAAAGCACATGCAGCTGCTAATGCTCGCTTACTTGTTGTAGATAATGCGAATTTAGCCATTTTATTCTCCTAATTATTTTGCTAATATTCTTAGTTCTGTTTGATTTTAACGATGGATGAACGTCGCTCAGGCATGCAAATTTTTTCTAAAAGTGTTGCAATTCCTTCAGAAAGTAGGCCTGCAATCGCGTATAAAACTATGCATAGTAGCATTTGATCTGGTCTGTAAAATTCTTGTGATCTTGCAAGAACATATCCAATTCCTTTTGAAGCGTTGACTGTTTCACACGTTACCAATGCCACCCAAGACACTGATATTGCAAAGCGTAAAGCAGTCATAAAGTTAGGTAGCGCTCCTCGAAGAAGAATTGTGAAAAATACTGTTTTGCTATTTACTTTGTATGCGCGAGCTAATTCCAAGAGTTTGGGATCAATATTACGAACTCCATCCCTCATATTTACGTAGAACGTTCCAAATACGCCTATAGCAATAAGAGCTATTTTCATAGTCTCACCAATGCCTAATAAAATAATAAGCAAAGGTGCTAGTGCAGTAAAAGGAACAGACCGTAGCATGTGGCCAGGCTTGTTAATAATAATGTCGCCCAGCTTTGTGCTACCAGAAATAACTCCTGCTGGAACTGCAATTATCATTCCTAAACATAATCCTGCAATAACTCTTGTAAAACTAATTCCCAACGAAGGCCAAATTAAACCTTCTGAGTTTAATTCTTGAAAAGCGTTAATTACTTCTGCAGGTGATGGAATGTGCCTAGTCTCTTTAGGCCCAAGTGTAGCTAAAAACCATCCAATAAGTATGACAAGTGTAGAAAGCCATGGCACAAATAAACGTAGTGAAGAAGATGCATTTTTTAGCATGCTCTTACAATGGCTAACCATTCGACATTCCCTTCGATAGTACTAGCTATATCAGGTTCGACGGGTATGATCTCAGCAATTACAATCAAGCAAATAATTGCACCCCGTGCCAGTTTGTTATTATTGTACAAAGGTGTGGACAAATTAACAAAAGCTTGGATTATATAGTCTTGTATGCTTAACGACTTACGTTATTAAATAACGTCCATAAAACGCATTAATCTTAAATATGTTACACAACCAACAGATAAATAAGGAGTAGTTGTGGCAGCTATTGAAAGCGTATATGCACGCGAAATTTTGGATTCTCGTGGAAATCCTACTGTTCAGGTTTATTTGGAGACCGAAGATGGCGCTCAAGGAATTGGTTTAGTTCCTTCTGGTGCTTCAACTGGTGAGGCAGAAGCTTGGGAGCGTCGCGATGGTGACAAGTCCCGCTACCAGGGCAAGGGTACTTTGGAAGCAGTTAAGGCTGTTAACGAAGTAATCGCGCCAAAGGTTATTGGCATGGATGCCTCTGATCAGCGCGCTCTTGATGAAACAATGATCGAGCTTGATGGCACTCCAAACAAGGGCAAGCTTGGCGCAAACGCTATTCTTGGCGTTTCTCTTGCTGCTCTTTATGCTGCTGCTGAGTCTGCTGAGCTTCCTTTGTATCGCTACATTGGCGGTACAAATGGCCACATTCTTCCAGTTCCAAACATGAACATTATGAACGGTGGTGCTCACGCTGATTTTGCAACCGATATTCAGGAATACATGATTTCTCCATACGGTTTTGCTACTTATAGCGACGCTTTGCGCGCTGGCGTTGAGGTTTATCACACCTTAAAGAACGTTTTGAAGAAGGAAGGCTTGGCTACTGGTCTTGGCGACGAAGGTGGCTTCGCTCCAAAGATGAAGTCCAACGAAGATTCTTTGAAGTACATTATGGATGCAATCGAAGCTGCTGGTTACGAGCCAGGCAAGCAGATTGGTATTTCCCTCGACGTTGCTTCTTCTGAGTTCTACAACAAGGAAACTGGCAAGTATCGTTTCGACGGCGAAGAGCGCGAATCCGCTTACATGCTTGATTACTACGAGAAGCTCATCAACGAGTATCCAATCGTTTCCATCGAAGATCCATTCCAGGAAGAAGGCTGGGATGATTGGGCAGAGATTACCAAGCGTCTTGGCGATCGTTTGCAATTCGTTGGTGATGACTTGCTCGTTACTAATCCAAAGCGTTTGGCTAAGGGTATTGAGCTTGGAGCAGCTAACTCCTTGCTTGTAAAGTTGAACCAGATCGGTTCCGTTACCGAGACCCTCGACGCTATTGAGCTTGCAACCAAGAATGGCTTCACTTCTATGGTTTCTCACCGTTCTGGTGAAACCCCAGATACCACCATTTCTGATCTTGCTGTTGCTAAGAACACTGGCCAAATCAAGACTGGTGCTCCTGCTCGCGGCGAGCGTATTGCTAAGTACAACCGCTTGCTTGAGATCGAAGAAGAGCTTGGTTCTACCGCTCAATATGCTGGTTACAGCGCATTCAAGGCTTGCAAGAAGTATATGAAGTAATATGCTAGAGCTTTTATAAGTTCTACGTAAGTCTTGTTTAAGATTTAGACTGTAGCATAATTCGGCCAGTCGCATTCGTGCGATTGGCCGTTTTTCGTATATTTTAGCGATTTTTTGAAAAAATATATAAATTTTTCTAAAATTACTTTTATTCTCTTCAAAATAGTGCTATTTTTTATGGAAAACTAAAAACGGAAGGAGATGTTTCATATGAGAAAAGTTGCTGTTATAGGCATGGGAAACGTTGGTGCAGCAGTAGCGCATCAACTTGTTGTTGGCGGTCACGCTGATGATTTGTATCTTTATGATACTAATGAGGCAAAGGTGAATGCCGACGCATTGGATTTTGAAGATTCAATGGATAATGTGCCTTTTAACGTTAATATTACAGTTAATGATTATGAAGCATTAAAAGACGTAGAGGTAATCGTAAGTGCCTTGGGCCACATAAAGCTTTTGGATGTTCCTCATCCAGATCGTTTTGCAGAGCTTAAGTATAATCGTAAGGAAGTTGCAGAAGTTGGTGCAAAAATTAAGGCTTCTGGATTCCACGGTGTTTTGATTGACATAACTAATCCTTGCGATGCTATTTGTCAGCTTTACAAGGAAGCTACCGGTCTTCCTTACGAAAAGATTATTGGAACTGGCACTTTGCTTGATTCTGCGCGCTTGCATCGTGCAGTAGGCAAGTTCTTTGGCGTGCATCCAAAGGCTGTTAAGGGATATAGCTTAGGAGAGCATGGCGATTCGCAATTCGTTGCGTGGTCTACTGTTAAAGTCTTTGAGCAGCCTATAACAGAGCTTATTAAAGAAAAGAACATTGATTTGGATGCAATTGACGAGGAAACTCGCGAAGGCGGATTTACAGTGTTCTACGGAAAGAAGTACACAAACTACGGTATTGCTGCTGCTGCAGTTCGTTTAGTGGATGCAGTTCTTTCGGATTCTAAAGAGCAAATGCCTGTTTCTAACTATCGCGAAGAATACCATTCTTATCTTTCTTATCCAGCAATTGTTGGTAGAGAAGGAATTGTTAAGCAATGCCAGCTTGATTTGACTCAAGAAGAGTTGCAAAAATTGCAACATTCTGCAGATACGATTTTGAGCAAAGCTCAAATGGAGTAATTTAAAGTCAAAAGTCTAAAGACTAAAGCTAAATAATAAGCTAAATAATAAGCTTAATAATAAAGCTAAGAGTTGATTGCGGTCAGTGGCCTTGTGCTGCTGGCCGCAATCTTATAAGCGCGTGTGCGTCACGTCGAATATTCAAAGTAATTTAGAAGTATGATTTTAAGAAATCGCCGCATGACTGCAAATACAGTTGACGAATCAAATAAGCCTCAAAAAAAGAAGCTGTTTTCTGGTTCAATCGTATTTGTTTCCATGATAGTTGTTGTATTTCTTTGCTGTATTGGTCTTATATCAACAATTCGTAACTATGCTTTAAGTTTGGCAGAATTGCACGCTTTGCAAAGGGATGAGTCTGCTTTGAAAGATAAAAAGCAAGCTCTTAATAACGATGTAGAGCGTTGGAAAGACAAGGCGTATGTTGCAGCTCAAGCAAGGGAAAGATTGGGGTTTATATTTCCAGGGGAGCAGGCTGTTAGAGTAGAGCATCCAGAGGCGATTACGGGTTCTGTTCCAGAATCGTTTAATAAGGATGATTCTTTGTACGAAGATAGAAAAGCGTTGCCGTGGTATAGTGACTTGTTTTACGCGCTTCACAAGGCAGACAAGCCAGACGATATGAGCTTTAAGGCTAAAGAAAATGATGCAAATAGCAAGTCTTCTAAGATTAATACCACTAAGCAAAGTGGCAAACAAAATAATCACTCCAATAGCACAAGCAAGTCTAATAAATCCAAAAGTAATAATGAAAAGTCAACAAACAAAAAACATAGTAATAATGGCAATAAAACTAGATAGAATTAAAACTAGATAGAATTTAACAATAAGAGTTATATACGATTTTAAGATGCGCAATGCATATGGAGTTGAACATGAGCCTAAACGCAAAGTTATTAGTGAGTTCGCTACTAGAGAATCCTGCAAATAAAGCAGACAAAAACATTGTAAAGCGTCAATTAGGAAGATTTCCAAGGGGCATGGTTGCAGTCGGCGCTAGATGTGTTTGCGGTAGGCCACTTGCTGTTATTACGCGTCCATGCTTAGAAGACGGAACGCCTTTTCCTACAACATGCTATTTAACGAGCCCAGAGGCAGTTAAAGCTGCTTCACACCTAGAAGCACAAGGCTTTATGAAGGAATGCAACGATTTGTTAAATTCTAACGAAGAAGTTGCTAAAAAATACGAATATGCTCATAAAGCGTATTTAGAGTTTCGCAAAGAGTTAGCTAATCGATTAAACGATAGCGAAGAGCATATTAAAAACATGAGCGCAGGCGGAATGCCAGTTCGCGTTAAATGCTTGCATGCTTTGCTAGCTCAAAGTCTTGTTATGGGCAAGGGCGTAAATCCTATTGGAGATATTGTTCTAGAGAAAATCGCAAGTGAGTTTAGTCCAAAAGTTTGCAAATGCACTACTCCTTGGGGAGATAATGACTATGCTCAAAATGAAGATGAAGAATCGCTCAATCTTGGTTGCAAAAAAGTTAATCGAGAAGGCGTATCTAACAAGTCTGTTTGCGTAGCTGCAATCGATTGTGGAACTAATTCGATTCGCCTAAAAATTGCTAGAGTTGATGAAAATGGCATGAAAGATGTTGTTCCTAGAATGCTTAGGGTTGTGCGATTGGGGCAAGGAATTGACGAAACGCATATGTTTGCGCCCGATGCATTAGAGCGTGTAAAAGAAGCTGCTAAAGAGTTTGCAAAGGTTCTTGGCGAGCATAAGGTGGATGCTATTCGTTTTGTTGCAACTTCTGCAACAAGGGATGCTCTAAACAGAGATGTGTTTGAACAAATGATGTTTGAAGAGCTGGGTGTGCATCCAGAGGTGATTAGTGGAACTGAAGAAGCTGCTTTGAGTTTTTTGGGAGCAACAAGCGTTGTTTCTAGAAAAGACTTGCAAGCGCCTTATCTTGTTATTGATTTAGGTGGCGGTTCCACAGAGCTTGTTTTAGGTGGAGATGGCGTAAATATTGCTGAAGATAAGGTTGATTCGGCATATTCTATGAACATTGGTTCTGTGCGCATGACTGAGCGTCATTTGCATACGGACCCGCCTACCGAAGAAGAGATATCTTGTGCAATTAAAGATATTGACAAGAATATAGACGAAGCGTTAAAGCATGTTAAGGCTGGTAAAGCTCGCACGATTATTGGTGTTTCTGGTACTGTTACAACTATGGCGGCTCTTGCGATTGGCTTAAAGCATTATGATCATAAGGCTGTTGATGGAGTAAAAATCGCGTTAGATCAGGCATATACGGTTAACGATAGGTTCTTGCATATGTCTAGGGAGAGGCGCCGCACGTATGCAACGATTCATCCTGGAAGAGTTGATGTTGTTGGCGGAGGTGCAGTTGTGTTAAGTCGCGTTCTTGAGCGTCTTGCTAAAGAGGCTTATCAAGATCATGGCGGCGTTTTGGAAACTTTTGTTGCAAGTGAGCACGGTTTGTTAGACGGAATCACTCTAGATTTGGGCCGTAGAGCACTCGCCACACGCTGAGTTGTTTTTAATTGTTTTATATGGCATAATTAATGACTGTTGCCTCCGTGGCGGAATTGGCATACGCATCAGACTTAAAATCTGACGCCCTTACGGGCTTGTGGGTTCGAGTCCCACCAGAGGCACAAATCTTACGCTGCGAATTTAATTTTTTCGCGTATTATGTTAATTCTTTGTTGCAAATCGTAAATCTTTAGGCTAAATGCTTGCTTTTCTATAAAAAATATTTGTATTCGGGCTTGCGTTAATTGAGAATCGTACTAATCTATACCATTAATTGCATTAAAAGCAATTGCAATGCATTAATTATAAAGCAATCACAAATACAGTAATTGCAAATAGGAAAAGAGACATAATGGCCGATTTAGAAGTCGCTCCAGAGTTTAAGGATGCCTACGATTCTTATGATCATAGCGATCCTGCTCTGTTAAACAAATTAGCTGGCAACTTTACCGTTTTGCCTAACGACAATCCAGTTTCTAGTGCTAAGCGCAACGAGCTTATTGATAAGCCAGCATTTGGTCAGATTTTCTCCGACAATATGGTTCATATGTCTTGGACCAAGGGAGAAGGCTGGTCCGATAGGCGTGTTGAGCCTTACGGTCCGTTGAAAATGGATCCAGGCGCATCCGTGCTTCACTATGCTCAAGAATGCTTTGAAGGCTTAAAGGCTTATAAGCGTTCCGATGGCTCTATTTGGCTTTTTCGCCCAGATATTAATGCTGCGCGATTCCAAAATTCTGCTAAGCGTTTGTATTTGCCAGATCTTTCTATTGACGATTTTATTGGGTCGGTTGCAGCTTTAGTTAAGCGAGATAAAGATTGGGTTCCAAGCAGGCGCGAATATACGCTTTATATGCGACCATTTATGTTTGCTTCCGAGCCTTTCCTTGGTGTTCGCGAAGCTCACGAGGTTGAGTATTGCGTAATTGCTTCTCCATCTGGCCCATACTTTAAGGGCGGCTTAAAGCCTGTTAGCATTTGGGTAGAAGATCAATGGTTCCGTACTGGTCCTGGTGGAACTGGTTTTGCTAAGTGCGGCGGAAATTATGCTGCTTCTTTGCTTGGCGAATATAAGGGTATTGAGCACGGATGCGAGCAGGTTTGCTTTGTGGATGCTGCAACTAAGACTTATTTGGAAGAGCTTGGCGGCATGAACATGTTTGCGCTCCACAAGGATGGTCATTTGGAAACTCCATCTTTGACTGGTAGCATTCTTCCAGGCGTTACTCGCCGTTCTATTATTCAACTTGCAAAAGAGAAGGGTCATGATGTTGTTGAAACCATGATTCCTCTTAAAGGCTTGCTTGACGACATTCGTTCTGGCGAAGTTACGGAAGTTCTTGCTTGCGGAACTGCTGCAATCATTACACCAATCGGCAGATTTAAGTCGGATGAATTCGATCTTAAGGTTGCAGACGGCGGTGTTGGTGCTCTTACGCAAGAGCTTCGCGATGAGCTTCTTGGCATTCAGCTTGGAGATGTTGAAGACACTCACAACTGGATGTGGAATGTGTGCGACTAGTTAAGAATTAAAATCGTTCAAAATTAGTCGTAAAAAACGTTAGTATATTTTATTTAGCGCGTCATTGTATGTTTATAACATTTTATGTTTATAACAAGTGGCGCGCTAATTGTATGCTTGGTTAGATATAGGTTAATTGTTAGTTAGATTTTGTTTTGAGTGTTTAGCGCATGGAAAGGAAGTATTGTGGAAGGGGCATTAGGGGACAACGTTTTCTTCCTTGTTGTTGAATACATAGCTGCGGGTTGTTGTGGAATGGTTGGCGGAATGTGGGCTATTCGCAAGAACTACGATATTTTTGCAATAATCACAACGTCTTGGCTTACAGCATTGGGTGGTGGAATTGTTAGAGACGTTTTACTTGGCGCTTTGCCTCCTGTAGGAATTTCGGATAGGGGATTTGTTTTTACTGGACTGGCTTCTGGTGTTATTGTTGCTTTTGCTCATCTAGAAATTGATGAGTGGAAGTGGCTTATGTTAACTCTGGACGCTTTAGCATTGGGCCTTTTTGCTGTAAATGGCACTGCTAAGGGTCTTGATTTTCACATGTCTGGAATGGCGTCTGTGTTTTTGGGCATGGCCACGGCGCTTGGTGGTGGATTAATTCGAGATATGGTTTTGAATCAAGTTCCTGTAATTGTTCGAGATAAGCATTGGTATGCGCTTCCTGCTGCAGTTGGGTGTGTTTTAACGGTATTTGTTGTAAAAGCACAACGTGCAGGATGTTTTGACGTTATTACAGAGATGATTTTAGATACTCTTATTGTTGTGCTAGTAGTCGCTATGCGATTAATGTCTGTAAAGTTTGATTTAACGCTTTTTGGTGCAATGAATCGCAAATCGCCAATAAAAATAAATAAATATCGCAGACATAATGCATATAGTCGTAAAATTTCCGATAAAGCCATAAAAAATACAGAAAAAAATAATCAAAATAACTAGAAAATTTAGTCTAATCTGAATAAATATCGGTTAGTGTCTAGAGTTTGTCTTTGCCTATCTTAATAATAAAACACATCGACCAGAGGTCGCGCTCAACAAGAGTAGCAATCATTAGCCAGAAAGAGGCGTTAAGTGATTTGCAAAAGGGGAGAGCGCCGAAGTTTGTAGGTTATTCTTTTCTAGCTTACAAGCTGGGACTTGGCTCAATAGGCCAAGGACTGTCGCAGCAATTTTGGCAATTTGCTGCGGAGTGCTATCGACATGCATACTGTTGCCTGTTTGCCTCTGTTTGAATATTGTCAAAAGGAGGAAACAATGAGTAACAACAGTTCATCAACTACAGAATCTCAAACCGTTCATCGCGGTTTAAAAACACGCCACATTTCCATGATTGCTTTGGGTGGAAGCATTGGAACAGGCTTATTTGTAGCTAGTGGCGCAACAATCCACATGGCAGGCCCTGGGGGTGCGCTTTTAGCGTATGCTGCAATCGGCATTATGGTTTATTTTCTTATGACATCTCTAGGTGAGATGGCAACGTATATGCCAATTAGTGGATCTTTTGCATCTTATTCTGGAAAGTTTATTGATCCAGCTTTAGGATTTGCAATGGGTTGGAATTATTGGTTTAACTGGGCAATCACGGTTGCTGTAGATATAAGCACTGCAGCAATCGTTTTGCAATATTGGCTTCCAAAGGTGCCAATTTGGGTATTTTCTCTAACAGTTCTTGTTGTTATTCTTTTGATTAATATTCTTACTGTTAAGTGCTTTGGAGAAACCGAGTATTGGCTTTCGATTATTAAAGTTGTAACCGTTATTATATTCCTTGCTATTGGTTTGCTTACGATTGTTGGCATTTTAGGCGGAAAAGCGCCATTGCTAAGCAACTTTACGCATAAGAATGCTCCATTTGCTGGAGGAATCCCAGCTGTTTTAGGCGCGTTTGCTATCGCAGGCTTCTCGTTCCAGGGAACAGAGCTTATTGGTATTACAGCAGGCGAATCTGCAACACCAGATAAGAGCATTCCAAAGGCTGTAAAGCAAGTGTTCTGGCGTATTGTTTTGTTCTACATTCTTGCAATCTTTGTAATCGCATGCATTATTCCATACACAAGTCCAAGTTTGCTTGGCTCGGAAGCTAGCGATATTTCTATAAGCCCATTCACGCTTGTGTTCCAGCGAGCAGGATTGGCAATTGCAGCAACAATCATGAACGCTGTTGTGCTTACATCTGTTATTTCGGCAGCAAACTCTGGAATGTACGCTTCTACTAGAATGCTTTACGCTCTTGCAAAAGATAATCACGCTCCAAAGATGTTCGGAACCGTAGATAGAAGAGGCGTTCCAATGCAATCTTTGGTTGCAACGTTTGTTGTAGCTCTTTTAACATTCTTGATGAGTATTTTTGGAACGCAAATTTACATGTTCTTAGTTGCTGCAAGTGGTTTGACTGGATTTATTGCGTGGGCAGGAATCGCAGCTGCGCACTACAGGTTCCGCAAGGCGTATATTGCGCAAGGAAAGTCTTTGGACGATCTTGTTTATAAAGCTAAGTGGTATCCATTTGGCCCTATTGTGGCTCTTGTATTGTGCATTTTGGTTATTGTTGGTCAAGATCTTGAATCGTTCCACACGCTTAATTGGCAAGCGATTGGCATAACTTATATGTCTGTTCCGCTGTTCATTGTGCTTTATGTGGGATACAAGATTAAGTACCACACCAAGGTTATTCCTTTAGATCAAGTTGATTTAACAAAGTGATTTAGAATATAAAAAATGCGCTCAGTGATTTGCTGAGCGCATTTTTTATTGATTAACAGAGGTTAGTTGGCGTTCGTTCCGCCGGTAGTAGCTGGTGGAGGTGTAGTCACGTTGCCACCTGTGCTGTCTCCAGGGGTAACTGGAGGGTTTTGTGTACCGCCAGTAGAACCGCCAGATCCAGGAGCAGGAGGTGTAGGTGTAGGAGGAGTAGTTTGCTTCTTCTTCTCCTCCTCTTCCTTTTTCTTTCTATCTTCTTCTGCCTTCTTTTCTGCAGCTTTCTTTTCTTCTTGTTCCTTCTTTAGCTGTTCTCTAAGCTCTTTTTCAATTTGCTTTCTTAATTCTTCTTCTTTCTTCTTTTCTGCCTCTTTCTTTTCTGCCTCTTTAATGGCTTCTTCTTGAGCTTTTCTCTTTGCTGTTTCTACAGGATCTGGAGGAATGTTAGGAATGTTAAGTCTTGGCCTACGGTTTACTCTAGGCGCTTTTCTAATAACAGGATCAGTAAGCTTTTGCAATTGCTTTTGGCTTTCTTCTTCCTTCTTTTTGTCTTCTTGAGTAGACTCGTCGCCTGCAGCTTTATCAATCATAATAGAAGTGATGCTGCGAATTCGTTGAGCGTTATCGGAATACCATTGCGCTGCTGCAACAGCTTGAGCATTTTGCGCGCCTAAAGCTTCTGGTGAATTTGCGTTGCACACAACTGTTTCTGGAATGCGCAACTTCATAAGCTTATTTAGTAGTTTGCCGTTTTCGGAATCTTCTTTAGCAAAAGACACAAGTAGAGAATTTTTAATAAGTTTGTTCCAAGATTTGTTTGCTTTAGTTACTTGCGCAACTTGAACTTCGCAAGCTTTACGAGCCTCTTTTACGCGAGCAGAATGCTGAGCGTTCCAGCATATTGCGCCTATGCAAATAACTAGCGCAAGTACTACAACGCCAGTTATAAGAACTATCATCTTCTTTTTATTGCCATTATTCATGACTTTGGAGATGTTTTCTAACATATTTATCCTCTGTTTATCAATATTTGCCAAGATTTGCTTTATGCAAACGACCTTTACAGTTTACGCCAAAGCAAGTACGTAATGCCTTGCAACTTATAGGTTTTTGAGAGTTTGACTTAGCTTTGATGTAGCTAAAATTTTTATAAAACAAAAAACCACCAGACGACTGGTGGTTTATTTTGCTCCTGCGGCTGGGCTTGAACCAGCGACCATTCGATTAACAGTCGAACGCTCTGCCAACTGAGCTACGCAGGAATATCTTCCATGCTTGGCTTTGTGCCGTGCACAAGACATTTATATTACACGGAATTTGGCAATATGCAAATATATGCTCGTTTGGGCGTGTCGAAAATTGTTAAACGTTGAAATATCAAGGTTTTATAGCCTTTAACCACATTGCTTAAAAAATCTTTACTAAAAAAGAATCGTATGAAAAACTTTTAAGAACGCAAAATAAATTAGCAAAAACCCTTAAAATACGCCATTTTTAGTGTGAAATTCAAAGGAGAGAAAATATGTGGAAAATATTTAAGATGGAAGTCATTGATAAAAAAATGATGCAAAGAATCACCAAAAAAATTAATAGAATAAAAAAATATGTTTTGAAACATAAGATAATTTTTGTATACATAATAGCGTTTTTTGCTTTGATTGCATTTATTACACTAATTCGTGTTCTAGAAAATACGAGTATTAGCAAAAGCGTTGAATATGAGTACATTCAAGCGAATCAGCAAGATGCGTATACGCAATATGCGAATACTTGTAAAAATAATTCTAAAAAGCATGTTTTAGCTACAAGTATGAGTGAGGATTCTAAGGAGGAATATTGCAAGTCTAGGATGATATATCCAGTAAAAGAAGCAAATATTATTAAGGATTTTGATGCTCCAAGCAAGCCTTGGCTTGCAGGCCACAGAGGTGTTGATTTACAAGCTAAAGAAGGCGATGAGTTGCGCGCTCCACAAGACGGAATAATCGCCTTTGCGAGTCTAGTCGCTGGAAAGTCTGTTGTAACAATAAGTCATGGTGTTTTAACATCTACATTTGAGCCTGCATATACCGATTTGCCTGTTGGATCAATTGTTAAAAAAGGTCAAAATTTTGCATATGTAACAGTTGGATCGGATCATTGCGATAATCTTTGCGTTCAATGGGGATTAAAACGAAAAAACAGAACGTACGCAAACCCAAAAAAGATGGTTCAAAAACAAAAAATAGTGTTAAAGCCAAAAGAAGACTTAAAAGAAAAATAGTAAAATACGTATCGTATAGTGTGTATAGATTCTTGAGTAAAATGTTGAGAATCATTGCTTAAACAATATGCGCAATTTAAGGAGCGGTTATGCAAAAGTATTCTCGCAATCTTGATGAGAAGATTGATTATGACGCAAATGTTTTTTCGCTTCTTGAAGATCGCGTTAATCGCAAGCCAAACGACCCTTTGATTGAATACATTGCAAAAAGCGGAGAGTGGAATTCTTTTAGCGCTAAAGAGTTTAGAGATTTAGTTATAGCGGTTGCAAAAGGGTTTATAGCGCATGGCGTTATGCCAGGGGATTCAATATCTATAATTGCTCATACTTCTTGGCAGTGGACTTTGCTAGATATGGCAATAATGTCTATTGGAGCTTTAACTGTTCCAATCTACGAAACAAGCTCTGTGAGTCAAATAGAAAACATTGTTAACGATTCCAATGTGAGCATGATTTTTGTTGAAGACGAAGCAATTAGAGATAATGTATTGATTGCAAAAAAGTCGTGCAAATGTCTTGAAGAAATATTCGTATTGAGTTCAGATGCAATAGATGCGTTTATTGAATACGGAAAAACCGTTACGGATGCAGAATTTTACGAGAGAGAAAAAGCTGTTAGAGGTAAAGATTTAGCAACAATTGTTTATACTTCTGGATCTACTGGAGAGCCAAAAGGTATTGAGCTTTCACATGGCAATTTTGTTTTTATAGCAAAGTCTGGAATAGTTTCTATGCCAGATATAGCGTTAAAAAGTAAGAATGGTAGTCCACGACTTTTGCTGTTCCTTCCTCTAGCACACGTTTTTGCACGATATATGCAATTCTTTTGCTTTACTGGAAACGTTACACTTGGATTATCTAGTAATCTAAAAACAATACTTAGTGACTTCAAAAGCTTTAGGCCAACATTCGTGCTTGGTGTTCCTAGAATATTTGAAAAAATCTACAATGCGGCTTCTCAAAAAGCAGGCAGAGGATTAAAAGGCGTTATATTTGCGTTAAGCGTAAAAGTTGCTAAACAATGGTCAAAGGCGCAGCAAAATGGTGCAATGGTTTCGCCATTGATTGCAATAAGTCACGAATTCTTTAAAAACACTGTATATAAGTCGATTTTGCAAGTTTTTGGAGGATGTGTTGAATACGGTGTTTCTGGCGGTGCTCCTTTAGACACGTCTATATCTCACTTCTTTAATGGAATTGGGCTTCCAATCCTTGAAGGCTACGGAATGACAGAAACATGCGCTCCATCAATGGTAAACCCTACAAAGGGATACAGAATTGGAACAGTAGGTATTCCAGTTAAAGGCGTGTCTGTTGCAATAGATAATGAAGGTGAGCTTTGCATTAAAAGCCCTGCAGTATGCGTTGGATACCATAATCATCCAGAAATAACAGAAAAGCAAATAGTAAATGGTTGGCTGCATACGGGAGATTTTGGCACGCTAGAACCAGATGGATTTGTTAGGATTACAGGCAGAAAGAAAGATTTAATAATAACTGCTGGCGGTAAAAACGTTTCTCCAAGCATTCTAGAAGCTTCTGTTATGACTTGCCCAATCGTTTCTCAATGCGTTGTTGTAGGAGACAGAAGGCCGTTTATATCGGCAATTATTGCGCTTGATTTGGCAGAAGTAAACTCTTGGCTTATATCTAGAGGGGCAGGACCTGTGCGCTCGCTGGATGAAGCTCGAAAAAATTCGATTGTAAGGTCCGAAATTGAGCAAAGTGTTGTAAAAGCAAATTCTAAGGTTTCTAGAGCACAATCGATTAGAAAGTTTGAGATTGTTCCAGACGCGTTTACGCAAGAAAATGGATTGGTTACTCCAAGCCTTAAAGCAAAAAGAAGCGTTGTTTTAGAGCGTTATAAAGATCTTATTGAAAATAAGATTTATGCTCCAAGAGTTAAGAGATAATCGAATTAATCTCTGTTAATAGAGCACAAGCTCGGGCGTAAGCTTAAGTTGATTAGCGTAATGCGTTAGCGCAATCGTTAGAGCAATGTATTAGCGCAAATCAATTAAAGACCTGCGTCTGCAAGAGTCACATAGCCTGGGTCTATTAAAAGCGCTTTAAGATTAGTTGCGCTGATCGCAAGAATAGCTTCACTTGCAACTGGTACACCTTTTTGCGAATCACTATTGTTTACAAAAATGGTTACATCTTCTAGTTGCGTAATCTTTCCAGTAGTGTTTAACGAATTACACTGTTTTGCAACATCGCTAGAAATCTTTTGGATGTTTTCTATAGAAGTCATCCATTGCTTTCCGTTTACAAGATTAGGCAAAGCGTCTTTGTATGCTCCGTAGCCTGTAATAACAGGCCATTTTGAATCGTTTGCAATAGTGTTTGCATATTCACTTTGACTATCTTGGATGCTACTTTGATTGCTATCTTGTGAGTTTTTATTTTTGTTACTTTTTTCGTTTACTTTTTGTTTTTTGAGCTTATTATTTTTTACATTAGATGGCAAAGGTACGCGCTTTTTGCTTAAATTACGTTTTCCAATAAAGTTTCCAATAATGTCTGGAAGAGTAAACGAAGGATTAATGTCTGCAGAGCTGCCCTTATATCCAAGCTCTTCTAAAGCGCTTTCTGTTTGCATAGCAACTTGATCTTCTAACGCAATAATTCCATCTACGTGTTTTGTTGGAGTTGCTTTAGAATTATTTTTTTCAATAAGTCTAAATTCAAGTTCTGCTTTAACAGAATCAGAATTATCCGCATCTATAGCAACGTTTTCCCAATCGTTTTCAGTGGAATTTTTGTTAAGCTTTCCAGAAGGAGAAAACATTAGTCCAGATTCAAAATATGGCTTTAGAACTTTCCAGATTCCTTCAAACGCAAGTTTGGAAAATTCGTCATCAAAATCTGGAGTTTTATACAAAGAATCCTCGGAGTTTATTGTGCGTTTGTTTATTCCAACATGAAAATGAACATTTTGCTTTTGATTATGGCAAGGCAAAAGCACTTCCACGCTTTTTGGATTATCTTTAGATGCTTGATTTAGAGCCAATTTTTGTACAAGAGTGTAGGCTTGAATCTCTCCAATTCTTTGTGCGGAAGAAAGATTAAATAGAATATCTGGATTAAATCCCTTACTCAGTCTAGAAAGCATAACAACGTGCATTCCAGCTTTTTTAGCAAGCTCTAAAGCGTTAGAAAGTCTATTTTCTGCTTCTTCTTGATTCTTTAAATCATCGTCATTTAATTGATCACTATTTGAATCTGGTTGAGTTACATAATCTCCATAATTGTTGTGACCGTTTTTATTAGTCCAAGGAGCAACAACAATAGTCGTTTTTGAAAGCTGCTTTTTTGCGCTATCTTGAAGATTCTTAACATTTGTTTTTGCGCTTTTACTTTTAGTATTTTTAGCGCTGTTTTTAGGATTTAGTGACGTAATAGTGTTTACAACATAATCTTGAATATCTTGACTTTGATTATACAAGCTGTTAGAAGACTTAGTTGTGATTGCGTTGCTAGAAAATCCTTGCTTTTTTAACGATTTTACTATTTCTGGAACAAGATTATCCCATGTGCTTAATGGAGTTTTTCTACTTAAATTTAGGCCATCAGAGGGTGTAAAAACTATAACGTTGCCGTGGTCCACTTGAGCTTTTGCGCTAGGAGACGCGTTTTGTGCACTAGATCCGCATGCGCAAATCGCAAGAAGCATTGTGCTAGCTGCTATAACAGCAATAGTTTTGCGCAAAATATGCTTATGCGTGCGAATCATAGTTAAAACCTTTCGTAAATTTTAGTTTTGTACTTACTTGTCTATTAGTTTCTATTAAATTATCTAATGCAAATTTACCTATTAAGCAAATCCAAGCACATATCTCGATATTCGCTAACGTAGCCTCCACCGAAGAAAACACAATGACCAGCAATAGGGTAGAGTTGCCAAATTGTCATTCGATTTTCAAAACCAGATTTTAGTGGATGAACAGACTGGTAGCCGTCTAGAATCTGCTTAAAATAGCTGATTCCAAATAAGTGAAGCATTGATAAATCTTCTTCGCGGTGGCCGCCGTGAGCTGCAGGGTCAATTAAAACAGCTTCTGTGTGTTCTCCGTCTTCGCTTTTAGTCCAAAGAACATTACCGCTCCACAAGTCTCCATGAACGCGCGCTGGCTTATCTTCAGCGGCTTTTCCAAGCAAATCTGGCAAAGCGCCAATAACTTTATTTGTAAGATCTAAATCGCTTTTTGTAAGACTTCCTCTAGAAATACCAAGATTTACCATTGGCAAAAGTCTGCCTTCTGCCAAATAGTCAATAACGTTACTCCAAGTGCCGCAATCCATTTTTACAGGGTCGCTTAATGGTCCAAAATAGCATGTGCCATTATAGTCTGCAGGAGCTTCGCCAAAATATTTTGCACCAAAATCGTGCATGTGTGCCAAAGACGCTCCAAATTCAAACGATGCTAAAGGAGTAGGGCTTGTAGTTTCAATGCGTTCAATGTTTAAGTAGTCTTTTCCCCAATCAAAAACTTTAGCTACTTTAGGCCCGCCATAGTCGTAAGCTTCTCGAAGCCAGTTAAGGCCACGACCTTCGCATTCAAAGAATCGTTCTGGTGCGTATGATCTACTCTTTTTATACACGTTATTACTCATAGCAACCTTCTTAATGTAGTAGCATATGCGGCTTATAGTTACACACTTAACAAATATTTTATGAATAAACTAAATTATTCCTATCATTACTATTCTAATGAAGTATTAGCACAATGAGTGATGCTGCGTTTAATTTGCAATAATATGAGTACAATACTTACACCAAGTAGGATGTGTCCGATTCCTGCTAAACCAGTTATGGCAAAATCTATAGATGTGCTGAGATGTAGACGTAGTACTTGTGCAATTCCACGAGTAACCATCATTAGTGCTGTTAGGTTGAGTCCAATATGATAAGTTATTAAGATTCTCGTAGTTTTTTCGTTACTAAAACTGAAGTTTTTCTCAAATAGTATGAGTAACAGAAAAACAACCATGCCAAGTATAAAGTAGTGTGTGTGAACTACAGCAAGCATACTTTTTGCATGGAAAGCATTAAATTTTGTAAATTCGCGATAAAAGACGCCGCCAATCATGGCGAGGACAGCATACAACAAAGATGTATTAATATAACGTTTCATAACATGGTTCATAGTAACTTCCTTACGTAGAGTGATAGTCAAATATTCCTTAGTAATGTTGATGTTGTTACAAGTGTTTGTAAGCACTATTGCATAGTATGAGTGTTTTTGTAATGCGGACATACAGTTTTAACAAAATGATATCCAAAAAGCAATCCTGCTAAGGCTAATGCGGAGCCTAATCCCGTATAAAACACTGCAATAAAGCGCTCTGGGGCGATATTTGTTGCACGAAGAACAATTCCAAAAGTCATCATAAAAGCCATTATTATAAAAGATTTAACGTCAAAGAATTTAAGGAAAAATTGCTTGTTTTCTTTGTAAGCATTGATTCTAGTTGTGTGCTTTTTAACGAGTTTTCCAAAAATAAACACTTGGAATATTGCAAAAACAGCTAAAGATAAAGTGAAGTTAATAGGAGATAAAAAGTTTGAGTATGCACTAATGCCAATTTTAAGAATGTTGAATCCTGCAAATCCCCATACAAGGCATGCGATTAATAAAAGTGTGTTCTTTGATACCTTCATAACTAACCTCGTTAAATCATATTATTCTTATTATTCTTAGTAAATTCTTATGTTAAACTCTTAAAACAATTGTAGTAATGATTTTTATAAAAAACGCTAAATAATAGTATTTTGTGAATTGTGCATTAAAACTTTCAAAAAACACAATAAAATATGCTTAAAAGTTGTAAAAAGTGTTGCAAATTGACGATATGAGTCGCTATAGTGCTTGTTTATGGAAGACAACGATCAACAATATGCAACAGCTGACAATAAAGCTACAATCGCTGAGCCAGCTTTTCGTTATAATGCGCAACTCGCACAAGATATTGAGCAGCGCTGGCAAAAAATCTGGGATGAGCAAGGCACATTCTGGGCTGCTAATGTTAAGGGCAATTTGAAGGATGGCGAAGGCAGGAATGCCGACGGCCGCCCTTCTTTCTTTGCAATGGACATGTTCCCGTATCCTTCTGGTAAAGGCTTGCATGTTGGACATCCTCTTGGATATTTAGCAACAGATGTTGTAAGCCGATATCACCGCATGAAGGGCGAGAACGTTTTGCATGCTATGGGCTACGACGCTTTTGGGCTTCCTGCAGAACAGTATGCTGTACAAACTGGCCAGCATCCACGCATCACTACTGAGGCAAATATTGCAAATATGCGCAGGCAGTTGCATCGCATGGGATTAAGCTTTGATGATCGTAGGTCTTTTGCAACGATTGATACAAACTACGTTCGTTGGACACAATGGATTTTCTCGAAGCTTTACGATGCTTGGTATAACCCTGATTTTGTGCGCAAAGATGGCGGAAAGGGTTCTGCTAGTCCAATTTGTGAGCTTGTTGATGAGTTTAAGAGCGCAAAGCGCGAAATTCCTGGTTTTGCAGGCAAAAAGTGGGAAGAACTTAGCAAAGTAGAGCAAGCAGACGTATTAAACGATTTCCGTATTGCTTATATTTCTAAGTCTCCTGTAAATTGGTGCCCAGGATTGGGAACTGTGCTTGCAAACGAGGAAGTTACTGCAGAAGGAAAATCTGAGCGCGGAAACTTCCCAGTATTCCAGCGCAATCTTCGTCAGTGGTCAATGCGAATTACAGCTTATGCGCATCGCTTGGTTGAAGATTTGAATACGATTGATTGGCCAGAAAAAGTTAAGCTTATGCAGCGAAACTGGATTGGCGAATCTCACGGTGCTTCCGTTCACTTTGATGTGCCTTGTGCAGATGGCGAAACGCGCGATTTGGAAGTGTACACAACTCGTCCAGACACGCTTTTTGGTACAACTTTTGCTGTTGTTTCTGTAGATCATCCAATTCTTGAGCATATTCCAGAAGCCTGGAGTGCAAACGTTCCAGAAAGTTGGAAGGGTGGCTACGCAAATCTTAAGGAAGGATTGGCAGAGTACCAAGCTCAAGCTCGTGCAAAGACTGCTAAAGATCGTACAGAAGATGCAGGGGCTAAAACAGGCTTGTTTACTGGTCTTTATGCAATTAATCCTGTAACTGGTGCAAAACTTCCATTGTTTGTTGCAGATTATGTGCTTATGGGCTACGGAACGGGCGCAATTATGGCTGTTCCAGGCGGCGATCAGCGCGATTATGATTTTGCTAAAGCTTTTGGCTTGCCTGTGATTTACACTGTTAAGCCTTTGCCTGATTCTGGTGAAAAGTTAGAAGATTATGATGGCAAAGCTCCGTTTGTTTCTCATGACGGAATTGTTATTAACTCTTCTGTTGAGCATACTCATAAGCTTGGCGACGCCTTGTCTATTAACGGTTTGCGCGTAGATGAAGCTATTAAAAAAGTGACGACTTGGCTTGAATCGGCAGGCGTAGGCGTTGGCAGAGTTTCTTACAGACTTCGCGACTGGCTGTTCTCTAGGCAGCGCTACTGGGGTGAGCCTTTCCCAATTGTTTACGACGAGGATGGTGTTGCTTACTTAGTTCCAGATAGTGAGCTTCCGATTGCTTTGCCAGATGTTCCAGACTATCAACCAAAGACTTATGCTCCAGACGATGCAAACTCGGAGCCAGAAGCGCCGTTGAGTCGAAATGATGATTGGGTTAAAGTTCAGCTCGATCTTGGTGACGGCGTAAAAACCTACTATCGAGACACCAACACTATGCCAAATTGGGCTGGTTCATGCTGGTACTACATGCGCTACTTGGATCCGAATGACGCAGAGCACATGGTTGACAGCGACGAATACGACTATTGGATGGGCACGAACCGTCCAGGCAAAGAGCATGTTTCTGGCGGCGTTGACCTTTATGTTGGCGGTGTAGAGCACGCAGTTTTGCACTTGCTTTACTCGCGATTCTGGCATAAAGCGCTTTACGATTTGGGTTATGTGAATTCTGCTGAGCCATTCCATCGCTTGTTTAACCAGGGCATGATTCAAGCTTACGCTTACACGGATGAGCGCGGACAGTACGTTCCGGCTGATGAGGTTGAGGAAGGTGCTCCAAACGGCTCCGGCGAGTCAACCTTTACATGGCACGGCGAGAGCGTAAATCGCGAGTTTGGAAAGATGGGCAAGAGCCTAAAGAATATTGTGACTCCAGACTACATGTACGAAAACTACGGTGCAGATACGTTCCGCTTGTACGAGATGAGCATGGGTCCACTTTCTGAATCTCGTCCATGGAATACGCGCAACGTTGTTGGAGGCATGCGATTCTTGCAACGCTTGTGGCGTAACGTTGTTAACGAAGAAACTGGTGCTTGCGTAGTAACAGAAGATGCGCTCGACGAAAAGACGCTTAAGCTTCTTAATAACACGATTGCCGAAGTGGCTGTAGAGATGGAAGCAATGCGTCCAAACACTGCAATCGCTAAGCTGATTGTGTTGAATAACCACTTAACGTCTCTACCTCACGTGCCTCGCGCAGCAGTTGAGCCGCTTGTTCTTATGCTTTCTCCAATTGCGCCGCATATTTGCGAAGAAATGTGGAGCAAGCTTGGGCATACTAAGTCGATTGCTCACGCAAATTGGCCTGTTGCAGATTCTCGCTATGTTGGTGAGGATACTGTTACAGCTGTTGTGCAAATCAAGGGCAAAGTTCGCGCAAAGCTCGAAGTTGACCCGAATATTGATGCTAGCGAGCTTGAAAAGCTTGCGTTGAAAGCTGTTGCTGATCGCTTAGGTGGTAAAGCTCCGCGCAAAGTGATTGTGAAGGCTCCAAAGATTGTGTCTATTGTGCCAGACGAAAGCTGAAAACTCAATGTTTTCTAGGCAAAATAGCCTTTAACCACATTGGTTAATTTTACTTGAAAGATGCTTATCTTCATTTAATAGTGGAGGTAAGCATCTTTTTTTATGAATGATTATGAATAACAAAAGGAGGTGATTAAAGGTGCATAAAACGAGTCGTAATGTTTTGGAAAGATTTGAGGCTATTAGTGGCTTGAACAATTATGTTAGTGAAGAAATCAGTGATATTAGTGATTCTTATAGAGAAGCTAAAGATTTACAGCACACAAAAGATGATTTGAATATTTTAGACTATAAAACTTGTGTTTTAGATAGCGAAACTAAAGAACGTGCGCTCGCTTTGAAAGACCTTGCTGCTAATGCTAATAGTTCTTCATTAAAAGTTGATGATTTTAATAAGCGCAACGAAGCAAGAATGAAGAATCATGTTAGATTAGCTATAAAGCCTGCTCATATTTTAGCAATAATGCTGATTCTAGTTGTTTGTTTATCTTGTAGTTTAACAATGTTAATAAGTCAATATGCAACTTATAGCAAGGTTTATGCATATAACGCTAGTGCAAAGTCAAAAAATCATTCTAATAAGCAAGTTGATTTTTACAATAAGTCAGATGCTAAAGGCGACGGTAAAAATGATGGTAAAGACGAATCAAATAATAAATCAAAAGTGAGCACTAATCATAAAAGTGAGTTAAAAAAAGATGAAGAAAGCGTTGAAAGTGTTGGTAAAAATCAAGATTTGATTGAAAAAAATAAGAGTGAATATAGCCAAAATCGCAGCAAAAATATTCAAAATAAAAGTGAATGCATAAATATAAATAGTGCTGGGTCAGAAGAATTACAAGCAATAAAAGGCATAGGGCCAAAAATGGCTCAAAGAATATTAGACATGCGTAAAAAAGTTCGCGTTTTTAATCGTGTTGAAGATTTGATGCAAGTAAATGGGATTGGTCCCAAAACTTTTGCAAAGATTAAATCGATGATTTGTGTTGGTTAAGAATCGCTTATCTATAGGTTTATTTTATAACTTTGTTGTTTAAGGCGTAAAATGGAAGAATTTTATTGGAATTTTGAAAATGGAAACAAGGATTTTAGACTTGTTCCAATTGCTTTTGCAATGTGGTTTGGATGCTTGTATGCAAGATTTATATGCAAAAGTAATCAAGTTTTAGCGTATACAATATTTGCCACTTTTGCGTTTGTTGTTGCATGTTTTTATTGCGTATTTGCTAATGGCATGTTTAAAATTACATTTTTGAGACGCTTAGAAATAATCAAATACAAGCAAACTTTTTATGCGATTATGTGCGCATTTTTAGCTTCATTTATGATTTGTTTGATTACGCAATGTTTAGAAGAACTAGATCCTGTTTTTTCTGTTATTAAAAGCGAAAGTGCTAGAAGCGCTCAAAGCTATGATGGTAATAAAAGGCTCGATTCTAAAAGCGCTAAAGTGGTTATGAAAATAACGTCTCCCTTAAGAACATCCCCTTCTTTTAGAGGAGATTGTGTAGCTAATGTAAGTGTTAAAAGTGTTGAAACAGAAGATAAAAATCATGTTGTGCAAAAACGTGTGAGTTTTGCAAGTGCGAAGCTTTACGCTTTTAATCCAGATTGTAAAGCAATTAATTATGGCTATACGATTAGCAGTTTTGCAAAGATTGGTATATCAAAATTTGGCGCAAATAACGTAGAAATTCAAATTCCTAAAGCTAGTAAAAAAGATAAATCTAAGTTTAGTAAGGAAAATAAAACGAGCAAAAATCAAGTTAATTCCTTAAAAGTGATTGAAAAATCTGGGTTTTTAACAAGTGCTCTAAACAGTCTTTACAAAGAATTTTACAAAGTTACAAGCAATTTGAGTGAGCAGGGTCAAATGCTTGTTCCTGGACTTACTGTAGGGCTTTTGGGTCAAGAGCATTTAAGCAATGACGATGAAGATAAAAGTAGTCAAATTGACAGAGTATATGCAAATACAATGAAGCAAAGATTTAAGATTTCGGGAATAATGCACTTAATGGCAGTTTCTGGAGGTCACTTTTTGCTTATTGCTGCAATGATTCGTAAAATTTGCTTATATTTTCTTGCTCCAAAATGGCTGTGTGCGCTCCTTGAAATACTTGGAAATATTTCTCTAGCATTTATTGTTTACCCATCTGCTTCGGTTTTACGCGCACTTATAATGGGCATTATTTGTTCAATCGCATTTTTACTTTCTAGAGTGTATCAATGTGCTAGCGCGTTAAGTTTAACTGTTATAGGTGTTTTATTTGTTTGCCCAAAATTTGCGTGGGATTACGCGTTTGCGCTTTCTGTTTGCGCTACTTTTGGAATAATTGTTTGTGGAATGCCTTTAAGAAGAATCTTTTTAAGATATATGCCGTCTAGTATTGCAAGCGCGTTAAGTATTACATTGTGTGCTCAATGTTTTACACTTCCTGTGCAAATATTAATGCAACCTCAAGTTTCTTTTATATCTATTATAGCGAACTTACTTGTTGCTCCTTTTGTTGATTTTGCAACGATTTTTGGGCTTTTGTCTCTTGTTTGCTCGTGCTGGAATTACTCTATTGCGCTATTTTTCGCTAATATTTCCTCTATTGGAACAAACATTATGGCGAATTGTGCTTGGAATCTTGGAGATTTACAAATCGGAGTTATTCCATGGGTTTCAGGGCCATTAGGCGCGTGGCTTGCGTGGTTGGTTGAATTTAGCGTATTTTTGTGTGTATTTTTTATTAATAAGTATCTTAAAAATAAAGAGTTTTATAATTCGTTTAAGATTTACGCTCAAGCAAAATCAAATCGCTTTAAGCATCTTGTAGATGATTCGGTTGAACTTTTTGAATGATTTTTGTGCAAATGATGATTTTGAGCAATTTTTATAGTCAATCATCTTAAGTTTTGTATAGTTTGTACAATTATTAGATGTGTTAAATAGCTAAAAATAATCGAATTAATGGTAGATTTGATTAGCTAACTTGTAAAACATTAGCATTAAGGGGTACGTATGCAAGCGTTAAAAAACTTTGCGCCACTTACGATTGTAGTTGGTGGGGATGCGTATTTGAATGATTTGAACGCTCGCGACTTAAAAACGCGCATATTAGTCTCATGCCCAGATGCAGATGTTGTAAATTTAGACGCTTTTAATGCCGATAAATATGCTTTTATAACTGCTACAGGTCCATCACTTTTCTCTAGTGGAACAATTGTTGTTATTAATAATCTTGAACAAGCTAATGAAGATTTAGTCGAAGCAATAATAGAGTTTTGCGCTAGTAAATCTAAATCTAATGTAAAATCTAATGAAAACGATTGCTGGGTTATTGCACGACACGAAGGTGGTGTTAAAGGAAAGTCAATCGTTACAAAGCTAGAAAAAGCTGGAGCAAATAAAATAACTGTTCCAGATCTTAAAAAAGATGATGCAAGATTGAATTTTGTTCTAAGTCTTTTTGAAAGACAAAATCGCACAGTAGAGCCTGCAGCAGCTGCGCGAATTGTAGAGGTTTTAGGTGGAAAAACCGACCAGTTGGCATCTCTTTGTTCTCAGCTTTGTTTTGATTTTGAAGATAACCCAATAACGCTAAAAATAGTTGACCAATACTTAATATCGGATCCGCAAGTAACTGGATTTTTTGTAGCAGATAAAGCTGCACAAGGAAACGCGGGTCAAGCTATTCTTGCTGCAAGAAGAGCGGTTTTGCAAGGCGTTGACCCTATAGCGTTGATTGGAGCTTTGGCTGTAAAAATGCGCATAATCGCAAAAGCTATAGCAGTTAAAAACGGAGAAATTTCTAACGCGCAAGCAAAAGTGAATCCGTGGGCGTTAAAAATGGCTATGAGAGATTTAGGTGGATGGAGTGAGAATGGGATTCGTAAGTGTTTTATGTGTTTAGCATGGGCAGATGAGCAATGCAAAGGTGGAGCGAGTGATGCTGATTACGCTTTAGAAAAATGCATTAGCATGATTGCTTTGCGCGGTCGTTAAATTAAATCAAATTGAAAGTGTGTGATTTTGGAAAATCATAATATTAAAAAGCTTGTAATTCCAAGTGATTCGTGTATGCAAGATCTTGGCGAGTCAATCGCAAAAATAGTGCATGAAACAGACGTTATTTTGCTTTCTGGTCCTCTTGGTGCTGGAAAAACAACGTTTGCTAAAGGATTTGGTAAAGGCTTAGCAATAAAAGAGCCAATAGTTTCCCCAACTTTTACTATTGCTAGAGAGCTTAAAGGCACGTTTTCTAACGGAAAAGTGGCAAATCTTATTCACGTAGACGCATACAGGCTTGGTGGAAAAGATTACGCTCCAGGGCAAGACACTGTTTCTAGGCTTTTAGATGAGCTTGAATCACTTGGATTAGACGAAGCTTTGGAAGAGCCAGGAGATGGAACTGTTGTGCTTATGGAATGGGGAGAGCAAATGGCAGGCGTTCTTGCAAATGTTCGTCTTGAAGTTCATATTGATAGGCCGATTGATAAAAGCGAATCAAATGAGTTTACGAGCGAAGGAAATCGCGTTGTAACGCTTGTTCCAGTTGGGGGAGACTGGTGTGATCGCTTAAAAATTCTTGATTAAGAGTAAGCTAAATTGGTTAGTCAATTTAAGGAATGAAAATGAGCAATACGCTGATTATAGACACGTCGTACGGTTCAACAGTTGGAGTTGTGGGGCATAATCCGATAATAGAAACGGATTCTCGCACTCATGTTGAAAGATTGCAAGTAAACATTGATTCTGCTGTAAAAAATGCTGGACTAGAGCTTAATCAAATAGATGAGATTGTAGTTGGAGTAGGCCCTGCTCCTTTTACTGGTTTACGAGCTGGACTAGTTGCTGCTAAGGCGATTGCTTTTGCGAATAACGCAAAGATTCTAGGATGCAGCAGCTTGCTTCCACAAAGTTTAATGATTCGTTCTGGAGCTTTTGAAGAATCGCTTAAAAATGGCGTTATCTCTAATAGCGAAATAGTCGAAAATAATGAATCTTGCGTAGCTAAACACACGTATGTTCTTTCGCTAAATGACGCTAGAAGACGCCAAGTTTATATGAGTTTATATGACGATAGTGGTTGCGAAGTAATAGAAATGGATATTGATTATCCTGCAAATATTGTTGATAGAGTAAATCAATATTTTGAATCAAATAATATTTGCGATTATTGCGTTTGCGTTGCGGGTCATGGTGCTAAAAAATACGCTGAAGATTGGAAGAAAATCGAGAATATATGCTTAATCACCGAAGTGAGTGCTCTTGATTTAGGCGTAAAAGGCTTAGAGATATTTAAGTTGTGCGCAAGTCAAAAAGACGTTATTGAACCACTTTATTTAAGAAGACCAGACGTATCTGTTCCAAACCCGTTGAAGCATGTTTTAGGGTCTGGCGCTGCTACAAAAGTGGCAGAAGTAGCGGAAAAATAGGATTCAAGCGAAGTACGCATATGATTGTAGACATAACTCGCTCAAAATATCCAGCTTGTGTATCAAATAGTAAAAGCAGAGCTATAGAGAAAATTGATTGTGCAAAATATGAAGCAATAGTTTCTCAAATTGCAAAAATCGAAGCAGACTTGTTTGGGCCAGGATGCTGGAACAAGAACATGATTTTGCAAGAGTTACAAGCACCGATGCGCGCGTATTATGCAGATGTTGATCTAAACACAAATACGGTAGCTGGGTATGCAGGATTTTGGTTTGATGGTGACGACGCTCAAATAATGACAATAGGCGTTGCAAAAGAATATCAAAAGCAAGGAATTGCAAGCAATCTTCTAAAAACTATGATTGAAAATGCAAAATCAATAGGCGCAAAACGAATGCTTTTAGAAGTTAAAGTAAACAATAATCCAGCGCTAAAACTGTATGAAAAATTCGGTTTTACAAAAATGGGATTACGAAAAAGATACTACATGCCAGAAGGAATAGACGCATATACAATGTGTGCGCAAATAGACGACTTTGAAGACTTAGACAACTTAGACGACTTAGAAAATTTAGAAAACTCAAAAAACTTAGAAGAATCTAGCGAAGCTTATAACAGTGCTAAAAGTGAGGATAACAATGAGTGAAACAATGAATAAAACAAGCGAGCCAATAGTTTTAGGCATTGAATCAACTTGCGACGAAACAGCAGCCGCAATCGTTAAAGGAAGAACATTAGTTTCTAACGTTGTAGCATCCTCAATGCAAGAACATGCGCGCTACGGTGGTGTTATACCAGAAATCGCATCACGCGCGCATGCAGAAGCATTCGTGCCAGTGGTATCAAAAGCATTAGCAGATGCAAATATGGATTTAAGCGATATTGACGCTATAGCAGTAAGTGCAGGTCCGGGATTAGCAGGATGCTTAGCTGTTGGAGTTTCGGGAGCTAAAGCACTAGCAAGTGCAGCAAAAAAGCCGATTTATGGAATAAACCACGTTATTGGACACATTGCAGTAACACAATTGCAATTTGGCGATGTACCTAAAGACGTTCTAGCGCTTATAGTTTCGGGAGGTCACACTTCTCTTTTGCATGTTAATAACATTGCGCGCAGTATAGATGTTGTTGGAACAACATTAGACGACGCAGCTGGCGAATGCTTTGATAAAGTAGCTAGATTGCTTGGATTCCCTTACCCAGGGGGTCCGCATATTGATAGGCACGGGCGCCTTGGAAATCCAAATACTTTGAAAGTTCCACAAGGTCTTACGCAAGGTCGTTCTGGCAAAGAGCATCCTTACGACTTTAGTTTTTCGGGTGTCAAAACTGCTGTTGCGCGTTGGGTGGAAGCTCGCCAAGCACAAGGCTTAGAAATACCAGTTGACGACGTTTGTGCGTCTTTAGCAAACTCTGTTGCGGATGTTCTTTCTCGCAAAGCTATGATGGGCTGCGAGCAATACGGTTCAAAAACTTTGTTGATTGGTGGCGGATTCTCTGCAAACTCGCAACTTAGAGAACATCTTTTAGAGCAAGGCAAAGAGCATGGAATCGAAGTTCGTTTGCCAGAGCTTAAGCTTTGCACAGATAACGGAGCAATGGTGGCAATGCTTGGTGTGAATTTGGTGGAAGCAGGCGTTCGTCCGTCCGCTCCAGATTTTGCAATCGATTCAGCAATGCCACTTACAACCGTTAGCTTATAATAGTAAAAGTCGTTCTGAAGATAAGCGAGGTGTTTTGTGTACGAAAGCTATGCACGTAGAGGAGTTTTGCAAGTTGGTGAAAAAATCCAATTCACCGATAGAAAAGGCAAGCGAATCACAGCACAGCTTACTAAAGGCGGAGTTACACAAACCGAACACGGCATTATTTTGCACGACGATGTTATTGGCAAAACTCAAGGTGTTGTAGTAACAACAGTTAGCACAAAACGTGATTTTGAGCGTAGCAATAAGCAGCTTGACGCATCTAAAGAATCAAACAAGCCATGGATGGCAGCCCGCGCAATAGGCGGATGGGATTATGTAGTTATGCGTCCGCGATTGGCGGATTACGTTTTATCTATGCCAAGAGGCGCTCAAATCATGTATCCAAAAGATATTGCACAAGTGATTTCTTTAGGAGATATTCGCTCTGGAATGCGTGTTTTAGAGTCGGGAGCAGGCTCTGGTGCAATGAGCTTAAGTCTTTTAGACGCTGTTGGCGAAAGTGGTGAGCTTACAACAATAGAGCTTAGACCTGATTTTGCTAGAATCGCGCAACTAAACGCAACAATTTACTATGGCGAAAAACCAGAATGGTGGAATCTTTTAACTGGAGATTTTGACTCAGTAGCAAAGTCTCTTCCAGAAGGCTATTTTGATCGCATTATGCTAGATATGCTTGATCCTTGGAACAGGCTTGAACAGGCTTATAGAGTTATTGCTCCAGGTGGAGTATTGGTTGCGTACGTAACAACCACAACGCAAATGTCTAGAATGGCACAAAGTTTGCGTGCTTCGGGAGTTTGGACAGAACCAGAGATTCAAGAAACGTTAGAAAGAACTTGGAAAGCACAAGATTTAGCAGTTAGACCAGATCACGCAATGATAGGTCATACTGGTTTTCTGGTTATTTCGCGCGCAATGGCGCAAGGATTTAATGCGTTAAAAAAGCGCGATCGTGCTACAAAAGATACTGTTAGCGATATTGATGACTTAACTCCCGAAGAGCGCGCAGAACAGTTAGAAGACTTGTCTCTTAGAGATATATCCGATAGAAAGCTTAGAAAAGTCCTTAGAGATTTAGATTTGCAAATCGCACAATTACCTAACTCAAATCCAAAGCCTGATAAGGCTAACTGAAGACTGAGGAGATTAAAATGGCGGCGTCAATCAAAAAAATCGTTAAAAAAGTAAAGCACGCAAAATATGTGCTGCTACTAATGCGCCACGCAAAAGCACAGCCGCCAACAATGGGAGACGATTGGGGAAGGGACCTTAGCGATAAAGGTTTAAAACAAGCAAAAATCATGGCAAAAGGTTTGCAATCTCTAAAGCTTGTTCCAGACTACATTATTTGTTCAAGTGCAAATCGCACCGAACAAACGATGCACAAAATGCTTAAAAAGTTCGGAGATTCTCCAATAGTAGCGTCAAGAAAAAGCTTATATGATGGCGGAATGCAGTCTGTAATGGATGAGCTTTGTGCGATTAGGAGCGATTCTAGAATAACAATGATTATTGGTCATGAGCCAACAATGTCGATGGCTGCGCAATGGCTTTCTTCTCCAGATTCAGATCCTGATATATTAGGAACAATGCGACTCGGGTTAGCTAATGCTTCGATTATTGTTTTAGTATCCGACGTACCTTTTGCATCTTGCGGTTTGCGAGGAGCTAAAGCGTTGGGAATTATAACCCCAAAGGATTTTGAATAGTAAAATACGCATAAATTTGCATAAAATCCTTATAAAATTTGCATAAAATCCACACGAATCATCTGCATAAATCTGCATATAAGTTTAGGTTATAACGACACCCCCAAATAGCTAATGACCTCATTAAGCCAAATGTTTGCTAGGCTGAATCAGGTTGTTAATTATTTGGAGGATATATGCATACTGTTCTTACGTCCGTACAGGGATTCCCACGAATCGGCGCAAATCGCGAGCTTAAAAAAGTTATTGAACGCTATTGGAAAAAAGACGCAACTCTAGAAGAAGTAAGACAAGTTGCAAAAGATTTGCGCAAAAAGCATTGGAAAATCCAAACAGAATCTGGAATAGAACTTATACCAAGTAATGATTTTAGCTATTATGATCAAATGCTAGACACAGCAATCCTGCTTGGTGCAGTGCCAGAACGGTACAAGAATCTAGAGTTTGAAAATGCAGAAGATACGCTTTTTGCAATCGCACGCGGATATCAAGGTGAACGCGGAGACGTAACAGCGCTTCCAATGAAAAAGTGGTTCACAACCAACTACCACTACATTGTTCCCGAAGTAGAAAATCCGCAAGATTTGCATTTAGCTGGCACAAAACCATTCGACGAGTTCAATGAAGCAAAAGCACTCGGAATTGAAACAAAACCAGTGTTGATTGGACCATACACCTTCTTAAAACTAGCGCGCACCCCGCAAGCACAAGAATTAGAAGCAAACAAAGAGACGATTGAAGCATTAGCAAACGCGTATTGCGATATTGTAAAACGATTTGCAAGTCTTGGAGCAAAATGGTTGCAATTCGACGAACCATACTTGTGCTTAGATAAAGAAGATGGAGATTTAAGGATTTTTAGCGACTTATATAATCCGATTCTTCAAAGCAGATTTGAAAGCGCGGATAATGCTGAAAACGTTAAAATTTTGCTTAACACTTATTTTGGCAATATTTTAGACTCGTACAAAACACTAAACGATTTGGCATTTGATGCAATTGGCTTAGATTTTGTAGAAGGCAAAGAAGAAAACCTTGAAGCTTTGCAAAAATATGGAGTAAACGAGAAAACAACTATTTTTGCAGGAGTTGTAAACGGCAGAAACATTTGGAAAAATGATTACGCGCAAAGCCTTGGCTTGCTAGATGCTTTGCAAAAAAACGTTACTAATCGCATAGCTGTTTCCACTGCATGCTCGCTTTTGCATGTTCCATTTAGTACGGATGGAGAAGAGCTTGGCGAAGACGTATTAAAGCATTTTGCGTTTGCTGTAGAAAAGTTGAAGGAAGTAAGCGAAATCGCTAAGCTTTGCGTTTTGAATGATGATGAGCTTAAAAATAGCGAGGAATTAGCGCAAAATCAGGCATTATTCGATGGGTCTAGAGTAAAAGTAGACGAAAATGTTAAAGCGCGAATCGCAAGTCTTAAGCCAGAAGATTTTGAGCGAAAGCCATCTCGCGCGGAGCGTCAAAAATTACAAAAAGAAGCATTAGGATTGCCTGATTTGCCTACAACAACTATCGGATCCTTCCCTCAAACAAAAGAAATAAGATCGATTCGAGCGCTTTATAGAAAAGGCGAAATTAGCAAAGAAGAATACAACGCGTTTATTGCCAAGCAAATAGACGAGTGCATAGAACACCAGGAGCGCATTGGCTTAGACGTTCTTGTACATGGCGAATTTGAGCGAAACGACATGGTTGAATACTTCGGCCAGCATTTGCACGGATTTAAGTTTACAAAAAACGCTTGGGTGCAGTCTTATGGAACTCGATGCGTAAAGCCTCCAATCGTTTGGAGCGACGTTTCTAGAGCGCAGCCAATCACAGTAGAGTGGAGTGCGTATGCTCAAAGCCGCACAAACCATGTCATGAAAGGCATGCTAACGGGGCCTGTTACGATTCTTAACTGGTCTTGGCCTCGCGAAGATATTACGCACGAAGAGCAAACTCAGCAGCTTGCTCTTGCTATTCGAGATGAAGTCTTGGACTTGGAGCGTGCTGGAATTCGCGTAATTCAAATCGATGAGGCAGCGCTACGAGAAAAGCTTCCGCTTAGACGTTCGGATTGGCATAAGAAGTATTTGGACTGGGCGATTGCAGCTTTCCGTCTTGTGCACTCTGCTGTAGCTGCTACTACGCAAATCCACACTCATATGTGCTATTCGGAATTCAACGACATTATTCGAGACATTGATGCAATGGATGCGGACGTGATATCGTTTGAAGCTTCGCGCGGAGATCTAGTTGTTTTGGACGCTATTCATAACGCGAACTTTGAAACAGAAGCTGGCCCTGGTGTTTATGATATTCACTCTCCTCGCGTTCCTAGCGAAGATGAGATTGTTAACAGGATTCACGAGATTTTGCACAAAATGCCAGCAGACAAGCTGTGGATTAATCCAGATTGTGGCTTGAAAACTCGCGGAAATGCAGAAACTTGGGTTAGCTTGCAAAATCTTGTTTCGGCAGCTAAAACAGTTAGAAGCGAATTGGGCGGTAGTCTAAAATGACGTACAAACCAAAGTTTTCGCTAGAGGTGTTTCCGCCTAAAAGAACATCTCCAATAGGTACGATTTACGACACTTTAGATGGCTTAAGGGGATTGGATCCAGATTTTATATCTGTAACTTATGGAACTGGAAAATCTTCGGATCGAACTGCTACTGCTAGAATCGCCAACACTATTCGATCGGAGTATGGCATTAAAACTGTTGCTCACTTAACAGCAAGATACTTGGATTATGACGATGTTGACGAAGCTTTAGATATGTTTGATAAGGCAGGCGTTAGTGGCGTTTTAGCTTTGCGCGGAGACGTTATTGAAAATCAGAATGCTGCTGGAGTATTTAATCACGCAAGCGATTTAGTATCATATATTCACTCAAAGCGACCAGATTTGCCTATTTTGGGTGCATGCTACCCAGAAAAACATCCAGAAGCTGTTACTTTGCAAGAAGACATCGATAATCTAAAGCGAAAAGTTGATGCTGGAGTAACTCACTTGATTTCGCAACTTTTTTACAATAATGATGACTTTTTGCACTTTAGGGATTTAGCTAGAAAAGCTGGCATTAACGTTCCAATTGAAGCTGGAGTTATGCCTGTTGTAAATGCTAATCAAGTTAAGCGAATGACAAAAATGTGCTCTTCTAAAATAAGTGAGCCAGTTTTAGCAATGATTGAGCGATGGGGAAGTAACCCAGAAGTCTTGCAAGACGCTGGAAGCATATTTGCGTCTCAACAGATTAACGATTTAGTTGCGGAAGGCGTAGATGGGATACACTTGTACACAATGAATCGTCCTGGAGTTACTAGAAGCATTTGGTCAAACGTTAAGCCACTTTTTACTAAGATAGTGTAAATTTGTAGATTTGTGGTGCAGTGCAAGGATTATGTTGTACTGCACCACAATGTACAGTGGCGGTATGAGCAAAGAATCAAGTAATGCTGGAGATTTAAGCAATGGCTTCAGCGCGATTTTGAACGTGGGCTTAAAAGATGATTTGCAAAATCGTTCAAAAAATAGTTTAAATTTTGCTCAAGAAAATGACTTATCGTATAGAAGCCTAGTTAAAGCAGGGTTTGCGCGACCGGAATCTGCTCGTAAAGTTATAGAAGATGTTTGCAAAAATTGTGCAAATAATTCAATAAACACGGTTAAAATTTTAGAAAGCATAAGCAGAGTCGAAGATCCAGATTATGCAATTTTAGCGTTTAACGACATATATCAATCGCATAAAAAAGTTGTTGAAAATATTGCTCAAAACTCTAATAATTCACTAATAACAAGTCCGCTTTCGTCTTTAATGCAAGTTCTTGGAGCATCTAAAGCGTTTGCAATGCTAATGCGAACACGCGAAGACTTAATAAGCGCTGCCGCAAATGACCCAAATCATTTGCTACATATGACTTTAGAAGAGCGTGTTTCGGATTTACTAGAAGCTGTTCAATCGTACAGTGCAACAGTAGTAAATGAAGAAAAAGATGATGACAAGAATTGCGATTCGTGCACTGTTCCAATAAGCTCCATGGGTTTTGCACAAGCTGTTTGTGCGCTTAGAGCGAGATATCGCCAGCATATTGCTGCGATTATGGCATACGATTTGGCAAGCGCAGATCCTGTAGAATTGCAGCCAGATATAAGCTGTAAACTTTCGGATGCTGCGGATGCTGCTTTAGAGGCGGCTCTTGCGATTGCGCGCGGGCAAGTTTCTGGATCTTGCTGTTGCAAGTTTGCAATAATAGCAATGGGAAAATTGGGAGCGCGAGAAATAAACTACGTTTCCGACATTGACTTAATATATGTAGTAGAGCCAACTAATGGCGTTAAACAAGATGAAGCTTTGCGAGTTGGCTCTTCTATTGCGCTTGTTTTGCAAAAAGTGTGTCAATCGGTTGTTATGGGTTGTGCGGAGCCTCCATTGTGGCAAATTGATACTGCGCTAAGGCCAGAAGGCAAAGATGGTCCGCTTGTTAGGCGATTGGAATCTAACAGAGAATACTACGAAAAGTGGGCAAGTAGCTGGGAGTTTCAAGCATTACTAAAGTCGAGGCCAGCTGCAGGAGATATGCAACTTGGTAAAGATTATAGACAAATGGCAGATTCGCTTGTTTGGAAAGCGTCTGGTCGTGAACACTTTGTTGCAGATTGCCAACATATGAGACAGCGAGTGGAGTCTTTGATTCCTGCGTCTCATAGAGATTTAGACATGAAGCTTGGTCGCGGAGGATTGCGCGATGTTGAGTTTACTGTGCAAATGTTGCAACTTGTGCACGGAAGCGAAGACACGTCTTTGCGAGTTAGAGATACACTAGGCGCGCTTAACGCATTATCTGCTGGAGGTTATGTTTCTAGATCGCAAGCTGCGATTTTGGCAGAACACTACCGTTTTGAGCGCGTGCTCGAGCATCGCCAGCAAATGTGGAATATGCAACGTACGCATTTATTCCCAGATTTAGGTGCGCAAGGAAATGGTGGGTTAGATCGCGCAAGAAGCATTAGTGTAGAAGATCTTAACAGTAACGAGCAAATTAGGCGTCTTGCTAGAGCTGTTAGACTTAAGCCAGAAGAGCTTGTTGCGCGATTCGACAAAGCGCGACGAGAAATTAGACACTTGCATAAAGATATTTATTACCGCCCAATGCTTCCGATTAATGCGCAAACGGATGCGGATCCTATTGTGTTGTCTGCAGAGGCTGCTCGCGCTCGCTTTGCGTCAATCGGATTTGCAGATGCAAAAGCTGCACAAATGCATGTTGAAGCTCTTACTGAGGGACTTTCGCGTGCTGCTAAAATTCACAGAATTTTGCTTCCTGCAGTGTTGAAATGGCTTGGAGAAGGTCAAAATCCCGACATGGGTTTGCTTGCTTTTAGGCGACTTTCCGAGCTCTTCGGTGGGAAAAACACGTATCTTGGATTTTTGCGTGACTCTCCTAGCGCAGCTCAACGGCTTTGCCACGTTTTGTCTGATTCGCGCTATTTAGGCGATGCAATGATGAAGTCCATACAGTCGATAACTTGGCTTGGAGACGACTCGACGCTTGCGCCAAGAGGCAGAGAAAGCTTAGATATGCAAACGCGAGCAATGGTTGCAAGATATTCAAGCAGTATTGCGGATTTTGCTCAATCTTTGCGCGCTTTAAGACGGCAAGAAATTGAGCGAGTAGCTCTTGCTTGGATGTGTGGGATTATTGACGATGATACTTCGATGCAAGCAATGAGTGACGTATTTGACGCTGTTCTTGATGCTGCTTTGCAATGGGCTATGAAAGATGCGTCTCGCAAAATGTGCCTAGATGAGAGCAAAGCTTCGATTTCAATTATTGCCCTCGGACGTTATGGCGGTAGGGAAGTTAACTTCTGCTCTGATGCAGATATGATGGTTGTTTATAAGCCTACACAAGATATTTGCGGTTGCGATTCTGGCGATGATTCTGGAGCTAATCTTGCTCACCGTTTTGCGCAAACTACTGTAGACATATTGCGAAATATTTTGCAAGGTACTCTTACTTTAGAGCCAAAAATCATGGTTGATTTAGATTTGCGACCAGAAGGTAAAGATGGGCCGCTTGTGCGCTCACTAGAATCGTGCGAGCACTACTACCAAAAGTGGGCAAGTACGTGGGAAAATCAGGCACTTTTGCGCGCGCGCTTTGCTGCAGGTTCTAAAGAGTTGGCGGATGCCTTGCTAAGTGGAGTAGTAAACGACTTGCGCTATTCATTGGAGCCTCTTAGCGAATCCCAATTAGCGGAAATTCGTAAGCTTAAAGCGCGTATGGAAGCAGAACGCTTGCCAAGAGGAGTTAGCAGAGACAGACATTTGAAGCTTGGGCGCGGCGGTTTAAGCGATGTTGAGTGGACTGTTCAGCTTTTGCAATTGCAATACGCTGGAAAATACGAGTCTTTGCGCACGGTTGGCACAATGCAAGCGTTGAAAGCGCTTAAAGAATTGCATTTGATTGAAGATGAAGATGCAAACGTGCTGGAGCGCTGCTGGCATATGTGTTCTGCAGTGCGAAATGCGAACTTCTTGTGGTCTGGCTCACTTGAGCGTGCGGATGTTATTCCAACAGACTCTTATTCTTTAGGCGGAATCGCCACTTATCTTGGCTACGATCCAAACCAGGGTCGCGTTTTTGAAAACGATTTAATGGCTGTTATGCGTCAATGCCGCGAAGTTATGTCTCGTCTGTTCTACTGTCGCTAAGTTTACAGTCGCAATCTAGTCATATTTTGTAGCTTCGAATTTATTGTTGCATTCTGTTCTTTAAGTTATAATTGCAGGATGGGAGGTGATTTTTAATGAAAAATTCAATGATAAGCATTGATGTAAAAGAAAGAGCTAAGTCTTCAGTTTTTTATTCTGATGTTTCTTCACGTATAAAGCAAACAGTCAGTAGTGAAAATTTAGAAGAAAATGACGAATTATTCTCTACTGATTTTGCTGCAAAACTTATGAATAGTTACAAGCAGTCAGCTTCTGGTTTATCTAGACCATATAAAGATGTTTTTGCTGAGTTAGAAAAGGGCTTGTAATGAGTTCTTTTGATATTCTTGTTACTCAAGATGCAGAAAATGATTTAAAAAATATAAGAGATTATATTGCATCTAATATTTCTAAGAAAACTTCTGCCAGAATTATTAATATCATTAAATTTAATATTGAAAGACTATCTCTTTTTCCTCAGTTTGCGCCTGTAGTTAAGTATGAGCCGTGGAATTCACTTGGTGTGCGTCGTATTGTTGTAAAGAATTTTCTTATTTATTACAGAGTTGATTTAGAAAAAAATACAGTTTATATTTTGAAGGTTACTTATGGTAAATGTAATCAACAAACTGTATTGGAACAAATAGATTTATTGGATTAAATACTTATTAAATGTTGCATAATAAGTTATAGTTGTTCGCCACTCCGAGTATAGGTTTCGTCAAAGCTAATCAGTAATATTACGTAGGTCGCGCACAATCGCGGCCGTTTGCCAACTAGCGAAAGGTAAGCGGTTTTATTATGACGAACGCATTTTCTGATTCTTCCAATCAAGTTTTTTCTCGTTGCGCAATTGCTCAATCGTTAGCAGGCAAAAGCGTTGTTACTTTAGACGATATTTCAACAGAACAAATACGAATGCTTTTAGATAAAGCGCGATACATTGATTCGCACAGAAAAGAAGTGGCCCACACTTGCGATGGCAGAGTGTTGGCCACTCTTTTTTATGAGCCGAGTACGCGCACGCGATTAAGCTTTGAAACAGCAATGCTTCGCTTAGGTGGCAAGGTGATTGGCTTTGCAGGCGCTCAACTTTCTAGCGCTAGTAAAGGCGAAACAGTTAGCGACACGTTAAAAGTGGTATCAAACTATGTAGATGTTGTAGCAATGCGTCACCCTAAGGAAGGCGCCGCTTTTGTAGCAACGCAAGCTGTTAGCACGCCAGTAATTAATGCAGGAGACGGTGGCCACATGCATCCTACTCAAACTCTTGCAGATTTAGCAACGATTCTTGCACGATTTGGCAGACTGAATAATTTAACAGTTGGGCTTTGCGGAGACTTAACATACGGCCGCACAGTTCACTCGCTTATTGAAACTTTATGCCGCTTTGGAAACGTTCATTTTGTGCTGATTAGTCCAGATGAGCTTAAAACTCCGCAATATGTTATTGATCGCATAAACGCAACTGAATCGTGCTCTTACGAGGAAACTCGCGATTTGATGGAAGTTATTGGAAGTTTAGACGTTCTTTATATGACTCGTGTGCAAGAAGAGCGTTTTACAGACAGGGATCAATACTTGCGACTTAGAGATACTTACATTTTGACGGAAGAAAAATTGCAAAAAGCAAAGCCGAATACTGCTGTTCTTCACCCACTTCCTAGAATTAACGAGATTGCGGTTGATGTTGACGCGGATCCTCGTGCAGCATACTTTGAGCAAGTTAAAAATGGCATGCTTATGCGAATGGCTCTTGAAAGCTCAGTTCTTGGAGACGAGCTTTTGGGCTACGAACCAACAGATTTTGTGAATGTTCCTAAAGACGAATCGCAAGCTTACGATGCTAATGGAATTTCGCTCGCTAATCCTCGTGTTCATAAAGAAGACAAAAATGCTCCTAAAGATCTTAAATGTCCTAATATTCGCTGCATAACAAATAGTGAATTATCATTAGTCAAAAAGTTCTATAAGGACGATTCTGACGCAAACGTGTATCGATGCTTGTATTGCGACGAAGAAGCATAACAGATTGATTGCAGATTGGGTGCAAATTGAATGCAAATTGAATGCAGATTGAATGCAGTCAAAACGCAAAAATAAGCGCGATTAACGCAATTGAAATATAAAGTAATCTAAAATAATCTAATAACTTAAAAACCTTGAGCGAACTAGGAGCAATATGAACAACTCACGAACCTTAACTTTGCAAAATATTGCAGTTTGGGATACTAGCGAGCGCATTGATTTAATCGTAGAAGGTGTGCGACAAGATGCTTTAATTGAGCCAAATGCCAGAATATGCGGAGAAATTGATGCGAGTGATTGGATTGTTGCTCCTGGTTTTGCAGACCCACACGTGCATTTTAGAGATCCTGGTCAAACAGATAAAGAAACGATGATGACTGGCGGCAATGCTGCGGCCGCAGGCGGATATACGCAAGTTTTGATTATGCCGAATACTATTCCAGCAGTTGATGGCGAGCCTTGGAATGATGCTCCTTTCGACGTGGAAAATGTGATTGACTACTTGCAAAGATACGGTTGCATATATGGCGTAAAATTGCCAGTTCGCTACGATTTAAGCGTTTGCGCATCGGGCGGAAGAAGTGGCGTTGATCCTAGCAACGTTAATTTGTGGAAAAAGTATGTTCCTGGAATCGAAGATAGTCAAAAAACGTCTCCGATGAAGAAGCATCCTGTAGTTGCTATTAGTGACGATGGTGCTGCAGTTACAGATTCGATTTTGCAAGACGTTCTAAAAATCGCTAAAGAAACAGGATTGCCTCTTCTTGAACATTGTGAGCATCACAATTCTGGCTCAGTAAATGAAGGCCCAGTTGCTAAGATTTTAGGCGTTGGCGGAATTCCTGCTTCTACGGAGCTTGCGATTGTTAAGCGCGACATTGATGCTGCGCGAGTTAGTGGCGTTCATGTGCACTTCCAGCATGTGAGTACTGCAGCTGCTTTTGAAGCGATTCGCAAAGCTAAGAAGGAAGGTTTGCCTATTACTTGTGAAACAGCTCCGCATTATCTTGATCTTTGCGATGAAGATGTGCTTAAGTATGGCGTTAACGCAAAAATGAATCCGCCACTTAGGTCTAAAGCAGATAGACAGGCCACTCTTGGTGCAATCGCAGATGGAACTATAGACATGATTGCGACTGATCACGCTCCGCACACAGTTGCAGATAAAGCTGGCGACTTTGCGAGTGCGCCTAATGGCATTATTGGCTTAGAATGCGCGTACGCGGTTTGTAGAAAAGTTCTTGTGGATGCAGGCTACACAGACGATAAGCACTTAATTGAGCTAATGTCTGTTAATCCAATGCAACTAATGAGCCGCAGACCTACGGATGTTTCGGCTTTGCTAAACGTGTCTTCTAAATGCGCGATTAGGCGTACATTGCGATTAAGCAACACGGAGCACCCAGAAAACGTTGATTTAGTGTTGATTAATATGAACGAAAAGTGGAGTGTGGATTCAAACTCATTCCATTCAAAAGCTAGAAATACGCCATTTGACGGTTGGCAATTAAAGGGCAGGCCAGTGGCAACTATTATTGGATCGCAAATTGCGTTTTCTAGAATGTAGTCGCGTATTTAATAAGTTTAGTAAGTTTAGTAAGTCGCGTGAGTAAGTCGTAAAAAATAGTAAAAATGGGAGCAAAATGGACGAGTTAGTAGAAGCGATTGCATCAAAGCAAAATCCTACTGTTGTTGGATTAGACCCAAAGCCTGGTATTTTGCCTGCGCAAATTTTAAGCGGCTTAGCAAATGAAGTTTTGCAAGAAGTAGAGAGTGAAGAAGCTTTGCAAACGTTGCTTGGTGCTGCTTATTTTGAGTTTAATCGTGCAATTATTGATGCGATTTGCGATATTGTTCCAGCTGTTAAGCCGCAAATTGCAATGTATGAGGCGCTTGGCCCTGCTGGAATCGATACTTACACAATGACTTGCGATTATGCTAAATCCAAAGGTTTAGTTGTTATTGGAGACGCAAAACGAGGAGATATTGGTTCTACGGCAGGCCAGTATGCTGCGCATTTGCGAGGATTTGCTAATCTTGATTCGTATTTTAGCGATGAATCTTACGACTTTGACGAGTCTTTGATTAATCTTCTTAAAAGTTCTAGTACAAAGGATGTTTGGCACGAGGATTCTCTTACTGTAAACCCGTATATGGGCTCGGATGGCGTTATGCCTTTTGTAAACGAAGCAATTTCGCGCAATAAGAGCATTTTTGTGCTTTTGCGCACGTCTAATCCTTCTAGCAAAGAGTTGCAAGAGCTTGTTGTTGAAGATGGCAAGCCAGTTTATGAGCATATGGCAAGTTTGATTGAAAATTGGGGTGCTTCAAACATTGGGAATCACGGATATTCTAGAGTCGGAGCAGTTGTTGGAGCAACGCATCCGCAAGAAGGCAAGCGATTGCGCGAACTTATGCCACATACTTTCTTTCTTGTTCCAGGCTACGGAGCACAAGGCGGAACGGCACAAGATGTTGCTGGAATGTTTGATGAAAATGGCAGTGGCGCTATAGTAAACTCTTCGCGCGGAATTATTGGTGCTTGGAAAAACAGTGAATCTTATAAAAAGCACGAATCTTCAATTTCTTTAGATGACATTCTAGATATTGTTGCACATTCTTCTGCTTGTGCTGCTATTAATATGCGAGATGATTTAAGGCAGGCGATTTATAAGTGAATCTATTTATAAGTGAATATAGATAAACATAAGCGAATATAATTTATAGCTAATAGCAAGCTACAAATCGTAAGTTATAAGTTTCAAATTATAAATCGCAAGTTGTAAATCGCAAATTATATATAACTAAAAACTAAACAGTTACACATTAAACAAGATAGGGCAAATACATGAGTGATGGCATGTTTATTCAAACTCGAAAATCTTCTAGAGGCTTTATATTTACTATTCGCGAAAGCTCTTTAGACTATTCGGGTTCAGATTCTAGTAAGCCAAAATATAGCCGTCTTTTAGGAAGGCGCCCAATAGAAGTTCTTGATAATCAAAAGCTTGACGAAGGTGTGTATCGCTTAGTTTTGCGCGATGATGCTATTGCTAAAACGGCCACTCCTGCGCAATTTGTTAACTTATATTCTCCAGATTCTACAACTATGCTTCCTAGGCCATTTGGTGTTGCAAGCGTTGATGGAGACACTTTTAGTCTTATTTTTGCTGTTATTGGTAAGGGCACTGCCGAATTTGCACAGCTTAAAGCAGGTGACACTGTAGATGCTTTAGGGCCATTAGGATTGGGCTTTGATATTTCTAAGCCAGCGCACTATGTTCTTGTAAGCGGAGGATTGGGCGTTCCTCCTTTGATTTGTGCTGCTCAAGCGATTTCAAAAAACAAGGATTGCAAAGTGAGTGCAGTGCTCGGGTATCGCGATAATCATTTTGCTGACTCGTTTATGAAGGAATACGTTGATGATGTTTATAGCATTAGCAACGCGCAAGGAACTGTTATTACTTTGCTTAATGAGCTAGAGCAAGAAAATTATTTTGATTTTAATGGCGATTTGCCTATTGTTATTCTTTCTTGCGGACCTATGCCAATGATGAAAGCTGTAGCTCATTGGGCACATGAGCGTAATGTTAAATGTCAGCTAAGCCTAGAAGCAAGAATGGGATGCGGCTATGGAACTTGTGTTGCTTGCGTTGTAGATACTTTAGAAGGCAGACTTAAAGTTTGTAACGAAGGACCAGTGTTTGACGCTGAAAGATTAGGCTGGGAGTAAAGGAAAGAACATGAGCAATGAAACAAATAATGCTTTAGAAAACGCGCAAAATAATGCGCAAAATCTTGGTTTTGACACTAGCCACGTTTGGAAGCACTCAACTAAAGTTGCGGGAGTTGAGTGGAAAAACATGGTTGGAACAGCGTCTGGAACGTTCCAACTTGCAGCTTGCGCGCACTTTTATGACGTTAGCCAACTTGGAGCAATTTGTACAAAAGGTGTTTCCCCAGTTCCTTGGGAGGGTAATCCTTCTCCGCGCACTGCAGAATCGCCTTCTGGAATGGTGAATGCTGTTGGTTTGCAAAATCCTGGAGTTGATCACTATTTAGTAGACGAGCTTCCAAAGTTAAAAAAGCTTGGAGCGCTTGTAATCACAAATGTTGCAGGCCACAGTGACGAAGATTATGCGCAAGTTGTTGAAAAGCTTGCGGATTCCGCGGCAGATATGCTAGAGATTAACGTTAGCTGCCCAAATGTAACTCATGGCGGAATGAGTGTTGGCACAGACCCAGTTGCATTGCATCGTTTAATTAAGCGACTTCGCGCAATGACAGATAAGCCGATGATTGTAAAAATGACGCCAAATGTTACAGATATTGTTTCGATTTGCAAAGCTGCTGTTGACGCTGGCGCAGATGCTTTAAGCATGATTAATACTTTAGTTGGATTGAGAATTGACATTCGCACAGGCGAGCCGATTATTGCAAACCGTACGGGCGGTGTTTCTGGTCCTGCAATCTTCCCGATTGGTCTTGGATTTGTGTGGCGAGTGCGTCAAGCTATGCCAGATATTCCAATCATTGGTATTGGTGGCATTGATTCTGGAGAGAAAGCTTTGGAATACTTGTATGCTGGCGCTAATGCTGTAGAAGTTGGGGCGGCCGCTCTTGTGGACCCAACTGCTCCGATTCGCATTGCGCGTGAGCTTGACGATTTGCTTGATTCTCGACCAAAGCTTGCATCTTTGCTTAAAGAAGGCAAAACTTGGCGATGAAATTTAATACAGTAAAACAATTTATTTAAGACAGATTATTTAAGACAGATTATTTAAGACAGATTTAACAAGGAGAGTTAATTATGGCACAATTACACGAGGATTTTACAAAGTTTTTGCTTGATTCAGGCGCACTTAAATTTGGTGATTTTACGCTTAAGTCTGGTCGCCAATCGCCTTACTTTATTAACGCTGGTGCTTTTGACGACGGCATGAAAATCGCTTCTCTTGGCGATTATTACGCTCAAAGAATTGTTGCAGCAATCAAAGATGGTATTCTTTCTAACAATATTGACACAGTTTTTGGTCCTGCTTATAAAGGCATTCCGCTGGCAGTTTCTACGTCTATGGCTTTAACAAATAATTACAATATGCCAGTTGGTTTTACTTTTGATAGAAAAGAGCGAAAAGACCACGGCGACGGCGGAATGATGGTTGGAAAGCCGCTAAAAGACGGCATGAATGTGTTGCTAGTTGACGACGTTATGACTGCTGGAACTGCAGTTCGCGAAACTTTGCCAAAGCTTAAAGCAGAAGCAAATGTGCAAGTTGTTGGCTTGATTTTGGCAGTAGATAGAATGGAGCGCACAAAAGACAGTGATCTTTCTGCAGTAAAAGCAGTAGAGCAAGAGTTTGGATTCCCAGTGCTTCCAATTGCAAACGTGCGCGAAATCTTCGATGCAGCCAAGAATATTAGTAATTCAAACGGCGAGCCTGTAATGAATCAGCAGTTAGCAGATCGCGCTGCTAAATATCTTATTCAATATGGCGCTTGATATATGGCGTTTTAATAAAATATCTTAAAGTTTTCCGCAAAATGTTGTAAACATGTTGTGTAGAACAACATTTTGCGGAAAATTATTGCAAATGTTTTAGTTTTTCTTTAGAGTAAAGGTTGCAATTCCAGCAATTGCAACAACAAATACAACTAATATAGCAATAGCTAATACATGCGTATTATTGGTTGAAGAGGCTGCTTTCGCAATATAGCTGTTATTTGTTAGTGCGTCCTTCTTTTTGTTTACGCTTTTACTTGAATCATTATCTTTAGAGTTGTTTTCTTTAGAATAATCGTTTTGCAAATCTTTGTAATCAGCGTTATTGCTGATTGAGTTGCTGCTTTGTTCGGTTTGATTCTTATTTGTTACAGTTTTGTTGGCGATTTCTGCTTTGTAAGAAGTATCTTGATTCTCTTGTTGCGATTTAGCAGATTCTGCAGTTTTAGGTTCTGCAACCTTTTGTTGTTCTGCAGTATATGTTTTCGCATCAACACTGGTTTGATTATAACTACTATAATTGTAATCATCTTTATTAAAAGGAATGAATAATAATTTGTTCAAACTGTAATCAGAATCAGAATCATGGTCCGAAGATTCAGATCTACTAGGCTCAACAACGTTTGAAGTTTCCTTTTGAATGCTTTTAGTTTTAACAGTCAAATTAAAATCTTTACTTAAATCAAGATTGCTTAAATCTGTATTAAAAGCAGAGTTCCCATTATTCCAATCTGTAATCACTTCGTCTTTTAAGCCTAGAATTGTAGATAAAGTTGCGTTTGCTTTTTCTATACCTAGATTTCGGAAGTCAGTTATTTTATTATTTGAATCTTTACAGTTAACAATTGCATCAACAAAATTATGTTTTCCATTCGTATTAACTAAGCAATTAATATTAGCATCGCCGTGTTTTATTGTAGCCATAAAGTATCCGCGTAAGAATCTTCTAGAGCCGCTTTCTTTGCTTTGTTTTGCGTTATTTTCTATTAAATCTTTTGCACTATTTGAGAATCCACCTTCTTTAATAAGAAGATTTCCATTTTGTGTGCTTGCTTCTTTCCAAATGTCATTAAGTGCCGAAAGATTTGTTTGTTCGAGATTAACGCCAGATGGAATGGTAATATCAACGATTTTGCTGCCGCCAAACATGTTTTTAACACCTTGGTTTAATGAACCGGTTTGAATATTAAGAGCTTGTGTTAAATCCCACTTAGAAATATCTAGAGACGTTACAGAAGAGTTTGCAAACATATCGTTCATGTCTGTTGCGCTAGAAGTGTTCCAATTTTCGATTCCTGGTATTTGTGTTAAATTAGTAGTGTTTGAAAATGCTTTTCCCATATTCCAAACATTTTTTGTATTCCAATTTTCTAAGCCAGTTATCTTTTTAACGCCACTGTTGTCAAAAAGACCAACAATGTTTGAAACATAAGAAGTTTTCCATTTTCCAAGGTTGGCTTCTTTAAGTGAGGTTGTTCCAGTAAACATTTTTCCAATGTCGTTAGTATTGCTAATATCCCAGTTTTCAAGCGCTTTAATGTCTTCTAGCTTGTTGGCGTTCATAAACATTCTTCCCATTGAAGCTAGATTGTTGTTTGTAAACACTTCTAAGCCTTCGCTAGTTGTTAATCCGCTTTCTTCAAACATTCCAGTTGCTTCATCGCAGTAGGTGTTGTCCCAAGTAATTCCCTTAACGTTTGAAAGATTCTTTGCTTGGTAGAACATGTTGTTCATATGATGAACATTGCGCGTTTTAAAGTTTCTAATGCCGTCTGCAGATTCGATTGCGCTGCCTTCAAACATGCTAGTCATGTCTGTAACGTTGTTAGTGTTCCACTTTTCGTCTAATCCGTGAACTGTGCGCAAATTTTTTGTGTTTCTAAACATTAGCTGCATGTTTTCAACGTTGCTAACGTCCCAGTTAGATATTGGATTTATGCTGATTATTCCGCTATCTTCAAACAGGCTGCTCATATCTGTTACGCGGCTTGTATCCCAGTCTTTAGTTCCATTAATGTTTTTTAGCTTAGGAGTTGAAGAAAACATTCCAGACATATCTTCTACATTAGAAGTGTCAAATAAATCCAAATTGTTTATTGTTTCTAGATTTGCAAAGTTTGAAAACAGATTGCTAGCACCGTTACCGAGTTGAATTTTTCCAGCATTTTCAGTTTGATCGCCTGATTGAACAATATTTATGACTTTGACTTTAGCTGTATCAAAATTTACGCCATCTTGGTTGTTTTTATTAGAGGAAATTATTTTTTCAATTGAGTTAGATGCAAAATCTGTCCCGCTAATTTTTGATATTTCAAGAGTGTTAGTTGATTCGTCCAACTTCCACTTTAGTCCAGTAGGAGTTGGGTCAAATAAACCCTGATATTTTGCTTCGTGCCAAATGTTTGGTGTATTTTCTGTGTTTTTTGGATTAGATGCAACAGATTCGTTATACTGCGTTAGCCCAGTGTTTAATTTTTCGCGAGCAATGGCTTGAGTTGGTATTAGTGAGAAAATTATTACTAAAGATAAGCAAGATGCGAATATATTTTTTCTCATGGTTTCTCTTCTCGGTTAAATCATGCGTATGTTCGTTCTTGTTAGAACATGTTAAATATATCAGTCTTTATGAATAAAGTAAAGATAATATGTTAGTTTATGTTCTTTTTTTGTAAAAATAATTATAAATTAGTGTTTTATAATGATGCTTTTATATGTGAGTAAAAATATCAAAAGATTGTATTAATCTCATAATATGGAAAACAGCAATAATAAGTACCAAGAATCAGAAGATTTGGATGATATCGCTTCCTTTAATAATCAAGATGAGTATGAGCAAGAAAATATTTTTGGATCTTCTAATGATGATTCAAACAACTCCTTGTTAAGCGATAAAAAGGCTATTGCTGTTATTGTTTGTGTATCTCTTATATCAATCGGAGTCGTTGCTGGATTAGGGTTTGTATTATTTGCTAATAACTCTAAGACTAATCTAAAAGCAAGTGAGCCTTCTAAAAATTGCGTTCAATTGCGCAAAAAAGTAATCAATGCTAAAGAAGAGCTTAAAAAAATTGTATCAAGTCAAGATGTTAAAGATGCTTCTAATATAAAAGCTGCTGATTTTGATGAAGATTTTGATGCAGCTAAAGACGCTGCAGATGATTTTGAATCTTCTCTAAGCTACGCTAATGATGACTTAAACGATGATATTCCAGCATGCCCACTTGGCGCGGATTCTTACGATTCTACAAGAGTTGAAAATAAGCTTTCAGACAAATTGGATTCTTTGCGTAAAGATGCTGATTCTGTTAAAACGCATGCAAAGAATTTACTAAAAACTAGCAGAACTGCTTTTGGAGATCAATTGTTAAATCTTGTTAAAAAAGCTAGAGAGCTTGTAGAAAAAGCGAAAAATTTGCCTATTTTAGCTGATGCTTCTAAAAGCCTAGAAGATGCTATTAATGATGCTGGGAATGCTCTTGCTAAAAGCACCAATAATTATCAAGAATTAAAGCAGGCTTATCAAAAAATAAAAGCTGTTATAAGCCAGTACGAAGATAGAATTAAAAAAGTGAGCGATAGATTTTTAAGTAGAGATGGCAATGGGTATCCTTTTGATGCTCCACATCCTAAGGATGATCAAGGTGGCTATATTCCAATGGGTCGTAGTCAAAACTCAGAGTCTTTGGAACAAAACGATCAGAGTAACGAATAATTGCGTTAAATGCGGTTGTTATTTTAGTTGTTATTTTAATTAGTTGACGCTTTGTGGCATAATAAGCAAGGTTTATTTCTTAGCTGCACGCATTGCAGCTTTATTAGCGAAAGAAACGGATAACTCGTGGCACAGACTACCAATGATATTAAAAATGGATCGGTTTTGAACCTTGAAGGTCAGCTTTGGACTGTTGTTAAGTTCCAGCACGTAAAGCCAGGCAAAGGTCCTGCTTTCGTTCGTACCACCATTAAGAACGTGCTCTCGGGCAAGATTGTCGATAAGACTTTTAACGCCGGCATGAAGATGGAGTTCGAGACCGTTGATAACCGTACTTTGCAATACTCTTACGAAGACGGCGATAACTTTGTGTTTATGGATATGACAACCTACGACCAGGTGTACATTCCTAAGGATTTGGTTGGAGAGCAAAGCAAGTATCTTCTTGAAGGAACTGATTGCATTGTTAGCTTCCATGATGGCACTCCTTTGAGCGTAGAGCTTCCAGCGTCTGTAATTTTGACGATTACTCACACTGAGCCAGGCTTGCAAGGCAACCGTTCTAACGCTGGCACTAAGCCTGCAACAGTTGAGACTGGTGCTGAAATTCAGGTTCCACTCTTTGTTGGCGAAGGCGAAAAGGTTAAGGTCGATACTCGTGACGGCTCTTACCTTGGTCGCGAAAACTAGTAAAAACTTATAAAAAGGACGCTAATATGGCACGCTCCACTGCTCGAAAGAGGGCATTGAACACTCTTTATGAGGCAGACGAGAAAAGTCAGAATATTCTTTCTTTACTCGACGAACGTTTGAAAGAGCCAGGCGCGCAAACTCCTCTTCCAGATTATGCTGTTGATATTATTCGCGGAGTAGGAGAGCGCAGAAATAGGATTGATAAAACCTTAAATCGCTATTCAACAGGATGGAAAGTTGGAAGAATGGCGGTTATTGACCGCAATATTTTGCGCATTGCTGTTTGGGAGATTCTTCTAAACGACGAAGTGCCAGATAAAGTTGCGATTGACGAGGCAATTGCTCTTTCTAAAACATATAGTGATGATGAAGCAATCACCTTTATTCATGGTCTTTTAAGCGCAATTGTTTCCGATAAAGACGCTTGCTTGGCTAAGTTTAATGGTGAATCTGGGGAATCTGACGAGTCTGGTGAAGCTAGTGAGTCTAGTGAAGCAGAAGAGTCGCAAGAATCGCAAGAAAACGATTAATCTTTTGTAAAGTCAGATTTAGATTCAGATTCTAGTTTTGCAAAATAGTCTTTTGCAAAATAGTCGTAAAACATGTAAATCCGCTTGCTTGTAAAAGTAGGCGGATTTTTGTTTTGTAATACATCGGCGCGTCGCCGTCCGCCAATATGAGTAGACTTGCCACGAATAACCTAAAGCCATAAGGGGGTTAAGGTGGACTATAACGACACCTTCGCCGGATTCGGCACTGATGATGCAGTATTAGTATTGGAAGACGGGCAAGTTTACGTTGGTAAACCATTTGGCGCAAAAGGTTCTACACGCGCTGAAATCGTGTTCTCTACAGGAATGACTGGTTACCAAGAAACACTTACTGATCCAAGTTATGATCAACAAATAGTTGTTCAAACGTTCCCACACATAGGAAACACGGGAATAAACGGCGAAGACCCAGAGTCGTCAAAAATATGGGTTGCAGGATACGTTGTAAAAGCTCCAAGTCCAAATGTTAGCAATTGGAGAGCCACTGGTTCCTTGGAAGATGATTTAGAAAAACAAGGTATTGTAGGAATCAGTGGTATTGATACAAGAATGCTGGTACGACATTTACGCTCAGTTGGCGTTATGCGTGCCGGCATTTTTTCTAATGATGCTCTTATAGATAAAACTACTGGAGCAATTCGCACAGTTGCATCTTTTGTAAATGAAATTAAAGAAACTCCTCAAATGCAAGGCTTGCGACTAACAGACGAAGTTAGTACGCAAGAAGCTTATATGATTGAGCCTTGCGGGGATTATGAAGGCAAAGAGCCTCTTTACACTGTTGTAGCTGTTGACTTTGGAATAAAAGCCATGACTCCTCACCGTTTGGCGCAGCGTGGATGCCGTGTGCACGTTGTAAGCTCCTCAATAAGCTTTGAGTCGCTTCAAGCGCTTAACGCAGATGGCGTGTTCTTCTCGAATGGCCCTGGAGACCCTGCTCAAGCAAATCGCGAAGTGGAATTATTGCGTAACGTGTTAGATGCGGGCTACCCATTCTTTGGAATATGCTTTGGAAACCAATTGCTTGGTCGCGCGCTCGGCTTTGGAACATACAAGCTTAAGTTTGGTCATCGTGGCATAAATCAGCCTGTAAAAGACGTGACTACTGGAAAAGTGGAAGTTACGGCGCATAATCACGGATTTGCTGTAGATGCTCCTATTGGTAAGACTGTTCAATCGCCTTACGAAAATGGCCATTTTGGTCGCGTAATAGTGTCTCATGTAGATCTTAACGACAATGTTGTAGAAGGCTTGCAATGCCTTGATATTCCAGCTTTTTCTGTGCAATATCACCCAGAAGCAGCCGCAGGACCTCACGACGCATCATACTTGTTTGATCGCTTTGTAGAACTTATGCAAAATCACAAGAATAAGAGCGAAAAATAGTAGGTATAAAGAGATAAAAGGAATTTATAATGCCAAAACGCGATGATATTAAGTCTGTAATGGTGATTGGTTCTGGCCCAATCGTAATTGGTCAGGCTGCAGAATTTGACTATTCGGGAACGCAAGCTTGCCGAGTGCTTCACGAAGAAGGAATCCGCGTAATCCTTGTAAACTCTAATCCTGCTACGATTATGACGGATCCAGAGCTTGCAGACGCAACATACATTGAGCCAATAGACACGGCGATTTTGGAGCGCATTATTGCTAAAGAGAAGCCAGATGCGCTTCTTCCAACGCTAGGCGGCCAAACTGCGCTTAATGCTGCAATGGACTTGGGGCGTGCAGGAATCCTAAAAAAGTACAATGTGGAGCTTATTGGCGCATCTTTGGAAGCAATCGATCGCGGTGAAGATCGTGAGCTTTTTAAGAAAGTCGTAGAAAAAGCTGGAGCGGAAAGCGCAAAATCCTTTATTGCTCACTCAATTGAAGAAGTAGACAAAATTGTTGAAACGCTTGGATACCCAGTAGTAGTACGCCCAAGCTTTACAATGGGCGGCTTAGGCTCTGGAATTGCTCATAATCAAGAAGAATTACACCGCATTGCGGGAGCTGGCATCCACTATTCTCCAACAGACGAAGTGCTTATTGAAGAAGGCATTGAAGGCTGGAAGGAATTTGAGCTGGAGCTTATGCGAGATTCTAAAGACAACGTTGTTGTTGTGTGCCCAATCGAAAACGTTGACCCTGTAGGCGTGCATACTGGTGACTCGATTACTGTTGCTCCATGCTTTACGCTAACAGATCGCGAGTATCAAAAGATGCGTGATATTGGTATTGCGATTATTCGAGGCGTTGGAGTTGATACAGGTGGATGCAATATTCAATTCGCAATCAACCCTAAGACTGGCCGCATAGTCGTAATCGAAATGAATCCTAGAGTTTCGCGCTCTTCGGCGCTCGCATCTAAAGCAACAGGATTCCCAATCGCAAAAATCGCTACAAAACTTGCGCTCGGCTACACTTTGGACGAAATCCAAAACGATATTACGCGTTCGACTCCTGCAAGCTTTGAGCCAACGATTGACTATGTTGTAACTAAGATTCCACGTTTTGCTTTCGAAAAATTCCCTGGAGCAGACACTACGCTTACAACTTCTATGAAGTCGGTTGGCGAAGCAATGGCTTTGGCTGGAAACTTCCAGGAGTCTCTTGGAAAAGCAATGCGCTCAATCGACAAGCGCCACGCATGCTTTAACTGGGACGGCGAGCGCCCGAGCAAAGAAGAAGTTAATAGACTTCTTGAAGAAATACACACGCCAACAGAGCATCGCTACTTGCAAATTCAGCGCGCGCTTTGGGGCGGAGCAACTCCAGAGCAGATTTTTGACGCAACAAAAATCGACCCATGGTTTGTTGAGCAGCTTTCGTTAATCAATAAAACAGCTTTAGAGGTTCGTGAAGCAGAAAACCTGACGCCTAAAGTGTTAAAGAGCGCTAAGCTTGCAGGCCTTTCGGATGTTCAAATTGCGCATTTGCGTAATCTTGGAGACGAAGGCGAAAACATGGTTCGAGAGCTTCGCTGGGCGTATGGATTGCATCCTGTTTACAAAACGGTTGACACTTGCGCTGCCGAGTTTGACGCTGTAACGCCTTACTACTATTCTTGCTACGCTCAAGAAAGCGAGCTTAAGCCGCGCAATCGCGAAGCCGTGATCATTCTTGGATCTGGTCCTAATAGAATCGGCCAGGGTATTGAGTTTGACTACACTTGCGTTCATGCTGTGCAAGAGCTGGGTAAGGATTACGACACAATCATGGTCAATTGCAATCCTGAAACAGTTTCTACAGACTACGATATGTCGGATCGCCTATACTTTGAGCCGCTTACTTTTGAAGACGTGCTTGAGATTTATCAAGCAGAAAAGAAGCTTGGTCCAGTTAAAGGCGTGATTGTGCAACTTGGCGGCCAAACTCCGCTTTCACTCGCGGCTCGTCTTAAAGCTGCAGGCGTTCCAATTTTGGGTACTACACCTGAGGCCATTGATTTGGCGGAAAATCGCGAGCTTTTCGGCGAGGTTCTTCGCCAAGAAGGCATGAATGCTCCGCGCTACGGCACGGCTTTAAGTCTTGAAGAAGCTAAAGATGCTGCTCACGCAATCGGCTACCCAGTTCTTGTGCGACCAAGCTACGTGCTTGGTGGTCGTGGCATGGAAATAGTGTACGACGATGCTCAGCTTGCAAAATACGTGGATCGCGCTTTGCAAGAAGCTAGAGCAGACACTGTTGTTTCTGGCCGCTTACCTTCGCCTCTTTTGATTGATAAGTTCCTCCAAGATGCTATTGAGATTGACGTTGATGCACTTTACGACGGAAACGAGCTTTATATTGGCGGAATTATGGAGCATGTTGAAGAGGCTGGTGTGCACTCTGGCGATGCTGCTTGCACTCTTCCTCCAAGCACACTTTCCGACGATCAAATTCGTAGACTTCGCGAGGGCACGCTTTCGATTGCTCGCGGATGCTCGGTTCGTGGTCTTATTAACGTTCAATACGCTTTTATGGCAAACACTTTGTACGTGATTGAGGCAAATCCGAGAGCGTCTAGAACTGTTCCGTTTGCTTCTAAAGCTACGGGTGTTGCTCTTGCTAAAGCTGCTGCTCGAATTATGTCTGGAGAGACAATCGCACAGCAGCGAAAGCGTGGTCTTCTTCTTCCAAAGGGAGATGGCGGAGATATTCACCCAGGCCAGCAGGTTGCTATTAAGGCTTCCGTCTTGCCTTTTAAGCGTTTCCGCACGCCTGTTGGTAGAACAGTTGATATTTTGCTTGGTCCAGAAATGCGTTCTACTGGAGAAGTTATGGGCTTCGACCGAGACTTCCCACATGCTTTTGCTAAGAGTCAGCTTGCAGCATACAAGGGCGGTTTGCCTACAAGTGGCAACGTGTTTGTGTCTGTAAGCGATGCAGATAAACGCCAATTGCCTCTTCTTGCAGTGCGCTTAGTAGAACTTGGATTTACGATTTGGGCTACAGAAGGTACGGCATCTGTTCTTAGACGCTACGGCATTGATTCCGTTATTGTTGACAAGCTCTCAAGCCAAGGCGACACGGCGAAGGATGTGCGAAATGACGTGCCTTCGCGCGAAAGAATCGGCAAAAACGTGGTTGAGCTGATTGAGAATGGTAAGATTGATATGGTGTTGAACACGCCGAATTCAAGAGGGTCGCGTACGGATGGTTATGCTATTCGTGCAGCTGCTGTTGCAGCAGACCTTCCGCAATTCACAACAATTACGGAGTTTGCACCAGTTCTTATGGCTATAGAAGCCGTTAAGAACAACGATTACCAAGTGATGAGCATTCAGGAGCATGCAAAGCAACTGTTTGCAATCGAGAAGGCAGAAAACGAAGAAAGTCGGGCTTAATACATGACCGAAAGCATACGAGAGCAGGAATTGCAGGCGCAAAGATCCGATTTTGGATTGCGTCTAAAAAACGCTATGGCAAAATATGGGCCATTATGCGTTGGCATAGATCCGCACCGCAAGATGCTGCTTAATTGGGGATACAATATGGATGCTCAAGGAGCAGAATTGTTCTCCATGCGTATGCTTCAAGCCATGAACGGCAGAGCTGCTGCCGTAAAATTCCAATCAAGCATGTTCGAGCGCTACGGGTCTAAGGGTTTCGCTGCGCTCGAACGAGTTCTGTACGCTGCAAGGCAAATGGATGTAATCACTATTGTTGATTGCGGTCATGGTGGTTTGTCTACAACAATCTCCGCTCTTGCAGACGCTTATTTTAAGCCAGATGCTCCTCTTCTTACAGATGCAATTACGCTTCTTCCGTATTACGGAGCCAGATCAATGGGTGGGTTGATTAATGAGGCTCTTAATAATGGCAGGGGCGTGTTTATTGCTTCTCTAACGTCTAATCGCGAAGGCGCTAGCTTGCAAACTGCTATTCGCCAGACTGGTTCTTACCGCGGTACAACTGTTGCTCATGGCATTGCTCAAACTGCTCAAACTTTTAACAACAATACAAAGGGCATGGGCTCTGTTGGTTTGATTGTTGGAGCCACTATTGGAGATTGGATGAATGGCGGTGGAATCGATTTAACGAGTTTTACTGGCCCTATTCTTTCTCCAGGCTACGGCTGGCAGGGTGCGGAAGCTAACGATTTGAAAACGGTTTTTGCTGGAACTCACGGAAACGTTTTAGTAACTGTTTCTAGGTCTATTGCTTCGCATGGTCCAGATATTGGTGCATTATCTAATGCAACTGAACGAATAGCTTGGGATATTCGTCAAGCTTTAATGGATTCATAAAAATGATTTAAGAGAGTCAAATATGGTTAGTTTAGACAATACACAAAGTACGCAATCCATTAAAAGGCGATTGATTGTTCTTACTGGTCCTACTGCTGCTGGTAAGGGCACTGTTGAGGGGGTATTGCGCGAAAAACACCCTAATATTTGGCTTTCTGTTTCTGCGACTACCAGAAAGCCTCGCTACGACGAGTTTAATGGTATTCATTATTGGTTTATTGACGAAGAAGAGTTTGCTAGAAGGCAAAAGAACGGCGAATTTTTAGAGACTGCTCTTGTTCACGGTATGGCTCACTATGGTACTCTTCTTAAACCTGTTTTAGATCATCTTGCTCAAAACGTTCCAACGCTTCTAGAGATTGATCTTCAAGGAGCTAGAAGAGTAAAGCAAGAGGCTTCTAGACTTGGTTTGGAAGTTGTGTACGTGTTTATTGCTCCTCCTAGCTTTGAAGAGCTTAAGCGTAGGCTTATTGGTAGAGGCACAGAAACTCCTGAGCAGCAAGCTAAGCGTTTGCAAACAGCAAAAGTGGAAATGGCTGCGTCTAGTGAGTTTGATTTTGTGATTGTTAATGACGATGCTAATCGCGCTGCGGACGAGCTTTGGAATATAATCGCTAAAGAATACGATTTAGATTAGTTTAGATTAATCATGATTAGTTTAGATTAGTTCCAATCACTTTAGTTTAATTTTGATTAGTGTTTTGAATATCCTTGCAATAGCTTACAATTGTTTATTTGGAAACTATTGTGGCACCATAGAATATGGAGAACATTATGGCATTGGGCACTAAGCCAACACCTACGGGACTTGCAAATCCGCCTATTGATGATTTAATGCAACATGCGGATTCCAAGTATGCGCTTGCCTTGTTTGCCGCAAAACGAGCACGGCAGATTAATTCTTATTTCACACAGCTTAACGAGGGATTGTTGCAAAACGTCGGTCCTCTTGTTGAGTATAAGAACCAAGAAAAGCCTCTTTCTATTGCATTCCGCGAGATTAATAAGGGTTTGCTGGTGGAGAATCTTGGTGAAGATGATGTGAACGAAGGAAACTAAGTTTTCTTTTTCGTTTAATTGCAGCCGTATTATCCTTGCGCTTACAATTGCGTGTGGGTATGCGGCTGCGATTGTTTTAATGCGCTTGATTTATAGAGTCATCTTGATTTACAAAGTTATAAAGGGGAATTATGAAAGAGTCTAAACTTATTTCTGCAGAATCTGTTACAGAAGGTCATCCAGATAAGCTTTGTGATCAGATTGCGGATGCAATTTTAGACGACATGCTTCGTCAAGATCCCCATGCGCATGTTGCTGTTGAAGTTTGCGCTTGCGTAGGACAATTTGTTGTTTTTGGTGAGGTTAGGGGAGAAGTTTACACAGATATTCCTGGAATCGTAAGAAAAGTAGTGCGCGAAGTTGGATACAACAGTTCTTCTGTTGGCTTAGACGCTGATTCTTGTGGCGTAATGGTTTCTCTAACTGAGCAAAGCGCGGAGATAAATCAAGGTGTTTCTAGATTAGATTTAGAATCCGAAAATCTTGCGTCTAAAGAAGAGCGTTATAAGAGTCAAGGAGCAGGCGACCAGGGCGTTATGTTTGGTTATGCTAGCGACGAAACAGACACTTATATGCCTCTTCCAATCTATCTTGCTCATCGTCTTGCTCAACGCTTATCTTACGTTAGAAAATCTGGTATTGTGCCAAATCTTAGACCAGATGGAAAAACGCAAGTAACAATCGAGTATAACGAAAAGTTAGAGCCTATTCGCTTAGATACTGTTTTGATTTCCACTCAACATAGCCCTAATGTAAGCGTTGATTGGCTTAGAGAACAGCTTGTTAAAAACGTTGTAGAGCCTGTTCTTAGTAAAGTCTTAGAAAATCGCGTTGATTATAGCGATTATAGAATGCTTGTAAATCCTACAGGGTCGTTTGTTTTAGGCGGGCCTGCTGCAGACTCTGGATTGACTGGCAGAAAGATTATTGTAGACACTTATGGTGGAGCCGCTCATCATGGTGGCGGAGCTTTTTCTGGTAAAGACCCTAGTAAGGTAGATCGTTCTGCAGCATACGCTGCACGTTGGGTTGCTAAGAATCTTGTTGCTGCAGGTTTGGCTCATAAAGTAGAAGTGCAAGTCGCGTACGCGATTGGTATTGCGGAGCCTGTTAGCGTGAATGTAGAAACTTTTGGAACAGAAGCTAACGGAATTACGCGTTCGGATATTTCTGCAATAGTTCGCAAAGTCTTTGATTTGCGACCAGCTGCGATTATTGACGAACTTGATTTGCTTAGACCAATTTACTCAAAGACTTCTGCATATGGTCATTTTGGCAGAAGTGATGTTGAGTTTCCTTGGGAAAAGTTGAATCGTGTTGAACAGATTAAAAATGAGGTAAAATCATTAAAAAAATGATTTGAAGTTTTATAAGGATTAATTTTATAAGGATTATTAATGCTTGAACAGTCTTCGTTGCAGCCTTCTTTAGAAGGTTTAGCGAAAAAATCGCACAGGCGCAAAAAGGGTGGTTCAACACCAATCCAAGCGAGTAACTGTGCGATTGCGCATGTTGTTTTAGACGTTCAAGCACCTCATCTTGGAAAAACTTTCGACTACATTGTTAGCCAATCGCAAGATGAAGACGCAAAGCCAGGGGTTATGGTTCGCGTAAAATTCGGCGCAAGACGAGTTAACGGAATCATATGGAGCAGAAGCGATTCAAGTGAAACGCCAAAATCCTCCCTAAAGTTTATTGAAAAAATTATTTCTAGCGAAAAAGTTGCATCTAAATCTTTTATGCAAGATATTTCGTCAATTGCAGAAGCTTATGGTGGAACTAGAGCGAATATTATTCGGCTCGCTTTGCCCAAAAGAATCGCTGGCGTAGATAAAGAGAATTTTTTAGACGATATTCACATGTCTAAAAGGCAAAAATGGACTAGCGATTTTCGCAAAAGCTTAAAATCAAAAGATGACTGGCAACAGAATCAATATAGCGAATCGGAAAATCTTATAAAAACAACCGATGCTCGCATGTTTTCGTCTTACAAAAACGCGGATTTGTTAAAACAAGCGCTAGAAAACGTTCAAAAACCTTATTATTTGCATTCCAAAGATGATTTTACGTTAAATACTACGAATAATTACAAAGCTTTTCTTGTAGATGCTTTGCCAGGAGCGTTTAGATGGGCGCAAGATTTAGCGTGGATTATTGCAAATGCTATAAGCGCTGGTCGTCAAGTTGCTGTTGTTTTGCCTACGATTCGAGAAGTGAGCGATGTTATGCGCTCGCTTATGGTTTACGGCCTTAAGCCTTATAAAAAGTCACAAAATTCTAATGGCGCTTTAAGTGGAGATGTTGCCCGTCTTTGCGCTTATGATTCTCCAGCAGATAGGTATAGAGCGTGGAGAGCTATAGAAAAGGGCATTGTTCCGTGTGTTTTAGGAACAAGGTCTGCAATGTATGCGCCAGTTGAGTCGCAAGCGCTTTTTGTGATTGTAGAAGATAGCGCATATCAGTATGCAGACGGCATGATGCCTTACGCACAAGCTAGAGGCGTTATGCGATTGCGCGCAAAAAATCATAATGGCGTATTTGTTTCAATGTCTTTTGCAAGAAGCGTTATTAGTCAAAGCGAAGTTGAAAACAAAAAATTAGCTCCTTCGGTTAGTGACCATTTAGTAGAAGTTACGCCTTTTAAGTCTGTTGTTCAAAATGCAAGTCCTTGGGTTCGTCTTTTAAATTCAAATAATTTGACTAAAATAAACGACCCGAGTGTAGGTTCTAGAATACCTTACACTGCGCTAACTTCGATTAGACAAACTTTAGACGCTAAAATGCCTGTTTTGCTTGCCACATGCCAAGACAGTGCTATTCAAAAAGCTGCGTGTAAAAAGTGCCATTGTATTGCGCGTTGCAAACGTTGCACTGGTCCGCTTGACTTGCCCTTAGACGGTTCTGCTCCTAAATGCGCGTGGTGTGGAAGTATTGCAATAGGTTGGAAATGCTCGAATTGTTCTAGTAATTCTGGAGCGATTGAAGCTGTTCATATAGGCGTTAATTTTACAGCTAAAGAAGTGTTTAAGTTTTTTAAGGATGTTCCAATTATTGTTTCTTCTGCAAAACAAAAAAGCGGTGTTGTTGAGTGGGTTGAGCAAAAGCCGATGATTGTTATTAGCGCGCTTGGATCGCAGCCGCGTGTTTTAAGCAATTCTAAAGATTCTTGCGGGGAATATGGTCTTGTTGCGATTTTAGACGCGTGGACGAGTCTTTACAGCACGGGATTAGATGCTCGAATAGACACTTTGAACGCGTGGATGAAAGCGGCTTCTATGTGTGCTCCAAAAAGCAGAGACGGAAGCGTGCTTATTTTGGGAGAAACTTATGATGTTCTAGCTAAATCGTTAGAAGAGTGGGATTCTTCGATTCTTTCTAAACAAGAGCTTAAAGAAAGAGAAGATGCGCTTTTGCCTCCTTCTGTTTGCGTTGCAAGAATATGGGGTTTTAGGCAAGCTGTTGTAGATACGCTTAATGCGATTGGTGCAATGGGCGATTATGAGTGTGAAGACATTAGTGAAGACATTGCAAAAGTCGCAAGCAAAAATGGCAATTTAGATAGTTCTAGCAATCTTCCAATGTTAAAAGTCGAAACTAAAAATAATAACTCTGTGGTTTCTGGCGATTCGAGCGAAGATTCTGGCGATTCGAGTGAGTCCGAATATCTTCCGCCTTTACTTGGAATTGTTCCAATGAAGCCTCCTTCAACATTGCGCGAGCAAAATTCTCAACGATTTGAAGAATTAAACGATAGAGTTAAAGCAGTTGTAAGAGTGCCATTAGAATATAGAGATGAATTAGTAAATCGTTTGAAAAAAGAATGCGCAAAGCATTTTGCAATGCGAAAAAGTGGAGAATTAAAATTTAGTGTAGATCCTAAGGATTTGTAAAATCACCAAAGGCTTATAAATAAAGACTTATGAATAAAGAGACTTATAAATAAAGAGGTGAAAATGGTTGAAAAATGCTACAATTGCGCGGTTTTGGGCAATCCCATATCGCACTCTCTATCTCCAGTTTTACACAACGCTGCATATAAGGCATTGGGCTTGAGAAATTGGCATTATGGTAAAGAAAAAGTTAGCGAAGAAGACTTAAAAGATTTTATTGCAAATCTTGATGATTCTTGGAAAGGCTTAAGCCTTACAATGCCACTTAAAAAAACGATTATGAGCTTAGGTGTAGCTTGCGACTATTGGGCAAAAACACTTGGAGTTGCAAATACTGCTGTGTTTAGTAAAAAGCCATGCATAGAAAATCCTGAGACGATTGAGCTTTGTAACACAGACGTAAATGGGATTGTAATGGCGTTAATGCGCGCTCTAAAATCTAAAATATTAGACGCAAAAAGTGCGGTTATTATTGGCAGCGGAAACACAGCGTCTTCTGCAATGGCAGCTTTAATAGAAATTGCGCAAGGCTCAAAATTGAGCAAAGTTAGTGTTGTTGCAAGATTGCAAAGCGATGGTAAAACTGTTAAAGGCGTTAGTAGATTTAACGATTTAGTAGATAAACATAACTCGGATTTTCCAAATAGCAGAAGAATAGAGCCGTCTAACTTGTATCTTAAAAACAAACGCGATTACAAGCCTGTTTGCGGTATAGAATTCCCTACTATTGATCCTGAATTTATAAAAATATCGCAAGATATAGAAAAATGTGATAAATCTCACATTCTAGAATCTATTTCTTCATTGGATGCAATTGAAGCAATTGCAAACGCAGATATTGTTATAAGCACTGTTCCAGCTCATGTAGCAGACGGATTAGCGCTAGCTTTGTGTGAATATTGCCAAGAAAAGTCAATAAAACATTTAGGAGCTTTGCTAGACGTTGTATATGATCCTCGACCAAGCCAGATACTTAAAGTTTGGAGAAAATACGGCATTGGTATTGGCGGAGAAGAAATGCTTTTACACCAGGCATTAGATCAAGTAAAACTCATGACTTTTGAATATAGATATGCGAGTGATGATGCGAGTGATGATTCTTGCACAAACAAACACCAATCTGACAAGGCTCCAGATTACGATTACATAAGAAGTTGCATGGAAAAAGCATTGCAGGAGGCGTTATGAGAACTGAAAATAGTGAATTCTCGCAGGTGGCAAGCGATTTTGAAGTAATGCTCATTACTGGCATGAGCGGCGCTGGCAGATCTCATGCAGCAAATGCTTTGGAAGACATGGGCTGGTATGTTATTGATAATCTTCCTCCAAAGCTGCTTATTCCGCTTGTAGACATGATGACGTCTTCTGGCTCTAAAGTGCATAAGCTTGCAGCAGTGATTGATGTAAGATCGCGCGGATATTTTGACGATCTTTTTGCTGTTTTGGGTCACATAGATGATTTGGGAGTAAAAACTCGAATACTATTTTTAGACGCTTCCGATTCTGTGCTTATTAAGCGATATGAGTCTGTGCGCAGGCCACATCCTTTGCAACGTGGTGGAAGACTTATTGATGGCATTTTAGAAGAGCGCGAGCTTTTAAGTCATCTTAAGGATTGCGCGGATATTATTATCGATACTTCTACTCTTAGTATTCATCAACTTTCAACTAAGCTTTACGAAGGCTTGCTTGGAAAAGGATCTTCTACTGTATCTGTTCACATTTTTAGCTTTGGATTTAAGTACGGAATGCCTATGGACGCAGACTTTGTAGCAGATATGCGATTTTTGCCAAATCCATTTTGGGTTCCAGAACTTAGAGATTTAACAGGCAAAGATAAAGCTGTTAGCGATTATGTTCTTAAAAACCCAGCCGCAATGGAATTCTTAGATTCCTACGAGAAAGCTCTTCTTACAGCAATCGATGGTTTTGCAAAAGAAGATAAGCACTATGTAACTATTGCAATTGGATGCACAGGAGGCCAGCATAGGTCTGTAGCTATTAGCATAGAGCTTGCAAAACGATTAAAATCTAGAGGATTACAGGTTACAGTGTCTGCTAGAGAGATGAGATCTAGAGCATGATTTAACAAATAATGCATTTTCTCCTACGGTGTTATGTAATATAAAAAGCAATATTAAAAGGTAAAATGTCCAAGTCATTGGGTACTACAGAAAGCCGAGCATGTAGATGTTTTTAGCATCGTGCAATGGCATCTTGCAAGAATCCCAACGCATACTTTAAGAAGAACAAAATAGGAGGTTTCCCTTGGCTCTTCTTGACGACGTAAAGAACGAACTCGTCGCAAATAATAGTGACCAACCAGCGGTTATTATGGCTCAAGCTGCAGCGATGATGCGTTTTGCTGGAGGTTTAAGGCCAGTTAATAATCAAGCTGTAATTAGAGCACAGTTTGATTCGCAAAATGCAGCACAATGGCTCGTAGATGTGCTTGAGACTTATTTCCAGCGGGAAGCGAAGATTTCTCAAGCTTCTCGTCAAACCCCTACGGGTGTTGTTACTCGTTACGAGGTTCTTGTTGATCGAGGAGCCGCAGCTTTAGCATTGCAATCTGGTCTTTTGGATCGCCGTATGCACATTGTTGCAGGCTTAGCTCCAGAGATTGTTAGTGGAAGCATTGCGCAAATTAAAGCCGCGTGGAGGGGAGCGTTTATAGCTCATGGTGCTATATCGGATCCTGGAAAAGCTAGTTATCTAGAGATTGTTTGCCCAACTCACGAGGCTGCAACAGCTTTGCAAGCTATGGCTGCACGTTTGGGTGTAAGCGCAAAGGCTCGTAAAGTTAAAAGCTCCGAGCGCGTTACTTTGCGTGATTCAGACGCAATTGAGCGTATGCTTAATTTGATTGGCGCTCCAAGGTCTTCTAGAGAATGGACTGGTAAGCGTTCTGATGGCGAAGCAAGAGGAAAAGCTAATCGTTTAGCAAACTTCGACGATGCAAATATGCGCAGAAGTGCTAAGGCTGCTGCAGAAGCTTGCGAAAAGGTTCGTCACGCTTTCGACGTTCTTGGAGACGATATTCCAGAAAATCTTTTGATGGCAGGCAAGTTGCGACTTAAGCACAGTGATGCAAGCTTGGAAGAGCTTGGCCATTTGGCAGATCCTCCAATCACAAAAGATGCTGTTGCTGGTCGTATTCGTAGACTTTTGCAACTTTGCGCTAAAGTCGAAAAATCTAGAATGTGAGTTGATTCTAGGATTAACTTTTGTAGCTACTAACTTTGATTAAATGCCGTATACACAAAGTATGCGGCATTTTTGTATCGCGCGATTTTGTTGTTGATTTTTATGTACATCTTTCTGTTGATTTTGTGCGTGCTTGTTGCGCATATGCGGTATAATCGTTTGTGGAATTTATAGACGTTTTAGCTTTGCTTTCGTCTTTTTCTTGTTAAATTCGCCATCATGATTGGTTGAATCATGGTTTGGAAAGGATACCAATGAAGACACTTAAAGATTTGGGAGATTTGAGCGGCAAGCGCGTACTCGTTCGTGCAGATTTTAATGTTCCTCTTAAGGGCACGACTATCACAGACGACGGTCGTATTAAGGCTGCTTTGCCAACGATTAAAGCTTTGCGCGAGCAGGGCGCCAAGGTTATTTTAATGGCTCATCTTGGCCGTCCAAAGGGTCAAGTTGTTCCAGAGCTTTCTTTGGCTCCAGTGGCAGCTCGCTTAGGTGAACTTCTTGGTGTAAATGTTGCTTTGGCTGCAGATACTTACGGCGAAGATGCTCAAGCTAAGGTTGCTGCAATGAACAATGGCGACGTTGTTTTGCTTGAAAACGTGCGCTTTAACGCCGAAGAAACCAGCAAGGATGCTGCTGAACGCGCTGAATATGCTAAGAAGATTGCTGCTCTTGGAGAAGTTTTTGTTTCCGACGGCTTCGGTGTTGTTCACCGCGCCCAGGGTTCAAATTACGATGTTGCTGCTGATCTTCCAGCTGCTGCAGGCTTGCTTGTTGAAAAGGAAGTTAAGGCACTTTCTCGTGCAACCGAAAATCCAGAGCGTCCTTTGACTGTTGTTCTTGGTGGCTCTAAGGTTTCCGATAAACTCGGCGTTATTGAAAACTTGCTTTCTAAGGCAAATCGCCTTGTTATTGGCGGCGGTATGGTGTTCACTTTCCTTAAGGCTTTGGGTCACGAAGTCGGTACTTCTTTGCTTGAGGAAGATCAGCTCGAGAAAGTTAAGGGATACATTGAAACCGCTAAGAAGAATGGCGTAGAGCTTGTTCTTCCAACCGATATTGTTGTGAACGCTGGCTTCCCAGCAGGAGACACTCCAGTTGCTCCAGAAGTTGTTCCAGCGGATGCTATTCCAGCAGACAAGATGGGCTTAGATATTGGCCCTGATTCTCAAAAGTTGTTCCACGATAAGATTGTTGATTCCAAGACTGTTGTTTGGAATGGACCAATGGGCGTGTTTGAGGTTCCAGAGTTTGCTGCTGGTACTCGTGCGGTGGCTCAGGGCTTGGTTGACGCCACTAAGAACGGTACTTTCACTATTGTTGGCGGTGGTGATTCAGCTTCTGCAGTTCGTAACCTTGGATTTGCGGAAGATGGTTTCTCTCACATCTCCACTGGTGGCGGCGCTTCTCTCGAGTTCTTGGAAGGTAAGACTCTTCCAGGCTTGAGCGTGCTTGAGTAAATAACTTTAAGATATTGTGCCGGCTTCGATTTTATGAATTCATTTTGTAAATCGAGGTCGGCATAATGTTAATTTTATCTTTATAACAATTCTTAAGGGTGATTATGGTTTGTAAAAGAAAACCGCTAGTTGCAGGTAATTGGAAGATGAATTTCAATCACCTCGAAGCCACTCATTTTATTCAAAAATTCTGGTGGATGCTTTGCGATTCTCACTTCGATTGCAAAAAATGCGATATTGCGCTTATGCCGTCGTTTACATCCTTAAGAAGCGTACAAGTTTTAGTTGAATCCAGCAATATTCCTATTCTTTACGGAGCGCAAGCTGTTTCCGTTACAACTCAAGGCGCGTTTACTGGAGACGTTTCTGCAGATATGCTTGCAAGTCTTGGCTGCTCAATGGTGATTGTAGGCCATTCCGAGCGTCGAAAGTATCATCCAGAAGACGATGCGAATATTGTTGACCAAGTGCGTGCTGTTCTTGCAGCTGGAATGCAACCAATTTTATGCGTTGGAGAAAGCTTTGAGGAGCGCAAGCAAGGTATAGAGCTTGATTTTGCGGTTGGTCAAGTTCACGACGTTACTCGTGACTTAGATTCTAAGCAAGCAGAGCGTTTGATTATTGCGTACGAACCAGTTTGGGCTATTGGAACTGGCATGGTTGCTACTGCTCAATCTGCTCAAGAGGCAGCTTTTGCGATTAGAGACGATTTGCGACGCACTTTCGACAACAATGTTGCAAATTCTGTGCGTATTCTTTATGGCGGATCTGTAACGTCTTCTAATGCGTCAAGCTTAATTAGTGAGCCAGATGTGGATGGATTCCTTATTGGAGGAGCGTCTTTAGAAGTTGAAGAGCTTGCTTCTATTGTTAAACTCGCGTCTTATAAAAATCGCGAATGATTTTAGTGCTTATTTAGTGAATGATTCAACATATATTTAACGCATAGGTCAATGGCTTTTACTATGCTTTACAGAGTACCAAAAACAGGAGGTTACTTGTGTCCGCTGTGAAAATTGTTTTGCAAGTGTTGCTTGTGCTCACCAGCATTTTGTTGACATTGTTGATTTTGATGCACAAGGGCAAGGGCGGCGGTCTTTCCGACATGTTCGGCGGCGGTTTAACGAAGAACGCTGGTAGCTCTGGTGTTGCAGAAAAGAACTTGAATCGTTGGACTGTTATTATAGCGTTGATTTGGGTGGCTGTTATTGTTGCCTTGAATCTTATGACTAAGTTCTCACTTATCTAAGTATTCTTTTAAGCGCGTAATCGATTAGGTTATGCGCTTTTTATTTTATAAGCAGAGCAGGTGTACATTTTGCTATGCTTTTTAAGATGTTAGAAGATGTTAGACTAATTAAAATACATTAGGTTATTGTTATGCTTCATTTTTCTCCTTCTCTTGTGGTAGCAGATCTTGATGGCACTATGCTTCATGATGCTAATGCTTTTGAAAGCAGATATTTAAGCCAAGAAACTGTTAGCGTTTCTAAGCGTTTGAGTGAATGTGGAATTCCGCTTGCGATTATTACTGCTCGACCTGTTGGAAGTGCTTTTGATTTTATTCACGATTTGAATGCTCAAGTTTGCGCGTACCTTAATGGTGCTCTTATTGATTTTGACTGTGCTCACAGCACGATAGGTGAGCTTACTTCGCAAAGAAGCCTTGATACTCTTACGCGTTTTGGATTTGATTCTCAACATGCTTGTAGTGTGTGTTTGCGCTTGCTTAATGAGATTCCTACGCTTCGCATTGGCATTGTTATGAACGATGTTCGTTACACTAATTTTGATGTTCGTATGCTTTGGAGCGAGCAGGATTTTGTTATTACCGATTTTTCTAATGTTCCAAGTGGCATTGCAGACAAGATTATTATTGTTCCTCGAGAGAGTGAGAAGGAAAAACTTCAGAGCATTCTTCCAACCGATTTTTCGCTACACATTAGCGAAGATGTTTTGTGGATGCTTACGAATCCCCTTGCAAACAAAGGTCATGCTTTGAACGTTATTTGCGATCGTTTGGGTGTAAAGCCTAGTCGCACAGTCGTTTTCGGAGACGATATTATAGATATAGACATGTTCCGCGCAGGGGGATACGGTGTAGCGGTATCGAATAGTAATCCTCGGTTGCTTGCGATTGCGGACGAGGTTTGTGATTCCAACAACAATAATGGCGTTGCTACCTGGCTTAATTCAAATCTTTTACTAGATTGTGAATAACCCACCTTTCGTTACTGGCGAAGTTGTGTGACGAATTCTTTCGTAGAGAGTCAAACGGAAAGCTTGGTGACATTATCAGTGAAGAGAAGAAATCTACCATTCAAGTCGGAACAGCTAAAGATCTCAATGTATAATACCCATTTTTCATTAGTGGTGATGCTGTACTTTCTTGTGATAAACCACTAGTTAATAATCGACCCATTTATATTCCAAATGAGATTGAACTTAAGGTGTTTAATAGAATTGCTATGCCTGCTTATACGACTATATCGTCTAATCAACGCGAAAATAGAGCTTTGATAGCTCTCCGTGATTGGCTTTTACCTATGCTCATGAACGGGCAAGCGACAATCGAAGATTAGGCAGCTAAATTATCATTTCTCTATCCATTAATTTCTTCTCCTTAATCTATAAATTTCAATTAAAAAAGCGACTGAACTTATATTTCAATCGCTAAATGTCTTATATATTAAATTGTTTTAAGTGTGGCTTCTTATCCTTACCATTTTTACCTCCTAATTTTGAGTATAAAAAAAGACGATAGAGTTTTAACTGTCTATCGTCTAATACCTTTAATATGATATTTTTAAATCTTTTTTGACCAATATACTTTTAATAATTTAGAAAATATTATTTGTACAAATGCAACTATTATTAACGCTAAAAAGGCTTCATAACTTACATATGCTACAGCTAAAGAAACTATTACAATAACCATTGAGAATATAGGTATTATATTTGATCCTGACTTCATCTTTATTAATATCATTCTCTCATCTGTTTCTTTAGTATACATCTTCTCCAATATATCTCTATTTCTATATGCTCTACCAAGCATTGACATGTAGAATACAGATACAAGTTCAAGTCCAATAAAAAATCCTACTACATAATCTGTCACATCTTCTTTTAATGGAAATTTATATTTTAAGTAAAAATTTCCAATAATAACTGCGAGTAAGGCAACCATACATAATAAGACTAAAATAGTAATTCTAAATCCTATTTCTTTTTTATATTTTTCTAATTTGTTCATATTAATCGTCCTCCTCTATGCTAAATATTTCTTCAATACTTGTATCAAAAAACTTAGCAATTCTAAAAGCCAACGGCAGTGATGCTATATATTTTCCAGTTTCAATGGAAGTTATGGTCTGCCTTGTAACTCCAACTTCATTTGCTAATTCTTCTTGAGTTATTTTATGCTGTTTTCTTAATCGAAAAATTGTATTTTTCATTTTCCTCCTTCAACAGCAAGTTAACTTTACATATAATGTATAGCTCGCTTTGCTTTTTTTGTCAAGCGTACTTTGCTTTTTTATAATTTCTTAAACTAAAAAGACGACAGATTTTATCAACCATGTTCGTATAAAAAATGATGGAACAGAACCACAGTATTATGTAAAAGATAGCCACGCTTCGATTATTCCAAGAGATATTTTCTTTAAAGTTCAAGAAGAAATGTTAAGACGAGCCAACATGTTTAGTGGTGAGGAGAATAAAAAAAGGAGAGTTTATTCCAGTAAGTACGCTTTATCCAGCCTGTGTGTTTGTTCTAAATGCGGG
>NZ_JANUYO010000002.1:0-241682 GCF_055804115.1 Gardnerella sp. c23Ub_4 | reverse complement strand
CCCCCCCCCCCCCCCCACGACCTGCATTCGCGAATGGTATAGCAGCACAGCTATATTTGTGAGTTATGCCTACTTATGATTTGGGACTAGAACATGTTTCCCTTGAATTTGAAACAAAAACGATTTTCAAAGACGTAACTCAAGGCGTTTTTGAAGGCGACCGCATAGGAATCGTAGGCAAAAACGGAGACGGAAAGTCCACTCTTCTAAAGCTTCTTCAAGGCGCGATTGACCCAGATTCGGGAAGAGTTACGCGCAGAAATGGCCTAACATTTGGCATTTTAAGCCAGCGAGACCCGCTAGACGATAATGCTACGGTTCGCCAAGCTGCATTGGAGAATCGCCAGGATTACGAGTGGGCTGCAGATTCAAAGCAGCGAGAAATTGTGGAGTCTCTTTTGGGCGGAATCAACCTTGAAGCTAAGGTTGGCACGCTTTCTGGAGGACAGCGCAGGCGTGCGGATTTGGCAAGGCTTCTGCTGCATGATTGGGATATTTTGGCTTTGGACGAGCCTACGAATCATCTTGATGTTCTTACAATTCATTGGCTTGCGGAGCATCTTTTGCATAGGTGGCAAGATGGGCAGGGCGCTCTTTTGCTTGTTACACACGATAGATGGTTTTTAGACGAAGTTTGCTCTTCTATGTGGGAAGTTCACGATGGCGCAATCGACCCGTTTGAAGGCGGCTACAGTGCGTACATGATGCAGCGAGTTGAGCGCGAACGCCAGGCGGATGTTCGCGAGGAGCGCAGGCGGAATTTGGCTCGTAAAGAGCTTGCGTGGCTTTCTAGAGGTGCTCGAGCGCGTTCTACAAAGCAAAAATTCCACGTTAAGCAAGCTCGCGAGCTTATAGCAGACGTTCCGCCAATGCGAGATACTCTTGAGCTAAAAAGAATGGCAACTTCTCGTCTTGGTAAGCAAGTTGTTGATTTGATTGACGTTACGCAAATTTTTGAGGATTCATCAAGTCCTGCTGCATCCGATGCGGATATTGTAAAATCGCCATTTTCACAGCCTACGCATGATGGTAGCGTTACGATTTCTGTAGAAGAATCGCAAGTGGAATCGCAAGAATCGCCATTATCGCAAGAAGAATCGCCATTAAAAGAAACATGTGCAGCATTGCAAAAAACGATTAGCGGCCGCATGATTTTAGACAATCAAACGTGGCTAATAGGGCCAGGAGACCGATTCGGCATAGTCGGAGCCAATGGCGCTGGAAAATCAACACTTTTAGGCATAATCGACGGCTCTTTGCATCCAACTAAAGGTCATGTAAATATTGGCAAAACTGTAAAATTTGCCGTGCTATCTCAGCGCCTAGAAGAGCTGGAAAAGCTTGGAAAATATAAAGTCAAAGAGGTTTTGAGCCGATACAAGCCAAGCTACATAATCGACGGCAAAGAAGTGACTCCTGGTCAGCTTATGGAGAGGCTTGGTTTTAAGCCAGAGCAGCTTATGACGCCGATTGCAGACCTTTCGGGTGGCCAAAAACGTCGCATGCAATTGCTTTTGATTCTTCTAAACGAGCCAAATGTGTTGATAATGGACGAGCCTGGAAACGACTTAGATACAGACATGCTTGCCGTTATGGAAGATTTACTAGACACTTGGCCAGGCACTTTGATTGTTGTCTCGCACGACAGATACTTGCTTGAGCGCGTGACTGATCAGCAGTTTGCGTTGATTGACGGCAAGATTCGCCATCTTCCAGGCGGAGTTGACGAATATTTAAAGATTATGGAAGACTATGAGCGCGCAAATATGCAAGAGTCTAAGGCAGATTTTGCGGCGGAATCTGGTGGTAAGTCGGAGTCAAAGTCGGAGTCTGCAGAAGGTGTTGGATTAGATTCAAATCAAAAGTCAAATCAAAAATCAAATCAAAAATCTGAAGCAAAATTAAGCGGAAAAGCGTACTACGATGCTACAAGAAGAGTTGCGGCAATAGAGCGCAAGCTAGAAAAGCTTGAAGAAGAAAAAAGCGCGATTGAGCAAAAAATGGCAAGCCACGATCCTAGCGATTTTGTTGGCTTGCAAGAGCTTAACGAGAAGTTGCAGGCGAATCAAAGCGAATCTAGCGCGTTAGAAGAAGAGTGGCTTACGCTTAGCGAGCAAATTTGATGCAAAAGTCTACGGTTTTGTATAGCGATTTTGCTAAAGATTAATGCTGTGTGCTAGCAAGATTAATGCTGCGTGCTAGTTAATGCCGCGTGCTAAATTGTTGAATTATGGCTCAAATTAAGGATATGTTGGAATCTATAAAACCTATTCGCTTTGATGGCAGAGATGTGGACGAGTTGCGGCCAGTAAAAATCACGCGCAATTTTACAAACGTTCCAGAAGGCTCCGTTCTTATTGAGTGCGGAAATACGCGCGTTATGTGCACTGCCACTTTTACTATTGGCGTTCCGCGCTGGAGGAGAGACACTGGTTTAGGTTGGGTTACAGCCGAGTACTCAATGCTTCCAAGGGCCACTGCCGAGCGCACCGATCGCGAGTCTGTTAAGGGCAAAATCGGCGGCCGCACGCACGAGATTAGTCGTCTTATTGGTCGCTGCCTTAGGGGCGTTATAGACATGAAGGCAATGGGCGAGTGCCTTATTCAAATTGATTGCGATGTTCTTCAAGCAGATGGTGGCACGCGCACAGCTTCGATTACAGGCGCATATGTGGCTCTTGTAGACGCGCTAAATTGGGCCGAAAAGCACAAGCATATTCGCAGCGCTAAAAACGTTCTTAAAGACTCCGTTTCCGCTGTTTCTGTAGGCGTTATTAATGGCACTCCAATGCTTGATTTGCCCTATGTAGAAGACAGTCAAGCTATGACAGATATGAACGTTGCTATGACTGGTTCGGGCAATTTTATTGAGATTCAAGGCACGGCGGAGCATCGCCCGTTTAATCGCGATGAGCTTAACGTTTTGCTTGATTTGGCAGCCAAAGGTAATCGCGAGCTTCAAGCGGCTCAGCGTGCAGTTTTAAGCCAAAATTAAGTTAAGCCAAAATTAAATAAAATTTATGTCTGTTTATTCGATAAATTACTAAGGAGTGGCGAGCGTGAAACTTGTTGTGGCAACGCATAATGAGGGTAAACTCGTTGAAATTAAGCGGATTCTTAACGAAGAGTTTGCGGAAATATCGGAGCATATTGAGCTTGTTACTGCTGGCTCTTTGGGGCTTCCAGACCCAGTGGAAACAGGCGTGACTTTTGAGCAAAACGCGCTAATCAAGGCTAGAGACGTTGCGCAAAGAACTGGATTACCTGCGGTTGCTGACGATTCTGGCTTGATTGTAGACGTTTTGGGCGCGGCTCCAGGAATATTGTCTGCGCGCTGGAGCGGGGTTCATGGAGACGATAATGCCAATAACGCGCTTTTGCTTAAGCAGCTTGAGGATATTCCAGACGAATGCCGAACGGCGCGATTTAGATGCGCGGCGGCTCTTGCTGTTCCTAAAGACTGCGTTGATGCGGATCTGGAAAACGCTATGTGGAAAAACAACGGTTTTGAGACTGTTCGCGTTGGAGAAATGGTTGGGCGCTTGATTCGTGAGCCTAGAGGTTGCAAGGGTTTTGGCTACGATCCGCTTTTTGTGCCAAATAATCAGCCCGTTAGGGATGGTGTTCAAATGCACGATTTAACTAGCGCGCAACTTAATCAGCAAGAAAAAAATGCGATTTCTCATCGCGGCAACGCTTTGAGGGCACTTTTGCCTGAATTAAAAGCTATGTTTATTGAGTAGTTGCGATTTAATTTGCGATTATAGTTGCGATAAACTAACGACTTCAGCTTGCGATTAAACTACAAAATGTGCGCGAGATGGGACTTGAACCCACACGTCGTAAGACACAGGAACCTAAATCCTGCGCGTCTACCATTCCGCCACTCGCGCAAAATCGCCTAAACAGGCAAAAAATGGGTTTTTAAGAGCCACTTGACAGAATCGAACTGTCGACCTTCTCATTACGAGTGAGACGCTCTACCGACTGAGCTAAAGTGGCAACTGCCCGAGAAGCATTCGCGACTCGCGCACAAATCAAATACTATATATGAATATTTCGATTTTGTCTAGTGCGCCGCGCCGTAATGTTCGCATGTGTTCTAGTCAAAGTGTATTTCTGTCCGCTTTTGTGAGTATCTTGGCAATTGGAAGATGTGATGCAAGCACCTTGCTTAAGCTCATTTTTACACTTGTTTACATTATGATTTTTGCTTACGATTCATGATGATTCTGCATTGTGTTTAAGTGTGCCAAAGATTGTGCTTAGACTTAAAACATTTATATAAAACATTTATAAATCATCACATCACTTAATAAAGATGAAAGGACCTAGAAATGGCCATCAATCCACCAGTTGACGCCGTTAAGACCCCAGAATGGGCTGCATTGCAAAAGCACTATGATGAGTTGCAATCCGAAGGCGTGAGCCTGAAGAAGTGGTTTGCCGAAGATGCAAATCGCGTGGATAAGTTGAGCTTCGAAGCTGGAGACCTCCACTTCGATCTTTCTAAGAATTTGATTAAGCCAGAAACGCTTAAGCTTTTCGCAAACCTTGCTAAGGCTGTAAAGCTCGACGAGCGCACTAAGGCAATGTACACTGGCGTGCACATTAACAACACCGAAGATCGCGCAGTATTGCACACCGCTTTGCGTCGCCCAGCAGAAGACGCTGGCAAGTTCATTGTTGACGGTCAAGATACTGTTGCCGACGTTCGCGAAGTTTTGGGTCGCATCTACGACTTTGCAAATAAGGTTCGCTCGGGAGAGTGGAAGGGTGTTACTGGCAAGAACATTAAGACCGTTGTAAACATTGGTATTGGCGGATCTGACTTGGGTCCAGTCATGGTTTACGAAGCCTTAAAGCCATACGCAGATGCTGGCATTAATGCTCGCTACGTTTCCAACATTGATCCAAACGATATGGCAGAAAAGACCAAGGATTTGGATCCAGAAACCACGCTTTTCATTATTGTTTCTAAGACTTTCACCACTTTGGAGACTTTGACTAACGCTCGTAGCGCTCGCACATGGTTGCTTAACAAGCTTCAGGAGAGTGGTGCTATTGACGGCAGCGATGCAAAGAAGGCAGAAGCTGTTGCAAAGCACTTCGTAGCTGTTTCCACCAACCTCGAGAAGGTTGAAGAGTTCGGCATTAACCCAACCAACGCTTTTGGATTCTGGAACTGGGTTGGCGGCCGCTACTCTGTGGATTCCGCTGTTGGCACCTCTTTGGCTGTTGTTTTAGGACCTGAGCGCTTTGAGGAGTTCTTGAAGGGCTTCCACGCAATCGATACCTACTTTGCTGAGACTCCATTCGAGAAGAATGTTGTTGTTCTTCTTGGTATGCTCAACGTTTGGTACCGCAACTTCTACAAGGTTGCTTCCCATGCTGTTCTTCCATACGATCAGTACTTGCATCGCTTCCCAGCGTATTTGCAGCAGCTCACTATGGAATCCAACGGCAAGTCGGTTCGCTGGGATGGCACTCCTGTAACCAGCGAAACTGGCGAAATCTTCTGGGGCGAGCCAGGCACCAATGGCCAGCACGCTTTCTACCAGTTGATTCACCAGGGCACTCAGCTTATTCCAGCTGATTTTATTGCTTTTGTGAACACTCCAAATCCTACTAAGGATGGCGATCAAGATGTTCACGAGCTGTTCTTGGGCAACTATCTTGCACAGACTAAGGCTCTTGCTTTCGGCAAGACTGCAGACGAAGTTCGCGCTGAAGGTACTCCAGAAGAGATTGTTCCAGCTCGCGTATTTAGCGGCAACCGTCCAACCACCTCTATCTTTGGCGATGCTTTGACTCCATTTAGCTTGGGCGAGTTGATTGCTCTCTACGAGCACATCACCTTTGTTGAAGGCACTGTTTGGGGCTTGGATTCCTACGATCAGTGGGGTGTGGAGCTTGGCAAGCAGCTTGCAAAGCAGATTACTCCTGCAATTTCTAAGGATGATAGCGCTTTGGCAGCTCAGGATGCTTCTACGCAGAGCTTGATTCGCTTCTACCGCGCTCATCGCAAGTAAGCGAGCGAGTAGCAATCTTATTTGATTGTTGATTTAAAGCCTCTTGTTGATTAAATTCTTCAAGAGGCTTTTTTATTTTTTGCTCCAACCTGCCTTGCGCTTAAAGCGTAGCGCGAAAAGTCAATTCAAAAATAGGTTGACTTAAAAGTGGTGATAATTTATAATGAGCACGGTCGGTAGGTAAGGCTACCACGGGGATACGGGTTGCTGCCGCAACACAGTGGAGACACTGCAAGTTGGTCAACAGTCGTTGTCGATTTCAAGGCTTCGACTAATGCAACGCCATCGCCCTGCGAAGCTGAAGCTTGAACGACAAGATTAATGTTGATTTCTTTTGATTTGTAAATCACATTGTGTCTTCTTGCTTGCCGTCCGGTTCAATGACGATGCGATAGTACGGTTTTGCGTTGGCGCGCACAAGCTAGAGGAGGTGATTGCCGTGAAACATGACAGTAGCAGTAGTACAAGTTGTAATCAAAGTGCTAATACAGTTAATGCTGTAAGTGACGATTCAGACAGTATTAGTAGTAGTACGGACGTTCCCCCTGAATATACAAAAGATGAATATAAAAAACCGGCAGTCACCGCCAAAACGTTTGCGATTAAAGATTTTTGCGATTAAAGATTTTATTTGATTTGTTGGGATAAATCGCCAGCAACCGCGCATTAAATAGGCGCTTCTAAAATAAAGTCTAAAATTTTAAGCAAAATTTAATATAAACGCAAAAAATAGTGGTGATAAGCGGCAAACGCGTGTAAAAATACGCGTTACCAGAGGACTTATCATGACAATATTTACAACATCTGGAAAAAGTAGTGCCAGCGCGCAAGTAGACGAAAACACTCGTTTTTGGTCCGACATTATTGTGTGCGTTGGCATAATCGCACTTTTTGGAGTAAGCGCTTTCCTTTTGCAGCGCATTAACCAGCCGATTGGACCTAGTGGCATACCTTCCGCGGTTTCAACAGACCTTATTAATTTGCCTTATTACACGCTTAGATCCGTGTTCCGCATGATGCTTGCGCTTATAGCATCGCTGATTTTTACGATTATTTACGGATCTCTTGCAGCGCGCAGCCGTCGCTTGGGCAAGGTGCTTATTCCGTTGCTAGACATTTTGCAATCCGTTCCAATTCTTGGCTTCCTTTCGGCTACAGTAACGATTTGGCTTGTTATTTTCCCAGGATCGATGATGGGCGTTGAAGCCGCTTCGATTTTTGCGATTTTTACAAGCCAGGCTTGGAATATGACTTTCTCGTTCCACCGTTCGCTTTTAAGTGAGCCTAAGGAGCTGGACGAGGCAGTGCGCAGCTTGCAACTTACGCATTGGCAGAGATTCTGGGTGCTGGATATGCCAAACGCAATGATTCCGCTGCTTTGGAATTGCATGATGAGCGTTGGTGGCGGATGGTTCTTCCTTACTGCTTCCGAGATGATTTCCGTAAATAATCACACTTACGCGCTTCCTGGAGTTGGTAGCTTTGTTGCGCAATCTGCTGCAGAAAACAAGCTTGGAAATATTTGGTGGGCAATTTTATCCATGATTATTGTTGTGCTTGCAATCGACTTCTTCCTTTGGAAGCCTCTTACCGCGTGGGCAGAACGATTCCGCATAACGCAAAGCGCATCCGACGAAGAGCGAAAGAGCGCGATTTTAACGCTGATTCGTCATTCGCATGCCGACGAAGTTATTAGCAAGCTGTTTTCGCCTATTCGCGAGTGGCTGGAATTGGCTACGCGCCCATTTGGCCGCACGGGTGCAAAATGGCCTCGTAAAGCGTCTGCTCGCAAGCTTGGCGATTTAGTTTTTAACGTTGTAATGATTGTTCTAATTATTGCTGCGGCTGCACAAATGCTTTACTTTGTAGCAACTCGCACAGGTTTGCAAGAGTTTGTTACAGCTGGAGCGTTAGGCGCTTTGACTTTTGCGCGCGTTGCTGTGTTGATTTTTGTAAGCTCGCTAATTTGGGTGCCAGTAGGCGTGTACATTGGCATGAATCCTAAGATTTCTCGCATTATGCAGCCTGTTGTGCAAATCTTGGCTAGCTTCCCAGCAAACTTTGTGTTCCCATTTGCAATGATGTGGTTTATGGCTTGGCACATTGACCTTGGTTGGGGAAGCATTATTTTGATGGCGCTTGGCACACAATGGTACATTCTGTTTAACGTTATTGCAGGCGCTAGTGCGATTCCAGACGACTTAAAAGAGATGACAAGAAGCTTTAGATTAAATCGTGTGCTTAAGTGGAAGACTCTTGTTTTGCCTTCGATTTTTGGATCTTGGTGCACTGGCGGAATTACGGCCGCTGGTGGCGCTTGGAACGCTTCGATTGTTGCAGAGATTGTGGAATACGGCAAGAATCACATGGCAACTCAAGGTTTGGGCGCGTATATTACGAATGCAACAACCGTTGGTGACTCTGTAAAAACGCTTGTGGGAGTAACGGTTATGAGCTTAATAGTTGTGTTAAGTAATCGACTGTTCTGGTCGCCTTTGCAAAGGTATTCGGCAAAAAGATTCGTGTTGAATTAAGTGATTGATTAATCAATTGATTAATCGACTAATCAATCGACTAATCAATCGAATAAATCTATTAAACTACGGAAAATTAAACTTTTTAACTTTATAAAACAGATTGGCAAAATTATGAACACTTTGAACAAAAACGCGCAAAAGGCTGCGCAGTCTTCAATTACAAGCGACATTATTGACGCAAAGCACATAAGTCAAAGCTTTACGTCCGATAGCGGCACTACTCAGCACGTGCTTCACGACATATCGTTTACGCTGCGCGAGGGAGAGATCGTAGCAATTCTAGGGCGTTCTGGCGCTGGAAAGTCAACCTTCTTGCGAACAATGGCAGGCTTAATTCAGCCAACAGAGGGAACAGTTACGTATCGCGGCCGCGAGCTTACAGGGCCAAACCCAGGTGTTGCAATTGTTTTCCAAACATTCGCACTTATGCCGTGGCTTACTGTTCAAGACAATGTGGAGCTTGGTTTGCGCGCTAGAGGAGTTAGCAAAGAGAAGCGTACGGAGCTTGCGCTTGCTGCAATCGACGCAATCGGCTTGGACGGCTTCGAAACAGCGTATCCAAAGGAGCTTTCTGGCGGTATGCGTCAGCGCGTAGGCATTGCTCGCGCACTGGTTTTGCGCCCAGACGCACTGTTTATGGATGAGCCTTTCTCTGCTCTTGACGTTCTTACTGCAGAAAATCTTCGCCAAGAAGTTCTTAAGCTTTGGTCTAGCGAAGAGCGCGATATTAAGTCCGTGCTAATCGTTACGCACAATATTGAAGAAGCTGTGCAAATGGCAGATCGCGTGGTGGTTTTGGGATCTCATCCAGGTCATTTGATTGCAGACGTGAAAGTTGATTTGCCTCGACCAAGAGACAAGCATAGTGCCGAATTTGAGGCGATGGTAGATAATCTTTATGCGATTTTGACTGGCTCTAACCCAGAAAGCGATCTTGAATCGCAAAATACGGATTCGGCGGAAGCTTCCGATTCGCCTAGTGCGGTTGCCGACTCTTTGCCTGCGGAACAAGTGGATGCGGAAGAAACTGAGGCTGCTGCAATCGCCGACATGCTTATTCAAAAGCATCACGATGCAGAGGTGGAAGCTAAGCAAAACGAAGAGCAAGCGGAATCTGGCGAGCCTAAGCCAGAGCCTGTTGCTGTGCACTTGCTGCCGAACGCAACGCCAGGAGGTATGGCTGGTTTGCTAGACGTTATATCGGAAGAGCCAGATGGCATTGATTTGGCTGATTTGGCCGCGGATTTGTCGTTTGAAATCGATGACTTGTTCCCGCTTGTGGATGCTGGAACAATGCTTGATTTGCTCACAGCAGAAAATGGCCATATTACGATTACGCAAGCTGGTCAAGAGTGGCATAATGCCGACATTTTGCACAGCAAGCAGGTGTTTGCGCGACTTGCGATTGAGCATGCGCCTCTTGTTCACGCGATTGATCAGGCTTTGAGCAGAAACCGAAACGGCAAGCTTCGCGGTGAGTTGATTTTGGATTTGCTTCGCAGTAAGCATACGGACGCTTTGGCTCGTCAGCAATTTGATATTGCGATTAGCTGGGGTCGTTATGGTGAGCTTTTTGACTACGATGCCGACGACGACGAGCTAACGCGTACTGTTGAGACGGCGCCGCTTAATGGCGTTGCACGCTAAAATAGTGCGAAATAGTGCTCAATAATGTCCATTATTGAGCATAAATTTATGTTCGTATGCTTTCAATAAGCGGATGCCGCATAGTCTGTTTATTAGTAGTCTAGCCAGCTTTTGAAGATTGGCGGATGGAAGCCCCAAAAAGCAAACTTTTTGGGAAAGATTATTCAAAGTAAAGTTTAAAAGTCAAAATTAAAATTAGACAATTTACTTTGATATAACTTGCGCTGATATGCGGCGGCGATGGAGGAATTATTATGGTGAATGCTGTAGAAGCATTTGATGCTAAGCATCTTAAGGCTGCCGAAGAAATCCCAGCTTTCCGTCCTGGAGATACTGTTGACGTTAACGTTAAGATTCAGGAAGGCAACAACACTCGTATCCAGACTTTTACTGGCGTAGTTATTGCTCGTAAGGGTGCTGGCGTTCGCGAGACTTTTGTTGTTCGTAAGGTTAGCTTTGGTACTGGTGTTGAGCGTCGCTTCCCACTTCATTCTCCAGCTATCGATTCGATTAAGCTGGTTCGTAGTGGTCGCGTTCGTCGCGCTAAGCTTTACTACTTGCGCGCTTTGCGTGGCAAGGCTGCTCGTATTGCCGAGCGTCGTGACAACAGCGCTGCTAAGTAAATTTATTTAGGTTAAGGATTTACATAAGGATTAATATGCATTCCGAAGACTTGCAAAATAGCGATAATCATATTGTTAATGTAGCAGGTCACGGCTTGAATCCTTCTCCTGTTCCACCCGAGCCAGAAGTCAAGCGTAATCTTGCTTCTGGCTTTGGTGTTATGAGCGTTTTTAATTTTGGCTCTAAGAGTGCTAGGAGGGGTATGCACTCTAAACATTGCAAAATAAGGGGAAATCACGTTTCTGGTAATTACGTGAATCATAGCGATTATGCGAATTATGCTTTGCGTGGTAATAATTCGGAGCAAAGCGATTACCAAAATTCGCAAACGCAAAATGGCTCTAAAGCAAGAACAGTAAAGCTTTTCAAAACTTCTTGGAAAGAGCTTATTGCTTGGTATCTTGTGCCTATTATCGTTGTAATTTTTTTGCGTATTTTTATTCTTGGCGTGTATTTTATACCGTCGGGATCTATGCTAGACACAATTCATATAGGCGATTACGTTGTTACGTCTAAACTAACTCCTAGGGTTTTTCCGCTAAATCGTGGTGATATTGTTGTTTTCGAAGATCCCGCTAATTGGCTAAGCGGAGAAAGCAGCAGTGGCGGCATTCTTTCAGGCAAAGATTTAATTAAGCGCCTTATTGGTCTTCCTGGAGATACAGTTGAGTGCAAAGGGGATGGCGACCCGATTTTGGTTAATGGAGTTCCAGTTCTTGAATCTGCTTACATTAGGCCAGGTGTAAGTCCGAGCGCATTTGCTTTTAAGGTAAAAGTTAAGCCAGGCCATGTTTTTGTTCTTGGAGATAATCGCGCTAATTCAGCGGATTCTAGGTATCATAAGAACGATGGGGACGATGGTTTAGTGCCAATTTCTAAAATTGAAGGCGTTGCGTTTATGCGTTTTTGGCCACTTAATCGTATGGGCATTTTTGAAAATCACAGCGATGCTTTTGACGATGTAAAAGCTAAATCTGCAAATAAGTAAGGCGTAAGTAGACGTAATTAAGCATAAGTAAACGTAAGTAGATATCGCAAATAAGTAGTGCAAATAAGTAGTTAAGAGTAGGCAAATTTGGCAATTATTCCATCTTTTGACTTTGAACAAAACCTTATAAGCAGCGGATTTGACTGGGTTATTGGCTTAGACGAAGTTGGCCGCGGTAGTCTTGCTGGTCCTGTTATGGTTGGTGCAGCGCTTTTTAGTGCGCAAAAGATTAAATCGGGTAGTTTTCCGCAAGGTCTAGCGGATTCTAAGCTTCTTAATGCACATAAGCGGGAGGGTTTGCTGGATCCGATTGAAAATTGGTGCAATGCTTTTGCTGTTGGCTCTTGTACAAATCGTCAAATTGACGAGTGGGGTATTAGCTACGCTCTTGGTGTTGCTGCGATTAATGCGATTAACGATGTTCAAAATCGCATGCGCTCTAGCCTTAAAGATGCGCGGATTGCTGCGATTTTGGACGGTCCGTTCAATTACGTTGGCAAAGCTTTAGGTACTTTTGATGCGCCTAGTATGCAATTTTCTGTAAAAGTTCACACTTTAGTTAAGGCAGATCAAAAGTGTGCTAGTGTTTCGGCGGCTTCTGTTATTGCAAAGGTGACTCGAGATTCGTTGATGATTGATTTAGCACAAAATCCAAAATATGCTGTTTACGATTGGGCGCATAACAAGGGCTATGGTTCTAAAGCGCATAGGGATGCGATTTTGGAGCATGGCGCTAGCGATTTGCACCGTTTGAGTTGGCATTTGGGGTAGATTGCAATCTACAATTCGGCGTGTTGATGCCTGGCGTTTAGCGTAATCTTATGTGTTGTAAAAAGTAGCGAATCTGTGTGTTAGAGAGTGCTTGTAAAAGTGCATTTTACGGGTTTGAAAAGTGACTTATAGTGTTTTAAGAGTTTAGATGTTAGATGTGCTGTGAGTATTAGATTTGTTTGATGTTTAGATGTTTGGCTGTTTTTGTGTTTGTTTGCACTGTGTTAAATGTGTTCGCTCTTATGCATAATATAACTACGTTGATTTTGTAGGTTTTATGAACAAGAAAAGGATAGTTAAATGATTAGTCGTTTCTTTGCTTTTGTTCCAGGTGTTAAACATCTGGTTGCCTTAAGAGCGGCGTGTCTTGCTATATCTTCTCTTGCAAACATCGGTTTTGTGTATGTTTGTGTTGGTATTCTTTCGCCTATTTTGATTCCAGCAAAATACACTGGTAAATCTTTGCTTAGCTCCGTTGAGTTAACGTCTTATTTGATTTCGCTTGTTGGTATTTTGATTATAAAATACGTTGCTTTCCATCAATCTTGTATTTTTTCTACCGAGATTGGCACTCGCGTAGCTATGAATCTTCGACCGAAGATGTTGCAATCTATGATTTCGCTCAGTTCGGTTAATCGCACTGATTCTGTTGAGTATTCTTCGATTTGCGTAAATGAAGATATTGCTTGGGTTCAGCGTTGGGCTGGTTTGCTTTTGCCGCAAATTTTTGCAGCTTTTCCTATGCCTTTTGCTGTTAGCATTGCGTTGTTCTCAATCAACACTTATTTAGCGAGTATTTGCCTTGTTGCGGCCGTTTTTTCTGCTTTAGCTCTTTGTACTGCGCTTTATAACGTTCGTGTTTCGTTGCGTTGTTTGTGTGCTTTTTTGACGTATTTTATGGTTGCTGTTGCTGTTGTTTGCACGGTTTGGCTTCTTTCGGTTAGGTCTGTTGGTCTTCCTGCAGCAATGCTAACTTTGCCGCTTCTTATGTTAAGCGTGGATCCAATTCGCCGAGTTGCTAATTGCATGCATATTAAAAATCGTGCTGTTTTGGGGCTAAATAATATTGGCGATTTGTTCAAAAGTGTTGCTGCTAATGGTGGTTCTTCCAATAATTCATCTACTTTGGATTCCGATTTGGATTCCGAATATTCACAATCCGTGCTAGAAAAAATAGACAATAAGTCGTCTTTGAGTATTCCAGATGGCGCTAGCAACGTTTCTCTTCATGTTCGTTGTAATTTTGTTAAGAATAATCGTCCTTTGCGAGCATCCTTTAATGTTTCTAGTGGAAAACTGAATGTAATGCCAAGCGAGTATTACAATCTGGTTGCGCATAACGTTATTAATGGCGTTACTTTTAGCTCTAAATCAAACGTTGCGCTATCTTACAGTGATAGTTATGCTTTGCCTGATTTAGGTGTGGATTCGCCATTTGTGGCATCTGATTTTGGCGATATTGCTGGAAATCCTTCTTATATAACTCTAAATAATGTAGATCCTGGTGCGTTGGCAGATCTTGTAACGATTGTTCGCAAGAATAGTCACCTGTTTTCTGCCACTTTGCGAGAAAACTTATTGATGGCGTCTAAAAACGCTACTACTACGTCTATGTGGCAGGCGCTTGGAGCCGCTCGTGCGGATGGTGTTGTTTACGCAGATTACAACGGTTTAGACTTGCGCGTAGAAAATATTCATGCCGAAAATAAGCAAGACATTCTTAGGCGACTTGTTATGGCTCGTGCGTTGATTCGACGCACTCCTGTATACATTTTTGACTATTCTTCCAAAGATATTAGCGCTAAAGAAGCTAAAAACTTATGCGATATTTTGCGCAAAATTGCCAAAAAAGCAACTATTCTTGTGTTTCTTCCAAGCGATAGCTACGCCACTAGTGCAGACAATTTAGTTAAAGTTAGTGTGTTTAGTGATTCGCGTGCGCGAGCTGCATCTGTAGGCGCACTAAGTGATGATTCAAACGGAGATTTACGCGCGCAAAGTGGCGATTTAAGTGGCGATGCAAGTAGCGATGAGTATGAAAATGAGCATGAAAATATTGCGCATAATAGTGGCAAAAAATCAAAAGTGTCTTACTTAAAGAAAGCATTATTTGCCATTCTCAGTGCCTTCTCGACTGTAATAAATATTGTTTGCGCTTTGCTGATTCCTGTTTGTGCAATCGCAGCAATGTTTGCTATAGCAAGCAGGCCGCTTTTTGGCTTAGGTGTTAAAGACTATGTTCTTGTTGTAGTTGTTTGCGCATGCTTAAGATGCTTAACGCTTGTTGCGTCTTTTGCAGGACTAGACCTTCATCACGCGCACTTACACAAGGCAGGTCTTAGTATGAGCGTTGGAATGATCCTTTCGATTATTCCAGCAATCGTTTTGCTAAGCTACTTTAGTGTTCAAATCGCGATTTTTGCATCTGTGATTTGTTTGCTAATCGTGTTTGTAATCCCAGGATTGTTTAGTTTGAGCCTTAAAAGCTTTATTAATAAAGTTCATTTAGATCAAAAAATGGTTGAACTAGAAGTAGACGATGTAGAGCTTGGTTTGCAAGAAGTATTGGCCTTCCGTCAAGGAGATTATTGCGTTAAGCGAGTTGTTGACTCAATGCGAAAATTGGCTCAGCAACGCGTAAGATTATCGCGCAAAGTCGGCAGAATGCAAGCGATTCTTATGTCGGTTTCTCTTATTGGAATTGCAAATGCAATAATGCTTGTTTCTAGTACAATCCACCCACTTGTAACTAAGAATCCGCAATGGAACGTTGTGTACGCAGTTATGGCAATCATTATTCTTATTAGCCTTATTCAGCAAGTGCTCAACATTGTTATACGTCGTATTCCTTGGGTTGTAGATATTAATCATGCTGCGCAATCGTAGTAATAGTAGCGGTCGTGGCGGTCGTAGCAATCGTAGAGTAGGTGATGCGCGCTATAGCAACGCTCCAATCTCTAGGAGCGTAACGTCTTTTATATGGCTTATTGCGCTCGCGATTCTTGCAGGCATTGTTATTGGCCTAGTTTTGCCTAAAATCAACCATGACGTTGGAAATATCACTGGAGAATACGTTGCCAGTGGAGAGGCTGCAGAAAAGCTTAGCAAGCTAAAAGTAGATAAGTCGCATACTTCTGGATATAACAGAAGCGTCTTTGGGTATAGAACTACAGACGATAATAAAAACGGTTGCGACGTTCGAGAAGACGTTCTTGCGCGCGATTTAACGCATGTTCGCTTTAAGTACGCGGGATCTTGCAAAGTAGCGTCTGGGCTTTTACACGACCCATATACAGGATTAGATATTAACTTTGTACGAGGCAGAAAAACTAGCGCGCTTGTTCAAATTGACCACGTTGTGGCTTTAGAAAACGCTTGGCAATCAGGTGCTTGGAAGTGGAATCGCGCTAAGCGACTTAAGTTTGGTAACGATATGCTTAACCTTCTTGCTGTGCAAGGAGCAGCAAATCAAGAAAAAGGCTCTGCTTCTGCGGCCTATTGGCTTCCATCTAATAAGTCTTTTAGATGCGATTATGTAGCTAGGCAGATTGCTGTTAAATATAAGTACGATCTTAGTGTTACAAGCGCCGAAAAGCAGAGTATGGCTTCGACTTTGCACGGGTGTTCTGCGCAAGAGCTGCCTACAAAGTAGGGTAGCGCAATAAAAGTCGTAAGTGGCAAATCGCAAGTCGAATATTTGCAAGTCGCAAGTAACAAATTACAAGTCGCAAATCAAAATCAAAAACAAAAACAAAAGTGTGCAAACCAAAACTGATTTGCACACTTATTAGTCAACGTTAATATTAAAGGCTTAAAGCCACGTTAGGCTTAGGCTTAGGCTTAGGCTTTTAGGCTTCCCACTTAGTAGGCTCAATAACCTCTTTGCCACCCATGTATGCTTGCATAGCCTTTGGAATATCAATCGAACCATCTTCATGCTGATGATTTTCCAAAATAGCAACAAGCCAGCGAGTAGTAGCCAAAGTGCCATTAAGCGTGCTAACTGGGCGAGTTCCGCCATCTTCCATGCGCTCGCGAACATTCAAGCGACGAGCCTGATACTCCGTGCAATTAGAAGTAGAAGTAAGCTCGCGGTAACGGCCTTGCGTTGGAACCCAAGCTTCGCAGTCAAACTTGCGAGCAGCAGAAGAGCCAAGGTCGCCAGCAGCGGTATCGATAATGCGGTAAGGCACTTCCACCTTAGCAAGCATCTCTTGCTCCATGCCGAGTAACTTTTGATGTTCTGCGCGAGAATCTTCTTGCTTGCAATAAACGAACATCTCTACTTTATCGAATTGATGCACGCGAATAATGCCGGAAGTATCTTTTCCAGCAGCACCAGCTTCTCGGCGGTAGCAGCTCGACCAACCGCAGTAGCGCAAAGCGCCATTGCTTAAGTCAAGGATCTCATCCTCATGCATGCCAGCAAGAGCAACCTCGGATGTGCCAACTAAGTATTGGTCATCTGGTTCGCGAAGGCGATAAATCTCGTCTGCGTGAGAATTCAAGAAGCCAGTTCCGCGCATAACTTCTGGACGCACAAGCGTTGGCGTAATCGCAAGCGTAAAACCATGCTCTTCTGCTTGGTCTACAGCCATTGTAAGCATTGCGATTTGCAAGCGAGCTACAGCTCCGCGCAAGAAGTAGAAGCGAGAGCCTGCAACCTTAACGCCTCTGCGCATATCGATTCCAGCAACGCCAGTTCCAAGAGTTAAGTGGTCTTTTGGCTCAAAGCCTTCTGCTGCAAAGTCGCGAGGTGTGCCAACCTTCTTAACTACAACGTAGTCGTCTTCTCCGCCTTCTGGAGCTTCGTCTTCTACAATGTTAGAAAGCTTCCACATTGCTGTTGTGTAGTCTGCAGTAGCTTGCTCGGATTGAGCCTTAAACTGTGCAACTTTTTGCGCTAACTCTTTTGTTTGTGCAATAAGTTCGGCTTTTTGATCTGCACTTGCGGCTGCTACCTTTTTGCCGATTGCTTTTTGATCGGCTCTAGCTGCCTCAAATGCCTTTAAGCTTGTGCGGCGCAAATCATCTGCGCGAAGCACTTCATCGACAAGTTCTACGGACTCGCCACGCTTGCGTTGCGACTCCTTAACTACGTCGGCATGTTCACGAATAAATTGGATATCAAGCATGTTTTCTAGCCTAGTGCCGCAAGGCGACAGATGATGCTAATAACTATAGTGCAAATGAGTACGTGTTCGTGTAAAATTTATTAAATCTTGTTTTAAGGAGTAAAAATGGCACTTATTCACGCTACTCAAGAAGATTTTGAGAAGATTGCAAGCACCAACGAGGTAGTTGTTGTTGATTTTTGGGCCACTTGGTGCGGTCCTTGCCGCGCTTTTGGGCCGATTTTTGAGCAAGTAAGCGCAAAGTTTGAAGATATTCCATTTGTTAAGGTAGATATTGATCAGTCTCCAGATTTGGCGAGTGCAGCTGCGATTAAAGCGGTTCCAACAGTTATGGTTATTAAGCGCGGAGATGTTATTTATCGTCAAGCTGGCGCTTTGCTTCCAGCAGATTTAGAAGATTTAGTTAATCAAGCTAAGGCTTATGATCCTAGTAAAGATAATGAAGGTGATTCTGTAAACGAGTAAAGCGAATTTAATAAGTGTATGAAATAATCTCAAAAACCTTGATTTTTAGCGCTTCTCTTTACGTAAGACTACAATTATATATACTTTGTGCAAAAAGTCGTATGATTAAAAGTTATATAACGAAAAGTCGTATAACGTTTTAGATTTACACTTTGCACTAACTTCTATCAAGGAGAGTTATGACAAGTCACAGAAAGAAAACTGTTACGCTTACTTCATTGAGCATGCGTCAATGGGCAAGAGTTGCAGTGATTTTCGTTAGTATTGTGGCTGTTGTAGTTCTTGGAGTTGTTTCTCGAAACTTTTATTCTGGTTCCAAATCAAATTCCGCAAAGTCTTATGTAACTGCCTATTCGGCTACAGATAGCGAAAATCAGGTTTCTCGTGGAGCATACAGAAACTCGCTCAACCCATCTAAAAAAGGCGCAACTTCTTATATTACTGTAAATATAAATGGCCATCATCGCGCGGTTTTTGGAACAGATTTTACAAACGTTAAGTCCGTTTTAGAAGCGGGAGACATAACTTTGGATTCGCACGACGTTGTTACGCCGTCTCTTGATTCAAAGGTTAGCGAATCTACAGTTATAACTATTAAGCGCGCTGGTGCAAAGCTTGAAACTTCCGACGAGCCTATTGCTTTTAATACGGTTAAAAAAGAGACATCGGCTCTTCCAAAAGGTACAGAAAAGGTTAAAGATCAAGGTGCGCCTGGCGTTATGGAAACGAGCAAAATCGTTACGCGTGCAGGTAAGAAGATTGTGTCTTCCAACGTTTTTGTGTCTTTTGTTAAGCAAGCTCCAAAAGATAGGGTTGTTCTTGTTGGAACTGGCGGCGCTAGTGTAGATTCTGCTTCTGCTGAGTCTATTGGAACCACAGTTCCAGCTGGCGAGATGCAAGAGTGGGCGCATTCGTGGCTGCTTTCGAATGGATACAGCGAGGCTGATTTTACTGCTACTGTGTTTATTATCTCGCATGAATCGGGTTGGCGCGTAAACGCTATGAATCCTTCTGGCGCGTATGGCTTGCCTCAAGCTTTGCCTGGAAGAAAGATGTCTTCTATGGGAGCCGATTGGGCAACTAATTATCAAACTCAGCTTCGTTGGTTCTGGAATTATTGCAATGGTCGTTATGGCTCTATTCAAGGCGCGTATAGGCATTGGCTATCGCACAGAAGCTACTGATTTGGCGTGTAGCTACTGATTTGGCGCGTAATGAATTTTTTGAGAATCGTTGGTTTTTGAGAATCGTGTGTTTGTAGTTTGTAGTTTGTAGCTTTGTAAAACAACAAACTCACGGAGTAGTCTTATAGCTTGTTTTAAGGCGATTATTGTAGAGTCGAGTATATTTCTTGATTTTGCAATAATCGCTGATTATTTTATGCGTGTTTTGCAAATATGGAAGGAAGTTTAAGTGACAATATTGCCTAGAAAATCATGGTTTAATAAGAGTAGTGACTCTGTTAGCAAGTCTTATAAATGCAAGCCTTTTGGGAATTTGCGTGAACTTAGCCATGCTCTTGTTGGTGAGCAGGCGTATAAGAACAATCGTCTTACTCGAGCAGCCTTGGTTTCTTTGGCAATTCTAACCTTTATAACGTTTATTGGTAATTTTGCGCAATTGCAACTTACGGCCGCGCTGCCAACTATTGTGCGCGAATTTAACATTAGTGTTACTACAGGTCAGTGGCTTACATCTATTTTTCAGCTGATTATGGCCATTATGGTGCCGCTTACTGCGTTTTTAACTAGGCGATTTTCCACTCGTCAAATCGTTATATCGTCTATGATTCTTTTTACGCTCGGCTCAATTATGGCATGGCTTAGCAATGACTTTATTATGGCGCTTGCTGGTCGAACTTTAGAGGCGATTGGCACGGGCGTTATGTGGCCAGTGTTGCAAATCACCGTGTTTTCCGTGTACCCAGTAACACGGCGAGGAATGGCAATGGGCAGCGTTGGTATGGCTATGAGCATTGCGCCTGCAATCGGCCCAACTGTTGGAGGAATACAAACTGATTTTAACGGGTGGCGTTCAATTTTCTTGTCGCTTAGTATTATTGGCGTAATTTCTATTGTTCTTTCTGCATTCTTCTTGCACAATTTTGGTGAGCAAGATCGCAGCGCCAAAGCCGACTTTTTCTCCGTTGGACTTTCGATTATTGGCTTCGGCGGCGTTATGTTTGGCTTTACAAATATTGAAGCGTACGGAATTGCTAGCGCGTTTTCTTGGGCGCCTATGCTTGTTGGTGCGTGCGGAGTGGCGTGGTTTGTTGCTAGACAATTGCGCGCGCACGCGAGTGGTAAGCAACCGCTGCTTGGCATTAACGTTTTGAAGAATCGCTATTTTACAGTTGGAACGGCTTGTGCATGCTTAACGTTCTTTGCGTTTAGCTCGATTATGGTTGTTATTCCGCTTTATATTCAGTCTGATCGCGGTTTTTCCGCCACTATGAGCGGACTTGTGCTTTTGCCAGGCGCGTTTGGAATGGCCATTTCGCAATACTTTGGTGGGCGTATGCTGGATCGTTTTGGTGTGCGGCCAGTGGCAATGGCTGGCTCGTTGATTTTGCTTTTTGGCACAGTCATGATGAGTCTTATAGACATGCACACGTGGATTTGGTGGATTTCTATTTGGCAATTTACGCGTCAAATCGGCATGGGTTTCTTGCTTATGCCTGTTACAACTTGGTCATTAAACTGTTTGCAACAAAGCGAGCTTGGCGATGGATCGGCTGTGACTAATACAATGCGCCAGCTTTGGGGTGCGATTGGCGCGCCTGTGCTTGTTGTAACAATGGCTACTTTTACGCAATGGCATCACGTTCTTACGGGAGTCGGAAGTGCGGATAACGTTGCAGCTAGTATTTTTGGCGTGCAATGGACTTTGAGAATTAGCGCGATTATTACGGCTATTATGGCGTTGATTGTTATTTTTGGAGTTAAGGGAGAAGGCGCGGGTTCGGCGCATCAGCTTGCGCGCAGGGCGATTGACCGTATGCGCGTTTTGCACATTCCGCACGCATCGGAGCATAAAGATGTTATGCACGATCATACGCATCATCAATACTGATAGCTCGCATGAATCTTTGTCAACCTTACTGTTGTGCGATTCCTATTTAGCGTTGCTGAGGGCTGGGTGTTTCTACGTTCGCGCGTTACAGCGCGCTCGCGCCTTCGCCGTGCAGAAGCAGTGCTTCTGCTTTAAGCGGCTCAGCGAATCGAGGTGACTTCTCGCGCATTATGCAGCTCGAAGTCGTCGATTCGCACAACGCTTCGCCTCTTACGTGTTGTCTGCTGTTGCGGTTGTTCCGATTTGGCTTTGATTTGTTTTTTTGGTTGAAGTTTGTTTGTAGGCGTGTATCATTGGATTATTTGGCATCGGCTGCCGCTCTTATACTGTTCGACCAAGAATCACCCAGCCCTCTTACGAGTCTGAACAATTGCGTATAGTCTAATCGCCTGAGATTCTCGATTTTTCTTGCTCTCTCGGCGAGTCACCACCTTCGGCGCTGCGAATCGACTTGCATGAGCGCTTAAAGCGTAGCGCGCGAATGCACTTCGATTCGCTGAGCTTGCTCAAAGTTGAAAGCACAGTGTGCTTTCAACGCAAGCGAAGACGTGAGCGCGCTGTAACGTGCGAGCGATACGCCTCGCCTCGATAGCTGCGAAAAATCTCGAATCTCTACCTTACTTGCGCGCCAACCTGCCTGAGCGCTTAAAGCGTAGCGCGAAAAGGCAACTCGGAGCGCATTTTGCGTAAGCATTTGTTCGTTTTGCCAGATTTTATACGTTTTTTGTTAAATACCTAACGTTTTGAGCCTAGAAACGCTCATTTGCGTTTGTTTTTTGCGTTTACTTGTGCGATAATGTTCACATGATTTCTTCACAGCGTCAACAATTGATTTTGAGCCGCCTTCGCACCAGGGGGGCCGTGCGTATTACCGCTCTTTCTAAGGAACTCGCCGTTTCTGCAATGACAATTCGCAGGGATATTGCGGAGCTTTCGGATCGTGGTCTTCTAAAGCGCGTGCATGGTGGTGCTGTTACAACTAACACGCTTCTTTCAGAGCCGCTGTTTTCCGTAAAGTCGCAGATGGATATGGGGCTTAAGGATGCAATCGCCGCTAAGGCGGTGGATTATGTTCAGCCAGGAGATGTGATTGCAATCGGTGGTGGCACAACCGCATACGTGTTTGCGCAACATCTTCTTGAGTCGCGCAGGGCGTCTGGAATCACGATTCTAACAAATTCGATTCCAGTTGCGGAGCTTGTTCAAGCGCTTGAATCCAAAGACATTGAGGTTATTGTTACAGGTGGTGTTATTACGCGTTCCAACTCGTTGGTTGGGCCTATTGCAGATAAAGTTGTTTCGTCTTTGCGAGTAAACACAGTATTTTTGGGCACGCATTCCGTTAGTTTGCCTCGCGGGTTCCTTATGCCAAATTCGCTGGAAGCCGCTACGGATATGGCTTTGATGGATATTGCGGATCGCACGATTATATTAACGGATCACACAAAGTGGACTTGCACGTCACTTTCGCTTTTTGCGCGATTTGATCAAGTTGACACGGTTATTACAGACGATTGCTTAGATGCGGATTCGCAGCTTCGCACTCGCGAGCTTGTTAAGAATTTGGTTCTTGCGCCAACAGTTACTGGTGAATAGCTTGCGCGACGACCTGCCTTCGAGCTTAAAGCGTGTCGCGAATCGACTTGCATGGGCGCTTTGACTGAGATTGAAATTGCATAATGCATTTCAAGCTCCTTCAAAGCGTGATTTGGCTCAAATGTAAAGTCCAGTGGACTTTACATGCCAAATCAGCCGAGCGGCTACTAATAGCCGCGAGGAATAGCGCGCTTAGACCGCGCTCACGATATTCCTGATTCTTTTCCCATTATTTGTTTCGCGACACGCGCGAAAAGCCTTTCCTTAAAAAAACCTGGGAAAATTCTTCAAAAACCTTGAAATGCGTATTTTTACGGTTTAAGCGTTGTTTATCCACAAATTTTACGGCAATGTGGCCTTTATTGTGGATTAGTTTGTGTATAACATCATTTTTTTCGGTTTAGCATGTGTGGCTGGGGCTTGACTTTTTCAAACGGGGGGGGGTATGTTAATAGCAAACATGGCCGCACCTAGTTTGGCTGTGTGCCGCAATCCGTTTTGGATTGTGGAGCAATTTTTCTATGCGCCCCTAACGCATAGGAGAAGAAGAAAGGAAATTAAAATGATGAATAAGAAGGCTATCGCCGCTTTCGCTGCTGGCGCAACTTTGCTTGCCGGCTTTGCAATGGCAACCCCAGTGTTCGCTGCTGATGCTCAGGCTCCTAAGAATGATCAGAATCCTGCGGCTCCTAAGAATGATCAGAATCCTGCGGCTCCTAAGAATGATCAGAATCCTGCGGCTCCTAAGAATGATCAGAATCCTGCGGCTCCTAAGAAGAAGGATTCTGAGTCTACAGAGGATAAGATTCATGCTCTTAAGTTAGCGGATGCTAAGGCTGAGTTTGATAAGCAGAAGGCTGAGTTGGGTAAGAAGAAGACTGCTCTTACTACTGCTGCTACTGATCTTAATAATGCTGCTCAGGCTGTTCAGTCTGCGAAGAATAGAGTTGATGATGCGAAGCGTGATTTGGCTCAGAATAAAGATAAGAAGAATGTAAACTCTTTGAAGGATGCCCTAAATAAAGCTGATGCTGATTTGAAGAAGGCTGAGAAGGTGCAGGAGAAGAAGAGTGCTGCTTTCAAGGATGCTTACAAAAACTTTATGGAGTTGTTGGCTGGTGATTATGCTAAGGCTGTTAACGCTTTAACTGCATTGGATGAGACAGCTGTTAATACTGCTGATACTGTGGCTGGAGTTGAGGAAGCTTTGGCTGATGATGAGGCTGTTAAGAATGCTTTGAATATTGTTCCATCTGCAACGATTCAGCAGGGTAATACTGGCGCTACCAAGCAGGGTCAGCAGGGTAAGCAAGACCAGCAGCAGGGCAAGCAGGGTAAGACTGAGGTTGAGAACAAGAAGGATGCCAAGAAGCATTTGCCTGGTACTGGTGTTGGCGTAACTTTGACTGCTTTGGCTGCCACTATGCTTGCTGGCATGGGTGCTGCTGTTCGCAAGGCTCGTCACTAAGCACTGTTCGCGCGCACTGGTGTTCGCTGGTGCGCGTGCAAAAAATTGGCTTGCGTTAGGCGGCGGCGCGTGTTTTGCGCTGCAGCTTGCATGTGGGGTTTAGAGTTTGCTTGGTTTGCCGAAATTTCCTTTTCTTACCGTGTAGGTTCTTTATTCTGCGTGCGGGTGCTTAATGCTTGTTGCTAGAGATGGTTTTCCGCTAGGGACGGGATTCTGTTCTTTAGTTTTAAAGGCTTGTTAGGTTTCTAACAAGCCTTTTTCTTTTCAGTGTTTTGTTGCTCAATGCGCTGATTATAACAACAGAAAGCGTCTACTGGTTTATCAAACTGCTTTTAGGCATAGTTATACTTGTTTCTAAAGTATATTTGTCTATAAAAGATGGTGTTATCTCTTCTCTAGAATTCGAATAATTTGCAGCGTAGGCCGCAATTTCTGCTGCTTGGTTTGTAGTGTAACCATATAGCATATATGCTGCTAGTGCTGATACAAAAGCATCACTGCAGTTGCTATACTTCTCTATGTTGGGTTCGTTGCTTTTTACTATTTTTTCTTCTTTGTAATCAGATAGTAAGTATCCTTTATGCAGCATATTTATAATTACTGTTTTTACGCCTTTATTTATAAAAGATGAGGATTTTTCTTTTGCTATTTCCTCAATTCGATCAGTGCTTTTACTATCTATATTCGTAAATAAAATATCTATTTTATCTATTATTTCTTTCGGTATGTTTTCGGATGAAACATGATTGAATATGATTTTTGCACCAGCTTTTTTAGCGATTTTGCACGCAGATATTATTGCATCGACAGGTATATCTGATTGAATTATGCAATATGCTGTGTTTTCAAACAAATTAGCTCTATCTTGTATGTTTGATTGATTTAATGTGCTATTTGCGCCAGATATTACAGATGTTATTGAATCTCCGCAAGCGTCTACTAATGTGTACGCTTTTCCAGTGTGAGATTCATGTTTGCGTATTACGCCAGATGAATCTATTGCCCATTGTGAAAGTGTTTTATATATTTTGTCTGCATCCAAGTCGTATCCAACATTTCCTATTAGGGTTACACGTTGGCCAAGGTTAGATACTGCTATAGCTTGGTTTATTGCGCTACCGTTTGGATAAGTTTTAGAAGTTTGAACATTAATGCTTTCATTTTTACTTGGCAAATTTTGCACAGATAGGAATGTGTCTAGGTTAATAGATCCTATAATTGTTATCTTTTGTTTTCTTAGCTGAGACGGTGATCCTATAGTTCTTGTATTGTCCAGATGGAATTCTTGAACGAAAGAAGTCTTTGATTCATGTCTTTTTTCTATTTCGTTTATAAGCTTGCTGCACAAGTATGACCCAAAATCAGCGTTGCGGATTGTATATGTAGATATTTCAGAGTTTTTTGCCAGTATAGGCTGTTCGTTTGTGTCGTTTTTTATGGATACGAGTGAAACGTCCTCGGGAATGCTTCTATTTAGAGAAGTCATTAACTGTTGAAATTCTAAAGCTTTTCTATAATGAGAAGACACGAGCGCAGTAATAGAGTGATCGCTTATTTTTTCTACTAATTTGTCGTTGAGGTCAAAAAATATTCTGCTTTCGTCAAAATCGAGGTGATGGTCAAATAAGCATGATTTGAATCCGTTAAGAAAATCTTTTGTTCTTCTTCCATCTGTCATTAAGCATCCTATTGATGTGTGGCCATGCGATATTAGTTGTTCCGTCAGTTTATATGCCGCATCTGAATAGGGCAATAATAGTGATTCGTCGCCTCCTATTGATCCAATAGTTAGCCATGGTATCTCGTGTTCAATTCCTTTTAATTTATTAAAGCTTTCTTTGCTTACTGGCTCCCATATAACGCCGTCGATTTTGTGCTTGCTAAGTGCGCTTATATTTTTACTTTCTTGTTCTATGTTTGAATAGCTATTGAAAACTACTGTTCCATAGCCTGATTGTTGTGCTGTTTGTATTATTCCGTCTAAAGTTGTGTCAAAAGATATTGAAGATCTAAGAATTACTGCAATATGCCAAGTTTTTGATTGCGACGATATTTTTGCATATGGAGTGTAGTGATATTGTCGTATTACAGATAAGACGCGCTCGCGAGTTTCAGAACTGATTGAATCATCTTTACTGTTAACAATTTTTGACACAGTTGATGCTGAAACTTTGGATAATCGAGCTATGTCTTTAATGTTCATTTGATTCCTTCTTTTTTGTCTTCAAAGATATAGTTTATTCATAACTGTGCATTATTGACAATAAGTATTTATTATTCTAAGATGAATTATGAAAACTGTTTAGGAAACAATTTTCATACAGTGTTGTTTTGTTGAAATTTTGAAAGAATTAACAACTTTGCAAGACTTATCAACATTTTGTTGAAGGGTGGTGCATGATGGCAAAGAAGCTATTATTTATTGAGAATATTAAGAATCAATTCTCAACTAAATCGTTAGTTTTGATTCCTATTGCAGTAGGTATAAATCTTATTGGCGGCACTCTGTGCTCAACGCTAAAGCTCCCTCTGTTTCTAGATATGATTGGAACTATGGTAGTTGCCTGCTTATCGGGACCGTGGGTTGCTGCCTTAACTGGGTTCTTAACAAATGTATTTTTAGCATTGGTGGCAAATCCAGTTAATTTACCTTATGCGGTAGTTAGCGTTTTATGTGGTCTTGTTGTTGGTTATATGGTTAAGGCAGGTTTATTCAAAAAGTGGTGGGGTGTTCTAATTGTTTGGGTTGTTGTAACCTTAGTAAACGCCGTTTCTGCATCACTTATAACAGTATTTGTTTTTAGTGGAGCAACTGGCATTAATGGAACCTCGGTGCTTACTGCAACGCTTGTTGTAGCAATGAAAAATATTTTTGCTTCTGTATTTTCATCATCAATTATTGAGAACCTATTAGATAAGGGAATTGCTGTTGCTGTTGCCTACTTTATTGTTAAAAAGGTGCCTAAGAGGTTCTTAAGTCAATATGCTGCAGGCAATTCAGATGATTCGGATAATTCTGATGAATCAGATGAATATGATGAAGATTCTGTTGATTAATTAGTTTTTTGGCGAAGAAGCTGATTTAACAATCTTGAATCAGCTTCATGGTTTTATGGTTTCATAAGTTTAACGAGGGAGTTATGTTGCAATGAGTGATAATAAAAGATGTTTAACATGGCAGCGTTGCGATAATAATCCTGTTTCTATGCTGAATCCTATAACAAAAATAATTACTATTTTTACTTTAGGAATCTCATCTATGGTATGGCCAGATCCTTGTCTAGGAATTGCATTTATTGTAGTTCTTTTTGTTGTAGCAATTATTGCAAGGATTGTTGTTCCATATGTAAAACTTATGTTTGGCTTTGGAATACCAATGACATTAATGCTTATGTTTATACAAGGGCTATATAGCCCTAGTAATAAAACCTTTATAGCGGATTTTGGATTTGCAAAACTTGGCCTTGAAGGAATGATTTATGCGGGAAGAGTAGTAGTTACTGTTCTAGTATTTTTGGGCAGTTTTTACATTATGAATAAAACTACTTATATAGGCAGTATGGTCGCTGCTTTAACTGGCATAGGTCTTCCTGCAAAAATAGGTTACTTAGTTTTAGCAAGCTTAAATGTTGTTCCGCAAATGCAAAGACGAATGTCTGTTATTAGCCAGGCTCAAAGCGCTAGAGGGTTAAAAATGTCTGGAAGTGCGATTGGCAGATTGCGTGCTCTAATACCTTTACTTGGGCCTGTTGTTTTAAGCTCTTTGACTGATGCTCAAGAGCGAGGAATGACATTAGAAACGCGTGGCTTTGGTATAAATGGAGTAAAAAGAACAAGCATAGTAGAAGTCCAATGGAGAGTTTATGACTCAGTTTTGACTTACATGTTATTACTAATTCTTGCTATCTCCTTAGTCTTGTCTACCTGTTTCTATGTTGGAATTATTCCTTATTATGGGGGTCTAAAATGAATAATATTCTCTCCGTAAAAGATTTTTCATATAGATACAGCGGTAGTAAGAAAAGTGCATTAAAACATATAAGCTTTGATGTTAAAGAGGGAAGCTTTTTATGTATCATAGGCGCTAACGGATCTGGTAAATCAACATTATGTAATGCATTAGTTGGTTTAATACCGCATTATTTTGTTGGCAAATCGCGTGGGAAAGTGGTTGTTGACGGCAATGATGTTTCTTCTTCTAATGTAGCTAAACTTTCTAAAACAATCGGTCTAGTATTTCAAAATCCGTTTAATCAACTTAGCTACACTTCGGGCACTGTTGCAGAAGAGCTTGCATATGGATTATGTAATCAAGGTGTTGCTCGTAAGGAGATGACTGAAAAAGTTATTCAAGTTGCAGAATTAATGCGTATAAGTGATATTTTAGACCGAAATCCTCTTGAGCTTTCGGGTGGACAGATTCAAAGAGTTGCATTTGGGTCAACTTTTATTATGGAACCTAAGATTTTGGTTTTAGATGAGTGTACAACACAACTTGATCCACTTGGCAGCGAGGAGATTTTTGACATTGTAAAACGTCTCAATAATAGTGGCGTAACTGTGATTATGGTTGATCACGATATGGAGCGCGTTGCAAGGTGCGCTGATACTGTTATGGTGCTGGATAATGGCGAAGTTTTTACAAGTGGATCGCCTTATGAAGTATTTACAAATCCAGATATTACTAATCACGGAATTGAACCTCCAGATTACGTAAAACTCGGTTTTGCTATTGCTAATTGCGGAGTAAATGTGACTAAAATTCCTATCACCGAGAATCAGGCAGTTGATCTTGTTAAAAGTAGGATACGTTCTAATAAAAGTGAGGTTAACTCATGAAGTTAGATGTTATCAATCTTGTGCACGAATATAAATCGGGGCACAAAGCGCTTGATGGTGTTTCTTTTAGCATTAGTAGCAATGAGCCTGTTGCAATAATTGGTCAAAATGGCGCTGGTAAAACAACGCTTGTTAAGCATTTTAACGGTATTCTTAAAGCAACTTCGGGCAAAGTCTTAATTGATGGGATAAATGTTGATGCTAAAGATACCTCTGAATGGGCTTGCGAAGTTGGGTATGTATTCCAAAATCCAGATGACCAGCTGTTTTTAGAGAGTGTTCGTAAAGAATTTTCGTTTGGTCCAGAACAAATAAAAATGGATTCAAAATTAATCGAAGAACGCATGGAATTAGTTTCAAATCTTGTTGGTCTTAACAATAAGTTAGATATTCATCCTTTTGACCTATCTTTAACAGAGAAAAAATTCTGCACTATTGGTGCAGTACTTATGATGGATCCAAAAGTCATTATTTTTGATGAGCCTACATGTGGTCAAGATGTTTTAGGAAATCTACGTCTTAAGAAGATTATAAAAACGCTGCAATCTCAAGGAAAATTGTGCATAACAATATCGCATGACATGAAGTTTGTTACGGAGAATTTTAGTCGAATAATTGTTATGCAGTCTGGAAGAGTTTTGTTAGATGGGCCAGCAGAGAAGGTGTTTTCTCAAACGGATATCTTGCGATTATCTTTTGTAACTCCTCCACCGATTACAAGAGTTGCGCAAAAAGTTGGTATGAATGGCACTCCATTTACTGTGCCAGCGTTTGTTGAATTGTTTAACAGTGAAAGGTGAATAATATGGCTGACGTTATTGTACAAATTTATGGAATTAGGACTGTGGAAGATGCGCGTATGGTTGTAAGTCTTGGCGCTAAGCATATTGGCGTAAGCTATGGGCATATTCAACATACTCCAGGTCAGTTGTCTTGCTCGCAAGCAAAAGAGATTTTTAATGGAGTACAACCAGGTGCCGTAAGAATTGGCTTAACGTGTTCGGAGAATATAGACGAAATTAGTGAAGACTTAAATTTAGCAATGCCAGATGTTTTGCATTTATCTGGAAACATAGAAGGTATAACTCCTGAACAAGTTGGTGAGTTAAAAAGTAGGTTTCCTGAGCTTCTTATTATGCAAGCTATACCTGTTCTTAAAGGCGTTCCTTTAGAAGAGCAAAAAGTTCTCCAATATGTTAAAGATTATGAAAAAGTTTCCGACTTCTTTTTAATAGACACAAAATCGCCAGATGCTAACGACATAGGCGCAACTGGAATTGAGCACGATAGGTCTATTGATAAGGAGATTATTGACTCTACATCTGTTAAATGCATTATTGCTGGAGGCCTTGATGCTTCTAATGTTGCTGATGCGATTCATGATACTAGCCCATATGGTGTTGACTCATTTAGTCTTACAAATTACAAAGATGAGCGTGCAAATACGTTGAGATGTAAGGATCCTGTAAAAGTGGAAGCTTTTATTAAGGCGGCGTTAAATGCATAATGTTATTGTTGTTGGCGATGCAAATGTAGATATTATAGTTCCTTATCCGCGATTTTTGAATGAGCAAAGAACTATTGTTAAGTATCCTGATGTATCTATTCAAGGTGGAGGTACTTCTGCAAATACTGCTGTTGCGCTTTCTAGATTAGCAGTTAATACATTTTTTGTTGGTTCTATAGGGAATGACCAATATGGTCGTTTTGTTTTAGATGATTTTGCTAAGGAAGGCGTTGACACAACCTATTTGCGCACGCATGCTGAGTTAAATACCGTTGGAGTGTTTGCGTTTGTAGATGAGTTTGGTGAAAGGTATTTGTGGGGTTGGCCAAGGGAGAGCCAATCCTTTAAGGTGCTAGATCTTGATGATCGCATTATGAATGCTGTTAGAAACTCTGATTGGATTCATTCTTCTGGTATGTGCCTTGTGTATAACACTTCTGCAAGAGATTCCATTACGCGCATATTTAGAGAGGCTTATAATCTCGGAATTCCTACTTCATTCGATTTGAATTTACGAGTTGATAATGGCGTATTAAATCCTGATTTTTATGATGCTTTGATGGGAATAATGCCATATGTAACTCATTTATTAGGTTCTGGTCCAGACGAGTTTTCTTATTTAGGAGATGATACATGGGAAAATAATGCAAAAGATTTATCTGTTAACGGACGTACAGTTGTTGCAAGAGATGGTGCAAACGGCTCTATAGGATTTAAGAATAGTAGCGTTATATCTGCTCCACCGTTCAATGTTGATGTTGTAGATACTATAGGTGCTGGCGATATTTATAACGCTGGTTACATAAAATCTATGTTGGATTGTTCTAATATTGAACGATCCTTACTGTATGGGAATGCTGTTGCTGCGTATTCAGTAGCGCATAAAGGTGCTAGGAATTCTCCTAATATCAATCAAATTAATGAATTTTTGTTGCATTATGATGTAAAAACTTTCAAATAACAATTGAGGTTATTGATTAATAAATAATGCAATAAATAATAAGTTACCAAACAATATGATAAGGAAGTCATTAATAATGAGTAATAAAAAGAAAGTAATTTTGGATTGTGATCCAGGTCATGATGATGCATTTGGAATAATGATTGCGGTTAAGCATCTTAATGTTCTAGGGATTACAACAATTGGCGGCAATAGCCCATTAGAAAATGTTACGACTAATGCAATTAAAATTCTTGAAGTTTTAGGCGAGGCAGATAATATTGGTGTTTACCCTGGGCATAGCTGTCCTATGGTTGCGCCTCTTGTTACTGCGCCTCAATTCCACGGTGTTACTGGTCTAGATGGTCCAGTTCTTCCAGATCCTGTTCATAAGCCACAGAATAAGCATGCTGTAGATTTTATTGTTGATACAGTTATGAGCACAGATGATGTAACTCTTATAGCTACAGGTCCGTTAACAAACATAGCATCTGCAATAAATAGAGAACCTAGAATTGTTGATAGAGTCAAAGAAATATGCATCATGGGTGGGTCTGTTACTTTTGGAAATTGGACTCCATCGGCAGAATTCAATATTTTTGTTGATCCAGAAGCAGCATCTAGAGTGTTTAATTCTGGAATTCATGTAAAAATGACTGGAATTAATTTAACTCGTCAATGCGATCTTAAAGCAGAGCATGTTGCTAAATTTAGGCAAATTGGAACAAAAGCAGCAATGTTAGCTGCTGATTTAACTGAATTCTTTATAGGAACATGTGCTGAAGAAACAAATCTAACAGGCGCAACAATGCATGATGCTTGTGCTGTAACATGGGTTGCTTTCCCTGAACTTATTAAGGCTGTGCCAATGCATATTGACGTTGAGCTTGATGGAAAGCTAACAAGAGGAATGACTGTATGTGATTACAGACATCTACGTGGCGAAAATCCAGCTGTTGATTTAGAGCGTACTCCAACTATGGAGCCAAGAGGTAAGGAACCTAACGCAGAAGCAGCTCTTGAGCTAGATTTCCCTGGATTTGTAGATATGCTTTACAAGACTCTTGAAAGTTATAACTAATTTAGTTTTAGAAACAGTATTAAGAAACGCTATTTATAAATATTGTTCATTATTAACAATCTATAAAGAAAGGGCTTGGGGTGAGGTATAAATTAATCCTTTGGGATTTTGATGGAACCATAGCCAGTACAAGCGAAGACGTGTGGCGTTCCATAAACTATGCCGCATGTGCTTGTGGGTCTAAGCTTCCTGAAGGATTTATATCTAATAGTTCTAATTTGAGTAAGTCAACATTAGAAATATTTAAGTGCCTCATCCCATATCCTGGATTTGAATTTTATAAAAAATTCGATTCAGATATTAGTAATCATTATAGGAATTTAAATAATTTTCATAGTACGCACATGTATGCGGGCATTGCTCGGCTTATTTTGAAACTTAAAAAATGCGGAGTAATAAATGCAATAGTTACGAATAAGCCATTGGATGCATTGGAAAAGATTTTGAATATAAAAAAATGGATTGAGCTATTCGACAGTTGGATTTCTCCAGATTCTTTGTATTCTGAATCGAAAGTTTATATGAGCAAGAAAGAAATGATTTCTTTAATGATTAGTAAATATAATATTAGCCCTTTTGATTGTGTATATATTGGAGATTCCTATAGCGACGTTGAGTCTTCTAGAGAAAATTGTGTTGATTGTATTGCTGTATCTTATGGAGACGGTGAAATCTCTGCATTGAAGTTGGCCAGGCCAAAGTATTTAGCTAATTGCGTAAATGACATTTCTTCAGTTCTATTTTCTTCTTATATTGCAAATGAAGAAAGAAACTCTTTGCTGGAGGTTCAGTAATCATGATTAATAATTTTGATCTTTGCATTGGAACTAAGTTTGTGTTTGGCAGGAATGCTCAATGTAAAGTTGGAAAAGAATTAAAAGATAGAGGTATATCCAAGGTTCTTCTTCATTATGATGGGGGAGAATACCTTTCACATATTCTTTTTGATATTAAAAATAGTTTGCATAAATACAATATTGATTTTGTTGATCTTGGTGGAGTTGAGCCAAATCCTAAGCTATCGCTAGTTAGAAAAGGTATTGAAGTTGTAAAAAATAATTGCATTGATGGCATCGTTGCAATTGGAGGTGGTTCGGTAATTGATTCTTCTAAAGCTATAGGTATTGGAGCTGCTGGTAATTGTGATGTATGGGATTATTTTACTGGGTTTGAGAAAGTAAAGTCTAGTTTGCCAGTGTTTTCTGTGCTTACTTTGCCTGCGTCGGGTAGTGAATCAAGCAAAGTAGTGGTTATAAATAATGACTCTGAGCATCTTAAGCTGCTTATATCTAATACAATAGTCAGACCTGTTGTTGCTTTTATGAATCCAGAACTAACTCTTAGCGTTCCAGCATATCCAACAGCATGCGGAATAGTAGACATGTTTAGTCATATTTGCGAAAGATATTTTAGCGATGATAACGATTTTGGGGTAGTGGATTCCATGTGTGAAGGTGTTTTGCGCACTCTAATTTCCATAGGTCCGCGCTGTTTGGAAAATCTGGAAAACTATGATTTGCGTGCGCAGATTATGTGGATTTCAACAATTGCTCAGAATAATACTTTTAGTATTGGTCGCAATGAAGATTGGTCTACGCATACGTTAGCGAATGAGATTAGTGCTCTATATAACACTCCTCATGGTGCAACATTATCTATAATCATGTGTTCATGGATGAAGGTTGCTTCTAGCAAGAATGCTAAGAGATTTGCTAGATACGCAAAAGAAGTGTTTGGCATTTCTACTGAAGCAAATGTTAGCACTGTAGATAGTGAATCTTATTTAGCAAATAAGGGAATTTTGGAAACTGAAAAGTTTTTCAAATCCTTAGGTATGCCTACGAGTTTTGAAGATGCGGGTTTGCCGAAAGATGGAATCGATAAGATGCTGAGTCAAATTGAGTTCTTTGGTGAAGATAATTCTATAGGTTCTGTTGCAAGGCTAAATCCAGATGATTGTAAAAAAATATATCAGCTTTCTATGCATAGGGAAATCTGTTAGAAAATTCGTTTTTTAGTGGGTTATTGCTGATTTAGCTGATTTATAAGTAAATGTTGTTGACATAAGTCAAATGAAGATTTGTGCCAGCGATGCTGCGTCAAAAATATAGGCGTGGTAAAAATATTCCATTTAATTGGAAGAATAGAAGAAAGGAATAGCCATGACTAAAGTTGAAGTCAGTGAGCGAACTAATGGCATTCCAGTTCCTGAAGAGGGAACTGAAGAGTTCGCAAAAATGAATAAAATGGCAAAAGTTGCAATTCCTGTTGTGCTCGCTATTTTTACTCTTGGCGTCTTGCAGCAGCAGGCTTTTGGAATGATTTACGTAAATATTGGAGACCAGCTAAAACAAGCAAACCTTGCTCCATTAATCACGTCTTTGCCAGGAATTGTCTTGGGTATTGTGTGCGTTATTTATGGTTCGCTTGGTGATTTTGTGTCGCTAAAGAAAATGATGACATTAGGAACTGTTGTGTTTGTTGCTGCATCGGTTCTTGGATGCTTTGGTCATCTTAATATTTGGATTGTAATTATTGCTAGGATTTTACAATCTGCTGGATGGCAAGTTTCTGGCTCTATATTCTTGGTGCTGGTTTCTAAGTATGTAGAAAAGGAGAAGCGAGTTATTTGGTACGGAATATTTGTTGCAGTATTCCGTGCTGCTGCCGCTTTGGGTGTATTCCTTGCGGGATATATGACCTTAGTTGATTGGAGAATTCTGTTTGGCATTGGCGTGTTGGCAGTGTTCTTGCTGCCAGTATTGCGTAGGAATCTGCCAGATGAACATTGCAAGGGCGCAAGGATTGATGTTATTGGCTTTGCGCTTATAGGTCTATTTGCAGCATCTGTAACTATGTTCTTTACAGATATGAATTATTTCTGGCTTGCTGCTTGCGTGGTGACGTTAATCGCATTTGTTGTTTATATAAATAAGGCTAAGAACCCATTCATTACACCTAAGATGCTTACAAATCCAGCATTTGCAATGACTATGGTTGTAATCTTTGTTGGATACTTCTTTAGCTACACTTTGAATGCAGGATGCAATGCTATTGGATTAAATGTTTATAAGATTGATTCTTCCCAAGTGTCTAATTGGCTTGTTTGGTCAATCATTTTAGCTGCGATTATGGGATTTGTTGCTGGTCCTATTATTCAAAAGATTGGACGCAAAGCTTCGGTAATTCTTGCTCTTGCGTGCATGGGATGCGGCTTGATTGCAATAGCTATTTTGATTCCTGCAGGCCAGGTTTGGGCGCTTGCTGTTGCTCCGTGCATCTACTACTTTGGCACTTCGTTCTTCTACCAGCCAATTGTTGATACTGCAACTTTGACAGTAGAACCTGAAGAATCTGGTAGAGCTTTAGGATTTAATGATTTGCTTCAAGCTATTACTGGTTCGATTGGTGTATCTTTATTCGGACAGCTTATGGCCAATGGCTCGATGAGCGGAGGATCTATGTTTGGAACAGCAAGCGGCCTTGCTTCCACATATGCAAACGTGTTTATGATAGGCGGAATTATCGTTCTTGCAGCTATGGTTATTTTCATCTTCTCTATGAAGATGATTTATAGCCATTCGCACGTTGAGAAAGATGAGGCGTAGTAGAGTCAGGTATTGTAGTCAGGTATTTTAGTAAATAAATTATTTATTGCCGTATTTAACTGTAATTGTTAAATTGCAGAGTATTAGGCATTGTTGAAAATTTTAGAAAGGTTTATAAGCAATAAAAGCCGCAGTGGATTTTTCGTTGCGGCTTTTATTTTGTTGTTGAACACGCTGATTATAACTACAAAATGCGGAAGATTTGCGGTTTCATGTAGTGCGTTTTTGCGATGACATGCCTTGCGCTACGCTTTAAGTTCTCATGCAAGTAATTGTTCGCGCGGTCTAAGCGCGCGAACGTCTTCGCTTGCGTTGAAAGCACACTGTGCTTTCAACCTTAAGCAAGCTCAGCGCTCCGAATTACCTTTTCGCGCTACGCTTTAAGCGAAAAGGTAGGTCGTCGCGCAATCACACTACAGTTTTGTGTAATGCATACTTTCTTTTTTGATTGTCATCCTTTACATCAACTGTCTTATTTTATTAATTAAGATTTGCGCAGCATTTTTATGTGCTATTTTTCCAGGGTGACTGCATGCGCCAAGATTATTATCGCTAGTATTTTGTAATTCAATATAGAATATTTTCTTGTCGCTCGTTTTATTGCAGAAATCATTAATGGATTGTTTAATAAGATTCTCCAGCCTATTTCCAAGCATCCCATAGCACCAAATTATGGTTGAGTCTGGGTTAATATTTCTAACTGTTTCTAATAGGTTATTTACGCCGTTTTTAACTATCTTTGCAGACTCATTATCTAAGAAGTCATTTTCACTTGAGTTTAGAGCATTTTTATCTAAACTTAACTTGAATTTTTTATGCGTTTTCGGGTCTTCCCACTCGTTTGCAAGGCAAGCTGTGGCGTCGTTTGTTCCAAGATTTATAACAATAAAATCAGTGTTGATTACTGGTTTATAGCTATCGTTGCAACCAAATTCAATGTTTCTCCCTTGAGCAGGTTTACAAATTTTTGAGTATATATTTGTTAATGTGCAATTAGGATTATTTTCGCAGTTGCAAACTATTCCCCAGCCTGCTTGAGATATTACGCTAAAATCTGCATTTAATGCGTCTGACACTATTCTAGGGTATCCATTCCAAGCGCTAAAAATGGCAGAGCAATATTTCTGTATACTCGCATTCGCGCATGCTCCTTCTGCGCTTGTTATACTGTCTCCTATAAATTCAAGAGTTAAAGATGGTTTTTCTGGATTCCTAAAAGTTCCATCATATATGACTTTTTCTATAACAAAAGTTTGAGTCGGGTCTTCGTGCATAAACTGTGTTTCTTTTAGCAAACGTATTTTATGATATTTATTATCTTCTAAATCGTTAGACAATTGAATTAAGTTAACGCCATTGTTAAGTGCTTGTTTGCTTATTTGGCACCCATCTATGTCTACGCTTACCCAAGGTTCATATTGTGTGTAAGATGACTCAATTACAACTTTTAGTGAGTTTCCTGAATACAAAAATTCAACGCCGCTTCCAGTCCAATAAGTTGAATAGTATTTTTTGCTTCCACAAGGATTTTTTACATGATTATATCTTCCTAAAACTCTATGTTTTACATCGAATATGTTGGATATTTTTAATCCAGAGTCTAGAATTGCTTGTTCGTTGATTGAGAAGTTTGTGTTATTCATAAAAGCCTTCATCTTATATTTATAATTTTCATAAAATAGTCATCGGATAATAAATAGTAATAAAAAGTAATAAAAGTAATATATTTAATTGGCATTTTTTAGTAGCCAATCTATGTGCCAATCAAAAACTGGTCGAATCCTGTACAAGTCTGCAGATTTTCCTATAGAATTCCACCTATTTGCATATTGAATAAACCAATTGTTTATAGTCTGTACAAAGTAAGCTACTTGGTCTTTGCTTATTTTATTGCTGCTATTTGAATATTCTGCGCTTGCGTTAAGAATATACAATCCAAGGCTATTAAGTATTTGCTGGCCTTGAATACTTAAAATTGTTGTGTTTATAAAGTCTTTATTTATTCTTTCTTTGAGTGTGTAGCATTTGGAGCAAGAGTACGTTTTATAAAGATCATTTATGCATTTGTACAATGTGTTGTTGTATTTTTCTGCATTTAATATTTGTTGATTTCTATCAGTCAAAAACTGTTTTCTTGCTTCTTTTAGAGATATGTCTTTTTTGAATCCTAATAAGAATAAAACATCTTTGTTTGAATTGCCATTATCATCAAGCTCTTTAAATTGCACCGCGTCTGACCAGCTAAATGCTTGTGAGTGTGATGCTTCTTGAAGAATATTGCATAATTGAGGGCAAGCATTATCGGTAAGAATATTGCTTATATTTTTTAATAAGGTATTTAGCGAATTGATATCTGCAAAATCGTGTTCTACATTGTTTTTACTTATCTTGCTAGATCCCCATGAGTATTGAGCAGTCATAATCAAATAAGGCAAAGAGAGAATTGGGTCATTTATATGACCATAATCTCCCCAGTCTGTGAGTAATAATCCACAAGCGTTATTTTTGTGAGCATATTTACACATTTTAGATATGTTGCTAACTGCGCAATCAAAGTCTGGTATTAGTCGATTCCAAGTTTGTGTTCCAGGGCATACGTATTGCTGTGCGTTTTGATTATGTATTAATTTAACACTATCTTCTGTAACGTTTGCTGCATAATTCCAGTTTGCAAAAATAACATTTTTTGGAATGGCGCATAACATATTTGGATGTTTTAATGCAATATCTGCATACATTATTGGCTGTGATCCTATTTCTTGTAACGAATTGCATAATTTTTGAACGTAAGATGAATATAGGTTTGCTACGCCATCTTTTTGCGCAATTTCTTTGCTTTCTCCGCAGCCAAGATCAAAGGTTTCATCTGCGCCAATGTTGAATTTATTTGATCTAAATAATGCTGCATAATCTTTAATTCTTTTACTTATGAATGGTATTGTTTGTGGGTTTACAGGATTAAATGTGTGATGCAGCATTCTTTCTACAAAGCTAAACGGCCTTTGTGATTGGCTAGGGAATTCGCCAAGATTTTTATAAGACGGACTTCTTAAAACTTCGTACATATGACCAAAAGTTGCCATAGTAGGAACAAGCTCAATTCCTCGGTTGTAGCAATATTCGTCTAGTTCAATAATTTCACTGCATGTAAGTGGGGTATGCTTAATCCACGATTCAATAGTATTTTCTAAATCAATAGTATGCTCAACATAAAGCTGTAGTTGGTTATATTTGTATAAGCACAATTGATCTACCAAAATCTTTAGCCAAGAAAGCTTAGGTATTCTACCTCTTGAAACGTCGTAAGAGTATGCTCTGACTGGTATTTTTGGAAAGTCTTCAATTTCTATTAAAGGCATACTTGTTCCAAATTGTTTAATTAACTGTCTTATAGTTTGTATTGCAAAACAAATACTCTGAATGTCTTTAGCTTCTACAGTGATTATTGCACGATTTATTCTTGGTTGATTATTTGCTAATGACGTATAAATTTTATATTCTTGTGCGCGAAGATCCTTGTTTATTGATACATTTATGGCGCTTTTATAGCCATCTCCATAGCTAACATTCCAATCAAAATTAAATTGATTTTTTAAGTCTGCACATAACTGTTTTCCAGCAGTAGTAATTCTTGTATCTGGTTTAATATTTTTGAAACTAATATAGCTTGACTCTGGAAGAGTTATGGAGTCGTTTCCTGTAATTTTTAATTTTTGTGGATAAGGCACAAGTATTATTGTTGATTCTTTTATATCCATGATTAATGCTTCTTTGCTATTTTTGTTTAAGTTTTATCTTTTAATACATATTCAATATGATTAAAGATTTTTATTGGTAAATATTGGTATATTTTCGTATATTAAAGATGCATAATTCTGTTTTGAATAACAGAAATGCATTCTCCAATAAGAGTTATGTCGTTATTACACGTACAGCGTCTTACGGTGCACAAGTGTTTTGGATTATAAGGGCCGTACTCTTGTATGGCTTCTTCCGTGGCGCTTATAAAGACTTTGTTTACAATGTCGGATGGTCCATAAATAACAACATCTGTTAAGTCTAAAAGATTAATAGTTGTTGTAAGAGCTTTTCCTAAATAATGTCCAGCTTCTGTTAGTATGTCTATTCTTGCTTGATTAGATGTGAACATTTTTTTATGCAATATTTCTGCAGATATATATGTTTCTAAACATCCCTTTTTTCCACATGTGCAAGTTGGACCATTAGTGTCAACGGTTATATGACCGATTTCTCCTGCAGAATTGTTTATGCCAGTAATTATTGCGTCATTTATTAATATAGATGCTCCAACGCCTAGTGATAATTGTATAAATATAGTGTTTGATACTCCGTTGCCGAAAAATCTTTCTGCTAGAAGTGCGCTATTTGTATCGTGGTCAATAATAATAGGGCAGTCAAAATATTTGTTTAATTCTTCTTTAAGATTTATATTTTCCCACTGGAGGTTCAACGAACGTATGACTTTTCCATTGTTGTCTACAATTCCAGGAACAGCAATGCCTATTCCCAATATATTATTGTTTGATTGCTTTATAAGAGTTTGACACAATTCAACTATTTTGTCTGCGCTAACATCTGTGTTTTTGTATAGTGATATTTCTGATCGTTTTAATATATCTCCGCATAGGTTGAGGATTGCGCCTTGTATTAAGCATGGTTGAGAAATATCAATAGCTATAATATTCCAATAAGTTGCATCAACTTCTAGTAATGTTCCTCTTTTACCACGTTCTATTTTTGATTCATGCCCACTTTCTATAAGCATGTGGTCATCTAGCATTTCAGATACAACGGTAGAGATTGATGCTTTTGAAAGTTCTGTCTTTCTTACAAGCATTGCTCTAGAGAGTATTTGCTTTGGGAATAAATAATTGAATACTAGCATTCTATTATTTATTCTTGCGTCTGCGGGTATTGTTTTTTGAGAAACCGTCATCAGCTGATTTATCATCGACTGAGGTATTTGGGTATCTTCCATATTGCATCCCATCTTCAAGCCCTTTTATTTTTATATGTTACATATTATCAGATAAATATATAGTTTGGAACATATACTAAAAGATGTTTTTAGAAATTATTTTTTTGAATTTACGTTTTTTGTATTAATAAGTTATATTGCGAAACGCCTTTATTTTCAATGTTTTTTGATAAATATTATAAATGGTATTGCTTTTTTATTTTTTAGTGCAATAATTGTACTTAATCCAATAAATATGGACTTTACTTCAAGGTAGAGGTAATTGTAAGGAGTTTATTATGGCACTTGATTCGCCAATACGTATAGGTGTAGATGTTGGTGGCACAAAGGTGCTGTGTGCAGCTTTTGACACGCACAATAAGCCTATTGCGTATTCTCAAGTGTCTACTCATCAAGGAGAAAAAGAAATCGTTGATGAGGTGTGTAATCTCATATCAAAAGTGATTAAGCAAGTTAATAATATATATGGAAAGGAAGTTGATTTAAGTATCGGTATTGGAGTACCTGGATTAGTGAATCAAAACACTGGTTGCGTATGCGAATCGGTGAATTTGGGATCGCATAATCTAGATTTCAAATCTGAAATCTTAAATAGATTTGGAATAAATGCCTACATTGATAACGATGTTAATGCTGCAGCCTTTGGTGCATACCATTATTATGGAGCAAATTCAAGCAGTTTAGTGTTCTTGAATTTAGGCACTGGTGTTTCGGCAGGAGTAGTTATTAATGGGTTGCTTTTCCACGGTTCAACTGGGATTGCAGGAGAGATAGGACACATTGTTGCAGACAAAAATGGTGCAATGTGCCCATGCGGTCAGCGTGGGTGTGTAGAAACAATAATATCTGGAAGCGCTTTAGCGCAAATGTGGCCTACCAAAAATGGGTATCCTATTGCATCGTTGCTAAGAGAAGTCTCCAATAAAAATGAAAAGGCTGAAAAAGTCTGGCATAAATTCATATTCACGCTTGTAAGCACAATACAAATGCTTACAGTAACTTTTGACCCAAAAATTATTGTTATCGGCGGTGGCATAAGCAAGATAGGAACAATTTTATTAAAGGATATACAAAAAGTTATTGGTGAACTTGAGACAAAATCGCCATTTTTGTCCTCATTAAATATATCTAATCGTCTAGTGATTGCAGATCAAGAGGTGTTTTTTGGTGCGTTAGGAGCAGCTCTTATCGGCAATCACAATAACGATATAAAAAAGGAGGGAAATAATTAATTACATACATTTTCCAACTAGATATTGCTAATACGTAACTGTTAATACATAAATTGATTTCAAAGGAGAAACATTATGAATGCTATTGGTAAAGGTGTTATTGCTGGATGCGTCTCAATCGCAGCCGCACTATCGTTATGCGCATGCGGTTCTTCTGCAAATAATTCCGAATCTTCTACAGTATCGTTCCAAACTTGGAATCTTAAGAACGATACTTACACTCCATATTTTACAAAACTTATTAGTGAGTTTGAAAAAGAAAATCCTGGAGTAAAAGTCAAGTGGGTCGATCAGCCTGCAGAAAACTATGATTCAAAGTTGTCTACGGATGCCGCAGCTGGTCAATTGCCAGATATTGTAAATGTTAACGAACAGCAAGCATACAATCTTGCAAAGTCTGGAGCGTTGCTGAATCTTAGTAAAGAAGCTGCAGGAATGGCCAAGGACTATTTGCCTCAGGTTTGGGATGGATCTAAATTCTCGGGCAATGGTATTGACGAAGGAGTCTACGGATTCCCATGGTACTTAAATATTGATGTTGCTTATTTGAACAAGGATGTTTTTGCTAACTGCGGTCTAGACATTAATAAGCCGCCAAAAACCTACAATGATTTATTCGATCAGGCAAATACGGTTAATGAAAAATGCGGTGGTAAGAGCTACATGATTGCTGTTCCATACGTATTCCCTTCGCAATTTGAGGAATATGGTGTTAACTTCTTGAGTAAAGACAGGTCAAAGTTTACCTTTAACTCTAGCAAGGGTGTTGAGTATATTCAGCATTATGCAGATCTTTATAAGAAGGGTGCTATTCCTAAAGATGGAATGAATGCAAACATAATTAACGCAGAGAAACTATACTTCCAAGGAAACATAGCGTATATGCTTGATTCAACTTCATCTGTTGCCGCATTTAAGGCAAATGCTCCGCAAGTCTATAAGCAACTCGATGTAGCACCATTGGCAACAAACAAGAAGAATACGCTTAACCCAATGCTAATGGCAGTAAATTCTCAAACAAAGAATAAGAAAATGGCTCTGAAGCTCGCTAACTTCTTAACAAACAAGAAGAATCAAGTTGAGTTTTCTAAGAAGTCAAACACTTATCCTTCGGCAGCTGGCGCAATGGACGATCCATTCTTTAAGAGCATTGACGAATCTACTATAGAAGGCAAGGTTCTTAGAGTTGCTAAGGAAGAAATTGATAATGGTACTGTTGCAAACTTCCCACCAGAGATTTCCGATACTGACGGCGTAAACTATCTATCTCCTGAATTAACTCAGGCAATTCAAGGAGAAAAGGGAGTTAAAGAAGCGCTTGATAAAGCAGTTGCCGCACTAAACGACAGGTTAAAGTAATGATTTCTCCTATGAATAATCCACAAGCCGAGTCGGCAGTGAGTCGCAGTAATGCGGCTCCTGCCCCTCGGGGCATCTTCCGTAAAAAATTTAACGAAGATGGGTGCATATCTTGGTTATTTGTTCTGCCAGCTTTAATCATACTTATATTGTTTTGCATTTATCCGTTTATAAACACCATCTTAAGATCTTTTACAAACGCTAGAATGCTTATACCTGGGCACAATGTTGGATTTGCAAATTACGCAAAACTATTTGGCGATAGTCGTTTTGTAACTGCTATTTTCAATTCTGCTTTATACACAGTATGCGTTGTGCCATTTATGATTATTTTGCCTCTTATACTTGCTGCTTTGGTGAGTAAAGATTCAAAAATAATAGGATTCTTTAGAACAACCTACTACTTCCCAGTAGTGTTGTCTGCAGTGGTAATAGGGCTTATCTGGACTAACTTGCTCGATACAAGGGGATTAGTTAATTCCATTCTACAGATGATTCACGTAGTAACAGGGCCATTGCCATTCCTTACAGACAGATGGCTAACAATTTTTAGTGCAATGTTTGTAACAATATGGTTAGGTCTTGGATATTACATGATTATTTATTTAGCAGCTTTAGCTAACATAAATAAATCATTGTACGAAGCTGCAGATATAGACGGAGCTGGAATAATGCGCAAATTCTTCTGCATCACAGTACCAGGAGTTAGATCCACAATGACTCTAATAATGATGCTTTCGTCTGTAGCAGCATTCCGAGTGTTTAACGAGGTGTATGTAATTACTCGTGGTACAGGCGGAATAGGCGGAAAAGACATAACAATGACAATGCTGATTCAGCAAGAAGGAACAGGATTGAGCGCTCGCACTGGGTACGCTAGTGCAATAAGCGTTGTTCTGTTAATTATTGTTGGTTTTATAACAGTTATTCAGCAAATATTTGTTCACAGGGGTGCTGGAGATGAAAACTAATAACACTCATCGCGTTAGAATCGGAACGATAGTTCAATATTGCATTCTTGTATTAGTGTTCATATTGCTAGCTGGTCCATTAGTATGGGAAATTGCACTAGCATTTAAGGGCCCTAATGACAATGTTTTTGCAATGCCTCCGTATTTGATTCCGCATGATTTTACAGTGCAAAATTTTGTAAAAGCATTTAGAACAGTTCCTATACTTCACTATTTGTGCAATACCTTGATTGTTGTAGCAATGAATGTTTTGGGGAATATAATCGGATGCTCAATGGCTGGATATGCTTTTGGGTGCTTAAAGTTTAAGTTTAGTAAAATTGGTTATTTGCTTTTTGTTGCCGCAATCATCATGCCATGCGAAGGTATTCTTGTTTCTACATTCCTTCTAGTAAAAGGTATGGGATTAACTAATACTCTGTTTGGTTTGGCTTTGCCTGGTTTAATCGGCCCGTTAAACGTATTGCTTATGGTAAATGCGTTTAAATCTGTTCCGCAAGATTTACTAGAAGCTTCAAAAGTAGATGGAGCGAATATTTGGCAAAGATTCGTGTATGTAGCCTTGCCGCAGGTAAAAGGAACGCTTACTGTTATTGGAATATTATCATTTGTTGGAAGCTACAACGACTTCTTGTGGCCATTGGTTGCATTAAGCGATGACGATAAATATACGCTTACTGTTGGCTTGAATCGTTTACAAGGAACGTTCTATACGGATCCTAGATTAGTTGCGGCTGGTGCAATAATATCGCTTATTCCTATAGTTGTATTCTTTGCTTTATTCCAAAAGCATCTTTACAAAGGATTACAAGAAGGTGGGTTGAAAGGTTAAAATGAAAGTCTTATTTCTTCCATTAGACGAGCGACCTTGTAACTATAAGTTCCCAGAGCTTTTAGCTAAAAGTAGTGATTTTGACCTTGTAAATGTGCCGTTAGAATTATTAGGTAATAAAAAACAGTCTGCAGATATTAATGGAATAGTTGATTTCTTGATGGATAACGCCAAAAAATGTGATATTGCTATAATATCTGCAGACATGCTTGTGTATGGGGGATTGGTTCCTTCAAGAGTACATAATTTACAAAGCGATTGTTTGCAAAGCAGACTGAGCGTATTGGAAAAGCTCAAAAAAGTTAATCCAAATATGACTTTATTTGTTTTTTGCACTGTTATGCGCGCGCCTGCGTATAACAGCAGCGATGAGGAGCCTGATTATTACGCAGAATATGGTAGGAGTCTTTATTTAAGAGCATATCTGAGTGATAAAAAGATTAGATGCAATGATCTAACACAATTGCAGGAGAAAGAGTTAGAATCTTTTGATATTCCTCAATATGTTATTGATGATTATGAAAATCGTCGTGATAAAAATCTTGGTATTAATATATCAATTCTTGATTTAGTAGCAAATAATACTATTGATTATCTTATTTTTCCACAAGACGATTCTAGTCCATACGGATATACTGCAGTATCTCAAAGAAGACTTCAATCAGCTGTTTATTCTAAGAGGTTAAACAGTAGAGTTGCTATGTATCCTGGATCAGATGAAGTTGGCATGACTCTGCTTGCAAGAGCGTTTTGTAAATCGCATAGAATAAAGCCTGCTATAAGTGTTGAATATTCGTCTATATTAGGGACAACAATAGTTCCTTCTTACGAAGATAGGCCTATGTTTGAAAGCCTAAAATCTCATGTTTTAGCTTGTGGAGCAAGGCTTTTAGAAAATTGGGAAGATAGCGATTTAGGTGATTTAAGCGGTTTAAGTGGACTAAACAACATTTGTTTAATGATTAATGCTCCTGGAAAAGTTATGCAAGAAGCAGAATTTTCTGTATCTAATCATGATGTAGCGTACGACACGTATAGAAATTTAGATTATTTTACTAATCATATTTGCACGCTAGTTGAATCTGGTAAGAAAGTTGCGTTATGCGATAGTGCGTATTCAAACGGTGGGGATTTGCAATTATTAACTTTGCTAGATGATAATAACGTTTTAGACAGAATTATTAGTTATGCGGGATGGAATACAAATTGTAATACTTTGGGAACAGTTTTATCTCAAGCAATTTTAGGCATTGATTCAAAAAGTATAAAGAAAAATATTGCATATAGAATAATCGAAGATGCGTTATATCAATCAAATATTCGATGGAATATAGCTAATAGGATTGATAATTATGGTGGTAATTATTTTGATGTAAAGCCATGCGAAGCGTGGGCTAAGTGCGAAGCTAAAAACTTGTTGCAGAAAGAGTATAGCAAGTTGAATTTATCGAAAGCGCTTCCTTTGAAAATCAATAATGTAGATTTTCCATGGAAAAGGATGTTTGAAGTTAATTTTGATTTGTTGTGAGGCTTGTTGTGAGTTTATTGTGAGGCTTATTGTGAGGTAAAAATGTGTGATTTGTTAAAAGAAGATGAAAAGTCATACCTGATTTCGCAGACTGAAGAAGATGTTGAAAATCTGTGTAACGAATTGCATTTTGATGATTGCCTAACGCGCACAATAGTACAATCTTTTAAAAATATAGATATTTTTGTTTTGATGGATTGCATACAAGACCTTTTTAATGACGGGTTTAATCAAGAGTTAGCAGTTGCAAAATTGAATGAATATTGTGCTGATGATAGCGGAATGCGGATTCTTTCAATATTTATGGTATGCGTTCTTTTGGTGCGTAGAAGATATGAACAAGCTGGAATTAAAGATGAAGTCTTTTTAAGTACTTTTGGTTTTATTAAAAGATTTGTTAAGAAGATTCGTGTTGGCAAGTATCCTTTTGTTTTTAGTGAAGAATTTTGGTTTCCACGTCTTCTTTCTATGAAAATATTTAGATTAGGTGAATTAGAATTTGAGTTTTGCAAAAGGCAAAATCTGGTAAGCGTACATATTCCGTCTGATGCAAAGTTAAGCATAGAAAATTTAACGATAAGTTTTATGTTAGCTAATGAGTTTATAGATAAGTACATTCCTGAGTTAAAGAATTGCACTTTTTATTGTATATCGTGGCTGCTTGATCCTGCTTTAGATAAGTTGCTACCAGAAAAGTCGAATATTCGAGTATTTAGATCTATGTTTAGAGTTTTTGGAATTGCATATTCTGACGACTACAAGCGTTGGGTTTTTGGAGAAAATTGCAAGATTTTTGGGCGTGGTGAAAATGGTGTAAATTGTGGCAAGGAAAACAATGTAGAAGCGTGTGGGGAAGTGCGCAAGGAAAGTGGCAAGGAAAGTGGCAAGGAAAGTGGCAAGGAAAGTGGCAAGGAAAGTGGCAAGACGGAAACAAGTTTGCAAAAAAATATTAGGGAATATGTTGAAAATGGGGGAAGGATGGCGATTGGGTACGGAGTTTTAAAGAATGTTAGGTAGAAAATTTAACAGTGTTTGCTATTCGACACGCCAACGGGCGGCGGACTTGAATTTATAAATATTTCTGGTATAGTAGTTACTCGTGCTTCGGACTGGCATTAGTTAGCGAGAAAGCATTGCGGACATAGCTTAGTTGGTAAAGCGCAACCTTGCCAAGGTTGAGACCGCGGGTTCGAGTCCCGTTGTCCGCTCTAGGTCTGGTGAGTTATCGGCCTTGTGGTGGGTTAGCCAAGCGGTTAGGCAGCGGCCTGCAAAGCCGTATAGATGAGTTCGACTCTCGTACCCACCTCGATTGAGCGTGTTAGCTTAATAAACAACCTGGGCGGTTGGCGCAGCGGTAGCGCACTTCCCTGACACGGAAGGGGTCACAAGTTCGAACCTTGTATCGCCCACTCGAAAGGATTGCCTTTCACGCATAATTAAAAAAATTTTGGGTGATTGGCGCAGCGGCTAGCGCACTTCCTTCACACGGAAGGGGTCATAGGTTCGATTCCTATATCACCCACAATATGTTTGTTTTCGCGGTATTTTACCGCGTTTTTTTTTTACTCATTGACGAGCTCGCGAGCGATATTCTCGAGTCATTTCCGCTTTTAGACTATAACCCCCCGCTTTTTGTAGTCGAACACGCCGTTTAGAGCTATAAAAAACGGAAGTCTACAAAAGCGGATGTCTACAAAAGCGGGCAATAAAAAGGCCCAGAGCAATCGCTCCAGGCCTTTTATGGGTTTATTTATAGAGGCTACTAGCTAGTTGCGCTTCTTGCGGCGAGATACAGCCTTTCCTGCTGCTCCCATGCCAGCAAGCATCGCAGATGCAAGAGCACTTAATGCAACACCAACGCCAGTATTACCTAGCGCACCTTTATCTCTTCTAGATCCACTATTGTGAGATTGGTTTCCATGATTATTGCTGCCATTGTGGCTGCTAGCATCATTTTTGTTGCCATTATTCTTTGCGTTGTTGGCGTTGTTGGCGTTGTTGGCGTGGCTTCCACTATCGTGGCTTCCGCTATCGCTACTACCGCCGTTGCCATCGTCATCGCTACCGCTATCGCCGCTTCCACTATCGCCACTACCACTGCCTCCAGGCTGCGCAATCGTGCCTGTAACGGTGCTAGACGAGCCTTTAGCAGTGCTATCTCCGCTGTTCTTTGCAACAGCAGTAATCGTGCTTCCGTCTTTAACGTTTGAAGCTGGAATAGTAACAACGCCAGTATTTGGATCAACAGTTACTCCGTTAGGCGCAGAGCCGTCGATCTTCCACACGCGCTTATCGCCTTCGGCGATAACGGTGACTGTAACAGTTTGCGGCGTGCTTCCATTGCCTTCAGGCGTATAGGTAATAACAACCTTATCTATGCGCGTATCCGTAGGATTTGGCGTTATTGTGGCGCTTCCGTCTGCAGGCGTATCTATGCGTGGAACGGCAATATCTCCGCCAACCGTTACTTCAACAGTGTTTCCAGTCTTAGCAAAATCACCTGTGCCGTTTGTAGGCGTAAGGTTTACAATCGCACCAGGCTTTTGCTTGTCGATAGCAATAGTGAAGTTGCCATTCTTATCTGCAACGCCTGTTCCGATTTGCTTTCCATCTTTGTCGGTAACAGTTACTGTTGCGCCCGGAAGAGTCTTTCCAGTGATGATTTGTTTAGTAGAATCATCTGGATTGTCTTTTAGCGTTTGCTCGCTAATCTGTGGAGTCTTAAAGCCAGTCACAGCAGTAGCAGGATCAGATGGTTTATCTGTCTTGTTCTTAGATACTGCAGTAATAGTGCTGCCCTCCTCCAAATTCTTTGCTGGAATAGTAACAACGCCAGTCTTTGGATCAACAGTTACGCCATCTGGAGCGTCTCCGTCAATCTTCCACTTACCATCGTTATCCTTCTTAGCAATAATTGTGCGAACTGGCTGTTCTGGACCATTGATTGAATTTGGCTTAGCATTGATTTCAATCTTTACAACCGTTGTGTCGCCAGTTGGCGGAGTTACAGTTACGTTTCCGTAGTTCTTCTGGTTGTCGGTTGGTACCGTAATCGTTGGCTTTTGTGGTTTAGCCGTGACGGTTACTTCTACTGGAGTGCCTTCTTCATTACCTTTGCTTGGAACAAGCTTGAGTGTTGTACCAGAATCCTTCTTATCGATTTCGATAGTGAAGTTTCCGTCTTCTTTGACAGTTCCAGTACCAACAGTGTTTTCACCTTCTTTGACAGTTACGGTGTTTCCTGGCTGAGTTTTACCAGTAATGGTTGTCTTATTAGAATCTGGCTTGTTTTCAGCATTGCCATCGTTGATAAATGGCGTGTTTTTATCCACAACGTTTACTGTTACTGTTACATTCACAGGTGCGATACCTGGAATATGTACAACAACAGTGCCGTTCTTGCTTCCAGCTGTCTTTGTGTCTGGCATGCCATTTTCTCCAGTTGCCCAGGTGAATGTTGTTCCCTTAGGTAATTCATCCTTATTAGCAATGCTGTCTTCTGGCTTTGGCTTGGCGTTTACTGGCACGCTCACCGTCTTGTCTTTTGGATTTGGCACAACGAGCACATTGACTGAAATGTCAACATCTGGCTCGCCTGGAACCTGAACAGTCACAATTCCTGGCTGGTTGCCAGTCTTTGACGTATCAGGCTTCTTCTTCCAAGAAACATCAGCATTCTCAGGCAAATCGCTATGATTCTTAATAACTTCCTGTGGCTGAGGAGTGGTATCCTTGCCGCCAGTCTTTTGCAGCACGGTTACGTCTTTTCCTTCAGGAGATGCTGTAACAGTAATTTTTACAGGCACTTTTTGAGGATCTTGCCCTGGAATCTTTACAATCACAGTGCCAGTAGTAGGACCAGTCTTGTCGGTCTTTGGAGCAGCATCTTTCTTCCACTCGAAGGTGGTTCCCTTAGGCAACTTATCGTTGTCTTTAATGCTGTTCTTAGGATCTGGATCGCTGTTCTGAATGACGGAGGTGTCCTGCGCTGTAGGCGCAGGGTTTACGTTCACAGTAACTTTGGCTTTCACTGGATCTTTCACACCTGGGATATGAACGAGCACAGTGCCAGTAGCAGGACCCGTCTTGTCGGTCTTTGGCTCGTCATCCTTCTTCCAGTCGAAGGTGGTTCCCTTAGGGAACTTATCCTTATTAGCAATACCCTTCGATGCGTCTGGAAGTTTGTCGCCAACCTTCACGTTAACAACATTCGTTTCTGGATTTGGCGTAACGTTCACTGTTACAGGCACCTCTACAGGGGATTGGCCTGGTAGGGTGACTAGTATAACTCCATCTTTCTTTCCAGAGTTGCTGGTATCTGGTGTATTCTCAGGTTTCCATGTAAAGGTAGTTCCGCTAGGATACTTATTCGTTTCGCTAGAATCCTTAATAACATCCTTAGCATCTGGCAACTTGCCTTTTTGTGGCACGTTGACTTCAGATGCACTTGGGTCAACAACGTTAACCTTTACTGGCACTTCTTGAGTAGTAGATCCAGGAATAGTGATCTTTACTTTTCCGGACTTGTTGTTGCCTTCCTCAGATGTGTCTGGTTTTTCGGTCCACTCGAAGATGGTGCCATCAGGGAACTTATCCTTATTAGAAATCATGTCTTCTGGCTTAGGTTCCGCACCCTTTGGCACAGTCATGCCAGTTTTCGCTTGTGGCTTTGGAGCCTTAATAATTACAGGCACGTTGATCAAGGTTTTTGATCCATCCGGATACGTAACCGTTACAGGCACCTCAAACTTGCCAGCCTTATCTCCAGCAGGGATCTGAGCCTTATCACTATCAGCAATAGAGTAAGTTGGATTATCTTTTTCGCCTGCTGGCCAATTAGGAATCGTAACCTTACTTGTAATGTCGCTATCCGAAGGCTTTCCGCTGTCGATATTTCTTTCAAGTGGTTCAGCTTGTGGAGTATGCGTATTCGCATCCGCATCCTTAACAACCACATGAACATTTACAGTGTCGGTCGTACCATCTGGGTATTTAACAGTAACCGGCACATCGCTTTCACCTGGAGTATTCGTATTTGGAAGCGTTGTTTCAGTTCCCACAGTCTTAGTCGGTTGCTTTTTGCCACTTGGATAGTTAGGAACTCTTACTTGATTAGTAATATCGGCATTGCTAATCGTTTCGCCGTGCTTCTTCGTAAGAGTTGTAGTGGTTGGTTCGTAAGAGTCGGAATCCTTATTCAAGATTGTGACGTTTACGTCCACATCTTCGCTTGTGCCATCCGGATAAGTTACTGTTACAGGTACTGTGTAAGCTCCAGGCTCTGAGTTTCCTCCTGGAATCTTCTTAGTATCCTTGACTTTGTAAGAGATTTTAGTTGCATCTCCAACAAAGTGTGGAACTGTTACCTTATCAGTAATATCCTTCTCGCTAATAGTTGAGCCGTAAGGCTTTTCTAGTGTAGAAGACGTTGGCGTGTAAATATCCTTGTCAGTGTCCTTAACTACCACTGGAACTTCAAGAACAACTTCTGACCCATCTGGGTATGTGACCTTAACAGGAACATTAGTTGTGCCAGTCTTAGTCATATCAGGCAAGTTGTTTTTGTTTACAAGCTCTACTGTTGTTCCTGTTGGAGCAGGCTTGCCATCAACTGTAGAAGTCTTTACAGCACCAGTGATATCCGCAGCAGTAATCTTATCCCTACGGTTTTTCTTAACTTCGTTTGCGCTTGGTGCGTAAGTCTTGGTATCAGGATCTCCAGTAGTAACTTTTACTGTAACGCGAGATTTGGAGCCATCAGGATACTCAATATTAACGTTAATATTTACGTCGCCAGGAGTTGTACCATTTGGAATATCGTTAGCATTTTCAACAGTTACGGTTGGTTTAGGCTTACTACTGTCAAAAGTAACGTGATTATTTACTTCATCTTTATTAGATTTTTCGCCATACTTCTTCGTTATATCAGTAACAGTTGGCTTATTTGTTTCGCTTTGTGGTTCGCCAATTGTTACCTTAACAACTGTATGATCTTCTGAACCATCCTTATACGTAATGGTTACAGGAATATCAAACGTGCCGGCTTTAGTTCCGTCTGGAATGTTATGTGTGTTGTCAATGGCAACTTTTGCGTCAGTAGGAAGCGCTGTATCCTTACCCTGCTTATCTTTAAGACTAATGCCTTTATCCTTGCCAACACCAGTAATTTTACCGGATATGTTGTCAGTCTTTGGCTTCGAGTTGTAAGCAAACGTAAGCGTATTGCCTTGTGGGTTATAGCTCTTGCTCTGCGGCTCGCCAATCTTAACTTTTACTGTTGCATAACCAACAGAGTCATCGCTATACGTTATCGTTACAGGAACTTCATATATGCCAGGTTCAGTTCCTCTAGGAATCTTGGTTTCGTCTGCAATCTTAATTGTTGTTCCTGCAGGAATTTTGTTCTTAGGCCAAGATATTCCGCCGCCAGTAGAAGTGCTTGTTATGGAATCTTCTATTTGCTTCTTAGTAGAGCCGTAAGACTTATCAACCTCGTTTGTAGTAGGTTTATAAGTCTTACTCATTGGCTCTTGGATGGTAATAGGCACTTCGACTTCTGTTGTAGAACCATCTGGATAAGTAACAATAGCTGTTATTGTGGAGTTTCCAGGAGTGCTTCCATCTGGTAAAGTTTGGCCAGTTTTTACAGAAACTACTGGTTTCTTAGTTTTGTCTTTATTTGTATAGTCAGTTGTTACTGCTTTCTTTATATCGTCTTCTGTTACTTTTTTACCGTTTTGCTTAGTAATACGCGTAGCGGTTGCAGTGTGTTCCTCCGCGCTTGTATATACAGCAATCTGAATAGGGAGTTTAGAACTATTACCAGCCTCGTCTGTTACAGTAACAGTACGGCTCCAATATTGGCTTGTTCCTTCGTTGGTTGGTGCTGTGCCAGTTATATGAACAATAGCAGGGTTCTTAACACTGTGGTTGCCTGCATTGTCAACTGTTAAATTAGTTTTAGTAATTCCGCAATCAGGTACCGTGCTATCCAAGTTTGCGCCGACTACTTTGCCAGTGTTGTCGTGAACTTTCAGTGTAAGGTCAAACTTCTGTCCGCGATGAACTTTCAGCAAGTAATGATCTTTGCCTCCATGTGATGCTGTTCCTAGATCAGGCTTTTCAATAACAGGCTTAATTGTATCCGTAACAGTAAGCTTTGGTGAAACGTCTACGTGAGAACCGTCTGGGAACGTTATGCGAATTGTAGCAGTTGTATCTTTGCTAGGCTTATTCCAATCTGGTTCCTTAACCCAAGAATACGTTGTACCGGTTGGCAAATCTTTCTTGCTAGCTTCGGATATACCATCTTCAGCCTTTGGGTGATTATTATTGTTGCCATCTTCAGGAATGTTATGAGTTATATCCTTTGGAGTAATCTTGCCGAATTTATCTGCTTGATTGTGCACAATAAAGCGAATTGGGAAGTTCGTTTGATTTCCAGAGCCATCAACTGCTACAAGAGTCCTAGAGTACGCTCCGGCAGCCGTGCCATTCGGCACAGAGCCTGCGATCTTTATAGCTCGAGGATCTTTTTCAGAACCAACACCTTGCTTTGTTGCAAAATCAGATGAAGTCATGCCGGTTATTAAACGATCAATCTTCAAATCTGTAACTTTGCCACTGTTGTCTGTTGCTGTTATTTTCAGTTCGCACTTGTCACCGTGGTACGTGTCAATCTTTGTGTAACTTGTTTTGCCTTCAGTAACCTTTTCGGTTACTTCAGTCCAAGTGTCACCAGGGCCTTTCTTGTACACCTTTATTACTGGTTTCACTGTATCTTGAACTGTTACAGCTACAGAAATCTCTTTAGGTTTTTCTCCAGGAATGGTGACTCTTACTGTGCCAGGATTTTCTTTACCAGTTGAGTCGGTCTTAGGTTTAGTAACCCAAGTGTATGTTGTTCCAGAAGGAACATTTTTGCTGTTTTCAAATATCTTCTTAGCGTCATCATTAGTAAGTTCATGACCTAAGTCAACGGTAATAGGATTTGCTTTTAGCTCGTAAGGTTGCTTAACTGTTAGCTTAACTTCCTTCTCAGTTTTGTTTCCAGCAGCATCAGTAACTGAGAACTTAAGTTCGTGTTCTCCAATTTCGCTTTCTTTCATGCCGAGTATCGTAATTTTTACTTTGCGATTTTTTGGATCATCTTGTTTGCCTTGGTATTCAATCTTCAAACGTGAAAAATCACCATTTACAAGTTTCGCTAGTGGAGCTGCAATATTGAAGTCGTCAATTTTAATATCATCTTTTGCTTCAAGATTAAAGATTAAGTTTTCTCCAACTTTTGCAGTTGCATCGTTTGCTGTAAGTGTTGGCTTTTGTTTATCTTCTGTAGCTTGATGATTTTCACTTTTATCGGAAGATAAATTGAAGGTATTTGTATGTTTATCCTGATGATTGTTGTATGAACTGCTTGTAATCGCATACACATTTCCTGCAGGTATGCCATTAGCTACAGTAATAGTTGCCTTACCGTCTTTGATTTCGGTAGTAGAGCCAATTGCGTTATTGTTGGCATCGTATAATGTAACTTTGTTTGTGGCACCTGGTATAAACCCAGTGCCGACGTTTACTACTACTTTCTGGTTTTTAATTTTTGCGCGACCGGTTAAATCTGTTTCAATAACAGGTGTTTTCGGCTTAACGTTAAATGTTACAGTAGTATCTTTGTGGCTACCGTCTGTGTAATGCACTCTGACAGTGTTATTAAAGTTGCCAATTGTGCTGGAATTAGGTGTTCCGCCGTACCATTCTACTTTTTGCGGCTTAACTTTATTGTCAGAATTATTTTCGAGTGTTATGTAATCGCTTGGTTGTTTAAGTTTATCCCCAACGGTTACAGTGTTCTCGCTACCTTTTGGTGCGTGCTCAAAAGCAAGTGGCTTTCTAACTGTTACAGGAATGTTCACTATATGGTAGGATCCATCCGCATATATGATTTTTGATGCGACTTGCAGAGTGTTTTTAGAATGTTTGAAACGGCTTTCGGATAGATTTGTCTTTGGTAACTTTTTGTCAATAAAAGTTATTGTACCATTTCCATCATTGCCTTTTATCTGATTTTCCAGTTCTTTTTCAGTAAGCTTATGCCCCCAATCAACAGTAAGTGGGGTAGCGGTTGGAGCCTTGTACTTCTGGTTCAGGTTCTTAAGATGTACAGTGACTTTCTTTTCTGCTTTGTTGCCGGAAGCGTCGGTTGCAGAAACTGTAATCGTGTAGTCGGAGTTTACTGGATTATTTTTTTCATCCTTGTGCTCAAACTTAACGCCATTAATTTCGTGTTTGTAAGGATTCTTTTCAGTTGCGTCATAACCGTCCTTATTATTCTCATCAAAGTTTGCATTCTTTATGCTATCCGGGAATCCTTTTACAGAGAAATTAGTTACTTTTTCGCTATTATCGGACGTGCCGAAAGTAATCTTTTGCTTATCACCTTGATATACGGTAATGCTACTGGAGTCGTCTGTAAGCTCCTTGCCATTAAAATACAGCTTTGGAGGCAAATTATCGCTTTTTGTGCGAGGGAAGTTTTCGTCGTGAGTTCGTCCGGAAATGAAGGTGTAAGCAGAATGTGTATTTCTTCCGTAAGAGCTTGTGTTTGCGTAAGTAAAAGCGTTTTGAATGTCGTCTGTTGTTACGCCTTGGCGCAGCTTTACCTTGCAATGCATGCGTACAGCGTAATCAACATTAACAGTTGTTATACCAATGCCGTAATTGTATCCGCTATAAGGGCTTGGTCCAGGAGCTATAGCCTTCTTAATAGCGTCATCTAAATCTCTTTCGTTAACGTGGAAGTTATCGGATATATCTCGTCCTCTACTTCCTCCGTTACGAACGTTCAATGAATTCTTATAAGTAGAGCCATTATAATCATGGTCATTGTTAAATAAATTCTGATCGAACGATTTGCTTGCCTCATGATTAAACAATTTAATATCATGAGAAAGGTTTGCATACGTTTGAGGTGAACTGCCATTGCGCTTGTAGAAATCAAATCGTAAATCAGTTACGGTATCGCCTTTATAAGCACCATTGTTTAAATCTGCAACAGCATAAGGCACTAGCCACACATATTGCTGTTTTTTAGACGATGTAAGCATGGACTTGCCGTCGTTGTTAAAGAACACGTCGAAGACTAGGTACTGGTCGTTTCCTATCGTTTTAACATGCGCATACATATCCGTCTTGTTCTTTAAGTCGTCGTAGTTGCCCTTGTTGTAGTCATCATGATTTTCGTCAGTGTTCACGTAACCTGCGTCACCATTGCTATTTTGGTAGCGGTAGCGCTGATACTCAAGAATATTCGGCGTATGCAGCCAAGGAGTAGGATCAGCGTCTGTGCTACTCACTTGATATGCAAATGCCGCTGTAGTTGGAGGAAGAAGAATATTAGAGGATGCGAGGATTGGCTGACCGCCCAAGCAGGTGGCTGCAGTAAGAACCGTTGTGAGCGCGCTAAGCGATACTTTTCGCGCGGTTGATGCACTAAAATTGGCGCTTACATTTGCAAATGAGCGATACTCTTGATTGCGAGCGTGCTTTTGGCGAGTGCTCTTTACCATAATAATCCCCGTTCTTTTTGTGTTCTTCTTTTATTCGTCCGCTTTATGGAGCATGCGATGCATTGCGATTGCTAATGTGTGCTTAACATGCATGCATTCAAGCTTTGCCCAATTACATGAACAGATAAATATTCATCAATTCAAGATATTATATCGTATTTTTGTTTTTTGAGTGAAATTTTTTAAGCGTGACGTTGTTTATAAGTGTAAAATTTACTGATGGGGGGGGGTATTTGACGCATATTATGTTGATATAACGATATATAGAGGATTTTATTATAAATTTTTAACCTTTTATGAAAATTTATTCATATGTTATTTTGGCGTGTTGCACAACTAAGCGATTATACGCGGCGGGCAATAGTATAAATAAGGAGCAAAACGCGCGCGAATGGCAAGCAGAATAGATAGAACAGCTGTTGCGCAGCAAAAATCACATATAGCCAATAGGAGTGATTATGAACACCACTAATAATGATGAAAACAAAGCCGTAATCACCGTAGTGGGCAAAGATGCTGTAGGAATCATAGCAAAAGTTACGACTCATTTAGCAAATAGCAAGGCGAATATTTTAGATATATCTCAAACAATCGTCAACGGATTCTTTAACATGATGATGATTGTAGACGTAAACGAAATAAGCGTAGAATTTGGCGAGCTGGCCGAAGAATTGGCAAAGCTGGGCGAAGGAATAGGCGTTAGTATACACTGCCAGCGCGCAGAAATATTTACAAACATGCACAGAATCTAGGGATTAGTAGGAGAAGCCCATGCTAAACATTATGGAAGTGAGCGAAACAAACTCCATGATCGAGCAAGAAAAGCTCGACGTTAGAACCATAACAATGGGAATAAATCTGCTAGACTGCGCAGACGCAAGCGTGCAAAAAGTGTGCGAAAACGTGTACAACAAGATTACGCGCCTTGCAAAAGACTTAGTCAGCACGGGCTGCGCGATTGAGCGCGACTACGGAATCCCGATTGTAAACAAGCGCATAACCGTAACACCAATAAGCCTAGTTGGAGCAGCAGCGTGCAAAAGCCCAGACGACTTTGTGCAAATTGCGCACGCGCTAGACAAAGCAGCAAAAAAAGTTGGAGTAGATTTGATTGGCGGCTACTCTGCTCTGCCTGCAAAATCCATGACAGCTGCCGATCGCATGCTTATAGAATCGCTGCCAAAAGCCTTGAGCGAGACGGATATTGTGTGCTCGAGCGCAAACGTGGGGTCTACGCGAACTGGAATTGATATGGATTGCGTTCAGCTGCTTGGGCGAGTAATCAAGCAAATCGCGCGCGCGACTGCAGACCGCGACTCGTACGGATGCGTAAAGTTTGTGGCATTTTGCAACGCTCCAGACGATAATCCATTTATGGCAGGCGGATTCCACGGCGTAACCGAAGGAGACGCTGTAATAAACGTTGGAGTATCGGGGCCAGGCGTGGTTTCGCGCGCGCTAGACGAGGCACGTGGCAAGGATTTTGCGTTCTTGTGCGAGACGATTAAGCGCACAGCTTTTAAGATTACGCGAGTCGGTCAGCTTGTTGCGCAAGAGGCATCTAGAAGGCTTGGTGTGCCGTTTGGAATAATCGACTTGTCGCTTGCGCCAACGCCAGCCGTGGGAGATTCCGTAGGCGAAGTCCTAGAGAAAATCGGACTTTCTACTGTTGGTGCGCCTGGCACAACAGCCGCTCTTGCAATGCTTAACGATCAAGTTAAAAAGGGCGGAATAATGGCCAGCAGCTACGTTGGCGGGCTTTCTGGCGCGTTTATACCTGTTTCAGAAGACGCAAACATGATTGCTGCTGCAAAGTCTGGCTGCCTTAAAATAGAAAAGCTAGAAGCAATGACGTGCGTATGCTCCGTAGGGCTAGATATGATTGCGATTCCTGGAAGCACAACTGCTGCAACAATATCTGGAATGATTGCGGATGAGGCAGCAATTGGCATGATAAATCAAAAAACAACTGCTGTACGCATAATACCTGTGGAAGGCAAAAGCGTTGGGCAAATGGCTAATTTTGGCGGTTTAATGGGGTACGCTCCTATTATGTCAGTAAATACCGCAAGCTGCGAGGAGTTTGTTTCGCGTGGCGGAAGAATTCCAGCGCCTGTTCATAGCTTTAAGAATTAGGCGAGTTAATCGTAAGTTAAATTGTGATTTGATTGCGGCTTGAATTAATACTTAATCACGCTTAAATCACGAATTAATGGAATTTTACGAAAGGATTTATGATGGAAAAGACTACGCCACTAAGCGGCGAAATGCTTGCTAGCGCGCTAAAAAAGATAGGCGAATCAAGCAATCACGTTGCTGTAGTAGGCTCCATGAACGCAGACTACACAATAGTCGCAGATCGTCTCCCAAATCCTGGAGAAACTGTAAACGGAAGTGATTTGCGCGTTCTTCCAGGCGGAAAATCGGGGAATCAGGCCGTTTCTGCAGCAAAAATAGGTGCAAACGTGCAAATGTTTGGCGCGGTAGGCAGCGACGAAAATGCAAAATTCCTATTAAACACGCTAGAATCTGCTGGAGTAGACACGTCTAGAATTTTGCGTGTAGAAGGCGTAAAAAGTGGCGCAACAGTAATAACAGTAGACGCAAAAGGTGGCGAAAACACAATCGTTTACGCTCCAGGGTCTAATGCAAAAGTGAGCGTGGAATACATTAGCCAAAACGATGTTAAGCAAGCAATTTGCGGCGCAAGCGTTTTAGGACTTTGCCTAGAAAGCCCAATGGAAACCGTAACGGCGGCGGCAAAAATTGCGCGTGCGGCTGGCGTAAAAGTTTTGCTAAATAATTCTCCTTTTGTAAGCGAGCTGCCACGCGAATTGATTGAAAACGCAAGCATACTTCTTGTAAACGAGCACGAGATGGCGCAATTGCTTAAAATTAGCGAGCCAGAAGACGGAAATTGGGACGATTTTGATTGGCATGATGCGGCGCGCATTATGCACGAGTACGGCTTTGACGAGGCAGTTGTAACGCTTGGTGCAGAAGGCTCGGTTGTTTTAGACTATGCTGCGCAAGATGGCAAGAAGGCTGTGCGCATTTGCCCTCAGCGTGTTAAAGCAGTAGATACAACGGGTTGCGGAGACGCGTTTATGGGAACCGTTTTAGCAGGACTTGCAGCTGGATTTAGTCTGGATCAAAGCGCGCAAGTTGCAACTTACGTTTCGGCGTATGCAGCAATGGGATTTGGAGCGCAAAGCTCGTACGGCAATGCGCAGCAGGTTGTTCGCGCGTTTGAATAGTGGCGCTGTATGCTGCTAGACTAGTCGCGTATGCGTTTTTACTGATTTTGCAAACGGGAAGGCAAATATGTCAACAATTCTTGAAGGCACTCCAAAAAAGCAAATGATGCTTGTAACGGGTAGAGCGTATCCGCAACTTGCGGAAGAAACCGCCAACTACCTTGGAATAGACGTGCTGGAAACAACTGCCTACGATTTTGCAAACGGTGAGATGTATGTGCGCTTTACGCAACCAGTTCGAGGTGCAGACGTTTTTGTTTTGCAAGCGCACACAGATCCAATCAACAATTGGATTATGGAGCAGCTGCTTATGGTGGATTCTTTAAGGCGAGCATCCGCTAGAAGCATAAACGTTGTTGCGCCTTTCTTTGGGTATTCGCGTCAAGACAAAAAGCATCAAGGCCGCGAGCCGATTACAGCGCGACTTATGTTTGACTTGTTCCGATCTGCTGGAGCTACTCGTATTTTGACTGTAGACATGCATGCTGCTCAAGAGCAGGGATTCTTCGACGGTCCTGTGGATCACTTGACTGCTATGCCAGTTTTGATTGACTACGTTCGCAACACTATGAGCCTAGAAAACACTACGATTGTTTCTCCAGACGCAGGGCGAATCAAGGTTTCGGAGCAATGGGCTGCAAAGCTTGGCGGATTGCCATTAGCGTTTATTCACAAAACGCGCGATATAACAAGGCCAAATCACGCGGAAGCGCATGGAATTATTGGAGATATTCAAGGCCGCGATTGCATTGTTGTAGACGATATGATCGATACGGCTGGCACTATTTGCGAAGCTGTGCGCACACTTAAAGGCGCTGGTGCAAAATCCGTTACTTTGGTGGCAACTCACGCGCTGCTTTCTGGCCCTGCAGTAGAGCGACTTAAGAATTGCGGCGCGCGCGAAATCATTTTAACGGATACTGTTCCTGTTCCAGAAGAAAAGCGCTTAGAAAACATGACGGTTCTTTCGATTGCGCCTCTTTTAGCTGCTGGAATTAGGTCCGTGTTTAGGTCTGGATCGCTTGTTTCGCTTAGAAACGCGCTTCCAGAAGACATGAAGCATAGGAATATTTACGCTCATTAGTGTGGTTGATTAGCTGTGCGGCGGTGAGTCGCAAGCATGATGTAGACTTAATAGGTTGTTCGTAAAATTAAATATGCAAAAATTATTGCGTAATAATCGCGTAATAAATTGTGTAATAACTTGATTTACGAACGATTTTGCAAACACACTCCTGCTGTGGAAAGCCCGCAGCCGAATAGTCCGAAGGAGGTGGGTGATGTCTGCACATAAGTATGAACTGATGTTCATTGCCGATCCAGAGCTTGACGAGCGCGGTCTTAAGAAGTTGACCGAGCAGTATCTTGAGCTTGTCACCAAAGAGGGCGGTTCCGTTGATGGTACCGACTATTGGGGTCGCCGTAAGCTTGCTTACGAGATTGATGGCAAGAACGAAGGTAACTACGTTGTAGTGAATTACACTGCCGAGCCAGCTCTTAGTGACGAGCTTGACCGTGTTTTGAACCTTAACGAATCTGTAGTCCGCACGAAGATTCTTCGCAAGGACGCAAAGTAAAGCGAAATAAAGCAAAGTAAAGTCAAGATTTGAAAATAGTCAAAATTATTTTAGATATGCTCTAAATTGTTCCAAGTCTTACTAAATTGTTCCAAGTCTTAATAGAAAAGAGGCTACGATGGCTGGAGAAACTGTTATAACGGTGATTGGTAATTTGGCTAAAGAGCCAGAGACTGCTACCAGTTCTAACGGTAGTGTTAGAACGTCTTTTACGATTGTTTCTAATTCCTCTACTTTTGACAGAAGAACAAACAGCTACGTTAACGGCACGCCATTATCGCTTAGATGCGTTGCATGGGGTGACTTAGCTGAGCATTGCGCGCAAACGCTTACAAAGGGAATGCGCGTTATTGTTCAAGGTAGGTTGCGTGCAAACAACTACGTTGATAAAAACAGCAACGAAAAACGATACAGCATTGATTTGATGATTGATGAGATTGGGCCATCCTTGCGTTTTGCAACCGCTCAGGTTAATCGTTTGAGCTCGAAGGGCGGTTTTGCTGGGAACAATGGCGGATTCAATCAGGGCGCTGGTGCTGGAGCTGGTATGAATGCTGGTGGATACACTGGCGGTTATGCTGGCGGCGCGAATTATGCGAATAGTGCGGCTGTTGGTGCTGGTATGAATGCGCAAAATGGCGCTAATCAGGGCGTAAACGTTGAAGATCCGTGGAGTGCTTCTGCTCCATCAAACGGCGGATTTGCAACGTTTGGAGCTAGCTCCGATTTTGGTGGATCAGACGAAGAGCCAGAGTTCTAGTTTTTCTAGTTTTACTGGTTTACTAGTTTTATGCGCGCGCTAATGGCGTCTAGTCGCCGCTGCTTTAGGGCAGATAGTTTAGCGAATATGACTTATTGCTTGTAAAACTAATGCTGGTAAAAATCTAAATACGACTTTACAATTAAAAACATCAGTTTAGCGTATAAACAAAAACAAAAGTTTAACGCATTTAAGAGAGGACATCCTATGTCACGTAAGAGGCCGCAACCACCGGTCAAGCCTTTTAAGAAGAAGCCAAATCCTTTGAAGGCTGCCAAGATTACTGAAATTGATTACAAGGACGTTGCTTTGTTGCGTAAGTTCGTTTCGGACCGCGGCAAGATTCGTTCCCGTCGTATTACTGGTGTAACCGTACAGGAACAGCGCAAGATCGCGAAGGCCGTTAAGAACGCTCGCGAGATGGCTTTGCTCCCATACGCCACTACTGGTCGCTGATTGAGAGGATAGAACATGGCAGAAACCAAGGTTATTCTCACCAAGACCGTTGCAAACTTGGGTCACTCTGGTGACGTTATTACTGTTAAGGCTGGTTACGCACGTAACTACTTGATTCCACAGGGCTTGGCCTTTGCGTGGAATAAGGGCGCTGCTTCCCAGATTGAAGCGATGCGTCGCGCACGCTTGGCTAAGGCTGTTGCCACTCGCGAAGAGGCTGTTGCAGCTAAGGCCGCAATCGAAGGCACTGTTGTAGAAATCGCCGCTAAGGTGAGCGAGTCTGGCAAGCTCTTCGGTGGTATTTCCGCCGATAAGATTGCTGCTGCTTTGGCACCAAAGGCCGCCGTTGAAGCACGCGCTATTAGCGTTGCTGCAATCAAGACCACTGGCGAATTCCCAGCAACTGTGACTCTTCACCCAGAAATCAGCGCTTCCTTTACTGTTAAGGTTGTAGCTGAGTAGTTAAACATGTTCCAGCTTCCCACGCGGGTTTTGTGAGTTCTTGCAAGTTATTGTGATTTTGTGAGTTTTGCAGGATTTGCGTATTCTTGCAGGATTTCTGCGAAATTTGCGATGGGAGGCAATCCATTTGGATTGATCTTAAGCATTGGCTCTGTGCGAATTGTGGCGAGTTTTGCTTGCTGCGACTTGCGCAGAGCTTTTTTGTTTTCGCGCTACGCTCTAAGCGAAAAGGCAATTCGGAGCGCTGAGCCGCTCAAACGTAAAGTCCAGTGGACTTTACGTGCGGCGAAGACGTTCGCGCGCTTAGACCGCGCGAACGACGACCTGTCATGTAGTGTGTTTGTATTTGATTTTGGTGTTTTTAGTACAATCGCACTACATAAACACGTAGAACTGTAGTGTGTTTGTACTGGATTTACGTGTTTTATGATACAAACGCACTACATGAAGCGGGAAATGTGAATGTGTTGTGTGCGTATTGCGCAAATCGTGGTGTTTAGTCGCTTTAGCTACTAAATTATAAAAGTTGTGCAAATAAGCTTAAACGCGCATCAATTAAGCAATGCCAATAAGTGAACCAGTGCGTCGCAAAGGAGGATTAGTGACTGAGTGCAACACTTTAGCGAATCGCCACGCGTCCAATCCGTGCGATTGCAAGAATGAGAATATTTGTGAGAGTGCGGAAAATCGCGTACATAATCGCATACACAATCGCATTGGCGTTGGGCAGACTTGCGCAAAAGTAATTCTTTTTGGTGAGCATTCGGTTGTTTATGGCTACAGTGCAGTGGCTCTTCCGCTGAAAAATCTTAAGATGCGCGCAACAGTTAGGAGCGCAAACGCAGAAAACGCATTAAACACAGGTGCGCAAAAGTCGCAAGCAGCCGACGAGCTAGTTGCACAAATCGAAAATAATCCTAATAAAAACAGCTTGCAAGAGCTTGCTCAAAGTTACGTAACGCTTAAAGCGTTGAATTTTTGCGGGCCATTAAAAAATGCACCAAAGTGTTTGAACTCCATTAAAACCGCGATTTATAAGGCTTTGCAATTTGCAAATTGGCGCAGCGAAGCGTTACAAGTGGAAACAGCTTGCGATTTTCCGCCAGAGCGAGGATTGGGGTCGTCGGCTGCAGCTGCAGGCGCTGTAATTCGCGCGATTCTAGACTATTATGCGATTGAAGCCAGCGAGGATCAGCTTTTTGCGCTTACGCAGGAGGCGGAAAATGTTGCTCATGGGAAGGCATCGGGATTAGACGCTAAGGCTACTGCTTCGGCGCGCGCGGTGCGATTTTTGTGCGGCGAATTTAGCAACATAAATATACGATTGCACGCGTGGCTTGTTTTGGCTGATTCGGGATGCAAGGGTCAAACGCGTGATACGGTTGAAGCATTGCGCAAAAAGCGCGATTTGAATCCGCATGCGGTTGATGCGATGCTAGAGCAGCTTGGGAAAATTGCTATTAGCGCGCAAGAGGATTTAGAGCTTGGGCAGCCGTTGGATATTGGGCTTAAGATGAGCCGCGCGCACAAGATTCTTGCGCAATTAGGCGTGAGCACGCCACTTTTAGACGAGTTGGTTAGTGCTGCGTGCAAAAGTGGTGCTTTGGGAGCAAAGCTGACTGGTGGAGGTGGCGGCGGCTGCGTTATAGCGCTTGCGCAAAGTTACGAGGATGCGGTTAAAGTGGCGGCGGCGTTAGAGCGCGCAGGTGCTGCCAAAACGTGGATTGTGGAAATCGGCAGTTAGAAAGGTTATAGAAAGGTTATTGTGGAAAACGTTGAAATTGAGCCAAAAATAGCGTTTGACGAGTCGATGCAAACGCATTGCGCAATCGCGGAAGCAAACGCAAATATTGCGCTAATCAAGTATTGGGGAAAGCGCGACGAGCAGCTTATTTTGCCGTATTCTTCCTCGCTATCTTTGACTTTAGGCGGATTTTCCACTAAAACTAGCGTGCATTTTGACGATTTTCTAAAAGAAGACTCCGTTTGTTTAAACAACACAGAGCTTAGTGGCGATTTATTGCAAAGCGAAGAGCGTGCGCGAATCGTAAGAATACTAGACATGGTGCGGAAAATGGCTGGAATCGAAAGCCATGCGCGAGTCGTAAGCAAAAACACGTTTCCAACGGCTGCAGGTCTTGCGTCTAGCGCCTCGGGTTTTGCGGCGCTGGCTGCGGCGTCAGCGTATGCGTCTGGTCTTAGGTTAAACGCGCGCGAACTTTCGATTTTATCGCGCAAAGGGTCGGGGTCGGCATGCAGGTCGATTTATGGCGGATTGGTGTTGTGGAACGCGGGCGTGAGTAGCGAAACAAGTTATGCGGAGCCAATTGAATCGCCAAAAGATTTGAATCTTGCAATGGTGGCTGTTGTTTTGAATACAAGCAAAAAGAAGATTTCGAGCCGCAATGCAATGCGGCAAACGGTTGAAACATCGCCGCTTTATAAAAGTTGGATTGAAAGTTGTAAAGATGACATTGCAACGGCTTTGCAAGCGATTAAAAACTGTGATTTAGAGGCTTTGGGCGAGGTTTCGGAGCGAAACGCTTTAGGAATGCATGCTGCAATGCGCGCGGCCAATCCTAGCGTTGACTACCTTAGCGAAGAATCGCACGCCGTGCTTAGAGTTGTGCATCAAATGCGCGGCGAGGGGTGGCCTGTTTGGGCTACAATGGACGCAGGTCCAAATGTTAAGGTTTTAACTAACGCGGAGCATGCTTTGCGCGTTAAAAATGAGTTGAGTTTGCGCGTGTTGAGTGAGATTAAGAGTTTGCGCGAGTTGCAGAAATCGGCGGATTTGGCGGATTTGTCTCATGTGGATTTTGCGGAATCTGTTGAATCAGCGCAATCCAATCCGCAGTTTGTTATTGCGCGCCCAGGCGATGCGGTTAGCGTAACGGCGTACGGAGAAAATCATGACTAAGTTTCAAGCGGAAGCACCTGGAAAGCTTTATATAGCAGGCGAATACGCTGTTGTGGATGGAAGAGCGGCAATCGTAGCAGCTGTGAATCGTTATGTAAAAGTTACGGTTGATGCGGCTGGAGCTTGTGATTTTCTTGAAAATGGCGCATGTAGTAGGAATTTTTACGGCAGGAATTTTTACGGAAAAATTACGTGTGAGGATAAAAATTTTGAGCCATTATATTGGAAGTTTGGCGGCGGAAACGGTGACGGCACGCGTTTTGGCAATAACAAGGAATTTATTTTAGATAAAAATGATGGATGCGGATGCGATTCGCGCTCGGTTGCTTGCGATTTGCCAGCGGAAAAATCGCAAGCAACCAACGATTCGCTAGAACAAACTAATGTAGAAAAAATTAAAAAATACTACGCGTACGTGATTTCCGCAATGAACGTAGTGGACGAATATGCGCGCGAGATGGGCGTGTTGGGTGCGGAGGACGCACTGGGTTGCGCGCGCGAATACAACGTACACATTGAAAGCGATTTAGACGATAAAAAAAGTGGCAAAAAATATGGACTTGGATCTTCGGCTGCAGTAACGGTGGCTGCTGTTCGCGCGTTGTGCGAATGGTACGGATTGGCGATTGCAACGCCAGAATTGTGCAAATTGGCCATAATCGCGTCTTCGCTAGTAAAAAAGTCGGGAAGCGGCGGAGACGTGGCAGCAAGCTCATACGGTGGGTGGGTATTGTATCGCGCGTACAATCGCGAATGGCTTAAAGCGGAAGTCGAAATGATTGAAAGCGGCGACTCCAGCTTGTGCGAGTTGATGCAAAGAAAATGGCCGCGATTTGAAGTAAAACGCTTAAAAGTGGGCGCAAGCTTACGACTTTTAGTTGGCTGGACTGGGAGCCCTGCCAGTAGCGCGGAGCTTGTTGGAAGCGTGAAAGCTGGAGTGAAATCTGAGGCAAGCGGCACTTTAAGCGTGAATAATATTGATAAAACATACGCTGAAACATACGCTAAAACTTACGAAGATTTTTGCGTGCAAAGCGAAAAATGCGTGCAAAAAATCGCAAATGCGCTAGAAAATGGGGATTTTAACGCGTTATTAAGCGGATTCGCGCAAAATCGTGCGTTGCTAAAAAATCTTGGAGAAATCACGGGAACGCTAATCGAAACACCAAAACTTACGCAGCTAATCGAAGTTGCCAACAGTGCAGGATTGCCATCCAAAACAAGCGGCGCAGGCGGAGGAGATTGCGGAATTGCGATTGCGCGCGCACAAGATTTTGATGCAGTTGCTAATCTCATTAAAGACGAATGGCAAAAAAGTGGGATTGAGGCGCTTAATCTGAAAGTCGCGGAATTTGATGAAAATCGCGACTCTTCGCTTATTGAACAGCGCAAAGACGATCACATAAAACTTGCGTGCGAACAATATAAATCGCACGCGGACGCTGGTTTTGAACAAGTGCGATTTATTCCAAATGCGTTGCCGCAATTGGCGCTAAGCGATGTAGATACAAGCGTGCGCGTGTTTGGAGAATCCGCAAAATGGGACGTTCCGCTGTACATTAACGCAATGACGGGCGGCAGCAAGAATGGCGAAAATATAAACGCAATGCTTGCAAAAGTGGCAGCAAAAACTGGTGTAGCAATGGCTTCTGGCTCGCTAAGCGCAGCGCTTAAAAATCCGCGTCTTGCAGAGACTTTCAGCGTTATTCGGCGCTTTAATCCGCGCGGATTTGTTATGGCGAATGTAAGCGCTGGGGCAAGCGTTGAACAGGCGATTAAAGCTGTTGAAATTTTGCAAGCAAACGCGTTGCAAATCCACCTTAATGCGGCGCAAGAGCTTGTTATGAGCGAAGGCGACCGCGATTTTAGCGCGTGGCTTAGCAATATTGAGGCTGTTGTGCGCGCGCTTGATTCAATGAAAGTGCCAGTTGTTGTTAAGGAAACTGGATGCGGAATGAGCGCTGGGGATGTTCTGCAATTGCAAAATGTGGGCGTGCGCGCTGTGGACGTTGGTGGGCGCGGCGGCACGAATTTTGTTGCGATTGAAAATGCACGGCGTGGGCGTGGGCGCGGCTACGAGTTCCTTGATTCTTGGGGGCTTACCACTGTTGAGTCGTTACTAGACATAGCGCAATGCGATAAGATTTTGCACGATTCTTGCGATTCTTGCGATGGTGCGGTTGCTGGCAGTTGTGCGCAAATGCAAGTGTTTGCAAGCGGAGGAGTGCGTACGCCGCTTGATGTTGTGCGCGCGCTGAAGCTTGGGGCGAGTGCAGTTGGAGTTGCTGGCGAGTTCTTGCATACGCTAACTTGCGGTGGACAGGATGCGCTTGTTGAGCAGATTGAGGATTGGAAGACGCAGATTCGCGCGATTATGGCGTTGCTTGGATGTAAGAATGTTGCGGATTTGCGCCAAAATTCGCGCATCTTGATTGATGGCAAGCCGTGCGCGCTGTAATGTCTGGCGTAGTGATATACTTGTGTAGTTGTGCGTTCAGGCATGCTTATTTGTTTATGCGATTTAGCGTCGGTTAGTCGCGTTTGGATTTGCATGGATGAGCGACGCAAGACTTGCAAGTCAAAGAAAATAGGAGTCCATTATGGCAGCTCGTTGCGCATTATGTGGCAAGGGACCGCAGACCGGTTTCAGTGTTTCACATTCGCACATTCGCAATAAGCGCACCTTCCGCCCGAACCTTCAGCCAGTTCGCACCACCATTGATGGCGAAAATGTTCGCCTTCGTGTGTGCGTAAAATGCATTAAGGCAGGCAAGGTTCAGCGTGTTGAAGCGTGAATCGCGTGTTAAATGTAAGGCCCTGAGCAGTGCTCGGGGCTTTTTCTATTTCCCTATTTTTCGCTTAAATCGTAGCGCAACGATTATAATCGAAGTATGGCAGCACGCATAACACTAAACACAGCAATATCGTCAATCGTAAGCAACAAGCGCCGCGTGTCTGCCTTAAAATCGCTAGGTGTAGTCACAGTAAAAGACGCGCTAACGTACTACCCGTTTAGAGTCACAAATCCGCTAAAACGCGCGCATTTAAGCCAAATTTTGCCAGGTCAAGAAGTGGCATTTTGCGCGATTATACAGTCCATAAACATAGTACAAATGAATGCGCGAAGAGGGTACCGCCTAGACGTAAACGTTTCGCAAGATGCCTCGCGCGCTCAAATCGTCTATTTTTCAAAAAGCAAGCAATACGCTCAATGGGTTAGCAGCCGCATGAGCGTTGGTCAAACCGTTGTTGTGGGCGGCACGAGCGGCGCGTTTAATGGCGTTTTGCAATTTACGCATCCGCAAGTTATAAGCGTTTTAGCGGCGCGTAGCGATGATGAAAAGTCGAGCAATGATGAGAAATCTAGCAACGATGAGAGATCCAGCGCGTCTGTCGATTTTGTTGCACAAAGTGTTGAAGAAGCGTTTGAAAAGTTATGCGCTCCTCGTCCGATTTACCACGCAAATTCGCGAATTTCTAACGACCATATTCACGAGACGATTTTAGGATTATTGCAACTTTTTAAGAGTTGCGATAGTGGCGATTTTGCGCCTGAATCCTTGCCTGAATCTTTGTCTGAATCCCTTCCTGAATCCCTGCCAGACATTCTTCCGCAATCCGTAATCGTAAGTAAAAATCTTATGCACCGTGCGGATGCGTTTGAATCAATCCACAATCCGCAAAACAAAGAGGACTTTGCGCGCGCAATCAACACAATGCGTTTTGAAGAAGCGTTTATATCTCAAATCGCTGTTTTGCAATCGCGCGAGAATTCGCGTCTAGGCTCTGCTTATAAATGCAACAATGGCGATTTAAGGCAGCAGTTTGAAGAAAGTTTGCCATTTGCGTTGACGGAAGGCCAAAAAAACGTTATTAGCGAGATTACGGAAGATATGCAAGGCGCGCAGGGCGAATCGCAAGCAACCGACGAATCGCCAGCAGCCGCAGAGTCCCCATTAAAACCAATGCGTCGCCTTTTGCAAGGAGAAGTCGGCTCTGGTAAAACGGTTGTTGCAATGAGCGCAATGCTTCAAGCTGTTGGTTCGGGCCATCAAGCGGTTCTTGTTGCGCCAACTCAAGTGCTGGCTCATCAACACGCCGAAAACTTGCGCAAAATGATTGCGCGCGCACACATAAACGTTGAAATTACGCTTGTAACAGGCGGAATGAAGCTGGCGGATCGAAGAAGCGCCCTGGCAAAAGTGGCAAGCGGCGAGCCTGCGATTATAGTGGCCACTCATGCCGCATTTTCCGCCAGTTTTAAGCCCACAAACCTTGCGCTGGCTATAATCGACGAGCAACACAGATTTGGCGTTGAGCAGCGCGACTCGCTTATACGCAAAATGAGCAATAATGCGGATGTTCATCTTCTTGTTATGACAGCTACGCCGATTCCACGATCTGCTGCGATGACTTGGTTTGGCGATTTAGACGCGTCTTACTTAACGGAGCTTCCAGGCGGCCGCAAGCCGATTCGCACGTTTGTTATAAACGAGTTGGATTTTGCAAAAATGGCAGCTATGTTTAGCCACATTCGCTCCAGGATTGACGCAGGGGAGCGCGCGTACGTTGTTTGTGCGCGAATAGATGATGACGATAATGGCGATGTTGATAATGGCGATAGTGGCGATTCGCATTATGGTGCGGCTGCTGGCGATTTTGGCGCATACGGATCTAATCCACTAAACGATTCGCAAGTTAACACGCAAGCGCAAACCGATATTCAAGTTCACACAGTATCGCAAATTTCAACTCGTCTTAAAAACCTCTCTCAATTTAGTGGCGTCAAATTTGCTGAGCTTACAGGCCGCACAAGTGACGACGAAAAGCGCAAAATTATGAGCGACTTTGAAAGCGGAAAAGTGCAAATCTTGGTTTCTACAACTGTAATCGAAGTTGGTGTAGACGTTGCAAAAGCAAGTTGCATAGTGATTTTTAACGCAGAGCGATTCGGGCTTGCGCAGCTTCATCAACTTAGGGGACGAGTGGGGCGCTCTGGTACGCAATCATGGGCTTTTCTGGTATCTGCAGCTCAAGACAACGAGTTGGCGGCAGCGCGTTTGCAAGTTGTAGAAGAATCGCTAGATGGCTTTGTAATCGCGCAAAAAGACTTGGAGCTTAGAAACGTTGGAGATGTTTTAGGAGACAGTCAGTCTGGCGGAAAATCAAGCTTAAAGCTGCTACGAGTTGTTAAAGACGCGCATATTATTGCAGACGCAAGGCAGTGCGCAACTTCGATTCTTGCAAGCGACCCGACTTTGCAAAATCACACTCAACTCGCTGGAGCTGTTTTAGACTTTACTCGCGGAAGCAGCACGGCAATTTTGAGCAATTAGAAGAAAATCGAGAAGAAAATCGCACAATTTTTTACAATTTACGTGCGAAAAAGACAATTTTTGAATATTCTAGAGATATAAGGTAAAAACGCGAGAGACGAGGCAAAGATGACTGAACGCGAACAACAAATATTGTCGTGGATTCAGCAGAATCCTATGATTAGTCAGCAAGAGCTTGCAGACTTAGCGGGCATTACAAGATCTGGTGTAGCTGCACACATTTCTAATCTGATTCGCAAAGGATACCTTAGAGGCAAAGGCTACATTGTTACGCCGCCAAGCTACGTGACTGTAATTGGCGGAATAAGCATGGACGTTTTGGGAATCGCGTGCGGAGATCTTATGGACTACACGTCGAACGCTGCAAAAGTGCGCTACGCGCTTGGCGGAGTTGGGCGAAATATCGCAGTTGCTTTAGAGAGGATGAACACGCGCGCAAGTCTGGTCTCTGTGTACGGAGGCGACCATAATGGCGAGTTGTTCAAAATCGACGCATCTGTAAACGGACTAGATATAGGCTACTCAAAGCAGCTGCCAGACGCAATGACAGCGTCTTACATGTACGTTGGAGACGCTTCGGGGCAAAGGCTTTTGGCACTAGACGATATGAGCATCTACGATTACATGACGCCAGACTTTTTGCGTGAAAGAATATCAATCATAGAAAACGCAGACATTGTTGCGCTCGACACAAACATTTCGCAAAAGTCATTTGAATGGGTGTGCGATAACTACCATAAGCCGATTATGGTGCGCGCAATAACGGATGCAAAAGCTACGAGAATACTTTCGCGCTTAAATTGCATTGATACTCTTGTTTTAGACACTGCAGAATCGCAAGCGCTTACTGGAATTTGCGCTGTAGACGAAAGGTCAGCTGTGCAATGCGCAAAGGCGCTGCTTAAGCGCGGAGTTAAGCGCGTGTTTGTTAATTCTGGGCGAGAAGGCGTTGCGTATGGAATACTTGGGGAAGGCATTGCGTTTTATCCTGTGCCTTTGCGGCGCGTTCAAAGAATGATTGTTTCTAGAGGAAATGGATCCGAAGGTGCTAAGGCTGTTGGCAATGACAACGGTTCTAGCGATACTGCGACTGCAGCTTTGATTTACGCGCGATACAACCACTTTGATAATTCCAAGACGGGGCGATTTGCGGTTGCTGCTGCTGCTCTTAATATGGAGTCTGTTGAAGCGGTGCACGAGGCGATGACGCCAGAGCTTGTTGAGGAGCGTATGCAAAGCATTCATGAGCGCGCTTGAATACTGCCTGGCAAATATAAAAAAGACCGCAGCTAAAAACTGCGGTCTTAGTTTATTCTGCTATTTTCTTGTGATTGATTAGTAAATCACTCGCAATCTTCTGGCTTAGGGATTAAGAACGAGCATGCAAACGCGAGCGCAAGTAGCACGATTCCAGCAATCATCGAAGCAACGTAGCCAGTGGTGGCTCCAGCGTTCTGCGCAAAATTGGTCATAACAGCGTAAAGAATCGCAAAGCTCAATCCTGCACCAAGGTTAAACGCTCCAGCATTCATACCAGGCAAATATCCAGGATTATCCTTAGGCGAAAGCACAATTCCAAGGCCATTAAGCATAATGTTTGCAACACCTGCGTAGCTAATTCCAAGCCACAAGGAAAGCACTACGAGTCCCCAAACAGAAGGCATCTCGGAAACATACATTCCAAATACAACGCCAAGAACGCTTACGAGGATTCCAGCGCGCAAAACGAGTCGGTAGCCAAACTTTGCAGCAAGCATGCCAGCAACAGGGCCAAACACAAAGCCAATGATTGCGTATGGCGTAAGAGTTGCAAAGCTCACAACACTTGCGCTCATTGCAGCACCAGACTTAGCATCTTGTGCAAGCTGTGGAACAACGCCATTCATGATTGCAAAAACGCCCGTCATTGTAAGAAGCGTGCAAGAAAGCAAGCCCCAAGTGCGGCGTTGGCTCATATATTTTGTAGAAACAAGCGGAGCGGAGTTTTTGCCCTCTACGTTCCAGAAGATTACAAAGAAAACGATTGCAAGAACTACAAGAACTGCAACAAGCGTCAAGTTGGCGCCAGCAAGCTTGCCGATTTCGTTAATCGCAAGATATGCAGCCAAGAACGCGATGCCAAGCGTTACAACGCCAACCCAATCCATCTTAGGAGTGTCTTGAGCGTGCGATTCTTCAGTCTGGAATATAACCAAAAGAACTGCAATTACGCCGATTACAGCCATAGTCCAAAATACGGATCTAAAGCCAAAGTTGCCTGCGAGCCAGCCGCCTGCAAGTGCGTCCACGCCTGCAATTCCGCCGTTTACAGACGTTAAAATTGCCATCAACTTTGCGTAGCGCTTTTCTTCGCTAACGCGCACGCGCAGCATAATCAAGCACATTGGCACAACAGGACCGCTTGCGCCTTGAAGGATTCGGCCAATCATAAGAACCGTAACATTTGGTGCAATGGCGCTAATAACGCATCCTAAAATGGTTGAAACCAGAATGCCTGTAAGTACTTTTTTGCGACCAACAATGTCTGCCAAGCGAGGTAGGAATAGCGAAAACAGCGCTGCCGCCGTAAAGAACACGGTTTGTGTTAGCGCGATTTGCGTATCCGTTGTTTTAAGCTCGTGCGTCATAGTGGCGAGTGCTGGGGAGAGCATGGATGCGTTTAGCTGGAACGCAAAAATGGCCACTAGAAGTGCGGTCATAAGTGCTACGATTGAGCGCCCGCCCTTGTCTAACATGTGTGGAGCTGGAGATGAAACCTCAGTCATAATAACTCCTATATATTTGTTTGGTTATTAGGGATCTTCTCTTGTTAGGGATTTTCTCTATTATCTTTTATTTATTTGTTTGATGTCTATTGTTTGACTTATTTGGTTTATTTGACTTATTTGGTTTATTTGATTCCATCGATTCGCTTTAGAGCGTCGATAATCAAATCCCAGAACTTGTTAAAGTCAAGCTTAGTGGCCACTTGCGTATGGCATTCGCTGGCTGATGGCTCTGGTCCGCGCAAATCTGCAACCGTCATTCCAAGTGTTAAATCGCCTTTAATTTCAACGTCTAGAGGGCATCTGCGAGTTTGTACAACACTGTGGTCAATCAAGTACGCAACCGTGCAAGGATCGTGCACAGGTGGGTCAATAAAATCTTGATTGTTTTGGTATGTTTTGCGGAAGAAGTCCATCAAACCGCTTGCAAACGCAGAAAGAGGTGTGCCGATTGCGTCGATTTTAGCTTGTACTTGCGGCGTGCAAAGTGCTTGGTGCGTTAAATCAAGACCAACCATTGTAATAGGCCAATCTTCATTAAACACAACGTGAGCGGCTTCAGGATCTACCTTAATGTTAAATTCTGCGACCGCGCTCCAATTGCCAACGTGGTAGCCGCCGCCCATAAGCACAACTTCCTTAACGCGGCTAACGATTCGCGGCTCCATTCGCGCAGCCATTGCAATGTTTGTAAGTGGGCCAGTTGGAACAAGTGTAATCGTGCCTGGCTCGCTGTTCATAATCGTGTTGATAATCCAGTTTACTGCGTGGCCTTCGTCTAATGGGCGAGTTGGCTTTGGAAGCGTTACTCCGTCTAGGCCAGTTTCGCCATGAATGGATGCAGCCACTTCTAGCGGGCGAATCATTGGACGATCGCATCCTGCGTGAACTGGAATGTTTGTTGCGTGAGCCATTTCTAGCGTTGCTCGCGCGTTGTATGTTACTTTTTCGAGGCTTTGATTACCGCCGACTGTTGTTACGCCAATCAAATCAATGTTTGGGTTGCCAAGCGCTAGAAGAATTGCCATCGCGTCGTCGTGGCCAGGGTCGCAATCTAAAATGATTGAAGTCATTGCTGCTCCTTAGTTGTTTAGTTATATGTCAGTTGTATTTGGGATTTAGATATTTTATGCTTAGGCTTTTTAGCAAACTTCATTGTTTAGCGTAGTTTTGGATAAATCGCCAGAAACCAGTGCTAAGCAACATTTGTTGATGTTAATAAACAAATGACCAATACAATTTTAACAAGGATAAAATTTGACACAAGTAAAAAAGATACATAAGTCAAAATAAATTAAAATGATATGCTTAAAATATGCACGTAATTGCAGGAAGATTTAAGGGCACGCCATTATGCGCCGCAAAGTCATGCACAAGACCAACAACAGACCGCACAAAAGAGGCGATTTTTTCTAGACTCGACTCGTGGGGAGTGTGCGGGGGAGCGCGCGTACTCGACTTATTCGCTGGAACCGCGGCTCTAGGTATTGAGGCGATTTCTAGAGGCGCAAACGAGCTTGTGTGCGTGGAGGCGAACGCGGCTGCAGCAGCGTTAATTGCAAAAACAATTAAAGTGCTAGAAAACCAAAGCGCGTGGAGCGAAGATTTAAGCGCGCGCGTAAATAAAAAGCGCGCGGAGCAGTTTGTGCAAGACTACAGTGGCGATGCTTTTGATTTGGTGTTTGTGGATCCGCCGTATGCGTTGGAGACGGCGCAAGTTGAGCTTTTGATTGAAAACATGGTTAAAAACGGCGTTGTAAGTGATGCGGCAGACACGTTGATTGTTTTGGAGCGTAGCGCACGCAGTGTTGCGCCTAAGATTTGTGCGGGGTGGGAGATTTTCGACACGCGAAACTATGGCGAAACTGCCGTTATGTTTATTCAAACCTCGCATTGATGGCTTTGTTTGCGTTTAGAGCGTGACCAAGTGAGGTAGAGATTCAAGATTTTTCTTGTAGTGCGTTTGTATTAAAAAACACCAAAATCAAGTACAATCGCACTACAGTTTTGTTTGTTTGTGTAGTGCGATTGTATGACGACACGCCGTAAACTCGGTACAATCGCACTACATGGCAGGTCCTGTCGTTCGCGCGTTACAGCGCGCTCACGTCTTCGCCTCCGTAGAAGCACACCGTGCTTCTACGCTAAGCGGCTCAGCGCGCCAAATTGCCTTCTCGCGCTACGCTCTAAGCTCGAAGGCAGGTTGGCGCGCCTGCGAGGATAGAAATACTCAAACCTCGCGCAACGTTAAGTGGGAAATTGCACAACAACAACCAATAGGGAGCCGTTCTATCGATAGCTAGATTTATAGGCGTTTTGGCGAATCGCCAGAAACCTCCCACCCAAGGCTAATCAGCGTTTTTCTATCTTGCTTACTAAGCGACTTGCAATCAAGTTTTTCAATCAAATCTGGTCTAATTTGACTTGTGCGCTCCAACGCATCATCTCTACGGAATCGATCCACTTTAGCGTGGTCGCCAGAAGTTAGAATCGCAGGCACACTAAGGCCGCGCCAAGTTGTTGGTCGCGTGTACTGGTGATGCTCAAGAATCGCGTCCGCGCCCGTGTACGACTCTTCCACAATCGACTCAGGGTTACCCATAAAGCCTGGAATCAAGCGCGTAATGGCCTCTACCATAACGCTAACAGCAACTTCGCCGCCGTTAAGAACGTAGTCGCCAATAGAGTACTCGCGCACATCTAAGCCGCGCGATTTGTAGTATTCTGGGATTCGCGCGTCGTAGCCTTCGTAGCGGCCGCATCCAAACACAAGTCGCTTTGCGTTTGCTAATTGCGTTGCGTCTTTTTGCGAAAACAGTGGTGCAGAAGGATTTGGGAAGATTAGAATTGTACCGTTATCAACGCTATTGTTTGCGATGCAGTTATTGTCGTCGCAGACATTGCAGACATCGCAGCCGTCGCCGCTGTTATCTGCGATATTATTGCCACTAAAAAGCAGCTCATCAAGGCACTCCGACCACACTTCGGGCTTCATCACCATTCCAGCGCCGCCCCCAACTGGCGTATCGTCAACAGATTGATGAACGTCGTGTGTCCATCTTCTAAGATTGTACGCGTTAATTTTAAGCAAGCCATTATCTTGCGCTTTACCGAGCAAACTCAGATCAAGCATGCGAAAATATTCAGGGAATACGGAGATTATGTCGATTTGCATTTTTATAAGCCTTAAGCTTAAATCCTGCGCATTAAAGCCCAGGGATTAAGCCGCCTGGAGGGTCTAAAGTTAAATATTCGTTTTTAAGATTTACTTCTGGAACAAGCGCTTGAACAAAAGGAACTAGCGCAATTTTATCATCGCCAACTGGCTCCAAAAGGCGGATTTTAAGCAGCGACTGCGCGCCGTCCACAACGTCTACGACTTTGCCGATTTCGCGAGGAGCAACACCAAGTGAATTATTCTTACAAATGCGCGCGCTAAGGCCTACTAAATCCTTAATATACCAGGCGTTTTCTTGCTCTAACTCTTCCGCGCTTTGAGCCTTAGTGTAAAGCTCCAAGCCGTTTAATGCCTCTGCATCATTACGATTTAGACTCTGTTCAAAAAGCAGAATCCAGCGGTTTTTGAAAGTGCGAGAAGCTTCAATTGTAAACTCGCGCTTGCCGTCTTGAGTGTAAAGCACATTGCCTGGTTCAAAGCGATTATAAGGCTCGTCTGTAAAGATTTGAACCGTAACTTCGCCTTTTAATCCTTGCGCTTTTCCAATACGACAAACCCTCAGTAGGGTGTTTGAACCTTGCTGAGGGTTGTCAAAAAGTTGGTTTTTAGCCACGTTCAATCTCACTTACGTACGTCCATAATGTCTACGCGCACATTGCGACGGCTTAGAGCCTGAACAACAATACGAATAGCATTAGCGGTACGACCGTTTCTTCCAATAACGCGACCGATGTCTTCTGGATTTACGCGCACGCGCAAAAGTTCGCCGCGAGCGTTTGAATGAGAACGCACGGATACGTCATCTGGAAAATCCACAATGTTCTTAATGAGATGTTCCACAGCTTGAGCCAGCATAATTACTCAGCCTTTTCCTCGGCTTCAGCATCTGCTGCTGGAGCTTCTTCGGCTTCGTTCTTAGCGGCTTCTGCAGCAGCCTGAGCCTTTGCAGCGGCTTCGGACTTAGCAGCCTTAAGCTTCTGAGCTTCGGCTTCTACAGCTTCAACGCGAGCCTGAGCGTCTGGGCCAGCTTCGCTAGTCTTCAAAGTGCCTTCTGCACCTTCAAGACCCTTGAACTTCTGCCAATCGCCAGTAATCTTTAGCAGCTTCAACACTGGTTCGGTTGGCTGTGCGCCAACGCCAAGCCAGTACTGTGCGCGATCAGACTTAATCTGAATCAAAGATGGCTGCTTGTTTGGATCGTAGATGCCGATCTCTTCGATGGACTTGCCGTTACGCTTGTTGCGCGAATCAGAAATCACAACGCGATAGAAGGCGTAGAACTTCTTGCCCAATCTCTTAAGACGAATCTTGGTTGCCAAAATGGCTCTCCTTATAACTAGAGTCGTAGAATTTCGCTCGGGTGTGGGGCACTCCTTGCGAGTTCCACTGTTCCTCGCGTGGTCGATAAGAGGGCTTCGATTCACGCGAATAACTTTTCTATTATGACTGATTGCGTGGACTAAGCATTTTGCCAAGAATGTTGGTCAAACTGGCGTGTTGAGCTACAAATTCGGGCTAAGACGTGGGCGTCTTTTCCTTGCTTGCTATTTGCGCGACTTCATATTTGGTGTGTAGGAGGGCTGGGTGTTTCTGCGTTCGCGCGGATTAGCCGCGCTCACGTCTTCGCCGCGCAGAAGCAGTGCTTCTGCTTTGAGCGGCTCAGCGAATCGAGGTGACTTCTCGCGCATTATGCAGCTCGAAGTCGTCGATTCGCCGCGAAAAATCTCGAATCTCTACCTTACTTAGTGGGGTATTGTATGCAAAGAGCATTGTTATTCGGGCGAATAAGCGGGGAGCTAGAGGGGAGCTAGAGGGGAGCTAGAGGGGAGCTAGAGGGGAGCTAGAGGGGGATTGAAACGCAAACGATTAGCGCAAAGTGGTCGCTGCCGTCCACGCGAATTGTGCTTTGCTCTGTGGCTTTAGCGCTGCAGCCTGTTGATTTTACTAGCACATGGTCAAGCGCAAGATTTGGCCATTTTTGCCACGTTGGCCAAGTCTTTAGTCGCTTGCCGATTTGCATTGATGCGTCTAAAAAGCCTGATTTTAGTAGCGTTCTAAAGCTTGGGTGGTCTGGGGTGGAGTTTAAGTCTCCTCCTATTATTGTGACTTTTTTGTATCCGCTTTTATTATGATTTTCGCCGATTTTTGCAAGCGCCATTATTCCGCTGCACCAAGCCGCGCATCCGCGCATAGGCGATTTTGGATGCGCTGAGGCGAATGTTATTAGAAGATTTTCCGCGCGCGAATCGCCAGAAACCGCCGTAACAATTGGCACGTTTGCTGCATCAATCTTAATCGACTTACCAAAAGATTTAACATTGCTTAGTCGCGTATAAATCGCGTTAAATCCGCCATTTTCGTGGTTGTTTGTATTTCCCAATTGAACATGCGCAAAATCGCGTTTAATCCCAAGTTTTTCAAGGTTTTTTACAAGTTTTTTGCTTACTTCTTGCAAAAGAATCGTATCGATTTTATGCGTTTTTGCTAGCTTTATTATTTGACTTGCGTTTGCGCGGCCATATCTGCAATTAAGCGTCATAACGCGGATTTCTAGTGATTTTTCCTGCGATCTTGTCTGCGATTTTTCCTGCGTTTGTTCCCGCAATCGTCTTGAAAAATAGGGCGAATACGATTTCAAAGAGATTACGAACAACACAATATATGCAACGCACAAAAATACGTAAGATTTATAAAATCCATTTTGCGAGCGCGTTGCAATTGCACTTACAATGCTGGCGATTAGCCCAAACCCTGCGCAAAACGGCGCAATCGGAAGCAGCGCAATAACATAGGGCAGTGGTTTTAGCCCGTCTGCTCCAGCTGGCAGCCACCTAAGCAACTGCCAAGCTAAAAGCAAAACAAGCGCAACAAGTAAAATCGCAAGTAAAATCGAGTAAATCATCTACTGATTATCTGTTATTAGCTTATCTGCCGAAAAGTCCTGCGAGTCCGCCGCCCAAATTAGGCGGCAAATCAGGCATTCCGCCAGCAAAATCACCTTCGCCACTCATAAGATTTTGAAGATTTTCTGGCAAATTATTAGGCAAATCCTGCTTCTTCTTCATAAAGGCAGACTCGCCAGCGTCATCGCCATTATTTGAATTATTTGCAGAAGAATTTCCAGACAAGCGGTCTCTAAGCGCGCGCTCCTCGGCCTCGCGGCGCATAGGATTGCCAGACTTTCCGCCCTTCTTCTTGCTCTTTTTGTCTTTACGCTTAGACTTTCCAGCGCCGCCGCCAAACCCAGGCATTCCGCCCATTCCTGGCATTCCTGCGCCGCCGCCATTGCTCATGCGCTTCATCATCTTAGCTGCCTGCTCAAAGCGTTGCAAAAGCGCGTTCACTGCGGAAACCGAAACGCCTGCGCCAGCTGCAATACGCGCGCGCCTAGAACCATCAATAATCTTTGTGTCTTTGCGCTCTTTAGGCGTCATCGAGCGAATAATCGCCTCTGTGCGGTCTATCTCGCGGTCGTCAAACTGCTCAAGCTCTTGCCTGTGCGCTGCCATTCCAGGCATCATGCCAAGAATCTTCTTCATAGAACCAAGCTTTTTAACCTGTTGAAGCTGATCCAAAAAGTCGTCTAGTCCAAAAGTTCCTTCAGATATTTTTGCAGCCGCTTTTCTAGACTCTTCCTCGTCAAACTGCTTTTGCGCATTCTCAATAAGCGTTAGAATATCGCCCATGTCGAGGATTCTGGAGGCCATTCTATCTGGGTGGAAAATCTCAAAATCCTTCAAACCTTCGCCAGTAGAAGCAAACAAAATCGGCTTGCCTGTAACGCTTGCAACAGATAGTGCAGCGCCGCCTCGCGCATCGCCATCTAACTTAGAAAGCACAACGCCTGTAAAGTCAACACCCTCGTTAAAAGCTTGAGCTGTGCGAACAGCGTCTTGACCAATCATGGCGTCTATAACAAACAGAATTTCTTGCGGATTAACAGCATCGCGAATTTCTCGCGCTTGATGCATAAGAGCATCGTCCACGCCAAGGCGACCAGCGGTATCAATAATAACCGTGTCGTACATTTTTGCGCGCGCGTAGTCAATGGAATCTCGCGCAACTTTAACAGGATCCCCAGTGGCTAAACCAGCCGAAACAACTTCGCTGCCGCCATCACTTTGCACACCTCGCTCTGGCGCAAAAATCGCCACGCCTGCGCGCTCGGCAACAACCTCAAGCTGCGTAACGGCGTTAGGGCGTTGCAAATCCGCCGCAACAAGCAAAGGTGTATGCCCAGAATCTTTAAGCCAGTAGCCCAATTTTCCTGCAAGCGTTGTTTTACCAGCGCCTTGCAAGCCAGCAAGCATGATTACGGTTGGGGGGTATTTTGCAAAATTCAGCGGACGCTCAACGCCTGCGCCCAAAACGTTTGTAAGCTCGTCGTTTACAATTCGCACAACCTGTTGAGCAGGATTTAGCGCGCTAGAAACCTCTTCGCCTAGTGCGCGCTCGCGGATTTTAGCGGTAAAAGATCGCACAACGTCTAGAGCCACGTCTGCGTCTAAAAGCGCGCGGCGGATTTCGCGAATCGTGCCGTCGATGTCGGAATCGGATAATTTGCCTTTTCTGCGCAAGTGCTTGAATGCGCCAGAAAGTCTTTCTGTTAACGAACTAAATGCTGCCATAATTGCTCTATTCTATCTGCTGTTGTTAACGTTGCGTGATTACTGCTATTTTGGTTGCGTTTATTAACGTTGCGTTTATTAACGTTGCGTTTTCTGTACTTACGCTTACTTCAAATGCCACGAAGATCCTTGAACCGCATCTTCAATCACAATTCCCGCGTTATTTAGCGCGTAGCGAATCGCATCCGCTGTCGCAAAATTCCTCATCTCTCTGGCATTCGCTCTAGCTTGAAGCAGCGAGTTGATTAAAGCGTTCAAAGCAGTGCGCTTCTTGCTGATACTGCCGCTGCCGCTGCTACTGACGCCCTTGCTGCCATTTGCGCCTTCTGCAGAAGATTTCGCATTAGAAGCCCAAGGTTCTGCATAAATGTCTAATCCGAGTGTGTCTAGCATGGCGCGCACTTGCAAAACCTCGTTATATAGCAGTTCTTGAATGATTTCGATTTGTGATTGCGCCTCATTTTGCGATATTTTATGCGCTTTCGCAGCGTTTTGCATTTGTGTATAGTAGTCAAGAAATGCATTTCCTTGTCGAATTGCTGTAAATATTGCTGCGTTTGCGCCGGAAACGTTAATATCGTCGTTCATTGCGCGCGTAAAGTCTTCCGGAAGCTTGTCCGCGTTTACGCTTACTACCGCTTCTCGTGTCGGCTGCGCTTTAATTACGCGTCCGGCTCGCTCAAGGAAGTTGCTTATGCGATTGTAAGCAGCTTTTGCTTCTACCAAAGCTTGATCCGACCACTCCAACATTGCGCGATACTGCACAGCTCCCAGCGCGTAACGCACAACCCAAGCCGAATTATTCGCCAAAACTGTTGGCACGGAAAGCCCATTTCCCAACGATTTGCTCATCTTCTCGCCTTTGGCTGTAACCCACGCGGAATGCATCCACACGTTTGCGCTTTCCCAGCCGGCGGCACGCGTTTGTGCCATCTCGTTTTCGTGATGCGGGAATCGCAAATCCAATCCGCCGCCGTGAATGTCAAAATCGTCGCCAAGATAACGGTGGCTCATAGCAGAGCACTCAATATGCCAACCTGGGCGCCCCTCGCCAAAAGGTGTTTTCCAGCGCGCGTCCGGCTGATCGAAATCGCAAGGAGCTTTCCAAAGCGCAAAATCCCTAGGATCGTGCTTGTCTGGGGAAGCGTCGGCCGGGTCGGTCGGGTTGTAAATATCGTTGCCGGCTGAGTCTACGCTTGGGCCTTTTGTATCCGCAATTGAGGACGCTTCGTCGCAACTGTTTACATCACGATTTTGATTTTGGTGCGTAAGCTCGCCGTAATGCTCCCAACTTGGCACGTCAAAATAAACGTTGCCAGTAGGATTTCCCGAATCGTCTTTAATAACGTAAGCGTGACCGCGCTCAATCAAACGCTCAATCAGCTCAACCATATCCGTAATATGACCGGTAGCTCGCGGCTCAACCGTCGGCGGCAAAACGCCTAAAGTGTTATAAGCTTCACTAAATTCGCGCTCGTAAAAGTAGGCGCGCTCCCACCAAGTTTGGCCGGCTTCACTAGCTTTTTTCATGATTTTGTCGTCAATATCTGTGACATTGCGCACAAAAGTAACGTTGTAGCCTAAACGTAGCAGCCAGCGGCGGATTACGTCGAAGGCGATTGCTGCGCGAATATGACCTATGTGCGGCGAGCTTTGCACAGTTGCTCCACACACGTACATTCCAACGTGGCCAGGAGTAACGGTTGTAAACTCGCTAGTGCTGTGAGTTGCCGTGTTGTATAAGCGCAATCGCGCGGCTGCTGCTGTAAGAGTTCTGTTCGTATTTTCAAGCATAATCTCAATTATAATAGCTCACGCTCACGTCTTCGCCGCACGTAAAGTCCAGTGGACTTTACGTTTAAGCGGCTCAGGCAGGTCGTCGCGCTTGCTTTTGTTTCCAAAATCGGCCGAAATGTAAACAAATGCGGGCAAAAAGAAACAAACGCAGGAAATCGCTCGCGCGCTACGCTTTGAGCACGCCGTAACTCGCGAGCGATTTGCAGAGAATGTTGCTCAAATCGGCGTGTTGAGCAACAAAATGCGTAGATAGGCATAGGACTATGATTGCAAGCAGATAGAAATCGCAAGCGCTGCTACGGAAAAATGGCCACTAACCGCCCGCCGAATGCACGCCACTAAAATCGCAAGAAAGGATTGAAAATGATTGATTCTTTTGATTTCGCAAAGTCTGAAGTAAAGTCTGACGTAAAATCCTACGCAAACTCTTCCGTACTCATGACCGATATGTACGAGTACACAATGCTAGACGCAGCGCTAAAAGACGGCACAGCAGACCGCAAATGCGTTTTTGAGATTTTTACGAGGCATCTTCCGCAAGGTCGCCGCTACGGAGTGGTAGCAGGCACAGGCAGAATTTTAGAGGAGCTAGCGCGATTCCACTTTAGTGACGAGGACTTGCGATTTTTGCAAGACCGAAAAATCGTAAGCAAAGACACCATTAAATGGCTAGAAAACTACCATTTTAGCGGCAAAATCCGCGGTTATAGGGAAGGCGAAATGTTTTTCCCAGATTCTCCGATTTTGCAAGTTGAAGGAACTTTTGGCGAGTGCACATTGCTAGAAACACTGCTGCTTTCCGTGCTTAACTACGATTGCGCAGTGGCAAGCGCCGCCGCACGCATGGTTTCCGCATCTGCTGGAAGGCCGTGCATGGACATGGGCGGCAGGCGCACAAACGAGTGGTCGGCGGTGGCTGCCTCGCGAGCGGCGGTAATCGGCGGTTTTAAGGGAACTGCAAACCTGCTTGCGGCAAAGCTTTACGGGCTTAAGGCGATTGGAACGGCTGCGCATTGCTTTACTCTTGTGCATGATTCGGAGCGCGCAGCCTTTGAGTCGCAGATTGCCGCGCTTGGCAAAGGCACAACGTTGCTTGTAGACACGTACAACGTGGAGGAGGCTGTTAAAACCGCCGTGCAAGTTGCTGGCGCGGATCTTGGCGGCGTGCGCATTGATTCGGGAGATTTGTGTGTTATGGCTCGTCGCGTGCGCGCGCAGCTCGATGCGTTGGGCGCTAAAAACACTAAAATCACGGTTACTAACGATTTGGATGAGTATGCGCTTGCGTCTTTGCAAAACGCGCCAGTCGATTCCTACGGCATTGGCACAATGCTTGTTACGGGTTCGGGCGCGCCTACTTGCGCAATGGTTTATAAGCTTACAGAGCGCGAGGGCGCGGATGGCGTTATGCAACCTGTTGCTAAGAAGTCTAAGAATAAGGCGACTGTTCCAGGGCGTAAACTTGCGTATCGTTCCTACGATTTTAGTGGCGGCGCGAATGGTGGTGCTGCTGGCAATGGCGTGGCTGACTGCGAACACGTAATTTCTGGTTCGGAGAGCGCACTCGCGACTTTTAAGCCGCAAGATTCTTGGGAAGATTTGCTAGTTGACTACGTGCAAAATGGCGAATTTAATACGGAGTTTATGGGGCATGACGCGATTATGCGAGCACAAGATTATTGTGCCAAAGCGCTTAGCAGACTTCCGATTTCTGCTCAAAGTCTTATGCGTGGCGACCCTGCGATTCCTACAGAAATCAGCGTTTTAGGCTAGTTTGAGTTAGCTTAGACTAGTTTCTAAATCAGCTTTAATTTGAGTTGCTCTAAAAGCCCAGATTGTTCATCTCTTCGTAGATTTTTTTGCACTCTGGGCAAACAGGGTAATCGTTTGCTTCACGTTTTGGAATCCACACTTTTCCGCACAGCGCCACAACAGGGCGGCCAGTCAAGCGCGATTCGATTACGCGATCTTTGGAAACGTAGTGTGCAAAGCGGTCTGCGTCGCCGCCATCGTCCATTTTTGCGGATTCGTCTACTTCTGGCTTTTCGAGCACGCTTGTGCTTGTGCTAGACCCAGAATCTGGGAGGCTTTGCGAATCGTCTTCCATAACAGCGTTCAAATCAGCAGCGTTTAAGCTATCGCCATATTTTGAATCATTTGAAAACGTCATTGCATCCCTTTCGTACAAATCCTTTTCACATAAATCATGTTTGCATAAATCGTGTTGCATAAATCGTGTTTTGTTGCTTGCGATTTATGTTTATACAAGCATAATTCATAATCGCAACAAATATTGCGCGAGCGGCATTCTCTGTTTGCTGTTGCGCGAGGTTTGAGTATTTCTCTCCTCGCAAGTGACGCGCACTTTTGCGTATAGCTTATGAACGTTAATATTCTAAGGTTTTAGGTTTTAGTACTGCGCTATTTATTGCTCGTAGAGAAATACATCAAACCTTCTGAATATCTAGAACAATTGCGTGGCTTTTATCGCCGAGATTCTCGATTTTTCTTGCTCTCTCGGCGAGTCACCATCTAGCGACGCTGAGGCTCGCTTCGATAGCTGCGAAAAATCTCGAATCTCTACTTCGCTTGGCATCACCGCGCGCGAACGATTCGACGCACTTTGTACCATATTTGACCTGAATCACGTACAAAATGCGGGAATGGGTCATGTTGTTCGCGCGGTCAAAGCGCGTGCCAGATTCGTGCCAGACACGTGGTAACCTAAATATATGACTATAGCTGTTTGCCCAGGCTCCTACGATCCCGTTACAGCCGGACACTTAGACGTGATACAACGTTGTACGCATCTTTTTAACGAAGTGCATGTTTTAGTGGCGGTTAATGCGGCCAAAACGCCCATGTTTTCCGAGTCGGAGCGCGTGGATATTATTCGCAAAGCGTTGGAAGACTTAAAAGACGATTCGCCAATCGGCAAGTTTGCGCCACCTTTGCGCGGTGCTGCTAAATCGCCAGCGTGTAAAATAGTTGTTTCTTCTACAGATGGTCTTATTACAGATTATTGCAAAAAAGTCGGAGCAACCGTAATCGTTAAGGGATTGCGCCAAAATGGCGACTACGAGGCGGAGCTTGGAATGGCGCTGGTTAATCGCAAGCTGGCTGGCATTGAAACCATGTTTTTGCCAGCGGATCCTATTTTGGAGCATGTTTCTAGCTCTGTTGTAAAAGATGTGGCTCGTCATGGTGGCGATGTTTCGGGAATGGTGCCAAATAATGTGATTCCACTTTTGCAAAGCGTTTTTTCTAAAACAAATGCAATATCGTAATCATAAAATTAGCGAAATATTATAATGGCAAGTTAAATATCACCGAAATAAGTACAATATTACTAAAATAAATACGTATTAAATAAATACGTACTAAAATACGTACAATAAGATTGTTAAGAGATAAGAGAGCAGCTACTTAGCGAAGGAGCGAAAATGAGCGAAAACGAAGACGACACAATGGAAAGCCAAGTATCGGCAAATCGCAGCCAAAAGTTGCCATTAAATCCAGTGATTGCAAACAACGACGATTCGCCTAGTGCTGCTTTTGAAGCTTACGATGCTGTGCCTGCGGCAAGTAAGGCTAATGATGATGCTAGTGACGCTGCTAGCGACTCAGCGGCTGCTGGCGACTCTGTGGTTGCTGGCGATGAGGCTGCCAATTCTGCGGTTGCTGGCGATGAGGCTGCCAATTCTGCGGTTGCTGGCGATGAGGCTGCCAATTCTGCGGTTGCTGGCGATAATGCGCAAAACTTGTTCCCAATGCCAGATTTGCGCGAGCGAGAAGACGGCGGCGCAATAGCGTTTGACGACGAAGAAGAAAACGTGTTTAAGGCAGCGGATCCGCAAACCGTTAGTGAGGAAGTGCGCACAAAGTCGCGTGAAGAGTTCACTACTGTGTACGACATAATCGACACGATGGAAACGGCGTTAAATAGCGCAAAGGGAGTGCTTTTTGCTGCTGGAATGGCAAAGGTGGATCGCGAAGAGTTTGGCGATTATTTGTCTAGGCTAAAAGACATGCTGCCTGTTCAGCTGGAGCGCGCTAGTGCGTTAATGCGAGAGGCAGAGAGGCGTTTGCGAACGGCTCAAGCTCAAGCAAATTCTGTTGTAAGTTCGGCTCAAAGTCAGGCTGCGCAAATGGTTGAGGAAGCTCAGGAGCGAGCCAGATTCTTGGCAGGTCAAGAAAATGTTGTTGCGATTGCAAAGAATCAAGCGCGCGAGATTGTAAACAATGCGCAAGCAAAGGCCGAAAAGCTTACTCGCGGTGCGGATCAGTACAGCGCCACGGTTATGGAAGGCTTAAAGCAGCAATTAGATAAGCTTGAGCAAGACGTTCAAGCAGGTCAGCGCGTTTTGGAAGAGCGTAGACGCGCAGCTGCACATGTGCAAAATCAGGCTGCGAGTAAGATAGATGAAGAATTTAACAGCGAAAGCAGTGAAAGAAGCGACGACGAAAGGAATTAAAATGACATCGCATCCCTCCCAGTCTTTGTGGGCGGTACCAGTTGCGCAAATGGCAGCGCGTGCAGGAAGTAGCATGCAATTGCATCGCGCGTTCCCAGCGCCAGAGGGCATTGGAGACAGCGTTATTGGCGTGCAGCCAGGGAGCGATGTTACAGTAGACGGCAATTTTGATTCCGTTGTGGACGGGCTTATGTTCCAGGGCACGATTACGGCGCGAGTACATGCAGAGTGCTCGCGATGCTTGATGCCGTTGCATAGGGATTGGCCTGTTGATGTGTGCGCGTTTTTTGCGCGCGTGGAAAGCGGCAAAGGCGGCAAGAGCGCAAATGGCGGCGCGCGTTCTAATAACTCTAATGATGATTTAGAAGATGCTGATATTTGGGACGAAGGCGACGATTCTGGAAATGTGTATCCGCTGGTTGGTGGCGGCGATTTTGCCGACATTGAGGCGCTGATTCGAGACACAATGGTTAGCGAGTTGCCACTTAAGCCTTTGTGCGAGCCAGATTGCAAGGGTCTCTGCACTCAGTGCGGAGAGAATCTGAATGAGCATCCAGAGCATCATCACGACGTTACGGATATTCGTTTTGCAGCGCTTGAAGGTCTTAAGGAAAAGCTTGAAAAATCGCAAAATCGCGACTGATTTGCGCTCCGACCTGCATGAATGCTTTGATCGCGTGCGCGACGACCTGCCTTTCCGCTTTTTGTACCAAATTTGGCGTAAATTACGTACAAACTCCGGAAAAACCCTCCGCTTTTTGTACCAAAATCGACATAAATTACGTACAAAACCCGTCAAACAACTCCGCATTTTGTACCATATTTGACCATAATTACGTACAAAATGCGGAAATATCGCTCGCGCGGTCAAAGCGCATGCGCGAGGCAAATCTAACAAATTTGTAGTGCGATTCTGAATAATGTATGGCGCTTGCTGTAATATACAGAACGCTTAAGCTCAATCGGTTGAACGAAATAGAGGAAAGATTATGGCACTGCCAAAGTACAAGACCTCGCGCGCTAATACTCATTCGCGTCGCGCCAATTGGAAGGCTTCTGCCGTGCAGACTATTACCTGCCCGAACTGCGGTTCGCCAGCGTTGTCTCACATGGCTTGCCCAACCTGCGGTAACTTCCGCGGTCGCGTGTATCGCGAAGCAATTCGCTCTGCGCACACCAAGTAGGTTGTATTTTAAGAGAACCCTGCCATCGACGGGTGGCAGGGTTTTTGTTTTTTTTTCTAGTTTTTGTTGTTTCCCGAAAATGTACGTGATTTAGGTCAAATTTTGCACAAAGTCGGGAAAAGTTGACGGGTTTTGTTGTTTTGCACGCTGATTATAGCAACAAAGTCGGGAAGCATATAGCGCAAATCAACGACTTCAACGCATGCGCTATAATGTTGAAAATATGAGTGGGAACAATACAAAAGATCACTATGACGTTCAAAGTGACGTCAAAAATGACGTTCAAAATAGCGCGTACAAGGACCTAAATCATCCAGAAAATGCCAGAACTGGCGGCATTGGCGTTGCGCGCACTCAAGATGGCCACACGCAGAATGGTGACCCCACTCAGGAGCTTTTGCGCGCGCTCGGCACTACGATTTCGCCAGATTTGCTTGTTGAGGCTCTCACTCATCGATCTTTTTCGCACGAGCATCCAGGCACTAAAAACTACGAGCGCCTAGAGTTTTTGGGAGACGCTGTTTTGGAGCTTGTCTCTACGGAAACGCTGTTTTCTGCTCACCCAGATATGACGGAAGGCCAGTTGGCTAAGCTCCGCGCTAAGGCTGTTTCGGAGTGGGCTTTGAGCGCTGTTGCGCGGGATAAGTTGCATGTTGGGCCGTATATTCTTTTGGGTCATGGCGAGATGGAGCATGGCGGCGCTCAAAAAGACTCGATTTTGTGTGATATTGTTGAGGCGCTTATTGGCGCAACTTTTGTTGAGCATGGCATTGACGAGGCGCGCGCTGTAGTGCATCGCTTGATTGACGACACTTTGGCGGAGGTTCTTACAGAAGGCCCTGCGTTGGATTGGAAGACTTCGCTTACGGTTTTGGCGCACGAGATGGGGCTTGACGAGCCGCAATATAGGATGTCGGTTTCTGGCCCAGATTATGCGCCTGTGTTCCATGCGCGTGCGGTTTTGGCGCACGAAAGTGGTGATGAGCTGCTCGGCGAGGCGGATGGTTCTAGCAAGCGCAAGGCTCAGCTTGCGGCTGCAGATAAAGCTTGGCATGTGTTGGATAGAAGGCGTAAGTCGAGCGGAGAAAGCGGTAATTAGGTCTTTCTGATTGCTGTTATATAGGCGATTCGAGGCGGTTCTATGGCTAGCAGTCGTAATAATAATGATTTATTATTTGACGATGATTTGGTATCGTCAACGGAAGCTTGCGACTTTTGCGACTTACGCTACCACTGTGCGCGCTACGTTGACTATTTGCGCGCAAACAAAGGCCTTGGAAGCGCCACCTTGCGCGCGTATAGCGCTGATGTTTTGCAATGCTTAGAGTGGTGCAATCGCAATGGTTTTTGCGATTTGCGCGCGGTTTCTACGAGTGTTTTGCGCCAATGGATGTATTGGCTTAACAAGAATCACGCGCGTTCGAGTTTGGCGCGCAAAGTGGTAGCTGTGCGCGGCTTTTTTGCGTGGGCTACGCACGTTGGTTTGGTTAGCGCGAATCCTGCGCAAATTCTTGCAACTCCTAAGATTGCTAATGAGCTTCCTACTGTTTTAGACGAAGCGCAAGCGCAAAAGTTGCTTGATTGTGTGGATAATTGCGCGGATAACTTTGCGCAGGATTCAACTGAGCAGGATTCAACTCCGCAAAATTGCACGCAAAAAAAGCCGCGCGCGCAAAAGTCGCAAGCTTCCGAGCGTAAAGAAAATACGCCACAAAAATCGCCCAAAAAATCCCCTCAAGAACATGCAATCGCCCTTAGAAACGCTGCGATTCTAGAGCTTTTATACGCAACGGGCATGCGCGTGGGGGAGCTTGCAAGCATTAATGTGCAAGATATGGATTTTGAAAATCACACTGTAAAAGTTACAGGTAAAGGAAATAAGCAGCGCGTTGTGCCTTTTGGCGTTCCTGCTGCAAACGCTTGCAAAGAGTGGATTGAGCATGGTAGAAGTGCGCTGCTGGAAAAGCACGCAGAAACCTCGCAAGCGCTGTTTTTGGGCGCGCGAGCAAAGCGCATTGATCAGCGCATTGTTAGGAGTATTGTTCATGCAGCTGCAGCGGCTGCAAACGTGCCAGATGTTGCACCGCACGCGCTGCGCCACAGTGCTGCAACGCATATGCTCAACGGTGGAGCGGACCTTCGCGAGGTTCAAGAGCTTTTGGGGCATTCGTCGCTTAACACAACGCAGCGCTACACGCACGTTTCTATTCAAGCTCTTAAGCAGCGCTACTCGCAAGCCTTCCCGCGTGCGTGATTTTTGTTCCACCCCCACGCTTCATCTGTCCACGCTTTAATCATCTAGCGGAACCTCGTGTATAGTGCCGCCTGTTTCTTCCATGTGTGCTATGGATTTTTTAAGACGACTTATATTCTCTGGATTGTAAAACGGATCTGCTGAAACTTCGAATGGTATTCTGTGCTCTCTTCCAACTTTCTTAGCAAATATTGTGAATGCTGCACTCATTGAAAGCCCTAGTTCTCGGCAAACATTTTCCATAAGTCGTTTATCGTCTGCATTTAGCTTGAAATTAATGTTCACTGTATTTGTTGTCATCTAAATTACCACCTTTCTAAATAAGATTTTAATAAAAATGCAATAAAAAATAAAGTATTTTTCTTTGTGTTTGATTGATATATGGAGAAAATGAAAAGATGTGATTTGAATCACGTAATGCCGCCGCGTGGCTAAATGTATAATCGACTTATAAGCTTGATAGGAGGGTAAAACAGTGGTTGATGATTCAAATAAGCCTGAATCAAGCGCATTGACGAATAGCGTATCGACGAATAAGAATGTAGCGAATCAAAACGAATCCAGCGCCGCAAAGGTAAGCGCCGCCGAATCCAGCGCGGCAGACGTTGAAATGAGCCAGTATGTGGCAGATCGCGCTCGCGTAAATGAGGATAAAATCCGCCAAGACGAGCAAATCGTTGCCGAATTTGGCGAATACAATTACGGCTGGCATGATTCGGATGCTGCAGGCGAGGCCGCGAAAAAGGGCATTGACGAGTCGGTTGTTCGCGCAATTTCTGCCGATAAACATGAGCCAGAATGGATGCTAAATCTTCGTTTGCAAGGATACCGCGCGTTTTTGCAAAAGCCGATGCCAGATTGGGGTGTGGATTTAAGCGGTTTTGACGCAGACGATTTCAAGTACTACGTGCGCCCAGTTCACGATCAAGCGAAAACTTGGGATGATTTGCCAGAAGACATTCGCAAAACTTACGATAGGCTTGGCATTCCAGAAGCGGAGAAAAAGCGCTTAGTTTCAGGCGTTGCAGCGCAGTACGAGTCGGAAGTTATTTACAATTCGATTCGCGAGGACTTAGCAGCTCAAGGCGTTATTTTTGTTGACACAGATACAGCAGTTCAAAAGTATCCAGAGCTTGTAAAAAAGTATTTTGCAACTGTGATTCCAGTTGACGACAACAAGTTTGCGGCTCTTAACACAGCGGCTTGGAGTGGCGGCTCGTTTGTGTACGTGCCAAAAGGCGTGCATGTGGATATTCCGCTGCAGGCTTACTTCCGCATTAACACGCCGAACATGGGTCAGTTTGAGCGAACTTTGATTATTGCAGACGAAGGCTCGTACGTGCACTACGTTGAAGGTTGCACAGCTCCGATTTATTCCACGGATTCGCTCCACGCTGCAAACGTTGAAATCGTTGTAGAAAAACATGCGCGCGTGCGCTACACAACCGTGCAAAACTGGTCAAATAACGTGTACAACTTGGTAACTCAGCGAGCCTACGTGCGCGAAGGTGGCACAATGGAGTGGGTTGATGGAAACATTGGCTCCAAGGCTACTATGAAGTATCCTGCATGCATTCTCGCCGAGCCGTACGCAAAAGCAGAAACCATGTCTTTGAGCTTTGCGGGCCGCGGCCAATACCAAGATACGGGTGCGAAGATGATTCATTTGGCTCCGCACACGAGTTCTACGATTGTTGCTAAGTCGATTTCGCGCGGAGGCGGTCGCTCTGCTTACCGCGGTCTTGTGAAGATTGTTAAGGGCGCTAGCGGCTCCAGCTCTTCGGTTGTGTGCGATGCTTTGCTTGTTGACGATTTTTCTAGATCCGACACTTATCCGCATGTTGACGTGCGCGAAGATAACGTTTCGATGGCTCACGAGGCAACTGTTTCCAAGGTTTCCGAGGATCAGCTTTTCTACTTGATGAGCCGAGGGCTGGAAGAAAAAGAGGCCATGGGAATGATTGTGCGCGGCTTTGTGGAGCCGATTAGTCGCCAGCTGCCGATGGAGTATGCTCTGGAGCTTAATCGTCTTGTGGAATTGCAAATGGAAGGATCCGTGGGGTGATGAAGATGACGAGCGATAATTTGAGCGATAATTTAGGCAACAAAATGACGGAAAAAGAAATTAATATTCCTGTAGCAGACCCTAACGATCCTTATGCTGTTCCTGCTGCAATGCCTTCTAGTGCAGATAAATCCGTTCGCTCTTTTAACGTGGAAGACTTTGCGATTCCAACGCGAAAGCAGGAAGATTGGCGATACACGCCAGTTGAGCGAATCTCTGAGTTTTTTGAAAGCTTTGAGCCGTCTAATAACGTTACAGTAGCGCTAAAAGGCGTTGATGGTGATTCGCACGCAAAGCTGCAAATTTTGCCGAAAAGTGAGGCTCCGCACACCGAAATGAAGCCCTCGGATCGCGTGGCTGCTGTTGCGTGGAATTCTGCAAAGTCGGCGTACGTTTTGCATGTTTGTGGCGAAGTTACAAAGCCAGTAATATTGCAAATTCACGGAAACAACTTGCAATCGCTAGACGCTTTGCACTTAGTGATTGAAGCAGATTCCAGCACAAACGCAGATATTATTGTGGAGCACACGGGAGTTGCAAAGCTTGCCGAAGGCGTGGAAATCATTCTTGGAGATAACGCGCACGTTTCTACAACTTTCATTCAAGAGTGGGATTCGGGCAGCAAACACGTTGGAAATCATAGGATTCACGTGGGCGCGGGCGCTTCACTTCGTCACACAATGGTCACGCTTGGCGGAGACGTTGTGCGAATTCGCATGGATCAGGATTTTGGCGGCGAAAAGGGCGATTTGAATATGCTTGGCATGTATTTTGTGGACCCAGGCGAGCACGTTGAGCATCGCACGATGGTTGTGCACAATCACCCAGAATGCAAGTCGCGAGTAGTGTATAAGGGCGCGCTGTACGGCAAAGGAGCGCATTCTACATGGGTTGGAAACGCGCTTATTAAGCCAGAAGCTCCTGGCACTGATTCGTACGAGTTGAACCGAAACTTGGTGTTAACTCCTGGCGCAATTGCTGATTCGGAGCCGAATTTGGAAATCGAAAACGGCAATATTATTGGCGCAGGTCACGCAAGTTCTGTAGGCAGATTCGACGACGAGGAGCTGTTTTACTTGCAATCTCGCGGAGTGAGCGAAGCAGATGCTAGAAAACTTGTTGTGCGCGGATTCTTTAACGAACTTATTGAGGAGATTGGCGTGCCGCAAATCGTAGATCATTTGATGGCTGCGATTGAGAGGCGTTTAGCTAAGACGGAAGATCCAGTAAAGACGGAAGATTGCGCGAGTGAGGAAAAATCGCCAGCAACCGAAAAGTCGCAAGCAACCGACGAATCGAAATATGCGGAAGAATAGGAGATAGAAATATGTCAACTTTAGAAATTAAGGATTTGTACGCGTCTGTAGAAACAAAAGAAGGCAAGAAGCAAATCTTAAAAGGCGTAAATCTTACAGTTAATTCTGGCGAAACGCACGCGATTATGGGTCCGAATGGCTCTGGAAAGTCTACTCTCGCATACACTTTGGCAGGTCACCCAAAGTACGAAGTGGATTCGGGCCAGGTGCTTTTAGACGGCGAAGACATTTTGAAGATGACTCCAGATGAGCGCGCAAAAGCTGGGCTGTTCCTTGCGATGCAATACCCGGTAGAGGTACCAGGCGTTTCGATGACGAACTTTTTGCGCACAGCAAAAACAGAAGTGAGAGGCGAGGCTCCGACTTTGCGCTCGTGGGTTAAAGAACTTAACGAAGCAATGAAGCGCTTAAGAATGGACCCAAAGTTTGCGTCTCGCTCTGTAAACGAGGGATTTTCGGGCGGCGAGAAAAAGCGCGCGGAAGTTTTGCAACTAGAGATTCTAAAGCCAAAGTTTGCGATTTTAGACGAGACGGATTCTGGTCTAGATGTGGATGCTTTGCGAATTGTTTCGGAAGGCGTAAATCGTGCTAAAGAAAGCACTGGTTTAGGCATTATGATGGTTACGCATTACACGCGAATCCTTAAGTATATTAAGCCAGATATTGTGCACGTTTTTGCGCAAGGCCACTTTGTAAAAACAGCAGGACCAGAGCTTGCAGACGAGTTGGAAGAAGAAGGATACGACAAGTATTTGCCAGAAGGTGCCAGCGAGTCTGCGATTGCATGAATCGACCTGCATGGGCGCTTTGACTGAGCTTGAAATTGCATAACGCATTTCAAGCTCCTTCAAAGCGTGATTTGGCTCAAATGTAAAGTCCAGTGGACTTTACATGCCAAATCAGCCGAGCGGCTACTAATAGCCGCGAGGAATAGCGTAGCGCGCGAATGCACTTCGATTCACTGAGCTTGCTTAAGGTTGAAAGCACGGTGTGCTTTCAACGCAAGCGAATACGTTAGCGCGCTTAGACCGCGCTAACGATGCAAAACGATGTTTAGAGCTACAAAATGCGTCAACATCTCTCGTGTAATGGCGTGTCTAAAGCCGCGAGTAAACTCGTTTAGGTTTGGCTAAATCAAATGGAAGAGGTTTGTAATGACTGTTCGCGGTGATATTAGAAATGTGGCAATCGTAGCGCACGTTGATCATGGTAAAACAACGCTCGTAAATGCCATGCTTCAGCAGTCGCACGTATTCTCTGAGCGAGAAGAAGTGCCAGACCGCGTAATGGACTCCAACGACCTTGAGCGCGAAAAGGGCATCACCATTCTTGCCAAGAACACGGCCGTGCAATACACTGGCCCGCTCGCAGAAAAGTACGGTCATCCAGAGGGAATCACAATCAACGTAATCGATACCCCAGGTCACGCCGACTTTGGTGGCGAGGTAGAGCGCGGCATTTCCATGGTTGATGGAGTTGTGCTGCTTGTTGACGCTTCCGAAGGCCCACTTCCACAAACTCGATTCGTTCTACGCAAGGCTCTTGAGGCAAAGTTGCCAGTGATTTTGTGCGTTAACAAAACGGATCGTCCAGATGCGCGTATTGACGAGGTTGTGAGCGAAGCTACCGATTTGCTTCTAGGTCTTGCACAAGACGTTGTTGAAGAAGGAATCGACCTAGATATTGATTCGCTTCTTGATTTGCCTGTTATTTATTGCGCTGCAAAAGCTGGCTATGCATCCTTGAATCAGCCAGAAAACGGCGGCTTGCCAGATAACGATAATTTGGAGCCTCTTTTTGACTCCATTATCTCCAACATTCCAGCACCAGAGTACGAGGAAGGTGCACCTCTTCAGGCGCACGTTGCAAACATTGATTCTTCCGACTTCCTTGGCCGCTTGGGCTTAGTGCGAATCTACAATGGCATTTTGGAAAAGGGTAAGACTTACGGGCTTTCTCGCGTAGACGGCTCGATTGAAAACTTCCGTGTTTCCGAGCTTTTGCGCACTCAAGGCTTGGAGCGCACTCCTGTTGCATCTGCAGGACCTGGAGATATTGTTGCAGTTGCAGGCGTTAACGACATTATGATTGGTGAGACGATTGTGGATCAGAACGATCCAAAGCCTCTTCCATTGATTCACGTTGACGACCCAGCTATCTCCATGACTTTCGGCATTAACGATTCGCCGCTTGCTGGCACAGAAGGCAAGGATCACAAGCTTACAGCGCGCATGATTAAAGATAGGCTTGATCGCGAGCTTATTGGTAACGTGTCTATTAAGGTTCTTCCAACAGACCGCCCAGATGCTTGGGAAGTTCAGGGTCGTGGCGAGTTGGCATTGGCAGTTTTGGCGGAGCAAATGCGTCGCGAAGGCTATGAGCTTACAGTTGGCCGCCCTCAAGTTGTTACTAAGACAATTGATGGCCAAATTAACGAGCCTATGGAAAACACTACGATTGATGTTCCAGAAGAATACATGGGTACTGTTACGCAGCTTATGGCGGATCGCAAGGGACGCATGGATTCTATGAGCAATCACGGATCTGGCTGGATTCGCTTGCAATTTACTGTTCCTTCTCGCGGTCTTATTGGCTTCCGCACGGCTCTTCTTTCTGCAACTCGCGGAACGGGAATCGCAAGCTCTATTTCTGCAGGCTACGCGCCTTGGGCTGGTCAGATTGTAACTCGCCAGAATGGCTCCATGGTTTGCGATCGTAAGGGTGTTGCAACGCCTTACGCTATGCAGCGTTTGCAAGCGCGTGGCGTGTTCTTTGTAGATCCGCAAAGCCCTGTGTACGAAGGTCAAATCGTTGGTATTAACAACAAGCCAGACGAGTTGGATGTTAACATTACGCTTGCTAAGCATATGACTAACATGCGTTCTTCTACAGCAGATGTGCTTGAGACTTTGACTCCACCAATTAAGATGAGTTTGGAAGAGTCGCTTGACTTTGCTAACGAAGATGAGTGCGTGGAAGTTACACCTGAGTCGATTCGCGTGCGCAAGATTATTTTGAGCCGTGATGAATGGTATAAGTGGCGCGCTAAGCAGCGTAGGCAGAACAACAACGCTGCGTGATTGCTGCGTAAATTTAGCGTGATTTCTTAAAATATTCCTTAAAATGATGTTTAACATAAAGTCGCATTCCGTGCTATTTGCTAGCAAGTGTGCGGCTTTATGCGTTTTGGCGGCATTTTGCGCGGTTTTGGGCACGTTTGCGCACCGAATGGGCGCTATGTACGGCTTTCCGTACGGTCTTGTAATCGCGCTTTTGCTTGTTACTTTGAGCGCGTGTTTTGCTCGCATGCTTTGTGGCATGTTTGGCTTTATTTTGCATGCAATCGTGTGTTGTTCGGTTGTGTGGATGATTGCGCTTGGATGGTTTAGAGTTTTTGGCGCATTTCGCGGCGTGCTAGTTGCCATTGGCTTTGGCGTGGATAATCTTCCGTGGATTGCACAAAATGCTGGATATTTTTGGCTTTATGGCGTGATTATTGCTCACGCAGTTTTGCTTTGTATGCCTAATAAATTCTTTGTTGTTTCTGATGCTAAATAGTGGCACTAAATAAGTGGTAGTGGCGCTAAATAGTGGTGCCAAATCAGTGTAAGGTAGTCTTACTTATAGTCTTAGAGTAGTCTTATTTACAGTAGTCTTAGTCTTATAGTCTTAAAGTAGTTTGAGGAATAGTCATGAATAGCAATATAGTCATGAATAGCAATAAGAACAGCAGTAGTGACCGCAAATTATGCTATTTAGGGCCTGAAGGTTCTTTTACTCATCAAGCTGCTTTAAAAGTTAAAGAACAATGTAAATCGTTAGATACTTTGCGTCTTATTCCAACTGCGTGTGAGAATATTCGTAATATTGCTAGCAAAATTGAAGATTGCTACGATTTGGGTATTATTGCGTGGGAAAACAATATTGAAGGCGTAGTAATACCTAATTTAGATTTATTAATTGATGCAAAAAATATGGTTGGCATTGCTCGTTTGGGCGTTGATATAAGTTTTGATGCTGTTGTTTGCCAGTCGGATTCAATCGATAACTGTTCGACTATTGTTGCTCATCCTCACGCGTTGGCGCAATGTCGTAAGTTTGCTCAAAAGCATGGATTGAAAGAAAAAACCGCGTCTTCAAATGCTGCTGCTTGTAGGGATTTAGTTAATGGCGAAGTTGCCTTGTGCCCTAAAATTTGTGCTGATTTATACAATAGGCAAATTGTGAGTGAAGGCGTTGAAGATTTTTCTGGCGCGCGCACTGAGTTTTTAGTGTTAGCTCCTAGAGATGAGGCTTTAAGTTTTGTTAGTATGCATCGCGAATGCTATTCATCTTTTTCTTCGATTATTGCTTTTATTCCGCGTTGTACAGGTGCTGGAGTGCTAGCAAATTTGCTTGACGTTGTGCGCGATCATGGTCTTAATATGACTTCTTTTATGTCTAGGCCGATTAAAGGTCAAGATGGTTTATATAGTTTTATTGCCACTGTTGATGCTGCTCCTTGGGATTCTACGTGCAAAGCTATGATTCAAGAGGTTGTTGAACATGGTGATTGGGTGCGAGTTTTAGCGGTGTATCCTTCTAATAATCGCAATAATCCGATTATGAATGATTGGATGCTGCCTAATGGCGGAGTGTGTATTGATGCTGTAGGCGAGGCTTCGGTTGAGGCTTCATCTGGTGCTTCGGGTGATGCTTCAGTTGATGCTTTGCGCACTTTGAACGTAATGCATGCAGAAAGAGAATTATTATGGTAGAAGATGCTGAATTTTCTCAAAAATTTTCTGTTGGTATTGTAGGACTTGGACTTATTGGCGGATCAATCGCAAAGCGTTTGGCTGCGACTGGCTCCTGCAAAGTGTACGCGTATAATCGCCATCAAACAATGTATAAAGAGGCGAGAGCGCTTGGAATCACTTGCGTTGAAAGCGTTGCGGATCTTGCGCGCATGCAGCCAAATGTTTTGATTTTGTGCAATTCGCTTGCATCTATGCCAGAAGTTCTTGGCGAGATTTCGCGCGGAATCAACAAGCAGCGCACTACTTTGACGGATGTTGGCAGCGTTAAAGGGCTTGTGCGAGAGCAGGTTAAGGCTGCAGGTCTTGGCGATTGTTACATTGGCGCACATCCTATGGCTGGAAGCGAGTTTACGGGTTGGCAGGCTTCGAGCGCGGAGTTGCTGCGCGGTGCGCTTTGGGCAGTTAGCGTTGATGAGAGCAGCGATTTTTGGCGATTTTTGGCGGTTTTGCGCGTGATTGTTAATCTGTGTGGAAACCGCGCGCTTGTGTTGAACGATTCTATACACGATGCTTCTGCGGCGCTGATTTCACACATGCCGCACGTTGTTTCTACAGCGCTTGCGAATGTTTTGTGTGAAAACGAGAATCGCAATGTTGCGTTGCAAATGTCGGCTGGTTCTTGGAGAGATATGACGCGAGTGGCGCTTACAGACCCGAATCGCACGCGTGCGATGGTTGTGGAAAATCGGCGAAATGTGGCGGATTTGCTGGGTAGCGTTATTGCGGAGTTGAGTTTTGCTAAGAAGATGCTTGAGGAGAGCGATGAGTGCGATGAGCGCGCGTTTTTTGCTAAGGCTGATTCTTGGCGCGAATACAAGTATAAAGAGCGCGCGGTTGCTTGCGATGAGTCAGATGGCTATTTGCGCGAGCTTCGATTTGCGCTTGATTGCCCAGGTGATTGGCAAAGTCAGCTGATTCAAAGCGCGCAAAGTGGCGAGCAGATTGTTGGCGTGGCGTTTAGCGATTCTGTGGTTACTTGCGATTTGCGCAACTCGAACTGGTAGATTCGAGCGGCATATAATTATCATATGACCGAATCGCATCAGCCGAGCACTAATCAATCGCAACAATCGCATGCAAATCAATCGCAACAATCGCCATTTTCCTCAAAAATCCAGCAATTTCTAAACCACATAAGCGTGGAGCGCGGGCTTTCTCCAAAAACCGTTGAAGCTTACGAGTCGGATCTTACAAAATACACGAACTGGCTGCGCGAAGCCCGAAAAATCAACGATGTTAGCAAAATCACGCAACTAGATATTGAAGAATACGTGCGCGCAATGTCATCACAAGCAATGTCATCACAAGCAATGGCAGCGCAAAGGTTAGGCCCTCGCACGATTGCGCGGCGAATCGCAAGCATCCACGAGTGGAACAAATTCATGCTTTCCAACGCGCAAATCGCAAGCGACCCTTCTGCAGAAGTCAAAGCGCCTAAGCAGTCGGAGCATCTTCCAGACGTGCTCAGCATTAGCGAAGTTGAGCGCGTAATCGATGCGGCTGGCGGCTTTGGTAGCACAGATGCCGTCTCGCTGCGAGACCGTGCGCTCGTGGAATTTTTGTACGCTACGGGCGCGCGCGTTAGCGAAGCGGTTGGCTTAAAATTTGAGGATATTGATTTAGCGGAATCGGTTGTGCGGCTTAGCGGAAAAGGGCAAAAGCAGAGACTTGTGCCGATTGGAAAGTGTGCGGTTCGTGCGTTGCGCGATTATTTAGATAAAGCTAGGCCGATTCTTGCAAGTCGCGCGCAAAAGTCGGAAGCTTCCGCAGAGTCGCAACTCAAGTCGCAAGTAAACTCATCATCAAACGCATCATCAAAATCCGCAAATTCTCACATGATTTTCCTCAACAAACGCGGCAAATCGCTGTCTCGCCAATCCGCGTGGGAGGCGATTTCGCATGCTGGCAAGATGGCAAAAATCGGCAAAGAATTGCACCCGCACACGCTTCGTCACTCCTTTGCAACGCATTTGATTTCGGGCGGCGCCGACGTTCGTACAGTTCAGGAGCTGCTTGGCCATGCGTCCGTTACAACAACGCAGATCTACACGCATATAAGTCCAGACGCGCTTATGGAGGCGTATGTTATGAGCCATCCGCGCGCAAGATAGGTGTGATATTCGCCGCCGCATCGCGCAAACCCACTGAACATACCTTTTGATAGACTGGAGCGTATGCCTACTGATTTACTTGGACGCGAATATGAGACTTTCCGCGCGCCCGATGCGCTTACAACGCACGGTCCTGCGCGCATTATTGCTATGTGTAACCAGAAGGGTGGCGTTGGTAAAACTACCAGCTCCATCAATATCGCTGGTGCGCTGAGTCAATACGGTAGGCGCGTTTTAATTGTTGACTTCGATCCGCAAGGCGCTGCAACGGTGGGGCTTGGGATTAATGCGAACGCGCTTGATAACACTGTTTACACGGCGCTTTTTGATTCTTCTGTAGACGTGCACGATGTGATTCGTAGCACTGCCACAGAAAACATTGATGTTATGCCCGCAAACATCGATCTTTCGGCTGCAGAGGTGCAGCTTGTTACCGAGGTTGGTCGCGAGCAGATTTTGGCTGGCGTGTTGCGCAAAGTTCGTAACGAATACGACGTTATTATTATTGACTGCCAGCCTTCGCTTGGCTTGCTCACTGTAAATGCGCTTACGGCGGCGGATGGTGTGATTATTCCTGTTGCTGCGGAGTTCTTTGCGCTTAGAGGCGTGGCGCTGCTTATGCAGTCGATTGAAAAAGTGCAGCACAGAATTAACCCAGATTTGCAAGTGTTTGGCGTGCTCGTTACCATGTTTACGCGCACTTTGCACAGCGAAGAGGTTTTGCAAAGGATTTACGAGGCTTTCCAGGGGCGCGTGTTGCATTCTGTTATTTCGCGTTCGATTAAGCTGCCAGATTCCACTGTTGCGGCGGTTCCGATTACGATTTTTGCTCCTGAGCATAAGACTGCTAAGGAGTATCGCGAGGTTGCGCGCGAGCTGATTTCCAACGGCGTGGTTGCGTGATACGACCTGCCTTTTCGCTTAGAGCGTAGCGCGAAAAGGCAATTCGGAGCGCTGAGCCGCTCAAGGCAGAAGCACTGCTTCTGCGCGGCGAAGACGTTAGCGCGCTTAGACCGCGCTAACGACATGACCTGCCTTTCCGCACTTTGTACCAAAATCAACCTAAATCACGTACAAAATGCGGAGTTATGTAGTGCGTTTGTATTAAAAAACGCTGAAATTCAGTACAATCGCACTACATGCCTTGCGCATATTAGCTGCGATGTTTGCGCTCGGGTACTGGCTTTAATCGCACGATTGTACGCGCGTCGAGGAACATTTCTTGCTCGGGTCTGCTTCCGTTTGCTGCCGCGTCGCGCATAAGATGCAATGTTTCGCCGTCCCAGCTGATTACGTGACCAATCGCGTCGTGGTATTCGATTTTTTGCGTGCTGGCGTCGTCTGTTTGAGCACAGCCATTGTTTGCTTGCGTGCTGCCAGCGTTTTGTAATCTTTCGCCGCCGCCTAATTGCGCGATTTTGTACGTTCGCACAACAATTCGCGCGCCAACTGGTATAAACTCTGGCAGAATCTGCCGCCTAATTAAGCTGCTCGTAGTATTGCCTCCGCGTTGTTTGTGTTTTTGCGTTATTTATCGTCGTAGTGGCCTTTGCATGCATAAATTATAATCGTGTCATCTGTAAACGAGTATACGATTCTATCTTTATCGCTTACTCGTCTACTCCAACAACCAGAATAGTTTCCTTTAAGTGGTTCGGGTTTACCTTTTCCATCGATTGGATTCCGCATAATCTCTTTAATAATATTGTTAAGCTTTTTACGAGTTTTATTATCGCTTTCCCAATAGAGATAGTCGCTCCAAGCGTCTGGAGTCCAAGCAATTTTTCTCATTGTTTGAATCCTAAGGTTTAATCTAATCCATGATTAAATTGTGCTCTTCGAGCTTTATGGTGCCATTTTTAACGCCATCAATCTGCGATTTCAAATATGCCTGATTTGACGGCGAGTAAAATGGGTCTAGCGAAAAATCTAACGGTATTCTCTTTTCGCGACCAATCGTTTTGATAAACACGTTCAGCGCGGCGCTCATAGAGATTCCGAGTTCTTTGCAAACTCGTTCTGCGTTGAGTTTGTCTTCTTTCTTTGTGCGAAAGTTTACGTTTACCACGTCTGTTGTTGCTGTAGTCATCTTGGTTCCTACTCTTATGCTTTTGTGGGGAGTTTTGTACTTTTGCATAAATATATACGACAATTATATATGATGTAACGTAAATGTCATTAATAATGCAAGCAATTGTTGATGATTTTCAGTAACACGCAAACGACCTTTCCGCTTTTGGTTGTTGATTTTGCCGATTTGAGCAACATTTTCGGTAAATCCTCTTGTTTTGTAGAATTATATTTATGCGCTGATGCATGCTAGTTTTGCTAGTTGTTAGATGTTTTGTGGCTTGCGATTGATTTTGTAATTTTGCTTGTGATTTATGGGTTTTGTGTCAGAAGTGTAGTTTTTGTTGCACGGCGCTAGGTTTTACGCACATTTTTAGGAGTGATCTTATGGTAGATGTGAATAAAAATTTAACGATTGCGGAATCTAAAAACGCGTCTGTTGGAATGATAATAGACGCTAAAGCGATAAAAGAAAAAATTTATAACATTCGCAATCAAAAAGTCATGCTTGATGTGGATTTAGCTGAAATATACGGATACAGTACAAGAGCGTTCAATCAACAAGTAAAAAATAACATAGAAAAGTTTGATAACGACTTTATGTTTAAGCTAAGCAAATCCGAGTTGGAATATTTGCAATCAAATTTTTTGACCGCAAATATTAGTTCTAAAAGCAGGTCACTTCCATATGCTTTTACTGAGCAAGGTATTTATATGCTTATGACAGTGTTAAGAGGCGAACTTGCCACAATGCAGTCGAAAGCGCTTATTAGAACCTTTAAGCAAATGAAGGATTATATTGTTGAAAATAAGGATTTTATTGGCGCGAACGAGTTAGCGCATCTTGCGATTCAAACAAACCAGAATACTAAAGATATAGCGGAAATAAAATCTCAAATGGCAACGAAGGAAGATTTTAATAAGGTAATGGATAATTTTATTAATCCAGATTCGTATAAACATTTTCTTCTTATGGGCGGTAACAAAATAGAAGCGGATCTTGCGTATTGCAAAATATATAAGTCAGCTAAGAAAAGCATTTATGTTGTAGATAATTATATTGGTCTTAAAACGTTGGAATTATTACGCTTTGCTGGGGAAGGTGTTGAAATTGTAGTTTTTAGTGATAATGCTAGGAATAAGAATATGCTTACGGAAAGCATGTTGAGCGATTTTGTAAGCGATTATCCTAGTGTTGATTTGAAGTTTAAGACTGCTGGTAGGAAGTATCACGATAGGTATGTAGTTATAGATTATGGGACGGATGATGAGGCTGTTTATATTTGTGGCGCTTCGTCGAAAGATGCTGGCGGTAAAATCTCGACTATTACGCGGATAGAGTCTTTGAATTTGCGCTTGTATCATGCGATGTTTGATGAGTTGTTAAAGAATCCTGAGTTAGAGTTTTAGGGTTTTATAATGTTCTAGTGTTTTGCTCCAAATGTGCGCTACGACCTGTCTTCGCGCTTTGATGTAGTGTGTTTGCGCTCCGACCTACCTTTGCGCTTAAAGCGTAGCGCGCGAACGGCACGACCTACCTGAGTGCTTTGCTCAAAATTCGTTATATTTGTCTCAGCGGTGAGGCATTTGTAACACTTTTTGCCAAAATTCGTTATATTTGCATCATTGATGAGACAAATATAACGCAAGCAGAGCGCTGTCTAGAGCTACAAAGTGCGGAAGGTTGTTCCGCATTTTGTACGTGATTTGGGTTGAATTTGGTACAAAGTGCGGGAAATCGCTAGCGCTGATTAGCCGCGATGCTTGCGCGCTTGTGGTTCGCGCGCACCCAAACCACAAGATGTTGTGGTTTTTGCGACACGCGGGTCACAAAAAACACTTCACTTACTACATAAAAGTATTCGGTTATTATCTAGTATTCAATAGATTTTTTTGCAAAAGTCAATCATTATAAAAACTTTTACGCACTCCGCAATTTGTAGAGGTTTTAACTTGCAATTCGTTCTGGGGGGGGGGGGTATATTTGCTAAATGCTTTTGCTTGAGTACTTTAGTAAAGCTGCGCGTTCTGCTGCTTTATTGTTGTGCTCACATGTGGAATTGCATTAAGCGTTGTGTAAATGTTGCGATTGCTAAATGCTAGTTCATGTATTTGAATGCTCTTAGTACTTCTGTACTGGATACGTGTAGTATTCTGCCCAATTTTGGGATTCATGTAAAAGCAGGGTGTTGCTTATGCAATGGCCGAAATTGCCAAAATGGCTAGGATGTACAAACTAGCCAAAAATGACAATCGAAGGTGAGTCGATTATGTTACCTGCAAAGTTTGCTCGTTTCACATCTCGCGTGTGCCGTATTGCGCAGAAGGTTTTTTCTGTGAGCGATACTGACAATGCGAATAGCGTGGCAGATGCGCCTGCTGGTTCTGACTCTACCTATTCAACGCGCCCAGATTCCGATTACCACAGTGCGCCAATTTATTCGTACTCAAATATGCAAGTAAATTCTTCATCATCTTCTTCCTCATATTCTTCATCATCTGAGAATGATTCATTAGGCTCATACGTAGGTAAAACAGCAAGAAAATCGCATATCTTGCAAAACTCGATTCTCGCAATAATTGTCACCTTTGCCACCATAGTAACCATGCTCATAGTGCCGCCGGTAAAAGAAGCAAATGCAACTCAGGCTTGGTGGGATTACGCTGGCAATGGCTACTTTACTGATGGCAACTTCTGGGTTGGCGATGCTGTTCGTGATATCTCTATTACCTATCCGAATATCGAATATAATCAGTGGGATAGTGATTATGGCAAAAGCGGAACTAAGATCAGCTGGGATATTGTTTTCAACCAGGAGTCCATTGGGTTTGCTTCTGCTTCGTTGAAACAACTTCCTCACGGCAATCAGCCTAAGGATGGTGCGTCTTGGGAAGGTAGACCGCTTTTTATTGTTTTTCTTCCAAAGGGTCTTAGGGATGGGGATGAAAATCATAAGAGTTCTGTTTACATTACACGAACGAAAACAGTGCGTACTTTTGACAATGGATTACATAAATTTGTATTTTCAAATGAAGTAAAACATAATCATCAACGTCCTGCAGAATTTGCTACAGGTAGGAATTACTCTTACGCTGATGGCGATGACGATTTTCAGACTGTTTGGAATGCAACTTTTGGCAAATATGGCGATAACGCTACTTGCGGCGAATTTAAGAATCAATATGGTTTTTGTGAAATTCGTAAATGGCGAGGTAGTCCGCATAATCCAAATGATTCCAGCAATAAGTTTGGTCGCGTGCTAGCCGATTGGGGACAGGCTGATACCACTTATGGATATAAGTGGCACATAGAGGCTTTCGTTGAGGATGGTGTTAATCCGGAAACATTGCCTATTATCGCTGGTTGGAATTCAAATGGTACTCTTGGCAGTTGGGGAAGTGGTACACGTAACAAGTGGGCTGCTATGGGTCCATTTGATACTGATGGTGATGGTATTCCTGATTACATTGAGCATCAAGTAAAAATGAATACGACAAATGGTGATGAGATTTCATACCCTCAATACAATAATTCAGATGATAAAAAGTATGGGCAAGATAATATTCCTATTACTACATATCATCGTCCTGTTACAATGAAACCGTTTGCAAAAACCGGTGAGTGGGAAGGTAATTCTTCGGAGGGCAGTTTTGAATACGATGGTGGTACGACTACTAATTTGCCTACCAATCTTGGAATAAAATATGAACTTACTAACAAAATTCCTAAAGGTGTAAAAGTAGTTAATTCTCCATCTAATATGCCTGAGGGTTCTGTGTATATTGATAGCAGAACTGGTCATGTAACTTATAATCCTAGAAAAGAAGATAAGGGCAAAGTTCTTGAATTTGGGACAAAAATTACTTATCCTAATCCTTCTAGATACCCGTATAACTGTAAGTATTATGATCGTGGCTCTTTCGTTACGGAGCAGCACCCAACTAAAATAAAGATCGTTTCACAGGCGTCCTTGTACAACCCTGTTTATACTCCAGTTGATTTGACAGAAAAAACCGGTGATGATCAGAGATATGTTACGCCGATTGTTTACACTGCCAAACCACAAAGTGTTAAGGACGCAAGCAAGAAACACTCGGATATTGTTCAAGTTGGACCTCTTCCGTCAGATGCTACTTTTGAACTGCAACAGTATACGAAAAAATCTGGTAGGAATACTCTAAAGAGCGATTCAGTTCTTGGTTGGTCGCGCATAGAATCTCAAGATAAAAATAATGGGCAAGTACGTTTTTATTCAAACAAATGGAGGGATCCTGGAGATTCTGGGAAGTACCGTACTCCTGTAGTAGTTCACTATGCGGATGGTTCTAGTTCTACTGATGACGATGCAGGTAATGCTGATGCAAATGGAGATTTTAATAAGAGCGTAGTGTATGCTTCGGTTAATCTTAAGCGTCCAAATCCTAAAGATTCTGAGCTGAAGTTGAATATTCATAACGGTTATGCAGGATCTAATTTAGGAGATAATGGTTCTGTCACTATTACTGTTAACGATCCACTCAAACCAAGTATTTGGATTGATTCGTGGGCTCAGTATCAAATTGGTCAAATATCGTTAAAGTCACTCTGTTGGAAGGAAACAACGCAAAAAGGTGGGAAAGTAGAAAAGTCAGACTATACCTTTAGTGACCTGTCCAAGGAGTATAACGATAATACTTTTAATGGTTTGACTTTTAAGCAGACTGAAAAATGGCCTCACGCTGATGATAAGGAGCAGGAATCTTGCTTCACTAATGGAACGTGCAATAATTCAAAGTTGTATGATGGTGACGCTTTTACTATTGAACGTTCGCGTGGTGAGATTTCTGGCATGCCTAATAAGGGCGGTAAGTACGTTTGCCGCGTGTTTGCTTTGAGAGATGGAAGCCAAGCAAAAACTGATTTTGATAATGCTGCCAAAGCAAAAAAACATGACTTTACTCTGAATAATAATACTAGAAAATACGACTGGCAGTCTAAGACAGTAACTTTTGTTGCGCATTCTTTGGCTCACAAATATAATCCTCAATACGATAAGGTATATGTGCAGGCTGGTGGTAAGTCTAAAGAATCGGCTGCTCCAGTAAGCCATTCTGGTGCTAACGGCGTGAAAGCTAATGACAAGAGTCAACAGGAGCTTGTGCAGAATGGTACTAGGTTGCCAAAAGGCACTTGGTTTGAGCTAAAAGAGTATCCTAAGGATAGTAAACATGTTCTTACATGGTATAAATTTGTCAATAAGCAAAGTAACAAGAAATCAGGCAAGGATGAGCCTGAAGATAGTACTACTGACGCTAGATATGGCAAAGTTACTTTTTCTCCAGAAAAAACTGTAACGCTTGGTGAATATTTTGCTCCTGTAATTGTGCATTATCCAGATGGTTCCACTTCTGAAGATCCGGATTCTGGTAATCTTGGCAAGCCTGTGTATGCGCCTGTAGAGGTAACTAGTCAACCAATCCAAAAAAATGATTTAAAACTCAATGTTTATTCGCAATATGGCGGAAGACGAATTGAAGACAATGATAACAATGGTATGCGTTTCCGTAAAGATGAAGTGTTAGGCGACGCTACTGGTAACACTAAGCCAATGTTCTTTGACTCATGGTCAAGTGCTAAGCAAGGAAAAATTTATCAGCGCATGCTTTGCTATAAAAAGAATCCACAAACTGGTAAACCTGAAAGCTATGAGATTGATGGTATTAATGGTCTGACACTTGCCGGTCGAAAAGGTAATACTACAAGCGGTGAATTTATTGATAAACAACCATCACAATGGACAAGAGCTACTGAAAAGAATAAGGATGAATGTACGGTTCATGGTAAAAACTGCAACCGTAACCTTTACTTATACGGTGATGAGCATGATACCGTAGAGCGCACTTGGGGTTGGTTACATGGCAAGGTTAAGGAAAATGGCGACTTTGTATGCACTGTGTACGCTATTAAAGACCTTGAGGGTAAAAATGGTAAGAAGGGTGGTTTACAAACTAAGTTTAATAGTGCTGTAGAAGGTTTTGTAAAGAATCCGGGTAATCGCAAGTTTGAAGATGTTATTAAATCAGTCTTAACAGATAAGCCGGGTAGTGAAGATAGTCCTCAAGAAGCCACTCAAAGGCATATCGATTGGGATTCGGTAACCTTCCCAATTCATGTGCATAGTGATGCTCACTACTACAACCCAGAGTATAAGACTATTAGCATGGAGGCTGGTACCAAAAAAGCCACTGAGGTGCCTAAGAGCAAGAAGACTGCCAACGATGCTAATACGTCGCAAGACGATGTGCGTGAAGGTGATCTACCGGACGGAACTTGGTTTAAGTTTAAGAAACCTTTAAGCTACACATTCTTTGAGGATGATCAAGATAATAAAGCTGACTCTGGTGATTCAGCTAAGAATGGCACGGGTCAGTTTGGCAAGGTGACGTTCCGACCGCACAAGTGGTTCCCTGTTGGTTCTGACAAAGTGCAGGTTATTGTGTACTATCCGGACGGTTCTACTTCTGAAGATCCGGATTCTGGTAATCTTGGTAAACCTATTTATGCGAAGGTAGACATTACGCGATCGCATGATGAGGATGCTGGTAATTTACGGCTGAATGTTGGCGATCGTGAAGGTAGCGGCGATTGGAATGATACTACAATCAAACTCACTAAGGGCGAGGAACTTGGTACTTCTAAAAAGACGACCCGTTGGCTTGATTCATGGTCCAAGTATAAGCCTGGAAAAATCAATTTGCGCACAATTTGCAATAAGATTAATTCAGACGGCACTAAGTCTCACTACCAGTCGGGCGGTATTGCTGGTATTAAGATGCAAGATGTAAAGATTTGGAATCATACTGAAGATGCGTCAGCGCAGAAAGCTTGCGAGAAGGATGCAAGTCAGTGCCATCCTGATAGGCAGCTATACGACGATTACATTGCAAATGGTAACTCAAAAGATACCACTGAGCGTACTCGTGGGTGGATTAAAGGCAAGGCTAACGAATCCGGCGACTACGAATGCGTAGCTTACGCGATTAAAGCAAAACAGTTTAAGACAGACAATAACGATTTGCTTGCTAGATTCGATGCAGCTGTTGGTGCACTTAACAAAGATGCAAGTAAGAATAACACTGATCCTTTGAAAGACTTCAAGTGGAAGCTTGATGGTAATAACGGCAACAAAAACGCGGTTAAAGGTGTTGACTACGAGTATCGCGCAATACCAATCCACATTCACAACGACAACCACTACTACAACCCGAAGTATGTTGATGTGAGCGTTACGGCTGGTCAAAAGGTTGAGAATGCTGTGCCGCAAAGCGTTAGGAGGGCTAACGGTGCGGATAAATACCAGGATGCTGTGAAGGCTGGTGCGCTTCCGGACGGAACTTGGTTTGAGTTTAAGGATGCCGCAAAAGGCTTTGAGGTAAATGCTGACGGCACTGCTGGAAACAAGGTGTCTTTAGACTGGTCGTATTGGGCTTCTAATAACGCTGCCGATAAAACTGGTGAGCAAAGCAATAAGCCTGACAATCCTTCCAAGCAAAAGAATGGCAAGCACAATGCCAAGGATGACGGCACTCTCTACGGCAAAGTGACCTTCCATCCAGATCAATCTGTTGCCCCTAAAGCGTACTTGAAAGAGATTGTCATCCATTACCCGGATGGCTCCACTTCGGACGACCCGGATTCTGGAAACAACGGTAAGCCTGTGTATGCGAAAGTTACGGTTGGAGGTCTCAGTGGAGCTGACAAGGATCTTAAGATGACATTGCTAAGATCCCAAGACGCTGATCCTGTTCATGACACGCTTGGTGGTGCTAATTCTCTTACCGTTATGAGCGGAACGAGCCTTATTAAGAATCCGTATGTGCTCGCGTGGAGCTTGAAAGATCGTAGCAATATTTCATTGCGCATGATGTGCACTAAGCAAGGCGAGCAAAAGTGGAGTAGCGGGCTTGACGATACGCTCAATATGCACCTTAATCAGAATTATGGCGAAAGTGTAAAGCCGTGGGCTTTTGCAAGTGCTGAGCAGCGAAAGTCTTGCAGTCAAGATAGTAAGAACTGCATGGCTAACTTGCTGTATGGTTTTACGAAGAATGGGAAGCAGGACAGCATAGAAAGCGCTGTGTCTCGCAGTGAAGACGATATTGCTGGCGTACCTCAGAAGGCTGGAAATTACACGTGCGCTGTGTTTGCGTTGAAGTCGAATGCACTGACGGTGTTTAATAACACTGTTAAGGGAAGTCTTATTGAAGGTAACAAGTATTCGTCTACAAATATGCAAACAAATCAGCTTGCCGGCGTAACCGTTGGAAAAGACTGGAACAGAATTGCTGTTAATGTGACCGTGATCGATCCGCCTAAATTCGCGCTGCCAAAGACGGGTGGGGAAGATCGCGTGAATTGGAACATGCTGATGAGCGTTGTGTGCGTGCTTGGCACGGGCGCTATGGCGGCTGGATTCTTCCTTGACCAGACCAAGTGGGGGCGCGCGATGCTGGAGGCGTTGCTGCGTAAGGCGTTGTTGCGCGAGACACTGATGCGCAATGTGAAAATTAAAGCTTTTATCCGCAAAACTGCCAAAAAGCTTCGCGCTTTAAGGCGACGTAGCGAAAGGTGGCGATGCTGATGAAAATTTTCTGCAGCTTAAAAACTGCAGTGTCAACGTTCCATATGTCGGCAATGGCGTTACGTAGTTGCGTTACATAGTAACGACAATTATGCCGAAGCATGGTTCGGATTTAATCTTGCTGCGCGCGGCGCAAATCGTAGCCGCCGACAGAGTTCATGCGGCTTTGCGATGACTCCGCCGACCGTGCGCAACACAAAACATAACACATATCTCTCAAAGTGTTCGCAAGAACAAAACAAACAAGGAGAAAATATGAATAAGATAACAAAGCAGTGCGTGGCCGCGGTGGCCTCGCTCGCGATGGCTGGCACGCTGTGCGTTGCTGGCGCCGTGGTTGCTGGCAGCTCCGCTTGGGCTGATCAGACTCCAGAAAAGGCTCCATGGGATACGACTCTTGAATCCAACAAAAAGGGTTCCATCAACATTATCAAGTGGAAGTATGCACTGAATGCTCAAGGCAACCAGGAAAAGGCAGAAAAAGTTCCTGGAGCAGAATTCACTGTTACTAAGGTTAAGAAGTTTAATAGCAGTGATACTGCTGAATTAAACCTTAAGAGCTACGACGACTGGATGAAGGTTGCCGCTAAGGTTTCAGCTTTGAACACAAATCCAAATGATACTAATTTGGTTCTTGGCACTCCTAAAAAGGTTTCAACTGCTGATAAGACTGAAAGCGGTAAAGTCAAAGGCGAAGCAAAGTTCTCTGACCTTGAGATCGGTCTTTACAAGGTTGAAGAAACCAAGACACCAGCTGGCTATGCTGGTCTTTCTAGCCCATTCTTCATGACGATTCCAGAAGTCACTAGCGCAGATGGCAAAACTAACACCTACAAGTATGATGTACAAGTAGAGCCAAAGAACAAGCTAACTGATATTAAGAAGAAGGTTGACACCACTGGCACTGTTGGTGCTGGTGATGAGGTTCCATACACCATTACAACCGATGTTACTACAACAACCACAAACACTCCTGATAAATACACAAAGGATGATTTGCAAGGCTTTGCTGTGTGGGATGATGCGTTGATTAGTGCGTATTCTGATGTGACTGCTAATCTCAGTAATGAAAACGCTAAGGCTTTGGTTAAGGAAGTCAAGATTGGTACGACTGATATTATTAATAGTACTAGTAAAACTAATTACAATGTTAGTGTTGAACAGAATTCCACTACTAATGCAAAGGGTCCAGAAAGTGGACGTGCTCGCATTAAGGTAACGTTTACCGAGGATGGCCTTACTGCCATTGCTGACGCCATCAAGACTGCTTATACCAATAACAAGGCTCAGCTTCCACAGTTAACTGTTAAGTTTACGTTTAAGATTGCTCCAGATGCACCTACTGGTGACTTCTACAACAAGTATGGTTTCCAGCCAGGCCATGGCGCGGGTGGTAAGACTCCAGACCCAGTTAATCCTCCAGATAATAATCCAGATACAAAGGTAACTCTTGTTAAGTTCCAGATTAAGAAGGTTAACGGAGTAAAAGAGGATGAAGCTCTTTCTGGTGCTAAGTTCGCGGTCTTTGCTAAGAAGTCTGATGCTGATACTTGCGCAGCAGATAAGAATCGTTCTGCTGCTAACTGCAAGGACAAGGCTACTAAGGGCTATACAACAGGTACCACTGTTGCTGATGGTCTTGATGGTGCAACAAACGGCACTACTGACGGCACTGGTTTGACTGGTGCTTTTGAAGTTAAGGTTGGAGATGTATATGTTGTGGAAACTCAGGCTCCAACTGGCTTTGTTCTTTCTCCAAAGGTAGAGAAAGTTACTGTTCAACAATCTGGAACTGAATATAACGCTACCAATACGACCTTCACCTACACCTTCAAGGATCTTCCAAACGGCGGTCCTGATGGAAGCGGCAAGAACTGGTTTAACCTTCCAGCAACTGGTGCTGCAGGCGTGATTATCTTTGCGCTTATTGGCCTCGGTCTTGTTGGCTCTGGTATGTTCGTATTCCTTAAGAATCGCAAGAAGGAAGAAGAGCAGCAGGCTGCGTGATTTGCTTAGTTTAATCAGCAAATCATAAGTGATTGAGTCTATAAGATTAAATCCATAAACGATTGAGTCTAGGGCAAAAACCCTAGACTCAATCCTATGTGGACTGTTTAGCTAGAAAAGTGCAAAATCTCATTGCGTTTGTAGCAAAATCAAACCAAATATTATCTTTCATTCAATAGCTTGAGCTTGGAGGAGTTATGAAGCTAGCCGATATTAGCAATTTGTGCCGCTCATTGCGTGCGCGCGCTGTTGCGGAAGAATCGCAAGCAGCCGAAGAGCAAACATTACGTTCAATCTCAAGCCAAAATATAAACAAAAAAATAAACCAAAATACACTTAAAACTAAAAAAACAACTAAAAAAATAACTAAAAAGAAAAGCGCGCTGATGCGCATTCTAGAGCCGATTGCTCTGGTTCTTGCAGGCATTCTGTGCTTTAGCTACCCTGTGTGCTCAACGCTGTGGAACAATCACGTTTCTAAGGAGATTTCCACTGCGTACGATAAGTACAACCACGACCAGGCTGGCGACGTGCGGCGCGCGCACATTCGCGATGCAAAGCGCTACAACGCAGCGCGCAAAGACATGCTTACGCGAGACCCGTACGGCGGCGATGGCCAGGAAAGCATAACTAACACGCCTGCGTACAAGCGCTATCTTAAAACGCTCGAGGAGCCGATGGGCATTATCGGCATCGTAAAAATTCCGAAGATTGGCGTAAAGCTGCCGATTTACCACGGCACGCTGCAAGATACGCTGGCGCGAGGCGCTGGTCACTTGTACGGCACGGATTTGCCAGTGGGCGGCAAGGGGCGGCACACCGTGATCACCGCGCACACGGGCTTGCCGAACGCAACCATGTTCGACTCGCTAACCGAGCTTAAAAAGGGCGACTACTTTTATCTAGACGTGCAAGGCGAGACCTTGCGATACAAGGTGTTTCGCATAAACGTGGTGGATCCGCACGATATAAGCTTGCTGCAGCGCGAGCCTGGGCGCGATTTGGCAACGCTGCTTACTTGCACGCCGTACGGAATTAACTCGCATAGGCTGCTGGTTACGGGGTACCGCGTGCTGCCAGACCCTGTTGCGGCGCCAGAGGACCATGTGCAGTGGCCGCTTTGGATGACGCTGTTTGTTATAGCGATGATTTTCTCGGCGGCGATTCTTTCCATGATGATTACGGCGGCGGCTGGTAAGAAGCGGCGCAAGTGGGATGTTCGCGGCAAGCACATACTATGGGTTGGGCGCGGCGTGGTTAAACTGCACTAGCGCTTTTCCCGAATTTGTAGCTTTTGAGTTGCAGAATGTGAATAAAGCAACTGAGCTCTTGTCCAAAATGAACAAGAGCTCAATGAAATCACGTGTAGGAGCAACCTACACAGGTACGTCAATTCTATCACACTCTATAACGATTTGTATTTTTGCAATCATTTTGCGCAACTCATTTTGTGATTGTATTTCTGCGTTAAATATCAAACTAGATGTACAATGTCTTAATGGCTGTTAATACATCTTTTATATCTCTTCAAGAAGCGCAACAATTCTGCGGCGTTGCACGATTTGAACGTTATATGCGCGATGCGAATAATGATGTGAGCACAGCCATGCTTATATGCAAATCAAATCATGAATTAGCAGGAATATTACACGAGCAGATCGGATACGTGGAAATATGCGTGCGTAATTCAATTGATTTAGAGCTTCGCAAACTTGCATTGCAAGAAAAGCAAAATGAAGCATGGACTAATCCTCTATATACGCCAGATTTAGTTAAAGACTTAATAAAAAATCAAATCAATGAAGCAAAAAAAATCGCAGTTCACGCTCATGCTGGTAGCAGTGTAACTCATGATGACATTTTATCTAAACTAATGTGGGGAACGTGGGTAAAACTTATTGGATCTTCTGAAACAACAAAAAACAATCTCATACAGCAAAAACTTTGGCAAATATCTATATGTAACGCATTTCCATTTGTGAATGATTCCAAGAGCAATAAAAAATATGATGAGGATAGGAAGACAATAGCAAAAAATCTTATTTATATTAAAGAGATTAGGAATAAAGCAGCTCATTTTGATAATCTATACAACATAGCTAAAGGAAAGAGAAATCTTACAAACGCATTATTTACGCTACTTCATTCAGTTAATAAATCATTTACGAATGGCTGGATTGATTCTGCGAAAATACGTAAAGCTGCTAATAAGTATTTAGAACTAATAGATGGTTGAGTAAAACTTCCCGTGTTTGTAGCTCTACATGTGGTTTTGAGCTACAAGAGGGCGCGGCGACATACCTTCGCGCGCAAAGTGATGCTAGCGCTATTTCTCGATTTTGTTGCTTTTTCCTGCGTTTGTTTACGTTTTGGCCTATTTGGTAAACAAATGCAAAATTGCGAGTAAAATAAAAAGACGTGATACTTGATCGTCATAATCGTTTAAATTTGGCTGAACTTTACGCAAGCTTACAAGGGGCTGGCGATGGTGGGGCGCCAGACGCCGCTGCGACAAATGCGCCAGTCGCGGAAAAGTCGCAAGCGACCGCCGACGAAAAGTCCGCGCAAAAATCATCTATAAAAAGCGAAACGCCGCATCTTCCGCCCGATCAAATGGACGAATTCGTAAACATGATGCAGGTGTACGAAGGCGCGATGTACGAAATCAGCACCAAGCTGGAGATTTTGGACGGCGAGTTTCAGGTGCGATTTTCGCACAACCCCGTGCACCACATGGAGCGGCGACTAAAATCCGTGCACTCGATTTTTGAGAAGCTGCGCCGCAGAAACCTAAGCATATCAACGCGTTCGATTCGCGACAACCTGTTCGACGTGGCTGGAATCCGCGTGATTTGCAACTATCGCGACGACGTGTATGCGGTTGCGCAATACCTTTCCAAGCAAACGGATATTCAGGTGCTGCAGGTTAAGGACTACATTAAAAACCCAAAGCCGAATGGATACCGCAGCTTGCATGTGATTTACGCTGTGCCAGTGTTTTTGTCGTCGGGCGCGCATTACACGCCGGTGGAGGTGCAATTCCGCACAATTGCAATGGATTATTGGGCGAGCTTGGAGCATGCGTTGCGTTATAAGGCGGATTTGCCGGATGCAAAGTTGGCGGAGCATTCCAAGACGCTGCTTGAGTGTGCGCAGAATTTGCAGGCCATTGAGGCGCAAATGCAGGGGATTCATCGCGATATTAATGGTGCGCCGCGCGTGGAGGATGCGCCTGAGTCGTAACAATCTAATACGCGACGACCTGCCTTCGCTCTTAGAGCGCGTGAACGCTATTTCCGCTTTTTGTAGCACGACACGCATAGTCGTACAAATGTACTATAATTAGATACTTAATAAGAATTTAGGAGGATATATGGGAGATTTTGGAAATTTTAATGGCAATTATGCTGGCGATTTTGCGCAAAACCCAACAATTGTAGACTCGCAAGCTACTTATGTGCGCGAGCATGCTGAGCGCGTGAGCGTGCGTCGAGTTTACGCAGAAATGACCGTTGGACTAATCGTCACAACGCTTGTTGCAATGTTTACACAAAGTACGGGTGCGCTTTACTCTTACTTGTATGCTACGGGTAGGTTTGGTTTCTTCGGCATTATTATTGCGCAAGTGGTGCTTGCTGTTGTGCTTGGAATGCGCGTTATGAAAATGAGTGTTGTGGCAGCCCGCGCGCTTTTTTATGCGTATGCGGCACTGACAGGCTTTACACTTAGCACGATCTTTACTGTGTTTAGCCTAGGCTCTATTGCAATGGTTTTGGCTTTAACGTCTGGATTCTTCCTGTGCCTTACAATGCTTGCGCTTACTACAAAAGTGAATATGCTTAAGGCTGGCCCGATTCTTATGGTGGCTTTGTTGGTGTTGTGCGTGAGCCAGGTAATTCTTATGTTTGTTGCTCCAAGCGCTGGAACTATGCGATTTATTGCTGCGATTGCGGTGTTGATTTTTGCAGGTCTTACGGCTTACGATGCGCAGAAGACTCGTGCGATTTTTGAAGCGTATGCTAATCAGCCAGAAATGATTAAGCGCGTTTCGATTATTTGCGCATTTAATCTTTATTTGGACTTCATCAACATGTTTGTGTACTTGCTAGAGTTACTGGGGAATAGACGCGACTAGGTGCGGAGCCTGCGCGTTTTTTCCTAGGGATTATGGTAAAATATACGCTTGTGTGCTTTGCGTGCTTATAGTGCGACTAGCACACATGGATGGGTGTCCGAGCGGTCTAAGGAGACGGTCTTGAAAACCGTTGTAGGGAAACCTACCGCGAGTTCGAATCTCGCCTCATCCGCCTTTAGAATTCTATTAAAAGTTAAGTGTTAGCGACTTTTTACATACTTGTATATGTTGAAAGGAGATTGAACATGAAAGCATTAGATATAGCAGCAATCTTCATTGAAAAGCATGGCAAGACGTTAACATTAACCAATCTCGCTTTAAACAAGCTCGTATATTTTGCGCAAGTTGAGGCTTTACGTAATAATCCTAGTCAACCTTTATTTACTGATGAGATTCAAGCGTGGGAATATGGTCCTGTAGAACCTAGTGTATATAACGCGTTTAAGCAATTTGGTCGCAATCGCATTACTCATGCGCCTAATCATGAAACAAGTCAGTATGCTTCGCAGATTGTAGAGTCTGTTGTTGAAAAATATGGTTGGATGAGCGCGTTCGATTTAGTAAACTATGCGCATCGCCTTGGTGGCGCATGGCATAACGTATACGATTCTGCACAGAAAAAACCGATTTTAGTTAACGATATTCTTCAATCATCTGATATAGCTTCGTATCCTACTATGCAAAATACGTTTATCAGTGCTGTAGATGCTGTGAAAAAACAGTATCCTAATACTTTACGTATTCTTGGTGATGCATGAGCAAGTATGATACTCTCGTTTGGAATGATGAGCAGATTATTGCTTTTGCTGGAATAGTGTGTTCTGTTCAGCGAGATATTGTTGACAATGGTCAAGGACTTTCTACTACTAAGCAAGAAGTTCAGGGCAGTGTTGAAAATGTTTTGTATTCTACATTTGCGATCATTTTCGATAAATCTCCAGCTGAGCGACATGATTATATGGATATTTTTGACCAGATCGCAGATTTTGCTACTCATCTATCTAAAGATCACATTTTTCCTGATGCTAATAAGCGCACAACGGTGTTAACTTGTGTGGCTTTGCTTAGGAATAATGGAATTCTGCTTGATATTGAGGACAGCCTAAACCCATTCGATAATGTGTTATATCAGTGGATTCAAAGTGTTGTTGAAGGCAAGATTGATCGTTCTATCTTGGCTGAACAATTACGATTGCGTGCATTGTAGCTCTATACTTATGTGTTGTCGTGTTTTCGCGACGACCTGCCTTTTTTGCTTAGAGCGTAGCGCGAAAGGCGCTTTGACTGAGCTTGAAATTGCATAACGCATTTCAAGCTCAGTCAAAGCGTGATTTGGCTCAAGCATAAAGTCCAGTGGACTTTATGTGCCAAATCAGCCGAGCGGCTACTAATAGCCGCGAGGAATAGCGTAGCGCGCGAATGCACTTCGATTCGCTGAGCCGCTCAAAACAGAAGCACTGCTTCTGCGCTGCGAAGACGTGAGCGCAGCTAATCTGCGCGAACGATGATCTGCCTTGCGCTACTTATGTAGTGCGTTTGTATTAAAAAACGCTGAAATTCGGTACAATCACACTACAACTAGATAGAAAGATAGTTGCGCTCTTGAGATTTGATGGAGTCAAGCACGAATCGCGCGCCACTTCGATTCTCTTGGCTGCTGGCAAAATCTTGCGGAGAATAAGGCGCCGCGCTGTTAAACATTTCCTCGTATTGCGAAACACTTAATTGCGTGCGATTGTTTAATGTTTTTATGTGCTGATTGGAAAACAGCGCGCTTCGCCATCCTGGAACAAGTGTTGCGTTAAAGAATTCTGCTACAGCGCCTGAACCGTAAGAGAATAAGCCGATTTTTTGACCTGGGAGTAGGGGAGACAGGCGCGTCGGCGATTCGTTTGAGTGCGTTGCGGAGTATAAGTCGCAAGCAACCGCAGACGAATCGCAAGCAGACTCTGAAGAATCACCAGCAGACTCTGATGAATCGCAAGAATTCCTAAAATAATCGTAATCAAGTAAAGAAATTAAGCCTAAATAGAGTGAACCAGTGTAAATATTACCGATTCGGCGACTGTATTGTGTGCTGTCTTGGTATCGCGCAAGAAGACGTTCGCGAGTATCGCTTGTAATAGACACGTCATCACATGCGTGCGACACGCCCGAATTTGCCTCAAAACCAGCTCGAAGCGCCTTAAGTCCCATTTTTGTGTACGGAAGATGGAAGCAAATCGCCTCAAAATCGTTGAAATTGCAGGCGTTTTCCGCACTGTATTTCTGCCACACATCGCAGAACATGCGAATGTATTGCTCGGTTGAAAACTTTCCGCGCGCCAAAGCCGTGCTTTGATATACAGGGCGCCAAAAATCCTGGATTTCCGCCGATTTTACAACGCTGTCATCGTTGATTTGCAACACGCGCGGATTCTCGCTTACAAGCATCGCCACAGCACCAGCGCCTTGAGTCACCTCGCCAGGAGTGCCAACGCCGTAGCGCGCAATGTCTGCAGCAATCACCAAAACTTGCGCGCCAGGATGTGCCAGAACGTAGTCACGAGCCATCATAAGTGCAGCAGTTCCGCCATAACACGCCTCTTTTACTTCCACGCAACGCACCCACTCGCTAAGGTTTAGCAGTTTGTGAATGTAGAGCGCGCTGGATTTGCTGGCGTCGACGCCGCTTTCTGTGCCAACGATCACCATTTTGAGGCGGTTGCTATCGATGTATGGCATCAGCGGCAGGGCAGCTTGAGCGCCAAGCGTTACTATATCTTGATGATTTGGCGGCACCGCTTGCTGGCTTTGGCCTATGCCGATTGTGAATTTGTTTGGGTCGATTCCGCGCGCAATCGCAAGGTCGCGCATGCTTAGGTAGCAATTTGGGGTTGCGAAAGTTATGCGGTCGATGCCGACTTTTGGCGGAATTTGGGGCGTGTTGCCTGGCGTGGTTTGTGAAGTATTGCTCATGATTTCCTATTTTTTTTTAATTGCGATTTTTTAAGTGTAATTTTAGTTGTGTAAATTTTACGGCGCGGAAGCTTCCGACTTTTCCGCGGAAAAATGGCCATTAACCGCGCGTTTTTGCGGTTTTACGTGTTCCTGTGCTTGCGCAAATCATCAAGAATTATTCTTGCAGAATTCGTGTTCAAATCGGAAGAATTTTCGTTTAGAAGCGCGTGAACAACCTTTTGAATTTCGTCCCCGCGCGCTCCGCATGATATGGCGATGTTTGCGGCCTGAAGGCGCATGTGACCAGCTTGGATTCCTGGACCCGCGAGTGCGCGAAGGGCAGCAAGGTTTTGAACGAGTCCGACGGCTGCTAGAACGTTGCGAAAATCGTTGGCGTTATTGACTTTAGCAAGGTGCAGCGCGATTTTTGACATTGGGAGTGAGGCGATTGCGCCGCCCACTGTGCCGATTTGCAGCGGGATTTCGATGCGGCCGTAAAGGATTTGGTCGTTACTTTGCAAGGTCCACGTTGAAAGAGGCATGTAGCGGCCAGATTTTGCGGCCCATTCGTGCGCGGCGGCTTGCAATGCGCGCGTGTCGTTGCCCGATGCGAGTGCTGCAGCCACTATTCCGTTTAGGATTCCTTTATTGTGTGTTGCAGCGCGCTCCGCGTCTACGGCGGCCAGGGAGCTTAAGGCGGCGATGCGGCGCGCAAGGCGCATGCCGTCGGCATCTCCAGCCGCGGCAGTTTTTGCGCTAGACACCAGCGCTTCTACGTGTATGCGCACTTCGGCGACTGTTGCCGCGCGGCTGGAGTTGGCAAGAATTGCCACCAGCGCCTTGCGCCCAACCCAGCTCTCAAGCTGGGTTTTAACAGCTTCGCCAATGGTGTTTGCAATGTTTGCGCCCATTGCATCGCACGCGTTTATGTCTAGTGTTAGTTTGGCGAAGCCTGTTAACGCCGCCGCCTGCGCGCGTTCTAATCCGCCGCCGCGTTGGTATATTGATGGGTGCGCGGAGCGCGCAACCTCACTAATTGCCGTGCGTTTTGACTCGTCGCGCATTATGCTGTCTAGTGTTTTGGCTACGCTTCCGTCCACGTCTTCAAAAACGATTTGCGCGCGCGTAACGTAATGCTCGCTGCGCGCAACAACGCCGTTTTCTAGGCTTTTTGACGCGATTTTTGCACCGTTGCATGCAGCCGCGATTACGGACGGCTCTTCCGTAGCCATCAGAACGTTTCGCATAACGCCGTTTACTTTTAGGCCGCGCACAACGCCTACTGGCAGGCTGAATCGCCCGATTTGGTTTTCGATCATGCTGTTCGCAACGCTTGCAGGAATGTTTGCTTCGCTACTTTGCGCGAGCTGTTCGAGCAGAAGTTGCGCGCAATCGCAGCTAAGCGCGCCTTCTGATTCCAGTGTTTTTATGCGCTGTTCTACGCTTAATTCTCGAAAAGCTGCCATGTTTCTCCATTTTTTGCGCTATTTTTACGATTTTCATTTTTACGATTTTTCACTTTTGCAATGTTGCTTTGACGCTATTGACGCTATTGACGCTATTCAAGTCGCCAGTAACCGCCACATTCGTCGCCAGCAACCGTGCGATTCGCGACACTCTGCACGCATAGTTGCGACTTACTTCGTGCGTGTCGCAACACGCATCCTTCAGTCGTCACAACGCCAGTCACAACGCTTCGCACGCATCACATTGCTGCTACTACTTCTACTTTCGCATCCTAACTTGCATGCTCACTCCGATTCCGCCTCCCACGCACAGCGCCGCAACGCCGTTTTGCATGTGATTGTCTTTAAGTGCGTAAAGAAGTGTTGTTAAAATCCTGGCTCCGCTAGCTCCCAAAGGATGCCCGAGCGCAATCGCGCCGCCTCTTACGTTCAGCTTGCTTTCGCTTATGTTCAGCTGCTGGCACACGGCTATGCTTTGCGCAGCAAACGCTTCGTTAATCTCAAAAAGGTCAATGTTTTCAACGGTGTAGCCCGTGTTTTTTAGCATGCGCTCCATAACGTGTTTTGGCGCGTATCCCATAAGATCTGGGCTAATTCCGCCCTCGGCAAATCCCACGATTTCTGCCAAATAGTCGATTCCGTGCGTGATTGCGTAGTCTTTGCTCATTAAGACGAGTGCTGCAGCTCCGTCGTTGATGCCGCTTGCGTTTCCAGCGGTTACAGTAGGAGAGTGTTTTTCGCCAAAATCCGCCTCGCTCATTCCATCAGCTTCGCGACTGCCAGAATCCGCCTCACTCAAACCACAGTTCGCTCCACTCATTCCACAAGTTTCGCGCGTTCCAAAATCCGCCTCAAACAACGTTTTAAGCTTAGCCAATTTCTCCATAGATGTGTTTGCGCGCGGATGCTCATCGCGGCTAATAATAGTTCCGTCCGCAAGCTGTACAGGCGCAATCTCCGCATCAAAATCGCCGTTATTTTGCGCAAAAACGGCTTTCTTGTGGGATTTTAGTGCAAAAGCGTCTTGCTGCTCGCGCGTTATGCCAAACTTCGCAGCCACGTTTTCCGCGGTAACTCCCATTTCTTTGCCAGTAAAAGCATCACAAAGTCCGTCTTTTTTCAGGCCATCAACCAGCGCGCTGTTTCCGTAGCGAAGTCCACCAAATCGCACGTTTTGCGCGTAAAACGGCACGTTGCTCATGCTTTCCGTGCCACCAGCAACTACGACTTGCGCATCTCCCATGCAAATCGCAGCTTGTGCAAGGCGAATGGCTTTAAGACCAGACCCACAAACTTCGTTGATTGTCATTGCGCAACTTGACTCATCAAGTCCCGATCTAAGCGCGATTTGACGCGCAACGTTTTGACCGCTACCTGCTTGAAGTACGTTTCCAAAAATCGCTTGATCTACGGATTTTGGGCTGATTCCTGCGCGTTCAATGGCGGCTTTTGCTGCGATTGTGCCTAACTCAACAGATGTGAGAGACTTCAACGCGCCTCCGAATTTTCCTATTGGTGTGCGCGCTGCGCTTACAATCACAACATCACTCATACGTTTAGCCGCCAATCAGTTGAAAACTAGCCGATTAAAGCCATATCGATCAAGCTATCTTATTGAAAATTATCAAAAATTGCATGTTGAAAACTAGCACATTTAGTGTGATAGGCTTCAAACACTAACCGAACTACTTTATCGTATTTTTACGCAAAATTGCGATTTGTGAAGAATTATGTTTAATTTTTTCACAATTTGCGCACAATTACATCGACTAGGCTTGGCGGAAGGTGATTGACCCATCGCTAGGATCCATTGCGTCCACAATCGCCAGCGAATCCAAGTCATATCCGGCTTCGCGCAACGCATCTCCGCCGCCTTGGAAGCCTTTTTCAATCGCAATACCAATGCCAGCAACCGTGGCCCCAGCGTGATTGCAAATGTCAATCAACCCTTGTAAAGCCTTGCCATTGGCCAAAAAATCGTCCAAAATCAAAACGTGGTCGTTTGCGCTCAAATATTTTCTAGACACTATCACAGGGAATTCGCGCTGCTTTGTAAACGAGAATACGGTAGATACGTATTGATCGCCATCCAAGTTGATTGATTGCGCTTTCTTTGCAAAAACCACTGGAATGTTGCCAAAATGACGCGCAGCAACGCACGCGATTCCGATTCCCGAAGACTCGATTGTTAGGATTTTGTTGATTTGCGTGTTTTGAAAATGCTGCGCCCACGCGGCTCCCATTGCGTCAAAAAGCGCGCAATCACATTGGTGATTAAGGAATGCGTCGACTTTCAAAACATTTCCTGGCTTAACAATGCCTTCTTTTTGGATGCGTTCTTCCAGTTCTTGCACGATGATTCCTTTCAAATTGCGCAGCATTCCGCGTGTTCGGCGTGTATCTGTATAGCTTACCCCCAGCTTTGACTCACTTTACATGCTACGCTTTAAGCTCGAAGGTATGTCGTATAGCCCGAGTTTGTTTCTCCCCCCCCCCCCGAGTTTGTTTCTTTTTCCCCGCATTTGTTTACCAAATCGACCAAAAAGGGAACAAACCCAGGAATAGCGCGACTAATCGTCGACGCGCAAAACGCACGATTTGCGTTTAGCTGCCGTCCGTTAAAATTGGTTAGAGTTTAATTTTTGCGATTTGGAACACGGGAGCGAGGGGCTTTTGAGCAAGTACGGTTACGATTTTGATTTGTTTGGCAATCCAGAAGATGCCAGTGAGCAGAGCGATGCAACTATTAATGATGTTACCGACGAGCAGAGCTATGCTCCTATTAGTGATGCTCCTATTAGCGATGCTTCTATTGATGAAGATATGACGAGCGAAGTTTCTGCTTCTACGGCGGCTGGCGATTTTTCCGCTGCCTCCGCCCAATACACTCAATACAACCAGTCCAACCAATACACTCAATACAGCCAATCCGCACAGTACGCCCAATCTTTCCAATACAACCAGTCTGCCCAATCATTCCAGCGCACACCAATCGCACAGCCATCCACATCATCCAACCTCAGCCTCCCCGAAATCAACCCTCAAACACTGTTAGAAGGCTTAAATCCCCAGCAATCCAAGGCAGTCCAATACACTGGCCCCGCGCTTTTAATCGGAGCTGGCGCAGGCAGTGGCAAAACCCGTGTTCTTACGCGCAGAATCGCGTGGATTTTGGCTAATCGCAAAGCGTGGCCGAGCCAAATTCTTGCAATCACGTTTACAAACAAGGCAGCCGCGGAGATGCGCGAGCGCCTGGCAAGCTTAATCGGACCTGCCGCAAATAGCATGTGGGTCTCTACTTTCCACTCTGCTTGCGTTAAGATTCTTCGCACTCATGGCGATTCAATCGGCTTAAAATCGGGCTTTTCTATCTACGATTCTTCCGATTGCGAGCGTCTTGTTAAAATAATCGCATCCGAATTGAACATCGATATTAAAAAGTTTACGCCGAAACTTTTATTATCTAAGATATCTGATTTCAAAAATAATTTGGTTACATGGCAAGAAAATCTTAAAAATTACGCACCAGATTATAAGCCAGGCGCGTCTATATCTGGTGCATCTAGCTTTAATGCTGCTGGCAATGCCGATGCGCTTTACGCCGCTGTTTACGCGGAGTACCAAAATAGGCTTAGCGTTTCGAATGCTGTTGATTTTGACGATCTGATTATGCTAACGGTTAAGCTTTTGCGCCAAAATCCGCAAGTTAGCGCGTATTACAAGCGAAAGTTCCGCTACATTTTGGTTGACGAGTATCAAGATACAAATCACGCGCAATACGTTTTGATTCGCCAGCTTGCAGGTGTGGGTGATGCAGGTGTGGGTGATAATTCCGCACGCTTCGCAACCACTGACGCTTACGAAGCCTCCGCAGCTTCACCAGATTCCACTCAACTTCCGCAGTCTTCAATCACGGTTGTTGGCGATTCCGACCAGTCGATTTACGCTTTCCGCGGTGCAGATATTCGCAATATTCAAGACTTTGAGCAGGATTTTCCAAACGCTACAACAATTATGTTGGAGCAGAATTATCGCTCTACGCAAACCATTTTGGACGCTGCAAATGCTGTGATTTCTAACAACACTAATCGCAAGCCTAAAAAGTTGTGGACTTCTTTAGGCAAAGGCTCGCCAATCGTAGGCTATGTAGCAGATAACGCGCAAGGCGAGGCAATGTGGGTTGCTCAAGAAATCGCGCGTTTGGCAAGTGAAGATGGCGAAGATGGCGTAAACTACTCAGATATTGCGATTATGTATCGCGCAAATTCGCAATCGCGTAGCTTGGAAGATGCGCTTATTAAGTCGGGCTTGCCTTATCAACTTGTTGGCGGAACTAAGTTCTACGAGCGCCGCGAAGTCAAAGATGCGCTTGCTTACTTGCAATCGATTGCAAACCCTGATGATGATGTTAATATGCGCCGAATTTTGAACGTTCCAAAGCGTGGTCTTGGTGCGCGTGCTGAGTCGCAGATTACGTCTTATGCAAAAGAAAATTCTATAAGTTTTTGGTCTGCTCTTAGTCAAATAGATAAGATTGCGGAGCAAATTGGTATTTCATCTAGAACTTTTAACGCGCTTAAGAGTTTTAGGGATCTTATTACTTCGCTTATTGACTTTATGAAAGCTAACGATTCCAAGCCTTCTAAGGTTGTAGAGAACGTGCTTAACGAAAGCGGATTGTTGCAAGATTTGCGCGAGTCGAAGGACCCTCAAGACGAATTTAGAGTAGATAACTTGTCTCAATTGCAATCGGTTGCAGCCGAGTATGAGCAGAATACGCCTGATGCTAATGTTGCTGGTTTTTTGGAGACTACGGCTTTGGTTGCGGATTCGGATCAGCTTCCAGACCAGGGCGAAGATACTGGAAAAGTTACGCTTATGACACTTCACACAGCTAAGGGCTTGGAGTATCCTGTTGTGTTTTTGACTGGAATGGAGCAGGGCACTTTTCCTCATTCGCGCTGTGTTGACAATCAAAAGGAGCTTTGCGAGGAGCGTCGTCTTGCATACGTTGGCATAACTCGCGCTAAGAAGATTTTGTACGTTACTTGGGCAGCTGAGCGCTCTCAATGGGGAAAGTCTGCGGAGATGATTCAAAGTCAGTTTTTGGACGAGATTCCTGCGGATTTGATTTGCTGGAAACGTACAGAAGCGGCTGTTATGCGAGCTGGACTAAGGGGAGCAGGCAGAGATTTTGACCGCGATTTTGCTGGCGATTTATCCGACGATTTTGGAAGCGACGGCGGTTGGAGCGACGATTCGTACACAACTTACGGAGGCTCGAGTTATAGCGGATCTCGCTACAGCAAATCGCATTATGGCAGCTCATATGGTTCTTCAAAGTCTTATGGCAAGTCGTATGGTTCAAAGTCGTATGGCTCTAGTTCGTATGGCAACTCATACAGCAAGTCGTATGGCTCAAAATCTGGCAAAGTCACCACGCGAATCGCAAGAAAATCAAGCGCATCGTACCAAAGTCAATCGTCCACCTCAAATTTGCAATCGTCCACATCGTCATTATCTTACAAAAAGCAAAGTTTGCAAGAAAAAGACAATCACCTAAATATCAACGATTTTCATGAAGGCGATAAAATTTCGCACGACACATACGGCCTTGGAACTGTTCTTAAAACACAAGACAAGGGCAGAAACTCAATTATTACAGTTGACTTTGGTTCGGATGGCGTAAAGCGACTTATGCTAAGAGTTGCTCCGATTGAGAAATTGTAAAATTGTAAAATTGTAAAATTTTTTGTTTTATAGATGTTGTATGCAAAATAATACAACCTTATTTAAGATTACTTTAAATTGTTAATTGTAATATTGTTATAACTAGTGCGTGATTATATACACTAAAACAAAATATTCAAGACTTGTTTTCTATTAAGCTATAAGAAAAAATATAAGAGTAAGAAAAGTGTAAACGCAAGAAGAATAAAATTAAAAAAGAGTAAAAGTAAAAACTGCAAATGTTCAAGATTTTAGACTCAAGGGGAAGTCGATTAAGTTCTGAATCTTTGCGATTGTAGTTATAAACGAGATTTAAAAGGCGTGGCGCTTGCAAACGTGAGTGCCGTAAAGCGTGTTGCATTAAAGAAAAGCAACACTAAAAAATAATAACTAGTTTTAATGAGGTATTTATTATGAAGAACAAATTATTCGCATCGCTTCATGCAATTGTATTTGGAATTCTTATTGCTATAGCGCCATTGACATTTGCAAAACCATGCTCAACTGGTGGAATGCACAAAATGTCTAAAATGGCTAAAATGCCTATGATGATGCAACCTATGGCATGCTACTATACAAGCCGCGTGGCTATTGGAATTGGCGTAGTTATTGCGATTTTAGGCATTATTGCGCTATTTGTTAAAGAACACGTTCGCGCTGGCTTAAATATTGCTGTAATCGCTAACTCTCTGTTTATGATTGCTACTACAACATTCCTTATTGGTGTTTGCAAAAGCCCAATGATGCATTGCGTATCTGTTATGCGCCCAACGTTGATTGTATTATCTGTACTCGCGTTGGTGTTTGCATCCGTTAGCGTGTATCTTGACACTAAATCTGCTTGCTAGTGCGCATCTAAGTAATTTACTATGCACACTATTATATTAAAGCGATTGCCGCTAGAAAACCTAAAGCAAAAGCCGCTAAGAACCGCCGCATTAATCGTGGTTTCCGCGTGCTTAGCTGCAGTGTTTTTTGGCGGCTCGCTAATCTCCCTAAATCTTTCAAACGGCCTAAACAGCATGCGCGCTCGCCTTGGCGCGGATATTATGGTGATTCCGCAAAATACTTACAATCGTGCGGAAGCGTTGCTTACTAATGGCGGATCGAGCACGTTTTACTTTACGAACAATATTGAGGATTTTGTACGAAAATCAAAAGGCGTTGAAAAAGCAAGCGTGCAAACTTACATATCTTCTTTATCTGCTGGATGCTGCGCGGAAAAGTTGCAAATCATAGGTTTTGACCCTACGAGTGACTTTGTAATCGCGCCATGGATTTATTCGCAACACAAAAGCGAACTTAAAAAAGGGCAGATGATTGCAGGCGCAAACGTGCTTGTGTCTTACCAAAATACGGTTCGCTTGTATGGGCACGAATGGCCGATTGTTGCGCAACTTGCTAAAACGGGCACTAGCTTAGATAACTCAGTGTTTGTAAACAGAGACACGATTCCAGCGGTTGTTAAGTATTCGTCGAAAGTTGGGCACACTGCGATTCCTGCAAAATACGCACGCAAGGCCGTTAGTGCTGTTCTCGTAAAAGTGCGCAAGGGTTTTAGCGCTAAGAGCGTTGCGGAAAATATTCGTAAAACTAGCGGAATTAAAAGCCTTGGAATGGTTTTTCCAGGCGGAATTACAGAGCAGACTAAAAAGAGTTTAGAGGTGCTAAACAAGGCGATTTTTCTTGGCGTTTTTGCGTTTTGGGCTGTGGGCGTGTTAATTCTTGTGTGCGTTTTTGCGACTTCTACATCGGAGCGCAAGAGGGAATTTGCTTCATTGAGGATTTTGGGCGCAAATAGGCGCATGCTTTTTGGCATGATTTCGCGTGAATCGGCTGTGATTGGCGTTGTAGGCGGCGTGATTGGCGTTGCGTTTGCTTCGCTTATTTTGTTCCCATACAATATTGCGATTTCTAGCCAGTTACAATTGCCGTACTTGGAGTCGAATATTTGGCTTGTGTGCGCGCTTGCTGCGATTTCTGTAGCGTTTTCGCTTGCTAGTGTTTTGGTAACTTCTGCGATTATTGTGGGGCGAATCGCAAGTAAGGAAGCGTATTTGACTTTAAGAGATGGCGAGTAAAGTGGCGAGCGAGATGGCAAATGAAGTGTTGAATGAAGTGGTTAGCAACGATTTAGGCGATTCAGTCGATTCAGTTAATTTAGTTGATTCAGTCGTAAATCTTAAAAATGTTACTCGCGAATTTAAGCGCAAAAATCGCAAGTTTATTGCTGTAGATAATGTTGATTTTTCGCTTAAAGCTGGCGATTTTGCGGCGATTGTTGGCAAGTCTGGAAATGGAAAGTCAACTCTATTAAACATGATTGCAGGGCTTCTAAAGCCTACTCGTGGAAGTGTTACGATTTTTGGATGCAATATTTCGATGCCTTCTATAAGCGACGAGCAAACTTCTGCGATTCGCGCAAAAAACATTGGTTTTGTTACGCAATCGCAAACGCTTCTTGCTAATTTGAATGTGCTAGATAATGTTATTTTGCCTGTTATGATTGCGCGCACATCTTCTAAGCGAGTAGACGATTCAGCGCAAAAACTTGAGCTGAATGATTACGCTAGTTTGACTTTACGCGCTATGGATTTGCTTAAGCGACTTAACGTGGACGATCTTGCGCATTGCTATCCGCGCGAGCTTTCTGGCGGAGAAATGCGTCGCGTTATGATTGCGCGCGCTTTGATTAACAAGCCGCGTTTGTTGATTTTGGACGAGCCTACTGGCGATTTGGATTCGCAAAACACTCAAACTGTTGTGTCTTTGCTGCGCGATTGTGCGGCTTCTGGCGCGGCTGTTTTAGTTGTGACTCACGATGAATCTGTTGCTGCAAGCGCTGACTGTGTTTACACAATGGACTCTGGCGTGCTTCGCGCGCGCTTTGACTGAGCGCTTAAAGCATAACGCGCGAGCGATTTTCCGCACTTTGTAGCTTAAAGCGTTCGCGCGGATTAGCCGCGCTCACGTCTTCGCCGCGCAGAAGCAATGCTTCTGCTTTAAGCGGCTCAGCGCTCCGAATTGCCTTTGTGCGCTACACTCAAGCACAAAGGCAGGTCGTCGCGCATATTCTACGGCGCGGAGTAGTATAGGGAACGATGCCTATTTTTCGTAGGCATTATCTGGAGCCTTAGCCCATCAGTGGGTCGGCGCGCAAGAATTATGGCGTTATTTAAGCGTTTTAATGCTTTCGCGTTCGTGTGTTTGCACGAAGAAGCACTGGAGAGGCCGGCTCAGCGTGAATAATCGTAAAAGTTTGGTTCACGTTCCGTTCAGATAACGACAGAATAAAGGATTAGTAATGACTAATATTCAGCGTTCTCGCCGTCAGGTGCGTCTTTCTCGCGCCCTCGGCATCGCTTTGACCCCAAAGGCTCAGCGTATTTTCGAGAAGCGTCCATATGCTCCAGGTGAGCACGGTCGCACTCGTCGTCGTACCGAGTCCGATTACGCAGTACGTCTTCGCGAGAAGCAGCGTCTTCGCGCTCAGTACGGTCTTTCCGAGAAGCAGCTTCGTGCAGCTTACGAAAAGGGTACGCACACTGCAGGTCAGACTGGTGACGCAATGCTCACCGATTTGGAAACCCGTCTTGACGCTTTGGTTTTGCGCGCAGGTTTTGCTCGTACAACCGCTCAGGCTCGCCAGTTTGTTGTGCATCGTCACATCTTGGTAGATGGCAATCTTGTTGATCGCCCATCCTACCGTGTTAAGCCAGGCCAGACCATTCAGGTTCGCGCTAAGAGCCAGACAATGGTGCCATTCCAGATGGCTGCGGAAGGCGTTCATCGTGACGTTTTGCCAGCAGTTCCTGGTTACCTCGATGTGAATCTTGCCTCTTTGAAGGCTACTTTGACTCGTAAGCCGGAAGTCGATCAGATTCCAGTTGAAGTCAACATCCAGTACGTCGTCGAGTACTACGCTCGCTAAATTCTGGATTTCATTCTTAAGGACATACCGCTTGACCCCTGCTGTGCATTGCATAGTGGGGGTCAATGCGTTTGCGCTCCGACCTGCCTTTTCGCTTAGAGCGTAGCGCGCGAGCTTCCTTACTTGGTATTGCGCGAGGTTTGAGTATTTCTCTCCTCGCAAATCCCGTCGCTACGCTCCTCTTTTATTGCTCGTATAGAAATACATCAAACCTTCTGAATGTCTAGAACTTTTGCGTATCTTTCATCACCGAGATTCTCGATTTTTCTTGCTGCTTCAGCGAATCACCATCAAAGATGCTGAGGTTCGCTTCATCCGCTGCGAAAAATCTCGAATCTCTACCGCACTTGCGCGCCAACCTGCCGTAGCGCTTAAAGCGTAGCGCGCGAAGGCAATTTGGCGCGCTGAGCTTGCTTAAGGTTGAAAGCACGGTGTGCTTTCAACGCAAGCGAAGACGTTCGCACGGCTAATCCGTGTGAACGACACGACCTGCCTTGTAGTGCGATTGTATAAAAAGCAATCTGAGTTATGCTAAAAGCTGGTTACGTGTTGGTGAGCATTAACTTTTGTTAGGGAAAGGTCGCAAGCAACCGAACATTATGCAACAAAACACTTTAATAATAAAACAAAATCACATATAATCATTACAACAATGCCCGTTATATTACAAAATATAACATTGTGCGAGTGTTGAATCAGAAAATATATAATAGGTAACTAAGCGTCTAAAGCGTGTTATTAAGATATAAAAGAATATACAAAAGAATAAAAGAAGATACAAAATACAAGTAAAACAGAATACGCAATAAAAAGAAGACTAGAGAGTAGAAGAGACGATGGAGTCAAAGATGTCTCAACAAAATACCAAAGCGAATGCGCTAAAAGCACAACAACTTGCCGCATGCGCAATCAACAAACACGCAAAAGACGCGCTAAACAATAACACTTTTGAAGGGGTGGTCTTGTGGTAGAGCCTAAAAAGATTGACGGGTTGCATAATATTCCAACTACGGCTGGATTTGCAGGCCCAGGCGGCGGCTTTGAAGGTGGTGCTGCTGCAGGATTCGAGATTGATGATGCTTCTGTGCATAAGAAGGCAGATGAACGAGAAGTCGAAAAAAGTCTAGAAGACACAGATGCTTTTGATGCAATAGACGTTAACGCGATTCGTGCTAGAAACAAAGCTAGCGGCGCAAACGAAACGGTTATGAGCAAGATTACAAGCACGGGTGTTGGGGATTCTTCGCTTAGTAGCCTTGTAGCTCAAGCCGAAGGAGAAGCTGCTGCCGATGTGCGCGATTCGTTGTATGTAACTCAGCAAATGCCTGCAGTACCTGCGGTTTTAAGTGGTATTACGCCGCAAGAGCCGCCGCACGCAACGCAATCTCCGATTCGCGATTTTGGCGGCGAGTATCCGTATAAGTTGTATCGCCCTGGAACTTACGCGCGCGAGCATATGCGCATTACAGCAACAAAACTTTCCGACGGGCGCGACTTTTTCTACATAGATGACAATCCAGAATACGTTAGCGGCCACAAAACAAGGGAACTGATTGACCCTAGAAAGTTGGCGTATCGTTTTACTTCGCATGTTGATAGCGAAGGCAACGAAGTTCCTAGCGAAGTTCCGCAAATGAGGCAAGATCCGCTTACAGGAGACTGGATTCCTATGTCTAGGTTGTGGGCAAAGCGGCCAGCTGCGATTCTTGGTGAGGATTCAAATAATCATGATTCTGCGGATTCTGCAGAAGGTTCTGCGCCATCAAGAATCGACCCATTTGCTGGCAGAAAAGCGCAATGCGAGTATCAAGATGGCGAAATTCCAGACGAAGACTATGACGTTGTTGTTTTTGAAAACCGCTATCCAGCTATGGCTCAGGTTGCAGGCGTGCCAAATACAACAACATACGTTGACGGAAATCCATTGTGGAAGCAGGCTCCTGCAGCTGGTCGATGCGAAGTGATTTGCTTTAGTTCAAACGAGAATATGCTTCCAGCTAATCTTTCTGTTTTGCGCATGCGCACGATTGTTGAAGCGTGGGCGTTTAGAACCGCAGAAATTAGCCAAATCGAAGGAATTGAGCAAATTTATCCGTTTGAAAATCACGGCAGTCAAATCGGCGTAACTTTGCATCATCCTCATGGTCAGATTTACGCGTATCCGTTTATTGCTCCTAGGTTAGAGCAGGAGTTGCGCCACACTGAGGCTTATTTTGAGCGCACTGGCAGCAATCTTCTTAAGGATTTGATGAATTCAGAGATTGAAGCTAAAAAGCGTGTGATTATGCATAATCACAGTTGGGTTGCGTATGTTCCAGCTGCTGCTCGATGGCCGCTAGAGGTGCATGTTGCTCCTGTTAGAGACGTTCTTACTTTGGATCAGCTTGACGACCAAGAGCGTTGGGATTTGGCGCAAATCTACATAACACTTCTTAAGCGTGCTAATAAGTTCTTTGGATTATCGTCTTCAAACGCGGGCGATTCGAGCGCTAAATCGTTTGCAAGTTCGGCTGCTTTCGACTTATCTTCTGGCGCGAGTGATGCAAATTCCAGCGATTTCGTTGATTTGCCTTACGTTGCAGCGTGGCATCAAGCCCCTGTGCATGATTCTCGCCGCTCGCATTATCGCCTTAATTTGCAATTCTTCTCGTTTATGCGAGATGCTAATAAAATCAAGTATTTGGCTGGGTCGGAAGCAGGGATGGCATCTTGGATTTCCGATACTACTCCAGAGTTGATTGCAAGCAGATTCCAAGAATTAGGAGATGTTGACTTGGATTAGTCTGACTTGATTAGTTGTGATTAGTCTTGTCTTAATTTGTTTAGTCAGTCTTGATTGCTCTGATTTTTACACGTTTTACTCAAAAAGTGAGATGATTAAGTTATGTTGTTGCATCTTTATTTAGTTCGTCATGGCCAAACCATGTTTAATTGCTACAATCGCTTGCAAGGATGGAGCAATTCTCCACTAACTCAAAAAGGGCTCAAAGACGCCGATTTAGCAGCTCAAAAGCTTAAGAACGTTGTTTTTGCTGCCGCATATTGCTCCGATACAACTCGTGCGCAAATCACAGCTGAGCGTATTTTAAGCGAAAACGAAAAGCATACGCATATTCGTCCGCATCTTGTAAGCGATATGCATTTTCGTGAGCAATGCTACGGCTATTTTGAAGGCCAAGATATGAATATGGCTTGGTGGGCTGCAGGCGCGCCTCACGGAGCAAAAACGTATAACGAAATCGTTGAAAAATTTGGTCTTGCTGCAACTCGAGACATGCTTAAAGAGGCCGACCCATTCCACGATGCGGAGTCAGATATTGAGTATTGGAAGCGCGTTGAAGGCGGTTTCAAAATAATCGCTAGCAATCCAGCGTTAAAAGACGGAGACAACGTTTTGCAAATCTCCCACGGAAACACGCTTTTAAGCCTTATGCATCGTTTTGCGCCTGCTGGTTACGATTTAAGCGAGCGCCCGCAAAATGGAAGTGTAACTCGCCTTGATTTCAACACAGCAGAGCCGATTGATCAAGCTATAACAATTAAGGGATATAACGAGTAAATGTGATTAGTTTGCGCAAAAAATGTTCGCTAAATTTACAAAAAGAGTCTTGACTCTTCGTTAATCTTTTAATACATTGCGTGGGTAGTCGTGTGTAAAACAGCAGGAAAGAGGTTACGATGAGCGTTGGAGACATTGCTGCTCTTATTGCGGCGATTTCGTTTGCGGTGCTTTCGGGATTTATGATTTATCCGCTTATTCGGCTGGGTAAAATGTTCAATCAGATTTCTCAAACTGTTAAGGAATCGGGTGAACACGCTTTACCTGCTATCGACGAATCTGTTACCACAGTAAAACAAGTGAACAAAACCCTTGAAGACGTTAATGCCGTTACAGATGCTGCTCGCACTACAGCTACAAATGTTGGCGCTCTTACGGATTTGTATGGCGCTTTTCTTGGAAAGCCAGTTGTTAAAATTGCATCTGCTTGCTATGCGCTTAAAGACACTTTTAATGCGTTCTTTAATAAGGCTACTGTTCCAACGGATGCTGCAGAATCTTCCGCTAGGCATGCGGCAAATTCTGGCGAGTCGTTTACGCCTAAGGGGGAGTGATGTTTAAGCGTTTATTTTGGATTTGCATCGGTTTTGTAATGGGAGTTATGTCTGTTACAAAAGCTCGCGCGTACGTTAAGGAAAAGTTACCACAAAACGCTAGGAATTTCTTCTTCGATAAAGATCCAAAAAATCTTACTTTAAGCACGATTTTGTCTTTGTACAATGATTTTAATTCCAGCAGAAAAGCCCACGAGTCGCAGATTAACTCTAAGTATGCTAGTAAGTATGCTGATAAGCGTGACGATTCGTTTACAAATAAGTCTTATACTAAGTAGTTACTAAGTAGTCTTATACTAAGTCTGATAAATAAAAAAGGAGTTCGTACCCATGCGCACAGCAGAAATTGCAAAGCGTTATCTTGACTATTTTGGTAATCATGGACATATGGTCGTGCCTTCTGCATCGCTGATTTCTCCAAATCCAACGACGCTTTTCACGATTGCAGGCATGGTTCCATTCATACCTTATCTTTTAGGAGAGCAAACGCCTCCTTCTCGCAGAATGACGTCTAACCAAAAGTGCGTGCGTACGCTCGATATTGACGAAGTTGGTAAAACAACTCGTCACGGCACCTTCTTCCAAATGGTTGGAAACTTTAGCTTTGGTGATTATTTTAAGGAAGAAGCAATCCACTACGCTTGGGAGCTTTTAACAACTCCGCAAGATAAGGGCGGCTATGGTTTTGACCCAGAAAAACTTTGGGTAACTACTTATACAGATGACGACGAAGCTCGCGCAATTTGGAAGAATGAGGGCTTCGACCCAGAGCACATGCAAGTTTTTGGCATGGAAGATAACTTCTGGACTACTGGTGGCCCTGGCCCTGGCGGCCCATGCTCCGAAATCTACGTGGATCGTGGCCCAGAATACGGCAAGGATGGCGGTCCTGCTGCAGACGAATCTCGTTTTATTGAGATTTGGGATTTGGTTTTTGAGAACTTCCAGGTAGACAACGTAAAGTCTAAGACCGATTTGCACATTGTTGGTGAGCTTGATCAAAAGAATATTGATACAGGCGCTGGTTTGGAGCGTTTGGCTTACCTTATGCAAGGCAAGGAAAACATTTACGAGACTGACGAAGTTTATCCAGTTATTGAAGCTGCAGAAAAGCTTAGCGGCGTAAAGTACGGCAGCAATGCCGATGCGGATGTTCGTTTCCGCGTTGTGGCAGATCACGTGCGTTCCGCGTTGATGATTATGAGCGATGGCGTGCGTCCAAGCAATGTTGGCCGCGGATACGTGCTTCGCCGTCTTCTTCGCAGAACTGTTCGCGCAATGCGCATGCTTGGCGTGCAAGACCCAGTTTTGCCAACCTTGTTCCCAGTTTCTAAGGGCGCTATGGAGCCAAGCTACCCAGAGCTTAACAACACTTTCCACGAGGTTAGCGAAGCTGCATACGGTGAGGAAGATGCATTCCGCCGCACTCTAGAAAAGGGCACGACTATTCTTGACTTGGCTGTTGAAAAAGCCAAGAAGGAACACAAGGATGACCCTATTGTTGGTGGCTCCGACGCATTTACTTTGCACGATACTTACGGCTTCCCAATTGAGTTGACTCTAGAGATGGCTGCTGAGCAGGGTGTTAAGGTTGATGAAGCTAAGTTCCGCGAGCTTATGAGCGAGCAGAAAGGTCGCGCTCGCGCGGATGCTTTGAAGAAGCGTCACAATGTGGACGTTAGCGTTTACGACGACATTAAGAAGGCACTCGAAAAGCCAATCGACTTCCTCGGTTACACAGACTTCTCCAGCCGTTCAAACGTTTTGGCAATTGTTGAAGCAGGTAAAGGCTCCGTTAAAAGCGTTAGCGCTCCTGCAAACGTTGAGGTTATTCTTGATCGCACGCCGTTCTACGCTGAGCGCGGTGGTCAGATTGCTGATCAGGGCGAGATTATTTCCGATGACGGCGCGATTTTGGAAGTTGACGATGTTCAGCGACCAATCAAGGATTTGATTGTTCACAGCTGCCGACTTACTGAAGGCACGCTTAGTGTTGGCGCTCCTGTAAACACCAATATTGACCAGGTTCGCCGTGCGGCTTTGGCTAGAAGCCACACGGCAACTCACACGCTTCACAAGGCTTTGCGTGAGGAGCTTGGCCCACAGGCAACTCAGCGCGGTTCTGTGGTAGATCCAGACCGTCTGCGCTTTGACTTCCAATGGCCAAAGGCTGTTGATAAAGACGCATTGTTGCGCGTAGAAGCTCGCGTAAACGAGCGTATTCGCGAAGACTTGCAAGTTGTTCCAAAGGAAATGCCAATTGACGACGCTTTTAAGCTTGGCGCAATGCACTTGTTCGGCGAAAAGTATGGCGATATTGTTCGCGTTGTAGAGATTGGCGATGGCTGGAGCCGCGAGCTTTGCGGCGGTACTCACGCTAAGAGCACTGGCAAGATTGGCATGGTTACAATCCTTTCTGAGTCTTCTATTGGCTCTGGTGTGCGCAGAATCGACGCGCTTTGCGGCGAAGAAGCGTACCAATATGGCGCTCGCGAGCATGCTTTGGTTGCGCAACTTGCAGACATGGTTAATGCGCGTCCAGACGAATTGGCTGAGCGCTTAGAGTCTTTGCTTAACAAGATGAAGGATTCCGATCGCAAGCTTGCTTCTGTTTACGAATCCCAGCTTAATGAGGCTGTTCCAGAATTAGTTGATGCAGCTAAGCAAAGCAGCTCAAAGATTAAGCTTGCTGTAAAGAATGTTGGAAACTTCGGTTCCTTCGACGCTTTGCGCAAGACTGTTCTTGACGTTCGTTCTCGCTTGGGCGAAGATGCGCCAGTAGTTGTAGCTTTGTGCGGTGTAAACGAGAGCGATAAGCCAATGGTTGCTGTTGCTACTAACGATGCAGCTCGCTCGGCTGGCGCTAAGGCTGGCGACTTGGTGCGTACAGCTTCCAAGGTGCTTGGCGGCGGTGGCGGCGGCAAGCCAGACTTTGCTCAAGGTGGCGGTGCGGATGCTTCTAAGATTGATGAAGCACTCGAGGCCGTGAAAGCCGAAGTTTTGAAGCTATAGTCAAAAGGTTGAATGTTTAAGATGTTTAACACTCGAGCCGAATTAATAAGTTAGAGTTTTCGTATGATTTGGCTTGGCGTTGATTTAGGAGATGCCAGGGTTGGACTTTCTAAGTCCGACCCTGAGCTGAGTTTTGCGCACCCAATCGGTAATATTCAAGCTTATGGCGACTCATTTAATGCGATTGAAGACGTTATTAACGTTATAGAAGACAATAGTGTGAGCCGAGTCGTAGTTGGTTTGCCCTTACAGTTAGATGGATCCGAAGGAAAGTCTGCTAAAAAAGCGCGCAGATGGGGTGCTAATTTAGCCAAGCGCATTAAATCGCTTTTTGATTATGGCGATTGGTCGCTTGATTTTATTCCAGAAATCGTTTTTAACGACGAACGACTAACAACAGTTACTGCCCATAGGCAATTGTTAGATGCTGATTTTTCCACTAAAAAGCATCGTCCAATGGTTGATCAGCAATCGGCAGTGTTGATTTTGCAATCTGCGATTGACGATTACAGAAATGCTTGCAAAAATGTAAAAGGCGACTCGCAAAGTGACTCGCAAAGTAACTCCATCAGAAAGGAAGCGTTTAATGAGTGAGAATATAGACGATTTTTTCAATCAAAACGCTAAATGGAGTCACAATTCATCCAATCCTCCTGTTCCGCCAAAATCGCGAAAAGCAAGAACTGCGCGTAAAAATCGCAGAAACAAGCGGAATCGCATAATCGCATTTATTCTTACGCTAGTTTTTGCGTTGCTATTTGTTGTTGGATACGGCTTATATCGCGTTGCGGTTTATGTAAGAAACAATAGTCAGTCGTCAATAATGGAAGACTGGCCAGGTCCTGGAAGTGGATTCGTTGAATTTACGATTGAACCAGGCCAAGGAGCTGTAGAAGTGGGAAATAACCTTGTTAAGGCGCAGGTTGTAAAGTCGCAATCCACTTTTTCTAACATTGTTGCAGCAAATAACAAGATTTTGTACCCAGGAATTTACGCGCTTAAAAAACACATGAATTCAATGGACGTAGTGGAAATTCTTTCCAATCAAAGCAAGGCGGGCGGATTCCTAGACGTTAAAGCAGGGGAGCGCGCAACGGAGGTTATTCGCAAGGCTGCACAAATCTCGGGAATTGACATTGCTCAATTTAACGCTATTCAAAAAGCGGACGGCGAGGGGATTTTGCCGCCAGAAGCTGGCGGAAGCTTTGAAGGATGGTTGGAGCCTGGAGTTTACAACGTAAAAGCCATTAAATCAGCTAGCAAGATACTGGCAAAAATGGTAGATGAGCGCATTAAAAAGCTTGATTCTCTAGGCGTTCCTAGGGGTGATTTGCGTCAAAAAGTTCTTAAAATTGCTTCCATTGCAGAAGCAGAAGTCAATAATCGTGAATACTACGGCAAAGTTTCGCGCGTAATCTTAAATCGTTTAGCTAAAGACATGCCTTTGGGAATGGATACTACGGTTGCGTACGGAATTGGGATTAAGGCGATTAACCTTACGCAATCGCAGCTAGACGATGCAAGCAACCCGTACAACACTAGGATTCACAAGGGGTTGACGCCTACTCCTATAAGCATTCCTGGAGATAACGCGATTTTGGCGGCTCTTAATCCAGCGAATGGTCCATGGATTTATTTTGTTACTACTAACTTAAAGACTGGCGAAACTAAGTTTGCGGATAACTACGACGATTTCTTAAAGATTCGCGACGAGTATAAGCGTTCCAACGAAAACGCCAACTAGCGCTACGACCTGCCTTTTCGCTTAGAGCGTAGCGCGAAAAGGCAATTCGTAGCGCTGAGCTTGCTTAAGGTTGAAAGCACAGTGTGCTTTCAACGCAAGCGAAGATGTTAGCGCGCTTAGACCGCGCTAACGACAGGACCTGCCTTTTCGCTTAAAGCGTAGTGCGCTTTCCTATTTAGCGTTGTGCGAGGTTTGAGTATTTCTCTCCTCGCAAATCCCGTCGCTACGCTCCTCTTTTATTGCTCGTAGAGAAATACATCAAACCTTCTGAATATTTAGGACTTTTGCGTATCTTTCATCACCGAGATTCTCTACTTCACTTTGCGTATTTGCGTAATTACAAAAAGCCTTTAACCACATTGAGCATAATTTGTTGCGTTCGCAGTTTTTGCGCATTTAGCATAATCAAATGAGTCAGTTTATTATCTCGTGTTTATTTACAACGCCAACGCTTATATGCATGATTGCATTGTGCGCAACGGATTTAACAAGCCGCATTGTGCCTAGACTTTGGGTTGTACTAGCTGCTTTTACACAATCTGCAGCAAACCTTATTTTTTCGCTGATTACTTTTCATAATGTTAATTTTCTTTTGCGCGGATGGCTTTGTGCAGTATCAGTTTTTGCAATCTATGTTTTGGTGCAAAAACTTTGCGTGCGCGGAGCACTTGGATTTGGCGATGTTACATGCGCTTCTATGATCGCTCAAGCTTTGGCGCTATTTGGATTTGATTGCATAATCTACTGGTTTGCATCAGTCGGAATATTTGGATTAATTTGGATTTTAGTGTGGAAAATCTGCTCTAGAGTCTGCTGGCGATTTTTCCGCGTTAAGTCTAAAAATGTGCAAAATAAAATCCCGTTCGTGCCTGTTCTAGCTGTATCTGCGCTCATCGCTGTTATGCTTTGAACTTTTGCTGCAATTCTATAGTGATAAGTAAGGTGGAGATTCGAGATTTTTCGCCATGAATGAGATGTTTCGTTCGCGCGGTCTAAGCGCGCTCACGTCTTCGCAGCGCAGAAGCAGTGCTTCTGCCTTGAGCTGCTCAGCGCGCCAAATTGCCTTCGCGCGCTACGCTTTAAGCGCTCCGGCAGGTTGGCGCGCCTGCGAGGAGAGAAATACTCAAACCTCGCGCAATACTAAATAGGAAGTCGCGCAACAGCAAACAAGGAATCACACAATACCAAATAAAGATAGTGGTTTCTAGAAAAGTTTGCCAGATTTTGCGATTGATTACGTGGATTGTTAGCAATACTTAGTGGTTAGTAGAATACAGATTTAGAATCGAGTATTGATTTAAAATAAAGAACAGTATTAAGTGCAAGAAGTATAACAATAAATATAACGCACAACGCGATTGGAGAAGGCATGCTTAGATGGCAAACGGCAGGGGAGTCGCATGGTGAAGCGCTGGTGGCAATGATTGAAGGCATGCCAGCAGGAGTTAAGATTACTAGCGCAGACATTGTTTCTGCTCTTGCGCGTAGACGACTTGGATATGGTCGCGGAGCGCGAATGAAGTTTGAGCAAGACAAAGTGCGTTTGCTTACAGGTGTTCGCCACGGTGTTACTCTTGGGTCTCCAATTGCAATCGAAATCGCAAATAGCGAGTGGCCAAAGTGGGTGGAAGTGATGAGTGCAGATCCGCTAGACCATGATTTGCCAAAAGAAGGCCGTAACGCGCCTCTTTCTAGGCCTCGCCCAGGGCATGCGGATTTAACAGGCATGCGTAAGTACGGTTTTAGTGATTCTCGCGAGGTTTTGGAGCGTTCGAGTGCTAGGGAAACGGCTTCCCGCGTGGCTTTAGGTGCTGTAGCTAATGCGTTTTTGCAACAGGCGCTTGGCGTGCGAACAGTTGCGCACGTTATTGGGATCGGCGGCGAATATGTAAGCAAAAGTTTAGCCCTGCCAACACCAGATGATATTGAGGCGTTGGATGCTTCGCCTGTTCGTACTCTAGATAAAGATGCGCAAGCGCGAATGATGGCTCGCATTGATGAAGCAAAGGCCAATGCAGATACGCTTGGCGGTGTTGTTGAGGTTTTGGCTTACGGCATGCCTGCTGGAGTTGGAACGTATGTTGAGTCGGATCGCCGATTGGATGCGGCATTAGCAAGCGCGCTTATGGGAATTCAGGCCATTAAAGGCGTGGAAATTGGAGATGGTTTTGAAGAAGCAAATCGCCCTGGTTCGGTTGCTCACGACGAAATCGTAACAGGCGAAGATGGCAACATTGCGCGCCTTAGCAATCGCGCAGGAGGCATTGAAGGCGGAATGTCAAATGGAGAGACAATTCGCGTGCGTGCAGCAATGAAGCCTATTCCGTCCATTCCGCGTGCTTTGAGAACGGTAGATGTGCTTACTGGCCAGCCAGCGCAGGCAATTAATCAGCGCTCCGATTTTACAGCAGTTCCAGCAGCTTCCGTAGTTGCAGAGGCAATGGTTCGATTAACGCTTGCAAAGTATGCGTTAGAAAAGTTTGGTGGAGATTCGCTAGAAGAAACTGCTAGGAATGCTAAGAGTTACGTTCAATCTTGGAAAGAGCATATGAGATGAGCGAAGAATCTTTGCAAAGTTTCACTCACGGTGTGCCTAAATACAAAATGCCGTTAGCTGTTATAATCGGCATGCCTGCAGCTGGAAAAACGCGTGTTGGCAAGGAATTAGCGCATATTTTGAATGTTCCTTTTGTAGACACAGACGATTTAATTGAGCAAAAAATCAATATGCCGATTAGCCAATATTTTAAGGATTTTGGCGAAGAGTCTTTTAGAGATATTGAAGCTCAAATTGTTAAAGATGCTATTTTTGCAGATTCTGAGCAATCCGCCCCAATAATCGCCCTCGGCGGCGGCTCCCCAATGCGCCCACAAACGCAAGAAGTCTTAAAAAAATATACAAAACTCGGTGGCCGCGTTGTTTACTTGCAAGTGGATCCAAACGATGCAATTGAGCGCGTAAGCTGGAATTCAAATCGCCCTATGCTAAGCGGCAAAGACGGAGCAAAACGGTGGTTGGATTTGTTTGCTAGAAGAGACCCCGTGTTTTGTAAAGTAGCGAATTTGCACGCTCGTGTTTACGGATTAACGCCAAAACCTGCCGCAAGAAAGCTGAAAGATATGATTATGCAACGAATTGTGCATGTAAGTGGCAAAGATATTGAAGACTATAATGTTCATATTGGCGCTGGTGCTATGAGTCTTTTGCCGCAAATGCTTGGAAAAGAGCCTGTTCGAGTAGCTTTGATTCACACTCAGCCTGTTCAAAGGCATAGCGATAAAGCAAGAACTATTTTGCGCGCTGCTGGCTACGATGTTTTCGACATTCTTATTCCAGACGCAGAGGCTGGCAAAACCGTTAAGGTTGCGGATTTTGTATGGTCGCATCTTGCAAATGCTGGTTTTACGCGTTCAGATGCGATTGTTGGCTTGGGCGGTGGAGCAGCCACAGATTTGGCTGGATTCGTTGCATCTACTTGGATGCGCGGAATCCGCTACGTAAATTGCCCAACTTCTCTTCTTGCTATGGTAGACGCTTCGACTGGCGGAAAAACTGGCGTAAATACTGCATTTGGCAAGAATTTGGTTGGTAGTTTTTACACGCCTGCAGGCGTTTTGGCAGATACTTGCGCGTTTTCTACTCTCAATAACGATATTTTTGTTGAAGGCTTAGGAGAGGTTGCAAAATCAGGGTTTATTGGCGATACGAGCATCCTAAAAATTCTGGAAAATCCGCAAAATGCTAGCAAATTACGCACTCTCGATGGCTCTTCTGTTTTAAGCGATTCACACTTGAACAATATGGTTTGCGATTTAATAGAAAAAAGCGTGCGCGTTAAGGCGTACCACGTTTCTAACGACTTAAAAGAGCAAGGTTTGCGCGAGTTTTTGAACTACGGCCATACTCTTGGGCATGCAATAGAGCAAATAGAGCATTTTTCTTGGCGTCACGGAAACGCAGTTGCTGTTGGAATGGTTTTTGCGGCGGAGCTTGCGAAAATTTTGGGCTATTTAAGTCCAGAAGACGTTGAGTATCATAGTTCACTTTTAAAGTCACTTGGATTGCCAATATCTTGGAATGGCGGCGGCAGTAGTGACGATGCTTTTAATAAGGTTCTTGATTTGATGCATAAAGATAAAAAAGCTAGAGGCAACACCTTGCGATTTGTTGTTTTAGACGGGATTGGAAACCCGATTCACTTAGATAATCCGCCGCTGGAGGCGATTCGCGAAGCGTTTAATAAGATTAGAAGTTAGAAAATGGTAGATGCAGAAATGGTAGATGCAGAAAATCAAGAAAATCAAGAAAATGTGATAAATATGCGCAAGGTTTTTGTAGTAAATGGCCCAAATTTGGGGCGATTAGGCGTTCGCCAGCCAGACGTTTATGGCAATCAAGATTTTGAAGCGCTGTGCTCGCTTTGCAAAAAGTGGGCGCAAGAGCTTAATTTGCAAGTAGAAGTGCGCCAAAGTGACGACGAAGCACAAATGGTTCACTGGATGCATGAAGCAGCTGATACACATACTCCAGTAGTTATGAATCCTGCTGCTTTTACACACTACAGTTATGCGCTCGCGGATGCTGCTCACATGGTTTTGGATGCTGGAGTGCCGCTAGTGGAAGTGCATATTTCTAATCCTTCTGCGCGCGATGCTTTTCGTAAAATTAGCGTTATTAGCGCTGTTGCAACTGGAACTATTACAGGCATGGGGCTATATGGCTACAAACTTGCACTAGAAGCTGTTGCTCATTGTGTAACACCCGAGTCGAGGCTCGAAGATACTATGGAGTTCCATGGTTAGAAGAAAACATGGTAACTCTCAGGAGCATATTACAAAGCATATTTTTGTTACTGGTGGCGTTGTTTCGTCCCTCGGAAAAGGTCTTACTGCATCGTCTTTAGGCCGACTTTTACGCAGTCGCGGATTGCATGTATTACAACAAAAACTTGATCCTTACATCAATGTTGACCCAGGCACAATGAACCCATTCCAACATGGTGAGGTTTACGTTACAGAAGATGGCGCAGAAACAGATCTTGATATTGGTCACTACGAGAGATTCCTCGATGTTTTTCTTAGCCAAAAAGCTAATGTTACAACTGGCCAGATTTATCAATCCGTGCTTAGAAAAGAGCGCGCTGGCGAGTATTTGGGTCAGTGCGTGCAAGTTATTCCACACATTACTGGCGAAATTAAATCGCGTATGCGTGCGCAAGCTAGCGACGATGTAGACGTTATTATTACGGAAATCGGCGGTACTGTTGGAGATATTGAGTCGCAGCCATTCTTGGAGGCTGCTCGCGAAGTTCGCCGCGATTTAGGCCCAGAAAATTGCATGTTTGTGCACGTTTCCTTGGTGCCTTATATTGCTGCAGCTCACGAGTTGAAGACTAAGCCAACTCAACATTCCGTAATGATGCTTCGCTCTCTTGGTATTTCTCCAGACGCGCTTGTTTTGCGTTCAGATCGCCCTCTTAATCAAGGCATTAAAGACAAGATTTCGCTTATGTGCGATGTTGATGCAGAAGGCGTTGTGAATTGCGTGGATGCTCCAAGCATTTACGATGTTCCAAAGATTTTGTTCAACGAGGGCTTGGATGCTTACGTTGTGCGCGAGCTTGAGCTTCCATTCCACGATGTTGATTGGAACGAGTGGGAAGATTTGCTTGAGCGCGTTCATCATCCAAAGCATGAGCTAAACATTGCAATCGTTGGAAAGTACATTGATTTACCAGATGCGTACCTTTCCGTTACGGAGGCAATTAAGGCTGGCGGTTTTGCAAACTGGGCTAAAGTTAACGTGCGCTGGGTTGCTGCGGACAAGTGCGAAACTCAAGAAGGTGCTGCTGCAGCTCTTGACCAAATGGACGGCATGGTTATTCCAGGCGGCTTCGGCATTCGTGGAATTGAAGGTAAGATTGGCGCGCTCCGTTACGCTCGCGAGCATGGCTTGCCAACGCTTGGCCTTTGCCTTGGCTTGCAATCTATGGTTATTGAGTACGCTCGTCACGTGCTTGGGCTTGAGGATGCTAATTCCACTGAGTTCGAGAAGGATTGTGGCGATCCAGTAATTGCGACTATGGAAGAGCAGAAGGATATCGTGGCTGGTAAAGGAGATATGGGTCACACAATGCGACTTGGCTCTTACCCTGCAACGCTTGAGGAAGACTCTATTGTTGCTGAGCTTTACGGCACTACGCATGTTACTGAGCGTCATCGTCACCGTTACGAAGTGAACGTGGCATATAAGAATCGTTTGCGCGAAGCTGGCTTGCGTATTAGCGGCCAAAGCCCAGATGGTAACTTGACTGAGTTTGTGGAGCTTCCAAAGAGTGTTCACCCATTCTATGTTGCAACTCAAGCTCACCCAGAGTTTAAGTCTCGTCCAACTAAGCCTCATCCTTTGTTTGCTGGATTAGTGGCAGCTGCTCTTGAGCATCAAACAAATAACGCTAAGTGATTTAATCAAACTATTTTACTAGATTCGATTAGCTACTTGACTTAAATTATTAAGTGGTGTAGACTCGTATTTTTGGGTGCGATTTTACACCACTTTTTATTTTGATTAATACTTAATCATCTTGTTGCATATTTTGCATCGTTTAACATGATTGTTACATATTCCAGATGTAAATTTACATTTTTGTAATATCACTGCAGATGTAAAAGACTTGGCAAAATATCTCATAAAACACGATTTAATCTAATATTTTTCTATTACAATAGTTGTTTTTACTGTTTATAGACAAAATAACAGTAAATTTTACATTTAGACTTTGAGCTTGCGTTGTTTAATAAAATCCGTATGATTGAATTTTAATCAACGAAGAGGCCTCCTTATTGGCTTTGCAAAGAATCCATCTGGCAATAAATACTAGGTGGATTTTATTTATTAAGCCTATAGAGCCTGTAAAGCGTAAAGGCTTTGCAAAGCTTGTAATGAGACTTTTTCGTGATATTTAATTGAATCCTGCCATACCCGACGTTAGGAGAAAACATATGAAGAATAAGGCATTACTTTTTGCCGCAGCTGCGTGCTCGGTTGCTATGCTGCTCGGTGGATGTGGTTCTTCTGCCTCGAAGACCGCTCAAACAAATGGTGGCAAGGTTGTTATTACTGTAAACAACTCCGAGCCTCAGAATGAGATTGTTCCAGGAAACATTAACGAAAATGCTGGTGGTCGCATTGGTTTGCTGGTCAACTCCACGTTGGTCACTTTTGATGAAAAAGGCAATACGGTAAACGAAGATGCCGAGAGCGTAACTCCAAACGCGGATGCAACCCAATACACTGTTAAGCTTAAGAAAGATAAGAAGTTCAGCGATGGCACTCCAATCACCGCAGAAAGCTTTACTAAGGCTTGGAGCTTTGTAGCAAACGCTAAGAATGCTCAGAAGTGCTCTTCCTTCTTCCAGACCATTAAGGGCTACGAAGACTTGCAGAAGAATGACACTAAGGGCGACGAGCAGCTTTCTGGCTTAAAGGTTGTAGATAAGTACACCTTTACTGTTGATTTGAACCAGCCAGATTCTGTGTTTGCTATTAAGGTTGGTTACCTTGCATTCGCTCCTCTTCCAGAATCCTTCTACAAGAATCCAAAGGCTTATGGCGAAAAGCCAGTTTCTTCTGGTCCATACCTCTTTAAGTCTTGGGATCACAACAAGCAGATCGAAGTTGTAAAGAACCCAGATTACGATGGCCCACGTAAGGCTCAGAATGATGGCGTTACCTTTAAGATTTACACCGACGGCACCGCTGCTTACCGCGATGTTCAGTCTGGCAATCTTGATATGACGGATAACATTCCAGATACCGAAACCAAGACTTTCCAAAAGGACACCACTGTTAAGGCATACAACCGTCCAGGTTCTGTAATCCAGCAGTTTGGTATTCATGCAAAATTGCCACACTTCGATGTAACTACCGAAGAAGGCCGCTTGCGTCGTCAAGCTGTTTCTATGGCAATCGACCGCGAAACCATCATCAAGAAGGTTCTTAACAACACTGCATCTCCTGCAAACGAGTTCACTTCTCCTTTGACTCCAGGCTACAAGGCAGATCTTAAGGGTCACGAAAATCTTAAGTTTAATGCCGCAAAGGCTAAGGAGCTTTGGGCAAAGGCAGATAAGATCTCTAAGTATGATGGTCCTCTTACCTTTACTTACAACGCCGATGGCAACGCTAAGTCTGTGTTCGACGCAGTTGTAAACTCCCTCAAGAATCATCTTGGAATTAATGCTGAAACCACTCCAGTTCCAACATTCCAAGAGTTCCGTAACGCATGCGAACAGCGTCAGGTTAAGGGTGCATGGCGTGCAGGCTGGATGCCAGATTACCCAAGCCCAGAAAACTACTTGACTCAGGAATTTGCTTCTGTTGCTGCAGATGGCAATGGCTCTAACGAAGCTGATTACAAGAATCCTAAGTTTGATGCTTTGCTTAAGAAGGCTGCTTCTTCTAAGCCAGCTGAGGCAACTAAGCTTTATCAGCAAGCTAACGAGATTCTTCTTGAGGATCTTCCATACATCCCACTGTTCTACGCGAACGCTAAGGCTGTTATGGTTCCAAGCTTGAAGGGCTTTGTAATGGATTGGCAGAATATGCCACTTTACTACAAGCTCCACAAGTAAAGATTAAAATCAAGTAGCTATTAAAAATAAATCATAATTAAATAGCATGTAAAAACGTGCTGCTGCCTTCGAATGGCGAATAAAATTACAAAATTCTATCCGCTGTTCGAGGCAGCACTTTGTGTTTTTACTTAGGTTGGGTTAAATCAATATGCAAGCCACAAGTTGGGTGTGTGCTATGCGAATTTTTAAGTAAATATATAAGGAGAAACCAATGGGTAAATACGTTCTGCGTCGTGTTTTGCAGATGATTCCTGTGGTTCTCGGCACAACATTGTTGGTATACGCTTTGGTGTTTGCTTTGCCTGGAGATCCAGTAAAAGCAATGTTTGGCGATAAGCCAATTAATCATGCTGTAGAAGCGCAAATTCGTGCCGAGTATAATTTGGATAAGCCATTTATTATTCAATATTTGTTGTTCTTAAAGAATGCGCTTACTCTTGACTTTGGCCATACTTTTGCTGGTCAGCCAGTAATTGACGAGATTGGCCGCGCATTCCCTGTAACCATTAAGCTTGCGTTGATGGCGTTTGCTTTTGAAGCCTTATTCGGCGTAGCTTTCGGCATAATTTCTGGCTTAAAGAAAGGAAAGTGGTACGACAGTGTAATCCTGGTTGTATCACTTCTTCTTATTTCTGTGCCAACATTTGTTACTGGCTTTATTGGCCAATATTTGTTTGGTGTTAAGTGGCATATTATGCCTGTTACTGCAAGCAATGATCCTGGATTCTACGATCTTCTTCTTCCTGCAATAGTTCTTGGATCCGTTTCAATGGCGTATATTATTCGACTTACAAGGTCGGAAGTTTCGTCAAACATATCGCTTGATTACGTGCGCACGGCTCGCGCAAAGGGCTTAAAAGAAGGCTCCGTTATTGTTCGACACATTTTGCGTAACTCGCTTATTCCTGTTGTTACATTCTTAGGTCAAGATTTGGGCGCTCTTATGAGCGGCGCAATGATTTCGGAAACAATCTTCAACATTCATGGCGTTGGATTCCTTACATATCAGGGAATTCTAAAGGGAGAAGGAAACCTTGTTGTTTCTATAGTTACGCTTCTTATGTTGATATTTGTAGTCAGCAATCTTCTTGTTGACATGTTGTACGCGGCTCTAGATCCGCGCATTCGCTACGCGTAAGGAGAGCACATTATGGAAGATAATTTGATGGAAGATAATTTGATTACAAATAATGCAAATTACAATACATTGCCAGGTCAGGAACGCTATGTTGCTCCTCTTGACGATACGCCTCTTCAAGAAGTTGATTCTGTAGATGAATCCGCTCCAGCTACAAGCATGTGGGCTGATGCTTGGCGATCTTTGCGCAGAAATCCATTGTTTATTGTTTCTGCAATTTTGATTATTGCGATTATTTTTGTTGCGCTCTTCCCAGGCGCTCTCACAAAGCACAATCCTAATTACTGTGTTTTGGAGCACTCGCTTGAGCCAGCTTCTGCTGCGCATCCGTTTGGATTCGACATGCAAGGATGCGATATTTACGCTCGAGTTGTATATGGAACACGTACATCTTTAAGCGTTGGCTTGCTAGCAACGGCTTTAGTGGTGTTAGTTGGTTCGCTAATTGGAGCTTTGGCTGGATTCTTTGGAGGATGGATTGATGCGGTTCTTAGCCGAATCACCGATATTTTCTTGGCTTTGCCAATGCTGCTAGGTGCAATCGTAGTTTTGCAAATGTTCCGCACGTCTAAGTCGATTTGGAAAATCGTGTTTGTTATGGTTCTCTTTGGATGGGTAGGCGTTGCTCGAATCGCAAGAAGTGCTGTTATGGAATCCAAGAATCTTGAATTTAACACAGCATCTACCGCTTTAGGTTCTACTCCAATGCGAAACTTGTTCCAGCACATTATTCCAAACTCGCTGGCTCCAATCATTGTTGTAGGTACAACTTCTCTCGGCTCTTACATTGTTTTGGAAGCAACACTTAGCTTCTTGGGTATTGGTTTGCCAACAACAACAGTTAGCTGGGGTGTAGATATTTCTACCGCTAGAAATGTTCTTACTACAAATCCAGAAGTCTTGTTCTATCCATCCATTGCGCTCGCCATTACTGTGCTCGCCTTTATTATGATGGGCGACGCCGTAAAAGATGCGTTGGATCCAAAGAGCCGTAAGGCGTAAGTTAGCGTGGAGGAATAGTGATTATGAACACAGCAACACGTAAAAATGTAGATACTATTGCAATGCAACGCGAGCAGGGTCCTTTGCTGGAAGTTAAAAATCTTCAAGTTGACTTTACAACGGATTCTAAAAAGGCCGTACACGCTGTTCGCGATGCAAGCTTTAACGTTTACCCAGGTCAGTGGGTTGCAATCGTAGGCGAATCTGGTTCTGGAAAGTCTACTTCTGCAATGGCGGTTCTTGGTTTACTTCCTGGAACAGGTCACGTTACAGGTGGTTCTATTAAGCTTAAAGGTCAAGAAATAAGCAATCTAAAGCCTAAAGATTATGCGGCTTTGCGCGGAACGGCAATGGGATTGGTTCCGCAAGACCCTATGAGTAATTTGAACCCTGTTTGGCGAATTGGAACTCAAGTTAAAGAAGCTCTTCTTGCAAATGGCGTTGACGTTAGCCATGAGAAGCGCTCCGCTTTGGCAGAAGCTTTAGCGGGAGACGCTGTAGAAGTTAAAAGCAACGAAGACGAAATCTTCCTTGGCTCTAAAGAACTGAGCGCATTATTGGACGAAGCAAAGCGAGCTTTGGCACAGGCTGGTCTTAGCGAGCAAACGAATGCCGAAAAGTTTAATGAAGCTATGGAATACTACAAAAAAGAGTGGGTTCCGGGTTCCGAAACTCGTTGGCGCGTTGCAGACGATTTAATCAAGTACGGTGTGAACGACGACAAGGCTTGGGAAATCGCCAAAAAGTATGTTGTTGGTGCAAGCGTTGAAGACCGCATTGCTGGTTTGCTTGATGAAGCTGGTTTGCCAGATGCTGCAACTCGCGCACGTCAGTTCCCGCACGAGTTTTCTGGTGGTATGCGTCAGCGCGCGTTAATCGCGATTGGCTTGGCTTGCCGTCCAGATTTGCTGATTGCAGATGAGCCAACTTCCGCACTAGATGTAACTGTTCAAAAGCGTATTCTTGACCATTTGCATACGCTTACCGATTCTCTCGGCACTTCTGTGCTCTTTATTACTCACGATTTAGGTTTGGCTGCAGCTCGTGCTCAGCACGTTGTTGTTATGTATAAGGGTCGCGTTGTTGAGTCTGGTCCATCTTTGGACGTTTTGCAACATCCACAGCATCCGTACACTAAGCGACTTGTTGCTGCCGCTCCAAGCCTTGCTTCTCAGCGAATCATCTCCGTTAAGGAGCATGGCGGCAACGCGGATAATTTGCTTGAGCATCACGTAGTAGGTGAGCAAACTCTTGAAAAGAGCGAGCATATTATTACAGTCGACCACTTAACTCGCGAGTTTAAGCTTCCGCGCAAGAAGGAACTTTTCAAAGCTGTTGACGATGTTTCGTTCTCTATTAAGCGCGGAACAACGTTGGCAATTGTGGGTGAATCTGGTTCTGGTAAGTCTACTGTTGCAAACATGGTTTTGAGATTACTAAAGCCAACAAGTGGAACTGTTACCTACGAGGGCAAGAATATTGCTGACTTAAAGGGCGCAGATTTGCTTGATTTCCGTCGTCATGTTCAGCCAGTATTCCAAAATCCTTACGGCTCGCTAGACCCAATGTATTCGATTTATCGTTCTATTGAAGAGCCTTTGCGAATCCATAAGATTGGCGATAAAAAGAGCCGCCAGAATCGTGTGCGTGAACTCTTGGATATGGTTCGCATGCCTGCTTCTGTTATGACTCGATTCCCGAACGAGCTTTCTGGCGGTCAGCGTCAGCGCATTGCGATTGCGCGTGCAATGGCGTTGGATCCAGACGTAATCGTTTGCGATGAAGCTGTTTCTGCATTAGACGTGCTTGTACAAGATCAGGTTTTGCACTTGCTTAACGATTTGCAAGCAGAGCGCGGATTAAGCTACTTGTTCATCACTCACGATTTGGCAGTGGTTCGTCAGATTGCGGACGAGGTTGTTGTTATGCAGCACGGAAAGCTTGTTGAGCATGCTACAACCGACGAAGTGTTTGATCATCCTCAAAAGGAATATACTCGCGATCTTCTCGACGCAATTCCTGGTGGAAACTTGGAGCTTGGATTGGATTAGTCGTAAGACTCGTATTAGTGCAAGCTATTAGATGTAGATAAAAGTGCAGGAGATAAAACTTCTGCACTTTTGTTTTATATGTACTTGTTTGTTTTATATGTACTTGCGAAACTTTGGAATATTCGCGTGTTTATATTCGCGTGTTTATATTATTAAATCATGGCTGATTTTTCTCATATTCTTGCAACACGTCCAGATTTTGACGAGTCGGATCGCGAATGGTTGCATCACCTTGTAGCAGATTGGCAAGTAATAGCAGATTTAAGTTTTGCAGACTTGCTTTTAGTTATTCAAAATGGCAATGGAGATTACGTTGTAGCAGAACAATGCCGTCCGTCTACAGCAATCACGCTTAGAACCGAAGATTTACTCGGCGTAAAGCTAGATGAATCAATGCATAATGAGCTAGAAGCAGCAATGAGTAAAGAAACAAGTTTCCACTCTTCGGTTTTAAGAACTGTTGGAAGAGCTACTGTTTGCAATGTTTACGCTCCAGTTCGTCACAATGGCAAAACGCTTGGTCTTGTTCTTAGAGAAACAAATCTTGCAACAAGAGAATCAAATGGTAGATACGAGACGGAAAGCATTAATGCTGGCAAAACGTTGTTCGACATGATTGCGCGCGAGCAGTTTCCGTACCACGATTCAATGCTAAATCAGCGCCACAATGCTCGAGTTGCAGATGGTTTTATTATTTTAGAAGAAAGCGGTGTTGTTCGCTATGCTTCTCCAAACGCAATCAGCTGCTTCCGCAGACTTGGCGGATTAAACACTATGCAAGGCGAGTTCTTGTGCGAGTTTGGAGCGCGTCTTCTTCACACAAACGATGTTGTTCCCGAAAGCTTGCCTTTGGTATTAAGCGGTAAAGCAGATGTTGATTGCGAGTTAGAAGTAAATAATTCCGTTGTTTCTATGCGCTCGCTGCCGCTTTATGGTCCTAACGATAGAACTGGTGCAGTTGTTCTTTGCCGAGATGTTACGGAGGTTCTTAGAAGAGAAAAGGAGCTTCAGACTAAGAACGCTACTATTTCCGAGATTCATCATCGCGTTAAGAATAATCTTCAAGCTGTTTCTGCTTTGCTTCGTCTTCAAGCTAGAAAAACTAAGTCGTACGAAGTTAGAAAAGAGCTAGAAGAAGCTCAAAGGCGAGTTCAAACTATTGCTCTTGTTCACGAAGGTTTAAGCCAGACAGCCGATGAGGTTGTTGACTTCGACAAAGTGATTTCTAGCTTGCTTAAAATGACGATTGAACTTGCTTCGCAAAATCAAAATATTACAGTTGATTTTTGTGGTAAATTCGGCAAGCTTGCAGCTCAAGACGCAACGCCTCTTTCTCTTGTTTTAACCGAGCTTGTTACAAATGCTGTTGAGCACGGTTTTGAAGGCATGAGTGAAGGTCATATTAAGATTTCTGTTGGTCGTGGAGGAGACAATCTTAGTATTGTTGTAGAAGACAATGGCGGCGGAATCGAAAGCGAATCCTTGCATGGAATGGCAAAGTCTTCTGGATCTGGATTAGGCACTCAGCTAATCAACACTTTTGTTACTAACGATTTTGGTGGCACTGTTAAGTGGGAATCGCGAAGAGAAGGCGGAACTCGCGTTTTGCTGGATATTAAGCTGCGCGTTCCTGGAGTAGAGTAGTCTATTTAACTAAAATTCAGCGTTTTGATTTCTGCGCGCTCGCATTGCTCTACGCTTTAGCGAGCGCCTTTCATCTTCGCTAAGACCGCCCCAAACGCCGTAATCTTGGCTTGTTTCTAGAGCGCATCTTAAGCAATTGTCGGCAACATTACAAGTTCTGCACACTGCTTTGGCTTCTTCAACTTGCTGATTGGATGAGCTGTTATTTCCTACTGGGAAGAAAAGTTCAGGATCCTTATCTCGGCAAGCTGCTTTTGCACGCCAGTCGAATGCGCTACTCATAAGTAAATAACCTCTTTTTAATACGCGTATATTTTTACTAAATTTGCTAGACTTTGTATAAAACTATCCGCACTCCAGGAAAGCATGAATATAACTTTTTTTCAAGACTTTTACAAAAATTTTTTTAATCTTTTGAGTGATTTAAGTCATATTTTTATGTAAAACTCAATATTTGCAGCAAATTAGCTTTTCCAGGAATCACCATTATGCATCTTCCTGGTGTTTGGTAATCTTCCACGCTTAGTGTTTTTAGTAAGTCGTTAGGTATTCCAAGCATTGAGTCTGTTGCAGCATCGCCTGTTGGGAAGATTATTCTTACTGGCGCTTGCTCTGGTATGCGTATGTGTCTTGCGTTTTGAGCGCAAAATATTACTGTTGTTTTAGTGTCTTTTAGTTTGCATTGCAATTCTTTAGACTTTTCGTCGCTGTTAAAAGGCTCCAAAAGTGAGTCTGCGTTGTCTTGAATGTGAATGTTTTTTGAATCAAGATTTTGCACACTAATAGCATTTTTAATCACATTTATAAGATTAGACTTTCCTCGTTTGCTTCCACCAATAATTGCTATGTTTCCAAGATTTGTTGGCAAAATTGCTTCGCTTAGGTTAATTCCGTCGTCTTTTAAGCCGATTAAAAGTCCAAATTCGCTATCTTTTGTGTTTTTGCAGTATTTATTAAGTGTTGAATTATTTAAGTATCTTGGTAGGGGAGCGCTAAACAATTGCTTAGGAGTTTTGTAGCAATAGAATTTTCCAGCCAATTCGATTGCTTTTATAAGCGAATTTTTGTTTTGATTTTGTGAGCATTGTAACGCTACTATTCCGTCTCCTGTATTGCAATATGCTGCTCCAGGATTATTCGGGTTTATGCTTGCAGCGGCAGGAGACCCAAGTAGTTCGTGCGATTGCATTGCGTCTCTAACTCTTAAACAAATGTTTATAGACATATTCGCCTTCATATCTGCATTTACTTGTCCCATTGGATTTTGTGTGCACGCTATAAGATGCATTCCTAGGGATCTTCCAACAGAAGCTATGCGTATTAGGCGATTCATGTAATCGGGTAGTTGATTTTTAAGAGCATGGAATTCGTCTATAACAATCACCATTGAAGGCTCGCTTGGTTTTACTTGACTAATATCGTGGCAGCCTTGATTTGCCACCAATCTTTCTCGCCTATCTAATTCCATTTCTAATCCGCGCAATGCTCTTGCAGCATGCTTAAGATTTAAGTCTCCAACGTTTCCAACACTGTGTGGAAGTGTGGAAAGAGAATCGAATGTAGCTCCTCCCTTAAAATCCATAAACACAAATTGCAATAATTTAGGTGAATATCTAAAAGCTAGAGCCAAACACAAAGATGTTAGTAAAACGGATTTCCCAGACCCAGTTGTTCCTGCTACAAGCGCGTGCGGACCATTTTTAACAAGATCTATACAAAAATAACCGCTGCTGTTTATTCCGATTGGAGCTTCTAAAGAGTTTTTAGAAGACACTAGCCAAGCGTATACAACATTTTTCCATGGAGGAACACGATTTTGCATGTTTTTGGAGTAATTTGTAGAAACGATTTGATTTGCGTTATTAATCAGCATTGCTTCCAGGTTGATTGGAACAAGAGTTTCTGGAACACCTTTAATATGAGAGTCGACTGTTGTTTTGCTAAAGTGAACGCTTTGATTCGTATTATTCTTTACTAAACTTTTGTTGTTTTTGTTTGAATTGTATTGAACAATTTGCGGTATTAAGCAAGCAATATACATCATTATGCTAGGAACAATCATTGCAAGCATCATCCAACTTTTTTGCAAAAACGCCATTATAGCAAGAGCAATATTGGCTAAAATAGGCACAATATTTGCCATTATTTGCATCCAAAACATTGGTTTTGAAGCTATGCTTTTAGTATTATTTGCATTGTTTTCGTATTCCATAACGCAATAGTGTATTGCGATTAAGAAATATGCAAGTAAAAACTATAAATGTGGTTAAAGGCTAAATTGGCTAAATATGATTAGCTAAAATTATGTTTATTGCTCTGCAAGCGTTCCAACGTTTCCAGGCGCATGCGTTCCAGCAGATAATTGATCGAATAATTCAATGTTTTTAGCATCGTCTAACAAAACGGCTGATCCAACTGAATACACCCAATAATCTGGATTAGTCCAATAGACTGTTCCTGTTACGCCGTCTTTTCCTGTTGCTTCCTTAAAAGCAAGACCCATGTTCAGCAGTGTTCCAGGATTTGAGTTTTCGTCTAATATTGCAGAATCAAGCGATGCTTTTGCAAAGCCTTTTACTGTTGAAAAGTTTGTAAGCGTGCTGCTAGATAAAGCTTTTTTCATTATTGCGCTAATTACCATTCGCTGTCTTGCAGCTCTTCCAAAATCAGATTGAGGATCCGCATATCTCATTCTAGAAAATGCTAATGCAACGTTTCCGTCTACGCTGTGGCATCCTGCAGTCCAATTAAGCCCACTGTAGACATCGCTAACTGTGCGATCGTAGCATAAGTCTATTGTTCCAAGCGAGTTTACAACGTTTGTAAGTCCTGCGAATTTTATTTCTGCAACGTGGTCTATTTTGTGACCCGTAATTTTTTCAACGGTTTTTGTTAATGCTCTATTTCCAAGATCTTGTGCAACTGTGTTAATCTTCATTTGCTGGCCGTTTACAGAAACTAGCGAGTCTCTTGGAATGGATATTAAGGAGCTGTGCCCACTTACTGGTTTTGTTAAAACAAGAATCGTATCTGTTCTAAATCCAGTTATTTCTTTTGCTTCTTCGCCTTCTCGCTGATCCGATCCCAGGATTAGCCAAGTTGTTTCTTGAGTATCTGGAGTATCCGTTAGCCAATTATCTCGCTTAATTTGAGAGTCAACCCAGTTCCAAGATAAAACGCCTAGTGCTCCTACAAGAATCAATATTGTTACTAAAAGCAGGGATAAGTACTTTAGTAAGCGATGTTTTTTTCTAAAAGCAAGAGTTCCAGCAGAAGAATTACTTGCTATTGGTCTAACTTCGTTTTGACTAAAGTTTTGGATTCTTTTTGAAGTAAAACTAGATGCACTTGCATTGTTTTGGCTTAAACGCTGACTTTGTTCGGGGTAGTATTGCTCGCTATATGCTTGTGTGCCAGTGTTTTGCGTGCGATAATTTTGCGAGTTTTGGCTTACTTTTCTAGGCTTTGGCTCAAACGACGGTGCACGCTGAACAGTCTCTTGCTTGTTTAATTCGCTGTTTTTATGCGCGTTATTGTGTGCGTTTTTAGGCGGAAAGCTCGGTATTGAATTCGCGTTTTTATTGTGTTTATTCGATGGAGTAAAGCTAGGTGGATTATTTTGATTCCCCAAAGCGTCTTCTGGACGTTGCTGGCTCATTTATCCTCCCTAAGCCATACATTTGCAATATTGATGGCGTCTATATGTATGCATAATTATTAGTGAAAACTACCAATGGCATTATAAAACAACGTAGTTATAAACGATTTAACAACGTGCTTTTTCTAGTGTATTATCTTCCTTTTGGAACAGCGCATATTGTATTATTTAGGTATTTATCTGCAATTCCCATGTAGTGACCAGTTTGCGGGTTTCTTATTGTTCCGTCTTCTGGGTTAACAATTCCGCCGCTATTTGGATCAATAAGTCTACCTAAGCTGTCTTTTGCTAATCCAGTTTTTGGATCCACGCGCCCAATTTTAACTGCATTTGAATCTGCATAGGAATTAGAGGAATTAAGGCTATTCTCGCCAGAATTTGTAGACTCCGCAGAGTTGTTAGAATCTGCACTAGAAGAATCGGAGTTTTCTTTAGAGGCAGACTTTTTGCCATTTTTTGCGTTCTTTTTTGAAGACTTTTCACTTTTACTTGATTTTTCGCCTAAATCTTTAGTTAACGGCTTATCTTCTTGCATTAAATCCCAAACGTCTTGAGCACTTTCGTCTAAAATAACACGATTTGCATCGTATGGGTCGGTTGTAATCGGTATTGTTTGCGCGTAAATGTGCGAAGGTTTTAGATTACGAAGACTTGCAGCTAAACCAACCAGTGTTGTAGGGTTTGCAAGACCCTGGCTCATATTAAGTGACTTTAGAGCTGATTTTGCAAGTTGATAAAGCTGACTCGACTGTGTTAGAAGATTCTTTGATAGAGCTTGATGAATAAGTTGCTTAAGAAGATATTGCTGGCGCGTTGTTCGCATAATATCGCTTCCGTCGCTTGCGCTGTCGTGCCTCATTCTTGCATATTGTGTTGCTTGCACGCCATCAAGGTGTTGAAGTCCGCGCTTTAGATTAACGCCCGTGTAATAATCCCTAGTGTTTACAGGAATGCACAAGGTTACTCCGCCAATCGCGTTAATCATATCGCTTAAACCGCTAAAGTCTGCAACAATAAAATCTGTTATGTTTAAGCCAGTAATTTCGTTTACTGTTGCAAGCGTACATGATGCTGCGCTTGCTAAGTCGCCTCCCTTAGCGTAGCCAAGTGCGAAAATCGAGTTAAACATAACTTTACGTCTAGCTGGAATTCTGCCTTTAGACGTATTGCACGATGCGGCTTTAACCATTGAATCTCTTGGAATTGAAACAATGTTTATATAAGACCTGTCTGCGCTGATTTGAACAATCATTGCTGTGTCTGATTGATGATTTTCGTCTTCTCCGCCGCCCTGAAAAGCGCGATTCTTACCTTCTCGAGTATCTTGACCAAGAACAAGAATATTAATAGTTTTACCAGCATTAGGGTCTATTGACTGAATCTGTTTGGTGCTTGTTGAGATGGTTTTTATAACGCGCGAACTAATAGTAGAAGAAAAGTCAAGCCATACGGATGCGATTATTGTAGTTAAAAAGACTAGAACGGCAATAATCGCCATGCAAATGATTTTACGAGTATTATTAAGCATTTGACTATTGAGAGTATGGTGTGGTGCAGATGAGTCCCAATAGTTAGTTTGGTACCGACGGTCTTGATTATACCGAGAGGCTGCCATGCTTCCTTCTTTCGTAAATGCACATATAAATCACCATTATAGTGTATTCTATTGAGATTTTAACATGCATAATACATACCCCTTGCGTAAACTGTTATGTATGGATTCAATAACCGCTGAAACTTGCACTTTTGAAAACGATGTTTTACAAGTCTTTTCTGCTATGAATAGAATAAAGCCTCGCGAGGTTGATTCTTCTATTGTTTCAATAATGAGCGTTGAGCAAGATACGCGGTTTTACGAAGAAACTTTGCAAGCGGTTATAAATCAAAGTGTTCTTCCTGGAACTATTGTTGTAGCTGATTGTGCTAGTAGAACACAAAAAGAGTTAGTAAAGTCTTTTAACGTTCAAATAGAGCCAACTCAATTATCGGGATTAATTTCTAGTGCAGATTTTTCCAACAGTAATCAGTTGTACAGTAACGAGTATGCCAATGGGTACGCTAATGGATATAACACTGATTCCTACAAACAATATAAGCAAGTAAAAGTTGTTATTCTTCCAATTAAGTCTGCAAAATCATTTGGAGATGCTGTAGAAAAGTCTTTAAGAAAACTTTTGCCATTGCAAGGCGTTAAGTCGTTATGGCTTTTGCACGACGATTCAAAACCTTGCGATTCAAAATGCTTGGAAGCTTTAAGAGAGACTTGGCGAAACACTCCAACAGCTTGCGTTCTTGGTGCAAAACAAGTTGATTGGCAAGGAAAAATTCTTCATAACGTTGGCATGTATGCGTGGAAGCATAAAGTGCATTCACTTAGCGTAGAAGGCGAGCCAGATCAAGAGCAATACGATTTTAGGGGAGACGTCTATTCTGTTTCTCTTGCAGGCGCTTTAGTTTCGCTTAGCACTTGGCAAACAATGCGAGGAACTCAGCCTTGGCTTACCACTTTTGAAGAGCCTAACGATTTTTGTAGGCGAGTCGTTTTAAGCGGTGGGCGAGTTGTTGTTGTACCACAAGCCAGAATCGCGCATAGAAGAGCACGTTTTGACGGTCTTCGCACTAGGAGTGGCGAAGAGCGCGATGCAGAAAAAACCAATGTTTGCTACGGCTTAGCTTATTCGATTATGGCAAAGCAAAGATACATGTATACAGATGTTAGCGTTATTATGTGGCCTCTTATTTGGCTTTGCTCTGTTCCAATGTCAATAATCCGAGCACTGCAATCTTTGTTTGCTAAGCAGCCGTATGTTGCGTTTATGCGTCTTATGCTTCCTTGGATTGCGTTAGCACAATTACCTCGCGCTATTTTTGCAAGAAGACGAGTGTCTAGAGTTTCAAAAGTTTCCTTAAAACGACTCACTTCTCTTATAGCAAGTCGTAGTCAAATTACGCGTTGGAAAGACAAAACTATTGCTTTTAAGACTCAAAAAAAGGGTGTTATTTTAAGTCCGCTTGCAAGAAAACACTTGCATAGAAGAGTTTTGTTTAGGTGGAGCGCCGCAATTTGTGCATCTCTACTTGTTTTTGCAACCGTAATACTTCTTTACGGAGCGCCAATTAATAAGATTCTTTCTGGATCTTCGCTTTATTCAAGCCAGCTTCTTTCTACTGGAACAAGTTTTAGTGATTTGTTTAAGTCTGCGATTGGAGCATATATTCCAGACGACGGTTTTGCGTCTCCTCTTCCTCCATCTCCGCTTCTTATGATTTGGATGCTAGCTTCCATTGTGTTTGGTGGTAACACGTTAGCTGCAATAAACGCTATATTTTTCCTTGCAGCTCCTGCTATGCTACTAAGTTTTTGGGCGCTCGCAGGCGTGTTTACTAGATCAGACATTGTGCGAGTGTGCTCTGGTCTTTGTTGGACAATGATTGCGATGGCTTTTGGCGTTTTTGCTAGAGGCGATTTGCCAATGATTCTAACAATGGTATTTTTGCCAGCTGCATTTGCGTTCGCTTTCCATGCTGTAGGAATGTACGTTACAGAAGACCCTGTTGTTCCAGTTGCGTCAATCCAAAGCGCAGCTTGCGCATCTTTGTGCTTTATGGTTCCCCTTGCTGCAAGTCCTCAGCTTTTGCTGCCAATGTTTGTTATTTTTGTTGCATCAATAATTATGGTGCGCTCGCATCGTTTTATGCTTGCGCTAATGCCTGTTCCATCTGTTTTGGTTCTTTTGCCAACGCTTGGTAGCGTTGTGCGCTATTTTGGAACTGGAATGTGGCGTCAAATTTTTGCTAGTATGGCTTTGCCTTCTCAAAAAATAAATGGTGCTCCTAGGGCTAGTAATTATATAGATGTTTTGCTTCGAGCGTTTAACATTGATTTGAATCATTTTTCTTCGGGTTCAATGTTAATTTTGCAACTTCGCGGAATAATCATGATTGTGTTTGCAGCCTTAGCTGTATTAATGGCTTTATGCGCGCTTGCTCTTCCTTTTGCTTTAAGAGCTTCAAGAATGATGTGGGTTGTAATAGTTAGCGGAATGGCGCTTTCTTTAGTCGCTTGCCGCGTTGTTGTTGCTTCAGATTTTGACGGTCCTATTAGCGCAAGTGTTCTTCCAGGCGTAAGCTTAAGCGCACTTGGTGTTCTTGCATGCATGTGCATGGTTGCAGGAAAAGCTGTTCGTAGGTTTGAGCCTTTGCGAAAATCTAATTCTGCTAATCAAGACAATAATCCAGACGATTATACTACGCGCGTTTCTAAGCGTGCAGCTATGAATCGTTCTGCTAAGGCAATGATGAAAAAGATTATTCATCTTGCAAGAGGAATTTTAGCTTTTGGAATTTTTGCTGTTGCTGTTTTGCTTGGATTATTTGCGATTATTAGCGGACCTGTAACATCCGTTTACGCAAGCGATAGTGGCCTGCCGATGGTTGTTTCGGACTACTTGAATAAGAATAGTGCAAATCGCGTTCTTGCGATTAAAGCTGTGAATAGTCGTGAGTTGAATATTTCGCTTATGCGTACCACTCGTGGCGATTTAGTTGACTTATCTCCATCTTTGCAAGTTAGAGATGTTTTATACGGGCATTCTCCTAGCACAAATACGCTTTATTACGCGGCTTCTAAGCTTCTTTCTCACGCAAGCGATGAGTCGATTGTAACCTTAAAGCAGCTTGGTATTGGCGGAATTTACATTGTTAATGATTCTAAAGCCAAAAATAATTTAGCGGCTAATAATTCAATTATTGGATTAGAAGGAGACGCAAATAAAGACGCAACAGAAAAGTTGATTGCAAACGTAAACGCTTCGGAAGGAACTCAGCTTGTTGTTTCATCTAGTCATGGAACGTATTGCAGATTCGACGATGTAGCAGACATGTCTTCTTCTAAAACTTCGATTTATAGCCATTCGCGCCCACTTTCTTGGAGAATTCCATGGATTGTTGTTTTTGCTTTAGTGCTGCTATTGTATTGCCTGGTTGCTTTGCCTCGTTTTAACAGCAATAACGTAATAGAGCGTGAATAATTAGAGCGTGAATAATTAGGATGATTAGTTAGAAGCTATGATTGATTAGACGGATAAATGGCAGGTAGATTAATGAAGTCAGATACGAATTCTAAAAATAGTCATCGTCATGCACAAGATGCTGCTTCGATTAGCGCTTCTGTTCGTTTTAGAAGATTCAAACTGTGGTCTTTGTCTATTTTAAGCGCAGCAATACTGGTTTCTTGTGCAGTTGTTGCGTCTTGCGTATGCCCACTAAAACAGCTAACAGACGACCCGATTTTTCCTATTGGAAGCGTAGAAAAGCGTGTTGGTTCTACAAATTTGCAAACAGTTTGCCCTAGCAGAATAGCTCTACCAGATTCAGCAAAATATGGCGATAGCGAGTTTCAAGAATCCGAAGGAGACTTAAAGTCAGTATCCAGATATGCGTCTTTTGGAAGCGTTTACAAGTCCACTCTTAATGGCATAAAATATGCTGGCGATTCTAAAGATTTAGTTAACAAATCTTTTAACAATCCTTCTAGTTCTTCTAGTGATCCTAGTGATTCAAGCGAAAGCCAAGATAGAGCTTATTTTGCAGAAAGTAATGTAGATAAAGACGCTCAAGTTTTGGAAAGTAGTCTTTTAAGTGCGCAATCTGGAACTGGGTCTGCTGCATCTGTTGCATCTTGGGCTAAAAACGGCGACTTAAAAGGCTTATCGGCCACTTCTTGCGTATCTCCTTCAATGCGCCAAAACTTTATTATTCCAAGAATAGCGGAAGGTGTTTCTGTAAGATTAAACTCTGTTAATCTTTCGTCTAAGCCTACTGTTGTAAGCGTTAAAGCGTGGTCAACTAATAAATCGGGCGCGCAACTAAATCTTTCTACAGGAAGCACTTTTACTGTTCCAGCGCATAGTGACGCTTACTTTAACATTTCTGCAGCTGCAGAAAAGTCGGATGGCCTTTATATTCAAGTTTTAAGCGAACAGGCTCCAGTTTCGTCGTTCGTTAAGTTTATTCGTTCATCTGGTCTTGTTTCTAAAGGCGTGGATGTTATTTCTCCGCAAGAATCAGCATCTTTAGAGCCTGTTTTGCCAGGTGTTATTGAGGGTGATCAAGCTAAAGCTTATATTTGGTCTAATAAAAGCGGAAAAGTCGATTTGTATTGGCTTGATGATTCTGGAAAAAAGAGCATAAAGCAAGTAGATTTTAGTGCAAGACAAATTCAAGTTGTTGATTTACCAGAAGTACCTAAGGGCGTTGGGGCGATTTTTGCGCAAAGTAGCGTTCCGATTTTTGCTATGGCTTCTGTTGAAAAAAGTGGCAAAGATGGTCAAAGCGATATTGCTTTTGTTAATTCAGTTCGTTCTATTACAAATAGTGCGCTTGTTTCCCCATTTTCTGCAGACGAAACTTCGCTACATATTGCAAACGGATCTGTTGATAATGCCAATGTAAAGATTAGTGCTTACGATTCTTCTGGCTTAAAAGTAGCGTCTAAGACTATTGAAGTTAAGTCTTATACTGTTTCAACGATTTTAGCGAAAGATATTAATCCTAAAGCTGTTATGTTTACTATTAAATCTAAGTCTGGCGTTTCGTTTGCGTCTAGGATTCAATCAAAAGCAGTAAACGATGCTGGTTTTGCAGGCGTTGCATGGATTCCTTCTAAGTCGCTTGACCCTAACAGTATAAGTGTTAAAGTTCGCTCGAATCCTTCGATTGTAAAGTAGACTTAGGGCTTTTTAGGCTGTTATTTACAATCCCCAATCTGGGTCGATTTCTTCTGGTCTTCTTCCGTACAATTCTGCTAAACGTTGCACTATTTCGTCTCTAATCGCGTATTGAAGCTCAGCTCTGCTAGTAACGTGTGTGCATAGTGGAAGTCTGTACAAAACTATTCTTTGTGGTATTCCTTTAGATGCAGGAAAAGCTTGAGACATTATTCTTTTATTACTTTCCCACAAAACTGGCTGGCTTGGAGGAACATCTTCTACAGCAAATTGAACGTCTTTTATAAGATTTGACCAAGCACTGTTAAGTCTTCTAATTTGAGCTGCTACCATTGAATCGAACATTCCGCTGGCTGTTCTGTATCTAGGAAGTCGCGTGCCAAACATTGGCGCACGCATGCCGCGTCCGTGGCGGTTTCTATATCTTTTTTGTTCCCATACTAAAGACGTCATACACTTAACTTTATTTGTACGCTAGGGCATTTGATTAATATGCAAACACAAAACGGTGTAGTAAATATGTTGATAATATGGAATACTTGAATTGCACAGTTTGTACAGGAGGAAAGCGTTGGAGCCAAATATTCATGAGTACAATGAGCAGGGGATTTGTGAGCGTCTTGCTTTGTGTTCGCTTATTGGTTTTGACTTAGACAACACTCTTGCATGTTCTAAAAAGCCTATGACTAGTCCAATGTGCAAGGTTTTTGGCGATTTAATCAATAAAATGCCAATTGCGCTAATTACGGGTGGAGACTTGCGACTTGTTAAAAGTCAAGTTCTAAGCGTTTTGCCTGCTTCTACGAATTTAGACAATTTTCACATTATGCCAACTAATGGAACAAGCTATTATCGAATTGTTGATGGCAGTCTTAAATGCGTGTATTCTCACACGATTTCCGTAAAAGACGCAAATCGAATTATTTGCGTTGTTAAAGATTGCGCTAAAAAAATGGGATTGCTAAAAAGTAGTGGAGACAAAGACCTTTGGGGTAGTCAAATAGAAAATCGTGGTACTCAAATCACTTTTTCTGCACTAGGGCAGCTTGCTCCAATCGAACTTAAAAAGGATTGGGATCCTAGCGGCAAGCTAAAGGAGCAGCTAGCTGAACAAATTTCTGCATATTTGCCCGACTTTTCTGTGCGAGCTGGCGGAGAGACAAGTGTTGATATTGTTTGCAAAGGAAACAACAAGGCTTATGCTCTTGATTCTCTTTGTAGTATTTGCGAAATTTCGCTAAAATCTGTTGCTTTTGTGGGAGATCGTATGTATAAAGGTGGTAACGATTACCCAACTTCTTTAACAGGAGCGCTTGCGATTTGCGTAAAAAATCCTAATAACACTTTTGCATTATGCTCTAAGCTATTGGCAAGTCTTTAAGTAAAGTCTTAAGTAAATACTTAACTAAAGTCTTAAGTAAAAAGCCTTTAACCACATTGCTCTAATTTTATTGCCATTTGTTTTTAGCATTGTTATCGTCTTTTTATGATTTACAAAAACCTTAACAAAAGCAAACAAAATCGGCTTATTTCCAACGTTTCTTGGGTAAATTTGCTTAAGACCATTCTTAATCTTGCTTTTCCAATTTCTTGTGCTGGCTGCTCAATTGCAGATTGCGTACTTTGCAAAGAATGCAAATCAAAGTTTAGTAAGTGGCATATGGATCCGTTTAGCGGAGTGTTTTGCAAAAATATTTATTCTTGTGCAACATACGGATGGGCTGTAAGAAGGTGTATTTTGCAATGGAAAGATCATGGAAACCAACTTTTAGATAAGCCTTTTTCTAACTTGCTTTTTAGCTTGATTATTAGTGTTGTTGGAAGCTCAAGCAAAGTGGCCATTATTCCAGTTCCTTCGTCTTTTGCGTCTAAAAGAAAGCGCGGAAGAAGTCATATGGAGCCAATAGCTAAAAATGTTGTTAAAAGTCTTAAAAAACAAGGCATCGATGCTACTTTTGTTAAAGCAATTAAAATGATTAATGTAAGGGGAAAATCGGTTCAAGCAAGGGGGAGTAGGCAAAGGTCTTTGCGCACGTCTAAAGGTTTATCTGTAAACGTAAAGGGCATTAAAAGCGGGTGCAAAGTGATTATTATAGACGACATTATTACCACGGGGTCTACGCTAAAAAACTGTGTTAAAGAGCTAAATAAAAGCGGTGTTACTGTTTTTGCATGTTTTGCGCTGGCTGGAGTGTGGTCTAAAGAAAGCGTTTTATACTCTTAGATTTGCGTGATTATGGGCCTTGCATGATTATGAGCCTTGCGCGATTATGCTATTAAAGTTTGCGCAATCTTTCTATTCGCTATATGTAAGCGGCAATGTTATCTCAAAATTAACTCCGCGCTTATCGTCTACAACTCTAATGTTTCCGTGATGAAGCAGAGCAGCCCATCTTGCAATAGAAAGTCCTAATCCAGTTCCTCCAGACTCTGTTCCCATTCCTTGATTTCCCTTAACAAATCTGCGGAAAATGTCTGCTCGATTTTCTTCAGGAATTTGTGTTCCAAAATTAATAACATTGCAAACTAAAATATTTTTTTCGTGATTCGACTTAGCGCTTATAAGAATCTTAGTGTTGTCTGCAGAATGTTTGATTGCGTTAGATACTACGTTTGTAAACAATTGAGATAGGCGATTTTTGTCTCCAACAAGCATAATGTTGTTCTCAATATTAAGACTTATGCTGTGATTGTGACCCGCGTCTGCGATTTTTACTGTTTCTACAATGTTGTTAATAAAGTCTTTAAAGTCAAAGCTTGTAATAACAAGGCTTTCTGCGCCTGCTTCTACTCTAGATAAGTCAAGAAGAAAAGTGATTAAATCAGCTAATTTATGTGTTTGATTTACGATTGCTTCCATATTGGAAGGCGTTGGCTCCACAACGCCATCTGCAAGGTTTTCTACCATTGCTTGCAAAGCGCTAACAGGCGTTCTAAGCTCATGGCTAACGTTTGCTATAAGGTCTCGGCGCATGTTGTCTGCGTGCTCTAGTTCTTCTGCCATCTCGTTAAAAGCAAGAGTGAGTTTTCCAACTTCGTCTTTTCTGCTTTCGATTTGAACACGCACAGAATAGTCGCCATCTGCCATCGTTTCTGCAGCATCGCGCATTTGTCTAAGTGGGGAAGTTAATCCTCTAGAAAACGCGTATGTTATTCCTAATGCAACTGCAAGAGTTAGTGGCATTGCAATCCAACCACTTAATCCAACTTTTAGTAAAAACCATGCCATAACAAATGCTATAGCGGTTGCAAAAACAATAATCGCAGACAATTCGCCTTTTAATGACGTAAAAAATCCTATTGCGCTTTTAGGATGAGGCAGTGGGTTTTTTAGTGGGCTTTTTAGAGTATTCTTCATTGAATTTTTTAATGAACGCTTTAGCAGATTGCTATTTTTTATGTTCTTATGATCTTTGCTATTTTTGAGAATCAAATTCTGGCTCATAATCTTCTTTAGGTGGCTCAAAAGCGTAGCCTACTCCATGTATTGTGCGAATCCAATCAGATCCAATCTTATGTCTTAAAGATTTAACGTGGGAATCAACTGTGCGCGTTCCCGAAGCATCTGGCCAATCCCAGACTTTTTCTAAAAGCGTTTCTCTTTTTAACACTTCGTGAGGATGATTTGCAAAAGTCGTAAGTAAAGAAAATTCTGTAGGCGTAAAGTGGATTGCTTTTTCGCCAATCGTAACAAGTCTCTGCTTTGTGTCAATAATCAAGTTTCCAAACTTAATTAAAGTGTTGTATTGTTCTCTTTTTGCTATTATTGCAGCGCGCTCAACTCTTCTTAAAAGCGCACCGCATCTTGCAATAAGCTCTCTAGGGGAGAATGGCTTTGTAACGTAGTCGTCTGCTCCTGCGCTTAGTCCAGCCAACTTATCTGCTTCTGAGTCTCTTGCTGTAAGCATAAGAACAGGAATCGGGCATTTAGATACTATTCTTCGCGTTGCTTCTATGCCATCCATAAGCGGAAGCATAATATCCATGATTATAAGGTCTGGTTTTAAGCTTAACGCTGCTTTAACGGCAGACACTCCATCGCAAACAACTCTAGCTTTCCAACCTCTAGCAGCAATTCTTTGTGCTATAGCTGTAGCTAAATCTGGCTCGTCTTCTACAACAAGAATTGTTCGAGGAGCACTTGTTTGTAATGGAGTGTCCAACATTTTACCTAGTTTAGATTCCTTTTTAGCTATTTAATTATTAACTTAATCTAGTGGCTTAAGGAATACAGCTCCAAGTGCTGGAACAGTAATCCTTGCAGAATACGGCCTGGAATGATACTCTTCGGCTGCAGCAGTAAATGTGCCGTTGTGAATATCGGATCCGCAATACTTAGCGTCGTCTGTAGTAAGAATCTCTTGCCACTTTCCGCCCTTAGGTAATGCCACTTGGTAATCTTGCCAAGCTTGACCAGAGAAGTTAACAACAACAACGATTTCTTCGCCGTTGTCTCCGATTCGCATGTAGCTTAATGTATTGTGGTCGGAATCGTCGCTAGTAAGCCACTGGAATCCGTCTGGCGTAAAGTCTTGGCTCCAGAATGCCCTAGAGCTCTTATACAAAGCATTAAGATCTGCAACCAGCTTTTGAACTCCTTGATGGAATGGCCATTGAAGCTCGTGCCAATTAAGCGAATTGTTGAAGTTCCATTCGCAAGACTGGCCGATTTCTCCGCCCATAAACAGAAGATTCTTTCCTGGGTGAGACCATTGATACGCCAAGAGCGCTCGAAGGCCAGCAAACTGTTGCCATTCGTCTCCAGGCATCTTTCCAAGAAGAGATCCCTTGCCGTACACAACTTCATCGTGGCTAAGTGGCAACACGTAATGCTCGGAATACGCGTAAACCATAGAGAATGTGATTTCGTTGTGATGCCAACGGCGATTAATCGGCTCTTCTTTAAGGTATTGCAAAGTGTCGTGCATCCAGCCCATGTTCCACTTTAAGCCAAAGCCTAAGCCGCCCATGTCTGTAGGAGCAGTAACGCCTTGGTATGCAGTGGACTCTTCTGCAATCATCATAATTCCAGGATTATTCTTGTATGCAGTAGCGTTTGCTTCCTTAATAAAGTCGATAGCTTCAAGGTTTTCGCGTCCACCATACATGTTTGGACGCCATTGGCCAGCTTTGCGGCTGTAATCCAAGTAGAGCATAGAAGACACGGCATCTACTCGCAAAGCATCAACGTGATATTCGCTAAGCCAGAAGCACGCGTTAGCAACCAAGAAGTTGCGAACCTCGTGTCTGCCAAAGTTAAATATGTACGTTCCCCAATCTGGGTGCTCGCCGCGAAGTGGATCTGGGTCTTCGTAAAGCGCAGTGCCGTCGAATCTACCCAAAGCAAAGTCATCCTTAGGGAAGTGTGCTGGAACCCAATCCATAATCACACCAATGCCAGCCTTATGGAGCTTGTTTACTAAGTACTTAAAGTCGTCTGGGCTTCCGAGTCTGGAATCAACAGCGTAATAGCCAGTAACTTGATATCCCCAAGATCCCGAGAATGGATATTGTGTAAGAGGCATAAACTCAACGTGAGTAAAGCCTTCTTGCTGAACGTAGTCAACTAAGTGATCTGCAAGCTCGCGATAATTGTCGTAATCGCGATTCCAGCTATTTGCTTGAACTTCGTAGATGCTAACAGGACCATCGTGTGCATTCGTCTTTGCGCGATGCTCAAGCCACTCGTTATCGTGCCACTTAAAGTCGGAGTCAACAACAACAGAACCAGTGTTAGGTGGAACTTCGTGCGAGCGCTCCATTGGGTCTGCCTTCATAATCCAGTTTCCAGCTTGAGTCATAATCTCAAACTTGTAAACCTCGCCTGCGCCTACTCCTGGAATAAAAAGCTCCCAAATGCCACTAGAGCCAAGTGAACGCATTGCGTGACGGCGGCCATTCCAATAGTTAAAGTTGCCAACAACTCTTACAGCGCGAGCATTTGGAGCCCACACAGTAAAGGATGTTCCAGTAACTTTTTTAACCATTTTGCCTGTTTCTGGGCTTACAAGACCCCAAGAATCAGTAATGCTTTTAACATGAGCACCTAGTGCTTCCCAAAGTTTTTCGTGCCTGCCTTCGCCAAACAGGTACATGTCCATATCGCCGATTTGAGGCAAGTAGCGGTACGGATCGTCGTCTACAGACTCAGTTCCATCTACCTCTACAGTGCGTATGCGGTAGCTAGGAACAGACCATTCTTTGCTTTTAGCGTGCTTAGTTGCAGGAATAGTGGCAACAAAAATGCCATTGTATTCGTGCTGAGCTTCGTATTCGCCGCTCTTAGTGAGAATTGTTACTTTCTTGGCCATTGGTCGTAAAACGCGAACAGTGGCAGTACCAGCGCCTTTGCCAGTTCCGAGATGTCCACCAAGGACCTCGTGCGGATTGTAATATTCTGCGTTGCTCACCGCAGCAAGCACGTCTTGACGAACGGCCACTGCGATTGCATCTTCATTGATGTTAGATACTGTACTCATGTTGTCTATCATACAACATTATTTGCGTATGTCTTGTGTGTTTTGAGTAAACTTTGGCTAATAAGTCAAAAAAATAATTTAGCAGCACTCAAGTCTTTGCCTTATGGGAAACTGAAATGAGTTTTTCTGTGCATACGGAGGGTTCTGTGGGTTATCAAGTCGGCGATATGGTCGTCTATCCTCGTCATGGTGCGGCTAGAGTCGAGGAAATTAGTGAACGTACTGTTAAGGGTGTTACTAGGCAATATTTGCGCTTAGTCGTATTGTCTTCAGATGGTTTAGAGATTAACGTTCCAGTAGATAATGTTAAAAAAGTTGGCGTTAGAGACATTGTTGGCGCCAAAGAAGTTGCTAAAGTTTTTGAGATTTTGCGTACGCCAATCATTGAAAAAGAAATGAATTGGTCTAGAAGATACAAGCTTAACGTTGAGAAAATTGCCACGGGCGATGTTAATAAGATTGCGGAAGTTGTTCGCGATTTGTCGCAGCGAGACGTTGACGAACACGGACTTTCTGCTGGAGAAAAGCGTATGCTTGCTCGCGCTCGCAGTATTCTTATATCGGAGATTGCGCTTTCGGAAAAGATTGACGAGGCTCAAGCAGAGCGTTTGCTTAATGTGAATCTTGGTTATGCTAATCCTTTGCCTGGAGACGAGGAACACCATACTCATGCTCCAGAAGAAGCAGCTGCAGATACTCTTAGATTGCTTGCGGAAAAGTCTAAAAAAGCTAAGAAGAAGTAAGTCTATTTTTATTAGCTTAAATTTTATTAGCTTAAATTTGCTACGTAGGAGCGCATTGTGTGCAAACCGCCGAAAGTGATTTCGATTGTAGGACCAACAGCATCTGGCAAAACGAGTCTTGGTATTGCGATTGCAAAGAAATTTGCTGAACGTGGTGTAAAAGCGGAAATTATTAACGCAGACGCATATCAAATGTACCGTTATATGGATATTGGTACAGCAAAAGCCACTAAAGAAGAGCAAAGCGCGGTTAAGCATCATTTAATAGACATTATTGATCCTCAAGAATCTATGAGCGTTGCAAAGTTTCAAACGCTTGCGCGCCAATGCATACGCGATTTGCAAGAAAAAGGTATTCGCCCGATTCTTGTTGGAGGTTCTGGTCTATATGCTCGCGCTGCTGTAGATGATATAACTTTTCCTGGCACGAATCCTGATGTTCGCAAAGCTTTGGAAGAGCGCGAAAAATCGCAAGGAGCAATGGCTCTTTTTGAAGAATTACAAAGGCTGGATCCAGTGGCTGCTAAAAATATGGATCCAAGAAATTCGCGCCGAACAATTCGCGCGCTAGAAGTTATTGAGCTAACAGGTAAGCCGTATTCCGCAACTTTGCCAAAATACAAGTATTTGATTGATTGCGTGCAAATCGGATTGGACTTAAGTAGAGAAGATTTAGATGCACGAGTGGATCTTCGCACAAAAATGATGCGCGAGCAGGGTTTTGTAAACGAAGTTAAAGAGATTCGCTCAAAGCTTGGTGTTACTGCTATAAGGGCTTTGGGATACAAGCAAATAATGGACTATTTAGATGGGGTTTGTAGTGAAGATGAAGCATTTGACGATATTGCGCAAAAAACTAGGCGACTTGCGCGCAAGCAAATGGGCTGGTTTGGAAGAGACTCGCGTATTCATTGGATTAATGCTTTGAAATCAAATGTTGTTGACGATGCTATGGAAATAATCGACGCGGCGGATAATGGCAATTTCAAAGATGATTTGATTGCCGAATCAACTTCCCATCATCTCGGCGCGTTAATTGTCGAATAGTAATAATAGAATAAGTTTTTAGATAATTAATCTTTAGATGTTTATGCGTGAACCCTAGCTTAGGCTGGGGTTCATTGCGTATAAGGCATATTGGGAATGATATTGAGAAACGATATCGAGATACTTATTTGTATGAACATAGGAGATTTGTGTGAATAATCATCATTTGTCAAACTCTTCCAGTGAAATCTTAGAGAAGAATGATTTAAGTACTTCTGGAACTAATGCCGCTTCTTTGCAAGATGCTATTAGCGCAAGTCACGCGCATCAGCATAAGCTTTCGCTATCACTAGCGTTAACGTCAATTGTGTTTTTGGCAGAAGTAATCGGATCTATTTTAACTAATTCGATTTCTTTGCTGATTGATGCTGGTCATATGCTAACGGATATTTCCGTTTTAGCTGCATCTACGGTTACTGCGATTTTAATGCGCAAAAAGCCTAATGCAAAGCGCACTTGGGGGTGGGCAAGGCTAGAAGTGATTACTGCTGCAGCTGGCGCTCTTGTGCTTCTTTTTGTAGGCGTTTATGCGATTGTGGAGTCGGGGATGCGTCTTTTTGGCGCAAGTCATAATGAAATTCACGGTGTAAGTCAGCTGCTTTTCTTTGGTATTCTAGGTCTTCTTGCAAATATTGCTTCGCTTATAATTCTTGTTTCTCAATCTAAAGACAATATGAATATGCGAGCAGCGTTTTTGGAAGTTATGAACGATGCTTTAGGCTCTGTAGCAGTAGTTGTTTCTGCATTAGTTATGATAGCTACAAATTGGAGCGGTTTCGACGCTGTAGCTGGCGGAATTATAGCAATTTTGATGATTCCTAGAGCGTTGCACTTGCTTAAAAATGCTGTAAAAGTTTTGCTTGAGCAAACTCCAGAAGGATTGGATATAGAAAAAGTTCGTGACCATCTTGAACACGTTCCGCACGTTCTTGCTGTTCACGATTTGCATGCAAGCACTGTTTCTACAGGAATGCCTATTTTTATGGCGCATGTTGTTGTTGAGCGCGATTTGACGATGGGGCAGTGTGCGGATATTTTAAGCCAGCTTCAAGATTGTTTGCGTGAGCATTTTCCAGTTTCTGTTTCGCACACAACATTCCAACTAGAACCTGAAGGATATACCACTCAAAGTTCGTCGGAACATCATGAGTAGTTTCGTTGAGTAGTTTTGTATTGCAACATTTACGCGTGTTGTAACTATATGTAAAGTAGAGTGATATTATGCCGTTAAAAGAGTTAATAGACAACGCGCATAGCGATCGCGTTAAGCGTATTTGCGCAATAAGTCGTGCAAAATCGCGAGTGGATGGGCGCTTTTTAGTTGAAGGACCGCAAAGCGTTAGGGAAGCTGTACGGTACGTGCATAAGTCGATTTTAGACATTTATGTTTTGCAAGATGCTGTTAATAGTGGCAGTAATCGTAGATATAGTAGCGTTAGTAGTGGTGGCCCTATAGAAGTTATCGCTAAAATCGTTGACGAATCATTAAAGAATAATTGCTATGTTCATCCTGCAACAGCAGAAGTTATGCGAAAAATCAGCACGGATTGCCAGGGGATTGTTGCACTTTGCGATTCTAAGGTTTTAGACGAAGAATTTAGTAAAGAATTTAATAAGATTGGCAAGATTAGCGAAATCGATGAGATTAGTGAGATTGATGAGATTGAGAAAGAAGTTGTCGATGATGCTAAATCTTGCAACAATAAAGACATATTAATTGCATCATGTTGGCAAGTAAGAGACCCAGGCAACGCTGGGGCGATTATTCGCGTTGCAGACGTAGCTGGATGCAATGCTGTTGTTTTTGTTGACGATTGCGTAAGTCGATTTAACTCAAAGCTTGTTCGATCTAGTGCAGGATCGTTATTCCACTTGCCAGTAGTAAAAATGAGCGAAAACGAATGGTTTGATTGGGCAAAAAATGCAAAAATCAAAGTGATTGCTGCAGATATTTACGGAACGGAAAATAAAAAACCAAAGTCGTTTGCGAGTGTTTTAGATTCGTTTAGAAATGAGTCTAATATCGCCTCTAATGTCACCTCTAATAATGAGTCTATCGCCGATAATATCACCTCTAATGTCGCAATATTATTTGGAAACGAAGCCAGAGGATTGCCGCAAGAAGTCTTAAATAAAGTAGACGAAATATCGGTAATACCAATCTACGGAAAAGCGGAATCAATGAACTTAGCAACCAGTGCAGCGGTAATGCTAATGGGCTTGGCTATGTCTAGTCATGAGCGAAAAATGGGGATTTGAGACGTTTTTTGAATGCTTCACAAAAGTACGCATACACGGATAGGAAGGGTGCTGTGGCAAAGAGTCAGCCATTTGACGCAAAGTCAATTACAAAGGTAGTAAAAGAGGGCATTGCTTGTGTTCAAGCCGCTAAAACAATGGAAGATTTAAAAGCGGCAAAAACTAAGTATGCTGGCGCTCAGTCTGCAATGACACTTGCTAGCAAAGCTATTGGAAGTCTTCCAGTAGAAGAAAAGAAAGAAGCTGGCAAAGTAATGTCTGCTTTGCGTGCTGATTTTGGTAGGGAATTTGCGGCGGCTCAAGAGCGTATTAAAGCTCTAGAAGAAGCAAACATGCTTCAAAAAGAAACAGTCGATATGACTTTGCCAATAAATCGTAAGCTGCTTGGCGCTCGCCATCCTATTGCGCGTATTATTGAAGATTTTGAAGACTTTTTTGTGTCTATGGGTTGGCAGATTTCTGCAGGTCCAGAGGTGGAAACAGAGTGGTTTGATTTTGACGCGTTGAACTTTGGTCCAGATCATCCTGCTCGCCAAATGCAAGATACTTTCTACGTGCAAGGAAATCAGGCGAAGGATGCTGCAGGATTTGTTGGATCTAACATGGTTTTGCGTACGCAAACTTCTTCCGACCAGGTTCGCGCGCTAATTGAGCGAGGCGTTCCTCTGTACATTGCATCCCCAGGTCGCGTGTTCCGCACGGATGAGCTTGATGCAACGCATACGCCAGTCTTCCATCAATGCGAAGCTTTGGCTGTAGATAAGCACTTAAGCATGGCAGATTTAAAGGGTGTTCTTGATCGTCTTGCTGTTGCAATGTTTGGCCCAGATGCAAAAAGCCGTTTGCGCCCAAGCTACTTCCCGTTCACGGAGCCTAGCGCGGAGTTGGATCTTTGGTTCCCAGATAAAAAGGGTGGCCCAGGTTGGATTGAATGGGGCGGTTGCGGAATGGTTAACCCGAACGTTCTTAAGTCTGCAGGCTTAGATCCAGATGTTTATACGGGATTTGCTTTCGGTGTTGGTTTGGAGCGCACTTTGCTGCTTCGTCACGATATTAACGATATGCACGATTTAGTTGAAGGCGATAAGCGCTTCGCAGAACAGTTTGTGATGGGAGAGTAACTCATGCCAATGGTAGATATTGACTGGCTTAAAGATCATGTTGAAGTGCCAGAAGGTTTGACTTATGATCAGCTTGCTAAAGATTTGGTGCGAGTTGGCTTAGAAGAAGAAGAGATTCACGATTCTCAAGTTACAGGTCCTATTGTTGTAGGTTACGTTGTTGATGCTACTCCAGAGCCGCAAAAAAACGGCAAGGTTATTAATTGGTGCCATGTTGATGTTGGAGATAAATACAACGAAGTAGACGAAAATGGCAATAAGGTTCCTCGTGGAATTATTTGCGGCGCTCCAAATATGGCTGCTGGAGAAAAGGTTGTTGTAACTCTTCCTGGCGCTGTTTTGCCTGGCGATTTTAAGATTGAGCCTCGCAAAACTTACGGCCACATTTCTAATGGAATGTGCGCGTCCGAGCGCGAGCTTGGTTTGGGAGATAGTCACGATGGCATTATTTTGCTTCGCGAATATGGATTCTCTAAAGTAGAATACGAGGCATTAAAGCCTGGAGATGACGCAATGTCGCTTCTTCACTTAAACAAGCCTTTGCTAGAGATTAACATCACTCCTGATCGCGGATACGCGTTCTCGTACAGGGGTGTTGCGCGCGAATATCACCATTCAACTGGTGCTGCATACACGGATCCTGTAGTGGAACTTAATAATAAGGCAAGTCAAGTTTCTGTTGAAAACGCGTCTACAGATATTGAAGTTAGCATTGAAGATACAAACCCTATTCATGGTGTTGTTGGATGCGATCGATACTACGCGCGTGTAGTTAGAAACTTTAATCCACAATTCGCAAGCCCTAATTGGATGCGTAGGCGTTTGACTCGCGCTGGAATGCGTGGAATATCTCTTGCAGTAGACGTTACAAATTACGTAATGCTTGACTTGGGTCAGCCTCTTCACGCTTATGATTTAGATAAGATTGAAGGTCCTATTGTTGTTCGCCGCGCTAAAGCTGGAGAGCATTTAACAACTTTAGATGGCAAAGATAGAGAGCTTAACGTTGAGGACTTGCTTATTTGCGATTCTCCAAAGGGAAATCACGGTTCGCGTGTTCTTGGACTTGCTGGTGTAATGGGCGGAATGTATGGAGAAGTAACAAGCGAAACAAAGAATATTCTTGTTGAAGCTGCACACTTTGATCCCGTTTCTATTGCGCGTACAGCTCGTAGACACAAGCTTCCAACCGAGGCTTCTCGTAGGTTTGAGCGCGGAGTAGATACTCAGCTTCAGCCTGCAGCTGCGCAAATGGCTGTTACAATGCTTAGCGAGTTTGGCTCTGGAGAGCCTTCTAATACGCCTACAGACGTAAACAATACTGTTGATAGAAACGTTATTGTTTTCAAAGCTAGCGAGGTAGAGCGCGTTTCTGGCTTAAGCATTGATTTGAACCGCATTAGCGATATTCTTACGGATATTGGTTGCTCGGTTGCTGGCGGCGGAAATGGTTCGTTCTCTGTTTTGCCTCCAACTTGGCGCCCAGACTTGAATGATCCATGCGATTTGGTTGAAGAAATCGCGCGCTTGGTTGGCTACGATGAAATTCCTGTTAAGGTTCCAGCTGTTCCTGTTACTGGCAAAACTGGTTTAACGCAGGAACAAGCAACTCGTAGAGCTATTGCTTATGAGCTTGCAGAAATGGGCTTGGTTGAATCTTTGAGCTACCCATTTGTTGGTAAGGAAGATTTTAAAGCTTTCCGCGAATACGTTGATTCTGTTGCTAAAGTTAGCGTAAAAATCGCAAATCCTTTGGCTGGCGATCGTCCTTGGCTTCGCAGGAATGTTCTTACCACTTTGGCTGGAACGGTTCGCAGAAATATTCGCCGCGGTTTGAGCAATGTTTCGCTTTATGAGCTTGGCCACGTGTATTTTGCAGATCCTAATGCTCCTGCAATTCCTGCTTTGCCTGGCTCGGTTCGCCCTACGGATGCTCAGCTTGCAGCTTTGGATGCAGGTTTGCCTAAGCAGCCTTTGCATGTTGCAGCTCTTTTTACTGGCAAAGCAGAAGAAACTGGCTGGCTTGGTACGCATCGAGACGTTGATTACAGCGATGCTCTAGAAGCTGTTCAGCGTTTAGGAAAGCGCATTGGCGTTGATTTTAAGATTTGTCAGCTTAGTGCAAACGATGCTCCTGCTTCTTGGCATCCAGGACGTACTGCCAAAGTGCTTGTTGCTGTTGATGGCGGCGACGATGTTGAAATTGGCATTGTTGGCGAGCTGCACCCTAGCGTGAATGAGAATTTGGATTTGCCAAAGCATTCTGCAGCATTCGAGCTTGATTTGAGCGCATTGTTTAATGCTATGCAAGTTAAGCCTGTTCAAGCAAAGCCTGTTTCTACATTCCCACCTGTTAAGCAGGACTTTGCGTTTGTTGCTCCTTCTTCTTTGAGTGCTAGCGACTTAGAGAAAGCTATTGTTAAAGCTTCTGGCGATTTGCTTGAGTCTATAGAGTTGTTCGATGTTTATGAAGGCGAGCAGCTTTCAGATGGTTTGCGCTCTCTTGCTTATTCGGTAACGTTTAGAGCTGCAGATCGTACGCTTTCTGGCGAAGAAATGGAAGCGGTTCGAGAAGCTATTACAAAAGCGGCTAAAGATTTGCATGCAACTTTGCGCGTGTAAAATCGTGAATTAGCTTTTGATTAATGCGGCTGAATAACTATTCTTTAGTTGTTTGGCCGCATTTTTATTGTGATTTTATTGTGATTTTTATTCAGTATATTCGTTATATCCAATATGCAAATATTAATAAAGATCAATAAATATTAGTAAATATTAGCCAATCTTGGTAAATATACGGAAAGTTATGCATATATACATGTATATTAGATTGGAATAGTTTTTTTAGAAAGGTTTGCCAGCTATGACTCACGCAAAGAAGAATTTTGGGAATTTTGATGATAATGACTCTGCTGGCAAGCAACGTCCTGCAACCAAGGCTGCACGATTAAACGCGATTGAGCAGGCGCTTTTAAGCGAGGTTATTACTTCTCAATCGCAGCTTGCTTCTGTTTTGGCTCGTAATGGTTTTGATGTTACTCAAGCAACTCTGAGTCGCGATTTAGACGAGATAAATGCTGTTAAAATTCGTCTTACAGATGGCAGAATTGCGTACGTCTTGGGAGATGGCACTGGCAACCGTCACGCAATGGATACGGTTAGGATTGATCAGCAAGTTGCAAGAACTCTTTCTGGTCTTATTACAGAAGTTGGATTTGCTAATAATATTGTTGTAATTCACACTCCTTCGGGTGCTGCTCAATATGTTGCTAGTGTTATTGATAGACAGCCGTTAAAGGGGATTTTAGGTTCGGTTGCTGGCGATGATACCGTGCTTATGGTTTGTGTTTCTAACGAAGAAGCGGAAAATCGTGCAAATTGGATGCTTTCTGTTGCGTCAAGGTAGTGGAAAATCTGTAGCAAAGCTGTGTGCAAAGATACAATTATTGATATAAATATACAATTATTCGTTATTTTGTAATATGCATTTGTAATATGCATTTGTAATATGCATATTCGATTAGAGTGGATTTTATGATTACTATTGCAACTTCAAACTTGAATGGTATTCGCGCTGCAGAGCGCAAGGGGATGCTTGATTGGGTGCAAAACCACACTCCAGATGTGTGGTGTATGCAAGAGGTTCGCGCTCCGCAAGATGCGATTGACCCGATTATGTGCAAAATCAAGGATTTGTATGCGTCTAAAAGTGGTGAATCTGTGCAAGGTGAATCTGTGCAAAATGAATCTGTGCAAGATGAATCTGTGCAAAATGAATCTGTGCAAGGTGAATCTGTGCAAGGTGAATCTGTGCAAGGTGACAAGCAATTTTGCGTTACAAATCAGATTTGCGATATAAAAGGCCGTGCTGGAGTAGCGCTTGTAACATCTTTGCCAGTTGTAAGTCAGCGCTATGGCCTGCCTGGTTTAAGCGAAGACGTGGATTCTGGGCGGTGGATAGAAACCGACGTACATACGCCTGAAGGGTATGATATTACGGTTGCGTGCGTGTATGTTCACGCTGGAAATGTTGACGATCCGCAGAAAATGCATCAAAAATTCCGCTTTTTAGACACTATGCTTACGCGATTAGGGGAGCTTAGAGATATTGCTGCAAGTGGCGGAAATCAGGCGATTTTGTGTGGTGATTTTAATATTGCTCACACTCCTCTAGACATTAAAAACGCTAAAGCGAATGAGAAAAGTGCTGGATTTTTGCCAGAGGAGCGCGCGTATATCGACCGCTGGATTAACGAGTATGAATTTGTAGACGTTATGCGAATGCTTGCTGGCAATATTCAAGGGCCATACACGTGGTGGAGTCAGCGCGGCAAAGCTTTTGATAACAATGTTGGATGGCGTTTAGACTATCAATTTGCAACTCCAGAGCTTGCGGAAACTGCTTGCGGATTTGTGATTGATCGCGCGCCAAGCTACGATTCGCGTTGGTCGGATCATGCTGCGCTAAGCATAAGATACAATGTGTGATTTTGCTTTGCTTGTGGTAATCTTGTGAAGTTGAGTAAAAGTGGCATTGGCCGTTAGAAAAGAGGAATCATGGGATGGTTTAAGTCAAAGCGCAAGGCTAAAGCTGATAGTAAAAATGCTGGAAATCTTGCGGATTTGCAATCCCAAAATTCGGCCTTAAACGAGCTTATTGAAGGCGGATACAGCGCAGACACGTATTTGGGTCGAGGAAATCTTAGAGGACCTTGGAATATTTCAGACGAAAAAGTTCCTGATTTAAGTACATATATTGACTTCGGAGCTATTCGTATTCCGTATTTGCAAGGAATAGAGTTGCGCGTAAAAAAGCAGCGCGAGTCTAACCAAGTCCTTGGCATAACAGTTACGTATAGGTCTTCTAGTGTAGAAGTTGAGGCGTTTGCAGCTCCTAAAACAGAAGGAATCTGGAGCGAAGTTCGCGCGGATTTGCTTAAGGGAAATTCTGATGCCAGGGAAGTGAATGGCGTTTTTGGCAAAGAGATTATATTGCCAGTTAAAGTTGAAGATAAGACTGTAGATACGCGAATTGTTGGAGTTGACGGTCCGCGTTGGATGCTTCGTGGAGTCTTTTCTGGTGTAGCTGCTGGCGATTCAAAAAAGGCTAGCGATGAAACTGTTTTACTTAACAAGTGGTTTAGCGACATTGTTGTAGACCGAGGCAGTGAGCCATTAGCTCCTCGAGATATGATTCCAATGCATGATGTTTCGGTTCCTAGAGATTCTGACAATGGTGGTTCTGGCGATTCTGCTGGTGATTCTGGTGAAATTCCAGGCCGTCCAAAGGGGCCACTTGGCGCAGATCAGCAGGTAGAAGTCAAAACTACGCTAACTCGCGGTCCAATGTTCTCTGAAGTTCGTTAGTAAAGCTTTATAGCAAAAGTCGTTAGCAAAAGTCGAATAGTCGAATAGCAAAAGTCGTTAGTAAAAGTCGTTAGTAAAAGTCATGTAGCAAAGGATATTGTCTTGGAAAAAAATGCGAGCAGCAAAAAACGCTCAGGATTAGCCTCTTTAGCTTCCATTGGATCCGATGGAAAAGCGTTTTCTGTGATTGACTCCATTGGCGGCGTTCGAGGCGTAATCGAATCCATGCTTCCAGGATTACTGTTTGTTATTTGCTTTGTTGTAACGCGAAACGTGCAAACAACAGTTATTGCGTCTGCAGCTCTTGCAGTTTTGCAAGTGGTGGCGCGACTTATTCAACGCCAATCGATTATGGGCGCGCTAAGTGGGCTTGTTTCCGTAGGGATTTGCCTTATTTGGGTGTGGACTAGTCATCAAGCTCGCGACTACTACATGATGGGTTTTATTACAAACGCTGTTTATGGTGCACTTCTTGCGATTTCGCTGATTGCGCGCGTTCCAGCTCTCGGGCTTGTGATTGAGTCGATTCGCAAAATGCCTACGGAAAATTTTGGCGCGTGGCTGCACGAATGGCTTGATTACAGGCCACTTAAGCGTGCATATATGTATGTTACTGGATTGTGGATTGGTGTTTTTGCGCTGAGGCTTGTTTTGCAAGTGCCATTATATTTGACGAATCACGTTGTGTGGCTTGGCACTGTTCGATTGCTTATGGGATTGCCGTTCTGGGCGCTGGCAATTTGGGTTTCTTACTTGATTATTGCAACGCCATTTATGCGTCTTCATCATAAAAATCGAGAAGAAAATTATAGTGAAGAAAAGCAGATTGACGAAAAACAGATTAGCGAAAAGCAAAGTGAAGAGAAGCAAAACTAAGGGGTAGTCTATGCAAATAACGATGCGAATCGAGCGATATGCGGATCAAGGCAGATGCGTAGGTCATCTCGAAGGACGCGTTGTATTCGTGCGATTTGCGCTCCCTGGTGAGCTGGTTGTTGTGCGCATGGATGAGCCGATGCGTGCAAAAGCGCACTTTTTTACCGGCGAAGTTGTAGAAGTTTTGGAGCCTAGTGCGGATCGTGTGGAGCCGCAATGGAAGCTCGCTGGTCCTTTGGCTCAGGGCGGCGGAGTTGGCGGCGCGGATTTAATTCACGTTTCTTTGCCTGGTCAGATTCGTTGGAAGGCTTCCGTAATTGCCAATCAATTCCAGCGCTTAGCGCATATAGATGTTTTGGATAGTGATGTTAACGTTGAGCGCATTCCAGGGGACGAGGAGCTTAACGGATTTAATTGGCGTACGCGCATGGAGTTGGTTGCGGATGATGAAGGCCGATTGTCTATGCGTAAGCGCGAGTCGCATGATCGCATTGCGATTGATACTATGCCACTTGCGTCGCGCGCGGTTTTAGCAGTTGCGGATTCTTTGGACTTGTGGAATCGTTCTTTTTCGCCAAATGCGCAAATTCGTCTTGCTGTTCCAGAGCCTCGGGTTGATGGTTTGGATTTTAATGACAAGGCTGCGCTTCTTAGTGCGATTGGCGAAAATTATGCGCTTATAGTAAATGATGAGTTGGTTGCAGGCTCGGCATTGTTGCGCGAGCGCGTGCGCGTTGCGGTTGCTGGCGATTCATCGCGTATTCGTACTTTTGACTACGATGTTGACGCGCGCGGTTTTTGGCAGATTCATCGCGCAGCTCCAGAGCATTTAGTGAACTACGTTTTGGGATTAGTCCGTTCTGCGCTTGGTGGTCGCACTAAGAATACGGTTTTGTGGGATTTGTATTCTGGATCTGGTTTGTTTACGATTCCGCTTGCGACTTTGGCTAATGTTGGCGGAGATGCTGCTGGTGCTGCAGGTTTCGCTGGCGCTGCAGAGCCAGCTCGCGTGCTTAGCATTGAGGGTGCGCCGATTGCTGTAAAGAACGCAAGGCGAAACATTGGGCGCGCAGGGCTTAGCAGGGATGTTGTTGAAGCTTTGCAAGGTGATGTTGCACAAACTCTTGAATCGCAGGTGTTTAAGGCGAGTAAGTCATCTAAGATTGTGCGCCGATTTGCGCATCCAGATGTTGTTGTGTTGGATCCTCCTCGCGCTGGTGCTAAAGCTCAAGTTTGTAAGCAGATTGCGAAGTCTGGGGCTAGAAGCGTTGTGTATGTTGCTTGCGATCCGACTAGTCTTGCTCGCGATGTTGGTACGTTTAAGGAGCTTGGCTACAGCGTTCAGTCTTTGCGCGCGTTCGACATATATCCCAACACTCATCACGTGGAGAGTGTTGTTTTGATGTCAATGACTTAATGGGTGGGTGCATTTTTGCCCTTGTATAGCAGGGGTTTGCGAGGGCTATCGTTAAAAGGTTTAATGCGTGGCGGCTTTAAGCTGGCTTCTCGCGGTTTTTGAGCGTGATTTTGCTGTTTGAGGAAACATGTCTACACTCTAGGGTTGAGTGCACAGGATGTTAACGTTAAAAAGTGCACCCACCCTGCACCCACCCTGCACCCACCCTGTGGAGTGGGAAAATAAGGTTTAGGCTAATTATCATGGAGGAGAAATCTAAGTTTCGTTAGTCTAAAAATAAGGAGAGATGGCTATGGATAAGATAGATGAGCTAAATAAAGATGTGATAGTCATCAAACCTAAGCGGGTTGTTAAGGATTATGCTGTGGGTATTTATGCTCGTGTGAGTACGAATCGTAAAGAGCAGCTGGATAGTCTTTCTACTCAAGTGTCTGGTCTTACTCGTCTTGCTGCTTCTCACATGACTTGGTTTGTTGCTGATATTTTTCTTGATGTTGCTTCAGCTAAGGTTGGATCTTCAAGAAACGAGTTTAATCGAATGATTGATGAGTGCGAGAAAGGTAATCTTGATATTATTCTTACTAAAAGTGTGAGCCGTTTTGGTCGTGATACGAAAGAAGGCTTAGAGGCTATTAGAAAGCTTAAAGCTTGTGGCACGAGAATTATTTTTGAGGCTGATAAGATTGATACGGAAACGGTTGATGATGAACTTTTAATTAGCGTGGTTCAGGCTTGTAGTCAAGCAGAGAATGATTGGCGAAGTGAAAATATACGCTTTGGCTTAAAACATAGAGCTGAAGATGGCACATTAGGTCTTTATAGCAGAGTTTGTTATGGTTATAAAAAAGATAAACATGGCATGCTGATTATTGATGAAGAGCAAGCGAAGGTAGTGAGAGCTATCTTTGATTGGTATCTAGAAGGTTTAAGCGTTGTTGGAATTATTGAAAGATTAAAAAGTAAAGGTGTTAAGTCTCCAAAGGGGAAAGACAGTTGGAGTAAACGGGCTGTTGAGAGCACTTTGACTAGGCGTAAATATACAGGCGATGTGGCTATAGCTGATTCAGGCGGTTCTGACAGGCAATATTTGTATTCGGATCATCATTCCGGAATTATTTCTAAAGAGAAGTTTGAAGCCGTTGAGCTTGAGATGGCGGCTCGGAGTAATGTGGAAGTTGGAGAGGATGGGACTATTGTTAGAAAGAAGAAAAAATATAGCTCGAAGAAATAGGAAGGAGTCGAGATATGGATTGCAGAGGACATGCAACAAGAGAAAAGATTGCTCAAGATTACGAAATTCATCCTAGAGCACATATAAAACTATTAAAAAATCAAAGTAAACATAGTGATGCAGGGCCTATTATTCAAAATGAATACTATATTTTTAATGCTAAGAGAAGAAATGATGGGGAGCTAGAAATAATTCAGTGTGGTATGGGTGCAGCAAGAGATTTTCTTGAATTAATTAAGCATCAAGGGCTACCAATTTTTAATCCCCTAAAAGTTAATTACAGAGATTCAAACGGTGATGAAAGTAATACTACTGGTACTAATAGCTTAAAAAATGTGACCTGGAATGAAACTGCAAAACAACTGTATAACGCAATCATGTGGCTAATTGTATTATGGGATGCCAAACCTGATACGCCTCTCTTTGATTTTATGGATGAAGTAATCAAATACAAAAAATGTGAGCCTTTTGATAGAAAAATCAGAAGAGTAAATACTGCTATACAACATGGAGGCAAAGGTAGGACTTTAACAGAGATGATTGATGATTATAGAAAGTACAATGATTTTAAGAATGATATTTGCAATTTTGAACTTCTTAGCGACAAAATTAATAATATGAGGGACAAAGACGGAAGTAAAATAAAATCCTATTTTTAAGGCTCGCTAGATGGAATAGAAATTATATGCTTGAAATAGCCTAATCAAGGATAGAAAGAGCTGAATGAAACAACCTCCTCTAATAGACGCAGCAACACAGGAAAAACAAGTACCTTAGCCAATTTCCAAATTTAACCTAACAATCTCACGTCGAGAGTGTCGTATTGATGTCTAGGGCTGATTAGGTGGGTGCATTTTTGCCCTTATGTAGCAGGGGTTTGCGAGGGCTATCGTTAAAAGGTTTAATGCGAAGTGGCTTCAAGCTGGGTTCTCGCGGTTTTTGAGTGTGATTTTGCTGTTTGAGGGAAGATATCAACGCTCTAGGGTTGAGTGCACAGGATGTTAACGTTAAAAAGTGCACACACTTTGCACCCACCCTGTGAAGTGGGGATATACAGTATTACAAGCATAATATAGTAAGAAATAATATGATGCTCTAAATCAAAGTTTCAGAGTACAGAGCAATAGTTTCAGTGTTCAAAAGCAAAGCTTCATTGTATACAACACGTAATGAAGCTAGATGGGAGCGTAATGAAAATAGACGAGTAAAAATAACAAATATACAATATATAAAGGCTAGTCAATATAGATTTTTTCTTGTATAATTAGCACAAGAAAAATTAGCATAAAAGGTTGACAAGCCATGAAAAGACTGACAAAATCCTTGACAGACAGACAGACAGACAGACAGACAGACAGACAGACAGACAGACAGACAGTGTAGTTCTGTCTTTTTTCACGTAGACTTTTTTAATTGGCAGAAATATATACCTGATGGATAGGTATGTGTTTCTGCCTATTTTTATGCAATTTTTCAAAACAATAAAAAGAACATTATTAGATTGATAAGGAGGAAAATATGAAAACATTAGTAAAAAAGACGATGGGTCTATTGATGGCAACATTAGTAGCATTTGGTGTAATGGCCGGAACTACGCAAGCGTTTGCGGCTGAAGGACAACTTGTATATAAAGTTGATAGTCAATTAAACGTAAGCGGATCCTTTTTCTTAAAGAAAATTACAGGAACCGTTGATGTGAGTAAGACTGTAACTGCATCTCCCGTCACGCCAATTGAAGGGCAAAAAGACTCTTATACAGGTACTATAAGCGCAAGCGTGGAAGCTGCTGACCTTTTTGAAGGAGCCTACAAAGTATATGAGAAAGAAATAAAAGGACAAGGTTTTGGACCTTGGAAATTTGAAAATATAATCATGTCTAGTGAAGGTGAAAAGTTCCCTATTGCTCAGTATACGGTAAAATTCCCTTCTAACTTCCACGTTGATAAGACGGGAATTAAAGCTACGGAAAATTCATCTGCTATCAGTGGCATTGAGGCTGAATATGTAGAAAAGGATAATTCAGTTGTTATCACCATTCAATTAGGAAATTGGAATGATTATCAAGAATTCTTTAAGCTTGTAGAAAGTGAACGTAATCAAACTGGGCACGAAATTAACGTAAATATCCCATATACCGTAGAAGGAAAAGAAGAATTACTTGGAACTATAACTGGTTCAGGAATTTGTCAATTATACAAATTTGGCAATCACCCAGTTAGTGATCCAATCGTTAACATCACCTCCCCATTAAAGTCACTTGAAATCAAGAGACCGTAGGAGGCTTTGTATGAAATTACTAAAAAATATGGCTGTAACGATAGTATCAGCCACATTGATTGCATCAACAGCATTTGTGTCACCAGTGTTTGCTGCGGATAAGAGCGAACCGCTTCCATATTTAATTAAGGATTTGTTGGCTGCTCCGTCTGAATATTTGACCGATAGTGCACTAAAGAATACGTATTGGGTTGATGTGGAAAAGAAAGAGATAACCGATGGTTTTACAGGGAAAACTTATTATGGGGTATTCCCTAAGTATTTAACCTCTCCAAGTAAAACAGCGATTGCTGATTTTCCATTTAACTCTTTAGACGGCATGACTAGTACTCCAAATGCGGGGATAGTGAATAGCTCTAATACGTATTGGTTCTTGCCTGGGATGAATTTTGAAGAAAGATATGGTTATCTCGCAGGGCAAGATACGGCAGAAGGAGATACAAAACCAGGACAACATCCTACAAGCCCTATCGAAAAGCGTGTCAACCCATTTGGCTTTGGGAAAAATGATTTATTAACTCAAGATGAAATTAAAAATCCAGTTGATAAACTTAAAGTATACGGTGATCTAAAGCTCAAGGATGCAACGGATTCCAAAGCGGTTGGTGAACTACAGCCTGGGGATCAACTGAATCTTGATTTTTCAGTTAGTATCCCATGGTTTAAGCGTTATCTCAATGGTTGGACGCTAAACTATACAAGAGTTGGTGGTATGAATGACTCTGATGTTGAGAAATTCCACAATAGCTACGGTAAGGTTGATGCAGGATTTGCTTTTACGTTAGATATTCCAGATGGTGTAGAAGTAGCTAAGGATGTGTCTGCTAAAGTTAGTGGGCTTCAGGGGTTTTCAGCTAATGTAACCAAGACAACTAATGGTAAAACACTCATTGTTACATTGAAGAAAGATAATCCTGGAACAACTCAGAAATGGCAAGACATTATTAAAGAAGTTAAAAATGTAGATACCAGCAATATCGTGATTTCAGTAACTGGTCTATCTGTGAAAAAGACAGCTACTGAAGGTACAAAATATAGAATTCGTGGAACGGTATCCGGTTTCTATGATTTCGCCAATTCTTCCACAGAGAATTTTGTGAAAGCAACCACTGCAAGAGATAATAACTGTGCTAATCGCAATTATTTCTTTTTTGCAGCTGAACAGGATTCTAAAGGGTTAGATGCGAACGGAGAAGAAAATAAGTCTAAACAAATCTCTTATTCCTTCCAAGTGAAGAAGCCTGCTCAAAGCACGGTTACATTCAAGGACGGCGATAAGACGCATGCAACAGTAAAGGTAGAAACTGGTATGGCTATTGATACTGATGCGTTGCCTAATGAGTCTATGCCTGCTAATCCAACGAAGGCTGGTTGTACCTTCAAGGAATGGAATACAAAGGAAAACGGTAAGGGTGAGACGTTTACTGGAGCAAGCAAAGTTAATAGCGATATGACTGTGTATGCTATTTACACGAAAGATTCTGTGCCGACACCGGATCCGATTCCGAATCCTCCGGCACCAAATCCGGATCCAACTCCAAACCCACCTACACCGACACCGGATCCAGTGCCTAATCCACCGACTCCGGAACTTAAACCAAATCCTCAGACACCAGCTCCTCAGCCGCAGCCTGAAAAGCATATTGGCATGATTCCTAAGACGGGTGAATCAGCATCATTTGCAGGATTGCTTGCAGCTATAGGTTTCTCGATTGCTGGACTTGCAATTCTTCGTAAGAAGAAAATGATGGAAGAAAACAATAAGTAAGCACGCTTGTTTTAAGTAACGAGCATTGCTTATTAGAAGATGGCTCTAGCGATATGTTAGAGCCATCTTTTTTTAATGTTTCAAAGCTAAAACGTTATATTAAATAGGCAGCATAATAAGACAAAACAATATAGCATATCGGCTAGCTGCGGACGTGCTCTTTGCTGTTAAAGGGCTTATTTGTCACATATAATTAAGATAATGGATTTTTTACTTAGTTATTAGTAAAACAAAGGGGTGATTTTATGAAAGCTTATAGCAGCAAAGAAGAACTGAAATCAGAGATAAAGAAAACTTTCGAGAAGTACATTTCTGAATTTGATGTGATTCCAGAGATATTAAAAGATAAGCGTGTGGATGAAGTCGATCGCACTCCAGCAGAAAATCTTGCCTATCAAGTCGGCTGGACGACCTTGCTTCTGCAATGGGAACAAGAGGAGCAAAATGGGCGGAAGGTAGATACTCCGTCTGATCAATTTAAGTGGAATCAACTGGGTGAACTATACCAGTGGTTTACTGATACCTATGCTCACTTGTCGTTAGAAGAATTAAAAGCGAGACTAAAAGAAAATATTACGTCAATCTACATGATGATTGATTCCTTAAGTGAGGCGGAATTGTTCAAGCCACATATGAGGGTCTGGGCGGATGAAGCGACCAAAACAGCAGTATGGGAAGTGTATAAGTTTATTCACGTGAATACCGTTGCACCTTTTGGAACATTCAGAACCAAGATCAGGAAATGGAAAAAGGTGGCAATGTAGGAAAGGAATCAGCATAAAAATTAGGTCCCCAACGTGGATAGTCAGTATGGTTAAGGCGGTATCAATACCGTCTTTTTTGATGGATAAAATAAGGTTTCAGAGTTCAAAGTTAAAGTTTCAGAGTATAGATCAATAGTTTCAGAGTTCAAGGGCAAGGTTTCATTGTATCCAACACGTAATGAAAATAGATATGACTTTACAGAAAATGATACAAAGTTTGGTGGTTGTTGCTTAAAAGAACACTGTAAATAAGGGCTTATTGTAGGCTGACTAAGCAGAAGAACGTGAATGAAAGTCCGGCGTGAACTTACGCTAGACTTTTTCTTTTTTAGGTATATGTTCTTGATTTAGTGAGTATGTATTATAGCTAGTTTAATAGAACTTATGCATGAGAATGTACTATGTTTTAGATTTAGTACGGTAGTTTTGATGCTAAGAAAACAATAGGAATTCATATGCGTTGCTTAAAAGTTAGGTTGATTTTAGTCTAAAATTAGGCTAAAATTAACCTAGTAAAGGAGAAGACTATGACAGAAGAATTTATATATTTAGACACATATGTTTTACAGCAAGATATGAGAATAAGACTACCTAAGACGATTTTATCAAACTTAAATATCGAAAAAGGAAAGACAAAATTTGATATCTACTTAGATTCTAATAGTAAATGTCTAGTGCTAAAAGTGAATGGTAAGGAGTCAACTAAGTGAAACCGATAAAAGCAGTCTCTCTTTTTAGTGGTGCTGGCGGAATGGATGTTGGATTTGAAAATGCTGGTGTATCTGTAGTTTTTGCCAATGAACTTGTAAAAGAAGCAAGTGAAACATACCGCATCAACCACCCTGAAACAAAATTAGTGAATGACGATATAAATAATATAATGGATTGTTTCACTCAATATTATGGTGTAGATCTCGTATTCGGCGGTCCTCCATGTCAAGGATTTTCTGTTGCTGGTAAAATGAATCCAGACGACGATCGAAGCAAGTTGATTTTCAGTTTCCTTAAAGTTGTTAGTATTGTACAGCCTCGAATGTTTATCATGGAGAATGTCAAGGCGTTGGGCAAATTAGAAAAATGGAAGTCTGTTAGAGAGAGATTTTTAGATGAAGCAAGATCCATCGGATATAATTGTGAAATATATTTATTGAATGCAACTGAGTATGGCGTACCACAAAAAAGAGAACGGGTGTTTTTTATAGGTTTGAAGGGTTGTGATGATAAAACTTTTGGTGCTACTATGCACCAACTTTTGCATAGTCAGATAAATGCTGCTCCATGCGTTAGAGAAGTGTTAAAAGATTTAGGAAGGGCGGGTACCGAACGTAATCCAAATACCTGTACAGCTAAAATTACATTTGCAACAAATCCAATTATGAGAAAATCTCCATACGCTGGAATGTATTTTAATGGACAAGGAAGACCAATAAATGTTGATGAGTATGCTAATACGCTACCCGCATCTATGGGCGGTAATAAGACTCCATTTGTTGATGAAGAGTACTTGTATGGAAATGCAAATCAGGATTGGGTAACACAATATCACAAATCTCTAGAAAACAGCAGTACTAAACCAAAGTTTCAGGAAGCACCTAAGCGGTTACGGCGTATCACGATAAAGGAAGCAGCAAAGATACAGACTTTTCCTGACGATTACATTTTTTGTGGAAATAAGGGACGTATATACACTCAAATAGGGAATGCGGTACCTTGTAAGCTAGCCGAAGCAGTTGCTAAAGCAGTCATGCAGTATTTAGATGGGAAAAAATAAAAAAGAAGAACTTTTTAGGTTCTTCTTTTTTATTTTATAAATATCTATTTGTGTAGCTCCTGCCACTCCTTCTTCACTGATTCAGCAGTATTTATATCTGAAATATATAAATTTAAATCATAATAAAAATTACTTCTAGCTTTTGGTGTCATTCGCTGTAAAGTATCTGCAACCCATTCGTAAATATTCCAATAATAGTAAGTTATATCTTGATAGCTATAACTTCCCATAAAAAGATGGAAATCGCTTTTAATCATTTCTTTTGGACAATCTTCAGTGCGACAAATAACTATTATTTCGTTGACACTATCCTCGGTATTTTCATTATAAATTTGAACGCAGTCATATGAATCTCTAATACGAGCCAGATCAAAGGGTTTTACCGTTATTTCATAAACTTTATAGATTGTTCCATCTGTAGATTCTTCGTTAACGTCACCAGGTTTCTTGCTGGTGGTACTTGTTACAGATGCTCTGTCTTCTTCGCCTGTTACAACCACATTTGTGCACATGGACCTGTGGTAACTTTTCAGGAGTAAAGCCGAAATTTTCTGTGGTGTGTTTCCAGAGTCTGGTACTTTTGCAATAAGGTCGCAGCACAGTTTGCTTAAGTGTATAGGATCAGATGATGGATTGATGGTAATGCTAAGTGTTTCTAGCCGCTTAGATTCATCAATTAGTTTTCTTAGTAGCGAAATAGCAAGCTTATCGATTCTCGCTCTATCTTTTTCAATATAATTAATCAAATTAACTACTTCCTGAGCAACAGCTGACGGTCTACGTTGTGCTGCCCAAGTAACATCAAGACCAACAGTTGCTTTGGCAACATTCAATGGCTCGGATTTCCTATGCGGTATTTCTTTTCTTATTAGAAACTCTTTTATGGGTCCTTCATATATCGCACGTGGATTACAATCGTATAAACTGGTTGAGGCTCTAAAATTTGCATCTAGTTTCATACCTATTATCACAACCAGAAGGATTTCTCTGAACCCCCATGCGGTAGTTGAAAAAAGCATATCTAAGGATTTTTTATAATCCGTTTCATCTATCACATAATCATTACTAACAGCATTAGCATAAAAGTCATTTAGTATGTTTATTATTTTTGAATTTCTTTCGTCAGTACTACTCATAGACTCCTCCTTATATTGAGTGAATGAAAAGTTTTTAGTTGCACATAATTATTCCTTTACGATTTCAGCAATATCACTGATGTCACAATCTAAAACACCACATATTTTTACTAGTATTTCAGTAGTTACGTTTCCGCCATTGTTAAGTTTTGCCATGGAAGAGGAGCTTATTTTTGCCTCTTCACGGAGTTTGGATTTAGTCCAACCCTTGTCGATTAGTAATTTCCATAATTTGTTATAACTAAATTTCATTTTTATCACCTTTAATTTCTCTGTTCCAAGATTGTCCATATAGCTCGCCTCCACCACTGTATAGTTGAAGGACTTTGTTGTCTTGTAGAATTTCATATGTTTCGTTACTGTAGGAGCTTTGCTTATCAAATGCAATGAAGATTTGTTTATTCAAATTTGCCGTATCTTTGTATATTTTCATAATTCCGTCAATACCCTCGTCGTCAATATTCTTAAAGAATAATGAGTCATGCACCAAAGCAGGTAATGCCGAAGTGTAAAGTATAGCAAGGTCTAGTAGGATTAAACCTTTGAAGTTTGTACCAGTCCCAGTATCTTTTGGAGTGAAGAATCTATAACTGTTATAGTTTTTAAGTTCTATCTTTGGTGAGTTGCGTTTTTCAACATATAACCTATCGTTAAATTCATGCATCCTTGTATTGAGGTTGTATTCTATTTCAGAAAGTATATGTTCGACATTTTTCTCTAAGTTTTGTGTAGCTGATTGCTTTGCCTCTTGTAGTTGTGTTTCTTCAAGATAGGCTTTGTTTTGTTCTTCTAGGGCTTCTATTTTTTTGTTAAGCTCAGAGTGTTTGTCAAGAAAATCTTTAGAAATAGAGTTAGTAATATTTAATTCTGACATTTGTCGTTCTACTTGTTCTATAGAATCTTTTATTTCAGCAGTCTTTGTATCAAGTGATTCTTTTTCTGATTTGAACTGATCTTCTAAGATGGCTGAAAGTTTTTTATGGAACTGCTCGATTTCATAAATTTTCTTTAAGTTGATATCAGGGAAAAACTCGGCTAACGATTCAATGTCAGCTTCTGTCGGTAATAATCCAAACTCTATACTGATTTCTAATAGTTTAGATTGTCGTTGAAGTCGTTCAAGTTGGGTGTCTAAACTTAATTTGTTAGCTTTCAAATTTTCTCGAGCTTTATTGCTTTCGATTTCTTCACTGCTTGCATTTACCTCATAATTAAGTGTTAACGCATTAAGTTCAGCCCGTAGATTGGAAAGGATTTTAATGTTTTCTTCGTACTGTGTTTTGCCACCAACCAGATTGGAGATGAAACTATATTTTCTAGCGTTTTTAAATGTTTTGAGCTTGTCTATTTGTACGTCTAATTGATTGTGATATGGTTCTATATCTTTGTAGAAATCAAATAAGCTCATGAGAATTTTGATGGATTCTTTTGTTGGTTGATTTCTATATCCTTGCAGAGGATAATTTTCATCGTGATTATTCTTTCCATAGATTCTAAAAAATGTACTGGTTAATTGTCTAAAGGAAAGATTGGTTTTATTGCTGACGTATTTTTCTTTCAACCACTCGATGAATTCTTTTCTGGACAGTGTTTTGTCTGTGGTTTTATATTTTTCATTACATACAGTAATCGTATCTGCATCAGCTGTGCTTCTACTAAAAAAGTATTTCTTGTCAAACTTGAAACAAAAATATATAACGTGGTTGCCCACATATTTCACGCCATCGCTATCAAGGTAGGAGTTGCCGCCGAAAGCAAAATCTATTGCTAATAGAGCAGATGATTTGCCTATTGAGTTGGATCCTGTTTGTGTTCCTTGAATAACATTAAGCCCGTTTTTTAATTGAATGATTGGTCTAATATTGTTATTTTCTTTAAAGGCAGGAGAATAAATTTCTATAAGCATAGTTTCACCTCACCCTCATCTGTCATATCAATTGCATTAAGAGCGTAAAGACAGTCCATAACGGATAAAAAGTCTGTAGGTTCGTCTAAATAGTTCAAAGTAGATTGAAAAATATCTTTTACATTCGTTTTTCCGCTTTTTATTATTTTTAGCACTACTGGTAGTGTTGCCAGAGTGCTTTTTTCATATGGGTATAGCTTATTTGGTAATTGCATCGAACACCTCGCACTTCTGCACAAAGTAGCTCACAACGATTTGACAATAAATCAATTGCTGAAGAGTTAGTTTATGCAGTTTCTCAGAAATTTCTTCAAAAATCTCCATGTCGCTCCGTTTGGCTTTTTTAAGCTTTTTATAAATGGATCGCATTTGAGCTTGTAAGTCTTCATAATCGATAACATTACTTTTATCTAAGTTAATAAGGATTTCTTGGACTTTCACGAAGTAACTAGTAACTTGTTGTTTTACTGTTAGGTAAAGATGGAAATCTTTGTTAGGATCTATTTTTTCCTTTAATTCTTTTGGATCTAGAGAAGAGCCAAATAAATCTTTTTGATTAAGTTTAGTAATTTTGTAAATAACGTCTGTAAGTCCTTTTTCCAGCTGTGAGGAACTAAGTAAGCCTATGTTTGCCATGTGGTTAGCTAGGGCTTTTTTTCTTTTGAACAAAAGGCTTGTAACTTTTTTCCTATTGTCCATCTGGTATACAGCAAAACATTGAGGGCAAAGAGCTATAAGATTATCAATAGTTGGCTCCTTAGTCTTATCAATGCGACTTATTTCATAGACTTCTGAAACATTGGAATCATTAGAAAGTACGAGTGGTTTGGAACAACCGTTCATTACACAATGGTTTTCACATTCTTGCAATAAATATTTTCCGTATCTGGTTTTTAAATCAGAAGAGGATTGTAGTTGCTTTTTCTTTTCCAATACATCAGGTGCGATTATTCCTGCTGTTTCTCTAATAATATTGACGAATATATCAGCAAGTTTTTCAGCAACATTAGCAGTAGTAACATTCGGATCATACGGACGTAAATCTTGAGCTAATAATTTCAAAACTTCTGAAGGTCTTGAGTTCAGGCTTTCTATAAAAATTTCAGGGGTAAGCCTATAGCAAATTGCTCGAGCAACTTTTTTTGAAATACCTCTTTTAGCAAAATTACGATATGTATTCGTGCTTACGGATTCAGAGGGATCTTTTTTTGTGCCCCATTCACCTTCAGGCACGCTTGTAATCATGACAATTAAATCTTTCACAAATTGAGGAACATCATAATCGTCACTGATACGTTTGTATAGCATTGCACAAAACATTTTAAAGTCCAAAGATACCCCTCCTTTCTTTTTGAACCACATTGAACCACATTGATCCAAACAAGAACCAAATAAAAAATCCGATTTAATACAATCAAATCATCAAAGAAACAACTTTGCTGATGTGTAAATTATATCACGCAAAGATACCTTTGAGCAAAGCAAAAGTTCGATAAAAGGACGGTAGCTTTGCAAAGAGGCATCAGCCTCAACCTCTATGCGGAAATATCCCTTAGCTAAGGATTATTCGGAGTCCGCATAGAACAACTAAATAAGTACAGCAGTCTTACCGAATAAGGCAGCTGCAAGTCAAGATGAAGGAATTCTTCATTCTAGCTTGTGGTGTTTTGTCATGCCTTATTTGAGCTGAATTCAAGAAATTCCTTCATCGGAAATCAGATGGAGGATTTTTTATGAAAATTCGAGTTCGTTGTGACAAGCATTTTACAACATTCGACCTCAAGCTTGATGAGGTTAAAGGGTGGCTTAATATCGACCTTCTTCCCGATGAAAGCGAAGAAGAGTTTGAGAAGAGAGCACAAGAAAAGGTAGATGCTGAGTTTAACCGTCCCGAGTATAACTCTCTGCATAAATATGAGAGGCATAAAGGTTTTACTAGACCTTACAGCGGTGAAGACGGTGAGGAAACTGATGATTATGAGTCTTGCATGAGTGATGTTAGAGACTCTGGCATCTTTTTCAAAACAGTAAATCAGATTAAAGCTTCAGAAGAATATAGGGCAGTTGAGTCATTTGTTTACTCGATTTTAAAGCCGGATGTGGCGGATCTTTTTATGGCTGTCCGTATTAGGAAGATGGCGATTAACGAAAAGGCTGCATCCATGCTTAGCTGTGATGCGTTTGAAACGGATGTCGATTATAAAAAAGCCGTGGATCGCTTGGCTAACAACATTACACAGAAACTTAAGCGGGCTGAGAAAAAATTAGTAAAGAATTTCAAAAAAGCGTCAGATTTTGGCATCCGCCGTGGCTACTTCATAGGAGGAACCAACTCCTCCAATAATCCGAAGGAGGTCATGTAGATGACAATCAAGAAAAGAATTGAACAGTTAGAGCTGATGGCCAAGATCCAAAATCAGCAAATCAAAGAACTTCAATATTCAGTTAGCGAGCTATCGCAGAGATTAAAGGGAGGTGTTCACCATGCAAGCAATGATTCCAATGAATAATTACGGCATTATGGCTGACAAGAACAACACCGCCAGAGTAGACAGCCGATTTATCGCACAGTTCTTTGAAAAAAGGCATTCTAATGTGATTCGTGATATCCAGGCAATAACTGAGCCCAAATCTGGGCTCAGTGAAGAATTTACTGAACTCAACTTTGAGCTCAGTAGTTATAAGGATTCAACAGGCAGAAAGCTCCCGTGTTACTTGCTAACCAGAGATGGATTCACCATTTTAGCAATGGGCTATACAGGTCCTAAAGCAATGAAGTTCAAGGAACTCTATATTAAGCAGTTCAATAAGATGGAAGATTTCATAACAACCCTTGTGTCTGCAAGAGAGATGTTTCCGGTTCTTACAGAAAATATAAGTCTTGTTTATGACCACCCGAAAGCTTATCACTACAGCAACGAGTGCGACATGATCAACCGTCTTGTTTTAGGGATGCCTGCAAAACAAGTAAGAGAAACAAACGGCCTTGAAAAAGGGCAAAGCATACGTCCTTACCTCACATCAGGGCAAATGTATCTAATTGATCGTTTGCAGAAAATTGATGCAGGTCTTCTTATCTCAACACCAGATTTCCAAGCTAGAAAACGCCAGCTTGAATGGTATTTAACCAAGATAGATAAGGAGGCTAAAGATGAGTAAGTCTTATAAAAAACATTTAGAAACGACACCGAATTTTAAGCCTATCGTCTACATTTGTGCTCCCTACCGTGGAGATAAAGAAAGAAACGTGCAACACGCTATTCGGTGTGCGGCTTACGCGTATTCACGCGGAGCAATCCCCGTTACTCCACACCTGCTTTTCCCGTTTATGGATGATGAGAATCAAAAGCATAGAGGGGATGCGATGTTTATGGACATTATCCTCTTAGGCAAGTGCAACGAACTGTGGGTGTTTGGAGAAAAAATCACAGGCGGCATGCAAGTAGAAATCAATCTGGCAGAAAAACGCAGGCAGCCGATTAAGTATTTTACGGATAAGGATTTGGAGGTGAATGTTGATGCGTAGTTTAGCTATCGCTTACGGTAACAACAGGCAGGCAAAAACGTGGGTGAATAAGACCATCACCTATGATGAGCTGAAAGACCGTCTTAAAGTGACAATTCGCACCTCAGAGTCAGCGGAAGAGTATGCAAAAATGAAGAAAACGGATCGTGATCTTGCAAAAGACCACGGTGGTTTCGTTGCAGGAGCGTTGGCTTACGGTAGACGAAAAGTCGACAGCGTTGAATTTCGCTCCATGCTCGCCTTAGACGGTGATCATGTTGCTAAAGACTTTATCGCACTCTACGAGAGTGTTGCGCCTTACACGTCTTTTCTGTACACGACACACAGCCACACGCCTGATAATCCGAGGGTGAGAATTGTTTTTCCTTTAACGAGAAATGTAACACCTGACGAGTTTGTAGCAGTATCAAGGTATTTAGCTGACATGCTGGGTATTGACCAGTTTGATGAGTGCTCTTACTTGCCTAACCAGCTTATGTACTGGCCGTCCACGCCACGAAACGGCGTGTATGAGTATAAAGAGGTTGAAAAAGACTGGCTTAATCCAGATGATATTTTATCCGCTCACCCTGAGTGGACAGATCCAACCAGGCTTCCGACCTCGTCTCGTGAGAGTAAAGCAAATCAGGTGCAGAAACAGAAAGTGCAAGATCCACTCGCGAAAAATGGTGTGGTTGGACTGTTTAACCGAGTATTCTATCCGATAACTCTTGCTTTGGAAAAGTTTTTAAGCGACATATATGAGCCGACAGATAATGAAAACCGCTGGCATCTCATAGCCTCACACAGTATGGCAGGAGTTGAGATTATCGAAGACAAGTTCGTTTACTCTCATCATGCTAAAGACCCAGCGTATTTGAAACTGTGTAACGCTTTTGATATCGTTCGCACGCACAAATTCGCTAGCTTGGACGAGAAAGAGTCGTTTAAGAAAATGAGCGAGTTTGCGATGAGCCTTGATGAAGTAAAACTTCAAGCGGCAAACGAGAGACTCTTGGAAGCAAAAGATGATTTTGTTGACAGTGAGGATTGGAAGAAAAAACTACGCTACACGTCTAAAGGCGCGGTTTTAGAAAACTCGCTTTATAATGCGAAACTCATTATTAAACACGATCCTTTGCTTAAAGGAATCGTTTTTAACCAGCTGGCTGATGGTCTTGAAATTAAAGGCGATGTGCCTTGGCAGCATCCTGCGAAGTTTTGGAGGGACGCGGACGATGCGCAGCTTATCTGCTATGTGGACGACCATTATGGCTCGTTTTCTCAAAGAAACTATGATATTGCTGTCACGAAAGTATCAGATGATAGAAGTTATCATCCGATAAGACGCTATTTTGAGAGTCTTCCTCAATGGGATGGTGTGAAACGTGTAGACACGCTTTTTATCGACTATCTTGGTGCTGAAGACAACGCGTATATTCGTGCAGTGTGTAGAAAAACACTGTGTGCAGCATACATGCGTATCTACCATCCCGGTATTAAATTTGACTACCTTCCTGTTTTTAACGGTGCGCAAGGTATCGGCAAGTCAACGTTTATATCAAACCTTGGCATGGAATGGTTTTCAGACAGTCTCACGCTTTCAGACATGAACGATAAGACGGCGGCTGAAAAACTCCAAGGATATTGGATTCATGAGATCAGCGAGCTTGCGGGCATGAAAAAAGCTGATCTTGATAAGGTAAAAGCTTTTGTTTCAAGACGTGACGATAAGTATCGTGCTTCTTTTGGCAAACGCGTAGCGCCACACCCGAGGCAGTGCGTGTTCTTCGGTACAACGAATAGTGAAAACGGTTATTTAAGGGATGTTACTGGTAACCGGCGTTTTTGGAATGTGAAAGTGTCGGGAAACGGCAAGTATAAGCCTTGGGAAATGACACGAGAACTGGTTGACCAAATATGGGCGGAAACCATGGTTATTTCCAAAGCGGGTGAAGAACTATTCCTTGATGCGAGCTTGGAGGCTTTCGCTCAAGAAGAACAGCGTGAAGCCATGCAGCAAGACGACCGTGAAGGCATTGTCAGAGAGTATCTTAACATGCTTCTACCTGATACTTGGGATGAAATGGACATTTACAGGCGGCGAGATTACTTCCGTGATATGGAAGATCCAACACGACCTAAAGGCACGATTAAACGCATGGAAGTATCCAACATTGAAATATGGTGCGAATGCTTCGGGAAAGCCAAAGAAGATATTAAGCCTATCGACAGCTACGCAATATCGGCGATTATGAAACGTTTGAAAGACTGGCAGAGATCTGACAATCGTAGAACCATGCCAATCTATGGAAGGCAAAGAATTTATACCAGAATTTGAGTGGACAAGCGGCTAAAAACAGGACAACTGAATGTAGCTTGTCCTGACCTTGTCATTTGTCCCACCCATAACAACAGGCTTTGGACGAACAGGGACGGACAACACATGAAAATCTATATTAAATAAAATCTTTATTTATTACTTATAGCGTACACGTAACACGTGTATTCGCGCGTAAAGGGATTTTTAGCCATTTGTCCGTCCTTGTCCCGATAGAAAGGATAAGAAGCAGTGATAAGAAAACAACAAATAATAGTAAGAGAACGAGATGTTGAGCGAAAACTCGTCCGTGAAGTCAAAGCAATAGGAGGACTTTGTTTAAAGCTTACGAGTCCTTCTGTTGACGGGCTTCCTGACAGACTGGTTTTACTAAACAGCGGCAAGATTGGTTTTGTCGAGCTTAAAGCACCGGGTAAAAAGCCTAGAGTTTTACAGGTGAAACGGATGAAAGACTTACAGGCTTTAGGTTTTAAGGTTTTCGTGGTTGATGAGACAAGTCAGATTGGAGGTGTGATTGATGCGATACGAGCCACATGAGTATCAAAAGTATGCGACTGATTTTATTATCACACACCCGGTGTCAGCAGTTTTGCTTGAAATGGGACTTGGTAAGAGTGTGATAAGTCTTACAGCAATTAACGAGCTGATGCTTGACTCGTTCGATGTTTCCAGAACTCTTGTTATCGCTCCTCTTAGGGTTGCAAACACTACGTGGCCTTTAGAGTTAGAAAAATGGGAGCATTTAAAACACTTGACTTATTCTGTGGTAACGGGCACTGAGAAGGAGCGGATTCAAGCACTAAAAACGCCTGCTCACGTTTATATTATTAACCGTGAAAACGTGGAGTGGCTGATAATGAAAAGCGGCCTGCCGTTTAATTTCGACATGGTTGTGATAGATGAGCTTTCAAGTTTTAAATCGTATCAGGCGAAACGTTTTAAAGCGTTACTGAAGGCTAGGCCGAAAGTTAAAAGGATTGTAGGTCTTACGGGAACTCCGTCTTCTAACGGGCTTATGGATTTGTGGGCTGAGTTTAGGCTGCTTGATATGGGTGAAAGACTAGGCCGTTATATTACGTATTATCGGCAGAACTTTTTTAATCCTGATAAGCGTAACCAGCACATGATTTTTTCCTATAAGCCTAAAGATGGTGCTGAGAGTTTAATCTATAAGCAGATAGCTGATATTACGATTTCGATGAAGTCGAAAGACTATTTGAAAATGCCGGCGTGTGTGATAAACGAGGTGAAAGTAGAGTTATCCGGTAAGGAGCGAAAACTCTACGATGAGCTGAAACAGGATATGGTGGTGTCGTTGGAGGGTAAAGAAATTGATGCGATTAACGCAGCGTCTCTTTCAAATAAGCTTCTTCAAATGGCAGGCGGCTCGGTTTATAACGAGAAAAAAGAAAGCGTTCATATTCATGATCGTAAGCTTGATGCTTTAGAGGATTTAATCGAGGCTGCTAACGGTAAACCGGTGCTTGTAGCTTACTGGTTTAAGCATGATCTTGAGCGGATTAAGAAACGTTTTAACGTGCGTGAGATTAAAACGAGTGCTGATATTGCTGACTGGAATGCCGGCATGATTCCTGTAGCACTGATTCACCCGGCTTCTGCAGGTCATGGTCTTAACCTACAGGCCGGCGGTTCTACTCTTATCTGGTTTTCCCTGACTTGGAGTTTGGAACTTTACCAACAAACAAACGCTAGGCTTAACCGTCAGGGTCAAACCGGCACGGTTGTAATCCATCACATTATCACTAAGAACACGATTGATGAGGATGTGATGAGGGCTTTAAGCATGAAGGCTAAAGTGCAGGATGCTTTAATCGAATCGGTTAAAGCAAGACTATCAATTAACGAAGTGAGGGAAAGGGGTTCTAGAGAGAACTTACCTCAAAATGGAGGTAAGAATGAACAAAAAAGAATACTTACGGCAAGCCTATCTTCTTGATAAGCGGATTAAAGCTGATATGGATGAAGTAGTAAGACTACGTGAGCTTGCTACAAGTGTTTCATCATTAAGATACGACCGAGAGTATGTGCAGACGACTCGAAGTATAGAAGCTCCGTTTGTGAAAGCTCTTATAAGGGTTATGGATTTAGAAGCAAAGATTAACATGGAGATCACGCTGCTTATCAGTTTGAAAGAACAGATTTTGGATGTGATTTCTAAACTTGAAAGCGTGGATGAGCAGATGATTTTACGCTACCGTTACATGAGTAACATGACGTGGGAGGATATTGGCAAAGAACTCCATGCTAGCAGAATGACGATTATAAGGTGGCATGGTAAAGCGTTAGAGCACATGGTTTTACCAGATAATCTAATCCAAATCTGAAAAAATGGTACGGTTTGGTACGCTCTGATACGAGATGACACTGCCTTCTATATGGTATTATATAGTTAGCAAAAATTATAAATACTAAGCCTTGGAAGAGTAATCTTTCAGGGCTTTTTTCATGCCTAAAAGGAGGGCACAACATGGATCAGATGGTATTACTAACACAGCAATGGTTAAACAAAACCTATGGTGATAAGCCTGGGTTTGGTTCAGTTATTACTGATGGGAATACTGGTTGGGATACAATTAATGGGCTTATTCGTGCTTTGCAGATTGAGCTTGGTATAACAGCAACAGCAAATAATTTTGGTGCTGGTACAACACGTAAATTTAATCAACGTTATCCACATGGTGTTAAGCAACAATCCGATAGTGATAAGTCGCAAAGTAATGTTTACTCGATTATTCAAGGTGCTTTATGGTGCAAGGGTTACTCTACTGGTAATGATATTACACAAAACTTTTATGGTGGTACTGGGAATGCTATTAAAGAGTTGAAGAATGATATGGGCATTGGTGGTGATTCTACTGTCACAATTGATGTAATGAAAGCTCTTCTTTCTATGCAGCAGTTCGTTTTACTAAAGCGTTACGGTGGTATTGACGTTATTAGGATTATTCAACAAACTATTAACCGAACCTATAAGGATTATACAGGTATCATTCCTTGTGACGGCTTGTATGGTCGAGAAATGAATACCGCACTTATCCAAATTTTACAGTCGTTAGAAGGCTATTCGCCTGATGATGCCACGGGTAATTTTGGACATGGTACACGAGGTAATTTGAAAACTATTAGCAGGCAAAACGCTTCTTCCTATGGTAAGTGGGTATGGCTAGCAAAAGCTGTACTTAATTGTATTAGATATGATTGTCTTCAAAATGAGAATTGGGATGATGATTTTGCTGAGCAACTCACTAAATTCCAGAAAGACTATAAGCTTCCAGTCAGCGGAGCACTTGATGTTAACACGTGGATGTCGTTGTTAACTAGTAAAGGCAATCCAGACAGAGCTGCCAAGGCATGTGACTGTGCAACGGTACTAAATGCTCAACAAGCTAAAGATTTAAAAGCGGCAGGATACCAGATTGTTGGAAGATATTTGACTGGGTATGTTGGAAAGTCAACATCTAAAGCTCTAACTTTAGATGAAATTAAAAACATAAAAAACGCTGGTCTTTCCGTATTTCCAATTTATCAAGATGGAGGATATTATCCTGAATATTTTGCGAATCCTAACCAGGGAACTGTTGATGCACAGGTTGCTATTTCCGCTGCAAAAAGGATTGGTATTCCTTCTGGTAGTACAATATACTTTGCTGTTGATTTTGATGCTTATGGATATCAGCTGGACAGCATGATTTTACCGTATTTCAAGAAGATAAGTTTACTATTCAACAGTTGTGAAAATATTAAGAAATACCAAGTTGGTGTATATGGCCCAAGATTAATCTGCTCAAAAGTAAGCAAAGCAGGATATGCTAAATATTCGTTTGTAGCGGATATGTCTACTGGTTTTAGTGGGAATTTAGGTTATGCAATTCCTAACAATTGGGCGTTCGACCAATTTAATGAATTCTCTTTCCAATCTAGACCGACTTTTGCTCTTGATAAAGATGCATATTCTGGAAGAGATAAAGGTATCGCAAAATTTGATAGTGTAACAAAAATGACGAAAGGCGAACTAGAAAAGGAAAATATAAAAGACAAAGTAAATATTGCAAGAACACAGTTTGTGTATGATGTAGTAGAGCCTCTACATCTGCTAAATCAGCTTACTAGTTTTGGTCTTTCATATAATAAAGAAATTATTCTTAGTTATACTGAACTGCCTACTATTAGTATTCAAACCTCGGTAGAAGCAGTAACAGAATTGATGACAGTGCCTAATAATTCCTACAACGTTTCGATAGAACTAAATAGTGATGGTTCTCTAAGTGCTGCATGTGAAAATAAAATTTCTAAAATTGCTAAAGATATTAGAATTATGAAGGGCGGAGACATGATTCAAAAATCTATAGCAAATATTGCAGCATCAGTAAAATCGGGTGATATTGCATTCACTGGAAAAGTTATTTCTCCAAATCAAGTGGAGTTAGCTATTGAGGTAATGTCAGAAAATCTATTACCAACATTAGATGATGTTGATGAACATATAACGGTGATTGTAAAATACTTAATTACATTTCGTGATTTTACAATAAAGGTTCCTGAAATTCCTGAAGATGTTGTTGAAATAGGTGTAGCAGTAGCGGGAGTAGTTGCTATTTGTGCTTTTGTTCCAGTATTAATTACAGGTATTTTGGGATTCTTAGTAACATTAGGGTTGGTTGTTGCTGCTGATGCATAGAATGCATGAAAGAGAATAGGATCTGCTTTATGATAAGGTAAAGTTAGATATTAGAATTTGGTGGAGTATGAATAAGATAAGTAAAAAAGCGAAAGTGCTGATATTTTGTATTTCAATAGTTGTGGCTATCGTTTGTTTTATCACCTTATTCTTGCATCGTATTGATAATAATGCATTTAATGCTCAAATTGATAGTAAAGAGAAAATAGCTTCATATAGGGCTAACTATAACTACATAGATGTATATAAGCAAAAAGATAAAATAATTATCAACACCTATTCTGATAGTAAGTTTGACGAACCAAATCGGATTGTTGTTCCATTTGAAGGTAAATTAAGTAAAAGTGATATTCTAGTAAAGTGGAAAACCGCAAATGGTGATGTTATTGAGCAAGATAGTGATAGTATCCTTGCGGCGAGTATCATCATTGAGAAAAATGGAAAAACTATATGTAATGAAAACATAAATTTTTGTGAAAAAGGCTGGAAAGTATTAAACGATGTAATTGGAAAATAGTGATATAGTTTTGTAAATGATTTTGTTAAAAGCTCTTTGAGATTATCTCAAAGGGCTTTTTTCATGCCCGAAGGGAGGATAAGTCTTGCCAAGAAAACCTAAAAGACCGTGTTCTTATCAAGGCTGTCCGAACCTAACTGACGGCAGGTTTTGTGAGAAACACTTAAAACAAGAGAACCGGCGCTACGAAAAATACGAGCGTCCTTATGATGCTCACAAGCGTTACGGCAGAGCATGGCAGAAAATAAGGGACTCTTATGTGAGAGAGCATCCTTTCTGTGAGCTTTGCTTTAAGAACCATATGCTTGTGCCTGTTGAGCAGGTTCATCATATTAAACCGATTGCTGAAGGCGGAACGCATGAGAGGAATAATCTTATTTCTCTATGCAAATCCTGTCACTCTAAAATTCACGCTAAGCGTGGAGATCGCTGGCATAACAAATAAAAACCACCCCAGGGGCGGTCAAAATCTCTAAAAACCTATTCCCCGGGGAACGGGCGCAGGGTCTCGCGTGCAAAAACAGCATATTCAAAAGGGTAATAGGCAAAATCAGACACAAAAATTTTTTAATAGTTAAAACTCATGCGGAAAGGAGGCGGAAAGTTTGCCTACAAAATCAAATAATATCGGCGGTCGTGGCGGCAGACGCGTAGGTGCCGGGCGTAAAAAGAAAGCGGTTGTTGAAAAAGCGAGTGAAGGAAACCCCGGTGGTAGGCCTTTAAGCGTTCTTGATATTCCGGAGCTTGAAGGTGCTGAAATGCCTCAGCCTCACGAGTTTTTATCCGCCACGCAAAAAGACGGTACTCAGCTTCAGGCTAGAGAAATTTTCGCTGAAACATGGAAGTGGCTAAAAGACATTGGTGTTAGCAGTAAAGTGCCATCTCCTCTTATTGAACGGTATGCGATGAGCTGTGCTCGTTGGATTCAATGCGAGGAGGTAACCAGTAAACTCGGGTTTCTTTCCAAGCATCCGACCACGGGAAAACCGATACCATCGCCTTTTATCAATATTGGTATTAACTACATGAATCAGGCGGTCAGGCTTTGGAATGAGATTTTCCAGATTGTGAAAGAAAACTGTTCGACTGAGTTTGATGGTGTTTCACCTCAAAACGATTTAATGGAACGCCTGCTTATTACACGTAAAAACATTTAGGAGAAAAAATTATGATAGAAAAAGTAAATCCAAGTCACCCGGACAAGGTTTCGGATCGTATTGCGGGAGCAATTGTTGATCTGGCTTACAAGCTGGATGAGAATCCGAAGATTGCTGTTGAAGTGATGCTCGGGCATGGTAAGTGTGCCGTGTTCATTGAAAGCACGGTGATGTTTAAGTTTAAGGATATTAAAAATATTATCCACCGTTTAAGCCCTGGGAAAGTAAAGATTGATATTACGGTTGTGCCGCAGGATAAGCATTTAAGCCGAAACCAGAATGGTATGGTTCGCTGCGCTGATAACGGGATTTTTAAAGGCGTACCACTAACAGGCGAGCAGAAGAAACTCTCGGCTATTGCTCGAAAGGTTTATGAAAAGTATCCGTATGACGGCAAGTATGTTCTTGATGGTGAAAAGCTTATCATCTGCCAGTCTCACGCTAAACGAGAAGACTTACTGAAAGACTATCCGAATGCGTTTGTTAATCCTTTAGGCGACTGGACGGGTGGTATCAGCGTGGATACGGGAGCGGTTAACCGAAAACTCGGGTCAGACATGGCTGATTCTGTCACGGGCGGCGGCCTTCATGGTAAGGATCTTACGAAAGCTGACGTGTCGGTTAACATTTACGCGTTTTTGAAAGCACAAGAAACCGAACGGGTTGTTGAGTTTTCTTGCGCTATCGGAGATGAAATGGTTGATGGTAAACCGTATTCGCAGATTGTGAAAATTGCGAAAGATTACATTGACTCGGTGGGTGGTTTTGAAAAGCTGGCTTGCTGGGGTCTTTTCTAACGGGAGGAAAGCTTATGGAAAAAGAAATGCAGTATTATTTGGCTGACGTAAGTGAGCTTATCCCGTATGTGAGAAACGCTCGCACGCACTCTGAGACGCAAGTAGCTCAGATAGCGGCAAGTATTCGCGAGTTTGGTTTCCTCTCCCCAATTCTAGTGGCTGAGGATAATACGATTCTCGCAGGACACGGCAGGCTTGCCGCGGCATTAAAACTGGGTCTTAAAAAAGTTCCGTGTGTGAAAGAAAATCATTTAACTGAAACACAAAAGCGTGCTTATATTATTGCGGATAATAAGCTTTCACTTAACGCCGGCTGGGATAGTGAGCTTTTAGCTGTTGAATTGTCGGAGCTTGAAGGAGCTGATTTTAATCTTGATCTTCTCGGGTTTGACGAGGCGGAGCTTTCCAGTATTTTTGATGCTGATAAAGACGTGAGTGATGATGATTTTGATGTTGAAAAAGAATTGGAAGAACCTTGTTTTTCTAAAACAGGTGACATATGGATACTTGGTAAGCATCGTATTATTTGCAGTGATTCAACTGATTCTTCTACGTTTGAAAAACTGCTGGGTGAAACGAAAGTAAATCTTGTTTGCACGGACGCGCCTTATTTCGTGAACCTTGAAAACGCGTCAGGGAAAATTAAAAATGATGATTTAAGCGATAAAGAAGGCTACGAGTTTTTAATGAAAGTTTTTACCAACTTCAAAAACTCTATGGCAGCTGACGCGTCTATTTACGAATTTTACGCAACGATGAAAGCGCGTGTTTTCTATGATGCTTTTGAGGACGCGGGTTTTAAGGTGGCAGCCGGTTTGATTTGGAAAAAGCCGAGAGCTCCACTGATGCGAACGGACTGGAAGTTTAATATGGAGCCGATTATTTACGGTTGGCGTAAAGACGGTAAACATAAGTGGTATGGTGATCAGAAACAGACAGCCGTGTTTGAATTTGATGGGATTAAAAACTCGAAGGAAGAAGGATGTGGGCATCCTTCCAGTAAGCCTGTGCCGCTAATTGCTTATCTTATTAAACAAAGCACGCAAACAAACAGTGTTGTGTTAGACGGGTTTTTAGGATCAGCGTCCACGCTTATAGCCTGTGAGCAGATTGGCAGAGTCTGCTTTGGAGTGGAGCTTGAACCTAAATTCATTGACGTTGCAGTTAAACGGTACATAAAGTTTCACGATGATAAAACAGAAGACGTGGTACTTATACGAGATGGGAAACAGTATAGCTACGAGCAGGCAATTGAAATGATGAAAGAGGCTGGCGATGAGTAAAACACTTACACTCGCCAGCCTTTTTGATGGCTCGGGCGGTTTTCCTTTAGCGGCTACGCTTACAGGAATTAAACCTTTATGGGCAAGTGAAATCGAGCCGTTTCCTATAAGAGTTACCACTAAAAGATTGCCTTATGTTAAACATTTAGGTGATGTGTCAAAGATTAAAGGCGATGCTGTGGAAGCGGTTGATATTATCACGTTTGGAAGCCCATGTCAGGACATGTCGATTGCAGGTAAACGGGCAGGCCTTAGCGGTTCTCGCTCGAACCTGTTTTTTGAAGCGATTCGGATTATTAAAGAGATGAGGAGGAAAACAGGTGGACAAAAACCAAGATATATCGTTTGGGAGAACGTTCCGGGAGCGTTTTCCTCAAATAAAGGAGAAGACTTCGAGAAAGTTATCAAAGAAATCTGTGCTGTCAAAGGACATACGTTTAATGCTCCTAGACCTGGAAAATGGAGCAGTGCAGGACTTGTCATGGCAGAAGATTTCTCACTCGCATGGCGGGTACTTGATGCTTCATACTTCGGAGTACCCCAGAGAAGAAAACGTATCTTTCTTGTCGCAGATTTTGATGGACAAAGTGCCGGAAAAATATTATTTGAGCAAGAAAGCCTGCCTGGGGATTTTACGGCGAGCGGAAAGCCGTGGCAAGAAACTGCCGGACATTTTGAAACAGGCACTGGTGAATCAATCGAAAGATACTGTTTAAACGATCAGGGCGGGAACAGAATGGACGTGTTTGAAAACAAAAGCGGCACGCTTACAGCAAGCGTGGGAAACCATCCACCGCTCGTGTTTGAAAATCACGGACAGGACTCTAGATTTAAAGGACCGATAGATATTAGTAATACCATAGGAGCAAGTCTTGGAACTGGTGGTAATAATCAGCCTTTTGTGGTTTGTGATAAAACCTGTTTTGACGTTCGTTTAACATCACTCAACACGAAAAACAAGCGTGCTAAAGTGTATGAAACGAAACTGGCAAGAACAATTAACACAGGGCTAAACTCCCCTGAAGCTAATCAAGGCGGTCTTGCAATAGTGTACTCTACGAGTAAAAACTCGCATCACACAAACGCTCGCGCGGAAATGACAGACACGCTTGTGGCAAGTGACTATAAAGATCCTCCTGTCGTAAACGATATGAATGAGGATAAACACTATGTGGTTAGACGTTTAACACCGAAAGAATGCGCAAGACTGCAGGGCTTTCCTGACTGTTGGTGTGATAATCTTCAAACAGAAAATCCAAGCAATGAAGAGCTTATCTTTTGGCAGGACGTGTTTGAAACACATCGAAAACTAGTCACAAACGCCTGTAAGCCGAAAAGTAAAAATCAGATAATCAAATGGCTTAAAAATCCCCACACTGATTCGGCGGAATACAAGATGTGGGGCAACGGAGTGGCGCTTCCCTGCGTGTATTTCGTTCTTACAAATATCGCTTATTTTCAGGGAAAAGATAGCGCATAAGACTTGCTAAATACCTTCTTTAGAGTGATGTATATACACAAGGGAAAACCTAAAGGAGGTATTAAAATGAGCTTAGAATATGGTTTAAAAGGTTCTAAAAGAAAACCACTCATACAAGCAATAGAAGATTTAACAGGTCTTAAAGCCACGTATTTGAAAACACCCAGCATGGCTTACAAGATAGGTCCTTTCACAGTTGGTAAAACTGGGACAGTAACATCTGCGGATGATGAAGACCTAAAGGATCTAAAACAAATACTTGAGGGTGACTATGGTATAAGCCTTCCTAAAACACAAGATGAAAGCACGCGCATGCTTACGCTCGAGTTTCCAAAAGATAAGCTGGATGTGACTAAGCTTAGAAAAATCATCAAAAACAAGGGTGATTTAATTAAAAAAGCACTCGATGTGACAAGCCTTGAAATAGAAGAAAACGATGAAACAGTTAGTTTTCCCTGGTTTAAAGATGTAAGCCAAGACCATATGGATACTTACATGAAGCTTATTTTGGCTCTTTGCAAAATGAGTTTGGAAGTAAAACATGTGAATGAAACTAAGCATAAGCCGGTTAACGATAAGTATGCTTTCAGATGTTTTCTTCTTAGACTTGGGTTTATAGGCGATGAGTTTAAAAAGGATAGAAAGATTCTGCTTTCCCGTTTAGAAGGCTCATGTGCTTTTAGAAACGAAAGAGGTGAATGATGAGAACATTAAGTAGAGAACAGGTTGAAAAGCTGAGAAAAACTTATCCGACAGGTTGTGTGGTAGAGCTTGTCTTAATGGATGATGTTCAGGCACCTCCTATCGGCACTAAAGGCAGAGTACGAGGTGTTGATGATATGGGTTCAATCATGGTTTCTTGGGAAACAGGAAGCGGGCTAAGCGTTGTTTATGGCGTGGATAAATGCCGAAAAATTAGCGACTTGTAAGAACAATAATTAGTGGAAATACCAGCGGTTTTATCTCATTTATTGCTTGATAATATGTGCTTTTAGAGTGATATATAGTATCAGCAAAAGCAAAGAAGCAAAGGAGAAACCTATGAAAAAAGAAATCTTACAAAGACTTACAAGCGAAGTTAAAGCCTGCAGACGCTACGCTCTAAACGCAATCAAAAAAGCTGAAGAAGGGAAAATTAGCTCGGCTATCAGCATGCTCGATATTGCACAAACAGCAAAAACCTGTGCTGAGCAGGCCCACGAGGAGCTTTGGAAGGTAAGTGAAGGAAAACTAAACGATACGGAGTTTGAACTGTTTGCGGATGCTGAAACCTTGGACAAGGATATTCAAAAAGCCTATCAAGCGATTAAACAGGCAAGGAACTAAAAAGAAAAATTGGCGAAAAACAAAGAGAAATCGTGGAATTACCTGCGATTTTTTCTCATTTATGACTTGCTATTATGTGCTTTTAGAGTGATATATAGTACTAACAAAAAGCACAGACGCAAAGGAGAAAAACCATGTGGGAACAAGATACGCTTAAAGTAGAGAATCAGGTTGTAAGCTACAGCATGAAGGTTTTTGAAGAGCCAAGCGAATATGGGATTAACCAGGGGCGAATTTCCAAGCTTACTTTGAAAAACAATAACAAGGTTATCGCAAACTACGATAGAGGCTGGGATATTATGCCAACAAGCAAGCTTGCGAACGAGGCTTTAGAAATGATCCTTGACGCTAGAAACTAAAAACTGAAGTTTTATTAAAAGCAGCGGGGCTTTTAAGGCCCTGTTTCTCGTAGGAAAGATAAGAAATGATGTGGACGCTGAAAGCGTCTTTTTTTTTATGCCTAAAGAAAGGAGGAGCTTAAGTTGCAAGCGTACGAGGTTACTAAGTTTAAAAAAGAAGATTCAACGTATAGTAAGGATTTAGCGGATTATGCTGTAAGTTTTATCGAATGTTTAACACACACGAAGGGAACGTGGGCTGGTAAGCCTTTTAAGCTCCTTGACTGGCAGGAGCAGATTATCAGGGACTTGTTTGGCGTGGTGAAACCGAATGGTTACCGTCAGTTTAATACTGCTTATATTGAAATACCTAAGAAGATGGGTAAAAGTGAGCTTGCTGCGGCAGTGGCACTGCTTTTATGCTGTGGGGATAATGAGGAGCGTGCGGAAGTTTATGGTTGTGCGGCGGACCGTCAGCAGGCAACAATCGTGTTTGACGTGGCGGCGGACATGGTTAGAATGTGTCCGGCTCTTAATCGTAGGGTTAAAATTTTAGCTTCGCAAAAACGTATTATTTTCCTACCAACTAACAGCTTCTACCAAGTGTTGTCGGCTGAAGCTTACTCTAAACACGGTTTTAACATTCACGGTGTTGTGTTTGATGAGCTTCACACGCAGCCTAACCGTAAACTGTTTGACGTGATGACTAAAGGCTCCGGGGATGCTCGCATGCAGCCACTGTATTTTCTGATTACCACGGCTGGTACGGATACGCATTCGATCTGCTATGAGACGCATCAGAAAGCAGTGGATATTCTCGAGGGTAGGAAAATTGATCCAACTTTTTACCCCGTGATTTATGGTGCAAAAGATTCGGATGATTGGACGGATCCTAAGGTGTGGAAGAAAGCTAATCCTTCTCTTGGGGTGACGGTTCAAATGGAGAAAGTTAAGGCTGCTTTCGAGTCAGCCAGGCAAAATCCTGGTGAAGAGAATGCTTTCCGTCAGCTTCGTCTTAACCAGTGGGTGAAACAGGCTATTCGTTGGATGCCGATGGAAAAGTGGGATGCTTGCGGTTTTCAGGTGAATGAGGAAGAACTCGAGGGCAGGGTCTGCTATGGGGGTCTTGACCTTTCAAGCACCACTGATCTTACGGCTTTTTCGCTTGTGTTTCCGCCTTTAGATGAGTCGGATAAGTTTCGTATCCTACCTTATTTTTGGGTGCCTGAAGAAACCTTGAGTTTGCGTGTGAAACGGGACCACGTGCCTTATGACGTGTGGGAAAAACAAGGGTTTATTAAAACTACGGAAGGAAACGTTGTTCACTATGGTTTTATTGAAAAATTTATCGAAACTTTAGGTGAACGTTTCAATATTCGTGAGATTGCTTTCGACCGTTGGGGTGCGGTGCAAATGGTGCAAAACCTTGAAAACATGGGGTTTACCGTGGTTCCGTTCGGACAGGGATTCAAGGACATGAGTCCTCCTACCAAGGAGCTTATGAAGCTTACACTCGAGCAGAAAATCGCACACGCAGGGCATCCGGTGCTTCGCTGGAACATGGACAACATTTTCATCCGCACCGATCCTGCAGGAAACATTAAATGCGATAAGGAAAAATCAACCGAGAAAATAGACGGTGCAATCGCCACCATCATGGCACTTGACCGAGCAATCAGGTGTGGTAACCAGAATACGGAAAGCGTGTATGACAATCGCGGGATTTTGTTTATGTAGGAGGTGACAATGAACATTTTTAGCAGACTATTTAAATCAAGAGATAAGCCTGAAAACAAGATGTTAGGCGGCGGTTATCGTTTCTTAATGGGTACGTCTTCTTCGGGTAAGAGGGTGAATGAGCGTTCGGCGATGCAGATGACGGCGGTTTACTCGTGTGTGCGTATCCTGTCTGAGGCGGTGGCGAGTCTGCCGCTTCACGTGTATGAGCGCACGAGTACTGGTACGGCTAAAGCGGTTAAACATCCTTTGTATAAGGTGCTTCATGATGAGCCGAATCTTGAGATGACAAGCTTTGTGTTTAGAGAAACCTTGATGACGCATCTACTGTTATGGGGTAATGCTTACGCGCAGATTATTCGAAACGGTAAAGGCGAAATATTAGGGCTTTATCCTTTGATGCCTGATCGTATGAGAGTTGACCGGGATGAGAGTGGTCAAATTTTTTACGAGTATACGTTAAATGATAGTGATGTTTTAGCGGGTAAAGAAACGAGTGTGAAACTTAAACCCTTTGACGTGCTTCATATTCCCGGTCTTGGTTTTGACGGGCTTGTTGGCTATTCGCCTATTGCGATGGCAAAAAACGCTATCGGTATGGCTATAGCTACGGAAGAGTATGGTGCATCGTTTTTCGCTAACGGTGCTACACCAAGCGGCATTCTAGAATACCCCGGTACAGTAAAAGATCCGTCTGGTATGAGGGATAGTTGGAATAAGGGGTTCTCGGGTTCTAACTCGCATAAGATAGCGATTTTAGAGGAAGGCATGAAGTATACGCCTATTTCTATTTCGCCTAATGAAGCACAGTTTCTTGAAACTCGTAAGTTTCAGATTAACGAGATCGCTCGTATTTTTAGAGTCCCACCACACATGGTTGGTGATTTGGAAAAATCAAGTTTTTCTAATATTGAGCAGCAGTCGTTGGAGTTTGTTAAATACACGCTTGATCCTTGGGTGGCGCGTTTTGAACAGTCTATTACGAGGCGGCTTTTTACTGATAAGGAGAAAGAAACTTATTATGTGAAGTTTAACGTGGATGGTCTTCTTCGAGGAGACTATCAGAGTCGTATGAATGGTTATGCTACCGCTCGTCAAAACGGTTGGATGAGCGCAAACGATATTAGACAGTTAGAAAACTTGGATAAGATTCCAGCCTGTGAAGGCGGTGACTTGTATTTGATTAACGGCAACATGCTCCCGCTTAACCGTGCAGGAGCGTTCGCAAACAGTAGCGGAAAGGAGGAAAAAGGTGATGAGGAAGTTTTGGCAGTGGAAAAACCAAAAGGAAAATCAGGAGTCAAATGAAATATTGGAGAGGACACTGTTTCTTAACGGTACGATTGCTGAAGAATCATGGTTTGATGATGATATTACACCACAACTTTTTAAAGACGAGTTAAACGCGGGTAGTGGAAATATTACCGTGTGGATTAACTCTCCAGGCGGCGATTGTGTGGCTGCGGCACAAATCTATAACATGCTCATGGATTACAAGGGTTGTGTGACGGTCAAAATTGACGGTATTGCAGCATCGGCTGCATCAGTGATTGCGATGGCTGGAACAAAGGTTTATATGAGCCCGGTGTCAATGCTTATGATCCATAATCCTATGACGGTTGCTTTTGGCAACAGAAACGAAATGGAAAAAGCAATATCAATGCTTGATGAGGTAAAAGAGTCCATTATTAACGCTTACGAGATTAAAACAGGGCTTAACCGTGTGAAACTCTCGCATTTAATGGATTCGGAAACGTGGATGGATGCTAACAAGGCGGTAGAACTCGGGTTCGCGGACGGTGTTTTAACTAGAGGTGAAACCACTGATATTGGCATACCACAAGTTTCAACATTGTATTCGAAAGCAAGCGTGCAAAACACGTTATTGGAAAAAATATCTAAAGCCTGCCGGATAAGCGGTAAGGAAACAAACAATATTAGTGCAGACGATCTTATGGATCGTCTTTTTTTAATCAAAAATTGGAGGTAAACATGATGAACACTATTTCAAACATGGTTGAGAAACGTAACAAGGCTTGGCAGGGTGCGAAAGCTTTCCTTGAGTCTAAACGTGACAAGGACGGGCTTATTTCAGAAGAAGACGCGAAAACCTATGATGAGATGGAAGCGAAAGTGAAAGCTTACAGTATGGAAATTGAACGCTTGGAGCAGATGGAAAAAATGGATAAGGAGCTTTCAAAACCAACATCTGAGGCGATTGTTGCAAAACCTATGAAAACAGGTGTGAACCTTGAAAAACAAGGTCGTGCGCGTGACGAGTATAAGCAGGCGATGCTTACAGTTCTTAGAAGTAATTTTAAACGAGTCGATAACGTGTTGCAGGAAGGCGTGGACGCTGACGGCGGGTATCTTGTGCCGGAAGAATACGATAATCGTCTGATTGAAACGTTGAAAGAAGAAAACATTATTCGCTCTCTTGCTACCACGATTACCACTAGTGGAGAGCATAAGATTAATATTGCGATGAGCGATCCTGCAGCAGCTTGGATTGAAGAAGGCGCAAGCCTTAACTTTGGGGATTCCAAGTTCGCGCAAATCCTGCTTGACGCTCATAAGCTTCACGTTGCGGTAAAAGTTACTGAAGAACTCTTGCATGATAATGCGTTTAACCTCGAGAATCATCTTCTCACATCCTTCGGCATGGCTTTGGCTAACGCTGAGGAAGACGCTTTTCTTAACGGGGATGGCGTGGGAAAACCAACTGGTATTTTCAACAAGAAAGACGGCGGCACGTTCCTTAAAGAAACTACCAGTATTAAAACTGATGATCTGATTGATCTTATTCACGCTTTGAGGCGACCATACCGTAAAAACGCGAGTTTTATTATGAACGATAAAACAGTCGCGAGCATACGAAAACTTAAAGACAATAACGGTGCGTACGTTTGGCAGCCTTCATACCAGGATAATGAGCCGAACAGGATTCTCGGATACCCGGTATACACGTCTGCTTACGCACCTGAAAACATGGTAGCTTTTGGCGACTACTCGTACTACAACATTGGCGATCGCGGTTCACGCTCGTTTAAAGAACTTACCGAACTTTTCGCTGGAAACGACATGATAGGTTTCGTTGCTAAAGAGCGTGTAGACGGCAAACTCGTGCTTAAAGAAGCAGTACAGATTCTGCCTGTTAAAACAAGCGTAGCAGCCTAAAAAGATGGTTTAAGGAGGGGTGTTGATGATAGTTACAGTCGAGGAAGCAAAAAACTATCTTAGGGTGGATAGTAAAGAAGATGATGAGCTTATCAACACCCTTATTCATTCTGCTGAAAAACTCTGCCAGGGAGTAGCTCGTAAAAACGATAGTAGTTTGATTAGTGAAAACTTTGACGAGTATCGGCTCGCAGTCTTATATGCTACAGGCTACTTGTATGAGCATCGGGAAGAAGCAGACCACCACGCGCTTATGCTCACTTTACGTTCGATGCTTTTTACTGTTAGAAAAACGGGGTTTTAAATGAGAATAAGTTTATTAAACGAGCGTATTGTGCTGCTTAAAAACAGTGTTGAAATTGATGAGGTTGGTAACCATAAGGTTAAGTGGAGTAAATATTACGAGTGTTACGCCACGGTGAGTGCTGAAAGTCCATCTGAGCAGACTTCGGCGGGAAACGTGTGGGATGAGTCAAAAATAGATTTTACTATCCGCTATTCGAAAGAAACAGCTGTAATCTCATCGACAAAGTATCGTGTTGTTTTCCGTGATACGGTTTATGAGATTTTAGGTGTTGACCACATGAATTATAAGAAGAAAAGCCTGAAACTTCACTGTAAGAGGTGTAAAAAGTGAGCAAAACAGGAGTGGATAATCTTTCAAACAGGATAATAAAAGAGCTTAAAACTTACGCTGATACTACGAGTGAGAAAGTAAAAGAAGCAGTTAAAAACGTGAGTAAAACCGTTAAAGAAGATATAGAAAACACTGCTCCGAAACACACGGGTAAGTATGCGAAAAGTTGGGCGGTGAAAACTGTTAAAGAAACAGAAAACGCTCTCACACTGGTAGTTCACTCAAAAAACAAGTATCAGCTTACACACTTGTTAGAGTACGGGCATGCTAAACGAGGTGGCGGACGCGTGGAAGCAAGAGCACACATTAAGCTTGCGGAAGAAAAAGCGGTTAAAAGTTTCGAAGAAAAAATAAGGGAGGCAATAGAACATGACTAGACTTTTAAGCATCATGCGAGAGATAGGTTTTCCTTTTGCTTATCACCATTTTGCTGAAGGAGAGTCCCCTTCTCCACCGTTTCTTCTGTTTCTAACGCCTGCAAGCAGTAATTTTGCGGCAGACGGGAAAACGTATTTTAAAGCAAACGAAGTTCATATCGAACTATACACAGATTATAAGAATCCTAATGTGGAAGAAAAAGTTGAAGCCGTGCTTGATAGGCACGGCATTTTTTATAACAAAACAGAAGCGTTCATAGAGTCGGAAAAACTTTATGAAACACTCTACATTTTTGAAATGGAGGTAACAACAAATGGGTAACAAGGTTAAATACAATCTTAAAAACGTGTACGCGGCAAAACTTAAAAAAGACGCAGGCGGAAGTTTTAACTATGATGCACCTAAGCCGATTCCGGGGGCTGTGAGCATAAGCCTTGATGCGGAAGGTGAATCCTCACCGTTTTACGCTGACGGGATTGTCTACTTCAGGTCGACTGCTAACAACGGTTACAGTGGCGACTTGGAAATGGCTCTTATACCTGAATGGTTTAGAACGGAAATATTAAAAGAAAAACTTGATAAAAACGGTGTGCTGGTAGAAAAAGCAACTACCGGTGAAGCGGAAAAGTTCGCGCTTCTTTTTGAGTTTGACGGTGATGTTAAAGCAATCCGCCATGTGCTTTATAACTGCTCGGCTTCAAGGCCGTCTATTGCTTCGGAAACTAAGGAAGACACGATAGAACCGGGTACGGAAACACTCTCGCTTACGGCTGATCCTAGAGAAGATGGGCTTGTGAAATCTCGTAGCGGAGATACGACATCTGATGAAACTTACGCTAACTGGTATAAGAGCGTGTACGTTCCTCAAAACACGACAGAGGTTAAACCTAAGTAAAAGGAGTAGTGAGTATGATTGAAAAAACAGTAAAAATCGGTGGCAAAGACGTGAAGTTTCGCTCTTCTGCCACTATTCCAAGACTGTATCGCATCAAATTCAAGCGTGATATTTTTCAGGATCTTTCTAAACTCGAAAAATCGTATAAGAGTAAAAGCACCGGGTTTGAGATTGATGATCTGGAGATTTTTGAAAACGTAGCCTATATCATGGCCTACCATGCGGATAACACGATTCCTGAAACGATTGAAAAATGGCTCGATGAGTTTGAAATGTTTTCTATCTACGAGGTGCTGCCTGAAATTTTAGAGCTTTGGGGTGCGAATTTACGAACACAGGTTCAATCTAAAAAAAGTTACGTCAACTACAAGAGAAATGACAACCGCGTTATTTCTTCTTAGATGCACAGAAATCGGGATAAGTATTTACGAGCTGGATCTTTTAACCATCGGCATGATTTTAGACATGTGGACGGAGAAAGCAAACGATAGTGTGAAATACGATAAGCTCGCAAGCCAGGCAGAATTCGACAGGTTCTAAAATAGTATCGACATTGCAATATTGTGGACTACAATTAATAAAATCTATTTATGTACGAATATTGTTAAAGGTAGTTATCGTGGATAAAGTAGTGTCAAAAATCGCAGCATTAGGAGTTCCGGGACTTATGTTGCTTGTGGCAATTGAGGCTTCAGGATTTACTGGTGCTGCCGCAATTACTACAGCATTATGTGCTATCGGACCTTTTGGAATTCTGGGTGGAATTGTAACGTTAGCTTTTGTTGGATTGATTATGGAATCTATTGCTGAGTACGGGTTTGGAAAAATTTTAGAGGGAGTAATTAAAGAACTCGTTAAAAAAGGAGAAACCAAAGAATCAATTCTATGCAAGATTAATGGTTATCCAGTTTCAAAATCATTGAAAATGAAATTAAAAGAAGTTTTAGAAGAAAAATGGTCAGATAAATTAGACCAGGAACACCTACATTAAGTGCCGGAGATACTAGCATGAGTTTCTTTAGTGGATTATTTAGTAAAAATGCTAATGCCAACATTAATAATGACAGTGTTTACGAAGATTTAGGTTGTGATTGGAACTGTGACAGTTGCGGTGCATTCATGAACAATCAGCCAAACTTCACCACGATTTCTGGGACTTGGATTTGTAAGGATTGTGGTTTTGAAAATGATGTAACAGAAGATAATATCGTCTATGACGATGATGAGTTCGATGGCATAGGTAATGAATCTATTGATGTTGATGATGCTGCTCTAATTTGGGCATCAAATGGAGGAGATGAAGATTATACTTTTGGATACTCAGAAGAAGAACTCAGAGATGCTTTAAAGTAACCAAACATTAAATCTAAATTAAAACTAGCAAAGCACCTGTTACGGGTGCTTTTTTCATACCTAAATTAAGAGAAAAAGGAGGTGAAGTTATGGCAAACAGGATTAAAGGTATTACCGTTGAAATCGGTGGAGATACCACAGGCTTGGATAAAGCGTTAAAAGATGTGAATACGACTATCAGATCCACGCAAGCTCAGCTTCGTGACGTAAACAGGCTGTTAAAACTGGATCCGTCCAACGCTAAACTTTTAGCACAAAAACAGCAGTTGTTGCAGCAGGAAATAGCAAACACTTCCGAGAAACTTAACGCTTTAAAACAGGCGGATAAGCAGGCTAAAGTACAGCTTGAAAACGGGGATCTCGGTAAAGACAAGTATGATGCTTTGCAGCGTGAGATTATTGAAACCGAGCAGAATCTTAAAAATTTAGAACAGCAGGCAAAGAAAGTCCCTTCAGCGTTAGCAGTTTCTATGAAAGAAACCGGGGATAAAATTAAAAGTGCCGGTGAGAAAACAGCCCAGGTCGGTACAAGCTTATCCACGCATGTTACCGCACCAATTGTAGGGCTTGGAGCTGCGTCTTTAGCCGCGTTTAACGAAGTTGATGCGGGCATGGATACGATTGTTACTAAAACAGGCGCAACAGGAAAAGCACTGGAAGATATGCAAGATAGCATGAAAAATCTTGCTACCAGTATTCCTACTGATTTTCAAACCGCAGGTGCTGCTATCGGCGAGGTGAACACCAGATTCGGTTTAACAGGTAAAAGCCTTGAAGACCTGTCAGGCAGGTTTATTAAATTTGCTCAAATTAACAACATGGATGTTTCCACGGCTGTTGATAACACGCAGAAAGTTGTGGCTGCTTTTGGGCTTAAAGCACAGGATGCCGGGGCTTTACTTGATACGATGAACGCAGTCGGTCAGCGTACCGGTGTCAGCATGGATACGCTTGCTAAAACCATGGTGACTAACAGTGCCTCCTTACAGCAGCTCGGGTTTAGTGCATCTGATGCTGCTAATTTCTTAGGTAATGTTGAAATGTCCGGTGCTGACACGTCACAGGTTATGACCGCTCTTACTAAAGCATTGGCTGCTGCTACAGCTAAAGGCACGCCTATGAAACAGGCTTTAGAGGATATTCAAAACAGTATGGTGAATGCGAAAAGCGACACTGAAGGTTTAAAAGTAGCTTACGAGCTGTTTGGTAAGCGTGCAGGTGCGGCTATTTATCAGGCGTGTAAAAACGGTTCGCTGTCTTTTGCTGAGCTTGGTACTTCCCTTAAAGATAATGCCGGCAGTGTGGAGAAAACGTTTAACGAAACGCTTGATCCGATAGATAAGTTTAAGACTTCGATGAATAGTCTGAAAATCGTGGGAGCAGATCTTGGCAGTTCTCTTGCAACGGTTTTACAGCCTATGCTTGAAAAGTTCGCTTCCTGTATGAAGTCTTTAAGCGAAGCCTGGAATGGATTGTCTCCGGGAATGAAGGATGCGATAGTAAAAATCACGCTTATTGCGGCAACAGTCGGTCCTGTGCTCATTGTGATCGGGAAAATTATCAGTGCTGTTGGAACAATCACTTCTGCTCTGGGAGGTCTTATCGGACTTCTTGGAGGAACAGCCACAGCCACTACTGCGGTAGGTGTGGCAGGAGGAGCCAGTGCGGCAGGAACAGCGGCAGCAGGAACAGCAGCCGGAACAGCGGCTGTTGGGTTTGGAGCGTTAAACGTTTCACTTCTTCCTATTATCGGTATTATTGCGGCGATTATTGCCGCGGTTGTGGCGATTATTGCGATTATTAAAAACTGGGGTGCTATAAGCGAATGGTTTAAAAACCTGTGGCAGGGTGTTTGCCAGAGCGTGAGCAGTATTTGGCAAAACATCTCGGAGTTTTTCCAAAACGTGTGGCAAGGCTTAGTTCAGGTTTTTACCGGTGTGTGGGATACGATCAAAAACGTGCTCACGGTAGCACTCATGTTTATCGTAGAGCTTATCAAAGGCTATTTTTCGCTTATCACACTACCGTTTAGGTTTATTTGGGAAAACTATAAAGACGTGATTATAGGCGCATGGGATGCGATTAAAACCACGGTAAGCAGTGTGCTTGAAGCCATAAACAGTGTAATAACAAGTGTTATGAACACGATTATGTCGTTTATAACAAGCGTGTTAAACACTATAAGCAGTGTGTTTACGAGCGTGTTCAATGCGATTTTAAGTGTTGTAACCTCTGTTTTTAACAGTATAAAATCAGTGGCTGAAACGATATGGAATGGAATTTGCAGTGTTATAACAAACGTGGTGAACACGGTTAAAAATACGGTTTCTTCAGTGTTTAACACTGTGTCCAGCATGATAAGCAACGTATTTAACGGTATTAAAAACACGGCCGTATCAATTTGGAATGGTATTAAAAACGCTATCATCACTCCGATTGAAGCGGCGAAAAACAAGGTTAAAGCGGTAGTTGACGCTATAACAGGCTTTTTTGCAGGTATTAGACTTAGTCTTCCTCATATTAAACTGCCTCATTTTAGTATTAAAGGACACTTCTCACTCGCACCACCGTCTGTACCGTATCTTGCTATCGACTGGTATAAGAAGGCAATGGATAAGCCAATGCTGTTAAACGGGGCGACTATCTTCGGTGAGAAAAACGGGCACTTGCTTGGCGGCGGAGAGAAAGGCCCTGAGGTGATTATGGGGCTTGATACTTTGCAGAATATGAGTGCGGGAGCAAACACGCAAATGCTTAGTGTTATGAACCAGATTCTAGCGATTATGGACGCGTATTTCCCACAGTTTTCCAACCAGAGTATTGTGCTTGATTCAGGCGAGCTTGTAGGCGGTATTGCAAACAAGATGGACAGTGAGCTTTTCAAGCTTCAAACAAGAAAAACAAGGGGGTGGTAAAAGTGTATGGGATGACGATAGGCAAATTACATAGTTTTAAGGATTTAGGCTTAGTTCCAACACTTAAACCACATGTTAATCTACCCTCCCCAAGGTTTAGCTATCTGGAAGTGCCGGGAAGACTGGGAAGTTTTGATCTTACGGAAAGCTTAGCGGGTGAAGTTTTATACGAGATGCGTGAAGGTTCTTTTGAGTTTATTGTCGCAGATAAAGGTGTGTGGCAGAAAGCTTACGAGAGGCTTAAACGTGATGTTCACGGTCTTAAAACAACACTTGTATTGGACAGTGAATCTTCCTTTTACTATCAGGGTCGAGTGTGGGTAAGTGATTTTAAATCGGATAAAAACTATGAAATGATTACGCTTAACTACAGGCTAAACCCTTATAAGCACAGTGTTTTGGACATGGAAACAAGTGGCGTGTACACGTTAAAAAACGTGCAGGTTAAAGAAGGACAAGAAGTAAGGCTTATCCGTGATTTTGATATGACGCTTATACCTGAATTTACTAATAAAACACGAAATGTGATAAGCGTTGATTTTAACGGAAAAACCTACAGTCTAAAACAAGGCGTATCTCGTTTCCCTGAACTTAGAACACGCGGAGATGATATGACGCTTACGTTTCAAGGCACAGGCACGCTTGATATTTCCTACCTAAGGGGGTGGTTATAAATTGTACAGAATAACTCTTGATGAAACAGCCTTGTATTATCCGGGGGACACTAAGAATGTTCTTCTTGACGCGACGCTTAACGTGGAACTTAACACTGCAGGCACGCTCGTGTTTACGTGTCCGAAAGAAAATCCCTGCTATGAGAAGTTTTTTAACAGAAAATCAGTAGTGAGCGTGTATCGCGGTGAGAAAGAAATTTTTACAGGAGAGGTAAGAGAACAGGAGAAAGACTTAAACCAAAACAAGAAAGTAGTATGTGTAGGTCTTTTAACGTATCTTGCAGACAGTATTCAGCCGCAGAGAGAATATCATGATCACACACCTTACCAACTGTTGGAAAAATTCCTAAACATTCATAACGAGCAGGTGGATGACAGGAAGAAGATTCATATCGGAAAAGTCAGCGTGACAGATCCCAATAATTCCCTGTACAGGTTCACCAATTTTGAGACAACGCTTGAAGCGATTATGGGAAAAATGGTTGATAAGCTGGGCGGATACTTAAAGCTAAGACGAGAAAAAGACGGGCTGTACCTTGATTATCTTCGCTTGGAAGAAATGGGTAAAATGGCGAAACAGCCGGTTGAGTTTGGTCTTAATATGCTTGATTATACTGAAAACTTATCGGCAGAAGATGTTTCTACAGCGATTATCCCTTTAGGCAAAGAACTGGAAAGTGAAAACAGTAAAAACGAGGTTCTTAAAAAATACACTGATATTACAAGCGTTAATAACGGGAAAAATTATCTTGTTTCCACTCAGGCAAAGACTGCGTTTGGCTGGGTTTGTAAAGTCGTTAGATGGGATGATGTGAGTGTTCCTGAAAACCTGTTACGTAAAGCCTCTCTTTGGCTTAAAGATAATCAGTTCGAACAGACAGAGCTTAACTTAAGCGCGGTTGACTTATCCGAGTTTGACCTTGATTTTGAAACTATTGAGTGTGGAGACAGATTAAGGTGCATAGCATCGCCTTTTGGCATGGACAGGATATTTCCCGTGATGAGACAGTCTATTCCATTGCAAAAACCCGGTGAGATGAAAATCGTTCTGGGCAGTCAAACCAGGCGAAGCTACGTGCAAAGCTCACATAATTCTGTTCAAAGTCTACGTGAAGAAAGCCTTGCAACAAGAAAAATAGATAACGAGCGTGTGCAAAGTGAAATCAACAATATTAAAGCACAGATGAACATCACCTCAGGCGGCTACAAGGTAACAGAATATGATGATTCAGGCAGATGGTTAAGAGACCTTTATATGGATACGCCTGATAAGAATACTGCTACGAAAGTATTACAGGTTAATATGAACGGGATCGGCGGAAGCCATAACGGTTTTGCAGGACCTTACAATACCGCGATGACTCTTGACGGCATGGTGTATGGTGACAGGATTATCGGACATTCGATTGATGCTGAGAAACTTTCAGTTTCGTACACTTCGCAGGTGGAAAAGCAGATTAGTAACGCAAAACAGGAAGCTATTTCTGATAGTGATGAGAAGCTTAAAAGCTACTATACGATAAACGAGGTTAACACCAAGTTTTCTGTAACTGATCGAAAGATTGAGTCAAGTGTTGAAACAGTTAATCAGAAACTGGAGCAGAAAAACGGTAACTATTACGGCACGTATACTCCCTACTCTTCTAATGCTCCGGCTAACTCTTGGACAAGCAGAAGTGAGAAGTTAAATCATGTGGGAGATTTTTTCTTCGATACTCAAACAGGTTACGCTTACAGGTATCGGGTTAGAAGAGACTGTTTAGAGGTTAAGTTTAACGGTAATTGCCGTACGGAAAGCGCAAACTATGATTGGGTGGAAGTTTTCTATGAGTCTGAGGGTAAGATTCACGTTTTACCGAAACTTGGCGGTGTGGACATAGCAGATAAAAGAATCTTTGTACCGAGTAATACGTTTTGGCTTTATTTTAGAAGTGACGGCTCCAGTCATGATTATTACGGTTTTAAGATTGATGCGATAAGAAAAAGCAGTTCAAGGCAAGAAGTTCAAGATAGTTTAGCGGTTTTACCTAACGATGCCGGAAACATAATAGATCTGTCAGGCAGCAATTATCCTGAGTCAGAGCATGATCCGTATCAGGATAATACGAGAAAACTCTGGCGGTATACGTCAAATGAGAGTCTTGACAGCTATCTGGAGTTTGACTGGGTTAGAGTTAGTGACAAAGACATTCAGGCTGCTAAAGATACAGCTGACAGAGCTATATCTAAAGTTTCTATTGTTGAAGGCTCGATTACTTCCATGGTGAAAAAGGGTGAGTTCGGTTCGTTTATGCGACAAAACTACAACAGTTTTCTGATTGGATTTAACGAGTCAAGCAACTATGTTCAAATCACTGCAGGGCAAATAGGTCTTTACAACGGGTCGATTGATTCTGATAGTAAGCGTGCCGTATTTGATCAAAACGGTAACCATTTTTATCGTGACGGCTACTATGTGGGAAAAATCGGAACGAATCAGTGGAATAAAGACGACTCCCATAAAGGGCTCGTGTTTGACCTCTCTCCTGAAGGAAAGTATATGGCTTTCGCGCAAAAAGAATCATCCTATTCTAATTCGTATAATACGATGCTTTGTTTTTCACGCTCAGGCAGTATATATAACGAGTACGGCTTGCATTTAGGTTGCAACTTTTATGCCCACGGTTTCAAGGTTATAAACCCTCAGTGGGAAGGAGGCTTTGGAACTACGGCCACCATTCATTATGTGCAGGTACTTGATGTGGATGAGTACGGCAAAGTAAGAAGATGGGGTGAAAACGGGCGCATGGTATTTAAAAACGGTATCCTCATGGACTTGACTTTCTACAACTAAGGAGATGAATATGGCAGAACTTATTATTAACACAAACGAGGTTGTGATAAACGAAGGTACTAAAAACAGTGACATAAAAGTCGCTAAAACTGTTGATGAGAGTATGGAACTAGAGCAGTTTATCAGCAACAGTAAGTACGCAAAGATGATAGAAGACATCAATCGGAAACTGGATATTCTAATCGAAGAAAAGGAGGTGGAAGATGGAAAAGCCGACCATTAACTATGCGATAGCTACACAAAAGTTTAGAGCGAAGTTAAGCGATGAGATAGTGTCTTTGCAAAAAAGTATCCCTATCCCGACCTACATGGTTGAAGGCATAATCGCATCAATTTTAGCTGACATACGCTCAGCGGTGATAGCTGAAAACACGATGGAACATGTTGCTTTTAGTGAGGAAAACACCAAGTATTACGAAGAACAGTTAGAAAAACTAAACGAGGAAATCCTAAAACTTAAAGCAGAAAAAGAAGAAAAACCATAAGGAGGAAAGCCTTATGTATAGAGGAACAACACCTACAAACGTGTTCAGGACAGATGTGGATTTAGAAAACGCATCTGTCCTTTTTGTTAGCTATAAGCAAAACGGAAAAGTTGTTTTAGAAAAAAGCTTAGAGGATGTGAGTGTTAAAAAGACGCTTGTAACAGTCAATCTCACGCAGAAAGAAACACTTTTGTTTCAAGACGGTATTGTCACGATTCAAATCAGAGCCAAGTTTCCCGACAACACGGCTATCGCTTCAAATCTGATACGAACAACAGCTGAAGAAATAGTAAAGGACGGTGAGATTTAATGGCAGAACTACAGGCAAGTTTTAAACACAATACAGATATGAGCGCATCTTTTGAAAGCATCATAAAAGTAACAGGCGGAGAAACAACGGATTACAACAGTCTTACTAACCTGCCGAAAATTAACCAAGTAAAGCTTATAGGCAATAAAACGCTTTTAGAGCTGGGACTTTGCTCTATCAGCAATATTGAACTCGAAGAACTACTTAAATAAGGAAGGAAATTATTATGCAAACCAAATTTTTAGACAACAACGGACTTTTATACGTTTGGAAGAAAATCAAGGAAAGCTTTGTGAAAAAAGAAGAGCTGACAAAAGCCTTGGAAACAGTGCCGAAGAAAGTTGCGGATTTAAGTGATGCGGCAAACTATGCACAAGTATCTTCACTGCCAACCAAGGTGGAAAACCTGACAGATGCGTCAGAATACGCGAAGAAAACCGACATCGTGACAAACGTAGAAAATCTTCAAGGCATTGACGCGTATGCGAAAACAAGCGCATTACCGACAAAAGTAGAACAGCTGGAAGACGCAGCGAATTATGTGAAAAAGACAGACCTTACTGAAGAGGTAAAGCATCTTGTCGGCAACATTCAATCAATTGATTTTAAGGTGGTTGATAGCCTGCCTCAGACAGGTGATAAGGCAACAATCTATCTTATAAGCGATAACAAGGGCGAAAACGATGCGTATGATGAGTGCATTTATGTAAACGACAGGTTTGAAAAAATCGGTACAACATCAGTTGATTTAAGTGACTATGTGAAAAAAGAAGATGTTAAAAGCATCAGCAATGAAGAAATCGATGCACTGTTTGTGTAGGTGAAGCTTATGGCAGATAAGTTTTTAGGCAAAGAAGGTTTACTTAGGCTGATAGAAAAATTGAAAGGAAAATTTGCCACACTGGACAGTCCTGCTTTTACGGGAAAACCGACTGTTCAAACACCAAACTATATACCGGACACCAGAGGAAAAGAAATCGTTAACCGTGAATACGTGGATTTCGTAACAAAGCTGCTGATACATCAGGACATGCCTAAGCTTCCTCGGCAGTTCAAATGGGTTATTACACCTGATTCTTGGCAGGAAGTACTAGATGGTTATGTGTATGGCTTTTTTTACGAAAAATATTACAAGCCACATAAAGAACAGTACCCCAACAATGCACAGGAACAGAATGTAGCACTTGATATAAAAATCGACTTTGAAAGACTTCCGTCTATGAGGTTTTATGGCACGGGAGATATTAAGGAGGTTTGCAAACTAACTATGGCAATCGGCAGTGATTGGAGGATTTACTGTTATGGGGATAAACCTTCAAACGAAATACCGGTAATTATTACGTTTATGCAGGTAGAAGATGTAACTGATCTTATTAAGGAGGCGGTAGAATGAAAGAATTTTGGAATACACTACAGCTGGCTTTCACAGTAGTAGGCGGCTGGCTGGGATACTTTTTAGGTGGGTGCGATGGTTTAATCCTCGCACTTCTTTTATTTGTGGTAACTGATTACATCACAGGCGTGATGTGTGCGGCAGTTGATAAAAAGCTTTCAAGCAGCGTGGGTTTTAAGGGCATCTTTAGAAAGGTGCTCATTTTTATGCTTGTTGGCATAGCAAACATTATAGATTTTCAGGTTATTAAGCAAGGAAGCGTGATTAGAACCGCAGTAATTTTCTTCTACCTATCTAACGAAGGACTTTCACTCATTGAAAACGCGGCTCACCTGGGGCTTCCCGTGCCTGAGAAATTAAAAAACGTTTTAGAACAATTACACGACAAAGACAGAAAGGACAATACTCATGAGTAAAAGAGGAATAGACGTATCAGTATGGCAGGGTGACATTGATTTCAACATGGTGAAAGCATCCGGCGTTGAGTTTGTGATCATTCGAGCCGGATACGGTATCGGACACAAAGACAAGTGGTTTGAGGAAAACTATCGTAAAGCAAAAACAGCCGGTCTTGATGTTGGAGCCTACTGGTATTCGTACGCAAGCTCTGCAGGCGAAGCGTCTGAAGAGGCTCAAAGCTGCGTGAACATACTTTCAGGTAAGAGTTTTGAGTATCCTATTTACTTTGATTTGGAAGAAAAAAGCCAGCTTAACCGTGGACGAGCTTTCTGCGATTCTTTGATTACAAGTTTTTGTAATAAGCTTGAAACTTACGGGTATTATGCAGGTTTTTACACCTCGCTTTCAGTAGCTAATAATCTTGTGTCTTCTCATGTTAGAGACCGTTACGCTTTGTGGATCGCACAGTGGAACACGCACTGTGATTATCAAGGCTCATATGGTCTTTGGCAATACTCGTCAAGTGGCAGCGTGAATGGAATATCCGGCAGAGTTGACATGGATTATGCTTACGTGGATTATCCAAGCGTGATTAAAAACGCCGGTCTAAACGGATATAAAAACGGTGGTTCTTACACTGTTCCTCAAACATCAAGTATTGATGAGGTGGCGCGAGAAGTTATTAACGGTGATTGGGGTAACGGAAATGAGCGTAAAAACCGTTTAACTCAAGCAGGATACGATTATACGAGCGTGCAAAATAAAGTTAATGAACTTCTTGGTGTTAAAGCCTATAGAAAGTCGGTTGATGAGATTGCACGTGAAGTAATCCGAGGCACTTGGGGTAACGGTAGCATGCGAAAACAGCGTCTAACTCAAGCAGGATACGATTATGATACGGTACAAAAACGAGTAAACGAACTCTTGTAAAACAGTTTGAAACTTGTAAAGCCCGAGGCTTGTTCCTGCATTGGAGCAATCCTCGGGCTTTTTTATTTTTGAAAACTTTTTAGAAAAACCGTCAGATTATCACCTTTCCCAAGGCTACCCCATAGAAGGACACAAAGTCCTTTTAGAAAGGAGGCGGCATATGAAACAAAAACTTGTCGTAAGTGTTTCAAAAAAGCCTAAAGAAGATGGGCTTGCAAGTTGTAAACCTATCGGGCTGAGAGAAAAAATCATCCGATTCTTCCTCGGAAAGAAAGAAGACATCATGGTCTTTATTCCAAGTAACAGAATCGATGAAGTCGTGGTTCAAAACAAGAAAGGTGAATAAGAATGAACGAAAACACAGTAAAAAAGATAATTGGCGATCTTGAATCACTGATTTGTCACCTGAAAGAGATCGAAGGTGAAACAACACATAAGACGTCACCAAAACAAGTACCTGAAACTAAAAAGGTAAGTCTTGAACAGGTGCGAGCGGTTTTAGCAAAGCTTAGCCAGCTGGGAAAGACAGCTGAGGTGAAAAAACTCATCGTTAAGCACGGTGCGCAAAAGCTCTCGGATGTTCCTGAAAGCGAGTATGAGAGTCTATTGCATGAAGCGGAGGGAATTAAAGGTGACTAAGCATGCTTTACTTTCCCCATCTTCTGCTCACAGGTGGATTAAGTGTACTCCGAGTGCTGTTTTAGAAGAAAAGTTTGAAAATACTACTTCTGCAGCGGCTGAGGAAGGAACGGCGGCACACGCGTGGTGTGAGTACAAGCTAAATAAGCTTCTTAACCGTCCGTGCGAAAAACCGTCAACCGAGTATGACTCAAACGAGATGCAGGAATGCTCGGATGCTTACGTGGATTTCGTAATGGAAAAATACGAGCAGGCAAAGCATGCTTGTGCTGATCCGATTCTTCTCATCGAGCAGAAAGTTGATTTTTCAGCTTACGTGCCGGACGGGTTTGGTACAGCGGACTGCATTATTGTAGGCGAAAAAACGCTGCAGGTTATCGACTTTAAGTACGGTCAAGGCGTGCTGGTGGACGCTTACGAGAATCCTCAGATGAAATGCTACGCGCTTGGAGCTTTAACGCTTTTCGACAGCTTGTATGAGATACAAAGCGTTGAGATGAGTATTTTTCAGCCAAGACGTGACAACGTATCCACTTTTACGCTACCTGTCGCGGAGCTTATCTCTTGGGCTGAAAGCGTGCTTAAACCTAAAGCAGAGCTTGCTATTAAAGGTGAAGGCGAATTTGAAGCCGGTGACTGGTGCAGGTTTTGCAGGGCAAAAGCAGTATGCAGAAAGCGTGCCGAGGAAAATCTAAAACTTGCAGAACTTGAGTTCAAAGAGCCATCTGTTTTAACGGATAGTGAGATTGAAGAAGTGCTCACGCTTATCCCACAGTTAACGAAATGGGCTGATGATGTTTTAGCGTACGCCACAGATTCCGCTATTAACCATGGTAAAGAGTGGTCTGGTTTCAAACTCGTGGAAGGCAGATCAGTTCGCAAGTTTAAGGATGAGACAGCGGTTATTGAGAAAGCGAAAGCCGCAGGCTTTACCAACATTTTCAAAACTAGTCTTATTGGTTTAACGGAAATGCAAAAGCTGATGGGCAAGAAAAAATTTGAGGATATTCTGGGCGACCTCATTATCAAACCGTCCGGAAAACTTACGCTCGTGCCGGAGTCGGATAAGCGGGCAAAAGTCAATGTAACAAATGTAAATCAAGAATTCAAAAAGGAGAATTAGTATTATGTCTAAATTAAATAACACGAAGGTTATCACCGGTAAGAACACGCGTCTTTCTTATTTCAATGGTTGGGAGCCAAAGTCTATTAACGGCGGCCCTGAAAAATATAGTGTTTCACTGCTTATCCCTAAAGATGATGTTGAAACAGTAAACGCTATTGAGAAAGCTATTGATGCTGCGATTGAGGAAGGTGTCGGCAAGTTTGGTGGTAAGAAACCAAACAAGCAAGCAATTAAACTCCCGCTCAGGGATGGGGATATTGAGCGTGATGATGAAGCGTATAAAGGACATTACTTTATTAACGCGAACTCAACCACGGCTCCGCAGATTGTAGACAAGCAGGTAAAACCAATCATGGATCGCAGTGAAGTGTATTCAGGCTGCTATGCGAGGGTTTCCATCAACTTTTACGCTTTTAACTCTAACGGTAATAAGGGAGTTGCTTGCGGTCTTGGCAATATTCAAAAGATCCGAGACGGTGAGCCGCTCGGCGGACGTAGCCTCGCAACCGATGATTTTACGACTTTAGAAGATGATGACTTTCTAGCCTAAGGAGCATGTGAAGATGATTAGCTGGTTTGTTGGAATATTTGCTGGCGTATTGCTTCTTGATTTCGTGGTAAGAAAACTTGTCAGTCTTTATATCGAAGTCAAAAACATGCTGAACAGAAAGTAAGGAAGTCAAGGAGGTGGCAGATTTTCTGTCACCTCTTTTATTAACTTGGAGGTGATGTAATTTGGAAAATTTGAGTATAGATTTAGAGACGTTTTCCTCCGTTGACCTTAAAAAATGTGGTGTTTACAAGTACGCAGAATCAGAGGATTTTGAGATACTGCTCTTTGGCTACAGTGTGGACGGCAGTGAAGTTCAGGTCGTTGACTTAGCACAAGGTGAAACCATACCGGATACCGTGCTTTCTGCTTTAACGGATGAAACGGTGACCAAGTGGGCGTTTAACGCTCAGTTTGAAAGAGTCTGCTTATCACGCTATTTGCGAGATAAAGGCATCAATGTTAACCCCGGTCAGACAGGAAAAAGTGAAGGCTTGTTTTTAAACCCAAGCTCGTGGCATTGCACAATGATCTGGTCAGCCACCCTGGGGCTTCCCATGTCGCTTGAAAACGTGGGAGCAGTACTGGGTCTTGATAAGCAGAAACTCACTTCGGGTAAGAATCTTATTAAATATTTCTGCCTGCCGTGTAATCCTACGAAAGTAAACGGTGGAAGAACAAGAAACAAGTATTTCCACGATAAAGAAAAATGGGAGCAGTTTAAATCGTATAACAAGCGTGATGTGGAAGTTGAGATGAATATTCAAGAAAAGCTCTCACGCTTTCCCGTACCAGACTTTTTATGGCAGGAGTTTTATCTCGACCAAGAGATTAACGACCGTGGGATTGAAATAGATTCTCTTTTCGTTGAGTCAGCCATAAAACTCGACTTAGAGGTGAGAACGCATCTCATGAGTGAGCTTAAGCATATTACAGGTTTAGAAAACCCGAACTCAGTGTTACAAATGCGCTCTTGGCTTAAAGAGCATGGTCTTGAAATGGAGTCGCTTGGTAAAAAAGAAGTCGCTAAAGAACTTAAAACAGTAGGTAAAGAGTTGGCTGAAGTTTTACGGCTTCGCCAGCAGCTTGCCAAATCCTCGGTGAAAAAGTATACGGCGATGAAAAACGCTGCCTGCATGGATTATCGGGAGCGTGGCATGTTTCGCTTCTATGGCGCAAACCGTACAGGAAGATTCGCAGGAAGGCTCGTGCAATTACAAAACCTACCACAAAACCATCTGCCTGATCTAGCTGAGGCTAGAAGCCTTGTTAAACAAGAAAATGTTGAAGCTTTGGAAATGCTTTATGAGGATATTCCAGATACCTTATCCCAGCTTATCCGCACTGCTTTTATTCCACGCACGGGATTGAAGTTTATTGTCGCAGACTTTTCAGCAATCGAAGCGAGAGTCTTGGCTTGGCTTGCAGGTGAAAAATGGCGTATGCGAGTATTCGCGGAAGGTAAAGACATTTACTGCTCGTCAGCATCTCAAATGTTTGGCGTACCTGTTGAAAAACACGGAGTAAACGGGCACCTGCGGCAGAAAGGTAAGATCGCGGAACTCGCTCTTGGATACGGCGGCTCTGTTGGAGCGTTAAAAGCCATGGGAGCACTCGACATGGGTCTTAGAGAGGATGAGCTGCAGCCACTTGTTGACGCGTGGAGATCATCTAATCCAATGGTGACAACACTGTGGTGGGACGTGGACAGAGCGGTAAAACAGTGTGTACACGAACACGCATCTGTTCGAACACACAACATCGTGTTCACTTACAAGAGTGGGTTTCTTATCATCAAACTGCCTTCGAAAAGATGCCTTTACTATGTAAAACCACGTGTGGAAGAAAACAAGTACGGTGGCGAATCAGTCACCTATGAGGGTGTTGGGTCTACTAAAAAATGGGAGCGGCTGGAAAGCTACGGGCCTAAATTCGTGGAAAACATTACGCAAGCTATAGCTCGTGACATTCTACTTTACGCCATGCAAACGCTGAAAGAATATCGAATCGTTGCTCACGTGCATGATGAAGCCATTATCGAAACCAATAAAAGCGTGAGTGTTCAAAGCGTGTGTGAGCTAATGGGAAGAACACCACCTTGGGCAGAAGGTTTACTTCTTAGAGCTGACGGCTACGAGTGCGAGTTTTACAAAAAAGATTAAAAAAACCGTCAGATTTTATTCTTTCCCAAGGCTACCTCATAGGAGGTGGCCTTTTTATGAATATGGAAGAACAACGCAAGGTCAAATTACTAAGAGATGAAGGTCTTAGCTATACGCAGATTGCAAACCGTATGGATATTTCCGTTAATACGATTAAAAGCTACTGCAAACGTAACAGCCTGGGCGTAATCCAGTCTATGAAAATACAGACGGCATTATGTGAATCTTGTTCAAAACCAATTAAGCAAAACAAAGGAAGAAAAGTTAAACGTTTCTGCTCTGACGCGTGTAGAAACACGTGGTGGAACAAGCATACACAGTTGGTAAAAAGACAGGCAAACTATGAGTGCACTTGTCTTAACTGCAAAAATTCTTTTATCTCTTACGGTAATAAGACTCGAAAATACTGCTGCCACGCCTGCTATATAGAGCATCGTTTTGGAGGTGAGCATCATGCAAATAAGTAATGATGCTCACGGGCTAAAGGATGTTAAAGCCAGAGCTTGGACAAAAGAGAGTATGCAGGCGGATTTTCATTTTGAAATAGCCGAAAAACTTACCGCTTCACTCTTTAAAAAAGGGCTTATCAGCGAGCAAGAAAAAGAAAAAATAAGCCGTCTTAACAGGGAAAAATTTCACCCGTTTTACAAGGAATTATTGGGCTAAAAGCTTGATAAACACTGCTTTTAGAGTGATGAATAGTATTAGCTGAAAGTGAGGGGAAATAGTGAAAGAAATAATAAAAATAGACTCTACAATACGAAAAACTGGTTTTAAGAAAAAGACGCGGGTTGCAGCGTATGCGAGAGTTTCTAGTGATAGTGATGAGCAGCTTCTCAGTCTAGAAGTGCAAAAGGAGCATTACGAAAACTATATTAAGTCTAATCCATGCTGGGAGTATGCGGGGCTTTACTTTGACGAGGGTATTAGCGGCACGAAAATCGGTAAGCGTGAAAGTCTTAAACAACTGCTTAAAGACTGTCAGAGCGGTCAGATAGACAGGATTATTACAAAGTCTATTAGTAGGCTTGCAAGAAACACGGTTGACTGTCTTGAAATAGTTAGAAAACTTACCGGTCTTGGTATTTATTTGTATTTTGAGAAAGAAAACATTGATACCGAGCATATGAGTTCAGAGCTCATGCTTTCTATCCTGAGTTCTATTGCGCAAAGCGAGTCAAGATCTATCTCGGAAAACAGCATGTGGGCAATTCAAAAAAGGTTCGAAAACGGAAGCTTCATCATTTCCTGCCCTGCGTATGGGTATAAAAACGAGAATAAGAAAATGATTATAGTTCCAGAGCAAGCCAGGGTAGTAAAAGAAATTTTCAACATGGCTCTTTCCGGCATGGGTGGAGAAGCAATAGCACGAGTATTGACCGATAAAAAGATTCCTGCGAAAAGAGGAGCTAAATGGTCTTCAACTACCGTGAATGCTATTTTGAACAATAAAACATACACAGGGGATGTGATTTTTCAGAAAACATTTACAGACGATAATTTTAACCGCCATAAAAACTGTGGCGAGAAAAAACAGTATGTTATTGAAAACCATCACGAGGCTATCATCAGTCATGAAACTTTTAATCTTGTAAAAGAGATTATCGCGTGGAGAAGAAATGAAAATAACATAGTATGTGGTAGTGGTAAGTACAATAAGCTTTATGCGTTTTCAGGTAAAATTCGTTGTGGTGAGTGTGGAAGCAAGTGTAAAAGACGAATAATTTATCAACATAATAAGGCGTATGGCATATGGGTTTGTATAACGCATCTTGAAGATATTCATGCTTGTTCACAAAAGTCTGTTATGGAAAGTTATCTTAAAATTTCCTTCCTGCAAATGTTAAACAAGTTAAAAGCAGGATACGTTCAAATATTAACGCCTTTCATAAAAAGCTTAAGAAACGTGAATAGTAAAGACGGTTTGAACAAGGTTATCGAACTCGAAGAAAAAATAGCTAAATTGCAAGAACAAGAGCAAGTACTCAGTAAGCTTTTCGCCAGTGGTTACATTGAGATGGATTCCTACTATCTGGAAAGCAATCAGCTTAAAACGGAAATAGATACTTGTCTTAAGGAAAAACTTAAGCTTTCCAACAGTTTAAACGGTAACTTAACGCACTTAAACGAGGTGCAAAAACTTCAACGGTTCGTAAGCGTCACAGAAGTATTTAGCGAGTTTAAGGATGAGGATTTTCTGGATTTTGTAGACGGCATAGTGGTAAAAAGCAGAACAAGATTTCTTTTTATTTTGAAATGCGGATTGGAATTAGAAGAAGAGGTGAAAGAAACATGGCACGCATCCCATATGGTTACAGAATAGTAGACGGTAAAGCGGTTATAGATGAAGTAAAAGCTCAAGAAGTAAGAGAGTTTTTTCGTTTCTATCTTGAATTTAAAAATATTTCTCAAGCTGCTAAAAAATCAGGTATAAAAAGGGATTGGCCAGTCACGGGCAAAATTCTTAGCAAGAAATTGTATTTAGGAACAGAGTTTTATCCTCAGATTATCGATGAGGATATGTTTAGACAAGTGCAACAAATAAGGCATGAGAATGCTATCAGGAATCATCGTTATAAAGAGCCTAAGCCAATAAAGGAAATTCGGCTTATTACAAGCTACCAGTTAGAAAAGGTAGAAAAGAAATATGATGATCCTTATCGTCAAGCAGTATACGCGTACAGTCAAATCAAGGAGGTGTAAAATGAGTGCCAACGTTATAATCATTCCACCAAGAAAAATAGCGGGGAATACGGTAGATAAGCATGAAGATAAGCCGAGGTTAAGAGTAGTAGCGTATTGTCGTGTTAGTACTGACAGTGAAGAACAGGCAACAAGTTATGATACGCAAGTTCAGCATTATACGGATTATATTTCAAGAAATCCTCTCTGGGAGTTTGCTGGCATTTACGCTGATGACGGTATTTCAGGAACTAGCACGAAAAAACGTGTCGGTTTCAACGACATGATCCACGATTGCATGAGTGGCAAAGTAGACATGGTTATCACTAAGTCGATTAGCCGTTTTGCGAGAAACACTATCGACTGTTTAAAGTTTGTTAGGCAGTTGAAAGACAAAAACATTCCGATTATTTTTGAAAAAGAAAACATCAACACCATGGAAGCAAGTGGAGAACTATTGCTTACTATCATGGCTTCTTTAGCTCAACAGGAATCCGCGTCGCTTTCTCAGAATGTGAAGCTTGGACTTAAGTTTCGCTACCAGGAAGGCAAAGTGCAAATCAACCATAACTGGTTTTTAGGATACACAAAAGACGATGAAGGAAATCTTGTAATTCTTGAACAGGAAGCAAAAGTCGTAAGAAGGATTTATAGAGAATATTTAGAAGGAGCAAGTCTTAGAGATATAGCGGAGGGCCTTGAAAAAGACGGTGTTAAAAACGGTGCAGGGCATTTAAAATGGAATTTATCTAATATTAAAGGCATCTTGCAAAACGAAAAATATATTGGTGATGCTCTTTTACAAAAAACCATCACGACAGATTTTATTAACCATGTTCGTATAAAAAATGATGGAACAGAACCACAGTATTATGTAAAAGATAGCCACGCGTCTATTATTCCAAGAGATATTTTCTTTAAAGTTCAAGAAGAAATGGTAAGACGAGCCAACATGTTTAGTGGTGAGGAGAACAAAAAAAGAAGAGTTTATTCCAGTAAGTACGCTTTATCCAGCTTATGTGTTTGTTCTAAATGTGGT
>NZ_JANUYO010000001.1:0-1141055 GCF_055804115.1 Gardnerella sp. c23Ub_4 | reverse complement strand
AGGAGTTCTCTCAATCCACGTCGAGAGTGTCGTATTGATGTCAAAGGCTGATTAGGTGGGTGCATTTTTGCCCTTGTGTAGCAGGGCTTAGCGAGAGTTATCGTTAAAAGGTTTAATGCGTGGCGGCTTTAGGCTGGGTTCTCGAGATTCTAGATGTGATTTAGCTGTTGTTAAAATCCCTACTCTTTAAGTATAATAAGCATAAATCTGTAGATGGTGAGATAGATTATGAATAGCAGCAAGAATTTAAATATATTTTTGATGGATGGCGATGTTACGGGCAGGATTAAATGCACGATGCCTGGCTGGAGCGGTTTAGCATATAAAATTCCTAGAATTTATTTAGATAAATGCAAAGATAGGGAACAGTTAAAACAGAGTGGTGTTTATTTTTTATTCGGTAAGAACAATTTTGATGAAGATGCGGTTTATATTGGACAGGCTGGTATTAGGAAGAATGGCGAAGGTGTTTTGTTTAGAGTCGCTGAACATTTGAAAGATGACTTTTATTTTAATGAAGCTGTTATGTTTACAACTAGCGGTAATTCTTGGGGTCCAACTGAAATAAGCTATCTTGAAAATAAGTTTACTAATTTAGCAATCGATACAAATCGTTATAAGGTTCAAAATGGAAATGATCCTAATCCTGGTAATGTAACTGAAGAAAAGGAAGCTGAATTAGAGATTTACGTTGAGCAGTTTAAGATAATGCTTGGCGTATTAGGATATAGGATTTTTGTGCCGTTAGTGAAAACACCGGAATCTGTAGTTGAAGAGCGTGATGATGAATTAATCTTAGGTCTTTCTAGGAAAATCAAGAGGTCTCAAAGAAATATTGAAGCGTATTGCAAAAGAACTAATGAAGGTTTTGTTGTTTTGGCTGGTAGTCAGATAGAAGAGACGGATTCTGGATCTATACCAGATGTAATCAAAGAACTTAGAGAGCGTTGTAAGCAAAATAATGAGATAAAAGATGGTGTGTTGACTAGGAATTATCTGTTTAAGAGTCCTTCATATGCAGCTTCATTTGTTTTAGGTATGACTACCAATGGTAAAGTTGATTGGAAAACAGAAGATGGCACATCACTCAAAATGATAGAAGAAAACGCTTAAATCTGATATGAACATAGATGTTGCAATCATATACATATTTAATACTGTTGTAAGTAGGTAAAAGTCATATTCTTATTACTTACAAATTTTGTGTTTTATACAGTATGTTGGTTTAGGTGTTATTTGTAGGACGGGAATTAGGCGCATTGACGAACAAATAACGTGCTTTTTTGGGAATTATGATTAAGGCATTTATTAACTATATCTTTTGAAAACTCAATTTGTTGAATATGAAGATTGAAGTAGCATAGTGAAAAACTAATTAGGGCATGATAGGACAGGATTAAATAATGATCCGTGGGAGGAATAGTTGTGAATAAGTTTGAATTGTTTTCTATGATTTATTACGCGTTAAATCATTATTGGAAAGAAAATAAAAGTGAAGAATTGACTTCATTTTTAAGTGATATGAATCCTTTTTTATTTGATGATATTGGCTCTGCTGTTCCTTCTGTTTATGAGAAGTATAGTTTGCTAGTAAATGAAGAGATTAGCATTGATAATAGTTTTAGTATTGCTTGTAAGTATGTTGAAAGTTTAGGTTTGCAGTCTGTAACGGATGCGTTTGCTTGCGTTAGTGAGGATGATTGGAAAGCACGGTGTGTAAAATACATGTCATCAAGTCATAAAGGGCAAAATATTTAGTACTCTGTGATAGTTTGTGTTTTCGTTCTATATTTGTTTATGTTCATGAAGTTGAGTGTAAGACTAAATAATCTTGTTAGAAAGAAAAATTTGTGTTAGTTTGAAAGATTTAATAAAATACTCTCATTGGTGTAGCATATGTAGATAACAGTACCCGACGCGCCTCTTAACAATGCGGACCAAGTCGGGTCTTTTGATTTTTGATGAGAGAAATATGAAGAAATCCTATCAACCTTCTATAAGCATTGATAAGCAAATAGAAAATTTAGTGTCTTTGGGATTAGAGATAAAAGATACAAGTTATGCTAAAGATGTACTTAATAGGGTTTCTTACTATCGCCTCATTAAAGCATATAGTATAACTCTAAAAGAAGATGGTATATACATAGAAGGTACTACTTTTGAGAATATAGTCGAGTTATATCTATTTGATATGGAGTTTCGTCATATTTTATTTTCGTTGATAGAACATATAGAAGTTTATTTAAGGGCTGTAATCACTAATTACTTTTCATTAAAATATGGGAATTTTGGTTATAAGAATCTTAATAACTATGCGAAAAATAATTATCAGAAGAATACTTTAGATGAGTTAGAAAGAGAAATTAATAGGAATAGGAAATCGCCTTTTATACGTAATTTTAAGGATAATTATGATGGAGGGGAGATTCCTTTATATGCTGCTATTGAAGTAGCAAGTTTTGGTACTCTTTCTAAAATGTATAAGAATATGAAGAATGATGATAAAAAAGCAATTGCAACAACATTTGGCGTTGATTACGTTTATTTAGAGTCATGGATTGAAAATTTAGCTTATGTTAGAAATATTTGTGCTCACTACGGTAGATTATATGGTTCAAAATTAACCAAGACACCAAAATTATATAAAGAGTATTTAAAGAAAGGTGTATTGAATAATACTATTTTTGCTAGTATTCTTAATCTTAAAGTATTAGCTGAAAACGAACATTACAAGGAATTTTCTAGTAAGTTATCAAAGATAATTGATAAATATCCGTTAGTGGATTTGAAGCATTTGGGATTTGTTAATAAATGGCAAACCTTTTAACGATAGCTTTTCCTATCGTTAAAAGGTGCACCCACTTTGCACCCAGGGCGGTAAATGATAAGTTTAGGGAGGCGTTTTATGTCAGTAATTAAAATTGAAAACCTCACTTTCTCATATTATGGATATGTAAAACCCATATTTAAAAATGTATCGTTTTCCTTTGATACAAACTGGAAAACGGGATTGATAGGAAGAAATGGAATCGGTAAATCAACTCTATTTAAGTTACTTTTAAATCAAGAAACTTATCAAGGTAAAATAAGCAAGGATGTTGAATTTATTAAATTTCCACCAAATATAAGCGATACTTCAAAATTAGGAATTGAGTTATATAAAGAACTAATATCAGATGAGGAAGAATGGAAATTATTTAGAGAACTCAGTTTGCTAAATGTAGATGAGAACCTTGTTTACAGAGAGTTTGAAACGCTTTCTAAAGGAGAACAAACAAAAATCCTTTTAGCTATTTTGTTTACAAGAGGAGATGGCTTTTTACTTATTGATGAACCAACAAACCATTTAGATATGAACGGAAGAAAAATTGTAAGTGAATATCTGAAAAGTAAAAAAGGATTTTTGCTCATTTCTCATGATAGAGATTTTTTAGATGGTTGTATCAATCATGTTATTTCTATTAACAGGAATTCTATTGATGTCCAATCGGGAAATTTTACATCATGGTATGAAAACAAAGTGATGAAAGACCAATTTGAAATTAGTCAAAATGAGAGATTAAGAAAAGATATTAAACGATTAAAAGAGGCTGCAAGACAAAGTCAAATTTGGTCTGATAAAATTGAAAATACTAAAAATGGTGTGAAAGTATCAGGTGTAAAACCAGACAAAGGACATATAGGTCATCAATCAGCCAAGATGATGAAAAAATCTAAGAATTTGGAGAATAGACAAAACAAGGCAATAGAAGAAAAACAGAGTTTACTAAAAGATATCGAAATAAAGGAAAGCCTATTACTGCATCCGCTACATCATCACAAAAATCCCCTAATATCGGTTAGCAATTTATCAGCATACTATGGAGAAAGACAGATCCTAAGTAATGTAAGTTTTGAGATAAAGCAAGGCGACATAGTGGCTATATATGGGGGTAATGGTAGCGGAAAATCAACCTTGATTAAAATTTTATTAGGTATAAATCACGAGTATACAGGTGAGATAAAATTAGCAGGTAATTTAAAAATCTCGTATATTCCTCAAGACACATCTAATTTAACAGGTAGCCTAAATGAATATATTCACAAGCAAGATGTTGATGAAACATTGTGTAAAACAATTCTAAGAAAATTAGATTTTTCAAGAGAATTATTTGAAATGGATATGAAGAATTATAGTGATGGACAAAAAAAGAAAGTTTTAATTGCTGTAAGTTTCTCAAAGCCAGCTCATATATTTGTTTGGGACGAACCACTGAATTATATAGATGTAATATCAAGAATACAGATTGAGGAAATTATAAAAGAAGCAAAGCCTACACTCATATTTGTGGAACACGATAAGCGATTTGTAGAAGATATAGCTAATAAAATCATACAATTTTAATTAAAATCCAAATCCCAGTTTGTAGTGCCTTAGACTTTTATCATCATACGACATTCCCCTTGTCAGCTTCTTTCCTGCAACGAACGTTAAGGCTCTTTTCTTGATGCATGGTTATCATCAGGGTAGTTTTGATACGTTGAGAGTGTCGTATTGATGTCTAGGGCTGATTAGGTGGGTGCATTTTTGCCCTTGTGTAGCAGGGCTTAGCGAGGGCTATCGTTAAAAGTTTAGTATACGATGGCTGTAAGCTGGCTTTGCGAGATTTTTGAGTGCGATTTTTCTGTATGAGGGAACATGTCTACGCTCTAGGGTTGAGTGCACAGGATGTTAACGTACTTCGCTTGCGTTGAAAGCACACTGTGCTTTCAACTTTGAGCAAGCTCAGCGAATCGAAGTGCATTCGCGAATTATATTTAATCGCTCATGCAAGTCGATTCGCCACTTTGCACCCAGCTGGTGAAGTGGGAAATTGAAGTCATAAAACAAAAATAAGGTAAGATTTCACATATAAGGTGTGGTCGTACCTTATTTTTTGGCATATAACCCGATAATTGAGAAAAATGAGCAATCGTAATAGAGGATAGTCTGCATATTTTCATGTGAATTTTATCTTCAAAATCATACATAATTCGCGATAATTACATGAATTCCAGGATGAAAGTTGGTGGAAATATCTGGTATATATGTGTTATAACATTTTCGTTACAGTGTATTAACAAGACATCATAAATGCTTTACAATTATGGTGAGAGTTGAGAATGCAACATTCGTTTATGATGTTGCGGATTTAGCTCTATAAGAGGTTTTTTACCTGAAAGAGAAGAGATGATTATTATGAAGGAGCTAACGCTAGAAGAATCTCGTTCGATTAGAGCTGGATGGATGTGTGTTGTCTGGGGTTTCATCTGCTGGGGATGATTCTCTAGTTCTGCATGTGATTATATTACCAGATTTCATTACAACAGTATATTAGGTTAGTCTCATTATAGTGTTCTAATTGTAATCTATTTGCGTAATTTAGTATTTGAGAAAATTGATTTGATTGTATGATGCTTTTTAACATTTGTGATTAAATCTGTAGCGTGGAGGCTATGATAGCCTCCACGCCTTGAAACTTTGAGGAGCTCAATAGATGGTGGCTTATCCTTACAATATGCAAAATTTGACTTCAGATTGCGGTATTGCAGTTATCAAATCATTGCTAGAAAATTATCATAGATTTAATGAAAGAAGTTTTAAATCGGTTGTTTCTAGTTTAGATATTGAGCAAGGTTTATCTTTGTTTAATATTGAAGAGGTTTTGAAACAATGAAGATTTTTATAGACAAAGTCTTGGAGTTAAAAAAGACTGCGATGTTTTTTATTGTTACTCATGATGCAATGTTCGATAAAATTGCTGATGAAATAATAGATTTGGATGTGATTAAGAAATGAAAAGCAAAAAATGGATATTTGCAGCTACCATAGTAATCCTAGGTCTTGTCAGTCTGCTGTATGTAGGGTATAAGACAAATAATGTTCGTTTTGGTATGGTTCGTGATGATTTGCCAACACTAGTTTCAGGAGATTATAAGAATAACGATAACTTATCGTTAAAGCCAGGAGTGTATGCTATTTATGCAAAGAGAGGCAAAGGAGAGATACGCTTTGCTGGAAAGCTGTACAAGCTTGATGATGCTCTTTTTGTGCGTGCTCAGAAACAGCCAGGAAATGTTAAAAATGCTGTTATCTACGAAGAGAGTCCTAAAATTTTTATTGGTGAAGATAGTAAGATTTCTGTAAAAGGAGATCGGAAATTTTTAGTTTCATTTGTTAAGAGGTAATCTTATGAAGATATCTCATTTGAAAAAATCATATGGGGGAAAAGTCGTTTTAGATGACATTTCTTTGGAAAGCAGTGCTGGGCAAATTATTGCGTTAGTAGGCAATAATGGTTCAGGAAAAACCACGTTAATGAAGTGCATTGCAAATTTGATAGTTGATTATCAAGGCAATATTGAATTGGACGGTTCACTTTCATTTGCTATTGAGAATCCATCTTTTTATGACGAATTTTCTGTACAGGATAATCTTAGAGTGTTTGCTGCTTTGATGGGGAGAAAAGACTTTAATTGTGATAAATTATTGCATCAGGTGAGTCTCGACGAAGCAAAAAATAAAAAGTTTAAACAATTGTCGCTAGGTATGAAGCAAAAATTAAATATTGCTAGAATATTGCTCTCAAATAGTGAAATTATTCTTCTTGATGAACCTTTCAATGGATTAGATGTTCTTACTATAAAGCAGTTAAAAGACACTATCTTGTCATTGCGCTCACAAGGTAAAAGCCTTGTAATTTCAAGTCATATATTAGATGAGTTAGGTGAAATTGCTGATATTGTATGGTATTTAAAAAAAGGGAAAATTCAAAAAATTGTTAATTTTAATGATAATCTAAGAATTTATAATGTGATTGTTGTAAATGGTGTGGATATTAGTGAATTGCTTTCTAACAGATATGAGGTTTTTTGTCGTAGCAAAGATAACAAAGAATCAACTTTTAGAATTAAATTGCCTAGAGAGGATATTGCCAAGGTTCTTAAATTGCTGATTGAGCATGGGGTACAAATCGTGGAATACAGTGATATTACGCATGATATTAAAGATTTTATGTTGGAGGAAGATGATGATGAAGTACTATATAAAATCAGAAATTATTAAGTTTAGTCATCAGAAGCTTTTCTTATTGTCTTTTGTTTTGTATTTGGCATGTTGCGTGTTTATAGTATTTCAGGCTAAAAGAGGTGCATTTTTATCACAATATAAATTCTTTTCAACGATAACTATACTATTTTTAAGCCTATATCAGATATTATCAATTGGTGAATGGCAAGAGAAGAAAATTATTCATCATTATCTAGAGTATATTCCTAATAGGATTAAATTATTGTGTTTTATATATGGTGAATACGTAAGCATTTATCTAGTCGTAAATTTGGTATTTTTGTCACTAAAATACTCGTCTCTAGGGATAGTTATGCATCAACTGCTCGTATATCCGATAATTTTCCTTTTGTATATTGCTATAAATATGAATCTGTTGATATATTTTGAAAAAGTTGGTGTTACAATGATTCTTTCCTTTATATTATTATGGATATTGCCGAATTTAATAAACATAATATTGTCTCAAACATCCGTGTATTCTTTTCAGATATTTTATTATTTATCACCAGACTCGTTCACCGCTCTTACGTCTGCAACTTGTATTATTGCTCTAATGTATATTGTTGTGTTTTTCCTATTGTCGTTATTACAATTTACGAAAAAGGAGTACTGAGTTATGAAAAGTGTAGTATCTCGTATACTTCCAGCTATTGTCATAATGTTATTCGTTGGTTTTATTGCATATATTCATTTGAGTGGCTTAAGACCCTCATTTTCAGTATTACAGGAGAATAATATCTCAAATCTTAAAACTGGAGAAGTGCTCTATTTTGGTAGTTCAGGCTGTGGAGCATGTCAGGAATTCAATAAAGTTCTAAAAGAATATCAAGATGAAACGCATACTAAAATTTATTATTGGGATGCCACAGACACGAAAATTGTGAGAAAGGCAGCTGAAATAAAGATTTACAAAGCAAATTGGCGCATTTGGTTTATTAATCATCTATCCCAGCCCCATATAAAAGTAACTCTCATTTAAATTTCATCATATTTCTTTTTTAATTTATCCATATTTTCAAGGTCAATCCACTCCTCGCTAAAACCACAGGCAGTGCAAATATACCTATCAACAGGTACTGCCGACATAATTGTATGTCCAGTCATAACATTATTTCCAGTCCCATAAGCCCCAGCAGATCCAGGCACAAATATAATTTCACTTCCCCCACACTTTGGGCATTTTTTCGTATTTTTCATAGATCCTCCTTATTAATCTAATAATGTTCTTTTTATTGTTTTGAAAAATTGCATAAAAATAGGCAGGAACACATACCTATCCATCATATATATTTCTGCCGATTAAAAAATTCTACGTGAAAAGAGACAGCACTACACTGTCTGTCTTTCTCAATTACTTAGCTTAGAAAATAACACTGGGTAGCTTTTTTATTGCGATTGATAAAAACGCAAAACAAAACCGCACATGCAAGTGGATTAGTTCACACATGTGCGGTTTATGTTTAGCTATTACTGATTAATCAAATCAGGCGTTTACGCGATCGATGCCAGACTGTACGTCTGCAATCACGGAATCCCAAGACTTGATGAAGGCGGCAACACCGTCGGCCTCAAGCTTGTCGGTAACGTCCTTAATGTTAATGCCAAGCTCAGCAAGCTTGTTCATAACAGCGTGGCTCTCTTCGTAAGTGCCCTTAATGGAAGCAGCACCGTTGCCGTGATCAGCAAGAGCGTTCAAAGTCTTCTCTGGCATGGTGTTAACAACATGCTCAGCAACCAACTCGTCAACGTACTTGCAATCGGAGTAAGCTGCGTTCTTGGTGCCAGTGGAAGCCCAAAGTGGACGCTGCTTCTTAGCGCCCTTGGCCTCAAGCTCAGCCCAACGTGGGTCGGCAGCGAACTTCTTCTCGAAGAGTTCGTAAGCCAAGCGAGCGTTAGCAACAGCAGCCTTGCCTTCAAGAGCCTTAGCTTCAGCAGAACCGTTAGCTTCGAGGAGCTTGTCAACAGCGCTATCAACGCGGGAGACGAAGAAGGAAGCTACGGAACCAATGTGCTTCAAGTCGTGGCCGTTAGCAGCAGCTTGAGCAATACCTTCGATGAAGGCGTCGATAACCTGCTCGTAGCGCTCGAGGGAGAAGATCAAGGTTACGTTCACGGAGATACCCTTAGCGAGGGTAGCGGTGATAGCTGGAAGACCTTCCAAAGTTGCAGGAATCTTGATCATAACGTTTGGACGATCAACCTTTGCCCAAAGCTCTTCAGCCTGCTTTTCGGTGTTAGCAGTATCGTGAGCCAAGCGTGGGTCAACTTCGATGGAGACGCGGCCGTCAACAAAGTCGGTCTTTTCTGCAATCTCACGGAAGATATCAGTTGCGTTACGAACGTCGGTGGTTGTCAACTCGCGAATAGCGGTCTCAACGTCAACCTTGCCGAGTTCCTTAAGCTGTGCGTCGTATGGGCCAACCTGGCTCAAAGCCTTCTGGAAGATAGATGGGTTGGTAGTAACACCAACAACATTCTTGTTAGCAATCAAATCTTGCAAAGAGCCAGACTCAATGCGGGTACGGGACAAATCGTCCAACCAAATAGAAACGCCGGAATCGCTAGTGCGCTGCGTTGCTTCAGTCATGTTATCTCCTTAACACTGTGCTCCACCAATTGGAACACGTTGGTAGTGTTGGCGTTTTACAGGAAACAGCGGTTGATGTTAAACAATTTGTAGCTTAACATCAACACGCCTTTGCTGTTTCCAGTGAAGTTGCTAAATTAGCACTTCGAGTTTTTGTGATGAATCAATTTTATTTTGACACATCAAGTTTTATTTTGATTACTTGCTATCTTAAGCGCGTGCTTCTTCGATAGAAGCCTTAGCAGCTTCTACTACGTGCTCAGCAGTAATGCCCAAGTCGATCATGTTCTGACCGCCGTCACCCTGCAAGCCGTACTGTTCGATAGAAACAGCCTTGCCGCAATCGCCAAGATACTTGTACCAAGGCAATGCCAAGCCAGCTTCGATGGAAACGCGAGCTTTAACAGACTTTGGAAGGATTGCTTCCTTGTACTCTTCGTCTTGCTCTTCGAACCATTCGAGAGATGGCATAGAAAGAACGCGAGCCTTAATGCCTTCAGCTGCCAAAGTCTTGGCACCAGCAACAGCCCACTGAACTTCGGAGCCAGTAGCCATAATGATTACGTCTGGAGTGCCTTCGCAATCAACCAAAACGTAAGCGCCATGCTTTACGCCTTCGCGAGCCTTCTGAGCAGTTTCTGCGAGAGTTGGAACGCCTTGGCGAGTCAAAATCATAGCGGTTGGGTAGCTGTTCTTCTTCTCGAAGAAGTAGCGGTAAGCTTCAGCAGTCTCGTACTCATCTGCAGGGCGCACAACCTCAAGCTGAGGAATAGCGCGGAAAGCAGCCAAGTGTTCGATTGGCTGGTGAGTTGGACCATCTTCACCCAAAGCTACGGAATCGTGAGTCCAAACGTAGAGGTTTGGAATCTCCATCAAAGCTGCCAAGCGAACTGCTGGACGCTCGTAGTCAGAGAACTGGAAGAATGTGCCGTTGAATGGGCGAGTGTTAGAACCAAGCAAAATACCGTTGGTAATAGCACCCATTGCAAACTCACGCACACCAAAGTGAAGCTGACGACCGTACTCGGAAACGTTTGGCCAAGTGCGAGTTGCATCCTCGGATGGGCCGAAGGAGTCAGCACCCTTAATGTTGGTGTTGTTGGAGCCGCCCAAATCAGCAGAACCGCCCCAAAGTTCTGGCATGACAGCAGCAATTGCGTTAAGAACTGCGCCAGAAGCCTTACGGGTAGCAACCTTGGAACCAACTTCGAAGCCAGCAACCAAGTCGTCAATAGCCTTGTCGAAGCCTTCTGGAAGCTTGCCAGCCTTAAGACGATCGTAAAGAGCAGCCTTATCTGGGTTGGCAGCAGCCCACTTTGCAAGAGCTTCATCCCAAGCCTTGTGAGCAGCCAAACCGCGCTCGGCAACCTTGCGAGCATGAGCCAAAGCTTCTTCGTCGATTGGGAACGAAACTTCTGGATCGAAACCGCAAAGTTCCTTCAAGCCCTTAACAGCTTCTTCACCAAGCTTAGAGCCGTGAGAAGCTTCGTTGTTGGTCTTACCTGGGGTTGGCCAAGCAATCAAAGTATTAACCTTAATGAAGTGAGGCTTATCGGTAACTTCCTGAGCCTTTTCGATAGCAGCAGCCAAAGCCTGAACGTCTTCCTTGTAGGAACTGTCTGGCTGAATGAAGCTAACTTCGTCGGTGTACCAACCGTATGCACGGTAACGAGCAAGAATATCTTCAGAGAAGGTGAGCTTAGTATCGCCTTCAATCTGAATGTGGTTTGCATCGAAGATTACAGTCAAATTGCCAAGCTTTTGGTTTCCAGCCAAGGAAGCAGCTTCAGAAGAAACGCCTTCCTCAACGTCGCCTTCACCACAAATAACCCAAACCTTGTGGTCGAATGGGGAAGTGCCAGCTGGAGCTTCTGGGTCAAGAAGACCGCGCTCAAAGCGCTGACCATAAGCGAAACCAACAGCAGAAGCAAGACCCTGACCAAGTGGGCCAGTAGTCATTTCAATGCCTGGAGTTAAGCCATATTCTGGATGACCAGGAGTACGCGTGTCTGCACCGCCACGGAAATACTTAAGATCGTCAAGAGTTAAGCCGTAACCAGAGAAGAACAATTGCACGTATTGCGTAAGCGAAGCGTGACCGCCAGAAAGAATAAAACGATCGCGGCCAGCCCACTTTGGGTCAGCAGGATCGTGCTTAATGAAGTGCTGGTACAAGGTGTACGCAATTGGTGCCAATGAAACAGGGGAGCCAGGATGTCCGTGTCCTGCTCGCTCAACAGCATCAGCCGAGAGAACCTTCGCCATCTTTACGGCGCGCTCGTCTAATGCAGACCAGTTGAAATCGGTCATGTAATCTACTTTCCTTCCAATAATTCGGGTTTTTGCGCACAGCTTGCGCTGGCCATTACCCTCACATTGCCCTTTAATCCTATCTTTTATATCAGACGAATTTTTAACAAAGTGTGTCAAAAGTTAACAAAAGTTTATATTTATAGTTAGTTGTTATTCTGTAAAAGTGATTTATTAAAAATACTTAATAATACTTAATCACATATTGTTATCACATATTATTTTGGCATATATAATAGTTAGCAGTGAATTAATAAACGATTAGTGCTATTTATAAAAATTATTAGCGCTATTTAATCGAGTTTGATGTTTTAATAAAGGAGAATCAATGCAATCACGACGCATGATGATATTGCGTGCGGTTGTTGAAGATTATATTCGTTCGCATGAGCCTGTTGGGTCTGCATCTTTAGCTAAAAATCACAAATTAGGCGTTAGTTCTGCAACGATTCGCAACGATATGTCTCTTCTAGAAGAAGAAGGCTACTTGATTCAGCCACATACTTCTGCTGGAAGAATTCCTACAGAAAAAGGCTACAGGTATTTTGTTGATGGCTTAGCTGCGTTAATCCCGCTTTCTAATGCGCAAAGACGAGGGATTCGCACGTTTTTAAGTGGATCTGTTAGTTTACAAGACACTCTACAACGCTCAGCGCGACTTCTTGCAAGCATAACTGGTCAAGTCGCACTCGTTGCGTCTCCTGCATTGTCGAAGTCAAAAGTAAAAAGAATTGAGATTGTTCAAGTATCGTCTTCAACTCTTCTAGTTGTTGTTATTACAGACGCTGGAGGAGTTGCGCAACACATGATTCAAGCCTCTAACATAAATCCAGACGACTTATTGCATTTAGTTAATATGGTTAATGAGAGCTGCGTTGGAGCCTCTCTTTTAGATGCTTCTAAGCGTGTTTATTTGCTTGCAAATCGCAAGGATTTAGCGTCTGCTTTGCAAGTTATTAGTCAACTTGCTAACGCATTAGAAGATATGCATAATGGCGAGCATTCTCACGATTTGTATATGGCTGGAGCTTCTCAACTTGCGCATAGACAAAATATTGGCGATTTTGCGTCTCTTTTTGACGCTTTAGAAGAGCAAGCTGTTATTATGCGTTTAATGACTTCGCTAAGTGAGGAGGCAAATGATTGCGCAAGTGGCGTTAGCGTTGCAATAGGCTCGGAAACTCACACGCCTGGTCTTTTAAATGCTTCTGTTGTAACAAGCGCTTACGGATACAATTCAGATTCCGATTCGGCGTTTATTGGCTCAATCGGACCTACGCACATGGATTATGCTGCAACAATGACGGCTGTTAAAGCTGTAGCAAAATATCTTAATACGTTTATATCTGAAAATTCATAAAAGCAAATTCATAAAAACTAGCTGGCTGTGCCTTATGCAAAAATAATTTTAGAACATAAAAGGGGAGTTAAGTGACTGACTATTACAAGATTTTAGGTGTTGATTCTAACGCTAGCGACGATGAGATTCGCAAAGCTTATAGAAAGTTAAGTCGAAAGTATCATCCAGATATTGCAGGTCCTGAGTTTGAAGACAAGTTCAAGGAAGTTAACGCTGCATACGACGTTTTGTCTAATCCAGAAAAACGCAAAATGGTAGATATGGGCGTAGATCCAAACAATTTATCGGCATCGGGTGCTGGTGCTGGCGCTGGCGCGTATGCCAATATGAATATGGATATGGGAGATATTCTAAACCAGTTCTTCTCTGGGTCTTTTGGTGCTAATGCTGGATCTCCTATTCCGCGCGTTAATCGCGGTGAAGATTCGCTAACAGAAGTTAAGGTTGACCTTAAAACTGTTGTTTTTGGCGGAAACGCTAAGGTTCATGTTTCAACTTTCGGTCTTTGCCAAGATTGTGCTGGAAAAGGTTCGGCAGATAAAACAGATCCTGTAACTTGCTCAGAGTGCAATGGTGCTGGTTTTGTGCAACGAGTTACTCGCACAATGTTTGGTCAAATGATGTCTTCGGAGCCGTGCCGTGCATGTGAAGGCCACGGAACGATTATTAAAAATGTTTGCCCAAATTGCCACGGCCATGGTCGCGTTCGTACTTCTCGAGAAGTTGGAATCACGATTCCTGCTGGAATTAAAGACAATTCTCGCTTACGACTTGCGTCTCAAGGAGCAATAGGCGAATGTGGTGGTCCTGCTGGCGATTTGTATGTTGACGTTCGCATTCGTAAAGACGAGCAATTTACTAGAGACTTAAACGATTTACATTGCTGGATTGACGTTCCAATGAGCTGGGCTGTGCTTGGTCACAATGTTGATATTGATACTTTTGATGGCAAAAAGAGTGTTGAAATTCCTGCTGGAACGCAAAACGAAGACACGATTCCTCTTTACGATTTGGGTGTTACTGTTTTTGGAAGTAAAGATAGAGGAAATATTATTGTTCACATTCTTGTTAATATTCCAACAAAGCTTAGCGAAGAAGAGCGTAGTTTGATTGAAAAGTTTGCAAACTTGCACGATGAAAAAGTTAGAGAAGTAAAGCAACATGCTATTGCAGAGCCAGTGGGCAATAAAAAGGGATTCTTTAGCAAGCTAAAAGATGCATTTTGCTAGGATTTAGGATTTTACGGATTCTTATATTTTAAGGAGTTAACTTATGGTATTGCCTATTTTATTTGCTGGAACTCCAGATGTTGCTGTTGCTCCTTTGCGCGCGCTTGTTGAAGATAAAGAGCATTTTGATGTGCGAGCTGTTCTTACTCGCCCAGACGCTCCGACTGGTAGAGGTAGAAAGCTTGTTCCTAGTGCTGTTAAAAAAGCTGCGATTGAGCTTGGAATTCCTGTTCTAGAGGTTAATCCTAGCAATGAGCAAGAGTGCGTGAGTGCTCTAAAAGCTACTGGCGCAAGGATTGCGGCCGTTGTTGCATATGGAAAGATTCTTAGGCAGTCTGTTTTAGATGCTCTTCCTTTAGGATGGTACAACTTGCATTTTTCGCTTCTTCCGCAGTGGCGAGGTGCTGCTCCTGTTCAGCGCGCAATATGGGCTGGAGACGATATTACAGGTGCAACAGTTTTTAAGATTACGCGCGGAATGGATGAAGGTCCGATTCTTGCACAAATGACTACAAAGATTGGACCACACGAAACAGCTGGCGATTTGCTCACGCGATTAAGCAATGATGGCGCAAATCTTCTTTGCTCTGCTCTTGTTGGCATGGAATCTGGTCAAATTGTTCCTGTTGAGCAAGACTCTACGCCTTGCCAAATTGCTCAAAAAATCACTGTTGAAGATGCTCATATTCGTTTTGATATTCCATCATTTGCAATCGATAGGCAGATTCGCGCTTGCACGCCAAATCCTGGAGCTTGGTGCAATCTGCATGTTGATTCTAGTGATTTGCAAACAATCACTTTGCACGTTCTTGCTTGCGCATTAGCAAAAGATGAAGATATTGAATTACATAGTCTAAACGAGCTTAAACATGGGCAGATTCTTGCAAAAAAGCACAATGTTTGGGTTGGATGTGCAAGTGGAGCTATTGAGCTTTTAGAAGTTAAAGCGCAAGGTAAAAAAGCTATGAATGCTGCAGATTGGGCAAGAGGAGCGCACTTAAGTAGTGAATCCTACTTGGATTAAAAGTTAGTGAGTAAACGTTAATTTAGTAAATCTAAAACTAGGCTTAGGTCTCGCGTATCTATGCTTGCTTTAGCTTGACTTTTTAATAACTGCTTTGCGCAAAATGCTACGCCTAATCCTGCTGTTTTAATCATATCTATATCGTTAGCGCCGTCTCCTATTGCAACGCTTTGAGCAATATCAATATTGTTCTTGCGCGCCCAATTAGTCAATGCTTTTGCTTTATATTGACGATTTACTATTGGATCAATAACTTTTCCACTTAGTTTAGAATCTACGACTTCTAGATTGTTTGCAACCCAAAAGTCTATGTTTAGTTTTGGCAAAAAATCGTCTAAAACTTGCTTGAATCCGCCGCTAACAGCTCCAACTTTCCATCCAAAAGAGTGCAATGTGCTAATAAGCTTTTTAGCTCCATTTGTTACATGAATATTCTGAGCAACTTGTTTAACGCAAGAATAGTCAAGTCCCTTAAGCATAGAAACTCTTAGCTTTAGCGACGTATTAAAGTCCATTTTTCCTTGCATTGCTTTAGATGTTATGTATGCTAAATCGCAGCCAACTCCAGCAATATCTCCTAATAAATCTATAACTTCTTCTTCAATAAGAGTGGCGTCTACATCTAAAACAAGAAGCCCTGGTTTTTTTAGTGAAGGAGTATGTGAAGGAGTGTTTGAAGGAGTGTTAATTAAGTTTTGTGTTTTTAAGTCTGGTACTTTAGTCATGTTATAATCTTTTAAGAGAGATGTTAGGTTTAAATTAATTCTAAGGCTGGTTTAAGAAATTTAGGATTTTGTTTCGCTACGCGTTTTTGCATGTGAATCTTTTCTATAAAACTATTAAATGTGAAAGTTTATTGATTTTATTTGAATATTGCGTGTGGAAGTTTGGTTTAATTTGATTAGTTGAGTAAAATAGTTGCAGATTTATGGATAGTTGCAGATTTTTGGAATAGATAAATAATCAAAATGTGGGGAATTAAAGAGGTGAGTAAAGTATGGCAAGTATGAATTTACGCGATGTTGCTCTTGAAGTTGCTAGAATATTGGAAGATGTTGGCAAGCACGCTTATCAAGACCAATTAAATCCTCGAGATATGGCAAGCATGATGGTTTTGGGGGATCCTAATCAAGCAGATTCTGGTTTTGGAGATAAGCTCGTACGCTTTATTGAAAATCGTCTTACGTACATAAACACATTCCAGGGATTTTGGCGTAATCGTCCAGAAAATTGCAATATTGGTGATCGTTTTTGGTGCGTTGGAAATATTGACGGTGCTATTAACTTTAATCGAGATATGGCAGAGTGGACTCTAACTGTTTCGCTTTTTGAGTTCAACGATCAAGGCTCCGCAAGGCCTGTTCTTGGAGTTGTTCATGCTCCAGCTCTTGGTCTTACTTATTTAGCAGCTAAAGGCCAGGGTGCTATTCGTATTCGTAAAACTCCTAATGGAGAAAAGCGAGAGAAAATCACTCCTTCTACAACATCAACATTGCACGGTTCTGTTGTTTGCTACGGAATGTCTTATATTCCAGGCGAATCTAAAAGAGCTTTGGATGTTGTTTCTTCGCTTGAGGAAGAATGTCCAGCAGATATTAAGCGCATTGGCCCTGCTTCTCTTGATTTATGCAAGGTTGCTGATGGCACTTACGACGCTTATTTTGAGCCGCATCTTCACGAGTGGGATATTCCAGGCGTTTCCGCTGGTGCTGTTGTTGTTAAAGAGGCTCAAGGTCATGTTCGACAATGGAATGGTGACTCAATCCATTGGAGACGCGAAAACGACGTTATTGCTTCGAATGGTTTAATAAATAAAGAACTTCAAAATTATTTGCGATAAATTAGAGTTAAAAATCTTAGCAATTGTTTGCATGATTTTTAATATTAAAGCTTTAATTTTGAGAAAAACATTTATGCAATCGTTATCATTAAATAGACAATATATAAGCGTGTCGCTTTAGCAATATTGTAGAATGAACATGATATCCCATTGTCCGACATTCAGAGGGGAGTGTTAACGATGATTGACACTGCACAAGCATTTGGCGTAGATATTGGTGGCTCTGGTATTAAGGCTGCACCAGTTAATTTGGAAAAAGGCGAGTTTGCAGAACCGCGATATAAGATTCTCACTCCAGCGGTTTCCACACCTCAAGCTGTTGCAGATATTGTTCGTCAGCAGCTCGAGCATTTTGATGTGCCTGAAGATGTTCCTGTTGGTATTGCTTTCCCAGCGCCTATTAAGCCAGGCAAGAAACTTGAGTTTATGGCGAATCTTGATCAATCTTGGATTGGTGTGGATGTTACAGAAGTGTTTAGTGAAGCTTGCGGTCGTCCTGTTACGGTTGTTAACGATGCCGATGCTGCTGGTCTTGCGGAACAGCATTTTGGTGCAGCAAAAGATAAAGATGGCTTAGTTATTGCAACAACATTAGGCACTGGAATTGGAACCGCTTTGATTTACAATGGCGTTCTTATTCCAAACACAGAGCTTGGTCATATTCAGCTAGAAAAAGGAAAGGGAGATGCAGAAAAGTATGCTGCTTCTTCTGTTCGCGAAAAGTTGGATATGGGTTATAAAAAGTGGGCTAAGCGTTTAACTAAGTATTACGGATTAATGGAAAAGTACTTTAATCCAGACTTGTTTGTTGTTGGCGGTGGCGTTAGCCGTGTGAGCGAGAAGTTCTTGCCGCATATCGATATTAAGACTCCTATTGTTGTTGCGTCTTTGCATAACGAAGCTGGCATTATTGGTGCAGCTTACTATGCAATGCAACAAAGAAACAAGTAAAGTTTTAATATTTTATTTGTTTTGTTTACTTTATTTGCGCTGGATGCTTTTGCGTTCAGCGCATTTTTTTATATTTGGTTATGCAATGCGCTAGTGTAGTCGAGTGCGATTTTCTTCTAGAGTTGATGTAAGTGAGCCAAATCCAATTATACTGGCTCAACGCGTTGCTATGTCTAAAGGTATTAAACTTACAAAACTTAACGATTCAAACCCAACAGTGCATGGTCTTGCTCCAAAATGTTTAAGCGCAAAATATACAGCAGATCCTAGAGGGCCAATCGAAGTTAGGCGCATTCTTGCTGATTTTATAAATGCTAGAGATAATCGCGTAGATCAAAATATTGCAAGTCAAAATATTGTAGATCAAAAAAGTAATTCACCAAAAGCTCTTAATCCAAATAATCTATACGTATTATCGTCTACTTCTCAAGCATACGCATGGCTTATGATGCTTCTGTGCGATTGTGGCGATTCAGTCTTAGCTCCAACTCCTGGGTATCCTCTTATTGAATCTATTGCAAGACTGCAAGGCGTAAAATCTATACCATATCCGCTTGTTTACGATGGTTCTTGGACTATTGATATTCCAAGAGTTAAAGAACTTTTGCAAAACGCAAATAATCGTATTCGTGCTCTTGTTTTAATAAACCCAAATAATCCAACAGGCTCTTATGTTAAGCCAGAAGAAAGAGCGCAATTGTTGAGTTTGTGCAATAAAAATAATGTTGCGATTATTGCAGATGAAGTTTTCTACGATTACTCTTTAGAACCATTTGCCAAAAATTCAAGACTTGCAGGAGAACAATCAACACTTGTTTTTGCTTTAGATGGATTTTCAAAAATGCTTGCAGCTCCGCACGCAAAAGTTGGGTGGATTGAGGTTTCGGGACCAAGTCAAGATGTGCAAGAAGCAATGAAACGACTTGACGTTATTGCGGATGATTTTCTTCCGATTGGCGCAACTGTATCGGAAAGAATTCCAGAATTATTGCAATGCGCTAAAGAGCAGACTGCTATTGTTCAAAGTCGAGTACGCTCTAATCTTAAAACGCTTAGAAAAATGCTTGCAAACTACCCAAATTGTTGCGTTAGTGCATTGCGTGCAGAAGGCGGATGGAATATTTTGTTGCGCGTTCCTTCTTGTATAGATGATGATTTATTAGCTTTGCGCTTAATTAAAGACTACAAGCTGGTTTCTCAGCCTGGATATTATTTTGACATGCCAACCAATGGCTACTTAGCATTGTCTTTACTTCCTAAAGAAGATCAATTTGAAAATGGCGTTACTTTGTTACTTAATACTGTTCACAAAATGCTAGAAGAGATGTAGAAAAATCTAGAAAGTAATCTAGGAAGGTTCGAGTTCTTAAAATATAAACTAGATTAGAGTAAACCAGCATCTAACGTAATGCCAAAGCCCTGGATTGAATCGCAAAACTGAATCTTCTCTTCCTGGAACAAACCAACCTAAGAAAGCGATTGCAATAGAGAAAAATAGCATTGCTAAAATTACAATGCGTATTGTGTAACACATAACTTTTGTGCGCAAAGTTGTGCAATCTTCTACGTTTGCGTATTTTTCTAGAAAAACAGTAATTCCGATTATTGCGCTTAGTGAGAACGCCCATCCAAAGTCAGCAATATAACGCCATCCAATTCCTGCTTTTAAGCTGTTGAAAACAACAACAATCATTGCAAGAATCAAAGCACATATAGTAAGTCTTGACGCAAATTTGCTCATTTTTTTAGTCATTAACAAAGAACAAATAACGCCAATAAATGCCAATGGAGCAAGGGTAAACATTCCGCCAATCATTGGCTCTGCGTATTGCCATCTATTGAAAGCAATAGGATTAATCGAAATCCAAGGGAAAGCTGGTGTAAAGCGCAATGGCAAAGCTAAATAACTTAAAATTGAAGGAATGATGTTTTGCACAGGAAGGCGCATTGTAGTCATGTCTGTAATAGTAATTTGATATTCGTTACCAAAGTTAAATGGCGACCCAAATCTTAAAGCGTTATACAATCCTATTGGTATTGCAACTATTACAAACGGCACAATCACGCTTAAAACTAGCTTTATTATTTGCTTTAAGTCTTCTTTTATAATTTTCTTGCTAGAAATTAAATGCTTAAAATAGAAGTAAATATTGTTGTAAAAAAGCGGTATTGCAAGCAAAAACGCGATTATAAATGTTGGTCTGCATCCTAGATTTAGAGATATAAACAAAGATCCTAATGCAATGTGCTTAGCAGATATTTGATAAATAGAATTGTAAGATTCGTTGGATTCTTGTGCTTGATTTTCATCTTTTGCAATGCCATTTTTAGCAGCGCCAAGATAAAACCATAATCCTAAAGATGTAAAGAATAGCGAAGCTGCCATTGGAACACTATAGAATGATGTTCTAAACCACAAGTAAACCGTGTTAGATGTAATAAAGAACAATGCTAAGCAAATAGACACGCAAGCAAGAGACGCTCGTTTGTTTATTCGTTCAATAAGTCTAATCACTAGAAGAGAGCCCGAAATTAAGAATCCCACTAGGCATATAAGAGTTGCGATTGTTGTTGGAAGCATTGCTCCGCCATTAATCCACAAACTCGATATAAGTCTATAAGGCATAAAGAATAAAACAGCTGGAATTACACCAAAATACGAGTACCAATGACCGTTGTAGTATGCGTGATCCCAATAAATATTGTGCACTAAATCAGAAAGAAGCTTGTTTCTTGCAATTGGATCGTACGGATTAGTAAGATTTTGCATTTGCTTAGGAACAGGCAAGTCAAGATATGTTTTGCCTTTAATAAGAGCGTCTGCTGTGCGCGCATATTGATCAAAATCGTACGTGTAGTTTCCAGCAACGTCAAAATGCATTGGAATACCGTTAAAAACATTCCAAACGATTGCAACAACAGCTATAGCAATAAATGGAGTCCAAGATAAAACGAGTAAAAGTCTTTGATTAAAACTTTTTGTATTAAGTTTTATTTTCCACAATTTAGACCAAGGATTCCACAAAGAAATCAAAATTGAAACGACTATAAGAAGAAGAACGCGACCCCAATTCCAGCTGAAAGGTGCTCTAACATTTGCTTTTGCGTCCTCAACGTCTACAACGTCTCCTTTAGGGTGTTGTATCCATAATCTAAGCGTGCTTTTAACTCCAACTGCTTGATCTGGAACAGGAAGCATAGCAAAACTAATAGCTCTAGGGTTGGTGCTTAAAGGCTTTCCAGCGATTTTATTAACATCAATGCGTACATGCACGTCTGTTTTAACAGGACTTTTGCCAATTTTTTTCGGCGTAATTAGTGAAGGCTTAAGCTGAATGTACGGCGAAGACCCGTCGGAATTAACTTCTAAATAAGATTCCGAAGGGTCTGTAATTAAAAGTCCTCCAGAAGAAAGTCTTTTAATTCCAGGGCCAGTAAGATTGTGAGCAAACATGCTATCTGTGCTGCCAGTAACGCTATTCCAAAATGGAATATTCCCAACAGTGCATTCAAACAATGCTATTAACAGCAAGATTGCTAAAGGCGCGCGAAGCACGCGAAAAATGTTGCGTAACGCGCAATTGGCAAAATTAGCTGTTTTTTTCATAGAAATCTAAAATCCTATTCTTCCGCTACCAAATCAAGATAGTCGTCGCTCCACAAGTCTTCGTCGCCGTCTGGCATAAGAAGAACTCTTTCTGGGTTTAGCGCAAGAACTGCTCCTTCGTCGTGAGTAACTAACACAATTGCGCCTTCGTACTTAGAAATAGCTTTAAGAATTTCTTCGCGAGAAGCTGGGTCTAAGTTATTAGTAGGCTCATCAAGTAAAAGAACGTTTGCTTTAGAAGTTACAAGAGTTGCCAATGCTAGGCGAGTTTTTTCGCCGCCAGAAAGCACTTTAGCAGGTTTCATGGCGTCGTCTCCCGAAAACAGGAAGCTTCCAAGCATTGATCTTGCTTGAGTGTCGTTTAATTCTGGAGCAACGTGTTGAAGATTTTCTAAAACAGTTGCATCTAAGTCTAAAGTATCGTGCTCTTGCGCAAAATATCCTATTTTGCATCCGTGTCCATATTCAACAACGCCAGTATCTGCGCTTTCTTCGCCAGCAAGAATGCGCAAAGTGGTAGTTTTTCCAGCGCCATTGTATCCCAAAATAACAACTCTCGAGCCCTTGTCTATAGCCAAATTTATTCCAGCAAATACGATGTTTGAACCATAAGCTTTTGAAATATCTTTAGCCATAATAGGAGTGCGTCCGCAAGGAGCAGGCTCTGGGAATCTAATATCTGCTACTTTTTCGCGGCTTTGAGCTTCGCTTGTTTCGTTCAATAAGCGTTCGGCTCTACGCATCATGTTTTGAGCTGCTACTGCTTTAGTCGCTTTTGCGTGAAGTCGGATTCCTTGCTTCATAAGTCGCTCCGCCTTCTTTTCTGCAACTTCGCGCTCTCTTCGTCTTCGCTCTTCGTCTACAACGCGCTGATGCAAGTATGCTTTCCAGCCCATTGAATACATGTCTATTTGAGCCAATTGTGCATCTAAATGCCAAACTTTATTAACAACTTCGTCTAGCAACTCTGTTGAGTGAGATATAACAAGGAATCCACCAGAGAATTTTTTCAGATAGTTTCGCAACCATATTATGGAATCTGCGTCTAAGTGGTTAGTAGGCTCATCTAAAATCAGCGTATCTGCATTAGAAAAAAGTATTCGCGCAAGTTCGATTCGTCTGCGTTGTCCACCAGAAAGTGTTCCAAGAGCTTGTTTCATAACTTCTTGTGGGAGTCCAAGGCTATTTGCCATTGATATTGCTTCTGATTGAACAGCGTACCCACCAGCTTTTTCAAAGTCATTAATTGCTTTATCGTAGCGATTCATGGCTTTTGTCATAATGTCTGGATCTGGATTCGTCATGTCTTTTTCTGCTTTTCGTATACGAGATACGATTGACGAAATATCGCGAGCGCTCATAATTCTATCTAACGCGCTTTGCTCTGGATCTGCTGCATGCGTGTCTTGTGGAAGATATCCTAACGAGCCGCTTACTTTTACGCTTCCGCCAGCTGGAAGTGTTTCTGCAGTAATTACGCGCGTAAGTGTTGTTTTTCCAGCGCCGTTTCTTCCGACTAAGCCTATTTTGTCGCCTTTTGTAACGTGAAAATCTGTTGGGTTTAATAGCGTGCGCGCACCAATTTGTATAGTAAGTCCTTGTGCGTCAATGGCCATTTTTTACCCACCCCTTAAGTTCTATTCTTGCAAAATCGTAATTAAGATATTAATTGAAATATGTTAACCAAACTCCCGATTATACCGTTAGGCTTGCATAGGATTAGCAACACGCAGCAAGCAACATATTTCGAACATGTGTTCTATAATGAATGATATTATAAAACAGGCACGTAATCAAGATTTAGTTTTGCAATTTTGATTCATATACGCTAAAGCATCTTAAGGAGGCAGAATGCAAAAACACTTGGATTCTTTACAAAGTAAGCAGTCGCTTTCAATAAAAGATGCAAACATGAGCGCTACAAGCATGAATACTAAAGATGGAAATAATAATCAAAAAAACAATGTACTTCAATCGTTTATTGATTCGGCGCCAATTATAAAAAATAATGGTAATTTAATATACGACTTAAGTAAGGTTCCTTCCGACTTAAAAATAACTGTTCAAGGTGCAAGAGAGCATAATCTAAAGAACGTTAATTTGCAATTGCCTAGAAATAGGATGATTGTTTTTACTGGATTATCTGGTTCTGGTAAATCTTCTCTTGCTTTCGACACTCTTTTTGCAGAAGGTCAAAGGCGTTATGTGGAATCCTTAAGCGCGTATGCAAGGCAATTCCTTGGAAGAATGGATAAGCCAGACGTAGACTTTATTGAAGGCTTAAGCCCAGCAGTGTCTATTGACCAAAAAACCACTAATCGCAATCCTCGTTCTACTGTTGGCACAATTACGGAGATTTATGACTATTTAAGGCTTCTTTTTGCTCGCGTAGGTGTTCCACATTGCCCTAAATGTGGCGAAATCGTTAGTGCGCAAACCCCTCAACAAATAGCTAACGCATTGCTTTCTTTGCCGCAAAAAACAAGGTTGCAATTACTGGCTCCTATTGTTAACGGCAGAAAAGGTGAGTTTAAAGATACTATTACTCTTCTTAGGTCAGACGGCTATTCTAGAGCGCTTGTAGATGGGCAAATGCGAGAGCTTTCCGAAGATATTGTTTTAGAAAAGCAAAAGAAACACACAATCGAAGTTATTGTAGATAGATTAGTTATAAAAGATGGTATACGTACACGTCTTACAGATTCTATAGAAACAGCATTAAAGCTTTCTAAAGGTATTGTTGTTGCGGATTTTGTAGACGAAGATGCTTCTTCTAAAAACAGGCGTCAAAGTTTTTCCGAAAATATGGCGTGCCCTAATAGTCATCAATTTAATCTATTAGAGATAGAGCCAAGAACGTTCTCATTCAACGCTCCGTATGGAGCATGCCATGATTGCTCTGGAATAGGTTACAATCTAGAGATTGACCCTGCTCTTGTTGTTCCAAATACAGAAAAATCACTTAACGAAGGTGCTATAGAACCTTGGGCATTGAATAAAGCAGCTGGAGAATACTACAAGCACGTGTTAAAAGGCTTAAGCATAGAGCTTGGCTTTAGTATGGATACGCCGTGGGAAAATCTTCCAAAAGATGTGCAAGATTCAATACTCTATGGCCATGATTTTGAAGTAAAAGTATCGTATAAAAATCGATGGGGTAGGCAGAGAGAGTATTCAACAGGATTTGAGGGCGTAGTGCGTACTCTTATGCGCAAGCATGACGAAACAGACTCAGATCAAATGCGTCAATACTACGAGTCATACATGCGAGAAGTGCCATGTTTAACATGCAAAGGAAAAAGACTTAATCCAGAAGTCTTGTCTATTAAAGTTGGCTCGTGCTCAATCGCAGATGTATGCGATATGCCTATTGAAAAAAGTCTTGAGTGGATTAATTCGTTAAATCTAGAAGGCGCAAAAAAGATAATTGCTAAAGAGATTGTAAAAGAAATCAAAGCAAGATTAGGATTCTTAAATGACGTTGGCTTAAACTACTTAACTCTTTCTAGAGCAGCAAAAACTCTTTCTGGCGGAGAAGCTCAAAGAATAAGGCTTGCAACGCAAATAGGGTCTGGACTAGTTGGAGTTATGTACGTTCTTGACGAACCGTCTATTGGTCTTCATCAAAGAGACAACGAAAAGCTTATATCTACGTTGCACAATCTTAGAGATCTTGGAAATACGCTTATAGTTGTAGAACACGACGAAGATACAATACGAAAGTCAGACTGGCTTGTAGACATTGGTCCAGAAGCTGGAGAAAACGGCGGAGAAGTTGTATATTGCGGCCCTGCAAAACACATAACAGAGGCAAAGCGATCAATCACAGGAGACTATATTGCAAAAAGACGCACAATAGATGTTCCTAAAAAGCGCCGTAAAATCAACAAAAGTCGTATGTTAACTATTGTTGGTGCAAAAGAGCACAATCTTAAAAACATAGATGTAGAAATACCTTTAGGCGTATTTACTTGCATAACAGGAGTTTCTGGATCTGGAAAGTCAAGCTTAATAAACTCAATACTTTACCCAGTTTTGGCAGATAAGCTAAACGGCGCTCGCATTGTTCCAGGATTGCATAAGCGCGTTGATGGAGTAGACAATTGCGATAAGGTTGTTCACGTAGATCAAAATCCTATTGGTAGAACACCAAGATCAAATCCTGCTACATATACTGGAGTTTGGGATAAGATCCGTTCGCTTTTTGCTCAAACTCCAGAAGCAAAAGTTAGAGGGTACGGCCCTGGAAGATTCTCGTTTAACGTAAAAGGCGGAAGGTGCGAGGCTTGTAGCGGAGACGGAACGCTTAAAATCGAGATGAATTTTTTGCCAGACGTATACGTGCAATGCGAAGAATGCCACGGAAAAAGATATAATCGAGACACTCTAGAAGTAAAGTACAATGGTAAAACTATTTCAGACGTGCTAGATATGCCAATATCGCAAGCTGCTGTGTTCTTTAAAGCATATCCGTCTATTTCTAGATACTTAGAAACTTTAGTTAAAGTTGGCTTAGGATATATTCGGCTTGGTCAAAGTGCTCCAACACTTTCTGGCGGAGAGTCGCAAAGAGTAAAGCTTGCTACAGAACTACAAAAGCGTTCTACTGGAAAAACCGTTTATATTTTAGATGAACCTACTACGGGCTTGCATTTTGAAGATGTTCGTAAGCTTTTAAGTGTTCTTCAATCTTTAGTAGATAAAGGCAATAGTGTAATAGTTATTGAGCACAATCTTGATGTTGTAAAATGCGCAGATTGGATTATAGATTTAGGCCCAGAAGGAGGAGATAAAGGCGGCGAAATCGTAGCAACTGGAACTCCAGAAGATGTTGCAAACGTGCAATATAGCTGGACGGGTAAATTCTTAAAGTCAATGCTCAAAGAGTAACAAAATCAGAAGTTATAAGTAAAAATTTATGAATAATTTTATGAATAATTTCATGAAAGGAGGTGAGATAATGAATATTCTAAATTCTAAAGAATCAAATATTAGAGAAGATAGAGAAACTAGAGAAAATATAGAAGATAGAGAAACTAGCAGGGGAGAATGGAAGAAAACTCACCAATCTAAATATTGTGAAAGTCATGCAAGCTACTTTGAGAATTTGTCAAAAAACGATTTTGGTGCTCCTCTTTTAGGAGATAGTCGTGATTTATTTAGGCCAAAAACTTCCGATATTCCAAATCAACCTGGAGTATACAAGTGGAGAGATGAGCGTGGAAAAGTAATATACGTTGGAAAAGCAAAAAGTTTAAGAAACAGGCTATCGAATTATTTTCAGCCATTAAATCAGCTTCATCCTAGAACGCAATCAATGGTATTAACAGCTAGAAGTTTAGAATGGACTGTTGTAAACACGGAGCTTGAGGCTTTAACGCTTGAATATACTTGGATTAAAGAGTTTAATCCAAAATTCAACATTGTTTTTAAAGATGATAAAACATACCCATATATTGCTGTATCGGTAAACGATGATTTTCCAAGAGTTTGGATTACTAGAAATCGAAACTCAAAGTCAACGCAATATTTTGGACCGTATGCAAAAGTTTGGCAATTAAAGCACAGCTTGGATTCTTTGCTAAAAACTTTTCCAGTTAGAACATGCAGACAGTCTGTTTTTAATAAAGCACAAAAAACAGGAAGGCCTTGTCTTCTTGCGTCTATTGGAAAATGCTCTGCACCTTGCGTCCAAAAAGTAGACAAAAAAACGCATAGAAACAATGTTGAACAATTAGTTGGCATTTTAACTGGCGCTATTGGAGATTCCTACATTAACGATTTAACTAGAAAAATGAAGGAGTTAAGCGATAATTTAGATTTTGAAAATGCTGCAAAAATAAGAGACAAAATCAATATTTTTAGAACTGTTATTCAACAAAATTCTGTTGTTTTTAACGATCAAGTAGAAGCTGATGTTTTTGGATTTAGTGCAGATTCGATTGATGCATGCGTTCACGCGTTTTTTGTTAGAGAAGGACTGATTCGCGGAGAAAAAAATTGGCAAGTCGAAAGAAGCGAAGACATTAGTGATGCAGATATAATCGCAAATTTGCTTATACGAGTTTATTCTGAATATGAATCAAATAATGATTTGCAATATGAAAACTCTTTAAAAATAGAGCAATCCAGGAATGCGTTACAAATCGACTATTCTAGTGGCCAAAATATAAATTCGTCGTATAGAGCTAAAGAAACAAAAGAACGCAAAAAGCGCCAAGAAACAACTGGAAGAGGGGATTTGCTTGACCCTATTTGCCCGATTCCTAGGGAGATTATTGTTCCTATTGAATTAGATAACTCTCAAAAAGAAAATCTTGAAAGCTGGCTTAGTGGTTTAAGAGGTTCAAAAGTAACTATTAAAGTTGCAGAACGTGGAGATAAGCGCTCGCTTATGGATCAAGCAAACTTGAACGCTGAGCAGTCTCTAAAACAGATGAAAACAAGTAGGATTTCTACTTTAGAATCTAGAACTAATGCTATGAATCAAGTTGCTGCAGCTCTTTCAATGAGTGAAGCTCCTTTGCGAATTGAATGCTATGATATTTCAAACTCGGCTGATGGAAGATATCAAGTTGCATCAATGGTTGTTTTTGAAGATGGAATTGCTAAACCTAGTGAATATAGAAGATTTTCTATAAAAGGACCTAATGGCATTGGCCAACTAGACGATTTAAGCGCATTATATGAAACTATTTCTAGACGTTTTAAGCATAAAGATGAAAGTAATAGTGATGTGGATGATGATTGCGTAGAAAATCGCTCACAATCATCCTCAAAAAAATTTGCGTATACGCCAAATCTTGTAATCGTTGATGGTGGTATTGAGCAAGCAAAAGCAGCTCAAAAAGCAATGATTGATTGCAATGTTAAAGGCATAACAGTATGTGGATTATCTAAAAAATTAGAAGAAGTTTGGCTGCCTAATAGCCAATACCCAATTATTCTAAAAAGAAGCTCCGAAGGATTGTATTTGCTTCAAAGAGCTAGAGACGAATCTCATCGCTTTGCTATTGCTTATCATAGAAAAAAACGTGCAAAGGCAATGCTGCATTCATCTATTGACTCAATTCCTGGAGTTGGCGAATCTTATAAAAAACGTTTGCTTCGCGCATTTGGCAGTGTTAAAAATCTAAAAGAAGCAAGCGTAGAAGAGTTGCAAAAAGTTCCTGGAATCGGTTTGTTAAAGGCTAAAACTATTTATGAGTTTTTGCACTCTCAATAAATCTCAACAATTCTATGGCATGTTGATTAGTCATGATAAGCAACTAGCCTTATAAGTATGTCTCAAGAAATCGAAATAGGTTTGGGCAAAAAAGCCCGAGTTGCTTACTCACTAGACGATATTGCTATACTTCCTTCTCGTCGTTCTCGCGACCCAAAGGCTGTATCTACATCATGGCAAGTCGACGCTTATAGTTTTGACGTACCAGTGATTGCTGCGCCAATGGATTCTGTTACAAGCCCAGATACGGCTATTGCAATGGGTCAAATGGGAGCATTGGGCGTGCTTGATTTGGAAGGATTGTGGACTCGTTACGAGAATCCAGAACCACTTCTTAAAGAAATCTCAGAACTTAAAGACGAAGTCGCAACTAAGCGCATACAGGAGATTTATTCGGAGCCAATCAAGCCAGAACTTATTGTTAAGCGCTTGCACACAATTCGCGATGCAGGTGTTACGGTTGCAGGTGCTCTTTCTCCGCAACGCACTCAAGAATTTTATTCTACTGTTCTAGAAGCAGGCGTTGATTTATTTGTTATTCGCGGAACTGCTGTTAGTGCAGAACACGTTTCTAAAGACCATGAGCCTCTTGACTTAAAGAAGTTTATTTACGATTTAGACGTTCCAGTTATTGTTGGAGGTTGTGCAGACTACACTTCCGCATTGCATCTTATGCGAACTGGTGCTGCTGGAATCCTTGTTGGTTTTGGCGGTGGAGCAGTTTCTGCAACAATGAATACGCTCGGAGTTCAAGCGCCTATGGCAACTGCTATTGCAGACGTTGCAGAAGCTCGCAGAGATTATATGGACGAGTCTGGCGGACGATACGTTCAAATTATTGCAGATGGCGGAATGGGGACGTCTGGAAACTTTATTAAGGCGCTTGCTATGGGAGCAGATGCAGTAATGCTTGGAACTCCTTTAGCGCGTGCAACTGAGGCTCCAGGACGCGGAATGCATTGGGGAGCAGAAGCTCGTCATCCTTCTTTGCCGCGCGGTATGCGCACGAATGTTGGAACTGTTGCTCCTCTTGAGAATATCTTGTTTGGACCAAGTCATATGGCAGATGGAAAGACTAACCTTATTGGTGCTTTAAGACGCACTATGGCATCTACTGGATATGTTGATGTTAAGAGTTTCCAGCGTTGTAGTGTTGTTTTTAACCCATTCCATCAAGATATAAGGTAAATCATTAAAATCCTATTATTATCTTATTAATGATTAATAGAATTGCGCGCTTGATTCAATTTTGAGTGCGCAATTCTTGTTTATAGGCTAAAAGTGCGTAAAGCTAAGATGATGAATGTTCTTAAAATAGAATTAGTAAGTTAGCTTTTGGCTCATAATCCCATTTTTGATAGTTTTGTTTTGTTTTTGCTAACAAACTTAATATTCCAGAATTTTGTAAAGTCAAGTTAGTTTTCAACGCCATTATTGATATAACATGTGTAAGTCTATAGAGATTATCTATATATATAGGATTATTAATATAAATAATCTATTATAAAAATACGGTTAAATCTAGATTCCTAAGCAAACTATTTAACACGTTTAACTAAAAATATTGCAAAAGCAATAAAAGATTTTAGCAAACAAGTAAAGATTGGAGTTATTATGAGCCTTATTGGTACGCATATTCTTCCATTTAAGGTAAATGGATACAAGAATGGCAATTTTGTAGAAGTAAGCGACAATGACGTTCTTGGAAAATGGGCTATTTTCTTCTTCTATCCAGCAGACTTTTCATTCGTGTGCCCAACAGAGCTTGAAGATCTTGCAAACCACTATGAAGAGCTTCAAAAGTTAGGTGTAGAAGTTTATTCTGTTTCAACAGACACACACTTTGTTCACAAAGCTTGGCACGATGATTCTAAAGCTATTGCAAAAGTTCAATACACAATGCTTGGAGACCCAAATGGCGCGCTTTCTAGAAACTTTAATGCGCTAAATGAGGAATCTGGTTTAGCTCATCGCGCAACTTTTTTGGTGGATCCTCAAGGCAATATTCAATTCTATGAGATGACAGCAGATGGAATCGGCAGAAACGCCGACGAGATGCTTCGCAAAGTTAAAGCTGCTCAATTTATTGCAGCCCATCCAGGAGAAGTATGCCCAGCAAAGTGGGAGCAGGGAGAAGAAACACTTGCTCCATCTATTGACTTAGTTGGGAAAATCTGATTTTAACAGTTGATTTTATTTGCTTATTTTAACTGCTGATTTTATCGACTGATTTTAACACAATTTACACGTTGCTTTGATTGCTACAGAAAGTGAAAATAATGACTTTATTAGATTCAAATTTAACTACTCAACTTGCTGGATTGTTAGAAAAAATGGTTAATCCGATTAATCTTGTTGCGTACGTTGATAGCAGTGAAAATTCTCAAAAAGTTATTGAGCTTTTGCAAGAAGTAGCAAATCAAAGCAACAAAATCACTGTTATAAAAGATGATAAAAGTAGCACGAAGCGAATCCCAAGTTTTTCAATTACTAATCCGCAAAATAACGTTTCTGTAAGTTTTGCAGGTTTGCCACTTGGTCACGAGTTTAGCTCTTTAGTTTTGGCTATTTTACAAGTAAGTGGTTATGCTCCCAAAATAAGCGAAGACCAGCGCAAAGCAATTTTGCAACTTGGAAGTCATGATATTACTACATACATGTCTGTTACTTGCATTAATTGCCCAGAGGTTGTTCAGTCACTTAATACAATTTCGATTATCAATCCAAAAGTAAAGCATATTGCTGTAGAAGGAAGCGCTTTCAAAGACGAGGTAGATGCTCTTGGCGTAATGAGTGTTCCTGCTGTTTTTGAAAACGGAAAGATGATTTCTTCTGGAAGGTCATCTATAGACGAATTAGTTGCGATGCTTTTAAGACAAGAAGAAAATGGGGATTCTAGCGATTCGAGCGATTCTAGCGATTCTACGGAGGCTAGCGATTCTTCACTAGCGCAAAAAATGAACGCTAAAAACCCATACGACGTTCTTATTGTAGGCGGAGGTCCTGCTGCGAGCGCTGCTGCGATTTACACAGCTAGAAAAGGTCTTAAAACAGCAATGATTATGGACCACAGAGGCGGTCAGGTTGTTGAAACAGAAAGCATTGAAAACCACATTTCTCAAACGCACACAACAGGCGCAAAACTTGCTAACGATTTAACAAACCACATTGCTCAATACAATATTGACGTATTTACTCCCGATTGGGCTACGTCTTTAGACGTTGCAGAAGAACCTTACGGATTACACACGATTAACACTAAATCTGGCGGAAGTCTAAAAGCTAAAGCGGTGATTATTGCAACAGGCGCTACGTGGAGAACACTTGGCGTTCCTGGAGAAGATGAATACAGAAACAGGGGAGTGTCGTTCTGCCCGCATTGCGATGGCCCTTTGTTTAAGAACAAGAATGTTGTAGTTGTTGGTGGAGGAAATTCTGGAGTCGAAGCTGCAATAGACTTAGCAGGAATTGCAAATCACGTTACTGTTATAGAGTTTATGGATTCTCTTAAAGCGGATCAAATATTGCTAAACACTTTGCATTCTCTTTCTAATACGAATGTAATAACAAGTGCATCTCTTAGCAAAATAGAAGGAGATAACAAAAAAGTTAGCGCAGTGCATTATATGGATCGCAATGAGAATAATGCGGAAAATCGTGAGAAAATTTTGCACACAGACGGAGTGTTTGTTCAAATTGGTTTAATGCCAAATACAAAGTGGGTGGCAAATAAACTAAGCTTAAACAATCGGGCAGAAATAGTAACAGATAGAAAAGGATGCACGAGTATTCCTGGCATTTTTGCTGCTGGCGATTGCTCGGATGAGCCTTATAAGCAGATTGTTACAGCATACGGGTCTGGCGCAAATGCAGCTCTTAGCGCTTTCGACTATTTAATTAGAGACCCACATAATTAAAATCATGCCTGGAACATTCATAGAACGCGCGTAGAATACGCATATAGCACGCCTATAAACGCATAGAAAGATAAATACTTGAACATTAAATCGCTTGAATACTTAATTGCTTTTGCAAAAGAAGAAAGCTTTACAAAAGCTGCCGAGCGCATGCACGTTTCTCAGCCAACTTTATCTACGCAGATTAAAAAGCTAGAAGACACGCTTGGAGTTTGTCTTATTGAGCGAACTCCTGGAAAGCAGATTCTAACTCCTGCAGGAAGAGAAGTAGTGTATTATGCAAAGCGTATTCATTCGGATGTTTCTAACATTTATCAAGCAGCAAGGCGCCTAGAAGATCCTTGGTCTTCTACAATAGTTTTGGGCATTTTCCCAACATTATGCCCATATCTTTTGCCTAGAATAATACCTGTTTTGCGTAAGATTAAGCCGAATTTTACTATTCGTTTTGTTGAAGAAAAGTCTGCAACTTTAATCGAATTGCTAAATAATGGTCAAATCGATGCAGCAATATTGAGCGAAAAGTTAGACGAATCGTCAATAAAGGTTAATCACATTTTTGATGAAGATTTTGTTTTAGCAGCGTCAACAAATTCGCAATTGGGAAACCAAAAATCTCCAATCGACTTGTCTCAATTATCTAGTCAAAAAATACTTCTTTTGGAAGATGGACATTGTATGAGACGAAGTATGATTGATGTTTGTCAAAAGGTTGGAGCAAAACAGTCCGAATTTTGTGCAACATCTTTGGAAACCTTACGATACATGGTTGTTGGAAGCAAAGATGTAACATTGCTGCCACGTCTTGCAACTCTCCCTCCTATTGTTCAGCCAGCTGGTTTAACAATTCGCGAGTTTAATAGTCCAAAGCCCTACCGCTCACTGTACTTAAATTGGCGAGCTGCTTCTCCAGTAGACAAGATTATGGAAGGATTATGCACGATTATTTATGGAACTTGCGCGAATTTGCATAAAAAATAGTTGCAATCACATATTTTAATATTTGATTATTTGCATATTTAACATGATTTAGCAGATTTTTAGCAGAATCTTAGTAAGATTTTCGATAAAATTTGATTGCATGCTTGCGATTCAACAATCATTTATATTTAGAATATTCGCTATACTTAGAATGTTTAGTAAGAATCAATAAGATACGTATAAATCAATTGTGTAGAATTTTATTGTCTTACGTTAAAGTTGTGCAATAAGAAAGAATGGGGATTATGCAAAACCAAGTGCAATCTAGCAATAACGCTGATTCAATCTGCCATGATGCAAAAAATTGCAATTATGACGCAGATAGAAGCATGCAGATTGCGCTACGTACAATCGATACGCTTTGGGAAAGCAAAAACTCAATTCCTGTTAAGCTATTTTCAAAAAAACATATTTTTAACGATTTTCCTTTTATGCCTAGCTCAACAAAACTTGGTTGGATTAAGATTTATGGCAAAAAACAAGGTATTTCAATTGGATTGTTTAGCAAAGATTGCAAACGTTTTTACCAAGTTGCTGTTGCTGATTTAGAAGGCAGAGTTTACGAAGGGCACACTGTAACAATTGAAGATACAACGGAAAATATACCCGAATTGTCTTTTGTTGAGCAAAACTCTATGACTCTTTCTAACTCACATAGATTCTACGGTTGCATTGATAAAAAAACTACTCGAGAAAGCCATAAAGCGAGCCATAGCGCAAGCCATATCAAAAAAAGTTGTTTTAAGAATAAGTCAAATAATGATTTAGTTGTTATTAAGGGAGATGTTGTTGTTCAGACTTCTAAAGATGACGGAATTCAATGGGTGTCGTCTTGGATTCGCAAAGCAAATACTAAAAAAGAAACTTATACGCTAGAAGAAACGCGTGTAGATTTGCCTAATAATTTGCGTTGCAATCTTAGTTATTTTGACGCAATCGCTATATCCTATTTTGCATCATTCTTTGTGCCAGATATGTTGTTAGCTTTTAGTGGATTTGGGTCTGGAAACATATTTAGGCATCTTACAAAAGAAGCACCTTTGAGCGCTATTAGGAGAAGCGTTTGCGATGCAAACACAGCAGAAAGAGCTGGTTTACGCGTTTCTGCAATGGAGAAATATTTTACGTACTTAATGGCAGACGCTGGAGCATTAGAGGATGCTGGGGCATTAGAGGCTGAACACGCCGCTGAAAGATTGCACTTGCAAAAATCTAAATGTTCAGACGCAAACTTTTTAGTTTGGGATGATTCTTTGGAAGCAAAATCCGCGTTAAAAGCTTTGCGTATAGAAGGAGCAATAAATAGATTCCAGTCTATTAGCAATTGCTTAGAAGAAAACTGCTCTAATGGCGGTGATTTAACAGAAAATAACGCAACTTATAATCAAGTTTGCGCAATGGATATGGCTTTTATAAACGATCCAGCTTTTTGCGCAAGTGGCGAAATTGACATGAATTCTTTTGGCAATCCGTTGCAAGACAACAATATTAGGCCATTATTGCATTTGCTTAATCGTGCAAGAAAATCTAATGATTTGTATATTTATAAAGCTAACGGATCTTCTAATTGTGAATGGTCGTACAGGCAAAGACTTTCTGAACTAATCAGAAGTCTTTATTTGCCTTTTAGGTTCGATGCTGATTTTAGATCTAATTTAGATAGTGGAAATGTTGCATTAGCATTTATGGCAACAGGCAATTCAATGATGCCTACTTTAACATACGATTCTGCTAAAAAAGATTTTGTTCCAATAAGCGAACAAAATAGATCCAAAATGACAACTAACTACAATCTTCGTATTGGATTAATATTGGCTACTATTGCTTTTGGAGCTAGCGAAGAAGTGCAAAACGTTTCAATACGATTGGATTCAATCGGCTTAGAGGAAATGGTTGCAGCACAAGACGTTGCAATGAATAAAATTTTAAGCCAAACGATTAATGCGATTAATCACATGAATAAAAATGCTTCAAGAGCAAAAGGCGATCCAAAAGATGGAGATATTCATGGAGACGTTAGCAATGGATTTGCTAATTTAGGATCGAACGCAGATAGTAGCTCGGATAGTGCTTCAGATAATTTTGTTGAAAGCGTTGTAGAAAACCTTGAAGATGCAAGCGCAAACAACAGTGATAACAGTAGTAACACTAATCGTAGTGATAATAGCGATAGCAATAATAGCGCAAAAAACGAAGACCCAATAGCAGCTTTTAGCAAATCGCCTTCGATTATACCTTTGCTAACTGTTACTTTTACTAGAAAGTCGTTCTTAAAACACATACGCGCATACGGATTAAATAATCCTCTTGAAACCTATAAAAAGTTTAATGCAACTTTGCAAGTCGACGAAAACGGCGCATTAAGCCAAATTGAGCCAACGTTTGACTTAAGAGACAGCTGCTTTGCGCCGCATGGTGCTCAAGAAGAACCAGAGTTTTCCGACATAATTTTTGACGCAAAGTCGCAAGAATTGTTAGCGACTCAAGATGCAAAAGGCCTTTCAATCCAGCGCGAAGACGTTTTACAACAAGCGGTTGCTGATTTTAATCACATAGCGTCTAAAGCAATTATGACGAATGCAGAAAAAGCTCGTATGGCAATGGGTATTGTTGAAAGCATTAACGATCCAGAGCTAAATAATCAAGCAAACCATGTAATAAGCGCGTTAATAGACGAAAAAGAAATACCAGAAATATCGTTTAGCGCTTCAAAAGATATTTACAATATGCGAGTGCGTGCTCACGAACAATTTATGAGTGGAGACTTAGACAGTGCAATCGAAGAGTATGAAAACAATATAAAGCATTTTGACGATATGTTTGCTTCTGGAGACGTTGTTCCAAGATACTTTAACTCGTATGCTGAGCGCGTTGTTTATAATCGCATGTTTGCAACGCAAAACGAGCAAATGAGGCTTATACCAGACGGACTTTTCTACGCGCATATGGAGATTGCGGATTTACTCGGCCAGCTTGGAAGAAGTAAAGAGGCGCTAAAACATCTAAATACAATGGTTTCTTACGCTCCAACATATGTTATATCTCACTTAAAGCTAGCTTCGCAATTATCTCGTCAAGAAGATTGGCCTTCTGTAGAAGCAGTATGCTTAAACGCTTTACAAGTCTGTTTTGATAGAGAAGACGCTGCGTTTATTTACTACAGGCTAGCATATGCAGAGTGGATGCAAGATAACTTCCCTCTAGCTGTTGCTGCATATATGGTTGCAGATGACTTGTTTAGCGAAAAAAATGAATCTCTAGAAGTAGAGCTTGCAGAACTCTTAAGTAGAGTTGAATCTCAATGCATTTCTGTTCCTAAAAGCTTGCATCAAGCAAAAGAAATGCTAGAAATAAATAATGTTGTGAATTGGCCAGATGTTAATGCGTATGAGATTATTGACGAAGCTGCAAAAGTCACTGTTAATGAGGGTATGTTTGTTATTGCGCGAACTCTTTCTGTTGCTAGATCTAGAATGCTTTTTAGAAACGATTCTTCTGAAAGTATTGTTCAAATGCAATTTTTGCGATCTCTTAACGCTTAATAAATTCTTGTTAAATAAGCTATAAAATAGAATAAACGCTTTGAAGGGAAGACTCATGGCTGCATCTAATGGTGATTCAATGCAACATTCAATCGGTGCTCAATTGTCACTTTTTGATGATCTAGATAGTGTTAATAATGCTGAAAATATGCAAAATAATAATGAGCCAAGCGTTAATGGCAAATTTGCATCAACGATTCAAAGCGCAAAGCAATCACATGATGTAACAAGTGATTTAAGTGAGTCTAACACTTTTAGTTCAATCGCAGATTTTGACAATTGGATTGCTAAGCTAGAGCCATCAGATTCGGGCGCAATGCAATTAGCTAAGCTTGATCCTTCGCTTTTAACAACAGAACAAGGCGCAAGATTATGGGCAAAATTGGCTGCATGGGCGCAAGCAGATCAAATCGCATACTATGTTGACGATTCTCCAACAAGCTCCGACGCAGCTTACGATGCAAGAATGCGATTTTTAAGCGCGCTTGAGTCTACTTTTCCGATTCTAGACACGCCTCAATCGCCAACGCATAGAGTTGGCGGAACTTTTTCTAACGATTTTGCGCCAGTTCGTCATCCTTCAAGAATGATGAGCTTGGATGATGTTTTTTCGATTGATGAATTAAAATCCTGGTATAACAGCATTATTCGAGACTTGCAATGGCCCGAAAATAAGCCGCTGCCAATGACATGCGAAGTAAAAATCGATGGACTTGCGCTAAATCTTATTTATCGAAATGGAACTTTGGAACAAGGGCTAACCCGAGGAGACGGTGTTACTGGAGAAGACATATCGCTAAACGTAAGAACAATCGAAGAAATTCCTACGCAATTGCATGGTGAAAATCCAGACGATATTCCAGAATTTGTGGAAATCCGCGGCGAAGTATTTATGAAGTGGGCGGATTTTAGAAAGCTAAACATTGAGCAAGAAGATTTAGGAAAGCCTGCTTTTGCAAATCCAAGAAATGCGGCTGCAGGATCTTTAAGACAAAAGGATCCTAGAATTACATCTACAAGACGCTTGAGTTTTATAGCACACGGATTAGGAAATCTAAAGTGGAAGGACTTAGCGCAAAGCGGTGGTGAATCTAATGCTCATGCTCAAACATCCTTCAACCAATCGGACGCTTACGAATTGTACAAAAAATGGGGTATTCCTGTTTCTCCATATACGCGCAAGGTTACGTCTTTTGAACAAATAGAAGACATGATTGACTACTATGGCGAGCATAGAAACACTATTATTCATGCTCTAGATGGAATTGTAGTAAAAGTAGACGATCGCGCATTGCAAAAAAAGCTTGGTGCAACTTCTAGAGCGCCGCGTTGGGCAATTGCGTACAAGTATCCGCCAGAAGAAGTTAATACGCGCTTAAAAGATATTGTTGTTCAAGTTGGAAGAACAGGAAGAGTAACTCCAGTAGCTGTTTTAGAGCCAGTAACTGTTGCAGGCTCCACTATATCTCGTACGACTTTGCACAATCCATACGAAGTTGAACATAAAGGTGTACTTATTGGAGATACTGTTGTTGTGCGTAAAGCTGGAGATGTTATTCCAGAATTAGTTGGACCTGTGCTCAAATATAGAAATGGCAGAGAAAATGAATTGAAAAAATTTGTTATGCCAGAGTATTGTCCATCTTGCGGAACAAAACTTGCTCCTACAAAAGAAGGCGACAAAGATATTCGCTGCCCTAATGTAGAAAATTGCCCAGCTCAGCTTACTGAGCGCATAATCAACTTGGCTTCAAGACAAGCTTTTGATATTGAAAATCTTGGCGAAGCATCCGCTCTTGCTCTAACTAACCCAGAAGATTCTAGGCCAATAACGTCAAAAGTTTATATTGAAGATAAAAGCATAAGCAAAATAGTTGTTGAGCGTGGATCTTCTAATCCGCCGATTCTACCAGAGTCGAATTGCGATCTTCCTGCTCCTCAAGCTCCTGTTCTTACTAGCGAAGCCGATATTTTTAACCTTAGTGCTAACGATTTAAGAAATGTTAAAGTTTGGAAGGAAATTCCGCTTGTTGAAGAATGGGAAGAAGTAGGAAAAGACGGAAAACTCAAAAAACGATCTAAAAAGATTGGCGGAAGTGGATTATGGAGGCAAGTCTCAGCTTTTTGGACTAGGCCTCTAGAAGCTACTAGAAGAAAGTCGAATGATGATTCTAAAGATTCTAACGACTCTAGTAATTCTAGCGACTTTAGTAATTCTAACGACTTTAGTAGTGATGAGTCTAACGAATCTTTTAACCCAAACTACCCACTGTTTGAAGTTCCTGTAGATGCGTATGTAACAAAGCTAGTTGAAAAGAAAATTCGCATAAATAATGTTCTTAAAATAGTTGAAGCGCCAGAATACACTCGTCCTAGCGAAACAACAAGAGCAATGCTAGAAGAAATAGCTCAAAAAGGTAAGTCTGCGCCTCTTTGGCGTGTGCTAGTGGCACTTTCTATTCGCAGGCTTGGGCCTCCAACAGCTCGTCTTATAGCTGCAAGATTTAGCTCAATCGAGAATATTGCAAATGCGACTATTGAGGACTTAACTCAAATTGATGGCGTTGGTCCAGAAATTGCTCAAGCTGTTTACGATTGGTTTGAAAAATCAAAAGATTCTAACGATTGGCATAGCGAAGTTTTAAGAAAATGGAAAGAAGCTGGAGTTGTTGGAAACGATTCCGCACAATCCAATAATCTTGAGCAAACGCTTAGTGGCAAAACTGTTGTTGTTACAGGGTCTTTAGAAGATTTCACACGAGACTCCGCTAAAGAAGCTATTGTATCTAGAGGTGGAAAAGCTGCATCTTCTGTTAGTAAAAAAACGTATTGTGTGATTGTTGGAGCAAATGCTGGATCTAAAGAATCTAAAGCAGAAGAACTTGGCATACCAATGTTGAACGAGAATCAATTTAAGATTTTACTTAAAACGGGTAGTGTTGAATCTGCACTAAAAAACGATATTACACTTGATTCGCAAAGTGAATTGTAAAAACATGAGTAATAATCTTGTTGAATTAGAAACGCGTATTTACGACTTATTGGGTAGTGTGATTGATCCAGAATTAGGACGTTCTGTTACCGAATTAAACATGGTTACGGGCGTTCGTGTAAGCGAAAAATCATGCGAATCAAATAATCATAATCCAACTTATAGCGTTTCTATAGATATTGAGCTTACTGTTCCAGATTGCCCATTAGCTCAAGTTATTACGCAAAGAGTTCAATCAGTTGTAGCAAAGTACCCAAATGCAACGCTTATTCCAACGGTAAACGTAAGCGCTATGAGCAAAGATAAGCTTGCAAAGCTTGTTTCGGATTTAAAAGAGGAGCGTAAAGAAAATCCGTTCAATAAAAATGGTGTTAGAACAAGGATTTTTGCTATTGCATCTGGAAAAGGCGGAGTTGGAAAGTCTTCTATAACAGCTAACTTAGCTGCCACTTTTGCATCTCTTGGCTACAAAACAGCAGCAATAGATGCAGATGTTTATGGTTTTTCATTACCGCGCATGTTTGGAATTACAACTCAACCGACTAATCTGAACGGCATGCTTATGCCAGTTGAAGCTTGGGGAGTTAAGCTGATTTCTATTGGAATGTTTGCTGGAACAGATCGCGCGATTTTGTGGAGGGGACCTCGTTTGCAACGTTCTCTTGAGCAATTTTTATGCGATGTTTGGTGGGCAGATCCAGACGTGCTTCTTTTAGATTTGGCTCCTGGAACTGGAGATATGGCTTTAGCTGTTGCGCAATCATTGCCGAATGTGGAGCTTGTTGTTGTTACAACACCTCAGCCTAGTGCTTCGGATGTTGCTGTTAGAGCTGGGCTTATGGCTTTGCAAATTCCAGTTAATGTGCGCGGTGTTGTAGAAAATATGAGTTGGTTCGATAACAATGGAGCACGCTTAGAAATCTTTGGTTCGGGAGGCGGAAAGCGTGTTAGTAATCAGCTTTGCAAAGCTCTTGGTAAGAACGTTCCTCTTCTTGCTCAAATCCCGTTAGATACAAGCATTAGAGAAATTGGAGAATCGGGCAGACCTGCTGTTCTTACAAAAGAAGGCAAACTAGCAAACACTCAATTAGCGAATACATTTGTTAGTCTTGCAAAATCATTAATCGATTAATCGATAAAAAATGAGGCCACTTGACTTTTCGTCAAGCAGCCTTATTTGCAATATGCTTTATTTTATTAAGACATTAAAACAAACTACTTAATAGCGTTAAGCCACTGTTCTTTAGTTGCTTTTTCTGCCTGGAGCTTAGCTTTACGCTTTGCATCTTTTTCGCTTGCAATCTTAGACTCAAGTTCCTCGAGTTGAGCCTTTAATTGCGCAGCAAAACTAGACTTGCGAGCATCTGCTTCTGGGTCTGCATCCTTCCAAGCAGCATCTTCAACAGCCTTAATCTTCTTGTCTACATCGTTCAAACGAGATTCAATTCTGCGCATATCTTCGCGTGGAACAAAACCAATCTTGTCCCATTCTTCTTGAATCTCAGACAATGCTTTGCGAGCAGCTTTAGCAGCTTCTTCGTCTTTAACAGGAACAAGAGCTTCTGCCTTAACGAGCAATGCTTCTTTCTTGCTAAGATTTTCTTTTTCGCCAGCGCTCATCTTTTCTCTATCTTCTTGACGAGCATGGTAGAAAGCATCTGCAGCTTCGCGGAACTTAGTCCACAATTCGTCGTCGTGTTGACGACCAGCATTTCCAGCCTTCTTCCAGCGATCCATCAAAGCATTAAACTTCATTGAAGTTTCACGCCATTGAGTAGAGTCCTTTAGGCTTTCTGCTTCTTTTATGATTGCTTCTTTAATCTCTTTAGCACTATTGCGCTCATTGTCTCGCTCTCTAACCCAAGCAGAGCGAGCTTGAGAGAACGCAGAGCGAGCCTTGGAAAAACGCTGCCAAAGAGCATCCGCATCCGCCTTGTTTAAGTGAATTGTAGTGCGCTGATGCTGCTGCCACTTATCGAACAGTGAACGAAGCTTATCGGAAAGCGAGCGCCAATTTGTAGACTCGCCCATTTGTGCAATAAGCGCTTCTGCCTGTTCAACAATGGCTGTGCGATCTTTAAGAGCCTTCTCTAGCTCCTCTTTACGAGCTTTAGCGAGTTCATCTTTTTTAGATGCAGCTTTAGTTTTTAGCTCGGCGTGTCGCGCGCTTAAAGCGGCAAGATCTCCAACAACAGATGGCTCCTTAAGCTCCGCATCTAAAGTAGCTAAGGTCTCGTCAATTTCCTTTGGCCTTACGTTAGAAGATTCAAGTCTTTTTTCGAAAAGATCAAGCTTGATTTTTAAGTCAAGATAACGGTGTACGTAGAAAGTCAAAGCGTCTTCTGGAGTGCCAGTGGAGTATTGCCCTACTTCGCGTTCTCCACCAGCTTCTCGAACATACACATTTCCATTTTCATCAACGCGCCCAAAGGTTTTTGCGGTTTTAACGTCTTCTTCGCTATAAGAAATAGCAGGAACGGCAGCAACAACGCGAGCTTTATTTGCTAAGCTTGCAGGCGAAGGAGCATGCGGTTTTGGGGTAGTTTGTTTAGTAGTTTCTTCAGCTTTAGTCTGTTCGGTCACGGGACGACTCCTTAGAGCATATGCACGGTAATAGTGTTACGAATAAGTATGACGGTAAGCCATGATTTTTCCGTAACATAACCTATTATAGTGGACATGGTACAAGGCTCATCAATATCTGGTTTTCCCGAGTGGCTTCCAAGTGAGCGCGCTGTTGAGCAGCGTGTTATGGACACATTGCGGGAAGTCTTTGAATTAAATGGTTTTATAGGCATTGAAACTCGTGCTGTTGAGCAGGGTTCAAGCTTGTTGAAAAAAGGCGAAACTAGTAAAGAAATATATCTTTTATCTAGATTGCAAGAAGTGGGTCACGAAAGCGACACACCAGTTGAAAATCGCATTGGATTGCACTTTGATTTAACAGTTCCTCTTAGTAGGTATGTTGTTGAACACACTGGCGATTTAGCATTCCCATTTAAGCGTTGGCAAATGCAAAAAGTTTGGCGTGGAGAGCGTCCACAAGAAGGACGTTTCCGCGAGTTTGTTCAAGCAGATATTGACGTTGTAGGAAATGGCGACTTGCCATCTCACTACGAAGTGGAGCTTCCGCTTGTTATGGTCGAAGCTTTGGAGCGTTTGCGCAAGTTTGGATTGCCAAAAGCCACTGTTCACGCGAATAATCGCAAGCTTTCCGAAGGTTTTTATAGAGGAATTGGCTTAAGTGATATTGAAGGTGTTCTTCGAGAAATCGATAAGCTAGATAAGATTGGCGCAAAAGAAGTTGCAAATCTTCTTGTAAAAGAATGCGCAGCTTCGGATTCTCAAGCTGAAGCATGCTTAGAGCTGGCAGAGCTTAGCGCTAATAGTGGTGAAGAGTTAAAGACTAAATTCAACGATTTATGCGATAAACACAATATTTCTAGAGATTCTAGCAATGAATCTTACGCTTTAGCTATTGAAGGCGTAGAAACGCTGGCAATGATTGTAGACGATGCATCAAAAATTCGTCCAGGATCTGTTGTTGCAGATTTGAAGATTGCGCGCGGTTTGGATTATTACACTGGCTCAGTCTACGAGACATTCTTAGAAGGCGCTGAATCCCTGGGGTCAATCTGCTCTGGCGGAAGATACGACAATCTTGTTTCTCAAGGAAACAAAAAGTATCCAGGAGTAGGTCTTTCTATAGGACTTTCGCGCTTGCTTTCTTACATGCTTCACACAGCTGGAGCTACAGTTTCACGCGTTTCTCCTGCTGCAGTAATGGTTGCAGTTTGGAACGAGGAAGATAGGCCAGCTTGTAACAATATTGCTCAAAAGCTTCGCTCTAGAGGAATTGCAACAGACGTTTCTCCAAGTGCAGCAAAGCTTGGTAAACAAATCAAATATGCAGATAAGTTGGGTATTCCATACGTTTGGTTCCCAGCAGATAGCACAGATTCTGAATCTAGTCATGATGAAGTAAAAAACATTATTACAGGAGAGCAAGTTTGCGCAGACGTTACGTCTTGGCAGCCAGATGATGCATATGCACATCAAACTGTTTCTTGCGCTCAATAATTGCGATTTACTTTTAAGATTTAAGATTTAAGATTTGCAATTTGCTTTTTAAGATTTTAATATTTGAAAGCGCGATTCATGCGGTAAACTATTAAAGTCAAAACAAAAATTAACAAAATTATTCAAACAAGGAAGTGGACTTATGAGCCAGACGGCGTATCGCACACACCATGCCGTTGAAGTGACTGAGACATTAGTTGGACAAAACGTAACCATTGCTGGTTGGGTTGATCGTCGCCGCGACCACGGTGGCGTTGCCTTTGTAGACGTTCGAGACAACACTGGCTTAGTACAAGTTGTTATTTACGATGAAGAAACTGCGCGACCATTGCGTAGCGAGTTTGTTGTGCAAGTTACTGGCGAAGTTCGCTTGCGTCCAGATGGCAATGAAAATGACCATTTAGCAACAGGAAAAATCGAAATCGTTGCAAATAAAGTAACAATTCTCGCTAAGTCCGATGCGTTACCATTCCAAGTTTCTACAGCTTTGGAAAACGAGTCCGAAAACAAGCTTCCTAGCGAAGACGTACGTTTGAAGTACCGTTATCTTGATTTGCGTCGCCCATCAATGCAGCGCAATTTGAAACTTCGCTCTAATATGGCTAAGGCTGCTCGCCACGCTTTGGAAGATATGGACTTTACAGAGGTAGAAACACCAACGTTTATTAAGTCCACTCCAGAAGGCGCTCGCGATTTTGTTGTTCCAGCGCGCTTGGTTCCAGGCTCTTGGTACGCTCTTCCACAGTCTCCTCAGCTCTTAAAGCAGTTGCTTATGGTTTCTGGTGTTGAGCGCTACTATCAGCTTGCTCGCTGCTACCGCGATGAAGACTTCCGCGCAGATCGTCAGCCTGAGTTCACTCAGCTCGATATGGAAATGAGCTTTGCAAGCCAAGAAGATGTTATGGCTATGGCAGAGCACGTTATTGCAGCTATTTGGAAAGAAGCTGGTCACGAGATTACTCTTCCTTTGCCTCGAATCACTTGGCAGGAAGCAATGGATAAGTACGGTTCCGATAAGCCAGATTTGCGTTTTGGAAACCCACTTATTGAGTTGACTGACTTCTTTAAGAACACTCCATTCCGCGTGTTCCAAGCTCCTTATGTTGGCGCTGTGCTCTTTAAGGGCGGTGCAGATACACCTCGTCGTCAGTTTGACGCATGGCAGGATTGGGCTAAGCAGCGCGGAGCTAAGGGCTTGGCTTATGTAGTCTTTGGTGAAGATGGCGAGCTTAAAGGTCCTGTTGCTAAGAATCTTAGCGAAGAAGAGCGTGCAGGACTTAAGGAAGCTGTTGGTGCGCAAGATGGCGATGCTGTGTTCTTTGCAGCAGGCAGCCGCGAATCTTCTCAGCTTTTGCTCGGTGCTGTCCGCGTAGAGCTTGCTAGCCGCGCAGGATTACTTCACCCAGACGAGTTTGCTTTTACTTGGGTTGTTGACTTCCCACTGTTTAAGCGCACGGATGATCCAGACGATGACGATGTTGCAGTCGGCCACTCCAAGTGGACTTCTATGCATCATCCATTTACAATGCCATCTGCTGATTGGATTGACAAGTTCGATAAAGACCCAGAGCATGCAATGAGCGATTCTTACGACATTGTTTGCAACGGTAACGAGATGGGCGGCGGTTCCGTTCGTATTCACCGCGACGATATTCAAGATCGCGTTCTTAACGTTCTTGGAATCGATAAAGCGGAAGCAGACGAAAAGTTTGGCTTCTTGCTTGAAGCGTTTAAGTATGGTGCTCCACCTCACGCTGGTATTGCTTTGGGCTGGGATCGTACTGCTGCAATTCTTGCAGGAGCAAGTTCGATTCGCGACGTAATCGCATTCCCTAAGGCTGGCGGCGGCCGTGATCCTCTAACTGGTGCTCCTGCTCCAATCTCTGCCGAACAGCGTGCAGAAACTGGCGTTGACTACGATCCAGAAGAAGACGAATAGTCGCAAGCGTTAAACAAGAATTAATATTCGCATATGCCGTTAAGTCGTTTGGTTAACTAAACCAAAAATCAAGGCTTAACGGCATTTTTTTAAGTAAAATTAACATTTTTGTATCATTTTTAATGTTTTTCGTAACTTTATAGGTGGTTAAAAGTAACTATTACGATAAACGCATGTAACACAAGAACATTAGAATCCTTTTTATGGATACTAAATTAAACAACACAAAAAAAGTAGCACAGCCATTGGTGGAACTTAGCCATGTTGAAAAACATTATGGCAAGCTTCACGTTTTGAAAGATATTAACTTAACGGTTAATAAAGGCGAAGTGCTTGTTATTATTGGACCTTCTGGTTCTGGCAAGTCAACAATGTGCAGGACGATTAATCGTCTTGAAACAATCGACTCTGGAGATATTCGCATTGATGGTAAGCCTCTTCCTCAAGAAGGAAAAGAACTTGCCGCATTGCGTGCAGAAGTAGGAATGGTGTTCCAGTCCTTTAATCTTTTTGCAAACAAGACGATTCTAGAAAACGTTACGCTTGCTCCTATTAAGGTTCGCCATATGGAACAGCAAGAAGCAGAAAGTTTAGCAATGGATCTTCTTGCTAGAGTTGGCGTAGATAATCAAGCAAACAAGATGCCTTCTCAGCTTTCTGGCGGTCAGCAGCAGCGAGTGGCAATTGCTCGCGCGCTTGCAATGCACCCAAAGGTTATGCTTTTTGATGAGCCTACATCTGCACTTGATCCAGAAATGGTTAACGAAGTTCTTGATGTTATGGTTGAGCTTGCAAAAGAAGGAATGACCATGATTTGCGTTACTCACGAGATGGGCTTTGCGCGTAAAGCCGCAGACAAAATCGTGTTTATGGCAGATGGCAGAATTCTTGAGCAAAATACGCCAGAAGAGTTCTTTGAGAATCCAAAGACAGACAGAGCAAAAGACTTCCTTTCAAAGATTTTGACTCATTAATTTGATTCTTAATTGAAATCATTAATATCGATTTTTAAGTCTTTAAGAGGTAGCTATGAAATATTTACACAATATTGCGCTTAAGTGTAAGCGCTGCAAACTGGGATTAAGGCATACGTACCGCGTGATTTTATCTATGATATGCGCGTTGTGTTGCGTTCTCCCTCTTACTGCTTGCAGTCAAAATAGTCGCAACGATGTAATACGCATTGGTATTAAGTTTGATCAGCCTGGTCTTGGTTTCAAAAAATCTGGAACATACGTAGGCTTTGATGTAGACGTTGCAAAATACGTTGCCAAAAAGTTGGGTTACTCCGAAGATAGGATTGTTTGGAAGGAATCGCCTTCAAAACAGCGCGAAGCAATGCTCCAAAATGGCGATGTGGATATGATTGTTGCAACATATTCCATAACAGATGCCAGAAAAAACACTGTTTCTTTTGCAGGACCATATTTTATTGCTGGTCAAGATTTATTGGTTCGTAAAGACGAGCATAAAGTAAGTGGCCCAGACGATTTAGATGGAAAGCGCTTATGCTCGGTAACTGGTTCTACGTCTGCAATAGTTATTAAAGAGAAGTACTCTTCAAAAGTTCAACTTATGCAACAGCCTGGTTATGCGGAGTGTGCAACAGCATTATTCTCTGGAATCGTAGACGCTGTTACAACAGACGATATTATTCTCGCTGGTCTTGCTACAGCATCGCGCGGCAAACTAAAGCTTGTTAGTAAGCCATTTACTGAAGAACACTACGGAATTGGCATTAAAAAAGGAAACACTAAGCTAGCTAAGCGCATTAATAATGCTCTTAAAGACATGATTAAAAATGGCTCATGGAAAAGGGCATTAGACGATAATATGCACGGAACTGGTTTTAAGCCAAACGCAAAGTATAATCCGCCAGTACCAAATGAGGGGGAGGAGTAAAATGCAAGACTTTGTGCAATTATTTACCTCGTACAATATTCCAGGAGCATTCTTGGTAAATATTGAAATCACATTATGGAGCGTGCTATTTTCCACGATTCTTGGCGTGATTCTAGTTATGATGAGGATTTGTCCAATTCATTCGCTTCGACTTATTGCAAGCGCATATGTTGAGTTCTTTAAGAATATGCCTCTAACTATAATCATGGTGTTTATGGTTCTTGGCGTGTATGCTCAGCTAAAGCTCGGTTTTTCTGCTGTTTTTAGCGTAAACTTCTTCTGGCTTGCAATTGCTGGCTTGAGTTTCTACACTGCAGCATTTGTTTGCGAATCTTTAAGATCTGGCTTAAATACAGTACCTTTGGGTCAGGCAGAAGCATGTAGAGCGCTTGGGCTTAACTTCTTCCAATCAGCTTTTAATGTGATTTTGCCTCAAACATTTTGCGGATCTGTAGCACCTCTTGGAAACACTTTTATTGCGTTGCTTAAAAATTCCACTGTTGCTGCTGCTGCATCTGTTGCAACTGAAACATCTACTCTTATGAGCGAGATGATTGAAAGGCATGCAGATTTGATTGTTCCAATCTTTTTGATTTTTGCATGCGGATACATTGTGTTGATTATTCCAATTGGTATTCTTACAACTTATTTGTCTAATAAGCTTGCGGTTAGAAGGTGATAAAAATGGCAAAAGAACAAGAAAAATCTCTGTTATTTGATGCGCCTGGACCTAAGGCTCTAAAGAAGATTCGCATTGCAAATATTGTTGCGTGCGTTGTGTTTGCGCTTATTGTTATTGCTTTGCTTTTAAGACTTAGCAATCCTCCAGAGGGCGAGAATCAGCTTTCGTGGGCATTGTGGAATCCAGCTGTAGAATCGGAAGCTTGGAGCGATTTTTATCTTCCAGGATTGTGGATGACTCTTAAAGCTTCGCTTCTTGCTGTTGCAGGATCAATAGTTTTTGGACTTTTGTTTGGTCTTTTAAGACTATTGCCTAGCTTGATTCTTCGTAGCATTTCTGCAGTTGTTGTTGAGTTTTGCCGAGCAGTACCAGTGCTTTTGCTTATGATCTTCCTTTGGCGAGGATTTGCGTTTGCTGGAATAAGTGGAGCGTCTTATTGGGCTGTTGTGTTGTCTTTGATTTTGTACAACGGTTCTGTTGTTGCAGAGTTAGTTCGATCTGGCGTTGGAAATCTTCCTAACGGTCAGCGCGAAGCATCTTTAGCTCTTGGACTTTCTCAATATCAATCTTTAACACAAATCGAAATGCCGCAAGCTATATTCGCTATGCTTCCAGCAGCTGTAACTCAGCTTGTTGTTGTGTTAAAAGATACTGCATTAGGTTCCATAATTATGTACACTGATTTGCTCCAAGAATCTAGACGACTTGGATCAATGTACTTTAATATTTTGCAAACTTTGACTGTTGCTGCAATTGTGTACTTCTTGATTTGTTGGGCTCTTTCTTGGTTTGCTGAATGGCTCCCATCAAAGCTTAGTAGCAGAACGGCAGCTCCAACAGAGCCAGAACCTGTTGCACCAATCGCAATTATGGATCCTTCTAACGTGAATCAGATTGCTGTTGCTAAGGAAGTTAAAGAGCTGCCACATGGTGGAACTCCTAGAAAGTACCACGTGCATCACCGCGGTACAAACGCTTCTATTCACCATTGGCGTCGTACTCGTTACTTGCAAGGCTACGATGAGCATCATTTAGAAATAGGTGATGAGAATCTAGATGATAGTCAAAATACTAACCAAGATAAAAATAATAAAAAACATGATTAATCTTAATTTTTAGATTAATTCATGTATTGATAGCGCAATGGGTTTGATTCCGCCTGTTGCGCTATTTTTATTCGTTTGTTTTATGCGTTTGAACAAAACTCTATTTAGTATTTACTAAAACACGACTAAAACATGCTTAAAACGTTACAAAACATGCTTAAAATAAAAATCGGCACAAAATCGCCACAATCATGTTAAAAATCGTGTTTTGCTGTGTCGTTATTGAAAGATATTATAACAAAGATATGCTTGCGTTCGCCGTTATGACTGGAGGAAAGTTTTATGACTATCGCACAAGCGGGGGAAAGCAAGTCTCGTAGAGTTTTGTTAAAGCTCTCGGGAGAAGCATTTGGCGGTGGCGCCGTTGGTATAGATACTCATGTTATTCGTAGAATTGCTGGCGAGATTGTAAAAGCAGTGCATGAAGGCGTGCAAGTTGCAATAGTTGTTGGCGGCGGAAACTTCTTCCGCGGTGCAGAGCTTCAACAAGCTGGCATCGATCGTAGTCGCGGCGATTACATGGGTATGCTTGGAACTGTTATGAATTGCTTAGCTTTGCAAGATTTTCTTGAGCAAGCAGGGCAGGCAACTCGCGTTCAAACTGCTATAACAATGGGTCAAGTTGCTGAGCCTTATATTCCACTTAAAGCAATTCGACACTTAGAAAAAGGCCGAGTTGTAATTTTTGGTGCAGGCGCTGGAATGCCTTATTTTTCAACCGATACCGTTTCTATTCAGCGTTCTTTAGAGATTCATTGCGATGAAGTTTTAATGGGCAAGAATGGAGTTGACGGAGTTTATAGTGCAGATCCTCGCAAAGATCCTAATGCTAAGAAATTCCTCACTCTTAATTACCATCGCGCGCTTGTTGATGGTCTTGCAGTTATGGACGCTTCTGCGCTTTCTATGGCTAGAGACAACAGCCAAAAGATTCGTGTATTTGGTCTAGAAGGAGAAGGAAACGTTACTCGTGCATTAGTCGGAGATCAAATTGGAACTTTGGTTTCTAACGATGAGCCTACATTTGCTTAATAGATGAAATATTAGTGAATAATCACCAATAAATAACTCATCAATAAATCAAACATGCAAATTAGGCAATAACTTAATAACGTAAAATTTAACAAGCATAAAATTTATAAATAAAATTTTAATTGGCACAACTAATACCAATAAAGGAGAACACATGCCAGCTATTATTGATCAGGCTCTTGAACAAATGAACAAGTCTGTTGAAGCTACAAAAGAAAACTTTATGGGCATTAGGACTGGTCGAGCTAATCCTGCTCTTCTTAATGGCATTATGGTTGACTATTATGGTGCTCCAACTCCTATTAAGGCTGTAGCTTCTATTGGCGTTCCAGAGCCAAGAACTCTTTCTGTTACTCCTTTTGACGCATCGCAAGCAAATGCTGTTGAAAAAGCTATTCGCGATTCAGATTTGGGTGTTAGCCCTAACAGAGATGGCAATGTTATTCGCGTTACAATGCCAGAGCTTACTGAAGACAGACGTAAGGAATACGTAAAGCTTGCTAAGACCAAGGCAGAAGAAGGCAAGGTTGCTGTTAGAAATATTCGTCGCAAGACTAAAGAAAGCATTGATAAGTCTGTTAAAGATGGCGAGATTGGCGAAGATGAAGGCGATCGCTTGCAAAAAGAACTAGATAAAGTAACTAAGCAAGTTACCGATTCCTTAGACGCTTTGCTAGAAGGCAAGCAGAAGGAAATCATGGAGGTTTGATTCTTTGGATTCAAATGCTACAAACGATGCTTATGAAGCTTTAACAGATATAAACAAGCGAACTGGCAGGAACATGCCACAAGCTATTGCAACTGCAGTGCTGCTGATTGCTGTAATTGTGGCATGTCTTCTTGTAAGTATAGATGCTTTTGTTGTTCTTTTAACTGTTTTTATGCTTCTTGCATTGTGGGAATTGCACGTTGACTTTGCTACAGCGGGGTTTAGGATTCCTTTTGCTGTATTGTCTATTTGCTCGGTTATTACGATTTTTTCAACCTTCTACGCAAAGTGGCATGCAGTTGCAATGGCAAGTGGAATAACTGCCTCGCTTATTTTAACTGTTATTTTTGCAACTCTAAATAGCACTGTATCTAAAAGAACTATGCGTGCTGTAGAAAAGAAACTACAGCGTGCAACTTCTAAAAGCTTAAAAGCTAATACTTTTACTAATACAGCTGTTTCGTTGTTTGTAGTGTTGTACATTCCTCTTCTTGCTTCTTGCATTATTTTATCTATAGCTGATTCTAAACAAGCTGTAGCGCACGCAATGCTACTCATATTTTTACCTGCTTTAAGCGATACGGGTGGTCTTTTTGCTGGAGCATGGTTAGGTAAACATAAGCTTTCTCCACGAATATCTCCAAAAAAGTCTGTTGAAGGACTTATAGGATCTATGCTTCTTGCACTAATCGGAGCTTACGCGATTGTTGCTGGATTCTATGGAACATCTTGGATTAAATTCTGGTGGATGCCTGCTGTTATGGGCATTTTGTCTGGAATTGTTGGAACTTTTGGTGATTTGTGCGCATCTATGCTTAAACGAGATATTGGCATTAAAGACATGGGTCATTTGCTTAAAGGTCATGGCGGAGTTTTAGATAGAGTGGACTCAATCTTGCTGTGTGCGCCAGTTTTAATGGCATTAATCAAAGCTGTTGGATTCTAATATTAGTTTTTACCAATTAGAATTTACCAATTAAACGTTTTAACAAAAGTCCTTATGTTTTGTTGAAAGTAAAAGAAAATAAAGGAAAGTAAAGAATATGACGATTTGTGCTATTCCTAGTCCAAGTATTTCTCAAATTACATTCGGACCTATTACATTAAGATTTTATGCTCTTTCGATTCTTGCTGGAGCGCTAGTTGCAATTTGGATTGCAAATCGAAGATGGAAGCGAGAAGGCGGAGATTTTAACCAAATTCTAGATATAGCTCTTGTAAGCCTTCCTATGGGAATTGTTGGCGCGCGTCTATATCACGTTATTACAACTCCAGAGAAGTTTTTTGGAGCAAATGGCGATTTTCTAGAAATTTTTAGGATTTGGAATGGTGGACTTGGAATCTGGGGTGGAGTAATACTTGGATCTTTGGCTGCTAGTGCATTTTGCGCGTACAGAAAATATCCTATAAGCCTACTTGCTGATTGTGCAGCTCCTGCATTGCTTGTAGCTCAAGGAATAGGGCGTTTAGGCAATTGGTTTAATCAAGAACTTTATGGCGCTCCTACAACACTTCCATGGGGATTAAAACTTAATTATTCGGCATCAAATGCAATTGGTCACGCTGAAAGATGCTACGACGGTCTTACATGCCCAGAAGGCACACTTTTTCACCCAACGTTTTTGTACGAGATGCTTTGGAATTTTGCAGGTGCTGCTTTGCTTATATGCTTTAGTAAAGCGCTTAAAAGCAAGCTTAAGTCTGGTTCTGAGTTTGTTCTTTACGTAATGTGGTATACGGCTGGAAGAATGTGGATTGAAGCTTTACGCATTGATTTTTCACACACTTTCCTTGGAGTAAGAATTAACGTTTGGGTATCGATTGTTATTTTTATTGCTTCGATTATTGTTTTTGTTATTTTGCAAAATAGTAAAAAATCGCGAGCAAATCTTGTGAACCGTTTAATCGACATTACTGCATACGAACGTGAGCGCGAACTTCAATCCAAAACAAAAATGGTTTCTAAAAGAGAAGCCAAAGAGGAATCTAAGTTAAATAGTTAGCTTTAGTTAGTTTTAGTTAGATTTTGTTTTTCTAGTCGCTTGCTTTTCTTAGAATGGAACACATGAATATACAAATAGCACCTAGCATTCTTTCTGCAGATTTTTGCAATCTTGAAAGAGATCTTATAGCAATTTCCAATGCTGATCTTGTTCACGTTGATGTTATGGATCATCATTTTGTACCGAATTTGACTTTGGGGGAGCCGATTGTAAAGCGCATTTGCGAAGTTACTAATCTTCCTGTAGATGTTCATTTGATGATTGAAGACCCAGACCGTTGGGCACCAGAATACGCTAAGCTCGGGGCTGATTCTGTTAGCTTCCACATGGGTGCAACTCACGCTCCTGTGCGTCTTGCGCGCCAGCTTAGAGATATGGGTTGCAAAGCTTGCTTTGCAGTTCGCCCAGCTGAGCCAGTTGAGCCTATTTTCGATATTTTAGACGAGTTCGACATGGTTCTTATTATGACTGTAGAGCCTGGTTTTGGTGGTCAAAAGTTCTTAAGCAATCAAATGAACAAGGTTCGCCGTTTACGCGATGAGATTACGCGCCGCGGACTAAGCACGCATATTCAGGTTGACGGCGGAGTTAGCCCATCTACTGCTGCAACTGTTGCACAAGCTGGAGCAGATGTTCTTGTTGCTGGCTCTGCAGTTTACGGAGCAAGTAGCCCAGCTCAAGCAATTGATTCTATTCGTAATATTGCTCAAGAAGCTTGGCGTGCGTAGAAATATTGGGGCATAAAAGTGCCCCAATATTTTATTATTCGCAATAATATTAGTATTGAAATTTTATTTTTAGAAAGTTTTAAGGAAATTAGGTATGGTCAAATTCGTTTATAGTCAGGAATATAGTCCTGAAGCGCTTAATCGAGTTCTTACTGTGCCTAATGTTATTAGCTTTTTAAGAATATGCTCAATACCTTATCTTGCTGTTTTAATTGCGCAACACAAAATGTGGCCTGCTTTAATTGTTCTTGCAATTGCTGCACTTTCTGATTGTATTGACGGTTATATTGCAAGAACTTTTAATCAGGTTAGCAAATTAGGTCAGATTCTAGACCCTATTGCAGATAGGCTTCTTATAGTTTGCAGCACACTAGCTTTAGCATTTGCAAAGATTATACCTTGGTGGGCATTAGCTTTAGTTGTTTTGCGAGACGCAATAATGGCAATTTTAATTGTGATTCTTGCACAATACGACTATGGCCCTTTGCCTGTTAATTTTATGGGCAAAACTGGAACAGCATTGCTAATGGTAACTATTGTTCTATTTATGATTGTTTTCGCGATTGCAACAGAGCCAGTGCTTATTCTATATGCTGCTGCAATTGCATGTGCGATTTGGGGAATAACGCTTTATTGGTTTGCGGGAATATTGTACTGTATACAAGCTTATAAGCTACTAATAAAAAAGGCTAAATAATTCTTACGATTTTTGAAAACTAATCAATAACAACGGATGAATCATGGTGGAAAAGACTTCTAATCTAAATCAAAGCGGAGATTATGCCTCTAGTGGCAAAGCTCCAGAGTCTTTTCCTGCTCCAACTGTTGTTTTGTTTTCTAAGCGCAGAGCAGTATTTTCTAAATCCGTGTTTAATTTAGGCGCTCATCACGTTACAAATTCATCGTATACTTTTTCATCGCATCGAGATAGGCATCGTAGGCTTGAAGATTATTCTCTTAGACTAATAGATGATTTAAGCAACAGGCCAGTTGATCCGCTTTTTATGGATTCTAGACTAAATAAGCAAAATGTTAGCAAGATTAGTCTTTGGATTACAAGAATAATTGTTTTTTTAATTTGCATTGCTGTTGGTACTGTTGGTAGTCAATTCGTACGTAAACTACACGCTGATTCGCGTAAAGCTATACGCGTATCTTTAGCGAACGAGCTTACGACTCACGCAAGCAGATTCGATAATCTTGTTAAAGAAGTTGCAAAGCTTCGCGCTAGTGTAGACAAAGAGTCTAAAAGAATTAACACTCCGTACGAAAATCAAGTTGATAAATCCGACAACATGACTAATGGCACTCACGCTGTATATGGCCCTGGTGTTGTTTTAACTATTGCAAATCCTATTTCTGCAAGTAACGATGTTTCTAATGGCTCTCTTCCTAGAGAAATGTCTAAAGGTGCTAGAATCAAGGTTGTTAGCGATCGAGATATTCAAATCTTTGTTTCTATTCTTTGGGATGCTGGAGCAGAAGCAATATCAATTAACGGATACAGGATTGGTTCTCAAACATCGATTCGTACTGCAGGATCCACGATTCTTGTTGGAGTTAATCAAACTCAAAGCCCGTATACGATTGAGGCAATAGGAGACAGCTCTAGCCTTATTGAAAAGTTAAATTCTCAAAAGCATTCTGAATGGTTTACTTCTCTTACAAATGCTGGTATTAATCCACAAGTTTCAGCTACTAATAACTTAAAGTTGTCGGCAGCTGGAACGGGAGAAGTCAATTTTGCAAAAGAGTTGACTAGTAGAAGATAGGAAAGATAGGAAATAGGTTATGACAGCTATTCTTGGATTGATTTTAGGAGCACTTATTGGCATTGTTGTGCATCCAGATATTCCAGTGGTTATTCAACCGTATTTGCCAATCATGGTGCTTGCTGCACTAGATGCTCTTCTTGGCGCTGCTAGAGCTTATTTTGAGCGCAGCTTTTCCGACAAAGTGTTTGTTATTTCGTTCTTCTCAAATGTTATTGCTGCAACGCTTTTAGTTTTGCTTGGCAACCAGCTTGGAGTTGGTGCACAATTGCAAACAGCTGTTATTGTTGTTTTAGGAATACGAATCTTCTCTAACGTTTCTGCAATTCGTCGTTTTATATTTAGGGGATAGATTCAGGGGATAATATGAAACATCCACTTGCGAATACTTCAAAAAACAGCGTAAAAAACAATGAATTAAGCGATAATAATATTGATAAAAATATAGACAATATTGTTAAACGGCTTCATCGCCAGCATGCTAAAGATAGAGAAAGCGACCGCACTCAAACAGGTTCCTTCCCGAAAGTTACGCGCAAAAATAAGCCATCTTTGCAAGGTCATGTTACAAGAACGCGCATTCTAACAGGCTTGCTTGTTATGCTTCTTTGCGCTCTTCTTAGCTTTGCATATATGATTCAAGTAAATCGAAGTGCTCTTGTGTACCAAACTATGAGCGAAGACGAGCTTACACGATTGATCACGGAAACTAATTCTCAAATACAAAATCTTGAACAACGAAAGTTTGAATTAACAAGTCAGCTTAATTCTCTAAAAGCATCTGTGAATAAGCAAGAAGAAGCTGCTAGAATTGCTAAGCAAAATTCGCAAACAAGCGGCTTGATTTCTGGTAGACTTCCAGCAATTGGAAAAGGTGTTATTATTCATATTACAGCTGGAGAAAAAGAGCGCGTAGATGCTGCAACTATGTTTCAGCTTATAGAAGAGCTTCGCAATGCTGGTGTGGAAGTTATGTCTATTAACGACATTCGTATTGTGACTTCTAGCTATATTTCCGACGCTAAGCATGGATTGCTGTGTGATGGAATCGAGATAAATCCTCCTTACATAGTTAAGGCGATTGGCGATGCGCAAAATTTGCAAAACGCCGTAAATATTGCAGGGGGAGTTGGATCTAGATTAAAAGTTAAATTTGGCGCTTCCGTATACGTTTCAACGCCTGAAGAGGTTGAGATTCGTTCAACACGCGAACCAAAACAATATCAATATGCAAAACCGGTCGAATAAGAAGGTAAAATAGCAATTATGACTGAACCTATTCCTACAGCTGGCGAAACAACCATTATTGGCATGCCAGCAATAACTATTCCTGTAAATTCTAGTGCAGACCGCCCTCTAAAGCAGGATGATTTAGACACAATAGCAAAACTACTGCCAGGCACCGCTTTGCTTATTTCTACACGTGGGGCAGTTTCTGGGTCTCGTTATTTGCTAGACGAAGATGTTGTATCGGTTGGGCGTGATTCCAGAGCAGATATTATGCTTGACGATTCTACTGTTTCTAGAGCGCATGCTGTTTTTAGAAGGAATGGGAACGTTTTTAGCATTGCAGATGCGGGCAGCTTAAACGGAACATATGTTAATCGTAATCGAGTTGATGAAGCAGTTCTTAATAATGGCGATGAGATTATGATTGGCAAATATCGCTTAATGTTCTTTACGCAAAGTGCTGTTAGTAAACGATAGCGATCAACACAATAAACACAATAAACAATAATGGTATTGAAAAACTCTTCTAAAAAGAATGCGCTGGCCGATTTTGATGAATCTAATAATCAGCCAGTGCAAGGGGAGTTGTTTTCTTTTTCTAGCGATGGAGAAGAGTCCGTTGGGTATCGCGGAAGCGTTGCAATGAAGATTGCTGGAATAACCTATAGGCAACTTGATTATTGGGCTAGAAAAAACATTATTGTGCCTTCGATTAATCCTTCACACGGGTCTGGATCCAGACGTTTATATTCTTTCAAAGATATTTCTATTATGGCGGTTGCTAAGCGACTTTTAGACGCTGGAGTAAATCTTACAAATGTTACAACAGCTATAGTTTTTTTGAATTGTTATAGTGTTAATCATCTTGAGCGCATGACAATAATTTGCGATGGTCAATCTGTTATGGAATGTAACAATAATCAAGAAAACATGTTTAGCATGCTCGAAGGCGGCTCAGCTGTTTTTGCAATCGCAGTTGGATGCATTGTTAAGCAAGTACGAGCTGATTTATCTAAAGAATCTTAAAACTAAAGAATCTTAAAACATAAAATTTATATCATATTGAAAATATCGAAATATTAAGAATAAAAAAAATAATGAATAATAAAAAATGAAAGTGGTGTGCTGATTCTAATTCTTATGTAGTGTGTTGTATTCGTGATTTATAACAAATCTGACATAACGTACATTATCGGATATTGTCGTCGTTGGCTTAGTTCTCGTGGTTTAACACTATATCTCAATCTTAAAGATGTTCCAAAACTAAAATCTAGATAATTGAAAGGGGGTGATTAAATGACTGATGTTAATGCTACTTTGCGACTTGTGCATGCAACGTCTAAGGCGAATAATCCTTATGATTATGTTGCTGTTATTGTTGCTGGTCAAGAGATTTCTCGTCTTTTTTTGAAACCTCTTGAAGTTAAGTATTTATTTGATTCTAAAAATGTTGTTATTTAGTAAGGAGTTTTATTATGTATTCTGCACAAATTTTAGCTGATGGTTCTGGTATGGCTGGTTGGATTGCTTCGTTTCAAACTGCTTGGAATACTGGAGCAATGTGGAATGAGCTAACTGCAGCGGGTGCTCTTATTGGTCTTGTTGTGGTTTTTTCTTTTGGTTACCGTATTATCCGTAAATTGGTTAAAGGCGTTTCTAAAGGTAAAGCTAATATTTAACGTTTATTGTTGTCATTGGATAAGCTATGTATGATTTTCAACCTTTTTATGATGTTATTGTTGAGTTAGGAAAGACGCTTGTTCCGCTTGCCGTTCCTGCTATTTGTACATGGCTTATCCTTTCCTGGATTTTTGATTTATTGTATAGATCATAATGCGTTTTGTTGATTCTCGTAATACTAAAGGTTTAAGTAAGCCTGTTTATGGTGATTCGTTTTGTATTGTTGATACAAATCGTTTGTTTTCTTATCGTGCTGGTGATTGGTCATCGAGACGTAAGTATGCTGTATATGTTAAGGCTGGTGTAAGTGCTGATGAGTGGTTTTTATCTTCGTATGCGCAAACCTATGATAGTCGTTCTCCTTGTGAGAATTATGAGACGTATTCGGTACAAGTGCAGCCCTCTACTCATTTTTTTACGGCAGAACTCGTTACTGATGCTTTGTTATGTACGACGATTATTTGTTCGATTGTTTGGCTTATTGTGCGTCCTATTTTTCCTCGTCGTTTGCGTTCCGACCGTCGCTAATGCTTCTATTAATACTCCTGTTGATAGCGTGCCCATTAATGGTAACATTACTGTTTCTAATGGTTCTCTTTCAAATTTAGGTACTGGTGCGGTTGCTTTAGCTCGTGGACAAATTATGTCTATTGATGCTATTTATCCCGTTGGTTTGCAAGCTGGTGATATTGTTGCTGTTTCGATTCATCAATTGAATTCTGATACTTCGTTTGGCGTGAAGTGGGGTGCTTTATCGAATTATCCTTATTCTTCCCTTTTACAGGTTGATGTTGCTGCTAAGACAGCGTATTTTAAGTGTCTTTCTTCTTCTTGCGCTTTATCGTCTGTGGCTAAGCTTCAAAATGATGCTAATTATTTCATTACTGCTTTTCGTATTCGGGGTGATAATCTTGCTGATATTAAGGCGTATTTGGATCAGTTTAATAATTGGTTTTCTACGCTTTCTAATCGTCTCATTAATGTGAATGATACGCTTGCTGATATTCGTTCTAAAATTGATGGTATTTTTACTTGGTTTCGTTCAATTAATGATTATCAAGATATACGCACTGGTAAAGTTTTAACTGAATTACATAAGTTAGAAAAGTTGTTGAAAGATCAGGAGCGTGATCGAGAAGAACAGAAGAAAAAAGAACAGCAAGCTAATGCTGATGCAGAAAAAAAGAAAAATGAGTTTTCTAAGAAGAGTGATAATGATACAAAAGCTGAAAATAATGTTAGTAAGCTTTCTTCGCTTTTTACGAATCTTTTTACTACATCTCCTAAACCTCCTAATATTAGTGCATCATATAATGGTGTAAAATTGGATTTTGATTTTGATGCTATTCCTGCTCCTCCTGCATGGCTTATTGCGTTAGAAGCTCTCCCCCTTTTTTATATTTCTTTACGTTGTTTTGCTAAATTGCTTCGTCTAATGCCTGAGCTTGTGCGTGCTTGGCGTGAGCGTTCTATGTCTTTGAGTATGGTTTTTGATTTCTTAGGAGTGTAGGTATGCTTGATTTTGTTCGTGTTGGTATTCGTACTGCTGTTATTACTGCTATTTTTGTGGCACTTGGTGTTCTTCTTGCTGGTTTGTTTAAATTATTTTCTATTATTCCGTTTCCTGATGTTTCGCTTGTTACTGATGCTTTTAGTATTGCTTTTTGGTTTCTTCATCGTTTTGCGCCACCGCTTGTTTGGACAATACTTTTTATTTCTGCTTTAATTGTTTTTAAGTTTACTGTGTATGTGGCGTATTTAGTTAATCTTGCGGCTAGTTGGGTTTTGGAGATATTTCAATGAAAATAGATTTTGAGTCTTTTAGGCATAAGTCACCTAAAGCTTTTACAGGTTTTCCTACAGGAACGCGCGTGTATAAGGGTTTTCAAGGATCTGGGAAGACCTTGAGCATGGTACATTATGCGCTTAAAATTTTAAAAGATTATCCGGATTGCATATGCTATAGTAATATTATTATTAATCATCCACGTGTAAATCTGTTTTTTACGAATGATGAATTAGAAAACATTCTTAATATGACCGTTGGTGATAAAGGGTTATTACTTCTTCTTGATGAAGCGCATCTATTTTTTAATAAGAAACGTGGTATTAGTCTTGATTTTCTTGCTGCGATCTCTCAACAACGTAAAAATCGTTTCCATATTGTTATGTCCTCACAAATATGGGAAGAACTTGACATTAGTTTACGTAAACAGGTAAAAACAATTGTTAATTGCCATAGCTTATTACGTACTATTATCGTTAATGATGTATCAGATGGTGAAACACTTTCTTATGATAAATTACAAGGCGCATATGTAGCTAAAAAATTGTATACGTATGTTTTTCATATGACAAAACGAGAAACTTCACTCTATGACACATATCAGCGTATCGCACGCAATGACGAATACTCACACACTTCTACACGCTCTACGGACTCGCCGTGCTCCGCAATTCAAATCAACCTTCCCAAACACGCACTTCTCCGTGCGTAAAAATCAGACCGTCCGAACTGTTCGCACAGTACTGTGCGCAGTTCGAGACGGCAAAATAATACTGCAACCAATGGTTGCAGTATTATCATAATTTTTTTATAATAGCATAATCAATACAATTTCTCTTTAAGGATAATTGAAATGACAGTAAATATCAAGTCTCACAAGCTTCGCCAAGCTCTTGGTAATTCGGAAGAACGTGTCAGCTCTTTGTGGGCTTTGCGTTCTACAATGCAGAAAATCGTTACTCGTCATACTCTTCGCGATTGCGGTCATGTTATTAATCATGCTGCTGCTGTACAAAAAATAAAATCAGATGGTTCTGGCGCGTTTGGTGGATTGGCTACCTGTAGTAATGTCTGGTGTTGTCCTGTCTGCTCTGCAAAAATCGCGCACTATCGTGTTGAACAAATTAAACTGTTAGTTGACTGGGCTAAACGAAATAACTACGTGATAAGTTTGCTAACATTAACTCAACGTCATCATAGAGGTGACAAATTAAAGCATTTGTGGGAATCAATTAGTCACGCTTTTAGCAAAGTTCAGCAATCGAGTGGTTTTCACTCTTTTCGTGAAGATCTTCTCGTTGGTTATGTTAAAGCAACCGAAGTTACCTTCGGTGATAACGGTTGGCATGTCCACTATCACGTGCTTATGATTACTACTCGAACTTTTGAAGGTTATCACTGTAATAAACGTGGTGACACTATTCGCGATTACATTGCTCAAACTTTTAAGCGTCATCTTGCGAAATATGGTGTTGATTTTATTGCAGACTCTGGTGGTTTAGATTGGCAAGTTTGCCGAGACGGTACTGAGCGTATTGTTGCTAAATATGTGTCTAAAGTGCACGGTGATATATCTAAAGAATTGACTTTAGGTAACTTTAAGAAAGCACGCGTAAAAAGTAGTCGCACACCTTTTCAAATACTCGCTGATATTCAAGAAGACAACTTTCAAAACAAGCAAGATATAGCAATCTTTAATGAGTTCGTTTCAGCTTCTCGCTATCGCGCTTTCACTGTTTTTTCTCGCGATCTTTTCGACATGCTACCACTAGAAGATTTAGACGACGAACAAATCTTAGAACAGCGCAGTGATCGTGATACACTTTTCTTCATCTCAAAAGACGATTGGGAAGTCATACGCGAAGACGGTACAGCTCCCCAATTACTCGCTTTTGTTGAGTCTACAGATGACGTAAGAGACATTATCGGATACTTATATAGAATTATTTTTATATAAATATTATTTGCGCAAAGTATTAGAATTATCAAAATATTCATCAATAGCAATGCTCAAATCACAAACATTGTCAATAATCCTATAAGCACCGTGCTTTTTAAGCTCACCAGGCTCTGCGTAGCCCCAAGCGCAACCAAGACAATCAATGTAGCAAGCTAATGCGCCATCTGCGTCCGTCCATCGATCGCCAACCATTAATGCTTTGTCTAGCGAATAGTCAAAACCAATATTTTTTAGAACATAACGTATAACTTGGTCTTTTTTAATTCTAGACATATCGGCACTTGCGCCGTAAATTCCATCAATCAAATCTGTTAAACCAAAATAATCACAAATAGGCTTAACTTGATATTCTGGCTTGCAAGATGCTGTAGCAAGATAATATCCAGATTCACGTAGTTTCTTTAATTGTTCTGGAATGCCTTCATAAACACTATTTAAAAGACTTCCAGTGATTTTACTACCACTAGGATTTTTAGGATCTGTAAAAGTTGCAACTTCGGAATAATACTTTCTATACAACTTTACGCCTTCTAATTGCAAATCTTCTGGCATGCCATTTCGTTGAAAAGATTCAAGAATAGACGGCCCTACAAAACGCATCATCTCTTCATCGTCTGGAATTTGCATTCCTAAATCGCTCATAGCTTTTTTAGCACACGCAATAATTCCCATATGAGATTGAGTCAAAGTGCCATCTAAATCAAGCAAAACAACTTTCATGGAGTTTTCCCTAAAATCCTAAATTAAATAATTAATATTAGTGATTAATCACAAAATTAAAGTAAAACTACACATCAAAGACTACTCGTAATCAGGAATCCAACCTTCGTGATGCATTTTCAAGCGCTTATCGAGCAAAGCTTTAAGCTCTTCTTCGCTTCTGCGCTCTAAAAGCATATCCCAATGAGTTCGAGTTGGCTTATTAAAATCATCATCTGGCCTATCTGCGTCGCCTTCTTTATGCGCTAAAGCGCCGCAACGGCATTCCCATTCTTCTGGAACTTCTGCACCTTGAGCAAGCGGGAGAATAGTCCTATGCCCTTTAGGACAAACATATGTAACATCATTACGAGCTGCAAAATCAACATTATCGTCGGATTCTAACGACTTTGCACCAATGCTCATACCACGTAAACTGCGTTCTGCCATATTATATTCTCCTTTTAGTTTCCATTATAAAGCTAGCGAATTGCACGGACTATAAATACTAAACATCACAATAGGCTACTACCCCACGATTAATTATTTGAACTGCTTCATATGCTTTGTGTGCTAACGAATCGTCTACATTAGGCAAAATTCTTAAATAATCGCTAAGAACAGCAAGCTGATTAAGCAAGTCTATAAGTCTTTTAGCAAAACGAACAAAATCCCCACCCGTAATATCTGTATTTTGCAAAATATCAAGCAAATCAGCGCCTCGCGCCCAATCGTATATAAGGTCTACTGCGCCAAAATCAAGCGATTTCAACGCATCAAGATGATTATTTAAGCACATATTGCTTATGCGCATAAACAATTCCTTTAGTCTAGAAACAGTATTGAATACAGCGCCGTCTAATCCGCCAGGATATCTTCTTGGCTCCAATCCAACTGGACCTCTAGACTCATAAACCAAAGAAGATACACAACTCAACAGCTCAATAGGAGTTAAATCGTTAAAAATACCTTCGCAAATAGCTTGCGCAAAAACAACATCAAGCTCGTTATAAAGTCGTCTAAGAAGCTGACCTTTATTAGTCAAAGCAAACGTATTACCTGTTTCTTTTAAGTAATCCAAACTACAAAGAACGTTGCAAATACGGTCAAAACATCTTGCAACAGAACCAGTTCTAGAATTATAACGTTCTTTAACTTGATTTAACTCTTTTGTTTCTCTGGCCCAATAATAGCCCCAATGCAAGTGACTCTGAATATCTGGGCAATTTGCGCAAGGATGGTTTCTTTCTTGACTACGCAAACTAGCAATTTTGTTATCTAACTCTTTGAAGGCATTTGAACGCTCTAAATCGCTGGAAAACAGCGTATGCTTAAGTTTTCTACGCTGATCATGTTGAGCGTCTTTAAGGCGCATTCTAAGAGTCATAAACTCAGCAAAATCGCCATTAGAACAATGGAAAGCTTGCTCATAGCCACTAATCGCCTCTTGAAGCTCTTCAATACGACTCAAAAGGCGCGCTGCAGAAGCGTTCGCTTCCCATTGAGCAAATGAGCTACTAAGCGTTACTCGAGCTGTTTTTGCATCGCTATTATTAAGAAGATTAACCGCCATGTTAAAAGTTGGAACAAAGCTAGAGTGAAGAGGATAAACACGCTTACTAGAAAGAGAAGCCGCTTTAGCTGGGTCAAAATCAGGATTGTCTATTAAAACAGCATGACCAATATCGTCAATTCCACGCCTGCCAGCTCGGCCAGTAAGTTGAGTAAACTCTCCAGGAGTAAGAGGAACATGACCTGTGCCATCATACTTAACTAGCTTTTCTACAACAACGCTCCTAGCTGGCATATTTAAGCCTAAAGCAAGCGTTTCTGTGGCAAAAATAATCTTAATAAGACCACGCTCAAAAAGAGTTTCAACAATATGCCTAAAAATCGCAATCATGCCTGCGTGATGAGCCGCGAATCCTTGCTCAAGAGCATATCTAAAGCGTTCAAATCTAAGCGCTTTTAAGTCACTTTTAGAAAGCTTATTTTGCGAGATCATTGAATCAACAATTCTACGAATCTCGTACATCTCTTCATCGCTGGTAAGAGCTAGACCAGCGTTTAAGCATTGCTGAACAGCTTGATCGCAACCAGAACGTGAGAAAATAAAGTAAATCCCAGGAAGCATATTAAGATAATCAAGCTCGTCAATAACAGCCCATCTTTTAGGAGTATGACGAACAGTTAAAGACGACTTGGAATTTTTTTGTAAATCACTAGAGCGATCGCGCGATTTTCTTTTAGAAAATCGTCCTTTAGAGAATCTCTTATCTTTACTTAAATAAGAAGATTTTTTGCGCAAAGCAGCATTTTCCCACTGGCTTAACTTTCTAGTTAAAGCAAGATTTACACGATTCGTTGGATTGCCATTTTTGTCTGAATCGTAAAGATTAAGAAGCTCTGGCTCTGTTTGGCCATCTTTTTGGATAATAACATGACGTTCAAGAGGAACAGGCCTATGCTCATCTACGATTAAATGAGTGTTTCCGCGAACAGAAGAAATCCATGCGCTAAAATCTTCAACATTAGAAACAGTTGCCGAAAGTCCAATAATTTTAACGCTTTGCGGAAGATGAATAATAACTTCTTCCCAAACTGCTCCTCGGAATTTATCTGCTAAATAGTGCACTTCGTCTAGAACAACAAATCCAAGCGAATTAAGTGTTATTGAACGCTCATAAAGCATATTTCGTAAGACTTCTGTTGTCATAACAACAATATCTGCTTCACTGTTAACAGATGTATCTCCTGTTAACAGACCAACTTTATTAGAGCCGTAAACTTCGCAAAAATCATGATATTTTTGGTTGCTAAGAGCCTTGATTGGAGTTGTATAGAAGGTTTTAACACCGCGATTTACACCCAAAAAAACAGCAAAATCTGCTACAACAGTTTTACCAGCACCTGTAGGAGCAGCAACAAGAACGTTATCTCCATTTTCTAGAGCATCAATTGCCTCAAGTTGAAAATCATCCAAATCAAAGCTTAAGGAGCTTTCAAATTTAGCAGCCATTGATTTAGAATGTTGCAAAGTCTTGCGAAACGCACTAAATCTTTGAGACGGAGATAATGGGAGCGTAGTCATAAACTATTCTTTAGTTTCCTTTAGTTTCTTTAGATTCATTAAAAATTGGATTGTCAATATCTTCTTTGCGCAAAGACACATTATTCCAATGCTGCCAAACAGTCCTATGAGAATCCCCTACTTTTTCTTGGCGCTTCAAAACTCTAATTCGAGCCTCTTCTACACGTTGCGCAGCATCGAAAATCGGACGCGTAAAAAATGGATATGAATCCTTTTTCAACGAATCTTCACTGTTTTGCAACTTTTCAAAACAAGAATAAGCCTTAGTATAAAAACTTGTGCAATTCGTTAAAATTTTATACGCGCATTTAAGCGCGTACGCAAGCCCTGCACCAATCATGCATAGCATAAAAAGAGTTAATAAAAGCCAAATCCACCATGGCATTTTAATTCTCCAAGTTTTGGCAATCGCTATTATTAACGCTTAATTCTCGCTGTGCTCGAGCAATAATCATAGTGCGCAAAGTTTCTGGAGAAACAGCTTTAATATGACGAGCGTGAGCAATGCAAAATGCAACAAACCAAGAGTCGGAAGAAACCGTTAAATGAACCTTAACACCAGTTCCACAAGGCTCGATGGTAGCTCCAGAAAGACTCTTTAAGAAGTTCAAATCTGGCTCATCTGTAATAAAGCATGTTTGAGTGCCATTGTCAAAACTCCATTTTCTAAGTTCGCTAACTGGAACATCTGGAATTTCTACAGGGCAAATAGGCTTAACAACTTCTGCACGCTCAATTCTTGCAACGCGCAAAACCTGCCAAATTCTAGGCAAACCGTTTGCTTTATTAATCGAAGTGTCTTTTGCAACAAAAGTACGCTTATCTTGTGGAGTTTGAGCCTCAACATCTGTCCAAACAGCAACGTAGTAAACGCCTTCATCAACAAAAATCTTAGAAGGAGCAACAATCTTTCTGCGCGTTCTACCAGCACCGTCCGTGTACTCCATGTCGATTAATGCATTAGCACTAATAGCACTGCGAACAACAGAACAATTTCTAGGCTCCACCTCGTAACCAGTAAGGCTAAGCCAAGGAGTCTCCCCTGGGCTAACATGCCTACGCAAACGCATGTAAAGCGCTTTGGCTTGATTTCTTTGTTCAACAGGCAAAAGAGGAGAATGCGCAAGGTAGTTGATAGAAGCCGTAAGCATGCTCATATATTGTTGAGAAACTCCAGCTAAACGCTCAAGACCAAGCGAATTAGTTGCGGAAACAATACCTTCGGCTTCTAAAAGAGACCAATCAATATCGAAGAATTGGCTACCTGCCATCTCGCCATCGTCGGAAACAGTAGTAAGCGTATTAATGTCTTTATGCAAAATCGCAACAAATCTACGAAGTTCATCGTCATTCTTAGGTTTGCCAATGAATCTTACAGCAAGCTCATTTAGTGGGAATTCTTCTCCAAGATGAGCAGAAAGGAAAAGCATTAGTCGAAGTCTGCGATCTACTTCGCTTCCAGTTTGGAAAGACGTCTTCTTCTGACGAGACTTGTCTGGCTCGTTTTCCGAAAGGGCTTGATTATCTTCCGCATTAGAACGTGCAGAATCAACGCTTTGATCAGCGTAATTCTCGTCGCATTCAACGAATTGCGTAGCAGCATTCAGCCTTCTATAGAAAGCGTCCACAGCTTCTTGAGGGCTTACAACGCAAGAACCTGGATGTTCAAGAACAAACATTGCTAAATCGTCGGAATCAGTGTATGCAACGTTCAAATGTTCACCATCAACGTCAACAGTTGCTGCAAATCTTCTAGAATCAATAACCTTAACCAATGCGTCTGGAATTGTTTGAGTTCCAAGCCCTGGAGCAATCGAATCTAAGCCCAAACCAGGAATAGGTGTTTGAGGAACGCGCGGAGCAGTACGAGACGCAGAAGAATGTTGCTGATCTACTTTGCGCGATTCAGAAGAAGAAATCGACATAGAGCGAGCTAAATAATTAGCAGCTGCAAGAACAGGAAGCTCTTCTTGTTCAAAACGAATACGCACGCGTGGTTCGTCACCAAGTTGCAACCTGTAAGATGCAAAATCTTGGCCTTCTGACTTTGAAGAATATTCAGGCTGACGAGATTCAATCGCAATACCCATAGCTGCAAGCTTTGCACGATCTCTTTGGAATTGCTTTGCAAACGCAGCCTTTGCAGCTTGGTCGGCAAGCTCTCCATAAGAATCGGCATAAGCCTTAACTCGTTGCGCAATCTGACGCGAAGTCAGCCATTGTGGAAATGCGGAAGACAACACAGCTAGCACATCAAGCTCGTGTTTACCCCACTTATCGGAAAAACGACGTCTTCCGTTACTTCCTTCTGCCATTTGTCCTCACGTATCGTTTCTTTTGTAGTTTCATCTTGTGTTAAAAACATGCGAAAAATGCTAAATTCTCAACACACACCTTAACTATTTTAATGGTGTTTTGCCATACGTGTGGACATTTTCAAAAAAAGTCATCAATTTTCTTAAAAAGCCATTAATCAACACTATAAAAACGTTGGAATAAGGCCATTTTCCACACGACACGCCCGAATGAATTTATTTTGTGATTACACCCACTCATCTGGTTCAATGCCCTGAGGCCCCACAAATTCGCCATTTGGAACGTAGCTTGGCTCCCCCGTATCTTCTAAAACAGCATCCGCAAACATAGAAACTTGACTTCCAAAAGTCCAATCGCCTCGTATTGTAACAGATTTTGCAGCCGCCAAAGCTGGAACAGAATACGGGAATCTTTCGTTAAAATCATCAATAGTCTTATAAAATCGTGGATCTAAATCCACATTTGGAAATATGTAATTGCCATCTTCCATCTCGTAAGAATCCGTAAGATGGAAGCGATCAGAACGCATTATAAACAAATCGTTAGTTGTCTTTACAGGCAAAAATCGCATTCTATCAACCTCAACGCAAATTGCATCATCAAAAAGAGAAACAGCAGAGCCCATAGCAGTTTCAAGCTGAATCACCTTTTCGCTTGAATCATCAGTTGGGTCAACAGTCTTGTGATTGCAAATAACTGGAAGAGGGAGAACACCTTTATATTTTTTAAGAATCTTTTGCAAAGCATCAACACGAATCCAAATATTATTAGTATTAAAATAAGGATGTTTATTAATACTTTGCGCACTTCTTCTATCTTCTGCAGCAACTTGAGTCATTTCGCGAAGCATCATTCTGCCAGTTTCAAGACTTCTAACAATATGACCACCTTTACGGTCTGCTTGAGTACGCTTAGCAACCTCAATCATGATTGATGCACCAGTATTTTCAAAATGCTGAGCAAGAGTCCTAGACGGTCTTGCGCCTAAATTGTCGGAGTTAGAAATGAACAAGTACTTAATGCCATTTTTCTTTAGAATATCCAACAATCCAGATTCCCAAATAGTTGAAAAAATGTCACCGTGACCCGGAGGGCACCATTCTAAACTACTGTCTTTAGAACAAGAAACAGGCTCACCCGTTTCCTCTAAAAGCTTTGGCTCTTGATGCTGAATAATTTCAACAGGAATATTTTCTTGAGAAAATTTTTTTGTACGCTTTAATACTTGTAAAGTATCTTTAGACGTGCGGAAAGAGTTCATAAAAATCAAAGGCAAATCAACGCCTAAACGTTGGCGCGCTGTAAGAACTTGACCAATTATAATATCAATAAATCTCATTTGACGAGCTTTATGTCTTCTAACTGGCAATAGCGACTTTGCGCAAGACAATCCCATTGACGTTCCAAGACCACCATTTAGCTTAATAAATGCTGTTTTTGAAAACGCGTTAACGGCTTTATTGTGATCAATTGTTTCATAAATCTCATGAAAATTTGGCACAGTCTTAATAGGTTCTACTGCGTTTTCGCGAATAAATCCGCCAGTTTTAGCTTCATTCCACACTTTATAAAGACGTTCAAATTGGCTAATAGCAACTTCGCTCATACCGTGTTCGCGCATCTTTGCAGCGGACAATTCAAAAGTGTTGTCCATTTAACGCAGCCTCCCTGTATGCATTTTGATTAATAGTTTATCTGCTCAAACAATATGTTGCAAACAAAAATGGACTCACGCGTTAAACACGCAAGTCCATTTTTACATTTCAAATAGTTTTCAGTAAAAGAAAATTATTTGAAACTTAGCAAAAACTATTCAGCAGAGCCTTTGCCAACCTCAACACGAGCGAAAGCTAAAGCAGAGCCGCCAACTTCCTTGAACAAGTCGCCAATAGTCTTGGAAGGATCCTTAACATAAGCTTGCTCAAGAAGAACAGTTTCCTTGAAGAATGCGTTCAAACGGCCTTCAACAATCTTTGGAACGATCTTTTCTGGCTTGCCTTCTGCCAAGGACTTTTCGGTAGCAACGCGACGCTCGGACTCCAACACATCTGCTGGAACGTCTTCGCGGCGGAGCCACTGAGCACCCATAGCGGAAATTTGCAAAGCAGCTTCGTGAGCAACCTTAGCGCCTGCTTCGTCGGTAGCAATCATAGAAACAATGCTTGGAGGCAATTCAACGGACTTCTTGTGAGCGTAAACCTCAACGTGAGGACCGTTAACCTTGGCAATCTGGCCAACCTTAACGTGCTCGCCAAACAATGCTGCTGCTTCTTCAACTTCTTCCTTAACAGTAGCATCTCCAGCCTTAGCGGCAAGAAGCTCTTCTGCATTAGAAGCATTGGCTTCAATAGCATTGTTCAACACAGTTTCGGAGAATTCAACAAACTTTGGTGTCTTAGCAACAAAGTCAGTTTCGGAATTCAACTCAACTGCATAACCAGTTTCGCCTTCTGCAGTCTTAACAACCTTAGAAGCAACGGTTCCTTCTTGGGCCTTGCGACCTTCACGCTTGCCAGCGGCCTGAATGCCCTTAGCGCGGATGATTTCCTTAGCGCGAGCTACATCGCCTTCGGCTTCAGTAAGAGCCTTCTTAACGTCCATCATGCCTGCGCCAGTTTCTTCGCGCACCTGCTTAATCAACGCTGCAGTAATTGCTGCCATTTTGTTCTCCTCATTAACTGCCAACAGGCTTATTCAGCCTTGGCTTCATTGTCGGACTGTTCAGATTCCTTAGTGAGCAGTTCCTTTTCCCATGCTGCCATTGGCTGAGCATTGGCATCTTCAGCCTTTGCACCCTTGCCAGCGTGATCAAGCAAACCTTCTGCAACAGCATCGGCCATCAAGCTTGTAAGAAGCTCTACGCCACGAATTGCATCGTCGTTTGCTGGAATTGGATACTCAACGGATTCTGGATCGGTGTTGGTGTCAACGATTGCCACAACTGGAATACCGAGCTTGTGTGCTTCTTCAACAGCCAAAGCTTCCTTGTTAATGTCTACAACAAACATTGCAGAAGGAGTACGGTTCATATTGCGAATACCGCCGAGCTGCTTGGAAAGCTTATCCTTTTCGCGCTCAAGAAGCAAAAGTTCCTTCTTGGTTAAACCAGATCCACGAACGTCGGTAAAGTCCATTTCCTCGAGTTCCTTCAAACGCTTTACGCGAGTAGAAACAGTTTGGAAGTTAGTCAACATACCGCCGAGCCAGCGCTCACTTACGTAAGGCATGTTTACGCGAGTAGCCTGATTTTGCACAGCTTCTTGAGCCTGCTTTTTAGTACCCACAAACAAAACAGTGCCATTGTGAGCAACAGTCTGCTTAATAAAGTCATAAGCCTTGTCGATCATGTCGAGCGACTTGAACAAATTGATGATATGAATACCATTGCGCTGAGTAAGAATGAACTGCTTCATCTTTGGATTCCAGCGACGAGTTTGGTGACCGAAGTGCAAACCAGCCTTCAGCATTTCGCTCATGGTAATCTGTGCCATATCTATATACCTTTCTTGTCGGTTCTTGCCTGGCCATGTCTGTTCGCATGCAACTTGGCTAGCATATAACTAAATCCAAGCCGACCGACACGAACGGACGCGTACATGGCGCGTATATGCGCATTCTGATAGACAATAAAAAACGAGCAATCGTATAACGCGACAACACTCATGCTCAAAGCGAACACGCAGAGTCATATTATAGCAGAAGCTTTATACTAACTTTGTAATCAATCTCTATAAAAAATCGCAATAATTTATTGAATTAGCTACTTAGAAGAGCTATTGCGCAATTGGCGTAAAGCTTGCTTTCTAACATCTTTTTCTAAACGGTCAATATACACATGACCATCAAGATGGTCACATTCATGTTGAATCATGCGGGCCATTAAGCCTTTACCTTCTAGAACAACAGTTTTACCGTCTAGATCTATTCCTCTTGCTCTAGCATAATCAGCTCTGCGGGTCTTGTACCACAATCCTGGAACCGATAAGCAGCCCTCATCTCCGTATTGTTCTCCACTAAGCTCTTCTATAACGGGATTCAAAATATAGCCTATTGTTCCATCAATATTATAAGAAAATGCTCTAAGATTAACACCAATTTGGTTCGCGCTAAGTCCTGCACGACCTGGATCGTTTACAGTTTCTAATAAATCTTCTACAAGACTTCTAACAGATGGCGTAATCTCGCGAATTTCATCACAAGGCGTTCTAAGAACAGGGTCTGGAACAACTCGGATTTGTCTAATAGTCACGGCACTCCTTAAAACAAAAAGCTAATTAAAATCGCAATCCACAATTATACAAACTTTATAGTAATACCATCTGTAAATCTGTATTTGCAATTGTTAATTAGCCTATTAATATACTATTTTATAATCTTATTCACTAACGGTTTGGTTTGCTCCATCTTCATTATTTGAATAAGATTCCTTAGAATCGGATTGCAAAGGCAAATCTTCTCCAAAACGCTTCAAATGAGTTGCTGCTTGATCAATAGCTTGCTTGACTTTAGGCGTAACAACCTCTTGAGCTTGCTTAACAGTTTCGGTTGTTTTATCTAAAATCTTAACCGTTGCAGGCAACGGTTTGTTACTAGGTTTTGGAGCATAAAGCTGCGATTCAATAACATCCGCATATCTCTTTAAAACCTTTGGACGAACAACTTTCATACTTGGAGTTAAAGTACCATTATCTTGAGAAAACTCTTCGTCTAAAATAACAAATTTACGAATAGACTCTGCTCTAGAGACCGTGCTATTCGCTTGATCAATAAATTGTTGAACAACAGAACGTATAGCATCGTTTTGAGCAACATTTTTCATTGGAAGATTCTCATCCATTCCTTGATTTTTAAGCCAAGAACGAACCATGTCTGGTTCAAGCTCAATAAGAGCCGAAACGAATGGCTTTCCATCTCCAACAACAACAGCATGTGAAACAATAGGGCATTTTGCAATAATAGTTTCAAGAGGAGCAGGACTTATATTCTTTCCACCAGCAGTAATAATAATGTCTTTCTTTCTGCCAGTAATGGTTAAGAATCCTTCGTCGTCGATTTCTCCTAAATCGCCAGAATGAAGCCATCCGTTTTCGTCAATAACTTCTGCAGTAAGTTCTGGTTTTCCATAATATCCAACAAAAACGTTAGGACCTTTTACAAGAACTTCGCCATCGTCATCAATGCGGATTGTAATTCCAGGGCCAGGCTTTCCAACAGAACCGACTCGATTTGCGTGTTCAAAATTAACAACGCATGGAGCTGCAGTTTCTGTCATTCCATAGCCTTGAATAAAGGTTATGCCATCTAATCCATTAAAGAAGTGAGCAAGCTCTGCATTTATTGGAGCGCCTCCACAAGCCAACCACGCTAAATTAGGACCAAGTGCAGATCTTATGGAAGAACCAACAGTTTTCATATAAAAATCATGCTGAATCTTTGCATAAATAGAATGCGCTTTACCATCAATTTCATCTTTAGACCATTCAACAAAATGCTGAACAGCCTTTGCAAAAATCCTACCTCTAATACCAGCGCCAGCCTTTTGAGAAGCCGCATTATAGACTTTTTCAAATACTCGAGGCACTCCAAGTAAGTAAGTAGGCTTAAAACTACGCAAATCTGCAAGCAAATGCTTAGCGTTTGGAACATAGCCAATAACGCCATTTGCTCCAATTGCAACATATTGAATGAATCTAGCAAAGCAATGTGCAAGAGGAAGGAACAGAAGTATTCGGCTTGGTTTGTAGAGCATGTCGTTTAACACGTCGTAAGCGGCATAAACAATGTGAGTAAAGTTTCTGTTTGAAAGCATTGCTCCCTTTGGCCTGCCAGTTGAACCAGAAGTGTAAACAATTGTTGCTAAATCATCTGCCTTTATTTGATTAATGGCGTTATTTAACTCATCATCACTAATAGATTTGCCAAAATCAATAACAGCATCAATGCCATTGGCCTTAAAGTTAAAAACCGTTCTTAATGAAATTCGCTTATTGTCTTGACGAACTCTTTCTAAGCATTGTGCATGCTCATCGTCTCCTGCAAAAGCGATAACAGGCTTTACTTCCGAAATAATATCTGCAGCTTGAAGAGCGGAGTCAGTTTCGTAAATAGGTATGCTTACAGCACCAATACAAGCGCACGCAAAGTCCACAACACCCCATTCGTAACAAGTTGGAGAGTAAATAACGATTTTGTCTCCTTGCTTAACGCCAAGAGCGATTAAGCCTCTTGCAGTAGAACGAACTTTGGATAGCATCTGTGATGCGCTAACATCGTGCCATTGACGAGTATTGTCATCTTGCCATTGTGCAATCACGCCTTGCGGGTCTCGCATTGCCCTATTAGCAAGCAATGAATAAATTGTGTCACCATCGTTAGTTGGGTGAATGTCTTCTACAGAAAATTCTCGCAGCATATTCTTAATTGTACGGTATAAGCATGCCAACACAAAACTATGAAGATACAAAAATATGTACAGAAAATTGGCGTTTTTTACAAAATAACAATTTAACAAATAACGATTTAGAAAACCCCTTGAGTAAAACAGCAAATGCAAATTATATTCTAGGGGCGTTACGCAAATAATCTAAATAATCCAACATGTTTATGCATGTACATACTTAATTAAATCAATAACTACTTAAAATTCATATTATGCAAACTACGATTAGGTAAAACCTAACCTATATCCGCTAACGTGCAAACCCATTTTCCCATTATGAATCTAAGTGTTAAAGATGTCCAATATTCTGTATCTCCAATATGAAGCAAAACAACTGCCTCTAATTGTGATGGAGAAACCAGTATTCCATTTATCATCTTCGGTATTGTTGGATTACTTCTTAGCTTAGAAACTTCTGCCTCATTATGCTTATCTTTGTAGCATTCATTAATCAAATACCACATATTCTCGAGTTTGTATATACACTCTTTTGTTAATGCTCTTTTCATCTCTGGAGATATTGGCCTGCCATGAGAAATATCACCTACTATGCACGCTACTTTGCATATTTGCATTGCAAGATATAGGTACATCTTTTTACCATGCGTATTATTGAAACACGATGATACGTGATAACTTGCCATTGAGCGAGAAGACCCAACTGGTATTAAACCTTCATACACTGGAAAAGGTCTTATATCTTTAGTCTGGAATCGCGACGAATCTGCTTGATCTGGAAAGTTACTGTTAATAACCTCCCAAAATGTCTCATTATCGTCGTCGTTTGCGTATAACAGAGTACTAGAAAAATTTCTCATTTGCTCCTTCTTCCCTAAAATTTTGTCAAGTCATTTATTTTTTAATTCCTTATATTTGTTTATTTTGTTTTCACCTTATGTTTAAGGTTTAAGTAAAGCATACAGCTTATTCAAAAAAATAAAAGAGTTAATTTAATATGTGGATAAGACATTCACAATCCTTGATTTTTCGGCGAAAATTCAAGGATTATCTAATAAAAGTTATGCACATTGTGCAAAAAGAATTGGGTTATATGCAAAAAGCTAAGTTGACTAGTTCTATTTCCAGAATATTCATCAGCTTAGCTTTACACAGTTTTGGACTATGGGCCAATATATGTGCTGAGACATGCGATAGAAAATAAAAAATCTCAGCGGAATATGAGGACATGCTCGCTGAGAAAACAAATGGAGCGGACAGCGGGACTCGAACCCGCGGTCTCAACCTTGGCAAGGTTGCGCTTTACCAACTAAGCTATATCCGCAAGCAAGATGCCATAGTAGCCTGATTTATTGTTGAATGCAAGTTATAATCAAAAATAAAAAAAAATATATAGTGATTTTCTGCGATATTCAAGCAATTTTACGGAGTGTTGAGTAAAAGAAAAATATAAGAAAACGATAAGAAAAATATTGAATACGATAATTATTATCATTAAGCCATAAATTTTTATAAAACTTTTTCTTAAAATGTGATTTTTATCATGAAAAATCGTAAAAATAATGTAGAATAAAAATAGCTTTTACCAAACAGGTAAAAGAAAACTGAAAAAGCAATGTTTTTCAACGATGAAGCATAGAACAAGGAGGTTTCTATGAAGGCTATTGTTGCAACCAAAGATAAGAAGGCTCAGGTTGTAGAGAAGGAACTTCGTCCATTGGAATTTGGTGAAGCCTTACTCGATATGGAGTGCTGCGGCGTATGTCACACCGATCTTCACGTTAAGAACCAAGATTTTGGCGATAAAACTGGTGTTGTTCTTGGCCACGAAGGTATTGGTATTGTTAAGGAAGTTGGCCCTGGTGTTACAACATTAAAGCCAGGCGACCGTGCATCTGTAGCGTGGTTCTTTAAGGGTTGCGGTCATTGCGAATATTGCACCACTGGCCGAGAAACACTTTGCCGTAGCGTTTTGAACGCAGGATACACTGCAGACGGTGGCATGTCGCAAGAGTGCATTGTTGCAGCTGACTACGCTGTAAAAGTCCCAGAAGGCTTGGATCCAGCTCCTGCAAGCTCCATCACTTGCGCTGGCGTTACAACCTACAAGGCTATTAAGGAGTCGGGCGTACACCCAGGCGAATGGCTTATTCTCTTTGGCCTTGGCGGTCTTGGTAATCTTGCGTTGCAATATGCAAAGAACGTATTTGGCGCACACGTAATCGCAGTAGATGTTAACGATGCTCAGCTTGAATTTGCTAAGGAATATGGCGCAGATTTGTGCGTAAACCCACTTAAGGAAAATGTTCCTGAATTTGCTATGAAGAAGGTAGGCGGCGCTCATGGCGCTGTTGTAACCGCTGTAAGCAAGGCTGCTTTTAACAGCGCAGTTGACTCTGTACGAGCAGGCGGCACCGTTGCAGCTGTTGGTCTTCCACCAGAAGATATGGAACTCAGCATCCCTCGCCTTGTTCTCGACGGAATCCGCTTGGTTGGATCCCTTGTTGGAACTCGTAAAGATTTGGAAGAAGCGTTCCAGTTTGGTGCTGAAGGCAAGGTTGTTCCAAAATGCCATATGCGCAAGATGGAAGACATTAACGACATCTTCGATGAGATGCTCAGCGGTAAGATTCGCGGTCGAATGGTAATTGACCTCTCCCACTGAAAAAAGAGATAAAATAAAAATCTAGAAGCCACTTAGCAAATGCTAGGTGGCTTCTAGTTTATGTTTGTGCTTTAATTTTTAAGACTTAAGCATTAATCTTAAATCTCAGTATTCAGACTTAAGTCTTAAAAAATCTGCTATTTTAACGGAGGCATTGGCTTCCAATTAGGATCATGCAAAATTTTTCTGCTTGCAATACAACCAGTAAAAAGCTTTTTAACGCCACTTAAAATATGCTCACGATCTACAGCAACAAGCCTAATAAGCTCTTTTGCAGCAGTCAAAGCGGTTCCAAGAGCAAACATAAATGGTCTAAAATCGCCGTGGATCATAAAGTAGCGCGCCATAAAGCCACGATTTCGCATAATATGATAACGATTCATGTCGGAAGTGGAATTTAGTTGACGAACGCCAGCAATATCCCAATTAGGAATATTACGAGTTCTGCGAAGAATAATGTCATTTACAACAATCGGATTCGTAACTTTGCTAGCAAGATAGCCATAAGTAGTGTCATCCCAATAAATAAAGTAACGCGAATCTGGAAGTCCAATTTTCTCTACAATATTGCGCTTAAACAATCCCCCTTCAAAGCACATTGTGTTCATAACGCGGTAGCCAGATGGCCCAAATGCTGCTGGAGCGATTGGATTAGGAATTCCAAGAGAAACAATAAAGTTATATTGCCAATAAAAATCGCCACCGTCGTAGTCTAAACGGCTTCCTTGAATAACATCGTGGCTTTTAGTCCACTTGCAAAGACGCTCAATAGATTCTGGAACAGTTTCAACATCATCGTCCATAACCCAAAACCATTGTGCGCCAAGCTCATACGCTTTTTTAACGCCAGCACTAAAACCGCCAGCTCCCCCAAGATTGCTACTTTGTGGCGCGTAAACAACGCGGTTTGAATCGCCAGAATCGTCCTCGCTAGAAGCGCCCCATCTGCGCGAAAGAATATCGCCTAGATCATCCACCATTTTGTGCGTTTTTTCGCTACTTTCGTTGTCTACAACAACAATTCGCCACGGACATTGATTTAAACACTCAAATGATTTGAACAAATTTGCAAGAAGCTCCTGGCGCTTATAAGTAACAACAATAATCGCAAGCTTGTCTATAGTATTAACAGAAGTATTCGTAATTTCACTCATGCTCTTAATCTTACACTTAGCATTGCCATCAAAAAGCGTTACAAGTCAAAAGTTAATCAAACTGCTAAATGTTCTTAGCGCTTAGCAATAAATGTTCTTAGCATAAGATAAAAATAAAGAGTAGTTTCAGGGAAGGTGAAAATCCTTACTGGCGGTAACGAGGTAATTCTTGAATTAGTGAATTGTCTCGAAGCCCGCGAGCGGCACCACTGCTGCTGATTCGGTTAAAATCCGAAGCCAACGGTTAAAGTCCGGATGAAAGAAACGGAGGCTCTAATGAGCATTTCACGCGAAAATAATCATAAAACAAGCAATCACACAGCAAATAATCACGCAACTTACTCTGGCACAAACTATTGGTCAAGCGAAAAAATTGCTAAATACGCGCTATTCGTTGCGCTCTCTATTGCTGTAAGCTTTATAGAATTTCCACTTATTCCAGACGTAAACTACCTTAAATACGATCCTTCGGGAATTGTGTGTTTAATTGCAGGATTTGCATACGGACCATTCGCCGCTGCAATCGTAAGCGTACTAGGATTTGCTCCACACTTCTTCACTAACCCGTTTGGCGCAATAATGGCAATATTGGTTTCAATGGGCGCTTCTGTTAGCGCTGCAATCGTCTACAAAAAAATTAGAACCAAAGAAGGCGCTATTATTTCGCTTGTGGTTGGCTCTGTAGTTGCGATTGCTCTTGCAATAGTCGGAAATCTTATTATTACGCCGCTTTATGCTCATATTAGCGTTGAGCAAGTTGCTGCTCTTATAGTTCCAGCTCTGCTACCGTTTAATGTGATTAAGCTTGCGATTCATTGCGTAGTAACTATGCTTGTTTATAAGCCTGTTTCAAAACTTCTTAACTACAACAAATAGTAAACAAATAGCATTAGCCAAAATAGCATTAGTCAATTAAGTAAAAAGCAAGCTAATTATGCAAAGCAATAAAGTTATTCAATATAAAACAAGTTGCAAAGACGAAAAAAGCAATATGGATTATTGTGCTAAAAAAGATAATGCTGTTTCTTTGCAAAAAGTTCGCTTTAGCTATGATGGCGGAAAAACTTGGATTCTAGACGGAATAGATCTTGAAATTGCATATGGTCAAAGAATCGCAATAATCGGCAAAAATGGTAGTGGAAAGTCCACGCTAGCTAAAATTATTGCAGGACTTTCTTCCCCAGATTCTGGAATTGTTACGCTATGCGGAATAAAAGTTTTTGAAGCAAACAATGTTGATTCAAAAGCGTACCAAAAAGCACGAGAATCTATTGGAGCATTGTTTCAAAGCCCAGAAGACCAAATCGTTACAACAGTTGTAGAAGACGATGTTGCTTTTGGGCTTGAAAACTTGTGCGCCTCTAAAGAATTTATGAAGAAAAATATAAGCAATGCTTTACGCGCTGTAAACATGGAAAATCACCGTTTTAGCGACCCAAGCAATATGAGTGGAGGTCAGCAGCAGCGCGTTGCTATTGCGTCGTCGATTGCTACAAAATCAAAACTTCTTGTATTAGACGAGCCTACAAGCATGCTTGATTCTTGCGCAAAAACAGACGTAAATAAGCTTTTTGACAAATTACAAACGCGCGGCACAACAATCGTTCAAGTAACACATAAGATTAGCGAATGCAAAAATGCGGATCGAATATTAATGCTAGAAAATGGAAAATTGCGTGATGTAAGTTTATTGGAATTAGAAGAATTCTACGCGGAAAAATCGCCAGCTGTTATTGGATCAAAAAGCATGACGGAAAATGTAGAAAAATCAAATGCAGAAAATTCGAATGCAGAAAGCAAAAATAAACGTGATTCGAATAAAACAAACAAGAATGCAGCAATTGAAATATCTAATTTAAGTGTGAGCTATGCAAATAGTCAAAATCCAATAATAAGAGACTATTCTCTAAGCGTAAAAGCAGGCGAAATCGTTGCAATAATGGGAAAAAACGGGTGTGGAAAATCCACGCTCGCAAAAGCAATATGCGCACTTATTAAATACGATTCTGGATCTATTTGTGTAAACGGAATAAAAATTAGCGAGAAAACAAGCAAATCACAAATGCGTGAAATTCGCAAAAACATTGGTTACGTTATGCAATTGCCAGAACAGCAACTTTTTGCGCAAACTGTTTTTGAAGACGTAGCATACGGTCCAAAAAACTTTGGATTAGAGGGATGCGAATTGCGTTCCAGAGTATTGAGCGCACTAAAATCATTGCATATTGAACATTTAGCGCAAAAATCCCCATTCGAACTTTCTGGAGGCCAGCAACGACTAGCAGCAATCGCGGGAATTTTGGCTTGCAATCCAAAAATCTTGGTTTTAGACGAGCCTACAGCAGGATTAGATTTTGAGTATGCAAAAATCGTATTAAAAATTTTAAGCGATTTACACAATAAAGGCGTAACAATTATTGTTATTACGCATGATTTTAGTGAAGCAAAATCACTTGGAGCGCGCATAGTTACACTTGATTCGCGCGAAAAGAAGCAAGCGCAAGAACAAGCACAAGACGAAAAGCTTGAAAATACTAGCGAGAATGGTAGCGAAAACAAGAACAAAAACAAGTCATTGCTAAGCTTATTTAATACGCGAATCATACTAATATCATGCTTAATTCTTATGTTTAGCGCGTTTAGCATTACAAACTTCTACCAACTTGGAATCCTTGCACTATCAACGCTTGCTCTAATATTTCTCGCTAGAATATCGCCTATAAAATTATTCTTGTCATTGCACATGTTTATTGCAATATTCGTATTTTCTGGATTGTTTAATCTTCTAGTTGTGCATTCTGGAAGAGGACTTTTTAGAATCGGACCGATATTAATAACAGACGATGGAATAAAGTTTGCAATACTTTTCGCTTCAAGATTTTCGCTTGTTATACTAATCGGGTCAATAATTGTACTAACCATAAGCCAAACGCGATTGACTGAAGCATGCGCGTCTATTATTTCGCCTCTTAAAAGCGTAGGATTGCCAAGTCAAGAAATTGCTCTTATTATGAGCCTTGCTTTACGATTTTTGCCAACTCTTGCAAAAGAAGCAGAATCTGTTGCTTTAGCTCAAATTGCAAGAGGCGGAAACATAAAAGACGGGTCTATAAAAAAGCGATTGCAAGCAATAACATCTCTTATAGTTCCAGGATTTGCAAGTGTGATTCGGCACGCAAACACACTGGGACTTGCGCTAGATTCTAGATGCTACGTTCCTGGAGCTAAACGCACACACTTACATACGGAGAAAATGCGCTTAAAAGACTTTGCGCTTTTAAGCGTTACATTAGCTATTGTGTGCGGAATAATTTTTGCTGGAATATTTATAGCCTGAATATTTATAATCGAACGGATTGAACGCATTGAGCGGATTTATTGTATTGAACGTATTGAGCGCATTGAGCGCAGATTCTTACGGTTAATGTATAATCCGATAAGCATTGAAAATTTAAGCGTTATAAATAGATGGTCGATAGTTGGTTGTTGATAATTGCGTTTGACAATATAGCGTTTTGACGTTTTAGTGTTTTAATGTTTTGAAAATTGACGTTTTAGCGTTTTACGCATGTTGAACGCGATTTGGAAGGAAAATAATGGCATTAACTAAAAAGCAGATTAAGCAATTGCGTGCGCTCGCTAACACTTTAAGCCCATTGCTTTATGTTGGAAAAAATGATATTAGCGATGCTGCTGTTAAGCAAGCAGACGAGACAATGCAATCGCACGAGCTTATGAAGTGTGCTGTGCAAGATGGCTCTGGCTTAAGTGCTAAAGAAGCTGCACAAGAACTTGCAGAGCATCTTGGTGCAGAAGTTGTGCAAGTAATTGGCAACCGCTTTGTGCTGTTCCGCGTTTCAAATCGCGAAGATATTGACCACATTATGCTTGTTCGTGACTAAAACTATCTTAAAAAAAATAGTAATACTGCATTAAAAGGCTTCTTAAAATTCTAAGGAGCCTTTTAATTATTGACTTTATTTATTGTCATCGGATTTATGAAGAATGGCGCGAATTTGAGATAAACGTTGTGAAATCTCGTGCTCGTAGCCGCGATTATTTGGGTGATAATATTCGCGGCCAACTAGCTCATCTGGCATATATTGTTGAGAAGCCACAGCTCCTGGGTAATCGTGAGCATACTTGTACCCATCGTGATTTCCCCAGCTTTTCATTAAAGCAGTTGGAGCATTTCGCAAATGAAGAGGCACTTGACCAATATTTCCAGCATCAACATCTTGCAAAGCCTTATTAATCGCATTATAACTTGCGTTTGATTTTGGAGCAGTTGCTACAGCAATCACAGATTCCGAAAGAATAATCCGCGCTTCTGGCATGCCAATTAGAGCAACAGCTTGAGCTGCAGCAACAGTTACTTGCAAAATTTGTGGAGCTGCCATGCCAACTTCTTCGGCAGCAGCAATCATAATTCGCCTTGCAATAAAACGCGGGTCTTCCCCAGCTCTAAGCATTCGCGCTAAATAATGCAAAGAAGCGTCAACATCACTTCCACGCATTGACTTAATAAAAGCAGAAATCACATCGTAGTGATCGTCGCCATCTTTGTCGTAGCGAACTGTAGTAGTATCCATTACGTTAGAAACAATATCGGCAGTAATAACAGGCTTCTTTTTGCCATGTTGCAAAGCAACATCTCCTGTTACCGCCCCTGCTGCCGCTTCTAGAATAGTAAGAGTTTTGCGAGCGTCTCCCCCACTTAAACGAATAATTGAATCTATTGCATCGTCATCAATCTTAAGCTGATTATTAAGACCATTTTCGCTAGAAATTGCGCGTTCTATAAGCGTGCGCAAATCTTCTACACTAAGAGACTCAAGTTTAACAACTACTGATCTGCTAAGTAGTGGCTTAATGATTGAAAAACTTGGATTTTCGGTAGTAGCACCAATAAAAGTTACATCGCGATTTTCTACGCTTGGAAGCAAAGCATCTTGTTGAGATTTAGAAAAACGATGAACTTCGTCAATAAACAGAACTGTTTCTTGACCTTTACTAACCAAGCGCTCATGCGCACGATCTAGCACTGCTCTAACATCTTTAACTCCAGAAGTTACAGCAGAAAGCTCTTCAAACACGCGACCAGACTGTTGAGCCACAATATAAGCAAGCGTAGTTTTACCAGCTCCAGGAGGCCCAAACAACACAACAGAACTTGGAGATGTAAGAGAACCTTTAGATTGCGGATTTGCAAGCCTACGCAAAGGCGAACCATCTTTTAACGCATGAGACTGCCCAAGCACGTCTTCGATAACGCTTGGTCGCATACGCACAGCCAATGGACGTGTTACATCGCTAGGCGCACTACTTGCTGTAAATAAATCCTGAACCATAATCTAAGTATACTCAATCCATAGAACAAACGTTCGACCATATTTTAGATTTTGCATAAAACATAAGTAAAATATAAGCAAAACGCAAATAAAACTTAAGTAAAACAACACTAAACGTGCGACACGCTGTAGTCAAAGAACACAACTTCGCCTGTATCTTGTGTGGAATCCAAATCAACAATTCCAGTAATAGCCCAATTATGATCTCCGTCCGAATCGTCAATAATCTGCCGAACTTTCCACGAATGCTCACTTTTTTCTAGAGAATCATCCAAAATAAACAAGTCTCCGCCACGAGCTTTGGCATCTATCCCAACATACTCATGTTCGTCGTAATAGTCGTCAAGCACATCATTCCACTCGTGAACGCCATAACCCCAAGCTTTGTCAAGCTCTCCCAAAGCATCCGCATCTTCCAAATCCATAAGTTGCACGCGACGAAACATTGCGTTTCTAATCAACACAATAAGTCCACGACGATCCTCAACTACAGACTCAGAAGTTGAAGGCGCAGCCGTAGTTACAGCGCTAGCTTCATCATCCGATCCTCCAGCACTCTCCCACTCGTCAACAAGACTTGAATCAATAGAGCGCACAACAAGACGAAGCCACGAAATAATATCACGCAATTCTTCGTTAAGCATGTCTTCTGGCACAGTTCGAGCAAGCGAACGATAAGCGTCCGAAAGGTAACGAAGAAGCGTTCCTTCACTTCTAGCAATGCCATAGCGCGAAATATAGCCAGTAAAATCAGAGGCTGTTTCAACCATGTCTCGAAGCACAGATTTAGGCTTAATCCAGTAGTCGTTTGCCCACGGAACATCTTTGCGATATTGCGCAAAAGCAGGCTCAAGCAAATCTTCAAGAGGCTTAGGGTAGCTAACTTCCGCTAAGCGTTCCATGCGCTCCTCGTAATCAATGCCATCATCTTTCATGCCAGCCATTGCAGCGTCGCGAGCTTTACGCTCTTGAGCGCGAAGAACAGGCTTAGGATCATCTAAAGTTGACTCAACCATAGAAATTACGTCAAGCGCGTAACTTTCAGATTCTGGGTCAAGAAGTTCCAAAGCTGCGAGCAAGAACGGAGAAAGTGGCTGATCTAAAGCAAAACCCTCTGGCATAGCAACATCAAGATCATAATCGCAAGAACCATCCGAAAACTCTCTGCATTCAATCACTTGAGTATCGAGCAGAGTTTGGAAAATATCGTTGCAACGCTCAAGCAATTTTTCTTTATCTTGCGGCTTTTGTGCACTATCTTCAATAAGTTTTTCAACGCGTGCTTTAGCGTCTCCGCCTTGCGTAACTTCGTTCAAAATCATTGAGTGCGTTACAACCATGTGCGGATTCAAAGTTTCTGGAGCGCTTTCAATAAGCTTAGTAAACGTTGGCTCACCCCAAACTACAAATCCTTCTGGAGCCTTTTTACGTTTAACTTTTTTAAGCTTTTTAGGGTCGTTTCCGGCTTTTGCAACAGCGCGCGCGTTTTCAATCTCGAACTCTGGAGCCTCTGCAACTACTAAGCCCTCTGTATCAAACCCCATTCTGCCTGCACGACCTGCAATTTGGTGAAACTCGCGAGCGCGAAGCTTTCGACTACGGTTCCCGTCAAATTTTGTAAGAGCTGTAAGCACAACAGAGTGAATTGGCACGTTAATACCAACGCCAAGAGTGTCTGTACCGCAAATAACCGGCAGCAATCCTTGCTGAGCTAGCTGTTCAACAAGCCTGCGGTAGCGCGGAAGCATGCCAGCGTGATGTACGCCAACGCCTGTGCGCAGTAGCCTTTGCAAAATTTTGCCGAAACCTGTAGTAAATTTAGTACCTTTAATCGCTTGAGCAATTTTGTCTCGCTGCTCTTTGCTAGAAACTCCCGTACTAGCTAGCGCTTGAGCTGTTTCTAGAGCTGCGTCTTGCGAAAAATGAACTACGTAAATTGGCGTTAAACCCTTGTTAAATAAGAGTTCTACAGTTGTGGCAAGTGGCTTATCTGTGTACTCATATTCGAGTGGGATTGGCCTTGGCGCGTCTGCAATAATATCAACACTACGATTTGTTGATTTTTCTAGGCGTTCTGCAATATTCGTTACATCTCCAAGAGTTGCGCTCATAAGCAAGAATTGCGTATTTGGAAGCGTAAGAAGAGGCACTTGCCAAGCCCATCCTCGCTCTGGGTCTCCATAGTAGTGGAATTCGTCCATTGCAACGCAATCAACTTTTGCGCTTGCGCCTTCGCGCAGAGCTTGATTTGCTAAGATTTCTGCAGTGCAGCAGATTATTGGAGCGTCCACGTTAATATGCGAGTCGCCAGTAATCATGCCTACGTTGTCTCGCCCAAAAATCGCAACTAAATCGAAGAATTTTTCGGATACAAGCGCTTTGATTGGCGCAGTGTAGTAGGAGCGTCTGCCAGTGGCAAGTGCCGCAAAATGCGTGCCGAGCGCTACTAGCGATTTTCCAGAGCCTGTTGGAGTATTTAAGATTACGTGGTCTCCTGCAAGCAAATCCATAACGGATTCTTCTTGATGCGGCCACAAATCTACATGCTTGTTAGTTTTAACCCAATCAACAAATGCTTGAAAAATCTCGTCTTCGCTAGCATGATGCAAATCAAGAGCTAACTCGCCTAATCCAGCCATATTCCGCTCCTACTTTACTTACGCTTTAATCGCAGCTTTAATCGCAAATTTATTTACTTGCGATTTTACTTGCGCTTCTTTTTATCTCGTACTTTTACAGAGATTTGAATAGGAGTTCCCTCGAATCCAAATTCTTCTCTAAGAGAACGCTCAATAAAGCGACGGTAGCCGTGCTCTAAGAATCCAGTTGCAAATATTACAAAACGCGGAGGGCGTGTAGAAGCTTGCGTTGCAAACAAGATTCGCGCTTGCTTTCCACCTCGCAAAGGATGCGGATGAGCAGACTGAATACGGCCTAAGAAGGCATTAAGCTTGCCTGTAGGAATGCGCTTATCCCAGCTTTCTAAAGCTGTTCGCATAGCGCGTGCAAGACGATTCGTATGCCATCCTGTTTTTGCAGAAAGATTAACGCGCTCAGCCCAAGTAACTCGCTCAAACTCAGTTTTCCACAAGCGTTCCATGCGCTGTCTAGAAAATTCGTCCATCAAGTCCCACTTGTTAAACACAAGTACAATTGCGCGACCCGCGTCTACAGCCTGACTCATAACTTTCAAATCCTGCTCTGCAATCGGCTGAGAGGAATCGAAAAGAATCAAAGCAAGTTCCGAACGCTCAATCGCAGCTTGCGTACGAAGTGAAGAATAATATTCGGCACCCGTAAGCTTGTGCTGCCTGCGCTTAATACCAGCAGTATCAATAAACAGCCAATCCTCACCGTCTACGCGCACAACCTCATCAACAGGGTCTCGAGTAGTTCCAGCCAAGTCGTTTACAACAGAACGCTCTTCGTGAGCCAAATGGTTCAAAAGCGAAGACTTACCAACGTTTGGACGTCCAACTAAAGCAACTCTGCGCAAACCTTCTGGAGTTAAGAATCCAGAAGTCTTATTCGCTTTCTTTAAAGATGCAAGAGCTGCGTCAAGCAAATCTCCAACGCCTCTGCCGTGCATTGCAGAAATTCCGTAAGGCTCGCCCATTCCAAGCTTCCAAAACTCTGCCGTTAAATACTCGCTTCTAGCGTCGTCAACCTTGTTAACTGCCAAAGTAATAGGCTTACCTGCAGCGCGAAGCATTGAAACAATGCGCTCGTCTGTGGCGGTTAAGCCAACTTGACCATCTACTAGAAAAATCACAGCATCGCTTAAACGCACTGCCACCTGCGCCTGTTGAGCAATCGAAGAATCAATGCCTTCAACATCCGCTTCCCAGCCGCCAGTGTCAACAAGCTTAAAGTTGGTTCCAGCCCACTCAGCATCGTAGCTTACGCGATCTCTAGTAACGCCTGGAGTATCTTCTACAACAGCAACTCTATGGCCCAAAATACGGTTTACAAGCGTTGATTTTCCAACGTTTGGTCGGCCTATAATGGCAATTACTCCAACAGCTTTTGTATCTTTCGATTCATCTTCGCTTGCAAAATCACCGCCAAGAAGCGCACGGTCTTCATCGTCAAGATCGTAGCCTTCAAGATTTGCGGCATAACGGTCGTACTCATCCTGCTCAATTGCATCGTCAACCATCTCTACAAGCGCATCAAGAGTCTGCTCAAAAGTCAAATCAGAATTATCGAGAGTTGCAACACCGTCTGCAGCTTGAAGAAAATGAGTAACTTTAGAATCTTTAGCGTCACGAGCGCGAATATCGTCTTCTTCTAAAGATTCGTTATTCTTAGATTCAATATTTTCAGATTCGCTATTTTGCGAATTTTCTTGCTCAATATCTTGCTTATTTCTGCGAGCTTGACGAACGTCTTCACGAGCAGTAAGAAGCACTCTAACTTGCGCATTAGGAGCTACAACAGTAGTAATATCGCGGCCTTCTGCAACTATGCCTTCTCCGCTAGAGAAAGAATCCTCGGCTGACTCTGCTGCAATATACGCGCGCTGAGCAGCAATAAGCATGCGTCGAACTGCAGGAATCGAAGAAACTGTAGACACGTGCGAAGAAACTTCAACAGAACGCAATTCTTCGCTAATATCTTCACTATCAATTACGACTACAGGATTTTTCGGATCAACACTAAATTCAGCATGATCTTCCGTAAACAATGCTCCAACAGCTTCAACAATTTGATTAAAGCGTTCCGCATCTGCAGAATTTGTTGGATTTCCTTCTTCATCCAACTCAAGCTGCTTGCTTAAATCAATTCCTTGCTTTAAGCACCACCATGCTGCAGCTCTATACATTGCACCCGTATCTAAATACGCAAAACCGTAGTATTGTGCTAAAGCGCGAGAAGTAGAAGACTTACCGACTCCTGCTGGTCCATCAATTGCTACACAAATCACAGGCCAACCTCCTTAGAAAGTGAGCGCACTTCTACTTGCGAAAGCACGCGGTAAGACCCAGCTTTTAAGTCACCCAACTTAATAGGGCCGATTTGCGTACGAACAAGACGTTTTACAGGAAAGCCAACAGCTCCAAAAATCCTACGCACAATGCGATTCTTGCCAGAGTGCAAAACAACTTTTACGATTGTTGCATCGTGATTCTGGTCAATTATTGCGCATCTGTCTAGCTTGATCCAGCCGTCTTCCAGATTTACGCCTTGCGAAACTAGCCTGCGGCAAACCATTCCGTTGATTTTGCCTTCAACAGTTGCAATATACGTTTTTTCAACTTCGTACTTTGGGTGCATAACATGCTGGCTTAGCTCGCCATCGTTGGTCATTAAAATAAGACCTTCCGAATCGTAGTCCAAGCGACCCATGTGGAAAATTCGCTCGTATTTGTCTCCAACAATATCTCTTAAAGTAAAGCGACCTTTTGGATCATCCATTGCGCTCAAAACTCGCTTTGGCTTATTAAGCGCAAGCGTTACAAGCTTGTGATTGAACTTTACTCTGGATCCGTCTACGCGAATTTTTTGCTTACTTGGATCTACTCGAGTTCCGAGTGTTGTTACAAGCTCATCATCCACTTCAACACGCCCATCGAGAATAATCTCCTCACATTTGCGTCTTGAACCAAATCCCGCTTCAGCAAGTAGCTTTTGCAGTCGAACGGCATTTTTGTCATTTGAATGCGCCTGATTGGCGCGGGAATATGCGTTTGGCATCGTTCTCCCAACGTGACCTATTGTATTAATTTAATATTATTGATGTTTTATTTATGGCCATTTTTGCGTATTTTTTAATAATTTTTAATCATTTTTTAATACTCACAACAAATTGCCACGTTTTTCTATACTAGCGTATGGCATAGCCGTGATACTATAGCAAACGTTTGGTTGTGTTGCGAATAACAAAACAACATAAAAAACAACACAACACGTACACATTAACGTAAGGAATTGTTATGAACAACACTTTGCAAAATAAATGTTCAAATGATGAGCAAAAAGCAACTGCTCCTACACCTCTTGTTTTTAGGATTTTTGCTGAATTTATTGCAAGCGTTTTTGCAATATTTACTATTTACACGTTCTCATCTGTTGTAACAGCAATGTACGGCGTGAATGTTCTTTTGATTGCTGCAGGAACAGGCTTAGCTTACGCAGCTGCAATCAGTATAGCTGCCAAGGTTTCTGGAGGTCACGTTAATCCAGCAGTAACAATCGCTTCTATGCTTACTGGAAGAACTTCTTACATTTCTGGAATTTTATACATCATTGCTCAAGTTCTTGGCGCACTAGTTGCTGCTGCAATAACTGTTTTTATTCTTCCTCAAACTAAAATGGTTCCAGAAAAAACATGGTTTGCTCCTGTTGTAAATGGTTTTGAAAGCGCTTCTATCTCTGCAAATCAACTAAAAAGCGTTAATGCTTCTTTTGGCGTTATCTCCGCATTAATAGTTGAGATTATTGCAGTTCTTATTATTGTTGCAACAGCAATGACGTATACGCGTGAAGATGGTAGTGCTAAATGCACTTATGCAGCACACATGGGTATTGCATACTCGGTTGGAGCTTTTATTACATACCAAATTACTGGATCTGGTCTTAATCCTGCTCGCTCTACGGGTATTGCCATTCTTGCACAGTCTAAGAAATTAGCTACTGCACCATTAAGCCAACTTTGGGTATTTTGGATTGCTCCTGTTTTTGCAGCAGCTCTTGTTGGATTCGTTATGCTTATTAGCAAGCTTGTTCGTTCTTCTTCAAAAGACTCAAACAGTGTTAAAGAATCCAATAATGCTGGCGATTTAAGCTCGGATGATTCCGCTAACACTTCAGTATCTAGCGAAGAATCAGAAAATAGCGAAAATAAAGAAGTTAACCCATTCTATAACTAAGACAAATAGTTAAAACAAAATAGGTTACATAAAAACAAAAATAGAAAAATACGTTATTAGCAAACCAAGTCCTAGTGCAATGCTTATAAAAGAGTCAAAAGCAATGGATCTAACTTTCCAAGGGCTTCGCTGAGAGAAAATTAAACGTATTATTCCAAGAATGATGGCTGTTGCAGAAATAATAACTGTAGCAGCCATTATTTTTCCTATAAAAGCTAATACAGCGCACACGCATACGATTATTGCCACAATCCATTGCGCATACGGCTTTCCCTCTTTTACTTCCGAAACGTAGATATGATTGTTTGAGTTGTTGTACACGTTGTTATTCACGCTGCTGTTCACGTTGTTCATTAATTCATCTTTATGCTCAAATTTTAATTCGTTATCTTGGTTCTTCTGGCTAATTGTCATACTTGTATAATACATAAAAAGCCTTGGAAAGTATATTAAACACAATCCAAGGCTTTACGTTAATATGATTAATCGAGTTAATCTAACTGACTAATCAGCTATTTACATAAAGACCAATTTGCAAATAGCGATTGATTTTAGTAGTTTTTAGTGGAAGAAGTGCCTCGTTCCAGTAGTGTACATTGTTACACCAGCCTCGCGCGCAGCTTCAAACACTTCCTCATCTCTAATAGACCCTCCAGGTTGAACTATTGCGCTTACACCTGCTTCTATCAAGATTTGCGGACCATCAGCAAATGGGAAGAACGCATCGGATGCTGCAACAGAACCTTTAGCGCGCTCAACGCCATCTGCCAAAGTATTAGCTCTTTCAACTGCAAGATGGCACGAATCCACTCTATTAACTTGACCCATTCCAATTCCAACAGTTGCTAAATCATGCGCAAGCAAAATGGCATTAGATTTTACGCATCTAAGAGAACGCCACGCAAACTCTAAGTCTTTTAAAGTTTTTTCGTCTGCTGGATTTCCAGAAACAAGAGTCCAATTTTGTGGATTATCTCCAAAATCGTCAATCTTATCTGCGCTTTGCACCAACGCTCCGCCGTCAATAGGATGCACTTGCAAGCCTAAAACAGGAGGATTTGCAACCTTTAGGATTCGCAAATTCTTCTTCTTAGTGCGCAATAATTCCAAAGCCTCAGGCTCGTAGTCTGTAGCAATAATTACTTCTGTAAAAATTGGACGCACACTTTGTGCCATTTCTAGCGTAACAGTTGAATTGCAAGCAATCACTCCACCGTATGCGCTTACAGGATCGCAAGCGTGAGCCTTCGCGTGAGCTTCGGCTGCTGTTACACCTATTGCTAAGCCGCACGGATTATTGTGTTTGCAAACAGCAACGGCAATTTGCGGAGCAAAATCCCAAACTGCACGCCATGCTGCATCCGCATCAACATAATTGTTATAACTCATTGGCTTTCCGCCAAGAAGTTCAGCTTGAGCTAAACCGCCATTATGCAACGGATCGAGATAAAGCCCAGCATATTGATGTGGATTCTCTCCGTACCTAAGATTACGTTCAAGAGTCCATGTTCTTGTGTAGTCGCGTGGAAGTAACGAATCTTTGCTTGTTTTATCAAGCGAATCATCATTGTTATCCGTGTTTTCCATCATGCTTTGTGGCATTGGCCAAGCACTATTAGTCCATTGGCATATTGCAGCATCGTAAGCGGCTGTATGCTCGAATGCTTTATGAGCTAAGTATTCACGCTCTTGCAAGCTAAAGCCTTCGCCAGAAGCAATTCGATTAGCAAGCAATTTATAATCTGCAGGGTCTGTAATAACAGCTACAGACTTATGATTTTTAGCAGCTGCTCGAATCATTGAAGGTCCACCAATATCGATTTTTTCAATAATAGCGTCGTTTTTAGCACCGCTCATAACTGTGTTCACAAAAGGATACAAGTTTACAACTACAGCATCAAATGGCTCAATATTCAAATCTTTAAGCTGCTTTACATGATCCGAATTGCTCATATCTGCTAGGATTCCAGCGTGAATATGCGGATCGAGAGTTTTAACTCTACCATCTAAGCTTTCTGGGAATCCTGTTACATCCGACACTTGCGTAACGCTTACACCCAATTCTTGAAGCTTTGAAGCAGTTGAACCAGTTGAAACAACTTGAGTTCCACACTTTCTAAAAGCATCTGCCAGCGTTTCTAGTCCTTCTTTGCAAAATACTGAAACCAGTACTCGCTTTATTGACCTTTTACCTGTGGTTATCAGCACATCTGCATTTTGTTCTTGCTCATGTATCTGTTGCACCGGTCTTCCTCCTTGTGTTGGATGAGGATTTATTTTTTATTAGCTTTTGAGCTGACTGTTCTAGTTGCACTAAGATCACTAGTTTCAGTTTTGCTCTCAAGCAAAGGTTGATTTTCGGATAAAATTTTATTGCTTAAAAGTCGAATACCAATTATTATTGCACAAACAAAAAGGATAATAAGCCAAGAAAAGCCAAAACCGTATATTGTTAAATGGCCTAAGGAACGAAGACTTCTACTTACATTAACTCCAACATGCGCTAATCTAAATCTTCCCAAACTACCATTTGCAAATAGAAGCAGTACACTCATAACAAGTATTATTGCCATGCAAGACGCTACTAAAACTATTGCAGATTGAACAAATGCAAAAGCTGTTTTCTTCCAGTCTACTTTATTGTTATCAAATATGATTCTAAGGTTGCACAACTTTGAGTACAAAATTATAAACGATGCCAAGATAGCGCACAAAACAAACAATATACTAACCGAAGATGTTCTATAGAATGAATCTTTTATAGCGTCTGGAAATATTGCAAAAAGTGGAATAGGTGGTAACGATTTTTTGCTAACAGAAAAAATACTAAAGCTTGCAATATCTCCAATGTTGAATCCTGCTCCAGAAATCCAAGATAATGCCCATAGTGCAATATTCGGCAACCACACTAAACAGGCAATAGATGTTAAAATCCTAGAACCGATTTGCATTCCTAGCTTAGAAAATGCAATCTCAACGTTGCTTGAACCAACTACACACCAAAAGATGATTGTTAAAAGTGCAACAATTGCGTAAATAACTAAAACACTTATAGAGCAATAAAAACAGATTTTTGCGCATTTAATTATTCGCTCAGAAAAATGCTTTGCCAACTTTTGTTTTATTTGTGCAAACGTAGAAGAATATGGAAAAACAGCAATCATCATAGCCAAAATATACACACAAACACTTTTTAGCAATATTATTGGCAAAGAGTCCAGCAACTCAATATTAGTATTTTGGGATATTACAGAATTTGCAAAAACCCAAACAAGTAGTCCTATTGAATTTGCCAACTGACCACCTTTTAGCTTTCTCATTGCAATTGCAAGAGATGAAACTAAAAGAATTGTTAATCCAAGAGGAATAATCGTAAGAACAAAATCGTCAAAACCAAGACCTACTCCTTGCGCAAAAAGAAGTACAGCCCATGTTAAAGACATTGATGAATCAGAAAGATTACCAGTTCCTTCTTCAATCGAAATTACTAAAAGCGTTAAAGACATAAACAACCCAACAATAAGAGCAAAAACAAAAATAGTTATTGCTGGAATAGCTAAACCCTTCAAAACACTAATAAGAGAAGATTTTAGTTTTTTCAAAATTGTTCCTCCCCTACGTTCTTAAAGTTTAGACTTGGATTATTTTGGATTATCTATGTATTTAACGCTTTTCTTTAAACTACGATTTGCAGTGTTTAAGCTGGCATTTTCATTAAGCTAGAGCACTTATAGGATTGCAAGTCGCTCATTCCGTTAATGCCCGTTAGCTCCATTACAAAGCAGAATCCAGCAACAACACCTTCGGATCTTTCAACAAGCCTTGCAGCAGCTTTTGCGGTTCCTCCTGTTGCAATCAAATCATCAACAATAAGAACACGCTGGCCAGGTTTAATCAAGTCTTTTTCAATCTCGATTTTAGCTTCTCCATATTCAAGAGAATACGATTCGCTAATAACTTCTGGCGGCAACTTACCTGATTTTCTTACGGCAACAAAACCCTTATTTAAGCGTGCAGCTAATACTGGGCCAAATAAGAATCCACGAGCTTCAAGACCTGCAACTAAATCAAAAGAATCTTTAGAAACAGGCAAAGAATCAACAAGTGACTCAATAAGAATGTTCATACCACGAGCATCTGCAAATACTGGTAGAAAATCGCGAAAAACAATCTTTGGATTAGGGAATCCTGGAATTGTGCGAACAAGAGATGCTAAATAACTAGCATCTTCACTACTAACATTCTTTAGAGGCTTTACCGTAATATCAGTTGTTGTCATAATCCTAGCGTTCTATTCTAGTTTTCTTTATTTTCATTAGATTCGCTAGATTCTTGAACCTCGTTAGATTCATTGGATTCTTGCGATTCCTGCGATTCGTTATCTTCTGCACTATCCGCATTATTATTAGCGCCTTCTGCACTATCTTCTTTATCGTAGCTATTAAAATCTACGCGAACGTAAACCCTGTTAACAGCACGGAAAGATACGCGAAGCAGACTACCTTCTGAATCTAAAACAATTTCTTCGTGATCTGCATCAACGCTAACAACCTTACCAATAATTCCACCAATTGTTATAACCTCAACACCAGGCTTTAACGAATCATGGAAAGAACGCAATTCAGTTTGACGCTTTTTCATGCTACGAGATTGGAACCACATGATACCAACCATGGCAATTACAAGAACAATAAGCATGCCATACTGGCTAAAGAATTGGGGCACAATAAACTCCTTAAGTTATCCAACCCTAAGACGGTAAAACACCGCCCAAATCAACTATTTTAGGGTATCTATCTGACATTATCGGGGGCTTTAAGACCTAAATGCTGCCAAGCTTTTTCAGTTGCAACTCTGCCTTTAGGCGTTCTAACAAGAAAGCCTTCTCGAACCAAATATGGTTCACAAACTGTTTCCACAGTCTCCGACTCTTCTCCAACCATTGCAGCCAGGTTATTAAGCCCTACAGGACCACCATTAAATTGAACCACAATAGCTTTTAGAACAGCAATATCCAAGCGATCAAGACCTTGAGTATCTATTTGATACAAAGATAAAGCCTCGATTACAGACTCGCGATTTACTTCTTTAAGATTATGGACTACTGCCCAATCTCTAACACGCCTCAAAAGTCGATTTGCAATCCTAGGAGTTCCCCTAGAACGCAAAGCAAGCTCTTTTGCCGCTTGGTCTGCAAGATTTACGCCTAAAAGTGCGGAAGAACGCTCAATAAGCTTCTCTAGCTCTTCGTGAGGATAAAAATCCAAGTGAGCAGTAAAACCAAAACGCGCTCTAAGCGGAGAAGGAAGCATTCCTTCTCTAGTAGTTGCACCAACTACAGTAAAATGAGGCAAAGTAAGCGGTATGGAAGATGCTCCAGGGCCTTTACCAACCATAACGTCTACTCGAAAATCTTCCATAGCAATATAAAGCAACTCTTCTGCAGCACGAGGAAGTCGATGAATCTCATCAATAAACAGCACTTCGCCTGTATCTAGAGAGCTTAAAATAGATGCTAAATCTCCAGCATGTTGAATAGCAGGCCCAGAAGTAACTCGAATAGAAACACCTAATTCGTTAGCAACAATCATTGCCAACGTTGTTTTTCCAAGACCAGGAGGACCCGCAAGAAGCATATGATCTGGAGGAACATTACGCAATCTTGCAGCATCCAAAAAAAGTTGCAATTGCGCTTTTAATAAAGGCTGACCAATAAAACCATCCAGAGCATGAGGACGTAACTCCTCATCACTAATTTGCTCGTTTTCTATAGCGCTAGAAGATACCATTCTTAATGAATCTTCTGATACGCCAGTATTAACAGATTGAACGTTGTTTATCTTCTCGCTGTTGATTTTCTCGCCAAAACTCATAATTGTCACCTGCCTCTATCCAGCGAAGACAAAGCCATGCGCAGAACTGTTGGCATATTTTCATCACTAATTGGCAAAGAAATATGCTCTTGTTTACAAACGCTTTCCACTGCTTTTTGAGCATCAAACTGCTTCCAGCCTAAAGACATCAATCCAACAACAACTTTTTGCATAGAAGAATCAATAAAATCGCTTATATTCTTGTTTACATTTTTATCTACGCTATCTTGTTCTAATAGAGCCACGTCAATAGAGCCTTTAAGCTCGAGGATAATTTTTTGTGCGCCCTTTTTACCCAGCCCAGGAGCGGAAGAGAGCGCAGAAACATCTGAATCCGCAATAGCTTTAATCAAACGATCTACGCTTAATGTTGAAAGCAAAGAAAGAGCGACTTTAGGCCCTACTCCACTAACTTTTTGTTGAATTTGAAGAAAAATACGCTTTGCAGCCATACTTGTAAAACCATAAAGCGTAATAGCATCTTGACTAACTTGCAAAGACGTATAAACTCTAACTTCTTGACCTTCGCGCAAAGATGATAAATCTGACGAAGGCATATATAACTCGTAACCAACGCCACCAACACAGACAAGCGCACAACGAGAATCGATAGATTCCACTACGCCATTAAGCATACCAATCATCAGCGCTCACCTTTCAAAATAAATCCCTACAACCTATAGAACATCTGTTCTATAAATATCCTACATACCTCGCCCGACAGAACTCGATCCGCGCGCCGCACGCAAAGACTCAGCCCACTTTCTTTGAGCATCTGTTAAATGCTGCTCTCGCTCTCCGCCTTGCAACGCGCCCGCAGGCCTAAGAGCATGACAAATAGCTTGAGCTAAAGCATCCGCAGCATCTGCAGGAGTTGGTAAAACATTAAGATTCAAAAGACGCGCAACCATGCGCTCTACTTGTTGCTTGCCAGCACTGCCATTGCCAGCAACAGCAAGTTTAACCTCTGTAGGAGTGTGTAAAGCAACAGGAATACCCCTTTGAGCTGCAACAAGCATAGCGATTCCTGCAACTTGAGCAGTTCCAAGCACAGTATTTCGATTTTCTTGAGCAAACACGCGCTCAATCGAAACAACATCTGGCGAAAACCTTTCGATTTTTTCAACCAGCCCATTGTAAATCTCAAGAAGTCGTAAATCTTGAGAAGTTTTTGGATTGCTTCTTAAAACATCGACGTGAATAAAAGAAAGCCGACGAGAAACGCCGGCTTCAATCACGCCGACCCCGCAGCGAGTAAGCCCGGGGTCAACGCCCAAAATCATCATTGGAAACTATTCTGCTTCCTCAAGCTGAGCCATAACTTCATCCGAAGCAGTCCAGTTGCTATAAATATTTTGAACATCGTCCAAATCATCGAGATTGTCAATCAAGCGAGACACCTTTTGAGCATCTTCAAAGCTCAACTCAACCTCGTTATTTGGATGCATAACGATTTCTGCAGAATCGTAGTCAAAACCAGCATCTTGCAAAGCCTTACGAACAGTTACCAAATCGCTAGAATCCGTGTATACGGAATACACGTCTCCATCGTCTGCAACGTCTTCAGCGCCTGCTTCTGCAGCAATATCAAAAAGCTTGCTATAGTCAACACCTTCGCTAGGAACTTCAATCAATCCCTTGCGCTCAAAATTAAAGCTCACAGAACCGCTTGTGGCCAAAGAACCATTGCCCTTTGTAAGAGTGGAGCGAACATCTGCTGCAGCGCGATTGCGATTATCGGTAAGGCACTCAATAATCAAGCCAACGCCTGCTGGTGCATAACCTTCGTAAACAATCTCTTCGTAGTTTGCGCCGCCTGCTTCTTCGCCAGATCCACGCTTAACAGCGCGCTTAATGTTGTCTGCTGGCATAGAAGCTTTCTTAGCTTTAACGATTGCATCGTACAAAGTTGGGTTACCATCTGGGTCTCCACCACCAAGACGAGCTGCGATTTCAATATTCTTAATAAGCTTGGCGAAAAGCTTGCCGCGCTTTGCGTCGATAGCGGCCTTCTTGTGCTTTGTGGTCGCCCACTTGGAATGACCTGACATGATACTCCTAAAAAGTGTACGGTTACGTAAACGTGATGATTTTAATGCGCTTTAGCGACAAATTGCCAAAACAAGTTTATTTAAGCAAATTTTTAACTTCAAAAATGCGTTGAAAAACAGTTATAGCTCCACCAACGCAAAGAATAATCATTGCTAAGCAAAGCCACAATAGCCAACCTGTTAATCCGCTTAGTCCCATTGAAACTAGAATTATGGCCACTCTGTCTGCGCGAGTAATCAACCCTTTTTTAGCATCTACTCCAACAGACTCGCCTCTTGCTCTAGCATACGATGTTACAAAAGCAAACATCATAGATACTAGCGAGCACACTAATCCGCAATATCGCAAAAAATTATTCACACAAAATGGCAAATATAAGCAAATGTTTAGATTATTTGCGCGATATAAACAAATGCAAACACACGCAAAAAGCGACCAATCCGCAATTCTATCTAGAGTTGAATCTAAAAATGCGCCAAATTTAGTGCCACCATTCTTGTTTGTTAAAGCAGCAACAGAACCATCCAAAGCGTCTGCAAGAACAAAAATCGTAAGCAAAATAGTGCCAATCAAAAGCTGACCGCTTATAGAAATAAAAACAGAAGTTGCAACAAGCGCAATGGTGCCAAAAATCGTAACACTGTTAGCACTACATCCAAATTTAACAAGAAGCTTTGCAATTGGCAAAATAACACGTTTGAATCCACTTCTTAAAGATTCCAACATATTAAGCCTTTCTTTGATTCAAACACGAGTATTCAAACACAGCACTCAAACACGAGTATTCAAACACAAATCACTTCTAAACTCATCACCGCGTTAACAAAAACGCCGCTTAAAACTAAGCGGCGCTAATTCTAGCTCCCTCACCTGGATTCGAACCAAGACAAAGGGTTCCAAAGACCCGTGTGCTGCCATTACACCATGAGGGAACGGCGGAAAAAACCGCCAAGTCACTATTATGCCACAACAATCAAAATCGTCAAGCTTGGCGTGGCGAAATAGGATTTATGCAAATTTATGCAAACAAAAACCCTTTTCCGTGATGTTCTGGGTACGTGTCAAACAGCTTTGCAACAGACCCATCTTCAAACACAGCTTTAATCGCGCTTGCCAAAAGTGGAGCAATCGAAAGAACCGTCAACCCATCCCAACGCTTTTCTTGTGGGATTGGAACAGTATCTGTTAACACAACTTCTCTAGCGCCACAATTCTTCAAACGCTCAACTGCAGGACCAGAAAGAACGCCGTGCGTTGCAACAACAGTTACAGACTTTGCTCCAGCGTCTTTAAGAACATTGCAAGCACCTGCGATTGTTCCAGCAGTATCGATTAAATCGTCTACCATAACGCAATCGCGACCAGCAACATCACCAACTACACGGTTTGCAACAGCTTGATTTGGACGCGTAATATCTCTAGTCTTATGAACAAAAGCCAATGGACCTCCGCCCAATCTTTGCGCCCACTGCTCCGCAACACGGATTCGTCCTGCATCTGGCGAAACAACGGTAACATTGCCTAAATCTTCGCTAAAGCGATCCCTTACATAGTCCACCAAAACTGGCATAGCAATCAAATGATCTACAGGACCATCAAAGAATCCTTGCGATTGCGCAGCATGCAAATCAACGCTCATAATGCGATCTGCGCCTGCAGTTTTAAGTAAATCAAACATCAAACGGCAAGAAATAGGCTCACGACCGCGATGCTTTTTATCTTGTCTAGAATATCCAAGCAACGGGCACACAGCGGTAATAGAACGAGCAGACGCGCGCTTTAATGCATCGATCATAATCAACTGTTCCATAATGGACTTATTAACAGGGTCACTATGACTTTGCAACACAAACACGTCTGTTCCTCGCACAGACTGAGTGTAACGAACATACATCTCGCCATTAGCAAAATCGTATGCTGTTGTTTCCAATACATCTATACCAAGCTGATTCGCAACATCTTTAGCAAGCTTAGGATGCGCGCGACCAGTTACGAGAACAAGGTTTTTATCTGGCTTTCCTTCAAGGACGATGCTCACCATATCTCCAAACGCTAGTTCGCTAACAGTCCACAAAAATCGGACTGAGTTCAATACTATCTATTTGCGCAGACTATAACCATTAAGCCGTTTCATACATAACAAATGCTTGCAAACAGTTGCAAATCCTTACAAAAACATTACAAATCATTACAAATCGCGTATATATAAACCGTGTTTAACTATGTATTGAACAACGCCGTCTGGAACCAAATACCAAACTGGCTCCCCATGCTCTGCACGCTTGCGAACATCTGTTGAAGAAATTGCCAACGCTGGAATCTCCAATATGTCAACTGGAAAACGATGACTATGGCAATTAACCATATCGTCACACGAATCGTAAGACGCGGAACGAGCTTCAATTTGTGTAAACTTTTCTGGACTTGCATAGCCTGGACGCGTTACAGCAACAAATCTAGCTAAACTCCATAATTCTCTAGCATTTTTCCATTGCATAATCTCTGCAATAGCGTCTGCTCCAGTAATAAAGAAAAGCTCCGCGTCTGGGTGTTGCGCGCGAATATCACGAAGCGTGTCGATTGTGTAAGTAACACCAGGCCTATCAATATCTACTCTAGAAACTGTAAATTTTGGGTTTGAAGCCGTTGCGATTACAGTCATCAAATATCTGTCTTCTGCATTTGTGACTTTTTTGTCTAGCTTAAAAACAGGCTTTCCAGTAGGAACAAAAATAACTTCGTCTAAATCATAAACCCACGCAACTTCGGAAGCTGCTACCAAGTGGCCATTGTGAATCGGATCAAAAGTGCCACCCATAATCCCTATGCGCGGGTGTTGATGAACATTTCCTCTTGCAGAATGCTTAAGCCTAGAAGAATTTGCCGAAACTGGCACGCTAGCTTGACTTTGGTCAAAAGAACCTTGGAACAAATCCGACATTCTGCGTTCTGTAGATGAATCACTCATTTAATTCATCCTAGATGCATTGCGTACATTGTGCGCGTTATTTGCATTAGACGCATCTGCAGCATCATCTGCTTTCGCTTCATCAATTACGCTGGAAGCAACATTTGCTTTGTCTGGATTAATGTTTCCCATTTCTTCATTCCACTCATCTTGAACAACGCGCTTAATTTCTTCAAACGTTGGAAGAGCAAAATCGGGTTGGAAAACGCCTCGAATGTTTGCAACGCACTCCGTAATCTCTACAAGAACTTCACTCATATTGTCTACAAGGCTAGCGCGCTCAAGCTTACTAAATTCAGCTATATTGCTTTCCATTTTTTGCAAATTCTTATTAACTTCATCTATTATTTCGCTGTTTTCTGGCGTAACAACATCTCGATTATCTCTATCTGGCCAACCCATTAAAACAGCGTCAGCATATTCAAGAGAAGACCTTTGACTTGCAGACGCAATCCCATCTTCTATTTGAACTAAAAACACGTAACGAACAATAGACAATCTTTCTGCTGCAACATCTAAAGCATCAAGCACATTAGAAGCACTTACACCATTAGATAGGCTTATAGATAGTCTTAAATCCTCGTTTGATTGATTTTTAGCAATTTTAGACGATTGTGATTGTGATGTATCAGGCATATTCTTAACCTTACTCTTAAGCCCTTATTTGTCCTTGACCGTAGCCAATCCACTTTGTAGTTGTCATCTCTACTAAGCCCATTGGCCCTCTTGCATGCAGCTTTTGAGTGGAAATTCCAAGCTCGGCTCCAAAACCAAATTCGCCGCCGTCTGTAAACCTTGTTGAAGCATTTACCATAACAACCGCACTGTCTATTGACGAAACAAACTCGTTAATCGTTAAGTAGTCTTGCGCAATAATCGTTTCCGTGTGACCCGTTGAATATTTTGAAATATGATTAATGGCATCTTTAACACCATCTACAACTTTTACTCCGATTTGCAAAGACAAGTATTCTGTAGACCAATCTTCATTATTTGCATGCTCTAATTTAATACCACTTATATTTGCGGATGATAAGATATTGTATGATTCTTCATCAGCATGAATTAAAACATTACGATTCGCTAATTCACTTGCAACTTTTGGAAGAAAATCTTTAGCAATGCTTCGATCTACAAGTAATTTTTCTGCAGCATTACAAACTCCGACTCGTTGAGTTTTTGCGTTTATAATAATCGGAATTGCTTGACTAAAGTTTGCTGTTTTATCTACATAAATGTGAACGTTTCCAGCGCCAGTTTCTATGACTGGAACTGTTGATTCTTTAACAACTGCCGCGATTAGATTTGCGCTTCCTCTAGGAACAAGAACATCAATATGACCATGTGCGTGCATCATTGATGTTGCACCGCTTCTACCTAAATCATCAACAGATTCTATAAGATTTTCACTTACACCAAAATCTTTTAAGACTTGCTTTAACACGCTAACAGTTGCACGATTTGTGCATTCGGCTGCGCTTCCGCCTCTTAAAATTACAGCATTTGAAGATTTTACGCACAAAGATGCAACGTCAACAGTTACATTTGGTCTAGCTTCGTAAATCATTCCCATTACGCCGATTGGCACTCTTACTTGAGAAAGTCTAATACCATTTTCCAGCGTGTACCCTCTAACAATTTGGCCAACAGGATCTTGTAATTGCGCTATTTTTCTAACACTTTGAGCTGATTTAACTATTCTTTCTTTGTTAAACACAAGTCTGTCTAGTTTTCCAGCGTCCATACCATTTTTTTGAGCTTTTTCTAAATCTTGCTTATTTGCTTTTTCAATAAAGTCTGCATTATTTTCAAGAGAATCAGCAATAGCGATTAAAAGCTTGTTCTTAAAAGTGGCATTAGCTTTAGCAAATTCTCTTTGTGCAATTCGCGCATCATCTGCTCTAGAAAAAACAATAGAATCTGTAGAGTCCCCATGCTCTTTAGAACTATTGACTTGCTCACTATTATGCGTTTCGTCAAACTTTGTATTGAGATTAATCATATTGAACATATTAGCAATAGCAGTGCTTAGGCTCCAACGCTTCGGGTATTATGTATAACAATTGACACAAATGGAGGAATCATGGCAGAAAACACTACGAATACAGTTATGTTTCATAGCACTAGGTCTAACTCTAAAACCTATACGTCGAAACAAGCTATTCGTAGGGGCATAGCCGAAGACGGTGGCCTGTTTGTTACGGATTGCCTTGGTGAAACTCGCTACAATATTTCTAATCTTGTTGGAAAATCTTATAAGCAAATTGCTAAAGATGTTCTTCAAATCCTCCTTCCAGATTTTACTTCTAACGAGCTTAATGAGTGCGTTGAAAATGCTTATGGAGATCAATGGGAAGATTGCGAGATTACTCCATTAAAGCAGCTTGGCACTAACAATGATTTTGTTTTAGAGCTTTTCCACGGTCCTACTTGCGCTTTTAAAGATGTTGCTTTGCAAATTTTGCCACAATTTATTAGACACTCAAAAAATGCTTCTGACTCTAGCCAAAACGTTATGATTCTTACTGCTACTTCGGGAGATACTGGCAAAGCTGCATTAGCTGGCTTTGCAAACGTTGAAGGCACTTCTATGGTTACATTTTACCCAGAAGGTAAAGTAAGTAAAGTTCAAGAATTGCAAATGACAACTCAAAGCGGAAACAACGTAAAAGTTTGCGCTGTTAGAGGTAATTTTGACGACACTCAAAGCAGCGTTAAGCAAATTTTTACTAACGATTCAATCAATGAATCGATTAAGAATAACAATAATGCTTTGCTTTCTTCTGCTAATTCGATTAATATAGGCAGACTTATTCCTCAAGTTGTTTACTACTTCTACGCTTATTCTAAGCTTGTTGAACGCGGATCTATAAAGCTTGGAGACGAAGTGGAATTTTGCGTTCCAAGTGGCAATTTTGGCAATATTCTTGCTGGATATTATGCAAAAATGCTTGGTCTTCCTATAAAGCACTTGATTGTTGCAAGCAATAGCAATAATGTTTTGTTTGACTTTTTGGTTAGCGGAACATATAACAAGATTCGACCTTTCCATCAAACGGTTGCGCCTTCTATGGATATTCTTGTTTCTTCTAATTTGGAACGCATGCTTTACTACATGTGCAATAAAGATACGCGACTTTTGCAAATGCTTATGAGCGATTTGCAACAATGGGGAGCTTTTGAAGTACCAGAAGACGTGCTTTCTAAAATTCGAGAACTTTTTGGATGCGGATGGGCAAACGAGGATCAAATTCGCGATTCCATAAAAGAATGCTGGAATAAGCATAATTATGTTATTGACCCACATACTGCTTGTGGATACTTTGTTATGAGCCATATTCCTCATGATCCTAGTGTTCCTCGCATTCTTTTAAGCACTGCAAGCCCGTATAAGTTCCCTAGAGTTGTCTGCGAATCCTTAGGCTTAAATGTTGAAGGATTAGATGATTTTGCTTGCATGGATTTGCTAGAAAGCAAAACTTCTACAAGCGCTCCTAAAATGCTTAGCGAGCTTAAGAATAAAGCAGCTAGATTTAACGATGTTATTAACGTTGAAGATATGCCAGATTACGTTCTTAAGTGCGCTAACGAAATCTGCTAAGTCCTAATAGTTTAAGACTTAAACAAAGCATAATATACTTCGTTTAACGTGTTTAAATCGTGGCCTTTTCTAGCTCCTGCAGAGAAGAATCTTCGCCTTCTAACATCTGGTTCTAGATTTCTTGTTCGCTGTGCTACCTTTTTGCCCAAATCCCATGCACTTTGCTCAAAAACACCGTTTTCTCTAGCATCTTGCAAAGATGAGGTTATTATTGCAGAAGCAACTCCCTTTTTTTGCAACTCCATGCGAGTTGCACGTTCTCCTAATGTTCTACTTGAGCATGAGCGTATAACAGATTGAGCATATTGTTCATCATCAATCAAGTGCAAATCTTCTAAACGAATTATTACAGATTCAACAATATTCTCTCTATAACCCTTATCTATAAGCCTATTTTTTAAGTCGTTTGAAGACCTTGCAGCATAATCTAACATTCTTAAAGCACACTCTTTGCAACTATCAAAGTCGCATGCTTTTTTAGAGTCTACTTTTTTAACAGCTTTATTATTAAAAGAGTTATACTTTTGCAATCTATAAGACGAATGGCATGAGTTTTCTTCGCAATCACCTATTTCAACACTATTCTCTGAATAATGTGAATTAACAGCTTCTAAACTACAATCATCTTCTACACACACATTCTTGTTTTTAACATCATTTTTGTTAAAAACAGAAGCATCTACGGGTTTATGATTGCGAAGAAAACTCTCAACACTAATCATCTATCAGTCTTCTCATCTATCACTATTTATTCTTGGAATCTTTACTAGAAGCATCTGAGTTATTTTCTGCATTAGAATTCGACTTTGCTTTTTCGCTATCGTCTTCATCTTCTACTTCAACAAATTGATCTTCTGGCTTCATTAGCCCAAAAGCAACTTTTACTTTATCGCTAATTTCTTCCGTAATAGCAGGATTATCTTTAAGGAATTGACGCACGTTTTCTCTACCTTGACCAAGCTGTTCACCCTCATACGTAAACCAAGAACCAGACTTTTTAATAACGTCACACTGTACAGCCATATCAATTACAGAGCCTTCAGTAGATATTCCTTCTCCATAAAGAACATCAAATTCAGCTGTTTTGAAAGGAGGAGCCATTTTATTCTTAACAATCTTTACTTTAGTTCGATTGCCAACAGCTTCTTCTCCGTTTTTAATAGTAGAAACACGCCTAATATCCATTCGAACAGACGAATAGAATTTAAGAGCTTTACCACCTGTAGTTGTTTCTGGATTACCAAAGAACACACCGATTTTTTCTCGAAGCTGATTAATAAAGATTGCTGTTGTTCCAGCTTGAGACAAAGCTCCTGTCATCTTTCTTAAAGCCTGGCTCATTAAGCGAGCTTGCAAGCCAACATGGCTATCTCCCATGTCTCCGTCAATTTCGGCTTTTGGAACAAGCGCTGCTACAGAATCAACAACTATAACATCTAAAGCGCCAGATCGAATAAGCATATCCGCAATCTCTAAAGCTTGCTCACCATTATCTGGCTGAGAAACAATAAGAGAATCTGTATCTACACCTAATTTACGCGCATAAACTGGATCTAACGCATGCTCAGCATCAATAAACGCTGCAACTCCGCCATTCTTTTGAGCATTAGCAACAATGTGCAAAGCTAACGTTGTTTTACCAGAAGATTCAGGACCATAAACCTCTACAATACGCCCACGAGGAACGCCACCAATTCCCAAAGCCATGTCTAGAGCTAAGGAACCAGTAGGAATAACCTCAACGTCTTGCAGTGGCTTATCTCCTAATCGCATTGCAGAACCCTTGCCATATTGTTTTTCAACATTTGCAAGAGCCATCTCTAGCGCTGCTTTTCTACGTGGATCTGCCTTGTCGGCATCAATAAGACGATCCACAGCACCCTTTTTTGTTTGTTGTGCCATATTTATTACTCCTTTCGCATGCCGATGTATTGATGACCATACTCAATACATGATGCCCGTGCAAGCGTTTTAGAGCAATGTGGTTAAAGGCTATTTTCCAATAACCAGTAGGCACTTACACGCTGCAAGAAGACCAACAATTAAATATTATACACCATAAACGAACATTTGTTCGATATGCGTGTTGGCTTGAAATTCCAACAAAAACGCATACACGCAATCAAATTAAAAAATAAAATAACCCTTATTTTGCTGGAAGTGGCGGAGCATTATGGTCTTTACCCCAACGCTTGCTATCTGGAATATTCATGTGATCACATAAAACATTCCAAACAATTCTAGGCTCCACGCCAGCATCAATCGCCTCGCGCGCGCTCATACCATCAAGCTTTTGCAGCTCTTGGTCTTTAGCAATACTCCTACCAAATTCTCTACCGAAAACTTCTTCAAGAAGCTCCCAAAATTCACGTTCGCGCATAAAAAATCCAATCTTCAAAAATAAGAGCATAGAAAATCCTAATTAGCGCGCTAACAACACCAATACGAACGTCTTTTCTATCTCCAGAAATATTTAGTTGAGCGCAAAGCGTAAAACCGTGGTCAACTGAATAAGTAGAACATCTACTTAAAGAAAGATTGCTTATTTTGCCACATTTACACTCAAAAATACGATCTTTAATATTGTTAATTTTTAGCGAAACTAAATCAAAATCAAGCGAAGAACAGCGCTTTGAAGCAACATTTGGAATAAAAATTCCAACGTAAGCCAATCCTTGCGGCTTTAAGCCATCGGAGCCAGGGCCCGCAACGCCAGTAGTAGACAATCCAATAACAGGAAAATCTGCGCTATCAACATCTTTACTAGAATCCATGCAATCGTATTGCCACTTTGCGCCGCTATACAATCTTGCGCAACCAAACGCCATTTGCTTTGCAACACTAGGCTCTACAGCACCGCAAGTTTTAAGCAAATCAGAATCCACGCCAAGAATCTTAGATTTTTCGCGAATATCGTAAGTAACAGCCGAGCCAAGAAAAACCTTTGAGGCTCCAGGAATATTTACAAACGAATCCGCAAGAAGTCCTCCTGTTAAAGATTCTGCACAAGAAATATGCAAAGAATTATTCACACAAAAATCGAGAATCTTACTTGCGAAAGCATCCGTAGAAGAATCCGTAGAAGCACTTGCCAAATAGTCGCACATTTTACTATCGCTTAAACGCACCGCGCACGTAAAGGAATCCAGAATAAAGCGCAAAACCAAGAGCAATGCCTATAAAACCGTAGCAAAGCGAGTAATAGCACACAACCCAAACAGAAACATTGTAAGCGCAAAATATTGGAACAATAGGCGCAAGCAACATTGAAATTCCAACAGATTGAGAAAGTGTCTTATACTTTCCTGCCCAAGATGCTGCAATAACTTTTCCGCCTTTATCTATAACGTAAAAACGCAAAACAGTAATGCCTATTTCTCTAAGAATAAACAGTAGAGTAATCCACCAATAAAGCTCGCCAAAAGCAGAAGCAATAATAAGAGCAGAAAGTATTAAAAGCTTATCGGCAATAGGATCTAAGAGTTTTCCAAGCTCTGTAACTTGATTATATTTTCTAGCCATCCAACCGTCTAATTTATCTGTTGAAGCTGCGATTATAAACATTGCAAACGCAGCCCAGCGAACCGAAGTAGAAGCATAGCCCCAAGGCCCAGAGATAAGATACAAAACGATGAATACAACAGAAAGAGCTATTCTTATGTAAGTCACAATGTTTGGAGCACAATTCCAACCTTCTAGCAACTTAGACTTACCATTTTGCAACATCGTTAATACCTCCATAACCGCTACACAAATATGGTATAGCAAACGCAAAACTTAATTTAACAACAATCCTTTAGCAATGCTTTAACAATACTTAATTCAAAGTGCTTAATTATGCTTAATTATGCTTAATTCAAAGAATCAGACTCGCCTTTAATAAAAGCTAATACTTTAGGCAAATCTTGCGGTTGAACAAGAACCTCACGCGCTTTAGAGCCTTCCGAAGGCCCAACAACGCCACGCGATTCAAGCAAATCCATAAGTCTGCCTGCCTTAGAAAAACCAACACGAAGTTTTCGTTGAAGCATAGACGTAGATCCAAATTGCGCACCAACAACAAGCTCGGCAGCTTGAAGAAGCTCATCCATATCGTCGCCAATATCTGTTGTTTTAGCTTGAATTTGAGCCTGTTCGTCTGCTTTTGCAGCCATTTGCTCAATGTCTTCCCTGTATTTTGGCTTTCGCTGAGTTCTAACATATTCTACAGCTTTGCGAATTTCCGATTCGCTAACCCAAGAGCCCTGAACTCGCTGAGGCTTAGCAGCACCCATTGGAAGGAACAACGCATCTCCTTGACCAATCAAAGTTTCCGCGCCAACAGTGTCTAAAATAACGCGCGAATCCGTAGCAGAAGACGTAGCAAAAGCCAAACGAGATGGAATATTCGCCTTAATTAAGCCAGTTACAACATCAACAGACGGTCGCTGAGTTGCAAGAACCAAATGCACGCCTGCAGCACGAGCAAGCTGAGTAATGCGCTGAATAGAACTTTCAACGTCGTTTTTTGCAACCATCATCAAATCAGCCATCTCGTCTACAACAACAAGCAAATACGGGTATGGAGCAACTTTTCTCTCGGAGCCTTTTGGAGCATGAACCTTGCCTTCGCGCACGGCCTTGTTAAAGTCTTTAACATGACGGAAACCAAAGAATTGCAAGTCGTCATAGCGCGAGTCCATCTCTTTAACAACCCATTCAAGAGCTTGAGCTGCCTTCTTAGGGTCTGTAATAATCGGAGTTAGCAAATGCGGAATCCCAGCATATGCAGAAAGCTCTACTCGCTTTGGATCTACCAAAATCATGCGAACCTGCTCTGGAGTAGAACGCATAATAATAGAAGTTAGCATAGAGTTTATAAAGCTTGACTTTCCAGAGCCAGTAGCACCAGCAACAAGAAGATGCGGCATTTTATCTAGAGCAGCAGTTACAAAATGACCCTCAACGTCTTTACCAACTCCAGTGAGCATAGGATTTGAATCCTGGCGAGCTTTATCTGACCTTAAAACATCTCCAAGGTTTACAATCTCTCGATCTACGTTTGGAATCTCTATACCAATCGCAGACTTGCCTGGAATTGGAGACAAAATACGCACATCTGTGCTTGCTACAGCGTATGCAATATTTTTTTGAAGATTTGTGACTTTTTCAACTTTTACTCCAGGCCCCAACTCAACTTCGTATTGAGTAACAGAAGGACCCCTCAAAAAGCCAATAACTTTTGCATCCACTTCAAACTGTTCAAACGTAGAAGTTAGCGCACGAATTACGCGATCATTTGCAGGAGTTCTAGTTGCGTGCGGTTTTCCGTGAACAAGAATGTTCAAATCTGGCAATCTGTACGGCTCTTCGCTGTACTCACTTGAAGAATCGTTAGAATCGTTTTCATTATTGGCGTTGCTCGCACTATTTTCATCATTTTCTTGCGATGACCTATATTGATCCAACTGTTGACCAGGCATTTTACTCCATGGATCATTGCTATATTGCGATTCGCCACTAATTGGCGCTTTTGGAAATTCGTCAATATACATTTGACCAGAAGACGGCAAAGAATTAGCGCCATGAGTGCCATTAGAAACACCATTAGAACCAACAACACGCGGATGATTACTTTGATTCTGATCTTCTTGCGGGTCCGATTTAGAGCCATAGTCTTCAATAGAGTCACCATCTTGACTTGGCTTAGAAGAAGCGCTAAGAAAAGCATCATCTCCAGCATACGCATCTAAAAGTTCGCTATTGCTATCCTTCTTTTTAGAGCCGAACATAGAATTAAAAATCTTAGAGATTATTGAATTGTGCAAATCTTTACGCGATTTTTCCGATTCACTAGAATCATGAGTTGGAACGCCTTCTACGAACTCAAGATTATCGCTGCTATTACTCGAATTTTCATCATCTGTATTCTCTAAGTCTTGATTATTCTTTGACTTTTTAGAGAAAATAGATGAAACAAATTGAGTCACATCTTCAACATGTAATTTAAGAATCATTAAAATAGCAAAAATTGCAATAATAACAAAAATTGTAAGAGCAAAAATCCTAGATAATCCCCAGGCCAAAGGAGAACCTAAGAAGAATCCTAATAATCCGCCAGATTTTTGCAAATCATCTATATTAAATTCTTGATTTTTGCTTGCAATCAAAATGTCTAAAATTGAGCAAATTGACCATAGAAGAAGAACAAAACCACCTACAACACGAGGATTTCCAGATTTAGCACCACTATTTCGCATAAGCCTAATAGCAACCGCACTAAGCCACACTGGCAAAACAACGCTCATAATTCCAAAAACCGCGGAAGATAAAGAGTGCAACGCAACACCTAAGAATCCGCTAACTCTAAACCATTCAGATGCGCAAAAAAGAACAGCAAGAATAAGTATTACAAAGCACAATCCATCTCTACGGTATGCCTCATCGTATTGCCCAACTCCAAAAAGCGAGCGAACTGCTTTGCCAATAACACGCGGAACAAAAAGCAGAGCAGACTCCCAAAATGGCTCATTAGTCTGCGCTTTAGACTGCTTACCACCATTGTTTGGCATATAAATCGCTCCTCTCATAAAATGCGCGTACAAAAACCGCTAACAACTAACAAGCTAATCGCCAGCAATCATTCACATTAAGTACAAACACCAACCGAATTATTTAAAATTATTCAATCAATATTATCAAATTAATAGCTTTACTTATTCTACTCCAAAGCATGCTAACAAAATAAACGTGTTTGAACACAAAAACAAGACGAAACAGAAAGCCATACAGAGTAAAAAAAAAATCGGCCGAAAAACAGCCGATTAAGTGGGGTGGCTAACGCGGCTTGAACGCGCGACCTTCTGAACCACAATCAGATGCTCTACCGACTGAGCTATAGCCACCATTACAGCGCGAAACCCTTCGGGAATCGCACAACAGAGGAATACTATACACGATTTTTCTAATTTGCGCTACCCTTGCGATTTTCGGCGCGTCGCACAAAATACGACGTTACTTAATGACACAATAAGACTATGAGTTTTTTGCAAAAATCAAATGCAACTAGCATGCTCAATGAGCAAGCAGAACATTGGAAAAGCGTTGAAAATAATCACACTTTTGGCATTCTAAATTCGGCGTCACACACAACAAAAGCTCTTCTTCTAGGGTCTGGAGAGCTTGGAAAAGAAATCGCTATAGAGCTTATAAGACTTGGTATTAAAGTATTTGCTGCAGATAGTTATGCGAATGCTCCAGCAATGCAAATTGCGCAAGAAAATCGCGTTTTAGACATGAGCGATTCTAAAAAATTGCAAGAACTAATAAACAACATAAACCCGAACATAATAATCCCAGAAGTTGAAGCAATATCAACCGAAGTATTAAAAGACGTTGTTAAAAACAAAAAAATTCAAGTTGTTCCAAGCTCTAGTATCACTTCGATTGCAATGAATCGCGAAGCTTTGCGAAAAATCGCCCACGAAAAAATTGGTTTGCCTACTACACCATATTGTTTTGCTTCAAGCTACAAAGAGTTAGAAGAAGGAGCAAAAATCGTAGGTTATCCATGCGTAGTAAAACCAATTATGAGTTCTTCTGGTCATGGTCAATCTATTGTAAAAGATCCTAAAAATCTTGAAGATGCCTGGTATGAAGCACAAAATGGAAGAAGATCTAAGCATAAAACGCAAAGCTTGCAGAGTGAATATAATGAAAATAATGAAGATATATCTCGCGTAATAGTGGAAGCACTTGCTCCTTTAGATTACGAGTTAACGGTTTTAACAGTGTGCTCAAGCGCTGGAATAATAACATGCGAGCCTATTGCACAATGCCAAGAAAACGGCGACTACAGGCAATCATGGCAACCAGCAAACATATCGGAAAATGTTAGAGAATCCGCTCAAAATATTGCAAAAAAAGCCGTAGAAGGTTTAAGCAAAATAGCAAAAGAGAATGGGGAAACTGGTTGGGGCATTTACGGAGTTGAACTCTTTGTTCTTAAAAACGGCGACTTGCTTTTTAACGAACTATCCCCTAGACCGCACGACACTGGCATGGTAACAATGATTTCGCAATACTACAGCGAGTTTGCTTTGCATGTTTTAGCCATTTTAGGTGTTCCAATCACACAAAAGCATACTGCTCTTTGCTTAAAAGATAACGAAGTTGCATTAAGCCACGCACTTGTTGTGCAAGGAAACGGAGCTGTAGGATTTACAAATCTTGCGCAAGCATTAGATGAAGAAGATTGCACAAGATGCGATATACGAATTTTTGGAAAACCAGAAGTTCACGGCTCAAGACGAATGGGTGTTATTTTGACAGTATCGAACAGCGTAAATGACGCAAAATCTTGTGCGACACGCATTGCAAGCAAATTACACACAGTAGAACTGCCATCGTAGAACGCTGAAAAGTCAAGGTTTTTACTACTTTTATTAGACAAAAAATCAAAAAATAATACAAATAAAATGTAGGTAACAATTGTTAGTCTAATCTTGCTGGCGGTTGAATAAACCTTCAAATAATGATGGTTTGCAACACTCAGCCATGGATACAACGGAGAGGCACGTCAATGGAAAAACTTGACAAGTTGTATGAAGGCAAAGCAAAGAAATTGTATGCCACGAGTAACGATAACGTTCTGTGGGTTCAATACATGAATCAAGCTACAGCTGGCAATGGTCTTAAAAAGGCTCAAATTGCTGGAAAAGGAAGCTTAAATAATCAAATCACTTCTCTACTGTTCAATCTTCTTAAAGCTCGTGGAGTTAAAAGCCATTTTCTTGGCAGAATCTCGAATACCGAACAGCTTGTAAAGCGCATGAAGATGTTTCCTCTAGAAATAATAATGCGAAACACGGCTGCTGGTTCTTTTGCAAAACGATATGCAGTTAAAGAAGGAACTGCCCTAAAAAAGCCTCTTTTGGAGTTTTGCGTAAAATCAGACGATCTTGGTGATCCTTTTATTAACCCAGAAGGCGTTGTGGCTTTGGGTCTTGCTAGTGAAAGCGAAATGGCAGAAATTACAAAGCAAGCTCACGCTGTAAACAATGCACTTTTGGATATTTTCAACAAAATCGACGTTCAACTCGTTGACTTTAAGATTGAAGAAGGCGTTGATGCGCAAGGAAATATTCTTCTTGCAGACGAGATAACGCCAGATACGTGCCGACTTTGGGATAAGCGCAATACAAGCTCCGAAGTAAGTCATTTAGATAAAGACTTGTTCAGACGCGATTTAGGAGACATAATTCCAGCCTACGAAGAAATATTCTCGAGGCTTAAATCTCTTGCGCAAAGCGAAGGAGTAAACTTCGACGAAGTTAATCCAAACGATTGTGCTGAACAATGATTTTAATGTGGCTCGCATCTTTTAGGTGCGAGCCACGCGCGTTCTTAAACAAATAAAATAAAACAAATAAAAAAAAAATAGCCAAACACAAATAGCCAAAACTACAATTGCAAGGCAGGTTCACCGTGGTATTTCGCGTTTATGTTGAAAAACAATCTGGTTTCGATATAAAAGCCCAACATCTTAATCACGAGCTTAAAGAGATTCTTGGTATTGATTCTCTAAAATCCACGCGCATAATCAACAGGTATGATGTAGAAGGAATATCTAAAGATCTTTTTAACACTGCTGTTAAAACGGTTTTTAGCGAGCCTACAGTAGACAACACTTACGACTACTTGCCTATTAGCACAAATGAACATGTTGTTGCTATAGAGTTCCTTCCTGGCCAGTTTGATCAGCGCGCGCAATCCGCAAGCGAATGCGTACAAATGATTAGCCAGGGAGAATGCCCTAAAGTTAGAACTGCTCAAATTCTTGCTTTTAACGGCAATTTGTCTAAAGAAGAACTTGACTCAATTAAACACTACGTTATTAATCCAGTAGAAGCTCGCGAAGCATCGCTAGATAGTGTTGATACGCTTAAAAGCGAGGCGATTGTTCCAGCGAACGTAGAAGTATTAGACGGATTTAACGATTTAGATTCCAACGGCTTGCAAAAATTCATTGATGATCGCGCGCTAGCAATGGACTTGGCTGATGCTAAATTCTGCCAAGACTATTTTAGAAGCGAAAATCGCAATCCAACTATTACAGAAATAAAAGTAATAGACACGTATTGGTCCGACCATTGCCGCCATACTACTTTTGGAACGCATTTTGAAAACGTTCAAATAGATGACGAGCAAGTAAAAGATGCATTTAATCGTTATCTTAAATTACGAGAAGAGCTTAACCGCACAAATAAGCCGATTTGTCTCATGGACATGGCCACTATTGGCGCAAAGTATTTGAAGCATACAGGAAAGCTTAAAAACTTAGACGAATCCGAAGAAATCAATGCGTGCACAGTAAAAGTAAAAGTTGACGTTAACGGTCACGATGAAGACTGGCTGTTTTTGTTCAAAAACGAAACGCATAATCATCCTACAGAAATCGAACCTTTTGGCGGCGCTGCAACTTGCATTGGCGGATGCATTCGAGATCCTCTTTCGGGACGCTCCTACGTATATCAAGCAATGCGCGTAACTGGAGCAGCCGACCCTAGAACGCCTATTAGCGAAACTTTAGAAGGAAAACTATCTCAACGAAAAATCGTAACGTCTGCAGCTGCAGGCTACTCGTCTTACGGAAATCAAATTGGATTAGCAACAGGCGAAGTACACGAGATTTACCACCCAGGATATGTTGCAAAACGAATGGAAGTTGGCGCGGTTGTAGCAGCTACCCCAGCAGACCATGTTAGAAGAGAAACACCTGAGCCAGGAGATGTGATTATTCTTCTAGGCGGCAGAACTGGAAGAGACGGAATTGGCGGAGCAACTGGAGCTTCTAAAGCCCAAGACGCAGATAGCATTGAAGAATGCGGAGCAGAAGTTCAAAAAGGAAACGCACCTATTGAACGCAAGTTGCAAAGACTTTTTAGACGCAAAGACGCATGCCGTCTTATTAAGCGTTGCAACGATTTTGGCGCTGGTGGCGTAAGCGTTGCAACTGGAGAAATCGCAGATGGCTTGATTATTAACTTAGACAAGGTGTCTAAAAAATACGAAGGTCTTGATGGCACTGAGCTTGCGATTTCTGAATCTCAAGAGCGAATGGCAGTTGATGTTTCTGCAAGCAATGCAGACGAATTTTTGAGCTACGCACGTCAAGAAAATTTGGAAGCGCAAATTGTAGCTACAGTTACAAAAGAAGCTCGAATGAAAATGACTTGGCGAGGAAAAACAATTGTTGATCTAAGCCGCGAATTCCTAGCTTCTAATGGCGCTCCAAAAACACAAGATATTCACGTTGAAAATGGCAAAAAATATGCTACAAAGTGGCAAGACGAAAGTGGAGTTTACTCTGGCAAGTCTTTAGCTGAGCGCATTAAAAATCTTGTTTCTAACATAAACGTCTGCTCAAACAAAGGCCTTAGCGAAATGTTTGACTCCACTATTGGAGCCGCAACAGTTCTTATGCCATTTGGCGGCCGCAGACAGCTAACTCCAGCACAATCGATGAGCGCAAAATTCCCAGTATTTGGCGAAACAAACACAGCTTCTGCAATGTCTTGGGGATTTAACCCATACATTATGGAAAAGAATCAATTTACGGGAGCATACATATCGGTTGTAGAATCTTTGGCAAAGCTTGTAGCAAGTGGTTTTACAATCAAAAACGCTTATTTAAGCCTTCAAGAATATTTTGGCAAACCGCAAAATGTTCCAGAAAGATGGGGAAAGCCTACTGCAGCAATTCTTGGCGCTTTAAGCGCACAAATTGATTTTGGTGTTGGCGCGATTGGCGGTAAAGACTCTATGAGCGGAAGCTTTGAAAATCTTGATGTTCCACCAACGCTTATATCGTTTGCTGTTTCTACAGGAGACGCGCGAAATGTTGTTTCTCCAGAATTCAAAAAAACCAATAGTAATATCCTAAGAATATTGCCTAAATATAAGGAAGATGGAATCACGCCTAACGCTCAAAGCTTCTTAGAGGCGATTAGGATTGTTGAAAATCTTACTTCAAACAAGCGCGCACTAGCAATTAGCACTCCAGGTTTTGGAGCTAGCGCAGAAAGCTTGTTTAAGATGACTTTGGGCAACCATATTGGATTAAAGCTTAACGACTCTGTTAAAACAGACGACTTGTTTAAGTCTAGATACGGAACTTTCTTTGTAGAAGTGGAAGAAGATTTTAACGTTGACGATTTTTCAAGCAAGTTTAGCGAGGATCTTGTAAACGTTGAAGTTATTGGACAAACGTGCAATGAATTTAAGCTTTATGCTTGCAACGAAATCATTAGTTTAGATGACTTACAGGAAGATTGGGAAAGTCCACTAGAGGGCATTTTCCCATATAGAGGTAAAGGAAGCGCAGTTCGCGAAATAAATTCCACTAATCGCAAGCCTGTTAGAAATCATATGAAATCTAATAGAAGAACGCCATTGAGTAAGCCACGCGTAATCATTCCAGTTTTCCCTGGAAACAATTGCGAATACGACACTCAAGCAGCGTTTAAAAAAGCTGGAGCAGAATGCAAAACGCTTATAATCAATAATTTAAGCGCTGATGATGTTGTAGAATCCGCAAAAGAGCTTGTTAAAGAGATTAATAAAAGCCAAATTGTTATGATTCCTGGCGGCTTCTCTGGAGGCGATGAGCCAGACGGTTCTGCCAAGTTTATAACGGCATTCTTTAGAAACCCTGCCGTTAGTGACTCTGTTCGCGATTTACTAAACAATCGCGATGGCTTAATGCTTGGTATTTGCAACGGCTTCCAGGCTCTTATTAAGCTAGGTCTTGTTCCATTCGGAGATATTGTTCCAATGGATGCAGAATGCCCAACTTTAACGTTTAACACTCTTGGAAGGCATCAAAGCAAGATTGTTAGAACTCGCGTTGCATCTAATCTTTCTCCTTGGCTTTCAAATTGCAAAGTTGGCGATGTTCATAGTGTTGCAATATCTCATGGCGAGGGACGATTCGTAGCATTACCAAAAGTTATGGATACTCTTATACAAAACGGCCAAATTGCAACGCAATATGTTGATAGCAATGGCGTTCCAAGCATGAACCTTAAAGTAAATCCAAACGGTTCGCTTATGGCTGTAGAAGGAATCACTAGCCCAGATGGAAGAGTATTCGGAAAAATGGGTCATTGCGAGCGCAGCGGTAACGGTTTGTACGTAAATATTCCTGATTTTAGAACACAAAACATTTTTAGCGCTGGAGTTGAATACTTTACGTCATGATTTGGGATTGTGTGTTTAATTATTCTAATCAAAATATTTATTGCGATTTTGAAAATATAGGGGGTGCGAATGTCTGCTGAGCTTGAAGGAGTTCACGAAGAATGTGGCGTTTTTGGAGTGTGGGGTCATTCCGATGCCGCAAGACTTACCTACTTTGGCTTGCACGCATTGCAACATAGAGGACAAGAAGGTGCTGGAATAGTTGCCAACGATAATGGTCATCTTAAAGGATACAGAAACTTAGGTCTTTTAACTAAAGTTTTTGCAAACGAAGACATTATGAAGCATCTTACTGGAAACAGCGCGATTGGACACGTTCGTTACGCTACTGCTGGATCTGGAAGTGTTGAGAACATTCAACCTTTTTTGTTTTCTTTCCATGATGGAGATGTTGCTTTAGGGCATAATGGCAATCTTACTAATTGCACGACTCTTAGAAATAAGCTAGAGGATTGCGGAGCTATTTTCCACTCTAACTCCGATACAGAAGTTTTGATGCATCTTATTAGAAGGTCGAACAAAACTTCGTTTATGGATAAGCTTAAAGATGCGCTGTTAACTGTTCATGGCGGTTTTGCATACTTGCTTCTTACAGAAGACGCGCTTATTGGAGCAACGGATCCTAATGGTTTTAGGCCACTTAGTCTAGGAAGAATGAGTAATGGTGCTTACGTTCTTGCATCGGAAACTTGCGCTTTAGATATTGTTAGCGCGGAGTTTATTAGAGACATTGAGCCTGGCGAAATAATCGTTATTAATAACGATGGATACAAGATTGAGTGTTATGCAAAAAATATTCAGCACGCTGTTTGCTCAATGGAGTTTATCTATTTTGCTCGCCCGGATTCTAACATATACGGCATTAATGTTCATTCTGCGAGAAAACGCATGGGAGCACGCTTAGCTAAAGAGTCTCCTGTAGACGCAGATATGGTGATTGGCGTGCCTAATTCTTCGCTTTCTGCAGCTGCAGGATACTCCGAAACAAGTGGAATCCCTAACGAGATGGGTTTGATTAAAAATCAATATGTTGCTCGCACTTTTATTCAGCCAACGCAAGAGCTTAGAGAACAAGGCGTTCGCATGAAGCTTTCGGCTGTTAGAGGTGTTGTTAAGGGAAAGCGCGTAATTGTTATTGACGATTCAATCGTTCGCGGAACAACGTCTAAGAGGATTGTTCGTCTTCTTAGAGAAGCGGGCGCTAAAGAGGTTCATATGCGAATCTCTTCGCCTCCTCTTAAATACCCGTGCTTCTACGGAATCGATATTCAAACAACTAAAGAGCTTATTGCAGCTAAACATTCTGTTGAGCAAATTCGCGAGTATATTGGCGCTGACTCTTTAGCATTCTTATCTTTAGACGGTCTTGTTGAGTCTATTGGGTTAAATAAGCCTGCTCCGTACGGAGGATTATGCGTAGCGTATTTTAATGGCGACTACCCTACTGCTTTAGATGACTACCGAGATGAATTCTTAGCTTCGCTTTCTAAAGAAGACAAGGAAGTTTTAGAGAATATTAAAAAGAATAGTAAATATAATTTTTGCGATTCAAACTGCGATTAAACTTCGACTAAACACTTAAAACACTTAAACACTTAAACACTTAAAACAAACACGAAAGGATTCTTAAATGCCAAACGCATATGAACAAGCTGGCGTTAGCGTAGAAGCTGGCTACGAGGTTGTGCGAAGAATAAAATCCCACGTAAATCGCACAAAAAGACCAGGCGTTATGGGCGGAATTGGCGGTTTTGGCGGCCTATTTGATTTAGCAAGCCTTGGATACAAAGACCCAGTGCTAATTTCTGGAACAGACGGAGTTGGCACAAAGCTTATGATTGCGCAAATGATGCAAAAGCATAATACGATTGGCGTTGATTGCGTAGCAATGTGCGTAAACGACATTGCAGCTCAAGGCGCACAGCCTCTGTTCTTCCTTGATTACATTGCTTGCGGAAAAAACAATCCAGAAATACTCGAGCAAGTGGTTTCTGGCGTTGCAGACGGATGCATTCAGGCAGAATCTGGCTTAATTGGCGGAGAGACTGCAGAAATGCCTGGAATGTACGACGAAGACGAGTACGATCTTGCGGGATTTGCTGTAGGAGTTGCAGAAAGAGAAAACATTGTTGACGGCTCTAAAATCACGCCTGGAGACGTTCTTATAGGACTTGCATCTTCGGGAGTGCACTCAAACGGATTCTCACTTGTTAGAAAAGCGCTTTTTGACATAGCTAATTACAACGTAAATAGTAAGCCAGAAGAATTGTGCGGCAAATCTATTGGCGAAGTTCTTTTAGAGCCTACAAAAATCTACGTTAAAGCATTAAAACCGCTTTTTGCTAATCATCTTATTAAAGGCGTAGCTCATATTACAGGTGGCGGTTTTATAGAAAATGTTCCACGCATGTACGCTGACGATTTGGCTGCAAAAATTGACACGTCGAGCTGGAGCATTCCACCTATTTTCAGCGTTATTGAAAAAGCTGGAAAAGTTCCTCACGCAGAAATGTTCAATGTTTTTAACATGGGAATCGGAATGATATTAGCAATTGATGCAAATAAAGCCGATGAAGCTATGCAAATCCTTAAAAACAATAATGAACAAGCGTATGTTATTGGCAAAATGATTAAGCGCGAAAACGTTGCAGTTGAGTTGTTATAATTCACAAAATCTTAAAGCATAAAGGATTAAAGATGAAAGTTTTAGTTGTAGGCTCAGGCGCACGCGAACACGCAATCGCAGTTGCATTTTTAGCAAGTAAAAGCGTTAGCGAAGTCACAGTTGCTCCTGGAAACCCAGGCATGATTAAAAGCGGAATCAAAATTGAAAACATTAGCGAATCGGATCACAACGCTTTAATCGAATTTGTTAAGAACAACAACTACGACTTTGCTTTTATTGGCCCCGAAGTGCCTCTTATGAATGGCATTGTTGACGATTTTGAAGCGAATGGAATACCAGCATTTGGTCCAAACAAAGCGGCTGCGCAAATTGAAGGCTCTAAGGATTTTGCAAAGCAACTTATGCAAAGGCACAATATTCCAACAGCCGCCTACCAAACATTTAGCGAGCTAGAACCAGCGATTGAATACGTTAAAAAGCAAGGCGCGCCAATTGTTATTAAAGCAGACGGCTTGGCTGCTGGAAAAGGCGTAACAGTAGCAACAAGCGTTGATGAGGCGCTCGCAGCTTTAGACGATATTTTTGTAGACCACCGTTTTGGCAAAGCTGGAGCAAAAGTTGTTATTGAAGAGTTTCTAGAAGGCGAAGAATTCTCATTAATGAGTTTTGCTAACGGAACAGATTTTTGGGTTATGCCAATTTCTCAAGATCATAAGCGCGCTCATGATGGTGATACTGGCCCAAACACTGGCGGCATGGGAGCTTATAGCCCTGTTCCGCAAATCAGCGATTACGTTGTAAAACAAGCGATTGATAAAATCGTGCGCCCAACTTTGCAAGCTCTTGCAAGCGAAGGTACGCCTTTTACAGGAGTTTTGTACGCTGGATTGATTAACACATCGCATGGCGCAAAAGTCATAGAATTTAACGCTCGTTTTGGAGACCCAGAAACAGAGGTTGTTCTTCCAAGACTTACTAGCGACTTTGGCGAAGCCATTTTTAACATCTTGCATGGCAAAGAGCCAACATTTACTTGGGCTAAAAATGGCATAACTCTCGGCGTTGTGTTAGCAAGCAAAGGATACCCTGGAAAACTTGTTACAGGAACACCTTTGCCACAAATCACTCTTAATAGTGCAGATCAAAATGTTTACTATTCCGGTGTTAAATTAGACGAAAAAAATAATCTTGTAACGTCTTCTGGAAGAGTGGCACTTTTGCAAGTAAATGGCAAAGATATTAAAGATGCTCAATCAAAAGCCTATAGCATATTAGACAATCTTAATCTTTCTAACATGTTTTATAGGCACGACATTGCGTCTAAAGCACTTAAAGCATTGAAAAATTAAAAACCAAGAAAGTTTGTGTTTTTAAGATAATGCTTTCCAGCTGTAATATCGTATTGAATCAAACGGTAATCATGCAATAATTGCTTAGTTTCTTTGTTCATACTACTAGCAATCATTGGCTTTCCGCTTGGATTCAAGTAAATTGGCTGGCCTTGCGGAATCCTATCCCACCCCTGAATCTTATTTACTACAGGAGGTTCCATTGCACTAATCTTTTCGTGCAATCTTGTAAGGAATGCAAGATATGGCGAAACTTTAGAATTTGTGTGAGATGCCACTTGAGATATAAAGAAGTTTGGAGAAGAATAATAGTCCCTAATTTTGTTTGGAGCTTTATTATTTTCTCTTGCCTTTTTATTTGACCAAATAAAGTAATCAGTTAGATGCAAATCAAGAGAATTATTCTCATCGTCGCTAGCAGTACTATATATTCCAGGAAGATGATCACCATAAAATACAACAGTCACTGGCTTATTTATAGAATCTAAATCATTTAAGAACGCTTGAGTTGCTTTATCGGTGTAATTCACTCCCTTAGCGTATGTTTCAATCGAAGATATTTCCGAGCTTCCAAGCTTTGGCGAGCCAGGCTTTGAACTAGCCTTAAAATCATTGTTCTTATACCAATTCCTAAATGGCATATGATTTTGCATTGTGACTATTTGCACAAATTGGTTATTTTTACCAGAAGCGATTTTTTCAAACGCGCTTTTATACGCAGACTCGTCGCAAACATAAGGCGATTTATCAAGCATATTTTTGTGCGCAATAACATTAGGAGCTTCTAGCGAGTAGAACTTACTAAAACCAAACTTCTTATAGTTTGTTGAGCGCAAGTACATACTCGGCTCATACGGGTGGAATGCTATGGAATTAGATTCACTCCCCCAATACCTGTTAATTGTAGGAGTCCAAGAAGAATTTGGAACAAGTTGCTGATACGGGCTTGTAAGAGATGAGTTAAAGTTCACCATGCTCAATCCCGTAAGAGACATGTATTCAAGGTTTGCAGTTCCTCCGCCGTAGCCAGAAGAAAGCATTAATCCACTATCCGTTTTCTCTTTCACAGAACTTATAAACGGCATTGGATTCTTATTTAGTTGCAATCCAGGAACTCTTATTGGATTAGAGAATGATTCCGAAAGCACATAAACAACAGTATTATCGGAGATTTTTGATTTTCTAGAAGCGTTTATTTTCTTTGCTTCATTATTGTATTTTTCTAGCAAAGCGCTCATAGTTCGCTCACTGTAATCCGCAGGCTTATCCATAACCTTTGGGTTTACTTGCCTTAAAAATGCCACTAATGCGCCGTTTCTTTGAGCGTCGTAAACGGAGTCCCACATTGATGGCGTGTCTCCCATAAACTTAGCAAAATTGTTTGCGCTAGAATCAACAGTTCCAACTGTGCAAATATACCATCCAAAAGTCGCTAATAATGCTATTAAAGTTACAACACGAACCAAAATTGAAGTTCTTAAATTTGAAATAATAACAATTTTTCCATGATTAACATCTAGAACATGCAATAAAAGCGCAATAACCCAAGTTATTAGAACAGCAACAATAGAGCTAAAAATAACAGCATTTGCGTTGTCTGGAAGAAAAGATGCGATATTTCCAGTATTACTTTTTAAAAAGTTTAAGTCAGCTGGAAGAATCGTTTCGTATCGAACATTCACTTTCATATATTCAATAACAGAAACAATTATAGATGCGCTAATCAAAATAGCAGACGTAATCCAAAAACGATTTATGATTATTAGCAAAATACCATAAATCAACGCAAGAATAAGAAGATTAAGCACAAAAACAAAATTAAGCTTAAGCCACATTTTTGAGATTATGTTCCAAGCGCTTGCCGAAAGTGATGAAGTCATTTCTACTCGACCAGAACGCTGTACAGAAAGCTGCACAATCATAACCATTATTGCGCAAAAAGCAACAAACATAACGGAGTACGTCCAACGAGCAAACCTAATCTTAAAACGCTCAAATTGCTTAAAAATTGTAAGAGAATTGCTTAATGGCAATTTTGCACCCTTCTGATTTACGCCTAATGTTTAATGCATATTACGTTTATTACGTTCTTAACGCATGTATGTGTACGCATCCATTTACACATATATCTTAAGTATCGCTATCGTCATACAAAACAACCGTATAAAACTATGCATATTCATACTTTTGATGTATTGTAATATGTTCTATAGCATTTATCATTATAATAGATGACAAAATATAGAAAATTTTAAGGATTATATACTATATTTGCAATGGTTGTGTTTGTTATCTTCAATCTAGCGAGGTTTTAAGGAACAGTAAGAATGAAGCAATTTATTGCCACAATTAACTTAATGCACGGCATTCTACCTATAAGCATATTCGCAATATCTGGATTATGCTTAGCTGTTCTTTTAATTACAAAACCTAAAAAGTCTAAGTATTTTTCAAAACTCTTAACTCAATTAGGCTCAGCATTTTTATTTGCCATTATTTTTGGATTCATAACTTGGCTAATATCCGACGTTTTTCTTGTGTTTGGCGTAAGTCTTGGATGGCTTGTGATTTTTTCGATTGCAGGAGGATTTGCTGCCGTAGGCTTTGCTCTAAGTGCTGCAATAATTTCTAAAGGATGCAGAAGAGCTTTCGCTATTTTTTCGATTATCTTATTTGTTTTAGCAACAATGATTCGCGTAAATATGATTTACGGAGAATACACAACTATTGGATCTGTTTTTGGATTAGGAAATTACCCAAAGCTAGAAGAGCATAATAAACACAATGCCATTATGGAGATTAAAGATTGGAACTCACTAGCAGATCAGAAAAAACTGCCTAAAATGCCATCCAAAGGCATTAGCCGCTCTGTTAGAATTCCTGCAACACAATCAAACTTCCGCGCTAGAATCGCAAACGTGTATCTTCCTCCAGCTGCGCTAACAAAATTTGCTCCAAAACTTCCTGTAATGGTTCTTCTTTCTGGACAGCCAGGAAGCCCTAATAGACTATTTGCTGCAAGCGAAATAGTGAACACTTTAGATGCTTACGCTAAAAAACACAATGGTTTAGCTCCGATTGTTGTTTCCCAGACCAAAATGGCACTTCAACGCACAATTCACTTTGTGCAAACACAAAGGTTTATGGGAATGCTCAAACGTACCTAGCTAAAGATGTTGTTAGCTGGATTCGCAAAAATCTTCCTGTAAGCACAAATCCAGCACTTTGGCTTATGGGAGGATTTTCTCAAGGTGGAACTTGTGCAACTCAAATAGTTCCAGCATATCCAAAGTTATTTGGAAACATGTATTCTGCTGGCGGAGAATTAGAGCCAACTTACAAGAATAAAAACGAAACAATAAACCGCTATTTTAACGGAAATCGCAAGGAATACGAAAAACATATTCCAGCAAACATAATGAGAAAAAACGCTCCATTAAATCAAAATTATTATTCAATAGCAGGAGCATGGGATCCAAAATCACAAATAAACCAATCCACTATTGCTGTGGCAGCACACAAAGCTGGAATAAGCGTTATAACAATGATTTCTAAGGGCTCAGGCCACGATTGGCATACGGTTCAAAGCGGATTAAAGGTTGCTATTGATCATCTTTGTAAAGACGCTGGAATAGCAAAACATGATCCGGATTTAAGCTCTTATAGCAATATTCAAGTGGTTGTTAATCAGAAGGTGAGGCGGTAAGCATGCCAAACTTTTTATCAAAAAATCACAAGTCAACAGCAAAACATCATTTGTCTATACTAAGTAATGATGTTAGAATCTGGTTGTCTCAGCGAGTTCTTGCAGTAAAAATCACTCTTGTATTTTTGCTTATAAACCTTGTACATTGGATTTTCCGTACCGTAATGCACATTTACGCATACGGCACAAACGCTACTCTTGCTCAATTTTTCTCACATCATAAGCCTAAAATTGGGTCGCCTTTCCTTTTTGGCCATAAGAATATTCCACAACTTTTGATTAAACTATTCCACTCGCTTTTCTTTGTAAATAGTTTTTCATCTTTAATTGTTAATGCGATTCTGTTGATTATTTTGGTTGGAATGGCAGAAACAAAAATTGGAAAAATACGCTTGCTCTTTGTATCAATATTTAGCACTCTTATTGGAATAGTACTTGGTCTTACTTTAATCGGTAATCTTTCTGCGATCATTCGCAATATGCATTGGATTACGCGAATACCAATTAGACTTTCGCCTTTTACTCTTTTTGTTGGCGCGTTTATGTCTGCAGCAACATGCGAATCAATATTGTGGCGTAGACGAATGCTTGTTTTAGGCTATTCAATAACGTCTGCAATGCTTCTTTATAGTGGAAATCCTGGGGATTATTGCACGATTTTTGCGGCGATTTGTGGCCATATTATTGGCAATTTAATGAACAAGAACATCAAAACTAATACTACTAAAAGCGCAAGTTGGTGGCATGGAACAGACTACGAAATTAGGCGACTGTTTTCAATAGCACAACTTATTATGGCGTTAGGCCCTGTTCTTGCTTTATCTTCAAAATCACATGCTGGAATACTAACAACTCTTGGCTTGTTTATGTCTCCACAAATGGGCACAAAACCTTGGCTTGCAAGATGCATATCGAATTATAGTTCTAGCAGCTGTTTACTTCATTCTGGATTGCAACACGCAACAATTGGCGGTCTTTGGATTCGTATTCTTTTGCCGATTGTAACACTAATGATTATAGCTTGGGGACTTTTACGCGGAAGAAGGCTTGCAGCATATGCGGCTATAACAATTAATGGACTTACTGCAGTTTATGCAACTATGTATTTTGCGATTTTGCCATTAATAGCAGCTAAGCGAGCTATGATTTTCCACAAGAATAATGCAACTTCTATAGCATTTATGCTCACTGCTCTGCCTCCACTTTTAATCGCAATACTATTGTTTATAAACATAAAGCATTTTCCAAATCATAGCGATAAGTTTGAACGCAGAATTGGCTTAGTTGCAATTGTTCTTGCACTATTTTCTACTGGAATAGGATATGTTTGCTTTGGATTAATTGCTCCAAATGAGTTTAAGCCTACAGCAGATTTGCATCATTTACTCCGTGACCTTCCAGGACGTTGGATGCCTATGGGATTTGGAACAAGATCTAACGCAATGCTTATGCCATTAACTCCACTTGCTTCTGCTATTACTCAATGCGTTGGAGTGCTTCTTTGGATTGTTCTTTTTGTTGTTTGCCTTATGTGGTTTAAGAACAAAGTTACTATTAACGAAGACGATCGTAAAAAAGCAAGTCAATTAGTTCATTTTGGCGGAGACACAATGAGCTTTATGACTACTTGGCCAGACAATCACTATTGGTTCTCCAACACGGAACGCTCCGCAATAGCATATAGGCTTAAGTATGGAATTGCTTTAACATTAACAGGGCCTTTTGGAGATAAAACAGAATATAAGAATGATTTGAAAGCGTTTATTCAACTTTGCGAGCAAAACTCTTGGTCTCCAGCTTTCTATGCTGTGCATGAGGAAGACCGCAAAAACCTAGAATCTCTTGGTTTTATGTCTATTAAAGTTGGAAGCGATATGCTTGTTTACCCTAAAGAGTGGCAAACTCGTGGCAAAAAGTGGCAAGATATTCGTACCGCTATAAACAAAGCAAAACGCGATGGAATAACAGATGTTCTTAGCACATACAACGATGCTCCGTGGGAAATTCAACAACAGATTATTGAGATTTCGGAAGAGTGGGCAGAGCTTAAATCTCTTCCAGAGATGAAGTTTACTCTTGGCGGATTAGAAGAATTGCACGATCCTCGAGTAAAAATTTTGTATGCAATTGACAATAACGGCAAGGTTCTTGGCGTTACGAGCTGGATGCCTACTTATAGCAACAATCGCGTAATAGGGTGGACTCTTGATTTTATGAGGCACCGTACGGATAGTCCTAATGGAATTATGGAATTGCTTATTGCAAGAATGGCGGAACGCTTAAGAGATGAAGGACTTGAGAATCCAGAATCTGCTGTGGAATTTATGAGTCTTTCTGCTGCTCCTCTTGCTGGAATAACAGATATTTGCGACTCAAACGATTCTAGTACTTCAACTTCTTTGCAAAATGAAGCGAACACTGTTAATAACAAGGACGATATAGGAAATAATGATAATGATGGCGTAGAACATGCACAAAATGACGTAAATCACCATGAGTCCAACGAGATTATTGTTCATGCTCTAGAGATGATGTCCGACATTTTGGAACCAGCATACGGATTTAAGTCGTTGTACTTCTTTAAGAAAAAGTTCCAACCAACCAATAGTCCTGTGTACATATGCTATTTGGATTCTGCAAAGCTCGCGCAAATATCGCTAGCTGTTACAAGCTCCTATTTGCCAGAAACTAATCCTAAGCAAATTTTAGAAATGCTAAAAACACTTAAGAAAGACGCAAATCAAAAAAATCTCCGTTAATTTGCGTGCTGTAGCTTGCATATTAACGGAGATTAAGTTTATTAAGAGATTTTAATAGAAATCTTAATTGTACAACTAAGACTCCGATTCGACTTTAGAAGCGGAATCAGAGTCAGCTAATTTAGCTGACTCAGTTGATTCAGAAGAATCGCTGGAATCAGTGGATTCTGCCGACTTAGAGTCGCTGCATGCAGAATCAAACTTCTTACCGCGGAAAATAAATTCTCCAAGCAACCCTTCGCCTTCGGCATCCACCTCAACGCACTCGCCGTCTGTTAAATCGCCAAGCAGAATCTTCTCGCTAATAGCATCCTCGATGTCTCGCTGAATAACTCTACGCAATGGCCTTGCTCCAAGAAGCGGGTCAAAGCCCTTCTGCGCAAGAAGATTCTTAGCTTCATCTGTAAGCTCCAAAGCCATATGACGCTCAAACAAGCGGTCGTTCAAACGCTTAACATCTAAGTCAACAATTTGACGAACCTCTGGCTCAGTAAGCTGACGGAACACAATAGTATCGTCTAAACGGTTAAGGAACTCTGGGCGGAATTGACGCTTAAGCTCGGAATTAACTTGATCCTTCATACGCTGATAAGAAGCATCCGCGTTATTACCAAGGCTAAATCCTGTGTTTGCTGCCTTAGCAATATCTCGAGTACCAAGATTCGTAGTCAAGATAATAATAGTGTTCTTAAAATCAACTTTTCGGCCTTGACCATCTGTTAAGTGGCCATCATCCAAAACTTGCAACAACGTGTTGAAAATATCTGGATGCGCCTTCTCAATCTCGTCGAACAAAACCACAGAGAATGGCTTTCTACGAACCTTCTCCGTAAGCTCGCCACCTTCCTCGTAGCCAACATAGCCTGGAGGAGCACCAAAAAGACGCGAAGCTGCATACTTTTCTGCAAACTCCGACATATCTACGCGAATAAGCGCATCGTCGTCGTCAAACAAGAACTGAGCCAAAGTCTTAGCAAGCTCAGTTTTACCAACACCAGTAGGGCCAGCAAAAATAAACGAGCCAGCAGGACGCTTTGGATCCTTCAAGCCCACTCGAGCACGACGAATCGAGCGAGAAAGCGCACAAACAGCCTCATCTTGACCAATAATGCGCTTATGCAGTTCTGCTTCCATGCCAAGCAGCTTTTTAGACTCTGCTTGCGTGAGCTTAACAACAGGAATACCAGTTGTATTAGAAACAACAGATGCAATCACATCTTCGTCTACAACCATATTCACATTGGATTCGCCTTCGCGCCAAGCTTGCTCTTTAATCTTACGATCTTCTTCAAGCTTCTCTTGCTCATCTCGCAAGTCGGCAGCTTTTTCAAAATCTTGATTCTTAATAGCTTCGTCTTTTTTATCGGAAAGCTTAGAAATCTTAGAATCAAGTTCTTTAAGCTCTGAAGGCTCTGTTAAGCGCTTAATTCGCAATCGAGCACCAGCTTCGTCAATCAAGTCAATCGCCTTATCTGGCAAATTGCGATCTTGAATGTATCGAGCAGACATTTCTGCTGCAGATTGCAAAGCACCATCCGTAATGGTTACATGATGATGATTCTCGTAACGCGCGCGCAAGCCCTTTAGAATTTCAATTGTCTCTGCAATAGAAGGCTCTTGAACCTGAATTGGCTGGAATCTACGTTCCAAAGCCGCATCCTTTTCAATATACTTTCTATACTCATCTGTAGTTGTAGCACCAATCGTTTGCATCTCACCGCGCGCAAGCATAGGCTTAAGCATATCGGAAGCGCCCAAAGCGCCATCAGCAGCGCCCGCTCCAACAATAGTGTGAATCTCGTCAATAAATAGAACAATATCTCCGCGAGTCTTAATCTCTTTAAGCACCTTCTTTAAGCGCTCTTCAAAATCGCCGCGGTAACGAGAGCCTGCAACCATTGAGCCAAGATCGAGGGAATAAACTTGCTTACCCTTTAACGTTTCTGGAACGTCTCCAGCAACAATCTTTTGCGCAAGACCTTCTACAACAGCTGTTTTACCAACGCCTGGATCGCCAATAAGAACAGGATTATTCTTTGTTCTTCTAGAAAGCACAACCATAACGCGCTCGATTTCTTTAGAGCGTCCAATAACAGGATCAAGCTTGCCTTGTTGAGCTTCGTTAGTAAGATTTCTTCCAAACTGATCTAAAAGAGCAGAACCAGACTGATTGCGTTTATCTTGAACTCCCCCAGCATTTGCAAGATCTGCTCCTTGAGCGTCCGCAGGAATGCCAGAATTGCCACGAATCAAATCCATTGCCGTGCTACGAAGATCGCCTAAATCAACCTCCATTTTAATAAGCACTTGCGTTCCAACGCCTTCGCCTTCTCTAATAAGGCCTAAAAGAATATGCTCCGTACCAATATAACTATGACCAAGTTGCAAAGCTTCACGCAAACTAAGCTCAAGCACCTGCTTAGCATGCGGAGTAAAAGGTATGTGGCCATTAGGCGAAACAGTGCCCGTGCCAATCATCTCTTTTACTTGTTTGCGAGTACCGTCTAAATCTACGCCTTTTGCGCTCAAAGCTTTCGCTGCTATTCCTTCGCCTTCTCTAATAAGGCCTAAAAGAATATGCTCCGTACCAATGTAGTTATGCTGAAGAGCGCGCGCTTCTTCTTGCGCTAGCACAATAACACGCCGAGCGCGGTCAGTAAACCGTTCAAACATAATTGCCTTCCGTTTTTATCCTTGTTCCATGGTAACGAGTTGCCATGACTCTAGAGCAATGCTCTCTATAGAATCCGTGGGACTAATCGTTTGGTTGCGGATTATTATTTGAGTCAAAATTATCTTCAGATTCTGCACTATCTACGATTTGTGCACTGCTTTTGGATTCTGCAATATCTTCATTGTGCAAACCATCTTCATTGTGCTCTTCGCTATCTTGATTATTCTCAACTAAAACGCGCTTACGCCTTGTCTTGCGATTTTCTTTACTATCTTCAATCGCTTCTTCTATAAGCTCAACATCTGCGCGTTCTTCTCTAGGTGTTTGAGGAACAATCTCAATGTGATAGTCGTCGTAAGCAGGCTCTGATTGAACCCAAAGCTGCGATGGCTCAGGAGGCGCTATTTCGGAATGTTCTCCGCATCCATGATCAAGCGCAACCACTCGCCCATCGTCTGGGCTCCACATATTTGCGCAAACTCCAAACATGTTTCCAAGACTTCCCGCAAGAGGAATCATAAATCCACATGACGAGCAAGCTTTTCCATCCGCAATCTTAGTAGAAAGCGACTTTGGTCCATGTTGACCCGCATACCATCTTTTCGCAGTTTGAGCTATAGCTTGAGCAGTCATAACTCTTTTTCGAGTTAAGCGGAAAGTTTCAACAGCATCTTCAAAATCTTCTTTTGACTCCCCATTTTCAAGATTTTCATCATCTTCTGCACTTGCGTTATCTGCATTATATGCGCTTTCACTATCCGAACTATCCGCGCCATTTTCGCTATTCTCGTTATTTGCGTCGTTATTACTGTTTTCACTATCTTTAGCGCATTGCGAACCGTCTTCAGATTCATCATTTTCTTTAGCACCATCAAGCTTAACGCCATCTTCAAGCCTGGAGTCATCTTCTGCAGTGCCGATTGAATCCATAACAGAAAGATCCGTAGGCCTAAGTCTATCTTTCCAAGGAACCCAAGGAGGAGGAAGTAACGAATCTTCAGTTGGAGCAAGACTAGACTCGTTAACAGTCCAACGACCAGCATCTTCATCATAATACAGCGTTACCGACCATTGCCAGCCTTCATAGCCAAGCATAGTGCAAGCAAAACGGAAATCAGTAACATTACTACCAAGCTCCGTTTTGCCTACAAAATCGCCTACAGCGTTTTTGCGCTCCGAAGTTTCCACAGCAACTTCATAAGCAAGCTCCTGCGGATTTATTACTTCATCTTCCATAAAAAATCCTGTTAACTATTAATCTTGTACGTCAAAATTATCTGCTACAGCACGCAACAAGTGCGCAAGCTTTTTAGATTCCGCACTAGATGGATAATGGCGTCTACGCAAGCCGTTGCCAGCAGAGTCCAAAAGCTTAATAAGGTCTTCTACAATTGCAGCCATATCTTCTGCTTTTGGCCTTGTAGCCTTTACAAGCGAAGGAGCAGAAGCTACGAGTGTAAGTCCCATTGCTTGCGGGCCTTTGCGTCCTTCTACAACAGAAAATTCCACACGCGTACCTTTACGCAATTCTTTTATTGACGATGGCAAGGCAGAAGAAGGCAAGAATACATCTTTGCCGTCTTCATCCACTATAAAGCCATATCCCTTTTGGGAATCATACCAACGAACGCGCCCGTTGGGCATAACACACCTCACTCAAATTCACTAAACTTTATGCGAATCATCAATTCTACTACATCCACATAACTCTACAGATTCACACTTTTCTAATTGTAGCGCATGAATCTAGAACAACCTAAATAATCTAAACAGTCTAAATAACCTACAGTCTAAACAACCTAAGCAATCTAAACAGTCTTGTTATTTTCAACACCACTAATAGAGTCACTTGTAAGCATTTTATTTGATTTATCTACATTATTTTCTTTGTTTGCACTATCGCTACTATCACCGCTATCGCTACTATCGTCAATAATAACATTTGGTAATACAACTGTAAGAGTTAAACCGTGAGGATTAGAATCCAAAGATTCATCTCCATTCAATGTTATATCTGCAGAAATATCTGTAGCAAAATTATCTTCACTAGTTCTATACGCACAAGACGTTGTTGCGCAAATCAAACCGCGATGAGCTTTAACAACAGATTGCGCAATAGACATGCCCAAGCCTGTACCGCCCTTTTCCATGGCTCTAGAAGGATCAGCAATATAGAAACGCTCAAAAATATGAGGCAACGATTCTTCTGGAACTCCAGGACCGTGATCAACAACCCTTATAACAACGTAAGAGCTGCCAGCACCTGTTGATTGGCTAACTTCTGCAGCCTCCAAAAAATCCTTAAGAGACTTAGAAACAGCGCTCATTTTTTGCAAAGCTTCTGGAGTAATCGAAGCTTTAAAAATTCCCATTCCGATTTCTACAGGAGAATCACTTGGAGTATAACGATGAATGTTGCCAACAATATTAGTAAGAACTTGACGCAACCTTGCTCCATCGCCCTTTATAGTAACGTTAGGAAGCGAGCCCGGAGTAAAAATAAACTTTCTATCAAGATTACAATTTGTAGGCTTAGAGCAATCCATTAGCTTTAAGTCGTCTGCTAAATACAATGTTCCTTGCTGCACAACTCTAACTTGATCAAGCGCGCGCAAATCATTAGCAGCATCTTTAAGAATTGGAGTTACATTAACAGTTTGAGAAACATTGATTCCTCGCCCCTCATCAAATCGCGCTAGCGAAAGCAAATCTTCAACAAGCTCCGTCATTCTTTCGCTAGAAGCCTTAATGTGAGCAATTGAATCATCAGCCTTATCTTGCTGACCAGCAACGCCTCTCCACATGTAATACAATTCTGCATAACCGTGAATCGCAGCTAGTGGCGTTCTAAGCTCGTGACTTGCATCCGAAACAAAACGTTTCATTTTTTCTGTCATTGCTTCTTGATCGTTAAAGCCTTGCTCAATTCTAGAAAGCATTGAATTTAAGCTTGCTGCCAAAGACCCAACTTCCGTGTTTTCTGGAGCAGATGGAACTCGTCTGCTTAAATCTCCAGAAGCAATTTTAGAAGCTGTTTTTTCTATTCTTTTTAGCGGAACAAGAGTTGATTGAATAATCAAAGCAGACAAAACTGCACCAAGCAAAATAACAGTTATACTAACCATTAAACAATAGCGCGTAAGAGTATTTAGAGTATCCATTTGGTCGCTTAGAGAAAGCGCTATATAAACGTAACCTCTAACGCGCATTTCGGAGTTGTAACCACTGCGATTACCCCATGTAAGAACTAGTACGCGCCACGGCGACTGAGCAACCTTTGCAGTTGCTTCATCAACGCTTTTAAGGTCGCCATGAACAACAGCAGGAGATGTAAACGGCTTTCTTTTTATAACAACGCTGTTGATTTCTCCATCTTCTGGCAGCGTTGGCATAGAAACAACGTCTCCTTTAAGCGGAGGAACCAAAGGCGTTGTAATAATTTTGTTATTAGTGTCTCGAATTTGCAAGAAATAGTCATTTGGACCAACAGTTGGATCTTTTGAATCCTTTTTTCTAAGCAAATCAATATTGTCGTAAATAAGCTGGGCTTGATCTGCCAACTGAGCATCGGTTTTATCTAGCAAATAGCTTCCAACTAATTGCCTAATCGACAATGATATGCAAAATGCTGCAATAGTTAAAACTACAAGCGTACATGCCACTAATCGAGTGCTTAACGGTATTGCATCTAGATGTTTACGTATCCATTTTGCTGCTTTATGCTTTTTATTAGGATTATTGTTTTTGCTTTTATAATCCGCATTTGCATTAGCAACTTCTGGATTATGAATAGCGACTTCCGCAGACTTGCCACTATTCATAATCAGGCTTGACCTGCCTTTGGTACGCGAATCATGTAACCAATTCCGCGCTTAGTTTCAATAAGTGGAACGACTTTCTCTATAGAGCCGTCGTCATGCTTAATCTCAATACCGTCGATTTTCTTTCTAAGATAAGAAATATAGGATTCAACGATTGCTGCGTCTCCACCCCAATCGTATTGCCAAACGTGATTAAGAATCTGGCTTTTAGACAACACTCTGCCTTCGTTATCCATTAAGTAATGCAAAAGCTTGTATTCCGTAGGACTTAGCTCGATTGGAACTCCAGCTCTAGAAACATCGTGCGAGTCCTCATTAATCTCTAAATCTGCAACGCGCACAACAGGGGTGTCTTCTTCTGGCTCTTGAGTTCTGCGCAAAATCGCACGAATTCTAGCAACTACTTCTTCTAGGCTAAAAGGTTTTGTAACGTAGTCATCTCCACCAACTGTTAAGCCCATAATCTTATCTTGAGTATCATCTCTAGCTGTAAGAAACAGCACTGGCACTACCACACCATTTTGGCGGATTCGCCTTGTAACAGTAAACCCATCAATATCTGGTAGCATAACGTCCATAACAATAAGATCTGGATGAACGCGCTCTATAACCTCGATTGCTTCCGATCCAGAGGCAGCGGTTTCTACGTCAAATCCAGCAAAGTGCAACGATGCAACCAAAAGTTCACGAATTGAAGGTTCGTCATCGACCACAACAATAGATGCTTCTACATTCTTACCCATACTGTTTAGCATCACTTATAAAGCTGAATGTTTCCTGAGTGTTTCCTGGAAAAAATAATTTTATTTATGCGATGCGTGCCTACGCTTAGCTTTTCTAAATCCTAGTTTAACTTGCTTTAGCACATAATTTCTTCTATAAAGTACAATCGCAACAATTACAAACAATGCTGCAATCACAACAATCATAACAATAGTTGCAATAATACTTGTTGAAGGCGTAACCGCTGTTTTTTTAGCTCTAGAAATCTGCTTCATAAGCAAAATCGCAGACTTAGCCCAGTCAGCACCTTGCGCGTTAACTAATGGCCTGTAAGCTGCATCCGACAATAAGTCAACCGTTGTTTTTCTTTTAAGCCATTCATCGGAATTAGGCGAAACTGCAACAACAAGCCTTCCATCATGAGTAGCAATTGCTAAAAGAACAGTGTTTGGAGCTGGATTCGTGCTTGTTAATAAATCGCTAGCCCACTTTGATGGGTCTTTGCTGCCGCTAAAATTAGCTAAATAAAGAAGGCGCACAGATACGCCTGTTTGCTTTTTTGTGCTAGCAGTCATATCAGAGACTTTTGCAACGGAATCCCCTAGAAGATTTTCCGTATCTGTAATTGAATCAGTAGCAACAATGCCATAATTATTAGAACTTTTATTTGCTAAATCACCATTTTTTGATTCATCTTCCGCAAAAGCAATGCTTGCAAATAAAGCAATTTGGCTTAAAAACGCAAGCATTATAAGTGTGCATAAGCCTTTAACCACATTAGTAAAAAAATCTTTGTCATAATCGCTTAATGGCATATATTCATAATACCGTGTTTTTAGATTACAAGAAACAAGAGCAAAATTAAGTTTTAGACGCATCATTCTGTACAAACACATTCTATACAAGCATTAGAGAACACGGAAATAAAAAAAAAACATAGAAAAACACATACATTTACAAACATTAAGGAGTAAAAATGGCACAATTTAGAGTAGACTCAGAGCAAATTCAGCAATCTGCCGCAGCAGTCGGATCTTCGATTAATGCGATTCGAGATGCAACAAATGGAATGTACGCAAATCTACAGCAATTACAAAGCGTGTGGACTGGCCCTGCTGCAACTCAGTTTGCAACAACCGCTGGGCAATGGCGTGCAGCACACCAACAAATGGAGCAATCTCTAGAGGCAATTCAATTAGCAATGCAAAATGTTTCTAACATTTACATGGATACAGAAGCACAAGCAACTTCCTTGTTTGCAATGAACTAAACAAAAGTCACAAATCACAAAAACAAAAACAAACATGAGCGGCAAAGTCAAAACTTTACCGCTCATGTATTGATAACTAAACAGACTCAATCAAAGAGTTAATTTAATTTAGTAGCCCATCTCTGCGCCGCCTGCAGGAGCTGCAGCTGGCTTTTCTGGCTTATTTGCAACAACAGCTTCGGTTGTTAAGAACAAACCAGCAATAGAAGCAGCATTCTGTAGAGCAGAACGAGTTACCTTAACTGGGTCGGTAACGCCAGCAGCCATCAAATCTTCGTAAGCGTTGGTTGCAGCGTTAAAGCCTTGGCCTTCTGGAAGCTCGCGAACCTTGTTAAGAACAACATCTCCAGAAACACCGCTATTTTGAGCAATCTGCTTGATTGGAGCTTCTACAGCGCGGAACACGATTGCAGCGCCAGTAGCTTCTTCGCCCTTAAGATTTGCGACTTCGGCAGACTTCTCAACCTTTGCAGCAGCTTGAACAAGAGCAACGCCACCACCTGGGAGCAAGCCCTCTTCGATTGCAGCCTTAGCGTTACGCACTGCATCTTCAATGCGATGCTTGCGCTCCTTGGCTTCTACTTCTGTAGCAGCGCCAACCTTAATAACGGCAACTCCACCAGCAAGCTTTGCAAGACGCTCCTGAAGCTTTTCGCGATCGTAATCGGAATCGGTATTTTCGATTTCGCCGCGAATCTGAGCAACACGAGCCTCAACGTCTTCCTTAGAGCCAGCACCAGAAACGATAGTTGTTTCGTCCTTAGAAACAATCACCTTAGATGCATGACCAAACACAGATGCATCGATAGAATCAAGCTTTAAGCCAAGGTCGTCAGAAACAACCTGAGCGCCAGTCAAAATTGCCATATCTTGCAACATTGCCTTGCGACGATCGCCAAAGCCTGGAGCCTTAACAGCTACAGTGTTGAAAGTGCCACGAATCTTGTTAAGAACAAGAGTTGGCAAAGCTTCGCCATCAACATCTTCCGCAATAATAAGCAATGGCTTACCAGACTTCATAACAAGTTCTGCAACATGAACAATGTCTTGCTGGCTAGAAACCTTGCCAGAAGTGAGCAAAATGTATGGATCTTCCAAAACAGCAGTCTGATCTTCTGCGTTAGTTACAAAGTAAGGAGAAATGTAACCCTTATCAAAGCGCATGCCTTCTGTAAAGTCCAAATCAAGACCAAACTTGTTGTTGTCTTCAACAGTAACAACGCCGTCTTGACCAACCTTATCTAGAGCTTCTGCAATCTTTTCGCCAACTTCTGGGTCGGCAGCAGAAATCGTAGCAGTAGCAGCGATTTGATCCTTTGTTTCAACATCTTTAGCAGACGCAAGCAATTCCTTAACAATTGCTTCGGAAGCTTTTTCAATGCCGCGGCGAAGAGCAATTGGATTGCTACCAGCAACAACGTTCTTTAAGCCTTCGTGCACCAAAGACTGAGCCAAAACAGTAGCGGTTGTAGTGCCGTCGCCTGCAACGTCATCAGTCTTCTTAGCAACTTCCTTAACTAATTCAGCACCAATACGCTCGTATGGGTCTTCAAGGTCAATCTCTTTAGCGATTGAAACGCCATCATTAGTGATTGTTGGAGCGCCGTAAGACTTATCTAGAACTACGTTACGACCCTTTGGTCCAAGAGTGACCTTTACTGTATTTGCAAGCTTATCAAGACCAGCAAGCATACCCTGGCGGGCATCCTCTTCATAGGCAATAATCTTTGCCATTATTCCTCCACATAAATTAACTATGGACACTCACTCATGCTTCTTTTAGCTAATCAACCGTCAGCTGTTGACTAAACCGTTAAACTGAGTGCTAAATGAAGATTAGCACTCTACATGCCCGAGTGCCAACTATAATCAAAAATCTATAGAAAAAATCTATAGTATAAAATCAAAAATAGCCAATCAAAAAGCCACTTATTGTAGTTTTTCAATTGACTATTTAAGTATTTATTTATTAATCAAATTTATTACATCACTTGTTGCGTCACTTATTTAATGCACTCGCACATATGCAATCGCACACATGCAATCTAATTGCACATTTACTTGCACAAAACAACAACAATAGTGGTTGCTATTTGATTTGCAGGCTCAACATTGCTAATTCCAAGCGTCTTAGCAATATCTTCAGCAGCAGATCGATTCTCGTCTCCCTTATACCAAACAACGGAATCAGCAGGAACGTTTCCAGAAGGATTTGCAGCTTCTACGCTTGCATAGCCTGCTTGCTTAAGCTTTGCTGCTTCTTGAGCCGCATGACCCTGAATCTTTGTTGCGTTAACAACTCTTACTGGAACAGTCTTGTTAATAGGTTGTTCAGAAGAATTTGAGTCGCTTGCATTATTGTCTTTAGAATCCTTAGAGCTATTATCATTTTTATCTGTTTTGTTTGACTTATCTTCTTTTACTGGATCTCTATCTTCGTCTGAATCGTCATTAGCATTATCAGACTTGCTCTTGTGCTCATCAATCTTACCGCTCTTAACGTTAGAAGACTTAGCAGTTGTTGACTGATTTGCACTCCAAGGCAAACGAATATTGTTGATTTCTCCAGACATAATAGCCCACGCAAAAACGCCTAAAATAACAGCTACAGCTATGACTACTACATATGGGAGCAATACAGCATACCAAGCGCGATTTCCGCGATGAACACCAACAGGGCCTTCTGGTGGATTATCAAAAGCATCTGGCGTAAACGACACGTTCTGCTTATGCGCCATAATTGCATCCCTTCTAAAAACTATCTAAACAATATGAATCCATATTAGCGAATGCCGCGCACAAAGCGTAAAAAATTTATTTATTTTTATATTTGATTTTGGATTTATCGCCCTTGTTTTAGAGTTGATAATCATGAATATTAAGAATAGAAAATCTTTGCACGAACTAATAGACCCAGATTGGGCAAATGCTCTTGAGCCAGTTGAACCGCAAATCCACAAAATGGGAGACTTCTTGCGCGAAGAGATGGCATGCGGAAGGCGATTTTTGCCAGAAAGTCATAATATTCTTAGAGCTTTTACTATTCCATTTAATCAAATAAAAGTTCTTATTGTTGGCCAAGACCCATACCCTACTCCAGGCCACCCCGTTGGTCTTAGTTTTTGTGTAGATGCTCGTGTTAAACCGTTGCCTAAAAGTCTGACTAATATTTACAAAGAATTAGTTAGCGACTTAAACGTTCCAATGCCTAAAAATGGCGATTTAACACCTTGGACTAAGCAAGGCGTAATGCTTTTGAACAGATGCCTTAGCGTAGAAGCTGGAAAAGCTAATAGTCATCAAGGAAAAGGCTGGGAACAAATCACAGATGCTGCAATAACAGCATTAAATAATCGTAAAGATGCTAATGGCAAACCACTTCCACTTGTGGCTATTCTTTGGGGCAGAAACGCTCAAAGCCTAGCACCTCTTCTTACAAATGCAATAATTATTCAATCCCCTCATCCAAGCCCACTTTCTGCTTCAAGAGGATTTTTTGGATCAAAGCCATTTTCTAGAGCAAATCAAGCATTAATATCTCTAGGCGCAACACCAATTGACTGGAGTTTATAGAAATCTAAAGCACATAGCAAGCTGGAGTTTATAGAAAAACGAGTAAAGACTTGCCAAAAATAGAAACTAAAAACATCTAAGGTAGCGCATATCGGTTAAAATAAAACGCATGGCATTATTCCCTCCACAACCAAATAGTCAAAATAATAGCGAAAATACTGGTGTTTTCTCTCTTCCACCTCAACCGCGCATACCTGCTTCTAATGGTGTTGCTTCTAGCACAATAGACGAAGTAAATCAGCCAATATCTGCAGGCGTGTCTAACGAAAGCATTAAAAAAGCACAGCAAATAGCTGCCATTCTTCGCTCCAGATTCACGCAAACGCTTGTAGGCCAAGATTCACTTAGAGAATCACTTATTTTGACGCTTATTGCTGGGGGCCACATTCTTATTGAATCAGTTCCAGGACTTGCAAAAACAACTGCTGCGCAGACTCTTGCAACAGCTATGTCTGGAAGTTTTAAGCGAATTCAATGCACTCCTGATTTAATGCCAGCAGACTTAGTTGGAACACAAGTTTTTGACTTTGCTTCTCAAAGATTTACCACACAAATCGGCCCTATTCACGCAAACGTGATTCTTTTAGACGAAATCAATCGTTCTAACGCAAAAACACAATCCGCTATGCTAGAAGCAATGGCCGAAGGCGCAACAACAATAGGCGGGGAACGCATTAATCTGCCTCAGCCTTTTATGGTTATTGCTACGCAAAATCCTATTGAAGAAGAAGGCACATTTAATCTTCCAGAAGCTCAAATGGATCGTTTTATGCTTAAAGCAGTTATGACTTATCCTTCGCCTAGCGAAGAAGTAAGTATGCTAGAGCTTCTAACAAACAGAGGAAGTGACGTTTTTAATCCTCAAACGCTTAATAGTCAAAAAATAAGTTTGCAAGATGTTACTTTTTTGCGCGCAGCTGCTAAGCGAGTGCATGTTTCGGAAGCTGTTATGAACTATGCTGTAGATATTGTTGCAACTTCTAGAGGCCAAGGAAGTCATCCTCTTAAAACTATTTCTTCGCTAGTTAGAATGGGAGCAAGCCCTAGAGCTTCTATTGCTTTGATCCGCATTGGTCAAGCTCAAGCTTTGCTTTCTGGAAGAGATTACGTTATTCCAGAAGATGTTAAAAAGTTTGCTCACGAAGTTCTTAGACACAGAATTCTTTTGACTTTTGAAGCTTTAGCGGATTCGATTACTAGCGATCAAGTTATTGATGCAATAGTGAAGACGGTTCCTGCACCATGATTTTTGCAAAACTGCTTAACGCTTATTCTCATCCAACTTTTTTTGCTAATAATGCTAAAAGAAGTTTGCTATGCTCCGATTCGTCTAAAAAAGTTAGAAGAAAAATCGAAGTGTTGGACAATCGCCTAAATTTACCACTTGCAAAAAAATCTTTAAGCATTTTCGAAGGAGAACATCCTTCTAGTCAAAAATTTGGCAATGGCGACTTAGTAGACGTTCACGCGTGGCAGCCTGGAGACGAAGCCAGAATGATTAATTGGAAAGCCAGCGCAAGAGTTGGCGAGCCGATGGTTTCTTCCAGGCAGCGCGAATCTTCTTCTAAAACTTGGATTCTTGTGGATTCTAGCGTAAATATGAATGCTTCTTGCGCATCTAAAAGCAATGAGTACTTATATGAGACTGCTTCTAACACAGCATGCTTTTTTGCGTCTTTAAGCTTAAAACGCAACGATTCGCTTAATTGCGCTTTATTTGATGGAGATAATATTTTAAGAATCCCATCTTGCAGGAATCTTCCTGATTTTGAACGTAGCTTAGATATTTCACTATGCAATGCACGCAAAAAGACTAGAAACACAAATGCAATTATTGATTTTGCTAATTCGATTACGCAAAAACATAGTTTAATCGTAATAATTACGGACGAATACGCTATTTTGCAAAAACATTTTAATGATTTACAAAAAATCGCAAGTTTACATTCTTTAATAGTTGTAACAATAAATCCTGTAAACCCATTTAGCGCGTCTAAAAATATTCCAATAGTTGATGGAACAACTATGCGCAAAATACCAGCGTTTTTAATAGATGATTCATGCGCTAAAGAGGTAAAAGCACATAGAGCATTTGTAAACAACGCTTTGCACGATTGCTTAAACACTTATAAGGCTTGCCTTATACGAGGATCTTCCAGCAGCCAAATATTCCATTCTTTAGCTAAATTTATTTGCAACGCAACTTTGCAAAATAGCGTTTTTAATGTTAAGAAGAATCAAGATTTACTCTTAGAGTAGTTTGGGTTGGTGTAATCAGTGAGTATTCTTAATGTTCAAAAGGTTCTAAACGACGAAACAATGCTACTTGCTTTTATTGGTTTAAGCATAATAGTGGCACTTTTAGCAAGCGCAATGCTCTACTTTGCTATATGCAAAATCAATCCTAAAGTTAATGCTAAAAAAGATGTAAAAAATGCTGCTCATATTCTAAATGCAAATAAGCAAGAATGGCGTAAAAAAATCGAGCAAGTTGTAGCTGAATACAACCAAAACAAAATTAAAAAAGATCAAGCTTTTGCAAAATTAGCTCAAATTGCAAGACAATACGTTTCAATAATCAGTGGCGAAAACATTAAATCACATACCCTTTCAGACATAAGTTCGTTTAGAAACTCTTGGAAGAACACGCATGGAGCAGACTTATTGCGTCAAACGATTGCAGCACTATACCCTCCTGAATTTGCAGATACTAAATATAATAATCAAGCTAAAAATACGGATGTTGATCAAGGCGCAAGATGGGTTCTTATTCTTCTTGAAAGTTGGAAAACAAAGGAAAATAAGCCAAAGGAGAATAAAAAATGACATTCTCCACTTTAAGCACATGCACTTTTGCAATACATAATTTTGCAATGCATAATTTGGCAATACCTAATTTAGAAATGAGCAAAATATTTGCTTCAACACTATTTTCAATGCGATTAAAATGGCCGCTAATCTTTGTTTTTGGCGTTTTAATAAGCGTAATCGTTGCAATATCAGCGTTTGCAATAAGTGAGATTAAAAAACGTAATTCTAAAAACTACAAAATTAAATCTTCCAAAATACTAGAAACAAGCTTTTTAACGTCTTTTTCTTTAGACGAAGACCTTAAAGGAAGCATATGCTCAAGAAGATGGCGATTATGGAATATTTTGCGAAGAATATGCGCGTTAATGCTTTCTCTTGCTCTTTTATGCACGCTAATTCTAAGCTCTAGGCCTTCTAGAGTTTTAGACGCAAACGAGCAATCGAGTTCTAGAGATATTGTGCTTTGTTTAGACGTTTCTGGCTCCACTCTTCCCTACGATTTAGAAGTTATTAACGCTTACTTAAAATTTGTTGAGCATTTTCAAGGCGAGCGCATTGGCTTGAGTATTTTTAACTCAACGTCTAGAACTGTTTTTCCACTAACAGACGATTATTCGCTTGTTAAAAAGCAATTGCAATACGCTTCTAAACTCTTGGATGGAGTTCAAACTCAAGACAAAATCGACAATATGCAACAAAAGCAGTATCAGCAAATTTCTACATGGCTTGATGGAACTCAAAATCGAAAAGAAGCAACGTCTTTAATCGGAGATGGTCTTGTTAGTTGTGCTGCAATGATTCCTGGAGTTGTTTACGGCTCTTCTAACAATTCTAAAAAGCCTCATAATCGCCTTAATCGTAGTGCTTCTATTGTTTTAGCAACAGACAATGTTGTTTCTGGAAAGCCGTCTTATTCGCTTAAAGCAGCTTTGGATTTAACAAAACAAGCGAATATTCAAGTTGACGGATTGTATTCTGGGTCTGCTCAAAGCGAAAACGAGGCAACCACTAGGCAAATGCGTGATCTAATTACTCAAAACGGAGGCATTTTCTTAACGCAACATAACGCTGATTCTGTAATGGCTTTGGTTCGTAAAATCGAGCAACAGCATACAAGTGTTCCAAATGATTCATCTCAATCAGCTTTAAGCGATGACCCTAGTATTGCAACAATTTTGGCGGTTATTTTTGTGTCTCTTTGGCTTATTTTTGCAAGAAGGATAAAACGATGAGAATATATTTTAGTTGGATTTCGTTAATCTTAATTGCAATTCTTGCTGTTTTAGCACTATTCGAGATTTTCCCTCTAAAACGCAACTCTTATAGCACAGATGAAACTGTTTATATGCGTGTTCGCAGAGTTTTAATATGCGTTTTGCTTGCGATTTGCGCATTATGCCCATGCATTATGAAAAGCACTTTTCAACGCTCTCTTAACGCTACAAACGTAATATTTGTTTTAGATGTTACTGGTTCTATGAACGTTAATGATTCTAAAGACTTAAACAACAATCTCACTACTAGGTTTAACAGCGCAAAGCAAATAATAAAGCAAGTAACGAATAATTACGCAAACGCAAGCTTTAGCGCAATCAGATTTGGAGCATCTTCTAGTGTTGACGTTCCACTAACTCCAGACGCAAATGCCATTGAAAATTGGGTTAACACCATTAACACAGAGCCTGTTGGAGTTTCAAACGGAACGAGCTTAGACGCTCCTCTAGATAAGACTCTTCTTGCCGCTCAAGCGATTCACAACGCTCATCCTCAAGATGTTACTGTTTTGTATTTAATTAGCGATGGCGAAGAAACTACTAGCAGAAAGCGCAGAACATTCTCATCTTTGCGCGGCTACATAAATCATGCTTACGTAATTGGTGTTGGCTCTAAAAATGGCGGAAAAATACCAAATAAAAGCACTAAGTTGGATAATTTAGACGATATTAACGTAACTGATTCTTCTATAAAACAGTCTGAAAAATGGGTTATTGACCCTTCTACAAAAAAGCCTGGAATTTCTAAAATGGATTCAAAAAATCTTAAGAATATTGCAGACGAGCTTAGTGGAAAATATATTGATTCCAGTAAAGACCATTCTATTGGCGTAGAAGCAAAGCAAATTCTTTCTAAGCAATGGAGACAAAACAACACTGTTAAGCCAAGACTTAGGCCAGAGCCAATCGTTTGGCCGTTTGCTATTCTTGCAAGTGTATTAATTCTCTGGGAATTTGCATGCTGGATTACAAAATCGAGGAAGCTTATATGATTAGCAAAATCACACCTAAGTCATTCCTAAGATTTTCTATTATTGCAATATCTTCTATTGTTATATTTCTATGCATGGTTTCAATCTATTTAATTGCAACTAATCTTAAAGCAGAATCAACGTATAACGCTGCTACAAAAAGTCTTATAAACAACATAAATGCATCGAAAAAAGTTGATGCAGATAAAGAAACGTTGGTCGTATCTCAAAAACAGGTTGATGACCAATTTAACGAAGCAAAATCGCCTTACACGATTTTAATGCCGCACTTATTAAAAAGCATTAATCATAACGCAATAATATCTAAAGAGCTTACTAAAAGCTTGCAAAAGCAACTTAACCAAGATAAAAAAGATACGGATTCTAATGCGCAAACAAGCCAAAATAATCGCAAAAATATGACTAATAAAGCGCAAGAAAAATCCAACAAATCCAGCTTAAGCGATTCGCAAAAAAGTAAAATTCAAGACTTGCTAAAGCAAAATAATCAAAGCGATTCTAGCCAAAATTCGCAAAATCAATCAAATCAAAATAGCGATGATTCCACTAAAGACGAATCAAATAAGAATGAAAAAACTAAGTCTTCTAAAAAAGAAGACTCAAGCAATAAGCCTTGGTAGATCGCGCTAAAATTTGCGATAAAATTCGTTAAAAAAAAAACGACTTAAAACACAAAAACCTTATATTTCAAGGCTTATAGCCTTTAACCACATTGCAAGAATTTTCGTGACTATTTGAAAAACATTGTGTGTAATGTTTGTATGCACATATTTAACGACTACCAGTGGCTGTTAGAAAGAACAGAACAATGCTCTAACAGCGTGCTTAGCGAAGCACACTCAAACACGCTTAAAGACTGGCACGGAAGAGCCGCAAACGCGTTTAACGAACAGATGGCTAAAACTGCTAGACAAGCATGCCAAATCAGCTGTGTTAACACTAGTTTTGTTGACGGTGATTTTATTAACGCTAATTCTACTTTTAGATCGATACTAAACTTTGGGGGTAAATAATGCCTTGGAGAGTAAAATCTACAATAACTGGCGGAGAACCTCTTAGCGTTGCTGATTCTAACGCATATAGAACAAAAGCTGCAAGACTTAGCGAACTATCAAACGATTTTCATTCGCTAAGTGCTTGTTGGATGCAAACTGCAATGCAAATCGAAAGCCAAAAAGCAGCTCTTGTACAAAACCAAAACAACTGTTTTAGCGAAAACATTAATCAACATGCTTTGCAAAACTTGCCTGATTCTAACGAATGCAGAATAAAGTCAAGCCAATGCGAATCAATGTCTAACAATCTTAGTGAATTAGCAACTCTAATAGTCAGAGCAAATAACTTATATTCTCAAGCAGAATACAAAAATAGAGAAACCTTGGATAACCTTGTGTCTATTGGAACTACCATCTTCCCTATTGCTGCAGTACCATTCTTTGCAAGCGTAGGATTCAGCGCGATTTTAGACATGACTCAAAAAAGTGGCATGAAAAACTTTTCTAAGTGGAGCCACGCAACAGCTCCTATTCAGCAAGGATTTATTAGAGGCTTTTCTAAACATTTTCTAATAAACCCCGTAACAGGAATCCCTATTCGTCTTTTTTCTAGTATTCAAGAAAAGAACGATGTAAAACATTCAAAAGCGCCAGTTTCCACTTTTGCAAGCGCATTAAGCATGTTTAGCTCAAAAATCAACGATGCAAACCAAGGGAACAATCTTAAAGTAACAAAATTAGTTTTGCCTAAAAACGCACAATCTAAAATATTTCTCTATAAGGGAAACAATATTGGTCAAGCGCTTGAAAATCTTAACAGCCTTTCTAGCGGAAATCTTTCGGTGCATCCTCCAAAAACAAATCCAGATGCTGCAACAATCGCAATTCAACGTTTTAGACAAAAAGACGGTAGCACGTCTTGGCTTGTTACAATACCTGGAACCGACGGTAAACCAAAGTCTCCTTTTGGATGGCCTCAAAACGCAGAGGTTATGAGCAGTTCTAGAAGCGTAAGAATGAACGCAGACAGCACAAGAATGGTTGTAGAAGCTATGAAAAAGAGCGGAATTAAAGCGAATGACAATGTTGTTCTTGTTGGACATTCTCAAGGAGGAATAGTTGCTGCAGGAATTGCTAGCGACTATTCAAAACAATACAACATAAAACACGTTGTAACTGCTGGGTCTCCAATAGCAAACCACGCAATTCCAAGCAAAACTTGGGTTACGAGCATAGAAATGGAAGACGAGCTAGTTCCAACACTAGACGGAGCAAGTAATCCGAGCAGAAATAATTGGGTTACGATTCACGCAGTTGCAAGTAAAGCAGTGGCAAGTAAAAGCGCTAATCGAATTAAAAGAAAAGAAGAAGATGATGAAAATGTCTCTAAACAAAATCGTAATAAGATTGGCAACACAAATCGCAACACAAATCGCAACACAAAAAATATCTTTGAAAAAGACGGAATATTAGTAAAAAATGTACCAGAAGAAGGAACACTCACACACGATTTGAACTATCATCAAGCAGCATATGCGGACGCTCACCAACTTGCGTCTAAAGAAATTAGAACTCAAGAATCACATTTTAATAAGATATTAAGCGGAAAATTAGAAGAAACAACATTGTGGCAAGGTGTTATGCAACACTAATGCAAAGTAAAATAGCAACGCTCAAAACTTAGTAGTTTTTGCCATGCTGTAACCTTTAGAGTATGAAGCTTACTGATATTTGCCCTGCTATTGCTTTGACTCCTCTAGATGGAAGATACCACAACCAAACTGCAAGCCTTGTAGAATATTTAAGCGAACCAGCACTAAACCGCGAGCGCATGCGTGTAGAAGTTGAATGGATGATTCTTCTAGCAAACGGTTATAAGGGAAACGATTTTAAGACGATTGTAGATGGCGTAAAGCCTTTAACAGATGAGGAATGCGATTATTTGCGCGCAATCCCAGAAAACTTTGGAGCAGAAGGCATAAAACGCCATGCTGCTCACGAAGCTGTTACGCATCACGACGTTAAAGCTGTTGAATACTATATTGACGACGAGTTAGACAAAGCAGAGCAAGTATTAGGGCATAAAACCCAGCTTAGCAATCTTAAAACATTGGTTCATTTTGCTTGCACAAGCGAAGATATAAACAATCTTTCTATAGCTCGTTGCGTAAAAAACGCTGTTGAAAACGTGTATAGGCCAAATTTGCAAGCTATTGTTGATTACTTGACTCAAAAAGCGCAAGAGTATAGAGATATGCCAATGCTATCGCTAACTCACGGCCAGCCTGCAACTCCTACAACTTTAGGTAAAGAACTTGCTGTGTTTGTTTATAGGCTAAATCGCCAGCTAAAACACCTTAACTGCCAAGAGTATCTTGGAAAGATAAATGGTGCTACTGGAACTTTTGGCGCTCATCTTGCTGCTTTCCCTAATGTTGATTGGCTTAACGTTTCTAAAGAATTTGTAGAAAACAGAATGGGTCTTTGCTTTAATCCTCTTACAACGCAAATCGAAAGCCACGATTGGCAAGCGGAACTTTATAGCACTGTAAGTCACATTAATCACATTCTTCACAATCTTGCTGTAGACGTGTGGATGTACATTTCTCGCGGCGTTTTTGTGCAAGTTCCTGTTAAAGGTGCTACTGGGTCTTCCACAATGCCTCACAAAGTTAACCCTATTCGATTTGAAAACGCGGAAGCAAATCTAGAGATTTCTTGCGCACTTTTCGACACACTTCGTGCAACGCTTACCGAAAGCCGATGGCAGCGCGATTTAACAGATTCCACTACTCAAAGAAACGTTGGATCCGCATTCGGCTACGCTCTTCTTGCTTTGAACAATCTTCTTGGCGGCTTAAAATCGATTCATCCAAACACGCAAATGATGAGCGAAGAGCTTAACAACAATTGGGAAGTTCTTGGAGAGCCAATCCAAACTGCTATGCGCGCGCAAGAAATTGCTGGCGTAGAAGGAATGGAAAAGCCGTACGAGCAAGTTAAAGAGCTTATGCGCGGTCATAGTATTTCTAGACAAGATGTTGAAGATTTTATATCTTCTAGAAACTTCGATGCTCAAACTGCAAGTAGGCTAAAAAATCTTACTCCAGAATCTTATACTGGAATTGCATCACAGTTGGTGGATTTTATTCAATAATTATTAATGTTTAATACGTTATTGAACATTAATAATTATTAATGAATAAACGGTGTACTATGCAATCGCAAGTAAAAGATGATTTAGTTATTAACGACGTTGAGCCTAAGCTAGTTCGCAATTGGGCAGACTTGATTTACTCAATCGTATCTGCTGGCGTAGCTACAGCAGTAGTGTTATTTGCAACGTGTTTTTCGGGAACAACAGCAGGCGTAGAGCACGATGCAAAAAATGCTGGAAAGATTATTGAGTGGATTGTAAAAGGACTGCCGTCTTCTCTTTTTCAGCAAGCGCTTACAATCGCAATTGTTGCTGGCGTAATCGTATCAATGATCGATTCGAAAAAATGGATTAATACAGCAATATCAACAATAACTTTGCTTTTAACGTATCCGCTTGTATGGTATATTTCCTACATTCTTACAACGCTAAACAATCCTTCGATATTCGCATCTCTTAATTCAATATCTAATAGTCATGGCACAGAATTATTGCCAGACATGTACGCGGTTTTGGTTGCTTTTCTAACTGTTAGCGGACCTAGAAGAGATAACAAAATCGTAAAACTCTCTTGGCAAGCGCTGCTAATTGCGTCTCCAATATTAATCGTAACTTCTTGGCATTCGCTAGCAGGCGCATTAACATCTTGGTGCATTGGACGTTCTTTTGGAACACTAATTCGGTTTATTAAGGGAACACAAAGCAAAGGAGCGTGGGGCAAAGATATTGTTGAAGCACTAGAAAACATTGGCATTACGCATCTTGTTCAGCTTAATAGAAGAACACTAACAACCGACCATAGTGGAGTTCTTAAGTCTAGTCTTGACGACGATTTGATTGAAAATTCAAGGCTATACGATGCGATTGATATTCACGGAACAAGATACGTTATATCTGTATTAGATAATCAAGTGCATTTGCCTGGGTATCTAAATCAGCTATGGCAATGGGTTAAGCTAATTGACATTCCAGTTAGACGAGACCGCTCTGCAAGACACTCAATACATCACCATCTTTCTATGCTACTTGCTCTTAGAAACTTGCATCTTGCTACAGCAAACGTGTATGGAGTAACAGACCTAGAAAAATCATCAATAATGGTATTTCATACTAGCAATGTTCTTGTTCCTTGCAATCTAAACACACTTACATCTAAAGACGCTCAAAGACTTATGCAATATCTCGATATTGCTAACTCTAGAGGCATTACACACAGAAGAATAGGCCCCGAATCGCTTGCGCGACTAGAAGATGGCACTCCCCTAATTGCAGGTTGGCAAAATGGCGATGTTGCTAGTGATTCAACTAATATTGCTTTAGATAAAGTTCAACTTTTAACAATAATCGCGTCTTGCATTGATGCAAAAACTGCTGTTGAATCAGCAATAAGCGTTTGGGGCACAAATAAGGTTGCGCAAATACTTCCATTTATTCAAAAAGCAGCTGTTCCAGCGTCTACAAGGTCACTTTCTTCTTGTAATAAAAAACTTTTTGAAGATCTTAAAAATGAGATTAGTAAAAAAGTTTGCGCGCTTAACAACGAAGAAGACTACGACACTGTTAGATTAGCACGCTTTAATATTCGATTCTTTGTTAGCTTAATACTTATTATTGCTGCGATTTCGGCTATTGCTACTCAATGGCATCCGCAAGAATTTATTTTTGCGCTTAAAAAAGCAGATAGCGTGATGGTCTTTGCTTGCTTTGCATGCAGCATGCTTGCTTGGGTTGGGTCTTCTATTACGCTCGGATCTTTTATGGATGATTCAAAGCCAAATGCTTGTGTTTTATTTACATCGCAAGCAGCTTCTGGATTTACTGCCGTGTCTATGCCAGCTGGAGTAGGTCCTGCGTTTGTAAACATGCAACTTATAAAGAAAAATGGTAGTTCAACGTCTCAAGCAACAGCGATTACAAGCGCAGTATGGCTTTTGCAATCGCTAGTAACCGCTCTTGTTATATTTAGCGTTGGAATTTTTACTGGTAAAAACCTTCTTTCTGGAATGATTCCTACGCATATGCTTATTACCGTAATAGGAATTGTTACTATAATCCTATGCGCGTTTATGGCGATTACTCCTATTCGCAAATTTATACGCAAAAAATATCTTCCTATTCTTTCCGATTATGGCAAACAGATAAAAGAACTTGTAACTAAACCAAAACAGCTTTTTAACGGCACTTTGGGCGGTTTGATTCTTGTTTTTGCAACAGGACTAGGATATTGGGTTGCTCTTTTGGCATTTGGATACTACGCAAACCCTTGGGAAACAGTTCTGCTGTTCTTAGTAGCAAACACTGCAGGATCTGCTGTTCCAACACCTGGCGGATTGGGAGCTGTTGAAGCATCTTTGACTTTTGCATTCACTTCGGTTGGTATTCCTCCAACAATCGCATTATCTGCAACTCTTCTTTACCGTCTTATGTTCTATTGGTTACGAATACCAATCGGCGCTTTTGCAATGAAAAGTCTTAGCAATAAGGGATTAATCTAACAACAAATTAGTGTAAATTTAACAAATCAAAAAAGAATATATTTAGTTAAAAACCGCATAAATACGCCTATATAAGGCATTTTTGCGGTTTTTATGTACTTTATTTACTAAAAAAAGTAAAAAATCGTAAAAAAATCTTAATAAAACGCTGAAAAACCGCGCATTTGTAGGGAAAATGTACTAATATCTATGAATGAAAGTGGTCTTTGGAAGAGAAGGCCCCTAACACAAAGGATGCTTGTATGGCATACAACAAGTCTGATCTCGTTTCGAAGATCGCTCAGAAGTCCAACCTTACCAAGGCACAGGCCGAGGCCGCTGTCAACGCATTCCAGGATGTGTTCGTTGAGGCTTTGCAGTCTGGCGAAGGATTGAAGCTCACTGGTCTGTTCTCCGCTGAGCGCGTAAAGCGCGCAGAGCGCACTGGCCGCAACCCACGTACTGGCGAAACCATTAAGATTCCTGCATCTTACGGTGTTAGAATCTCTGCTGGTTCTTTGCTTAAGAAGGCTGTTACTGAGTAGGTTGAACCTTTAAGCGTAGACTTACAAGAACGAGGAACATCCCAATGTTGGATTTGTTCCTCGTTCTTTTGTTTTATGCGCTATGTTTTATGATCTCTAACTTAATGCTCTAGTTTCTCACTATTGCAATCTTTGCACAGCCCAAACACTTCCAAAGTGTGGTCTATAACTGTGTATCCGTGAGATTCAGCAATCTTATGAATCCAACCTTCATCGTCTGGAGGCTCTATGTCTACAGTTTTGCCACACTTTTCGCACACAAGATGATGATGATGCGTGTTCTCGTCACAAATCCTAAAAAGCTGCTGACCATTAAAACGCACAGTATCAACATCTCCGCTTTGTGCAAGCGTATTAAGCTGGCGATAAACGGTTGCAAGCCCAATGATTTCGCCATCTTCCACAAGCGCGCGATGCAAATTTTGAGCAGAAACAAAATTACGCGAAGCTCTTAAATGCTCAAGAACTGTTTCCTTTTGCTTAGTGTTTCTGCGTATTGGCTCACCAACCATTATTTAACCTTTCGCAACAAAAAACTTTTAATCAAGCTCGTCATCCCAACAACCTGTAGAGTCTAACACATTGGCTTCCTCAACAGGATTATTGCAAAGAACAGTAATATGACCCATTTTGCGATTCTTACGAACCTGTGCCTTGCCGTAATCGTGAACATGCCATTCTGGATGCTCTGCAATAAGAGCGCGAGTAGGCGCAACATGCTGGCCTAAAACATTAACCATTACGGCTGAAGAAAGTAGCTTAGGCTCTTTTAGTGGCCATCCAACAATGCCTCTAACATGAGCCTCAAACTGATCCATATCGCAAGCTTCAATCGTATAATGACCCGAGTTATGTGGGCGCGGCGCAAGCTCATTTACTACTACGCGATTGTCTTTAGTAATAAACAGCTCTATTCCAAGCGTTCCAGCAAGCTTAAAGCCTTGAGCCAATCTAAGCGCTAAACTATGCGCAGCTTCTTGAACCTTAGCATCAACATTTGCAGGAGCCAAGGTCATGTGCAAAATGCTATTGTGATGCACGTTTTTTACAAGCGGATAAGTCACAAATTCGCTTCCATTTCCCGAAACAAGAATTGATGCTTCAAAAGCAAAGTCAACAAAACCTTCGAGAATAGAAGGCGGCATCTCTTGGCCATTTTCTACGCGATTACGAACATTATTAACGTCTTCTTGAGTGCGCAAAACGTCTTGACCGTGGCCATCGTAACCACCTCTGCGCGTTTTAAGAATTGCAGGCAGCCCGATTTCTTCGATTGCTTTATCTAAATCGTCTAAATTGTTTACTTCACGCCATTTAGCAGTTTCAATACCATGATTGTTAATAAAGCTTTTTTCAAAAACACGGTCTTGCGTAACTCGCAATAAGTCGGTTCCCTGAGGAACAGCAACTAAATCGCGCACACTATCTAAAGCATCTGCGTTTACGTTTTCAAATTCGTACGTAAGCACATCGCAACTTTTAGCAAGCTTTTTTAAGGCTTCCAAATCATCATATTCAGCTTCGACTTGAAAATCCGCAACTTGAAACACTGGGCAATTATGCGCTGGGTCTAAAACGCCGATTTTAAAGCCCATTCTTCTAGCAGCAATCGCCATCATGCGACCAAGCTGACCTCCGCCTATAATTCCAATAGTTGCCCCTGGCATTAAGCACTTTACAGCACCATTAGTGGCTTCACATAAGCTCGGCATTAGATTCCTCAACCTTCTTTTTTAATTCTTTGCGGTATTCTTCAAGTTCTTCTTCTAGGCGACTATCTGTTGTGCTAAGCATGCTTACAGCAAGCAAGCCCGCGTTTGTAGCGCCAGAATTGCCAACAGCGGTTGTTGCAACTGGAATTCCGCCAGGCATTTGCACTATAGAAAGCAAAGAATCCCAGCCCGAAAGAGCATGGGATTTTACAGGAACACCAACAACTGGAAGCGTTGTTTGAGCAGCAATCATACCTGGCAAGTGTGCAGCTCCACCAGCGCCAGCAATAATCACGCGAAAACCGTTTTTTCTAGCACTATGCGCAAAATCTGCCATAAGTTCTGGAGTGCGATGTGCAGAAATAACTTGCTTCATATACGGCACTCTAAATCTTTCTAAGATTTCGCATGCGTGGCGCATTGTTTCCCAATCGCTAGAAGAGCCCATAACAACCGCCACAACAGGTTTTGAATCTAAAATATCTGCCACAACAACCTCCCGTATATGCGTAAATACGCGGCTTATGCGCAAAGTTTATACGCAAGTTTTACTTTACGCATAAGCACGGAAAAATGGCTAATAATTAGTGTTTTATTAGTGATTTACTGGTGTTTTATTAGCTTCTTTATTGCTTCTTTATTAGCTGCTTATTTTTAAGAACATATTTTACGTCTGCAGCAGCCGCAACATCGCTAGAATGCGTTACAACAATCACGCATTTTCCGCGTTTATGAGCTGCATCTTTTAAGATTGCTATAACTTCTTGAGTTGTGTTTGGATCCAAGCTACCTGTTGGCTCATCGGCAAGAATAACAGGCGCAGAAGATACAAGCGCTCGCGCAATAGCTACGCGCTGCTGCTGCCCTCCAGAAAGCTTTGTTATATTTCTAGTGGACTCGTCTTCACTAAGCCCCAGCTCTTTAAGAATCGCAGAATCCGCCTTTGGATTAACAAGACGCAAGTTTTCTACAGGAGTCAAATAGTCGATTAGATTAAAACTCTGAAAAACTAAGGAAACATTATTCTTACGATGATTAGCATAACCGCCATTCTTGGAAACATCCTGCCCGTTAAACAATACTGTTCCACTTGTTGGCGAGTCTAAACCAGCAAGAAGAGATAACATGGTTGATTTTCCAGCTCCCGATGGACCCGTTATGCTATAGATTTTCCCAGCTTCAAAATCTGCATTAACATTTTTAAGAACCGCAATATGAGTCGCTCCATAAGAGTAATCAACGTTGTTTAGTTTTAATAAAGTTGTCATAATAAACTCCAATATTCTATTAATCTCTATATTTTATGAATCTATATTTTTTATAAATCTGTGTTATAAATCTACCTATTATTTTTATGCTTACTTCGGCCTATGCACTTGTTCTGCTCACTAATCGCAAGCGTTATGTGCATAAAAATACGCCACTTTAATCTCCTCTAACTAATTGAACTGAGTATAGAACGCGGCTTTTTAAGCATTATTGGCACAAATGCAATGCATAGAGACGCAAACGCTATAGCGAATCCTAAAAGAATAGAAAACGCTGTTTGGCCAGTTAGCAAAGACTGATTTGGCGAGTATGTAATTGCACCATTTGCAACATTTGCCAATAGCACTGATCCAACGCTAGACGATATTGCAGCACTAATCGCAGTAGACAGCACTGAGCAAAATGCGGATATTATAAAAACTTCTATAATCATTTGCAAAGCTATAACACGTTTTTCTACACCAATTGCCATTAGAACGCCAACTTCGTGAATCCTTCCTCGAACCCAAAAAACAAGAACTAAGCCAAGCACTATGATTCCGACTAATGCAAGACACATTAAAATCATTGTTACTAATTGCTTAACTGTTTTTACGGATTGAAGAACAGAGGCAAATCTTTGCGCATTATTTTCTACAGAAATCATGCCGTTGCCATAGTTTTTAGCGATTTTATTGGCTTCTTTTAAAGCTTTTTCTAGATTATTTGAATTTTGCATAACGCACTTTATAGAGCTGCGATTTTTACTTCCAAACAAGTAAAGAGCGGATTCTAAATCAGTTATTACGCGATTTTCGGAAGAGTCGGAAGGAAGCGCACCCTTTGTTTGCATCTTGCCAGAAAAAATTCCAACAACCTTAAGATTAACGCTTTTGCTGCCTTGTTTTAGAGTTAAAACAGACCCGAGTTTAAGATTATTTTGTTTAGCAAAGCTCTTGTGAATTATTGCAGATTTCGCGCGCTTAAAGTCGCCAGCAACCGAAGAATCAATATGATTGCCTTCCTCAAGCTTATATAATCCTTCTTGGAATCCCTGCGCTAACTGTGATTTAGTTGTTCCCGTTATTGAAACAAGCGAAAACATTCCATCATTGTCTAAACGCGGACCATTTATTGGCGCTACAATTTTAGCGTTAACAGGATTTGCTAAAACATCTTTTTCTTCTGCAATGGTTTTTATTCCACTAATCTTTTTAAATTTTGCAATAAGACTTTCGGGAATTCCTTCGTTTTTTTGCAAATCTTGAGGAATATCTTGCTGCGATTGTTTAGCGGAATCACCAGTAGAATCACCAGCAGAATCGCTGGAAGATTCATACTCTGGCAAAGTCTGCCCTTGCGTTTTTGCGTAAACGCTAAAGCCTAAACCAATGCTGGAAGTTATTTGATTCTCTAGATTTTTTACGCAAGCAATAACACTCGCTTGGCAAATAAGCGCGCTAAGAACAACCGTAATAATCAACGCTAAAATAGCGCTACGCCTTGGTTTTCTAACTATAGCTAGCCAAGATCTTTTTATAATTTGAGTCATTTTACACCTACTTTTGCACGTCAACTACTTTTGCATTCCAAGCAAATCTCTAGGAGACTTTCGCAAAATAGGAAGATAAGACAGCGCAACCGCAACAATAATAATCATTAGAACCATTAATGACGATTGAATTAAGCAATCTGAGCTAACTTGAACAGCAATCTTATCTAATGTTCTAGTGGCCATGCTTGATTCCAAGTTTCCTCCAGCTTGGCCCATTGAGCTAAGCTGCTGCGCGGCGGAATTTTTTACCGATCCTAATGCGCAGTCGCTAAACCATGGAGATATTGCGCTAGCAAAACCATAACCTATTGCAATAGCTGGAATCGCAAGCAACACAAGCTCAAAAAGTTGCTGCAACACAAGGGAAGCTTTTCCAACGCCAATGGAAGTTAAAACGCCAATTTCTTTTCTACGCTCATTAATCCAAAGAATAAGAACCAATCCAAGAGCTACAACAGCAAACGCGCTTACTGCAATAACCGTTATGTTCATCATGGATTTTACGCCTTTTGCTGCGCCAATCATGCCTTGTACAAACTGGTCATCTCGAGTAATTTGATAGTTTTGCAAATCAATCGGCAGCTTAGACGCTTCTTCAATCACAGAATCTGCGTCCACTCCTTTTTTAACCTTAAAACTTGCGTCCTGGTATATCTCTTTTCCAGGCTTATATTTGTAAAGCTCTCTGGTTGTTTTTAAATCTGTATACACAGTATTTGCAGTTAATTCTGCACGCGTTGCAACTGGGCGATTGTTAGCTCCGCCGTAAATTCCAACTATGCGTGTTTTTACTTGCTCCGTAGAATGGTTAAGGTTATCGGCGTCGAAAGGGTTTGCTTTAAGCGTTAGCGAATCGCCTAATTTTAAGCCATTTAGTTTTGCTAAATCTTCGTGGATTAAGGATGCATGCTCATCTGATTCGCGCAAAGCCCTTCCTTTAACCATGTGAATTGATTTTGTTTTGAAAGCATTTAATCCTTTAGAAGAATTTGTTCCTTCTAGGTTTACAGCATTGCCAAATTGCTTTTCTCTGCGCGCATCGTAGTCTTGAACACCTTTGATTCTAGCTGCTTTTGCATCAACTAAATCGGCTGTAACATTTTGACGCAAAACATACGAATCAACGTTTTTTAGTGACGCGATTTTTTTAACATCACTTGGTTTAACGGTTCCCGCTCCCCTAGGAGTTCCAGGATTTACTTGCGGATTATTTGCTAAAACAAAACTAGATTCCGCTTGTTCTTCTACCTTTTTTCCTTCTTTTTCTGCAGCAATTGCAACTGCAGAAGATGCTAGCAAAAGCGTTGAAATCAAAGCTAGTATTACAAACACGATTGCTGTTTTTACTCTTTTTCTCAAAACGTAGCGTATTGCGCGAGAAATAAATGTCATTGACTACCATCCTCATCGAACATTTGTAGTTAAATCGTATGTTATTCAATCATTAATATCAGTACAATAAGTACAAGCCGCGTGAATCATACAAAATCGCATAAAATCATGCAGGCTGCACAGCAAGTACAATCACGTAGCCTATATTATTTACCCTTATAAAACACTGTGAATAATCTGTTTATTATCTTCAAAAATCTTAGAAAATTTTATGAAAATTACTGATTTTCAATAAAAAATATATGACATATTGTTATAATCATTTGAAATAATTTATACAACTAAATGTTAATAGAAGAAAATTTATTAATCTATTAGTAAGTTTTATAAATTAAAACTTTGCAATCAAAAAAATTTATTTTGCATGATTTGACTAGGATTTGCATGATTATTTTGTAGGATTTGCATGGCTAAATGCGCATACAACAACAATTAAGGCGAGCACATTGCGTTACCAAAGTACTCGCCTTAATTTATTAATTTATTAAAAACAGTTTTATTTATTTATAAACACACCTAAATCGGCCAAAATCTAATTAAAGCGCAGTGCCATGCTCGTCGAGACGCGGATTTTGCTTAGAGTTGCTAAAGCTAAAGAACAGCCCAAATACGCCCAACGCAAACAACACTGCAACAGTTATAACAAGCGCCATCGGCTGGCTTGGCAGCCACATAATCACCAAGAAAGCAAACGCAGAAAGCAAAAGAACAGCCCAAGAGCACACACCAATAACCTTGCGAACAGCATTCCACGTATCATCTCCAGCCTGCGCGCGCTTAATATTGCGTTCCATCTTGCTCTGGCTTTGCGTAACGCTAGAAGATGGCTTCCATCCATCAACGCCGTTTTCTTGAAGTCTTCTTGAATGTTCTTGCAGATTGTATTCATCAATCATTCCGCCACGACCGCGGCCATTTGTTTGATCGTATTGAGACGGGATTCCCCTACGATTCTGCCTGGCTTTTGCTCTACGCTCCTTGCGGTTTGCCATGATTGATTCCTTTCTGCGTTGAATTTTCACACAATACGAATCATTTTAACGCATAACTACGCCATTTTGGCACGCATCAACAATTTTTTCGATTAATAAATCGTTGAGCAGCCTACCTTTGCGCGTTGCAATAATACGATTCTCGTGCAACACTGCCAAATCTTCTTTACACACTTCGATTAGCACTTTTTGCAAATACGAATCGTCAAATCCGCAATTGGCTTTACGCATTTTTGTGCACAATTCATCAACGCTAAGCCCTTCCCTAATGCGCAAACCAAGCATTACTTCTTCTATTAACGCGTCCTCGCTATTTATGCACTCGTAGTTTTGCCAAGGCACGTTTCCTGCATTAATCGCCTGCGCCCAGCGTTTTGGATGCAAAATATCCCAAGATCTAAGATTGTAAAACTTGCTTGAATCCGCCAAAACAGCACAATCATCCATGCTTTGCTTATTAAGACCACTCGCCGAATTGTAATGCGAATGCGCTCCAGGGCCAATTCCTGCCCAATCAATGTTCTTCCAATATCCAAGATTGTGGCGAGACTCAAAACCAGTGCGCGCCCAATTAGAAATCTCGTACCACTTTAAGCCAGCAGAACTAAAAAGACTATCTGCCAACTCGTATTTTGCTGCTTCATCATCGTCATCTGGCGCTTGAATTGTGCCAGCAGCAATTTGACGACCCATTTTTGTGCGCGGCTCTACTGTTAGCGCATATGCGGAAACGTGATTAACTCCCAGGCTCAAAGCCATTTCTACTGACTTTCGCCAATCGTCTATGCTCTCCCCTGGAGCGCCATAAATCAAATCAACACTAGATTGCAATCCGCAAGCATCCGCCGCTTTAACTCCGCGCTCTACGTTTTCTGGAGTATGTGTGCGGTCAAGCGTTTTTAGCACGTGTGGCACAGCAGATTGCATTCCAAAAGATATTCGCGTAAATCCGCCTTTTGCAAGCGTTTCAATATAAGACTCGTCTGCGGTATCTGGGTTTGCTTCCGTAGTGACTTCCGCACCAGGCATAATGCCCCACAATTCGCTGATTTCACGCAAAATTCGCACTAAATCTTGCGCTTTAAGAACAGTCGGAGTGCCTCCACCAAAGAAAACAGATTGCGCTTTAGGCTCGAAAATCCCGTGGAATTCCTGCCACTTTTTTACAAGACGCATCTCGCGAATTGCAACATCCGCGTATCCGCTTCGACTTGCGCCCTCCCCCAAATCGTGAGCTGTATACGTGTTAAAATCGCAGTAACCGCAGCGTCGCAAACAAAACGGCACATGCACGTACACTTCAAAAGGCATGATTGAACGCGAATCTTCACTAGACTTGTTCGATTCAAAATTCAATATAAGCCTCAGCCTTCGGATTTTTGCGCAGCGCGAATCTTATCTTTAGTATCTCTATCGTTCGCATTATCGTCTGTAGCCAAAGCTGCAACAAATGCTTCTTGAGGAACTTCAACGTGTCCGAGCATCTTCATGCGCTTCTTACCAGCCTTCTGCTTTTCAAGAAGCTTGCGCTTACGCGTAATATCGCCGCCGTAGCACTTAGCGAGCACATCTTTTCTAAGCGCGCTAATCGTTTCGCGCGCAATAATACGCGATCCAATCGCAGCTTGAATTGGAATCTCAAACTGCTGGCGAGGAATAAGGCCACGAAGCTTCTTCGTCATCATAACGCCGTAAGAATAAGCCTTATCGCGGTGAACAATCGCGCTAAAAGCATCAACCTTATCTCCCTGAATAAGAATATCTACCTTAACAAGATCTGCAGCTTGCTCGCCATCTTCGTGGTAATCCAGCGAAGCATAACCCTTTGTGCGGCTTTTAAGCTGATCGAAGAAGTCAAAAACAATTTCCGCAAGAGGAATCCTGTAGTGCATTTCCACTCTGTCGGCACTAATGTATTCCATTGTGCCCATTTCTCCGCGATGATCCTGGCACAAATCCATAATCGCGCCAATAAAATCTTTTGGAGCAATAATATCGGCAGCAACCATTGGCTCAATAATGCGCTTGATTTTGCCTTCTGGGAACTCACTAGGATTAGTCACATGATGCTCGGTACCGTCTTCGCTAGTAACGTCATAAGTTACATTTGGAGCAGTTGAAATAAGATCCAAGCCAAACTCGCGGCTTAAACGCTCAGAAACAATCTCCATATGCAAAAGACCTAAGAATCCGCAACGGAAACCAAAGCCCAATGCAACCGACGTTTCTGGCTCGTAAATAAGAGCAGCATCATTAAGTTTTAGCTTATCTAGCGCGTCTCTAAGCTCTGGGAATTGCGCGTTATCAATTGGGAAAAGACCTGCGTAAACCATAGGCTTAGGGTCTCTGTAGCCCTCCAACGGCTCAGATGCAGGATGCGCAGCACTAGTAATAGTGTCGCCAACTTTAGATTGGCTAACGTCTTTTGCACCCGTAATTACGTAGCCGACTTCGCCAGCGCCAAGCGCCTTAGTCGGAGTCATATCTGGGCTAATAACGCCGATTTCAATAGGATCGTGCGTCATGCCAATGCCCATCATGTGAAGCTTTTCACGCGATTTAAGCTCGCCATCAACCATACGAATATATGTAACAATTCCGCGATACGAATCGTAGACGGAGTCAAAAATAAGCGCGCGAGCAGCACCATTAGGATTTCCACTAGGAGCTGGCACTTCCAGCACGATTTGGTCGAGAAGATCTTTAACGCCTTCGCCAGTTTTTCCAGAAACGCGCAAAACTTCGTTAGGCTTGCATCCAATTAAGCCAGCTATTTCTTCCGCATGCTTATCTGGCTCCGCACTAGGCAAATCGATTTTGTTTAATACAGGAATAATTGTTAGATCGTGTTCGATTGCCATATAAAGATTAGAAAGCGTCTGCGCTTCAATGCCTTGAGTTGCATCCACAAGCAAAACCGCACCTTCGCATGCTGCAAGCGCACGCGAAACTTCGTAAGTAAAATCAACGTGACCAGGAGTATCAATCATTCCTAGTGAGTACTCTTTGCCGTCAAAAGTCCACGGAACTCGAACAGCTTGCGATTTAATAGTGATTCCGCGCTCTTGCTCAATATCCATGCGATCCAAGAATCGGTCTCGCATCTCGCGTTCTGGCACAATTCCCGAAAGCTGCAAAATGCGATCCGCTACAGTAGATTTGCCGTGATCTATATGCGCAATAATGCAGAAGTTGCGTATCAACGATTGATCCGTAAATCCTGGCTGGTTATGCGGTGTAATCAAAGCAAATATCTCCTTTTAAGTCTATACGAGCAAACTATACGAGCAATCAAATATGCGAAAAGTATTGCAACTAACTAATGTTAGCAACTTGACTACCCTAGAAACACTTGACTACCCTAGAAACACTTATCCATAAACCATGCTATGCTTGTTCACTGTATGTCCTTAGTATAGTAAACGTCGTTTGGAGTAATAGTGGCAAACATTAAGTCGCAGAAAAAGCGCGTGCTCACCAATGAAAAGGCACACAAGCGTAACGTGGCAGTAAAGTCTGCTTTGAAGACTGCTATCCGCGCTACTCGCGAAGCCATTTCCGCTGGTGACAAGGCTGCTGCACAGGCTGCTTTTGCAGTAGCTTCTCAGAAGCTCGATAAGGCTGCAGGCCGTGGCGTGATTCACAAGAATCAGGCTGCAAATCGCAAGTCTGGCCTTGCTGTAGCAATCAACGCTCTTTAATAATCGCATAATTGCGAATTAATTAGAGTTTGAAAAATCCCCGCTACCATCTGATTTCATTTGGCAACGGGGATTTTTGTATCGTACAAAACAGCGCAAAGCTTACGAATTAACGTGCATCTTAAATTGAATATCTCCATAATTAGGCGTATGAATACCAACTCCATAGGCGATTATAGAGCCAAAAGAATCTTTAACAATCGACTCAACAGTAAGCGCTGGAGTTTTTGGCTCAACATGTAAGAATTCAGACATATCGTCGCATAATTGTTCAACGCGAATTAATAAATCATTTTCGTAAAGCTTTACAGCATAATCACTTTCCAAGAAATTCACTATTGATTGCTTAGAAAAATCGATATTCAAAACCTTAGGGAATCTAGATGCCGAAAGATAAACAACAATATAACTTGATAAAACGTTATTAACGTATTTTAGTCGCTTTACACAAATCAAGTCTTCCGATTCATCTAAACCAAGCTTATTCGCAGCTGATTCGTCTTTAACAATGCTGTTTTGAATAACCTTAATCATCACGTTTGCATTATCTTCGGAATAATTTTGAAAGAATCCTTGAATCTGATCTGATATAACTTCTCGATCAGAGCTATGAACAATATTATTTGCTCTAAAAGTTCCTTTTCCTTGAATCCTAACAAGCAAACCTTCTAGAATCAAACTATCTACCGCATGCCTAAGTGTTATTCGACTAACATTGTATTGTTTGCATAATTCTAATTCTGGAGGGAGCTGCTCCTGCGGCTTCATTAAGTCAATGCGCTTTCTAAGATTATCGCGCACTGCTATATATTTAGGTACACCTTCAGTCACAATTCACTCTCCAAACAGGATGATTAGAAAAACAATTGTAAGAATTGCCTAAAATCCTACGATTCTTAAGCCTTATGATTCTACGACAATTCTTACAAAAATTCTTTTGAATACATATAGAACTAATAGTATCAGTTTATTAGTCCAATATGTAATTCGACGCGCTAGAAGCAGAATTGTTTGTTGCTAGCGATTTAACTTTTTCTTTTCTAAACGAGTCAATATTATTGACGACGCATAGAAAAGAACGTAGAAAATAGCGATTGCAACAATAATCAAAATTCTTCCGCCCGCAACGTTGGAATAGCCAAGTATTACGCCTGCTACACCGTAGTCGGCGTCGGAATAGGTTGAATTTGCAGAGCCAATATTGCCCAAAACAGGCAAAAGAAGCAAAGGCAAGAATGTAATAACAAGGCCATTAACAAAACCGCCTATAATGCATCCTCTTCTACCAGCCTGACCATTGCTAAACACGCCAGTAACACCGCCAGCCATAAAGTGCGCAACAATTCCTGGAATAACAACAGTTGTTCCAGCCAAGGCCATAATAACCATTCCAACAATTCCTCCAGCAAAGCTTGCAAGGAATCCAATAAGAACGGCGTTTGGAGCAAAGCCAAAGGTCATAGGAGCATCCAATGCTGGCTTAGCGTTTTTAACCAATTTTTCGGATATTCCCTTAAATGCTGGAACAATCTCATCTAAAACAACTTGAACGCCTGCAAGAATAACAAATACGCCTGCAGAGAACATTGCTGCTTTAAGAATAACGAACACAATAAAGTTCTGACCGCCCGAAAGCTTTGACTCAATAAACTCAGGGCCTGCAAAAAGAGCAACCACAATGTAAATAATGGCCATTGAAAGCGCAATTAAAACGGTTGTGTCTTTTAAGAATCCAAGAGCAGATGGGAACTTAATATCTTCGGTAGACTTAGACGGATGCTTTTTAGAGCGCGTGAGCTTTGCAACTAAAGTTCCAATAAGAACACCACTGCTAGCTGGGTGGCCAAGTGCTACGTCATCTTCGCCAGAAGCTTTACGCATAAACGACTGCACCAACGCTGGTGAAATCGTAATAAATAAGCCCTGTGCAAGAGAGCCGAAAATAATAACGGCTAAAGTGTTAAAACCTGCAACATTGAAGATTACTGCAATCATACTAGCCATGTAGAAAGCAACATGACCAGTTAGATAAATGAATTTGAAGCGAGATGTTAGAGAAAGAATAATGTTTACAATCATTCCAAAGAAGAAGATGAGAGCAGATTCCGAACCGTACTTTAAAAGAACGGTTCCAATAATTGCCTCATTGTTTGGAACTACACCTTGAACGTGGAAAGCATATTGGAACATACTTCCAAACGGATCAAGCGCTTGAGTTACAACGCCAGAGCCTGCAGCCAAAACCAAAAATCCAACCATTGTACGAATAGAACCTTGTACAATGTTAGAAATACTTTTGCCTTGAACTGCAAGTCCAATCAAAGAAATCATTGCAACTATTACAGCTGGTTGCCGGAAAACATCGAGCAGTATAGAAAGAATACCGTTCACAGTTCTCTCCTTATTTTGTATGTTAATATTTTTAGACACATTTTGGCATGAAAACGCAAATTACAAGAGAGATAGTGTAATTAGCTAAATCAAACCAGAATATGCCCGAATTTATTTAATTCAAAAGTCATAATAATGGATAAGCCAAGACATAAATTTGTTATAACGTTATATCCATTTATGGCAATTTTTAGGCATATCACAAATAAAATGAAAATTATTATGCACAATCGTGATTTAACAGAAAATAATATAACAAAATCGTATATAATCTGAAAATTAATAGTCTTTAATTCGTCAATAACTTAAAAATATGTGAAAATAATCACAATAATTCTTAAAAAGACACGCCGCATGGCGACAAAAATCGCGCAAAACCAAAAAACGCTACTCAATAATCCAAGATAAGCCAATCAAAACAGCCAAGAAAAGAAGATTCACAATTGTGTACATAAGCAAATAGCGACCCTTATTATGAGGGTACTTATGCGTAATGCTCTTGTACGAAATCAAAGACGCCATAGACGCAATAAGCGTTCCCATACCGCCAAGATTAGTGCCAATAATAAGCATCTTCCACTGGTCGCAGAAGCCAGAAAGCAAAATAGTTGTTGGAACGTTACTAATCATTTGACTAGAAACAACCGAAACTTCCATAGGGTGAGAACCAACCCACATTTGCGCAATCTCGGTAAATCCAGGAACTCTGCGCATATTCCCAATAAAAATGAAGAACATTATAAACGTAAGAGGCAAAGCCCAATCCAAAGCGCGGAACACATGCGAATCACAAATAATAAAGGCAATAACAACTGCCAAAACCATAATCCAGTCTGGAATCCAGCCAGCTACTCCACACAAACACAAAATAAACAAAAGGCTGTAAACAACAACTCGCCATTGAGTAAAGCCAACACCATAGCCCATAACGCGAATCTCGTCTGGCTTAGGCGATTTAGAATGCGGAGCCAAAACGCCTTGCTCAATATCGTCTCCATGCAAGCCTTCAAATTGATCGACTTTTCTAGAACTAAAGAACACAAACGCAAACGCAATCATAAGAATCGCAGCAGTAAGCGTATACGGAGCCATAATGGAAAGAAAATCGCTCGTAGACATTCCAGTAAGCGCTTTAAGATACAAATTATGCGCGTTGCCAATAGGAGTTAGCATACTTCCAACGTTTGCGCCAATCGTCATTAAAGTCACAATAAGAATTGCGTGCTTCTCGGCATTTGCCATCATCAAAACAGAAATCGCAAAAGGCACAAAAGTCACAAGAGCAACATCGTTTGTAATAAGCATTGCCGAGAAAAACGTTAAAGACATAAGAACCAGAACTAATCCGCGCTCAGTTCTAACTCTTCTAAGAAGATTCGCGCCAATACTTCTAAAAACGCCTATTCGCTGGAATCCGCAAACAACCATCATTAAGCAAACAAGCTGAGAAATAGTGTTTACGTGAATGTAGCTAAAATATTGCGCATCGGGTGGAACAAAAAAGCAAGAAATAACAGCTAAAACGGCGGCTACAATAAGGATGGTCTCACATTTGACCAAATTCAGAAGCCAACGCCTCATCATTCCTCCGCAACTAAAATACACAACTTATAAAATTGTATAAGAGACCCAATCCAAAGAGACAAAAATTCCCGACAAAATCGTTGAAATAACAAGGCAAAGGGTGCTAAAAGTGCTTTAGTTTTGCCACAAAGCGAATATGCAAAAATCCGCCCATTTTTGTGACACGCGCAAGCAACACATGTCTTAGATGCCTATATTATAAATGGAAAAGAAGTCGTAAGGCTAACAAGCATATTAAGCACAAAGCGAGAAACGCAATTATGACAAATCAAGAATCGCAAGCTCAAAAACCAGCAAGCCATAAAAGAAACACAGCCGACTTAATCGTAGAATGCCTTGTAAACGAAGGCGTTGAGGTTGTTTTTGGAATTCCAGGAGAAGAAAACATTCCGCTTTTAGAGGCAATTGAGCGAAACGGAAATATACGCTTTGTGCTTACTCGCCACGAGCAAGGCGCTGGATTTATGGCCGCAACTTATGCGCATATTACTGGAAAGCCAGGCGTGTGCTTGGCAACACTGGGGCCTGGAGCGCTAAATCTTACGCTTCCTGTAGCCCAAGCGAATGCAAGCACAACTCCACTTGTTGCAATATGCGCTCAAGGAAACGTTTCTAGACTTTACAAGGAATCTCATCAAATCATTGATTTAGTAGCATTATTCCAGCCAATTACGCAGTGGTCTTCTATGATGCTTGCTCCAAGCACAGCTCCAGAAATGGTTAGAAAAGCTTTCTCAATCGCTCAAAGAAAGCGACCAGGAGCAACATGCCTTGTTATTCCAGAAGACATTAGCGAAATGAGCGTTCCAGAAGACGCAAAGCCACTTCCGCTTCCAAAGCCGTTACATATTCTTCCAGCTCCAGACACAATTTACGAAGCTGCTAAAATAATTAGCCAAGCAAAAAGGCCGATTATTCTTGCAGGAAACGGCGTTGCAAGAAGCCATGCTCAAGATCAGCTTCTCGCTTTTGCAGAACAGCTTAATGTTCCAGTTGCAACAACGTTTGAAGGCAAAGGCGTGTTCCCAGACAACCACCCGAATGCTCTTGGCGTAGTTGGATTTATGCATAGAGATTATGAGAATTTTGCTTTCGACACAGCAGATTTGATTATTGCTGTAGGATTCTCAATTCAGCAATTTGACCCTAAGAAAATTAATCCAAATATTGACAAGACGATTATTCACATAAACACATTTGTTGAAGACACAGACGCTCACTACCCTACTGCACTAAACATTATGGCAGATATTGGCCAGACGCTTAAAGCGCTTACAAGTGTGCTTAAAGATAGAAACGTTACTTTTGACGTAACTCACCCAAAGATTCGTCAAATGATTACAGACGAGTTGCATTCGTTTGAAAACGATAACAGCATTCCTATGAAGCCTCAGCGCGTTGTTTACGATACTCGTCGTGCTGTTGCAGAAGGAACTAAGGTTCTTGTAGATACGGGCGCACTAAAAATGTGGATGGCAAGGCTTTACCCAACAATGCATCCAAATACGTGCATTATAGACAACAGTCTTTCTACAATGGCTTGGACTTTGCCTGGAGCTGTTGGAGCATCGTTTATTAAAGACAATAGCGGAAAAATCAACACAAAGCCTGTTCTTGCTGTTATGGGCGACGGCAGCTTTATGATGAACGTTCAAGAGATTGAAACCGCCGTTCGCGTAGGCTCTAGAATGGTGATTTTGGTTTGGGAAGACAACGCATACGGTTTGATTAAGTGGAAGATGGACTTGCACGCAGGAGAACACGAATACGTTGATTTTACTAATCCAAATGTTCCAAAATTAGCAGAAAGCTTTGGCGCAAGAGGCCATGTTGTACAAAAGCCAGAAGATTTATACAACATGCTTAAAGAGGCTTTGGCTCAAGAAAGCGGTGTTGACGTTATAGCTTGCCCAGTGGATTATAGCGAAAACATGAAGCTTATTGAAAAGCTTGGAGACATTGACTTCGGCAACTAAAGTATATTTATACTGAAAATATACGCATTAATTCATACGCATTAAATATAAATACGACCGAGTTTGTTTGTGAATATCCATAAACAAACTCGGTCGTATTTAAATATTATTTCAATATAGAAAGCATGTTGGTAAAAACAAATTTTGCTAATCTACAACATGCAAAGTACGATAAATGTAATTTTTATATTTTTCGGGATTAAGCCTACTACATATTTCAACATTCGGAGTTTTACCAGAGAAGAAATTAGCATCAACAAGAACTGAGCCATAACTTGGTCCAGGAGTTGCATCAACTTGACAATAATATTTTGTGCACTCGCTTATACATTCAGGATATAACGCAGCTGCAACAGCAGATGGATCAGCCATATCTAGATAAGCATCCCCAAAACGGCTAATATTCATTTCCATTAATTCCCTATTACAATCAATAACAAACTTACCGAGTTCTCCACTTTTGCGAATATTAGCAATTTCTTGTGGATTCAGCATACATTCTCCCAAGCATGCGTCCCATCCAACAAACATAATATTTTTAAGACCAGAATCAACTAATATCTTTGCAGCTTCTGCATCTTGCCAAATATTGAATTCTGCTACAGGAGAAACATTTCCACGACCTAAACCAGCAGATCCCATAACGACTATGCGACCAACTTTTTTCATCGCTTCATAATCAACCTTAATAGCTAGAGCAATGTTAGTTAATGGCCCTAATGCAATAATGTCTATTTCACCATCTTCACTGTTTCTCAAAGTTTCAATCATTTTCAAAACAGCATTACCATTACTTTCTTTCAAACGATGAGGCACTAGACCAATATCACCCATTCCATCTCTACCATGAGTTTCATGAGCATAAGCCAAATCGCGTAAGAGCATGCTTCTGCTTCCTTTATATACAGGTGGCTCATATGAACCAGCATGCTCGATAGTAGTAAGCGTATTAATAGTAGCTTGTTCCATGCACACGTTTCCTGATACAGTGCAAAACATTAATATCTCATATCTAGGATCATTTAAAGCCATGGCAATTGCCATAGCATCATCCGAACCACAATCTGTATCTATTATTATTTTCTTTTTAGAATAAATTCCGTTATTTTCCATAAACTCTCAACATCCTATCAATTAATAGAAACTGTAGTTTCAGATGCAACGTGAATACGCAATGAGCATAGCTGAAAAGGACGTAATTCTATATTTAACTCATCATTATTCTTGTGCAAAGCTATAGGCATACCGTGCAACAATGGCATTCCCATAAGATCTACTTCTTCAACCGAAGCCGAACGCAAGATTTTGTTGAGTTTTATTTGCCCACTTGCACAGCCACCACATGGCTCGTAAATACGCAAGATTATGTCTCCAGAACAATCGTCAGCTAGCTTAACCCAATCTAATGCGATTAGACCTGAGTTTCTATGAATTGTAAACAACGGATCTACATCTGGAAGCTTATCAATGATTGGCGAATTCAAAAGATTAGCCGCACTTAAAACTGAGTCCATATTTGCATCAGCAATAAATGACCAAGTAAATTCGTGCTTACCTTGATCGGTATTCGAATCTGGGTAAAGAGGCGCAGAAAGCAAAGATAATCTGAGCATAGTTCCATAAGATGAAGAATAATCGCCAATAGGAGAAGCATCAGCGCCATAAGTAGATGAATTCGCAACAGCAACAGCATAAGAGGAATCTTCTATGCGAACAAACCTATGCGTGCATGACTCGAATTTTGCATCATCACTACGAGTATTTTTTACTATTGGACGTTCAACTAAACCATATTGACACTCATATTGCGCATTATTTGAACATATAGATGTTGGCATATCTACTTTCAAAAATTGCTCTTTAGCTTTCCAATCAACTTGCGCATGGAAATCAAGTCGTTTAACACACGGCTCTAAAACTATATTTGTTTTAATCTTTATATCTTTTTTACATGCCAAGATTTCAACAGATACACCGCCAGATAGAAGTTCTTTAACACAAACAATTGAAGAATCATCAATCTTACGATTCCTCATAAATGCGTCTCGCTCAATATCCCACGCATCCCACTGAGATGGCTCATCTTTTAGTATCTCGTATTGCGCCATGCGATAACCGGATGGAATTAGCTCACGATTAAATTTAATATCTTTAACGGAAGATACTGTGCCATCGCGTTCAATAATCACGCTTAAAACACTATTATTAAGAATTATTCCACCATCATTTTTGTGTTTTACAGTTGTTTTATTATTTTTACTGCTTTCATTGCATTGATATAAATTCCAAGCAACATCATTTTTACCTGTATAAGTCAATAACTTTACATTTTTACGCATATTAATCGCGCTGCTAGTGCTGCTAGCTTTTACAATCGCATTAGCAAGATCTGAAATAATTTTACGTAAACAAGAAATATCTCTAGCATATTCTTCTCTAGCTTGCCTATGAACCCATGCAATAGCAGAGCCTGGAAGAATATCGTGGAACTGGTTCAATAATAAAGTCTTCCAAATTCTAGTAAGCTCATCATTATTAAAACGGTATTCTGGAGCATAAACTCGAGCTAAAACAACAAGATATTCAGCAACGCGCAACAATGATTCCTCCATGCGACAATAGCGCTTCATATCTTGCTGAGAAGTAAGAGTTTTTCTATGCAACTCTAGATAAAGCTCACCCTTAAACACTGGTGTATCACCATTTGAATCGTCAACAATATCTTTTCGTATTTTTTCAAACAACTCATCAGGAGTGCCGAAATCAACTCTAGGAACACCCTCTAAATTGCAATCGCGCCTAATGCGAGCAGTCATTTCGCGAGTAGGGCCGCCACCGCCGTCGCCAAAACCGTACAACAATATTGCATGATCAGATAAATCTTTATCCAAAAAATTGCGTTGAGAATAAACTAACTCATGCATGCTAACAGATGAAGCATAAGTATTAGATGGAGGGAAATGAGCCAAAATCCTAGAACCATCTATTCCCTCCCAAAGGAAAGAATGATGCGGGAATTTAGTGGTATCATTCCAAGAGAGCTTTTGAGTTAAGAACCAATCAAAACCAGCGCAGCGAGCGATTTGAGGCAATGCGCCTGTGTAGCCGAAACTATCTGGCAGCCAAATACCATGCGGATCGGTGCCAAGATGCTCCTTAAAATAGCGCTTACCAAAAGTCATTTGGCGAATTAAAGATTCACCACATGGCATCATTACATCAGACTCAACCCACATACCTCCAACAGGTATAAAACGTCCTTCCTTAATCCTATTTTTCATACGCTCAAACAAATCGGGATGCTCGTTTTCTAGCCACTCGTATTGTTGAGCAGAACTCATAGCATAAGTAAAATCAGGGTCCTCATCCATAAGAGCTAAAACATTAGATACAGTTCGCGCAACCTTTCTGTGCGTCTCTCGCACAGGCCATTGCCAAGCAGAATCAATATGAGCATGCCCAACAGCAATATGCTTTATAGAGCTTGCTGCAGCAGGCTGACTTAATACATCATGCAACGCTTTACGAGCATTTTGAACAGTAGAAGAATCATGCTCATCATACGCGTTTAAGGAGCGCTGTAAAGATTTAGCTAGTTTCCAATAACGCGGATTATCATCGCTTAACTCGCGCATCAAAGAACTTACAGTCTGAAGATCCATGTAATAATCAAAAATATTACGATTAAAAACAGTAACGTCAATATACTTCAACATATATTGGCATTCAGTTTTTCCAGTAGCACGCTCTCCTAAATCAGTAGGAGAAAACGGAGTAGCTCCTTCAACAAACGGATTGTCTGCAGCTTCCAAATATAAAGTAAAATTACCATTTTCATCAATACTAATCGAACGATTGTTATGTTCATCAATCAATGGAACCCAATGATTACAAGGGTTTACAGCTTTTATAACTCTTCCGTCAACGTTATACACTAATCCTTCGGCTTGAAAACCAGGAAAAAGATTGCTAATCCAACCTAAATCAACATTTAGCTCAACTTTGCGCCCTTTTACCTTTGAAAAATCAATCGACCCTGTAATTTCAAACCACGTTGTGCCCCAAGTTGTTCCCCAAACGCCTGGAACATTAAATGAGTGAAACACAATATTGTTTCTTTTTAACTTAGAGAAAAATTCGCTAGAAGAAATAGGTTCTCCAGCAATCTCATAGGCTCGAATTTTACAGTGCAATAGAACAGTATTTATATACGGGTATAAGCGTTGTTGCATAACTCTTGTACAGCGATTTAATTGCTGCTCAGGTAATAAAAACATTGTTCCTACACTTCTTTCTTACACAACTACGCATTTATACATAAATAACGTATCTCTGTATATAAAGACAAAACAAGTAATTGATAAATCTTATAGAATTTGTGATTGAAGATCTTTTCGAGCAGATTCTAATCTAGTAATCTGACCTAAAAGATTAAGCTTTTCACTCCCATCTTCTAACTTACTCATTCTAAGCTTAATAGCTCCGATTTTTCGCATAAAACCAACGTCTAAAAGCTTAATAAGCAACTCGTTTGCATACTTTTGTTCTTCTTCGCTAGGAATGCGCAAAAGATCGGATGGAGATTCATTTGTAGAAACACCACTCGAATCGTAAGCAGCCGACGAGTTAATAGAAGAAGCACCAATCAAGCCTTTATTAAAAGACAATGGAAGAGGCATTACGGAAAGCTCGTTAATAACACCTTCTAGCATAGGTCCTGCAGCCTTAGTAATAATATGCAACCAAAGACCTTTGCTAACGCTTGTATTAGGCAATCCACCAGAAGCCACAAAAGCCTGGAAAAGTGTTCTAAAAACTGGCGTAATAAAATTATTCAAAGTAAGATGCGCAAAAAGCTGATTGCTAAACGCTAAAGGAGATTGCATAAGAACAGCCATAAACTGCTGTTCGCACATAAACACAGAATCATCAACCTTGTAATAGCTTTGATTCTTGTACGCACTTCTAAGCATGGCTGTTTTTACAGCAGCTTCATTCATGCTTTGAGAACGCTGATCAAACACGCGAGAATCCGCATAAACGTTGGAAGAGTAGCCTTTAGAATAAGCGTCATCATCTACAACGTGTAATCGCCTTCTATTAGACTCCACCTCCTTACGCATAACGTCTAAATCAACACCAATATTTCTAACAGCTTTTCTAGTGTATAAGTCCAGCAAAGACCTGTCTCGAATTTGCGCAACAAGAGGAGCAACAGCCTTAACAGCACCCATCTGCCCTGTTGTAAAAGACGTATCAAAACGGCGAATAACAGTGTCAATTACAAAATCGTAAAGAGGATTAGCGCGCGCAATCAAAGAGCGAACAGCCTCGTCTCCCCTTTGAATACGCAAATCGCAAGGGTCTAAGTTATTATCTGCAACAGCAACAAAAGTCTGTGTTAAAAACGCTGAATCTAAGCCAAAAGCATGCAGAGCAGCTTTTTGACCTGCCGCATCTCCATCAAAAGTAAAAACAATACGCGAACTAACTTTTTGACCTTCTACTTTTACAGGGCCAACAAGCTGAATCGCTCCCAAAGAATCGTCTGCAATAAGACGACGAATAATCTTCGCATGCTCCGCGCCAAAAGCCGTTCCGCAAGTTGCAACAGCAGTATCTACACCAGCTAAATGGCAAGCCATAACATCCGTGTAGCCTTCCACAATCACAACTTGACGCTTTTTAACAATATTCGACTTAGCAATGTCAATTCCGTAAAGAACTTGCGTTTTTCTATACAATACAGTGTCTGGAGTGTTAATGTACTTTGCGCTAATAGAATCGTCGTCGTAAAGCCTTCTAGCGCCAAAGCCCAAAGTGCGGCCTGTAGAATCTCGAATAGGCCACGTTAATCGGCCGCGGAAGTAATCGTAAATTCCGCGCTGACCTTGGCGAGCTAAGCCTGCGTCTAATAATTCTTGACGAGTAAAACCCTTATTAGACAAATAGCGAACAAGATTATCCCACCCGTTTGGCGCGTATCCGCAACCAAAACGCTCGCATTGTGCTTGAGTAAAATTGCGCCCTGCAAGCAAGCTACGCGCTGGAGCCGCTTCTTTAGAGTTGATTTGAGACGAAAAGAAACGTTGAGCTTCCTCATTTGCTTCTATAAGACGAGCGCGCTTGGAGCCAGCATGCGAATTATCTTTAGCATCCTGCGATTTGTCATAATGAACTTCAATGTGGTAGCGGTCTGCTAACAGCTCTACTGCCTCACGAAAATCAATGTTTTCTTTTTGCTCAACATACTTAAAAACATCTCCGCCAGCACCGCAACCAAAGCAATGCCAGACACCCAAGCTTGGACGAACGCTAAAACTAGGCGTTTTTTCATCGTGAAACGGGCAAAGCCCCACAAAAGTACCCGTTCCAGAAGGCTTAAGCGTAACAGTTGCAGACACAATATCGTACAAATCTGCAGCAGCGCGCACACGCTCAACGTCTTCTTTTACAATCATTCCAGCCATAATCTCTAGCTTATCGCAAACCGAAGGCTACAGACACTCTATACTAGAAGTCGTAAAAGCGTTGATTTAGCACAAAGCGGCATGAAGAGCTGTAGCAGATCCATCTGTAAGACTTGCAACTTGATCAATCGCAACTCTTAAACGCTCGTCTTCGCTAGAGCAATTATTCCAATCGCTTATAAACACAGATTCCATAGCATCGTGCGCTCGCGGAGACTTGCTCATAAACACCTCCACCAAATCAGTTAGAATCTTTTGCTCACGCCTATAAAACTCGCGCTCTCTAGGCTGGATTATAAAATGCACAGCCAAACTTTTAAGAACGATTATCTCGTAAGATGTTTCTGGCGGAATCACAACGTTTGCGCGGTAGCGAATTAAAGCGCCGTTGCCGTATTTTTCTCGAGTTGCTCGCTCAACAGAGCTTGCAAACCTGCCAATTAAAGCACTAGTAATATTCTTTAGATGAGCTAGCGACCTTCTAGAGCCGTCATAAGAATCAGGGAACATGTTAAGAGAACGCAAACGCTTAAAAGCCGCCAAAAGACTATCCGCATCCCACTGGCTGCCGTACCAATTATGAGCTTCTTGAACAACTTGATCTGCAACGCTTGAATCCCAAACAAGCTCCGTGTTAAAAGCTCCAGTCACAATTGCATCTTCAATATCGTGAACACTGTATGCAATATCGTCGGAAAGATCCATAATTTGACACTCCATAGGCTTCGATTCACGCGGAGAGCCACTTTTTAGCCAATCAAAAACTTCCCTATCGTCTGGGTAAACGCAGAATTTTAAGTCACGCTCGCCTTTATCGTGCGCTTTTGCTTCATCAAAACCCCAAGGATATTTAACAGCAGCATCCAAGCTTGCACGCGTAAGATTTACGCCTGCGCTAGCGCCATTTTCTCTAAAAACTTTAGGCTCTAAGCGCGTTAAAAGTCTAAGAGTTTGAGCATTTCCTTCAAAGCCACCAATATTGCTTGCGATTTGAGCAAGCGCGCGCTCGCCATTGTGACCAAAAGGAGGATGACCTAAGTCGTGAGCTAAGCAAGCGCAATCTACAACATCTGGATCTGCTCCAAGCATTGCAGCAATCTGGCGACCAATTTGCGCAACTTCCAAAGTGTGAGTTAAACGCGTGCGAGCAAAATCGTCGGAGCCTGCTACAAGCACTTGACTTTTAGCGCCGAGTCTTCTAAGCGCTGAAGAGTGGATTATTCTAGCTCTGTCTCGCTCAAATGGTGTGCGAGCGCGCGTGTGGTGAGGCTCGCTAGCCCAGCGCTCAGTATCGTGCAAGCTGTATTCGCCAACAACTTCATTATCGGAAGCAATCACATCGTTACACATTAAAAACCTCCTCCACTAATCGCAAGTAGCAAATCGCAAATTAGCAAATCGCAATTCAGCTAATCGCAAAATCGCAAGATTGCTATATTAAGCTTTTTTCATCCAACATTTTTATGTCTTTTTCAGGCAAAACTTCGTAAGCATTCTTATACAATCGCGGAACTCTAGGGCCAATCCCAGTCATAATCTCGTAGCTTATTGTTCCTGCAGCTGCTGCCCAATCGTCTGCCGTTGGCTCCGCATATTCTAAGCCTCTGCCTGGTCCAAAAAGCCTTACTGTATCTCCTTCTTTAATTCCAAGCTCTTTAGCGCTGCCTTTTAAGTCAACAATAAATTGATCCATGCAAACGCGCCCCGAAACATACAAAATCCTAGCGCCGCTCTTGGTTTCCACGCGCACTGGTCCTCCAGGCTTATTAACATGACGAGAGCCTTGCATATCGAATCCGCTAGACGCACGCAAAATGCCATCCGCATAGCCAAGTGGAACGATTGCTGTGCTTGTATTGTCTGGCGTTAAATACGTGCGGCCGTACGAAATGCCGTGACCTGCTTCTACAGATTTAACTGTTCCTAATTGCGCTTGTAAAGTCATAGCTGGACGCAAGTCGTAAGCTTGAGGCGCTCCCATAACAGGGTCTGGCTCGTATCCGTACAATCCAATTCCTGGTCGAACAAGCTCAAATCGTATCTCTGGTCTGTTAAGAGTTGCAGCTGTATTAGCTAAATGTCGGATTTTAGGCTCCAACCCAGCTTCGCGCATTCTTTGAGTAAAATCGTGGAATTGCTCAATTTGCCTATCTGTAGATGCAACAAACTCTGGAACGTCTGGGCAATCAGCAACAGCCAAGTGACTCCATTGCCCAATAACTTCGATTAATCCCTGGCTAGAATATTCGCTAAGTTTCTCTAAAGCATCACTAAAGCCTGCAGGCGTAAAACCGTTTCTGCCAAATCCCGTATCTACCTTAACGTGCACGCGTGCAGCAGCGCCAAGCGATTTAGCAGCTAGCGCAACAGCGTCAATTGAATCCAGCGAGCCAACAGAAATATCAATATCTGCTTTTATTAAATCCGCAAAAAGAGACGTTGGAGCGCTAGTAAGCCACGTAAGAATACGGCATCTGCTTGAGTCAATTCCACATTTACGAAGCCGTAAAGCCTCATAAGGCTGAGCTGTACCAAGCCAAGTTGCTCCTCCTGCTAAAGCTGCGAGCGCACTAGGAATAAGCCCATGACCATAAGCGTCTGCTTTAACAACTCCCATAACTGCTGGCGACTTTTGACCAGGCTTCAAATCTTTAGAAACGCGCTCAACCAGCGTTCGCATATTATCTCTTAGCGCTTTTAGATCAACAATTACCTGCCCAGGGTATGTGCTTAAGGCGCGAGCATAGTTTTCTTGCAAAATCGCTTGGATACTCGAATTTTTACACATATCTCACGCCTTTACTTTTCGTTTTAGTTTTACGTTTACTTTTATATCTACTATATATGCCAGTATTTTTGACTTACATGCAAGTATTTTTTGACTTACATTTCAATACTGCAATACTTCTAATACCGTATTACATGATTATGCGAGCGCAACCATTGATACGCGATTCTAGTTGCGCTATGCGCGCGATCTGGAATTACAACAAGACCACACTTGCTAAAGCCTTCTCGCAAAATAACTTTTTGCATAATCAAGTTGTCGGGATGAGTGTCGATTCTAACATTAGAGTAGTTGCGCTTAGCCCATCTTAAACATTCGCTTGCCATTTTTGGCTTAACTCCCGAAGATGCAAGCCTATGGATTGTAACGTATGGCAAAACGTCATCTAGCCACGCTCCATCAATCTTTGCGTAGACTTCATCAAGTCCCTCGCACAGTGCAAATTGTGCCAAAATGCGCTCTTCTCCAAAGTCTGGGTCCGTGTCTACAAGAAGATTAAAACGGTTCAAACGAATATCTTCTATAACACTAGATGTTAGAGGAAAGCGATCTCCCCATTGATGAGGATTTCCATTATTTGCCATGAACACTCTTGCTCTCTCATAAATATTTTCAATATCTTTTAGATCGCTAAGAGTTGCTTTCCTCAATCTTATTTCACACATACACCCCCCTATGCTTAGAATATGGCGATTTTACAGTCTTACACAATCAAACGCAACAAATCACACAATCTTGCGCTCAAAAGGATCGGAGCTAATGCCCTTGTCTAAAATATCTTTGCACCATTGACGCGCTCCAAACAAGCTATGATCGCGGTAGTTTCCGCAAGACTCAATAGTTGTAGCTGGAACATCATCCCAAGTAGCTTTATACGCAATAAATTCAAGCGATTCCTTTAACGCGCGCGCAACATCTTCTGTGCTATGAGTGCCCCAAGTTAAAAGGTGGAATCCTGTACGGCAACCAAATGGAGAGCAATCAATGTAGCCTTCAATGCGCTGGCGCAAAAGAACAGCAATCGTGTGCTCGATCGTATGCAAAGCGCCCGTAGGAATAGCCTCTTGATTAGGCTGAGTTAAGCGAATATCGTAGTTAGAAATAACATCTCCATTCGAGCCTTTTTGAGTGTCAATATAGCGAACATACGGAGCTTTAACTTTAGTGTGGTCAAGCTCAAAGCTTTCTGGACGAGGTGTTGGCTGATTATTTTGATTTTCGCTCATTTTATCTTTCCTAACTTGTAATACATGCGCAAATAACGATTACTAAATAATATTAGACGCTATTCTTGCCAAACACACATTAACGCGAATCTAAAAATATTTTTTATTGACTTATTGACTTATAAGGCTTACAGATACAAACTTGCAAGACTTACAGATACAGACTTACAAAGTAGCAGCATCAATAAGTTCGCGCGTATAACTATGTTTTGGATTAGCCAAAATTTGACTTACACGCCCAGATTCAACAACAACGCCATCTTTTAGAACAACAACGCTAGAAGCTAAATGCTGAATCATACCAAGATCGTGGCTAACGAATATGCACGCCATATTAGGGCGATTTGCGCGAATCACATTAAAAGCATCTAAGATTCTTGTGCGCTCAGCAACATCGATTGCGCTCATTGGCTCATCTGCAACCAAAACTCTAGGATTATTGATTAGCGCGCGCGCAATCGCAACGCATTGAGCTTGCCCGCCAGAAAGCTGGCAAGGGTATCTTTTGCCAAAAACACTAGGATCTAATCCAACTAAATTCAAAACATCATCTACTTTAGAATCAATAACATGTGAATCAACAGTATTTGAATCAACAGTATTTGAATCAACAGTATTTGAATCAGAACTCATGTTTTTACGCCATATTTCAAGCGGCTCAGCAACGCTTTTTCTAACTGTCCAACGCGGGTCTAAAGCTGCAAAAGGATGCTGAAACACAAGCGAACATTGTCTTCTCATATTTACGTAAGCAGAATCTTTTAAACTTGATTTTCTAGCATTTTCAACGGTTTCGACTAGCTTTCCGCAATATTCTATACTCCCCTGGCGTATTTCTTGCAATCCAAGCAAAGAACGAATCAAAGTCGTTTTACCACTTCCAGATCCGCCAATTAGTGCTAAAGATTCGCCAACTTTAAGATTAAAGTCAACGCCTTTTAATGCTTCAACACGAGTCTTTGCACTTCCTAAAACAACATGAACGTTTTTAGCGTTAAAAATGCAATCATCTTTGGAAGAATCATTTTTATTACTAAGACTTAAATCATTCTTATCATCAAGACTTAGATCATTTTTATTACTAAGACTTAGATCATTTTTACTAAGACTTAAAGCGCGCGCCGCAAGAACAAGCTGCTTAGTAGAGCGAACCTTAGGATTTTCTAGCAATTCACCAACACGCGCACTATCGACTAATCGCCCAGAATCCAAAACATAACAACGAGTAGCAGCGCTAGAAAGAACCGAAAAATCGTGAGTAACAAAAAGCATTGAAGCGCCCATATTATCAACTAAAGAAGTGAGCATATTCACAACATCTTTTTGCGTAACAGAATCAAGAGCAGTAGTCGGCTCGTCTGCAAGAATCAACTTAGGGCAAGTTATAAGCGCTGTAGCAATCCCAACTCGCTGCATTTGCCCACCCGAAAGCTCAAAAGTGCGCTTATTCAAAATATTCGCGCCTAAACCAACTTTTTCAAGCATAACTTTAACGCGATTTTGAATATCGTCTTCGTCTAAATTGTAATGAAGCCTAAGAGGTAAGGCGATTTGCTCGCTAACACTCATAATAGGGTTAAGCGCGCGATCCGCTTGCTGAAAAACAACGCCAACATACTTACCGCGAATGTTTGCAAGCGCAGAATCGTTAGCGCCAACAGTTTGGGCATTGCCAACGCGGCAAGAGCCAGTGATTTTGCAATTAGAAGGAACTAGACCAATCGCAGCTCTTAAAAGCATTGATTTACCAGAGCCAGAAGATCCAACCAGTCCAACGCGCTCGCCATCTTTAACGTTAAGCGAAACATCACTTAAAATGCGCGAAGATCCAATGCTAAGCGATAATCCTTTTATATCAAGACTCATTCTTAGACTCCCTATTCGCTGGATTTGTAGCACTTCTTAAAACATCGCCAAAAAGATTAAGAGACAAAACTGTTAATGTAACAACAAGGCCAGGCCATAGAGCCGCAAGCGGATAAACGTGAATCAAAGTAACCGAAGTAGAAAGAACACGACCCCAGCTCGGCACTCCCGAAGGAACACCAACACCTAAATAAGTCAATCCGCTTTCCGCTAAAATAACAGTTCCTGCAGAAAGCGAAAGCTGAACGGAAGCGATAGGCAAAATATTAGGAAAAACATGCTTTAGCAAAACGTAACTTCTGCTAGCACCATTAGAAACAGCACAATCAACATAATTAGACTTAAGAACAAGAACAGCACTTGGTCGCAAAATACGAGCAAGATTTAAGCCATATCCAAATCCGCATGCAAGCATGATTACAAGAACGGATGCTCCAAGAGGTACAGCAAGCATAAGCGCAATCAAAACTGTTGGAATGGAAATTAAAGCGTCTACTGCCATAATGCTTACGGAACGAATTTTTTGAACGCGGCAAATCGTAAAGCTTAAAATCACAAATCCAACAACGCTTGCAATCGCAACTGTTGAAATAACAAGCAAAATCTCTACTCTAGAACCAGCCATAAGCCAGCTAAGCATATCTGCACCCGTTCCATCTGTGCCAAGCCAATGCTTAAGAGAAGGCTTTTGCCATACCTCGTACCCGTTTGTTTCTAGAAGAGAGTAGGGCGTCCAAACAAAAGAAAGCGCAGCTACAAAAATCCACAAGCACAAAATAATGCAAACGAATTTTCCAATAACTCCGCGCCAAATGCGTCTTAAAAACTTAATCATTGCTTGAATTGCCCCCACTTGAATCACTGCTCGAATTATTCACTGCTCGAATCTTGGCTAAGCCTTGAATCCAGCAAACGATGCAACACGTCAATCGCAAACCCAACAAGCAAGAACAATGCAGAGAGCATAAAAAGATTGCCTTGAACAGATATAAGATCTCGCAAACCAACATCGCGCACAAGACCCATGCCCATTCCAGGAAGCGAAAACAGATTTTCAATAACCATTACGCCCATAATCATATGCGCAAAAGTCAAGCCGATTACAGACACAAGTTGCGGCAACGCTAATCGCAAGCCGACTCGCCAAATCATTTGCTTTTTAGTCATTCCACAAGCCATAGCTTGCAAAGCAATGTCGCTATTAGAAATCTGCTCTAATGATGCTGAAGTGTAACGCATAAAACCAGATCCAACAATAACGCCAACTGTTAGAGCTGGAAGAATCAAAGACAAAAATGCGCTACCAAAATCGCGCCAACCGTCTGTTGTAAAACCTTGAGTAGGAAAAATCCCAACCAAACCAATGCCATTGCCAAAAATCATGATTAAAATCATTCCGCCCCAAAGAGCAGGAACAGATCCGCCTGCAATCGCACAAAACCTTAAAAAGCCTTGCAAAGACTTGCCAGAATGCAAAACTTGCAAGCATCCAAGAGGAATACCAATTGCGAGCGCAATTAAAAGTCCAAGAAAAATGAGCGGAAAAGTTATGCTAGCACGCATAGCAATAGTGGATGCAACGGAGCGACCTGTAAGCATTGAAACGCCAAAATCGCCTCTAAAAACGCCAAAAATCCACTCTAAATATTGAACAAAAAGGGGCTTGTTTAATCCTAAATCGCGTCTTAATTGCTCAACTTTTCCATCTGGCGCGTTTAAGCCAGCCATAACTTGAGCAACGTCTCCAGGTAAAACCCTAAGAGCAAGAAATACGATTGCAGAAATAAATAGCAGCGCTACAAAGAACAACGCGATGCGTCGAAGAATCATGCGCCTCATACAAACCCCTTACTTAATTTAATGTTCCCGATTTTGTAGCTTTACGAGCTAGTTTGAGCAACATTTTCGGTAAATCGCTCGCGCGGATAATCGCGCTAGAGCTATTTACGCTTTTTGTTGCTCGACACGCCGATTAAAGCTACAAAATCGGGAAATCTAAAGCAAATCACTTAAGTCGCAAATTGTATAGCGGCAAAAGAACTTGATTAATGTCAAAAGGCATGCCTTCAAGGTTCTTTACCTTAGCTGTAACAACTTTGTAATTAAGCAACCAATCAGCAGGAGCATCTTGGCTAACGATTCGCGCAGCTTTAGCAAGAAGCTTATTAGACTCCTTAGTATTCGCGCAAAGCATTGCCTTAGCATACAAATCCTGAACTTGCTTATTGTTATAACCGTAGTAATACTTAGGATCTGCCCACTGGCCAAAATCGTGGCTTTCGTTGTGATCTACCATAGACAAATCGTAGTTTTTATTGGTATAAACGTCGTGAAGCCAAGTAGTAAATTCAACAACGTTTACTTTTAGATCAATGCCAATTTGCTTTAATTGAGACATCAATTGCTCACCAAGTTGCGTTCCATAAATATTCGGGTAAGTAAGCGAAAGATGCAAAGGATTCGACTCGCTAAAACCAGCTTCCTTCATTAACGACTTAGCACGCTTAACATTATGCGCGTAAATCTTAGTTAAATCCTCATATCCTGGGTCCAAAGTAGGAATTGGTCCGCCAAGCAAAGCATCCGTACCTCCGCGCGAAGCAATAATTTGCTTATGGTCAATCGCATAGCGAATCGCTTGACGCACGCGCTTATCTTTAGTGCGCTCACCATTCATATTCATAGCAAGCACAAATTTATCGGTAGTGTTTCCAGCTTTAACAACATAGTGCTTTGAATCCGCCTTAAAAGTCTTAGCAAGCTGGCCAGAAATAGGCGCCAAAGCTTGAACAGATCCCGAAGAAAGCGCATTTACAGCAGCAACATCGTCTACAAAATAGCGAACAACAACTTTTTGAGTTTTTGCTTTATTAACGCCCTTATAGCGCGGATTTGCTTTTAACACAACTCGGTCGTTTGGCACAAACTTTTCTACCAAATACGGACCAGATCCAACTGCTTGAGTTTTAGCGTCATAATTCGCAAGCTTATCGAAAACTAAGCCAGCTCTAGAGCACAACGCCCACAAAAGCTTTGCATTTGGCTCTTTAAGCTTAATTTCAAACGTGTAATCATCTTTAGCTTTAGCGGATTCAACTTTTCCAACCATGTTTGATCCGCGATACTTCTTTGCAACAAGCTCGTTAAAAGACCACTCAGCATCTTTTGCAGTAAGCTTATGGCCATTAGAAAACACAACGCCTTTACGCATGTGGAAAGTGTACTTTAAGCCATCTTTGCTTATTTTCCAACTTTTTGCAAGGGATGGAACAACCTGATTTTTAGTATTTCTAGCTACAAGACCTTCATACACGTTTCCAATTAACAATTGCTCCAATGATGAGCCAGATTGATTACGAATATCGAGATTTGTAGGAGCAAGTTTTAATCCGATTGACACAGTTTTATTTGAAACTTGCGCAGAAGATGTTTGACTTGCAGGATTTTTTTGTGGACCTGTAAGCGTTGCAATAATAGCGCTAACTACTGCGATTACTACAATTGCTACAGAAACAAGCCAGAATTTTCCTAGACCACGCTTATTGGTTTTATACGCACTTTTAGACGCAGCGTTAAGCGAAGCATCTGTGCTAGAGCCAGCTTGCGATTCTTGGCGCTCTTGCGCGTTTTCTTGCCCATAGAATTTATCGGTCGCATCTTTAGAGTATGCGCCATCTTTGGGTTCTTTGTTATCCATTCAACAAACCTTTCTGGATTGAATTAGATACATTTATTTAATTGTTGTTTATGTTGTTATTTAATTGTTTAAGCTCGTCGCTTTATCTAATTGCAACACTTGCAACACAAAGTCAACGGCGTATATAATCGTAGCTTGCTAGCAAGTCAATCAAAACTAGGGCGAGTCTAAAAACTTCGCTATAAGTCATTGATATTTATGCGTTTTTACAAAAAATTTGACATCATTGTGTAAAAAATTTAACACGATTCTATAAAAATTTGACGTTATTCTAATCACATATCCTATGAATGTGGTTAAATGCCATCAGACGTAAACTTGCAAACCTGCGCAAAAAACAATACGATAGCTTGCATATTTGCAAAAATGTATAACAGACGCATAAAGATGTTACACACAGCATGCATGCAAAATGCGCCAATAAAACGCCAATAAAAAGCGAGGAATAATGGCAGAAAACTTGAATACTACAGTAACAGTAAACGAATCCTCAGATCCGCAAAATAACGGCAGCCAAGACCGCACTGCTCTAAATCGCCAGCTTGCACAAATGCTTAAGGGCGGCGTGATTATGGACGTTACCACTCCAGAGCAGGCGCGAATTGCTGAAGATTCTGGAGCTTGCGCTGTAATGGCGTTGGAGCGTATTCCTGCCGATATTCGCGCAGCTGGTGGCGTTTCTAGAATGAGCGACCCAGCTATGATTCACGGAATCCAAGAGGCTGTGTCTATTCCTGTTATGGCAAAATGCCGTATTGGTCACTTTGTAGAAGCGCAAGTACTTGAGGCTATTGAGATCGATTACATTGACGAAAGCGAGGTGCTTAGCCCAGCAGACGATGTTTACCACATTAACAAGCGCGATTTCGCAGTTCCATTTGTTTGCGGCGCTAAGGATTTGGGCGAGGCTTTGCGCAGGATTAACGAAGGCGCTTCCATGATTCGCACTAAGGGCGAGCCTGGAACTGGAGACGTGATTCAGGCAGTACGCCACATGCGCATGATGAATTCCGCAATTCGTAAGCTTACAAGCATGCGCGAGGATGAGCTTTTTGAAGAAGCTAAGACTTTGCGTGTGCCTTTCGATCTTGTAAAGTATGTTGCGCAAAACGGCAAGCTTCCTGTTGTAAACTTTGCAGCTGGCGGTGTTGCTACCCCTGCAGACGCTGCTTTAATGATGCAACTTGGCGCAGAAGGCGTGTTTGTTGGCTCTGGCATCTTTAAGTCTGGAGACCCAGCAAAGCGCGCTGCTGCAATCGTTAAGGCTGTTACTAATTACAAAGATGCCAAGATGATTGCTAAACTTTCCGAGAATTTGGGCGAAGCTATGGTTGGCATTAACGAGCAAGAAATCAAGCTTTTAATGGCTAACCGCGGCGAGTAATTGAGACGAGTGATTGAGGCGAATTATTTTGGCAAACTCACCTATCAACACAAATAATTGCGCGCACACTGTAGCCGTTCTAGCTGTTCAAGGAGCTTTTCTTGAGCATCGTTTAATGCTAGAAAAGCTTGGCGCGCGCGTTATTGAGCTTCGTCAAGCGCGAGATTTGGAGCAATCTTTTGACCGCCTTGTTTTGCCTGGCGGCGAAAGCACTGTGCAAACTAAGCTTCTTAAAGAGCAAAATATGCTTGAGCCTTTGCGCGAGAAAATTGCAAACGGAATGCCTGTTCTTGGCACTTGCGCAGGGCTGATTTTGCTTGCAAAAAACGTGGAAGGAAACGAAGTTAGCGGATTTGGCACGCTAGACGTTACTGTTAAGCGCAATGCTTACGGCCGCCAGCTTGGAAGCTTCCATTGCAATTCTGATTTTGGCAATCTTGGAGCTGTTCCAATGACGTTTATTCGCGCGCCTTATATTGCGCAAGTTGACTCAAATGCCGAGGCTCTTGCAACTGTAGATGGCAACGTTGTAGCTGCTCGCCAAGGAAATCAAATCGGAACAGCTTTCCACCCAGAGCTTGATGAAGACACAAGAATACACCAGCTTTTCTTGGATTTGTAAATATCTTAGACTTGTAAATAAATGTGGCACTTAAATCACTTGTTTAAGTGCCACTTTTATTATGAAACTCTATTAATGCTCCATTAAAAAACGCTATTAAACCGCTATTTTACCTCAAAAATCGCGTATCCAAAAGCTCCAAGAGAGTGATTTTGAGCATCATAATTGTAGCTAATAATCGGCTTACAATCTGGCAAGCCACTAAACGAATCGTTAGACTCATTAAACGCATTTAAAGCCACTACAACACGCTTAGAGTCGGTTTCTCGCGCAAACACAAATTTTCCGCGCTCATCATAGTCAAGAACTCTAAAATTGCCATGACTAAAGCAATCGTTGCTTCTACGCAAGTTTATAAGTTCGCGGAACAAGTCGCGATTATCCTTTACAGGATTTACCCAAGGCATAGCCGCGCGGTAATCACACTCTTCAAAACCAACTACGCCAAGCTCGTCCCCGTAGAACACGCTTGGAGTTCCAACAGACGTAAGCAAACAAAGCTCAGCCAAACGGAATCGCTTATCCACCGCGGAAGAATCGCCAGAATCCGCGGAATTTTGCGCACACAAGCTCCTAAAGCGACTAACGTCATGACTATCAAGCAAATTCAATTGACCTTGAACAATCGGGAATGGGTATCTTAAAAGCATATCCACAAATCGACTATTAAACTCGCTCGCATTAATCTTACCAAAAGCAAAGAAATCGCGGCAAACTTTGCGGAACTCGTAGTTCATAGTGGAATCAAACATATCTCCTTGGAGCCAACGCTCAGAATTCTCCCAAATCTCCGCAATTAGCACACTATCTTTTTTAGTCTTTTTAGCAACAGCGCGGAAGGCACGCCAAAAGTCTTTATCAACCTCATTAGCAACATCCAAACGCCAACCGTCAACATCAAAATCTTCAAGCCAATAGCGGCAAACGTCCATAAAATAGTCGCGAACTTTTGGATTAGAAGTATTAAGCTTTGGCATTTTACGCTCATACGCAAAACACGTATAGCTTGGACGCCCGCCATCTTCGGGGCGCTTAACAGGGAACTTTAATCCATAGAACCAATCCTTGTATTGCGAATTTTCGCCATTTTTAACAACATCGTCAAACGCAAAGAAATACCAACTAGAATGATTAAAAACGCCGTCAATAATTATGTGCATGCCGCGATTATGAACCTCGCTAACAAGCTCCCTAAAATCGTCGTCGGTTCCTAAATTAGGGCAAACATGGTAATAGTCAAGAAGATCGTAACGGTGGTATTCTGCAGCTTTAAAAATAGGATTTAAATACAGGCAATTAAAGCCCAAATCCTCAATATAATCAAGATTTTCTATTATGCCTCTAATTGTTCCACCCAAACGAGTGTGCAAAGTTTGACCAGTTTTCTCATCAAAATAATCTTTTGCTGTGCAACTTATGCCACGCTTAGAATCTGCAAAACTATCTGGGAAAATGTTGTAAACAACAGCCTCTTTAAGCCAATGCGGAACGTCGCTAATCTCTTCGCGGCGAATAAATGGGAATTGGTATACTTCTGTACGATCTTCTGGAAAATCAGTCGCAATAGTATCGGCGTACAAATACAAGCTCTCATCCGCATCTTGCATCTCAAAGTAATAACAAACTCTATCTAAATCGCTGCTTATATTTGCTTCGTAGTAGTCAAAGTAATCGTCGCTTGCAATCTTTTCCATTTTCAGTGTGCGGAACTGATCTAACGGAGTTAAATCAACGCGATTTCCGTAGCGCAAAATGCATGAACAAAGATTATTCTTTGCCGCGCGCAAGCGAATTGTTAAGCAATACTCTGCCGTAGAATACGCGTATTGAGAAAGTGGCTTATGCAATATTGCATGACGATTTATCATTTACATTTCCTTTCTAGCCTCGCTGCCATTGTTTTCGACTTTATCACCTACTCTTCTACACCGCCACACTTTGATTATGACTCGCCGAGATAGCAAGAAAAATCGAGAATCTCGGTGATTAAAGCTAAGAAAAAGTTCTAGATATTCAGAGGGCTTGATGTATTTCTCTACGAGCAATAAAAGAGGAGCGTAGCGACGGGATTTGCGAGGAGAGAAATACTCAAACCTCGCGCAATACCAAACAAGGAGCGCGCAAAACCAAATAAGGAAAGCTTGCAATTGCACGCAACGACTTAGCATTAATGTAGTATTGCCTAAAGATGCGCATACTTAAGTTTGGCAACACACAAACGCAACGGAGGCGAATATGCTTTTAGCAGTAGACATTGGCAACACAAATATTGTGCTTGGATTCTTAGATAACGGCAAGATTGTTGGCACATATAGAATGACTACAAAAGCAAATCACACTTCCGACGAATACGGCATTATGATTACGCAATTCCTTAATTTAAGCGGTTTTAGCGTAAACGATGTTGAAGATGTTATTGTTGCTTCGGTTGTTCCAAAAGTTATGCACTCGTTCCGCGCAAGCATTGTTAAGTTTTTGCAAATCGACCCTATGATTGTAGGTCCTGGAGTAAAAACTGGCGTAAATATTAGGATTGACGAGCCACGCTCCTTGGGCGCAGACTGCTTAGCAGATTGTGTTGGCGCGTTTTACGAATACGGCGGCCCAGCATTGGTAATTGATTTTGGCACAGCTACAACTTATAACTACGTTGATAAAAGCGGAGCAATTACTTGCGGACTTATTTGCACGGGAATCAGCTCGGCTGCGGCAGCTCTATGGGATAATACTGCTCAGCTTCCAGAAGTTGAGATTTCTCGCCCTAAATCCGTTCTTGCAAAATCAACTCGTCCTGCTATGCAAGCTGGCCTCTACTACAGCTTCCTCGGAGGCATTGAGCGCACAATTGAGCAATTCAAAATAGAGATAAATGAGCCTTTTAAGGTTGTTGCTACAGGAGGCTTGGGGCGACTTTTTGAAAAAGACGTTGATGCGATTGATTACTACGATCCAAATTTGATTTTTAAAGGAATGTACGAGATTTATAGAAGAACAATCGGTTGCTAGCGACTTTTCCTTTGGATTACAAACCTAAAGAGCATAGTCTTAGCGAATAGTCTTAGCGAATAATTATCGCACAACAAAACCTTGATTATACCCGTATTCTTTTAAGTCTTTTTTCCAAAGCGCGATTCCATCTTTAAGTCGAATCTTAGGGCCAGGGTCGTCTGGAAGAACAAAATCTTTTCCGTCATCTTGCTTAATTCCAGCATCAATCATAGCTTTAGTATTTAATCGCGCTTTTGACTTTCGATTCCAATCGTAAGCTAAGCCAACTGTGGAGCGAAAATCACTACGCGAATATACTTCAAATGGCAAATACTTGTACCCCGTATACACATGCTGTGCTGCATCCGCAAAGACGCGATTAAAGCGTTGACCACCAAAGTATGGCACTTTAATTCCTCTAGAATCCAAAACAGTAGTCTTATTCAAAAATGCGCTATCTCTAAGAGTTACAACGTCTGCTGGGAATGCTCCCGAACTAACGCGTTCTTTAATGCCTTGTTGATTGTGGCAAACAAAATCAACAAAACGCATTGCAGCTTCTGGCTTCCTGCTAGATTGCAATACACTTAGCGCAGATCCGCCCATTTGCGCATTATGATTTTTGCCATCCATTGTTGGAACTCTTGCAACACGCCACAGCCCTGCTCCGCCTGGAATATCGTGCATTAAAAGCGAAGTCATCCATGCTCCAGCAAAAACGGAAGCAACATTGCCAGAACCAACAGCGCTCTTCCAAGCTGGAGTCCACGTTGTAAGCCTTGTGTCCACTAAGTCTTCGTCAATCATTAATTGCCAAAAGTTTGTAAAGTCTTTTGTTCCTTTATCTTTACTTAAACGAACAGTAACAGTTTTTCCGTCGTGCGAAGTTATAAACGGATGTCCGCCAGAAAGCCAAATCATAGCGTTGTAAAAGCTAGCATCTCCAGAATCTGCAGCAATATAAACGCCAATATTTTTTAGCTTTCTTGCTGCATGAATGTAGTCTTTCCAAGTGTGAATTTGTGTAGCATCCACACCTGCTTGGCTAAACACATCTTGATTATAAAACCACGCTAAAGGCCCTGAATCCATTGGCAAACCGTATATTCGGCCTCCTAATTGCACAGAAGACCATGATCCTTGCGTGTAAAATGTTTGAGTTCCTTGTACCCTATCTGTAATGTCTAGAAGCTGACCGCTAACAGCGTATTGTGGCAATGCATAGTACTCAATTTGAGCAACGTCTGGCATGCCGTAACCATCTTGAATAGCGCTATTAAGATTGCTATACCCACTTGTGTCTTTAACACTAACGCGAATATCTGGATTTTGCTTCTCAAAATCTGCAGCAATCCGCTTCATGCTTGGCTCCCAAGACCACACCGTGATTTTAGTTCTAGAATCAACAGATCCGCATGACGCACAAAAAACAACAGCAAAAACGCATAAAACAGCAGTTATTATGCGCCTAACAAAATAGTCAGCAATCTGCTTGCGATTTTTGAGCGGTCTTCTTGCACTCATAACACTCATTGTATTGCTATTCCACAGTTACGGATTTTGCAAGATTCCTAGGCTTATCAACGTCGTAGCCTTTAAGCTTTGCCATATTCATAGCAAAAAGTTGCAATGCTACAACATCTACAAGAGGGCTTAGCAATGTTGGGCACTTAGGGCGCCAGAACACAATATCTGCGTAACGCTCAGCGTCTGGATCGCCATCTTCTGCAACCGCAATCGTAAACGCTCCACGAGCCTTAACTTCTTCGATTCCCGATATCACTTTAGCATGTAAAACGTCTCTTCCCCTAGAAGATGGCACTATAACAACAACTGGCTCTCCCTTATCTACAAGAGCAATCGGGCCGTGCTTTAATTCTCCTGCAGCAAAACCTTCTGTAAACGTGTACGCAATCTCTTTTAGCTTTAACGCACCTTCTAGCGCCACTGGGTAACCAACGTGCCTGCCAAGGAACAAGAACGATTTTGCGTCCATTGTTCGCTTTGCAGCTTGCATTATTGAATCCGTTTGAGTGTCTAAAACGTTTTGGATTTTAGATGGCATTTCTTTAAGCTGAGACACGATTTGCTGAATCTCATCCCTGTACATTGTTCCTTTGACTTGAGCCAAATAAAGGCCAAGCATGTATGCAGCTACGATTTGTGCAACAAATGCTTTTGTAGAAGCAACTGCGATTTCCGGTCCCGCATGCGTGTAAAGTACAGCATCCGATTCTCGCGGAATACTCGAACCTTGAGTGTTGCATATTGCCAGCACGCGACTACCCTGCTCACGCGCATGCCTTAACGCCATTAACGTGTCCATTGTTTCGCCAGACTGCGAAATTGCTACAACAAGCGTTCTATGCGTTAAAATCGGGTCTCTGTACCTAAATTCGTGAGCCAGCTCCACTTCTACTGGAATACGCACCCAATGTTCAATCGCATATTTTGCAACTAATCCTGCGTAGCTTGCTGTTCCACAAGCCACAACTATTATTTTGTCGATTGATCGCAAAGCATCTTGACTAATCCTAACTTCGTCAAGAATAATATTCCCTTTTGCGTCAAATCGCCCGCGCAAAGTATCGGCTACAGCATGCGGATCTTCGTGGATTTCCTTATCCATAAAGGAATCCCATCCGCCTTTTTCTACTGCCGAAGCATCCCAGTCTACTGTAAAATAGCTAGGATCTTTAATCTCGTTTCCGTCAAAATCTGTAAGACAAAGCTGCGCTTTTTTGTTTCCTTCTATATCTCCGATTAAAACAGCTTGATCTTGACCAACTTCAAGCACTTTATCTGTGTATTGAACAAAAGCAGCAACATCGGAGCCTAGAAAATACTCGTTATTTGAAACACCTACTACAAGTGGCGAATCATGGCGAACAGCAGCAACAATATTAGGCTGTCTAACGTCCACTGCAAGTAGAGTAAAAGCTCCTTTAAGAATTTTTGCAACTCGTCTTATTGCTTCAAAAAGATCTGGCTTACCAGTTTCTTCAATTATTTGATTCGCGATTTTTCCAAGCGCTTTTGCTGCAATTTCCGTATCTGTTTGAGACGAAAACTCTATGCCTTCTTTTTGCATTTGTTCTTTAAGACTAATAGCGTTTTCAATAATACCGTTGTGAATAAGGGCGATTTTTCCGTCTGCACTAACATGAGGATGCGCGTTTAAGTCGCATGGAGCGCCATTTGTAGCCCAACGCGTGTGGCCTATTGCAACGCTCGCATCTGGCATTGGATTTTCGGCTATATCTTTTCTTAAAACAGCTAAGCGACCAGCTTTTTTGCGAACACATATAGAATCCATTCCTGGAGCAGCAAGAGCCACACCAGACGAATCATAGCCTCTGTACTCTAAGCGTTCTAATCCGTTTAAGCAAACTTCTAAAGGCTTTGCGCAAACTGTGCCAAAACCTGCGTATCCAACAATTCCACACATAATCTTCTATTCTACGTTATAAAACGTGTGTGTTTCTACATGTTTTGCAATTATGTTTTGAATTATGTTTTGCAATTACTGCTATCTGTTGCTATGAATGCTATCTGCTTTTGCTTCAAATCCTTTGCCAAAATGCTTTTCTAACATAACCTGCAAAACCATCAAAACAGACGTAATCACCAAATACCAAACACTAGCAACAATAAGAATGCGAGCTAAAAGAGGATCTGGCCCAACAGCATCGCTGTTCCACAACCACTAGAAAATCCTAGTAAAGATAGCGACCGTAAACGCAGCAACAAATCTTAGCCAACGAGATACACGAACGCCGTTCTTACTATGCGAGTTTGATTCACATGAAGAACATGCATCACTAATACCAATCAAAATAAAAAGGCTGCAGCAAACACTACAGCCATAAATTATTCATAATTTTACACAAAATACTTTAATTTTTACGTATTTACATTTATATGTTAGGCTTACAAAACGTTGTGCAGAAAATCCTTGAACCTTTCAGTTTGAGGATTATCAATAATCCCAGACGTTCCACATTCAACAACTTTTCCACCGTCCATAAACACAACTTGATCTGCAACTTCTCGAGCAAAACCAATCTCGTGAGTTACAACAATCATTGTCATACCATCGTTTGCCAAGTCGCGCATAACATTAAGCACTTCTCCAACAAGCTCTGGGTCTAGCGCAGAAGTAGGCTCATCAAAAAGCATTATTTCTGGCTTCATAGCAAGCGCGCGAGCAATAGCCACTCGCTGCTGCTGACCGCCCGAAAGTTGCGAAGGATAATGATCTACGCGATCTGCCATTCCAACACGCTCAAGCTCTTTAACAGCTAAATCGCGAGCTGCAATTTTATCCATATGCAAAACGTGAACTGGAGCTTCCATAACGTTTTCAATAGCAGTCATATGCGGAAACAGGTTAAAACGCTGGAACACCATTCCAAGCTTTGCGCGCTGCGCTGCGATTTCTTTATCGTTTAACGCTTGCAAAGCTTCTTTTCCATTACGAACAACAGTTTTTACACCAATGCGCTCGCCGTAAATGGTGATTTTTCCAGATGTGATTGTTTCAAGCTGGTTCACTAATCGCAGCAAAGTTGACTTTCCACTTCCCGAAGGACCGAGTATAACTGTTACACTTCCTGGCTTTACAGTCATATCAATTCCCTTAAGAACTTGCAAATTGCCGAAGGACTTGTGTAAATCCTCTATGACTACTGCTGGAGTATCACTTTTAGTAACATTTTGGCTTTGTGTATCAACCGTTAAAATATCAGTCATTTTTCCTCAAATCTAATAAAACTAATGGAATTTTATCATTTATAATGCACTTATTTATGCATGCATTATGCAATCAATACAACTATGCGTTAAATCCAAGCATTGTTGCATTATTGCGACCATTTACTGCATCGCTAGCAGCTTTAATGGCCTTATCTCCACGCTTTGCAGCATTCGAGTTGATTTGCTTATTGTTTACAATGTCTTTTGCTTCAAATCCTTTGCCAAAATGCTTTTCTAACATAACCTGCAAAACCATCAAAACAGACGTAATCACCAAATACCAAACACTAGCAACAATAAGAAGAGGAATCGGCTTATAAATACGATTAGCAACAGCATTAGTAGCAAACTGAAGCTCCAAAGTAAAAGGAACAGCCAAAACCAAAGACGTAGTCTTAAGCATACCAATAGTCTCATTACCCAAAGGCGGAACAATAATACGCATAGCCTGAGGCAAAACAACCCTACGCATAGTCAAAGACCTACCCATACCCAAAGCCTGAGCAGCCTCAACCTGACCAGCATCCACAGCCTCCAAGCCAGCACGAACAATCTCCGACAAATACGCAGCCTCATTAAGAGACAAACCAATAACAGCAGCATTCAAAGAAGTCATAACAACATTAGAATCAATCGAGAAAAACTCAACAGACGTAAACGGAATACCCAAACTCAACTTAGGAACAAGAACCGCAAACATACCCCAAAAAACAAGCTGCGTATAAACAGGCGTACCACGGAAAAACCAAATAAAGAACCAGCTAACACCACGCAAAACAGGATTAACACTCTTACGCATCATAGCCAAACAAACAGCCAAAACAATCGCAATAACCATAGAAAGCAAAGTCAACAACAAAGTCCAACCAATACCAGCAAGAACGTTATTGCTTATAAGATAAATTCCAACAACATCCCACTCAAAGCGCGGATTGGTGACTATAGAATAAAGCAGTGAGCATGCGATTATTGCTACGATTACGCCAGCTACGATTGGTCCAGGATTTTTAACTGGCAGAATGCGCTCGCTTCCTTGCGAATTTTGCAAAGGCTTTTTAGTTAAACTGTTAAACATACTTTCTCCATAAAGACTTTAGGTTGCAACATATGCAAATTACTAACTAGCAATCACTATATATTAAATACAAAAATTGGCGTGCGATTTTACTTATGCAGTAACTGTAAACGCACGCCAACTTTAAGATCATACTTCTGGGTTTACTTGCGCTTCCTTAATGGCAACGTTTTCAACACCCCACTTCTTTAGAATGTCTTTGTAAACGCCATTCTTCATAAGCTTATCAATTGCGGCCTTAATAAGCTTTAGCATCTTAGCATCGCCCTTCTTAACGGCTGCACCCATTGGCTCCGCATCGTTGCTGCTTTCTAGAATCTCTAGCTTTCCACTGTTCTTTATTGCAGCGTATCCAGCAACAGGAGTATCGGCATACATAACGTCTGCACGGCCAGAAAGCAAAGCTGTAGTGGCATCTGTCTGATCCTTAAAGCTTAAGATTTCTAGCGGCTTATTGTTATTCGCCTTGCATTGCTTTTTGGCTTCTTCCATAATCGGCTCGCCAACAGTGCCAGTTTCTAATGTAACTTTTTTGCCGCAAAGATTCTTTGTATCTACTTTAGTTGGGTTTCCTTTACGAACTTCAAAAGATAAGCCAGCGTTTGCGTACGTTACAAAATCAACTGACTTCATACGCTCAGCGTTTACGGTAAAGCCCGAGATTCCAACGTTATACTTGCTTCCGATTGCTGGAATAATGGAATCGAATTGCGCGTGCATAATCTTTGCTTTTAAGCCCATCAACTTTGCTAGCGCTTTAGAAAAGTCGATTTCGTAGCCGACTGGAGTTTTTCCATCTGCAGCAAAGAATTCCGCTGGAGCATAGCTCACATTTACGCCAACAGTTAGCTCGCCAGTTTTTGCAACGCTTTCTGGAACAAGCTTTTCAATCTCTTCGTCTTTTTGAACTTTGCTTACATCGTAGCTGCGTGCCACATCTGGGTCTGCTGCTTTAGAATCAGCAGGGCCGCAAGCGCATGTGCATCCAATCAATGCAAGAGTTGCAATTGCAGCAATTGGCTTAACTAGCATAAAAATCTTATTTGACTTAAGCATTTTCTTCTCCTGTTCAATCCTTCAATCTTAAAGAATAAATAACTTATAATTTACAGTGATATGCATAACTATACACGATATTGCTACTAAATTGCGATTATTAAAATACAAAAACTGAATATTCATAAATTGCCATACACGCGTATGCTGAAAAATAGCGAAAAATAACGAATTACAAATCAAAAAGCCGTATATTATTCGTAAAAATGAATAATATACGGCGTGTCGTACTGCAAAACCCGTCAATCTTTTCCGCATGCTGTAGTGTGTTTGTATCAAAAAACACCGAAATTAGGTACAAACGCACTACGGTTTTGTTTGTTTGTGTAGTGTGTTTGTATCAAAAAACGCTGAAATTCGGTACAATCGCACTACAGTTCTGCGTGTTTATGTAGTGCGTTTGTACTGAATTTGCGTCGTGTTGTGTTGTTCGCGCGCTACGCTCTAAGCGAAAAGGCAGGTCGTCGCGCAATACAGAAAATCACCTAGATTGCATATTCTTGTATCGCATAGCGCGCAACGCCTCACGCTTATCTTGTTCTTCGCGCAAAGCTTGACGCTTATCGTACTCTTTTTTGCCTCGCGCCAAAGCAATCTCAACTTTAGCGTAGCTGCCCTTAAAATAAATCCTCAAAGGCACAATCGTATAACCTTTAGCTTCAATTTGCCTAGAAAGCTTAGCAATTTGAACAGCATGAAGAAGCAGCTTACGCTTGCTTTTTGGCGCATGATTATTCCACGTCCCATTTAAGTATTCGGGAATATTCGCGCCTTCTAGCCAAATCTCACCACGCCTATCAATATTTACAAACGCTTCAGCTAAAGAAGCTCGACCTTCTCGCAAAGACTTAACTTCGGTTCCAGTAAGCGCAATACCTGCTTCGTAGCAATCTTCAATCGCATAGTCGTGATTAGCTTTCTTATTCCTTGCAACAGTTAAAGTACCATCTGAACCAGGTTTCTTATCCAAACTACACCAACCTAAATCGAGTCATACCTAAATCAAATCATAAAAATTAAAAATTAATAGTGAACGTACTCATAGTTTCCAGCATTGCTGATAGTCCTATAAGACGGGAAAGTTGCAAACCCAACACCGCCTTCGGATATAAGCACGGAGCCATCGGAATTTACACGCTCAACAACAGCAACATGGCCGTACGTAGGGTCGGACCCAGCAGCACCTCTAGAAAACACCATAACGGCACCAACGTGTGGAGTGCGATTTACAAGATAACCGAGTCTGCGCCCAGAATTTGCCCACTCTGCGCCGTTTCCCATAAATGATCCAACAGGCAAACCAAGCTGCGACCTACGCAAATATGCCCAAAGCGTGCACTGGCGAGCAGGGTATGCAGAACCTCCAGCAGTATTACCAGTATTATGTCCGTAGCAATTACCAGAACCAGCAGGGCAATTGCCAGGAACTGAGTAATTCATACCACTTGCAGCACCATTAGAAAGAGGCAACGCAGGCAAATAAGGCGCACTCCAGCCACCACCACGCATTTGTTGGCGATTAGCATTTGGATTCATGCGAGCTGCAGCAGACGCAGCCAAAGCCCTAGCTTGAGCGTCGATTTGAGACTTTAACGCAACGATTTCTGCAGCCTCACGAGCAGTACGAGACGTAAGACTGTTCTTTTGACTTTCCAACTGCTTTCTAAGAACACTTCCCTGGTCTCGCAGATTTTGCAAAGAACGCTGCTTATCTACAGCAGCTTTTGCTGCAGCTTGCGCGCTTTGCGCTTGATCTTGAGCCTGTTGCTTTAATTTTTGAATCTCATCTTCTATAGCAGCCAAACGCTGACGCCTATTCATTGAGTTGTTCAAAGTAACAGCAGCATCGTTAGCAGCATTCGCCTCACTACGAACAACAGCAGCTTCCGATTGAAGTTTTCCAACAAATTGCTCGGTAGTTGTTGAATTGGTTACCATAGCCATTACATTAGAAGCGTTTGAACCGTGGAAACTTTTTCGCGCAAGCTGAGCCACAGCAGCCTTTGCGTCGTCAAAATCTTCGCCAGTTTTTTTAATCTTTTCTTCCAAATCGCGCTTATCTTTTTGAGCAGATTGCAAACGTTGATTTGTTGATTCAACAAGACTCATTGCTTGTTGCGCTTGATCTTGAGCCTGTTGAGCTGCTCGAATCTGGTTTGGAATTTGATGCTCGTTAATATCATTAAGCTCTAAAATCTTATCTGCAAGCTGCTTACTAACTCCAGCCAATTGCTTTCTAAGAGCCGCATTACTTTGCACTTTTCTGTTGTAATCTTGCATTGTTACAGCATTCGCACGCAAAGGAGTATACGCAAGTAGAATAGTAAATGCAGAAAGCATAAGAACGCCTAGCGCAATCACGCTAGTAACAACGCGTTTAGAATAGTAAAAATAGCATCCTTTGCTTTCAAACTTTCTACCCAACTTGCTTTCCTTTCAACCTTTACAAGCACTAATGCGAATTATACATTAAAAATCTTATTAACCGTAAGCGTTTCAAACCAATCTTAAGTTTTATATCATTTATATTTATATTTAAGACAATTTACGCTTGCAAATATCGCCTCAAAGCAAACGCAGAGGCGATTATTGAAAGCAAAACAGCTCCAATAACCAACGCTGGAACAGTCATCCAAACAGTTGCTTGATTAACAAACGGCATCCAACGAACGTTTTGTGCGAGCCAATCCGTAATAAACACTTTAACAACAACACTTAGCGCGCAACCCGATAGCAAAGAGCCTATAAGAGAGGCAAACGCTCCCTCTAAAATAAACGGCATGCGAATAGTCCAATTAGAAGCACCAACAAGTCGCATAATCTCCGTCTCTTGCTTTCTAGAAGCCGCAGACATGCGAATCGTAGTGCCTGTAAGCATAATCGCTACAACAACCATAACTGCAGCAAGCACAATAGTCACAGCTGTTGCGTGATTCAAAACACTAAACACGGGGTCAAAAATCTGCCTTTGATCCACAACTTCTTCTACGCCTTCACGCCCAGAAAGAACTTCGGAAACAACTTGATATTTTGTTGGATTTGTAAGCTTTAGTCGCAAGGAATCTTGCATATCTGCAGCTGTTAAAGTGCGGCCTTGATATAAGCCATTAGGATATTGCTTAAGAAAAGTGTTCTTGTAAAACTCACTTCTGCTAACGTAAGTTATGTTTGAAACATCTGAGCCAAGTTCTTGGTTAATAATGTTTTCTAACTTTACGATTTCGCTCTTTGTTGGAGCTTTTCCAGAAGCGCAAGATGCTGACTGACTTGTACCATCTGGGCAAAGCCACGCAACCACTTCTACTTTGTCATACCAATCGCCCTTAGCTTTTGTGATTTGTGCTTGCATAAGAACAGATGCGCCTATAAACAAGAACGATATGAAGGTAACGAGCATTACCGAAATAATCATAGAAACGTTTCTGCGTAAACTAATCCACGTTTCGGAGAATATGAATCGCAATCGCATTACTCGTCTCCTTCGTTCTTAAGATTTTCGCTATTATTCACTTCTGTTTTATTCGCTTCGCTTTTATTTACTTCTGTTTTATTTATTTCTGTTTTATTCGCTTCACTATCGCTAGCTTTGCTATTAGAGCTTGTTTCATTCGACTCGTCAACGCTACTGGCATCACCCTTATCTTCTAACTTTTTTGCAGGAGGAGCAGGCGGAATCGAAAGCCCACGCCCCCAAGTCATAGTTGTTTCTAAAGGCTGAAAAACTTCGCCATATCTACCCGTTCTACCAGAATGAACTGATTGCGCAAGTCGAGCAATGCCCTCATTAGAATCAGACCCATTTTGCAAAGTTTGAGCAACAGCATCCATTGCCTTTTTTGCTTGAACTGCACGCTTTGCACGTTTAGACATAAAACGATAATTTTCTTGCGACTCATCAAAACCATTTGCATTTATAGGCGATTGACTATTAGCATTTGAGCTAGATTCGCCATTTGAACCGCCATTTGATTCGCTCTTAGAATCGCCCTTAGAATCAGCAACAGCCGCACTAATGGAGTCTCCTTCTACAGCTTGTTGAGCTTTCGACTTTTGCTCAACATCTGCGTCTGGGAAGTAAAGCGCAGAATCGTAAGAACCCTCGCGCTCATCTCGCACAATATGACCAGAATGAAGCTCCACAACGCGCTTTCGCATAGAGTTAACAATTTCCTCATTGTGCGTAGCCATAACAATCGTAGTACCCGTGCGATTAATGGCGTCCAAAACTTCCATAATTCCAAGCGAAGTTGTAGGATCCAAGTTTCCAGTAGGCTCGTCTGCAAGAAGAATTTGCGGATGATTAACGTACGCGCGAGCAATCGCAACTCGCTGAGCCTCACCACCCGAAAGCTCGTGCGGATAATTATTCTCCTTGCCAGTTAAACCAACTGTTTCCAAAACTCGCGGAACAAGCGACTTAATCGTAGAGCGGCTCGTGCCAATAACCTCTAGTGCAAAAGCCACATTTTGATACACAGTTTTATTATTAAGCAGCTTATAATCCTGAAAAATAAAGCCGAGAGTGCGTCTATACTGCGGAACCTGGCGATTTACCAGTCGTCTCAAGTCGTTGCCAGCAACGTGAATCTCGCCTTTTGTGGCTTCTTCTTCTCGCAAAAGCAAACTCAAAAGCGTTGTCTTACCAGACCCAGAAGCACCCACAAGAAACACAAAGTCGCCGCGATCAACGTCTAAAGAAATATCGTCCAAAGCAGGACGCGTGCCCTTAGGATAAATCTTCGACACATGTTCTAGCGAAATCAGAGACATATCTGCATTTTCCTTTACGAACTATTGAACGATATTCTTTACTTTTTACTATCTTATAGATTGTTTTTGATTTTAGGCGCTTTACGCTAAGTCAAAACAACCTAGACGCAATTATCCGCGCTTTGCAGCAACTCGCTGCTCGTGCCTCCATCGAATGCCAGCTTCAATGAAACCGTCAATATCTCCGTCAAAAACAGCTTGAGTTTGCGAAGTTTCGTAGCCTGTGCGCAAATCCTTTACCATCTGGTATGGGTGAAGAACGTAGGAGCGCATCTGATCTCCCCAACTTGCCTTAATATCTCCAGCAAGCTCCTTCTTTTTAGCTGCTTCTTCAGCATGCTTTAACACAAGCAAACGCGATTGCAAAACTGCCATTGCAGCGGCACGGTTCTGAATCTGACTGCGCTCATCTTGCATAGAAACAACCAAACCAGTAGGCAAATGGGTAATACGAACAGCAGAATACGTAGTATTTACGCCTTGTCCGCCAGGACCAGACGCTTGGAAAGTATCTACGCGAATGTCTGAATCTGGAATATCAATATGATCCGTAGCTTCAACAAGTGGGATTACTTCCACGGCACTAAAGCCAGTTTGACGCCTGCCTTGATTATCGAATGGAGATATACGAACCATTCTGTGAGTGCCGCCTTCTACGGAAAGACGACCATACGCGTATGGAGCATCCACTTGGAAAGTCGCAGATTTAATACCAGCTTCTTCCGCATAAGACGTGTCCATCATCTTAGTTTTGTAGCCATTTCGCTCTGCCCAGCGCAAGTACATTCTAAGAAGCATTTGCGCAAAATCAGCAGCATCCACGCCACCAGCGCCAGATCTAATAGTAACTACAGCGCTACGCGCGTCGTATTCGCCATCAAGAAGAGTTTGTACTTCCATATCGTCCAACTCGTGAGCAATAGCGCCAAGCTCCTCTTGAGCCTCGCTCATAGAATCGGCATCGCCTTCTTCTTGCCCAAGCTCAATCAAAGTTTTAGCATCTTCAATGCGCTGATCTACAGCTTGCAAACGCTTTAATTGAGACTGAGCTGCCGAAAGCTTACTCGTAACTTGCTGAGCGTGCTCAGAATCGTCCCAAAGTCCAGGCTGTGCAGCTTGCTTTTCTAAATCTGCAATCGTAGACTTAAGCGAATCAATATCTATTGCTTTAGAAATCGAAGAATACTTTGCTTCAACATCATTTAACGCTTGAGCAAAATCAAATTCCGCCATTTACTTAAAGTACCTCTTTATGTTTTATTATGTTCGTTTTACGCAATTACTATTTAACGCTATTTAACGCTTTACACAATTACTATTAAAAGTTTAGCGAACAGTCAAAATCTCTGGACCATTCTCCGTAATTGCAATCGTATGCTCGCTATGAGCGCCACGAGAACCATCAGCAGATCGAAGAGTCCAGCCATCCTTTGGATCTTGATAAATCTCGTCAGTAGTCTTTAAGAACCACGGCTCAATAGCAATAACCAAGCCTGGGCGAAGCTTGTAGCCGTGGTGAGCAGTGCCATCGTTAGGAACGTGCGGATCGCCATGCATAATATGACCAACTCCGTGGCCGCCAAACTCAAGATTTACGCTGTAACCATACTCGTGAGCAACGCATCCAACAGCTGCAGAAATATCCCCAAGACGGTTGCCAGGCTGAGCCATGTTAATGCCAGCTTCCAGCGCTTCCTCCGTGCACTTAATCAAGCGCAAATCTTCTGAATCTGCATGCTTTCCAACAACAAAGCTAATAGCAGAATCTCCAACCCATCCGTCAACGTTAATCGCTAAGTCAAGCGTTAGCAAATCGCCGTCTTTAAGGTTGTAATCAAAAGGAACGCCATGAAGAACAGCATCGTTTACAGAAGTGCAAATGTAGTGCGCAAAAGGACCAGTTCCAAAATCAGGAGCGTAATCAACATAGCAAGAAGATGCACCTTTACGGCTCACAATGCGTTGGCGAACAAAGTCATCAATCTCAAGAAGATTTGTTCCAACTTTTGTCATTGCTTGTAAATCTTTAAGAATACTACCAACGAAGCGACCCGCAGGCTTCATAGCTTCAATCTCGGATGGAGTTTTAAGTTCAATCATGATTTAAGACTAACGCGCAGGCACGAAAATAGCACAAAATATGGCGAAAATACTAGCCAATGATGTCGCTTAATACTTGTAATCTAGGCACATGCCTAATAACAATGAAAATAATAATAAAGAATCGCAGAAGGAAATTTCTGCTGTAAATTTTGACCCAGCTTCCTTCTCTTCAGTTATTCGACCACAAGACGATTTATTCCGCTACGTAAACGGTCCTTGGATTGACACTTACACTCTTCCAGAAGATAAGCCAATGTTTGGTGCTTTCTACAAGCTTGCAGAAGATGCAGAAACGCAAATTCGAGATATTTTAGAAAGCGAAGATTGCCCAGCCAAAAAGTCGCGAATCTTATACCGTAACTATTTAGATACTGCATCTATTGAAAAAGCTGGAATTACGCCAATTAAGAGCGATTTAGACGCTGTTGATGCAGCCAGCAGCAAAGAAGACTTAGTTCGCACTATTGCTTCTCTTACTCCATACGGCGGTCCAAATGCAATGTTTGCTTTTGGCGTATGCGGAGACCCTAAAGACCCTAAGACGAATATTATGCACATTGAGCAGGCTGGATTGGGCTTGCCAGACGAAGCATACTATCGCGAAGATAATTACGCTCCGATTCGCGCTGAATACGTAAAAATGGTAGCAAAGTTGCTGCGATTAGCTGGTTACGGAGATGCCACTACTACAAGCGAGCAATCAGAACGTTTCTTGAAGGTGGAAACACAAATCGCAAGCAACCATTGGGATAATGTAGCAACACGCGATTCTCAAAAAACTTATAATCCTTACGATTATGCGGATTTTGCAAAAACGCTTGAAGCGTTAAATCTTGACGCCTTCTTAGATGCTGCTCAAAAATCTTACGATAACTCGGAAGAAGCAAAGAATCAGCCAATAGATTTTCGTAAAGCTTTTAGCAAAGTAGTAGTTCACGAGCCAAGCTTTATAGAAGGATTGAATAAGATTTGGCAAGAAGCCGACTTAGAAGATCTAAAGCTTTGGGCACGCGTTCATGTGATTTTGTGCTGGGCAAGCATGTTAAGCGAGGACTTTGCTGGAGCTAGATTCGACTTCTACGGCAAAGTGCTTTCTGGCGCCACCAAGCCACGCGACCGCTGGAAGCGCGCAATCGGAGTTGTTGACGATGCTTGCGGCGAAGAAGTTGGCCGCGAATATGTGCGCTTGCACTTCCCTGAGTCTTCTAAAAAGTACATGGAAGGCTTAGTTAGCAATCTTATTAATGCATACCGCGTATCGATTTCTAACAGCAGCTGGCTTGGCGAGGAAACTAAGGCAAAGGCTTTGGAAAAGCTTAGCAAGTTTGAGCCAAATATTGGTTACACAAATCATTGGATTGACTACTCTGCGCTAAATATTAAGGAAGACGCTGGCTTAATTGAGAATATGCGCGAAGTTTCTCGATTTGTGTTTGGTAGGTATACTGCAAAAGCTGGAGAACCTGTAGATCGCGAAGAGTGGCAGATGACTCCGCAAACTGTAAACGCTTACTACGATCCGCTGCTTAACGTAATTGTGTTCCCAGCTGCGATTTTGCAACCTCCATTCTTTAGCCCAAGCGCTCCAGACGCAGCAAATTACGGTGCTATTGGTGCAGTAATTGGCCACGAAATCGGCCATGGTTTTGACGATCAAGGTTGCGAATACGATGGCGACGGCGTGCTTAACAATTGGTGGACTGAAGAAGACAAAACCAACTTCACTGAGCGAACTAAAGCGCTTATTGAGCAATACAATGCTTTTACGCCAACGCAACTTATTGTTAAGTATTCTCACTTAAAGAGCAAAGAAGAGCGCAATGCAATGCCTCACGTAAATGGCGCTTTAACAATCGGCGAAAATATTGGCGATCTAAGCGGCGTAACTATTGCGCTTAAAGCGTACGCTTTTGCTTTGCAAAAGAGCAATGGACAAGAGATTGACGGAAGTGACGATGCAATTCGCGAAACTTTGCTTAACGCTCCTAAGGTAGATGGCTTCACTGCTTTGCAACGATTCTTCTTAAGCTACGCGCTTGTGTGGCGTTCAAAGTCTCGTAACGAGATTGCGGAGCAATACCTTCAAATCGACCCACACTCCCCTGCAGAGTGCCGAACTAACGGCATTGCGCGCAACGTTGACTTGTTCTACAATGCATTCGACGTTAAAGAAGGCGACGAGATGTGGCTCGACCCTGCTAAGCGCGTACACATTTGGTAAATCGCAACATTTTGTAAGTCGCAAATAATATAAACAAATAATATAAACAAAAAGCCTGCAAACGTTTAATGCGTAAGCAGGCTTTTTTGTATTAAGTTAACTATATGCGCTATTTAACATCTGTGCTACTCAACTATCTGGTTTTCCATACTAGCTTTCGCATATTTTGTCAAGACTTTTTAATCAATGTGAATAAAACATAGGCTTTAACCACATTTATAAAAATATATTGCACAACTATTTTCCATAATTCATAGTTGATTCTACTGCGGCGAATTTGCCAAAAGCCACGATAATCAACACGGTTTTGCGCGATGAACTTCGAGACTTAAATTAGTCGCAGTCCAAACTCTTGAAAGGTTGAAAAATATGGCACAGCAACAAGCAACATTAACAATCAGCGGATACGTTGGAAGCGACCCTGTAAACTTTAGTCGAAATGAAAACTCGCCCGCATGCTCACTAAGAATTGGAAGCACATCTTCTTACTATCATAACGAAGAAAAAGCATGGAAGGAGCGTCCAACAACATGGATGACTGTAAAAGCGTACAAGTCGCTAGCATCAAACGTGTTAAAAAGCGTGCATAAGGGAGATGCAATCGTAGTTTGCGGAAATTTAAATACGGAATCTTGGCACAAAGATGGAGAAGACCGATCGCGAGTGGTTCTAGAAGCAACATCAATCGGACACGACCTAAATCGCGGAATCAGTGAATTTACTAAGACTTCGTATGCTAGAAACAGAAACGTTGCAAACGTAGATTCTAAAAACACAGACTATAGCGAAAATGGAGATAGTCGAAATCAAAACTTTGCAATGAAAAATCCAATGTCTTCTAAATCAAATTCTTCTAATTCTCAAGAAAATTCTCAAGAAAATGAAGAGATAAATGATTTTGGAGGCCACTTAGATGAAGAAGAATACAACGATATTGAAGGAGGCGCCAATGATTTTTAGAAAGTTTTAATAGCATTAAACATTAGGCTTTAGTATACCATATTTGGAAAAATTTTGTTGATAATCATAGCAAACTTGCCGCCAAGAATAGTAGTATTCCTGGCGGTAAGTTTCACAAATTTAATATCTATTTATAACTTTCTTTTTATCTATTTTATTTACAACAATATTAGCTATTGAACAAATGATAATTGCTATCGCAAGTATGACGTAAAGATAGTAAGTAATTCCATATGTGTAACTTTCTGAAGGAATAACACCACGACTTACTATGTCGTAATTCATAATAAGCGAATCGCCAAGCATAATGAATGCAAAAACAATATTACCAATAGGCTTATTAAATAGAGTAAATAAGACAATAAAAAGTATAGAAACAGCCAGTATACTAAGAAGAACTAAATTAACAATTACATCAGTTACATCAGTGTTCGTAAAGATCAATTTTTCGGGATTATTTACTACATACAAATAAAACCGAAAATATTTTATCATAGACAAATCGATCATATCTCTATTTTTCATATTCAATTCACTAATGGCAATTACATTAGGATTACTAAGTAAAAATTGTTTTTGTTTAGTAGTAGAAGTTGCATATGGCAACAGAAAACCTAATAAACCAATCAAGATAAAAATAAAATTAACAATCTGTGGAATTTTGAACTTTTTCATATATACCACCCCTATTCAAAATTTTAATATTTATTTCTAATATGTAAGATTTCTCTATCTATACAAATTAAATTTATAGTTAAGAAATAGTAGAAACTAAAACACAGTGGTAACTAATTTCTACTATTTCTTATTACAAAACAGCAATGAGAAACACGGATACTATTTATGCTACTTCAGCTAGTTTCTTTGTGACTCTAGCTTGAACAGCAAGATAATATGACAACTCTGCATTATTGAGATTATTGCTCTCCCAACTTTGGAATTTATTCGCCGTATCAGCATATTTCTGCATATAATCCGCGTATTCCGAGATAAGTTCAGCATCACTTGGATTAGCTTTATACTTTTTCATGAATTCAACATACTCATTCATAGTTGATTCATAGCTATCCATAGCTGCCTTAAAATCACTACGCAAACCATTAGCAGACTTGGCATCATTTTGCTGCGGTTTAGCAGAATTAGATTCTGCGCTATTTGATGAATCTTTTGAATTAATTGACTTCTTATTATCATTACTACCAGAATTATTATCTGGAGCTGAAAGACTTATATTCATTACGCTATTCCCCTCATAGGATAGCGAAAGATGCCACCCTGCATCATTCTTAGCAGAATACCTGTTCTTTGAATTGTCGTATCCAACCTTGAAGCCTCTATCAGTGCAAGCCTTAACGTAATTATTGTAATCTTCTCTACTTGTATTACCAACATACACATTCAGATTATTGTCACTGTCTGAAGTGAAATTACCAATAGTAGACTTTGGAACAGGCAATTGACTAGCAGCTTTGCTAGAAGGCCATACAATAGGCGACATTTCCATCGGCTTATTAAGACTAATACTCAATTCTTTACTTGACTCATAATAGTTCAAATCTAATTCATAACCCTTATTATTGTAGGCTTTATATCCTGAGGAATCAGATTCCGCATCAACTGTAAAACCCTTTTTCTTCTTACAATCTACAGTATAATCGTTATATTGTTTAGCAGAAATGTTTTTAATCTTAACATCAAGCCGATCTGCAGAATTGCTAATAACTTCACCTTTATCAGAAGGAGGCTTGGGCAACTGAGCACTCAAAACCATCTCATCCCAATTAATAGTTTTATCTCTATGCATAGCAATATTACCAATTGAAATGACAGCTGCAATTACAAGTAAATAAAACCACCATCTTCGATAAATCGGTTTTTTGCGCTTCTTATAAGCTGCTACATTGCCTGGATAAGCTGAAGATGCATAATTTTGCGTATAAGACTTAGGGGGGGGGGTAGCAGAGTTCGTTTGTGCCGCAGTAGGAAGTAACTCTATTTTATGAGTTTCGAAATTCATTCCACATTGCTTGCATACCGTACCATAACATTCTGCACCACAATTACTGCATTTCATTATTTTCATCCTTTCAATCTGGGTATAACATTATAATATAACTACTTTCGTATGGAAAACTGATATAGCTACATTACTTCATCTTCAACAGTTTACATTCTATGCTTGTACAACTCTTATAACTGTAAAAAATAATGTAATCAAGCATACTAATACCGAACTCAATCATGAAGTTTTCCATACTTGCAGTATTTAAGAAAAATATAATGCGAAAAAAGTTTTTCTTAATTGTAATTCTTACAAAACTGGCACTTTCACAATATACAATGTAAGTTTTAGATACGCTCGCGGACACAATAACATAATCATATGAAAATCTACTTTTGTACATAAAACACATACAAAAAAACGTGGGATATACAAAGATACACCCACGTTTTTCGTAAAAGCAGATAGCAAATTTTTAAGACAATGAATTAAGCTAAGAGCTCACTGACGCGCTCAACGATTCGAGCAGCAGCCTCGTCAACTGGGACTGCTTCAACATTTGAACCGTTGCGATCACGGATTTCAATCGTGCCATTGTTCACAGTATCTCGGCCAGCTACAGCAATCAAAGGCACACCAACAAGCTCCGCGTCCTTAAACTTTACGCCTGGAGAAACCTTTGGACGATCGTCGAAGATTACTTCGATTCCCTGCTTGCTAAGCTCTTCAACAACCTTTTCAGCAGCATCGAAAGCAACTTGATCTTTGCCAGTAGCAACAACGTGAACTTGAGCTGGAGCAATCGCCATAGGCCATGCAAGGCCAGCATCATCGTGATGTGTTTCTGCAAGGCACGCAATCACGCGGCTAACGCCAATACCGTAGCAGCCCATCCAAACTGGCACAGCTTTGCCGTTTTCGTTAAGAACGCTTAAGCCCAAAGCCTTAGAATACTTTAAGCCAAGCTGGAACACCTGGCCAATTTCCACACCGCGCTCAAAGCTAAGCGGACCAGAACCGTCTGGGCTCATATCGCCATCGCGCACTTGAGCTGCCTCAACAACGCCGTCCGCTTCAAAATCGCGGCCGTATACAGCGTTGTAAACGTGCTTGCCCTCTTCATCCGCTCCTGTAATCCAGGCGCTTCCCTTTGCAACGTGAGCATCCATCAAGTAGCGAACAGGGCAAGCAACCTTGCTACCATCTTTGCGAGCTTGAGGACCTAACACGCCAGCGCCAATATAGCCCTTAACAAACTCAGGATGAGACTTTAAGTCATCCTCGGTTGCTTCTTCGATTTCTGCAGGAGCAAATTGAGCTTCAAGACGCTTCATATCTACCTGGCGATCTCCTGGAACACCAATAGCTACGATTTCGCGCCAAGGCTCCTCGTGCTCGCCGCCGACAGCATCTGCAGGGTGCTTAACGGCAATAATCAAGTTCTTCAAAGTATCGCTTGCTTGCCATTCGCGTCCGTCTTTGCGTGGATGCAAATCGTTAGAAACTTTAACCAAAGCTTCAATCGTCTTAGCATCTGGAGTATCAAGAGCTTCCATTTTAGGAGTTGCCGAGCAGTCAACATCTTGCATTTCTGGTGTGGTCAAAGCCTCAACGTTCCAAGCTTTTCCAGAAGGAGCAAGTGCAAAAGTATCTTCGCCGATTGCCATTGGAGCTAGGAATTCCTCGGAATCCGATCCGCCCATAGGTCCAGAAACAGCGTGAACAATCACGTATTTAATGCCTAAACGGTCGAAAATTCGAGCATAAGCAGCGCGCTCTTCAACATAAGCAGACTTCAAACCATCTTCGTCAATCGAGAACGAGTAAGCGTCTTGCATAATAAACTCGCGTCCGCGAATAAGACCTGCGCGCGGACGGAATTCGTCGCGATACTTCGTTTGAATCTGATACAAAGTAACTGGCAAATCCTTGTACGAAGAATACATATCTTTTACAAGAAGAGTAAAGACTTCTTCGTGCGTTGGAGCAAGAAGATAGTCAGCTTCATGGCGATCTTTAAGGCGGAAGATGTTGTCGCCGTACTCTTCCCAACGGTTTGTAGCCTCGTATGGCTCGCGTGGAAGAAGCGCTGGGAAGTGAACTTCTTGAGCGCCAATACCGTTGATTTCTTCGCGAATAATCGCTTGAACTTTGTTAAGTACCTTTAGACCAAGTGGCAACCACGTCCACACGCCTGGAGCAGATTTACGAATGTAGCCTGCGCGCTGCATAAGTTTTGCGGAAGTCACGTCCGCATCTGCTGGATCTTCGCGCAGCGTACGAAGAAACAGTTTAGACATACGAAGTACATTAGAATCCATGCGTTCCAATCTATTTGCGCATGAGGACATAAACACTTGTTTACACTACTAAACAAACTCACAATACGTAATTTTCAACTAAAACTCGTTATCGAAGGAAAATTCGTCACTATCTGCGTAATCGCTAGAGGCGAAAATATCAAACTCTTGCTGATTGGCAGAATCACCATTTGCGCTATTCGCATTATTTGTAAACGCACAAGTGCCATCGTTTGCAAGACTCTCGCTAGCACGTTTAGAAGCCTCACGCAAAGATCCATCTAGTAGCACAGCATCCGCGCAAACGCTAAACGCGCGGTCATTAATTCCCTCTAAATAAAGCCCGCTCAAATTTTCCACTCTAGAAAGCGCAACATAGCCCATTCCAGGTGCGAAAGTACGGCGCAAATCCATAACAGCACTATCAAGCGTCATTCCTTGCGACTTATGAATCGTAATTCCCCACGCGCATCTAAGTGGCACTTGATTTACGCTAGCAAGAACCGTTTCGCCATCCGTCATCTCCCAAGCAGCAGGCTTAAGAGTAACAATATTGCCGTTTTCAAACTCAACAATCGGCCAGCCACCCTTGGATTCAGGTGCAAATCGCAATACGCGTCCAACAGAACCATTCACATATTGCTTATCTTGGTCATTTCGCAAAGCCATTACAGCAGCACCAGCCTTTAATACAAGACGCTCAGGCGCAAGCATGTTCTTTTTTAAGCGCTCTACAAGATTTTTAGGTCCAGCTTGCGTTGCTACAAATTCGTGAGGCTCAGCATCAATCGCAGCAAGTTGCACATTATTTAAGCCGTCAGCTTGCGAGTTTGTTGGAAAAAGATGAACCGAAACTTCGCTATCTTGAGGATATTCGCCAAGTCGACTAGCAAGAACTTGCTTATCTTCATTACTCACAATGCCACTTCGAATATCCGTTAAAACGCTAAGAAGCTTTCCATCATCTTGCCTGTGTTGCTCTGTTAAATAGCACACGACAGGTTTTAGAGAATCCCACGCAAACGATTCCGTAATATAGCCTTCTGGATTTTTGCCAGCAGCAGCATACTTTTCTCGCGACGCAATAAACTCGGGGCTTGGCTCGAGTACATCGCGATTTCGCATAGACGTGCTAACAGGCGGCAGCTGGAAGAAGTCGCCAGAAACCACCACTTGGAGGCCGCCAAAAGGCAAATCATTTTTGCGCACTTTACGGCATACTTCGTCAACCATGTCGAAAAGCCAAGCGTGAATCATGGAAACTTCATCCAACACAAGCACGTCTGTGGCTTTTATGCGCTTTCCTCGCCGAGCTCTAATGGTTTTAAGAAGCGAATCGGTAAGCGCGTTTGCAACGCCTGTTCCACTCCACGAGTGAATGGTTTGGCCGTTCAAATGCGTTGCTGCAATGCCCGTTGAAGCCGTTACTGCAACGCTTAAACCGTTTTCGCGCATTGAGCGCACAGCACGGTTCAAAACATACGTTTTTCCCGACCCAGGAGCGCCTGTTAAGAACACGCTTGCGCCTGCGTTTATTATTTCTAACGCTTCCGATTGCTTCATTGGCAGCACCTTTTATTTGCGCTATTTGCGCATTTACGTTTAATGCGTTTGATAATCACGCTTTGTTTAATAGTCAGCTTTGTTTAATAATCGCGCTTTTCTGCGGAATTTACGTCTTCTAGAGCTTCGCCTCGGCGCTCGTAGTCGCGAAGCAAACTCGTGCTTTCAACGTGTTGTGCTCCCGCTTTTGCCTGGGATTCGCTTGGTCCTGGAGCTGTAATGAACATCATATCGCGGTAGTAGCGCAACTCGTCAATCGACTCAATAATATCCGCGAGCGCACGGTGCCCGCCGTGTTTTGCTGGCTTATTGCGGTAAACATCTGGGTAAAGTCTGCGCGAAATCTCCTTCAACGTGCTTACGTCGATTACGCGGTAATGCAAATTTGCCATTAAATCTGGCATGTAGCGGTCGAGGAACTTTTTATCGGATCCAACAGAATTTCCAGCAAGATGCGCTTTTCCGCGCTCTGGCAAAAAGCGCTTTACGTACTCAACAACCTGCTTTTGTGCTTCTTCTAGCGGCAAACCGTTTTTATTCCACTCGTCAACAAGACCAGAAGATGTGTGCATATTGCGCACAAAATCGTTCATATGAGCCACAGCAGCATCGCTTGGCTTAATCACTAAATCAATGCCATCGTCTAGAACTTTCAAATTAAAGTCAGTTGGAACTACAGACACTTCGCATAATTCGTCGTGGAAAATATCGAGACCCGTCATCTCGCAATCAATCCAAATTAAACGCGATTCTTCCGGCGTAAACGTAAGATCTTCCTTAGCTTCTGCCATTTTCGTTCCTTTCCTAATATTTTTTTGAACCCATCAGCCTACATCTTCCCAGCGACGACTAACAGCTAAAATCACATCTCTGGCATATCAGAAAGTGAAATTCTAGAATATGATCCATTTTTCTTATCCTCAGGGTGAGGCTCTAAACCGATAATAGTTATTGACATATGATCTGGACCATAAACCCAATACATTCTCATTGCACTACTTGTTTTATTCTCCAAGTAGGATTGCCAAACTCTAACACCATATCTATTTGTCAATTCTTCAATATCATGAGTATGCAATCCTGGATGCCTTGGATTTTCAGATAAAAGTTTCATAGATTTTCCCCATTTCTTATAAAGAGAAAGATCTTTTTTACTTATACTGCCTTCTAGAAACTCTTTCTTCAATCTCTCCCAAATATTAGACATCTCTGGAATACCCATTCTAATATTGAAGTTCATTCACTTACTCCTAGAAGTCAGAAAGATCAACTGGTTCAGAGACTTTGCCAATCTTAAAATTGCGGATTGCTTCATCCATACTTTTAAGAGTTTTAGAAGAGATACTCTTAGGAATAGTAAGCTCACGAGGTTCTAATAAAATACAACCGTTATCACATTCTTTAACATTGTAATAAGGGTATTTAGCTCCGCGCAGAGTTACACGCTTTTTACTATCAAGACGAACGTCATAATCTTTCACTACTTCCACAAAACACCTCATTTTTAGTGGGATATCCCACTAACTATACAATAATTTTATACGAATTGTCAAAACAAAAAACGACGAAAAGTTAGAAAGTAGCAAATAAGACTTAGCTAACTCTTCGCCGTTTAATGCAAAATTACTTGCGATTTATACGCGACTTATACGCAACTCGCGCACAACTTGCGACTTAGTTGTGGAAACCGCTGTAGTTTGGCGCTTCTGCAGTCATCACAATATCGTGAGGATGCGATTCCCTAAGGCCTGCATCCGTAATGCGAATAAAGCGACCGCGCTCCTGAAGCTCCTCAATATTGTGAGCACCAACGTAGAACATAGACTGATGCAAGCCACCGAGAAGCTGGTAAAGCACAGCGTTAAGTGGACCGCGGTATGGCACTTCGCCTTCCACGCCTTCTGGAACCACCTTATCGGAGCTAGTAACATCTGCCTGGAAGTAACGATCCTTAGAATAAGACTTCTTACCGCGAGGAGCCATTGCGCCAAGCGAACCCATGCCACGATAAAGCTTGTATTGCTTGCCGTGAAGCAAAACCTTCTCGCCTGGAGCTTCCTCACATCCAGCCAAAGTGCCGCCGAGCATAACGGTGTTGGCTCCTGCAACCAAAGCCTTAGCAATATCTCCAGAATAGTGAATACCGCCATCAGCAATGCATGGAATTCCAGCAGCCTTGCAAGCTTGAGCAGCGTCATAAACAGCAGTAAGCTGAGGCACACCAACGCCTGCAACCACGCGCGTAGTGCAAATAGAGCCTGGCCCAACGCCAACCTTTACAGCGTCAACGCCAGCGTCAATCATCGCCTGTGCACCCTGGCGAGTTGCAATATTTCCGCCAATAATTTGCACGCCATCAAAAGCCTTATCTGCCTTAATTCTACGAATCATGTCTAGTGCCAAGCGAGCTTCGCCGTTTGCAGTATCAACCACAAGTACGTCAACTCCAGCTTCCATAAGCGCACACGCACGCTGCCAAGCATCTCCAAGGAAACCAATTCCAGCAGCCACACGAAGTCTACCCTGGTCGTCTTTAGTGGCGTCTGGGTACTGCTCAGTCTTAACAAAGTCCTTAACAGTAATCAAACCTGTAAGCTTACCTTCGGCATCAACCAGAGGCAATTTTTCAACCTTGTTTTCTGCAAGCAAACGATGCGCGTCTTCTTTAGAAATATTAGAAGGACCAGTTACAAGATTTTCGCGAGTCATAACGTCTTTGACTTTCAAGCGATCGTAATCCTCGGAAGCAATGAAACGCATATCGCGATTGGTAATAATGCCAACTAAACGATTTTCGCCATCTACTACTGGTAAGCCCGAAATATGGAAACGCCCGCACAATTTATCTAAATCGGCGAGCGTTGCATCTGGGTGAACAGTGAGTGGGTCGGTAATCATGCCAGACTCACTGCGCTTAACAATATCTACTTGCGCAGCTTGATCATCAATGGAAAGATTGCGGTGAAGTACGCCAATTCCGCCATTTCTAGCCATTGCAATAGCCATATCCGACTCAGTTACTGTGTCCATTGCTGCAGAAATTGCAGGAACTTTCATAGTGATTTCGCGAGTTAGATGAGTAGTTGTATCTACTTCGGATGGAATTACATCGGTCTCGTTTGGAAGCAGAAGCACATCGTCATATGCGAGGCCGAGCTTTTCAAAAATTGGAGGAACAGGAGTATACGCAGATTGCATGTTCATATCAGTTGTAACCATAGGGTCACTATACGTTTTTGCTATGACGTTTGCAAAAGCCGCGTTTCATACACAATATTTAGTGGCAATTTTGCGCCGAAGCTACTACAGCGCGATTAAACACGACCAACTTCAATCAGCAGCGATTATCCACCATTTCGCTTTTCACGAATTTCGCAACTCTGGCAAACGTCTGCGCAAATATGGCATCATTGTAAGAATCGTAAGCAACGCCGCCGCAATAATCATGCCAACAAGCACGTAAACTGCTTTAAAGAACAGAATCATTATTGATCCAAAAGATATGAGCGCCGCCCATCCCCACAAAATAAGCACCGCTCCTTGCACCGAGTGCCCAATGCGCAACATTCTGTGATGCAAATGCATTCTGTCTGGATGCATTGGCGACTGCCCTTTTGCAAGCCTTCTGCATATTGCTAAACACATGTCTAGAACTGGCAAAAACAGCACTAAAATCGGAAGTAAAATCGGCATAAATACTGGCAAATAGATGCTTGTGTGCACTGCAGATGGATCTAAGTGACCTGTCATTATAATAGACGCGCAAGTTATTAAATACCCGATTAGCATGGAGCCAGAATCGCCCATAAAAAGCTTTGCTGGATGCCAATTGTGCAAAATAAATCCTACGCACATTCCAACCATTGCAACGTCTATAAGAGTTGCCATTGAAGCGTAGCTCGGAGACGTGCGCGCAAGAATATAAGAGTATGTTGCAAATGCAATTCCGCCAATTGCCACGATTCCAGAAGCAAGCCCATCGAGTCCGTCTACAAAGTTGACTGCATTAATTGAAGCAACTATTAGTATTGCGGTTATTGCGATTGAAAGGCTTGGAGAGGCTGTGACTAGCGACCCGAGTGGCAACGCTACGATTTGCAATCCTCCCCACGCTACAAAAACAGCTATTAGCAATTGACCTGCAAGTTTTAGCATCCAATCTAAATCCCAAATATCGTCGCAAACACCCAAAAGGCATATGAGTACTGCTCCAGCTAAAACCACCCATGGCTGGTGTGTTCCTGCAAAAAGCCCCGAAATAAAAGGCATGGAGCTTGCAAATGCCATCGACACAGCAAAGCCGAATAGCATTCCCACTCCACCCATACGGGGCGTAGGTATTGTGTGCACATCGCGAGCGCGCACTTTTCCAACAGCTCCTATGCGAATCGCAAGATGACGTATAAGCGGCATTATTAGCCACGTTGCGCCTCCTGCGATTGCTGCTATAAACAGGTATACCCTCATTTCTTGCGACTTTCTGCTCTTATCTGTTCTTCACTTATTACACCTTCGCGCAAAATCACAATTCCGTCTTTGTCTCTTGCATCCGCACCAACCACCGTGCTTGCTACGTGCGAGCGCGTTGGGCCAGCGTTTAAGTACAGCGGTATTTCGTCTCCAAAAGCCGCAAACGCTTCTTCTACGCTGTCTGCACTCTCGTTTCCGCTGCGATTCGCGCTAGATGCCGCCAATGGCCCCGTAACGCGCAAAATTTTCATTAGTTCTGGGCAATCTGGAACGCGCACGCCTTGCGTTGCTTGACTTTGCTCACTGCTCTCATCTGCTTTACAAAGCGTAGCAAGCCTTGTAGCTACCGAATCCTTTTTTGCGCGCGCGATTGGTGAATATCCGCCTGGCAGGAATTTTTCCGCAAGCACGTCTAGCGGGTTTGGCAAGTAAAGACCAAGTTTTTCTAAGTCACTTACACTGCTCATAAGTATTTGCAAGGCTTTTGTGCGCGGCCTGCGTTTTAGTTGGTAGATTTTCGCTACTGCCGCCTCGTTAAATGGGTCGCACGCCACTCCGTAAACCGTGTCTGTTGGCACTACGATTACGCCGCCCGCGTTAATTATTTGCGCTGCAAGTTGCAATGATTCTTCGTTAATTGTGCAAATTTTACTCATTTTTAGCCCCTTTTTTGCATACTACAAATCTTGCTCTGTTTGTTAAGTCGTTTTTGACTTTTGCACTGCTAAATCCTATGTTTTTTGCATAATCTGCAAGCGCTTTTCCTTGCGTAATATCGTGTTCCATAATCATTATTCCACCCATACGCAAATATGCAAAACTCGCTTTTACAATTTTTTGCGGTATTAACAATCCGTCTTTAGATCCCCCGTATAGCGCCATTTTTGGGTCGTAGTCGCGAGCTTCAATCTGCTCGACTGGCTTGCTTTCTGGCACGTATGGAGGATTCGTAATTACTACGTCTACTAGTCCTTTAATCGCACTTATTTCAGGCAGATTAGCGTTTGTAGCATCGCCTAATATTGCGTGATATCTGTTTGAAATATCATATTTTTCCGCGATTTTGCGATAGTTTTTTTGCAAATATTCAAAAGCTTCATGCGACTTTTCCACAGCCCACACTTGCGCGTTTGCAACTTCGCTTGCAACAGATAGTCCGATTGCTCCAGACCCTGCGCACAAGTCTAAAACAATAGGATTTTTTAGATTATTTGCGCGAATCCAATCTATTCCCTCTTGAACTACCACTTCTGTCTCGGCCCTTGGCACAAAAACACCTTTACCTACTATTAGGTCTATGTAGCGAAAAGTTGCGCATCCAATAATGTGTTGCAATGGCTCGCGCGAAGCACGTCTAGATATAAAATCGCTATATTTGCTAGCATAATCGGGCAAAAAATCCTTAAAATCGCCAAGTATTAGCGCTTTGTTTAAGTCTGCTAAGCTTATGCCACAAGCGTGCGCTAAAAGTACACGAGCGTCATATTGCGGAGAATCTACGCCTGCTTTACAAAGACACGCAATAGCATTTTGCAAGAGTTCGCGCATAATACAAGCAATTCCTAGATGCTAATTCCTACAATCTAATTTCTACAAGCCAACACAAGCAACGAGTTTAAAGATATTACTACTTACTTGGCTTTAGCTAAGCGATCGGCTTCATCCGCCTGAATATCGCTGTCTATAACCGCTTGCAAATCGCCGTTAAGCACCTGGTCAAGATTGTATGCCTTGTAATTCGTGCGATGGTCCACAATACGATTTTCTGGGAAGTTGTATGTGCGGATTCGCTCAGAACGATCCAACGAGCGCACCTGCGAGTGGCGCATATCTGCTGCCTCCGCTGCCTCCTGCTCGTGCTTCATAGCAAGCAAACGCGACTTTAGCACGCGAAGAGCCGCCGAACGGTTTTGAATCTGCGACTTTTCATCTTGCATACTAACAACAATTCCCGTTGGAATATGCGTCATGCGAACCGCGGAATAAGTAGTGTTCACGGACTGTCCGCCAGGGCCAGAGCTCATGAAAATATCGATTTTAAGGTCTTTTGGATCGATTTCGATTTCGTCGTCGTCTTCGTCTGCTTCTGGGAACACGATTACGCCAGCTGCCGAAGTTTGAATACGCCCTTGCGATTCCGTAACTGGGATTCGCTGCACGCGATGCACGCCGCCCTCGTACTTCATACTTGCCCACACGCCGTCTTCTGGAGCAGGTGTGCCTTTTGCGCGAATCGCAAGCTGCACGTCTTTTACGCCGCCAAGCTCCGTCGCATTTTCGCTTTGGATTACGGTAGTCCATCCGCGCTTTTCTGCGTAACGCATATACATGCGTAATAAATCGCCAGCAAACAGAGCTGCTTCTTCGCCGCCCGTACCAGCTTTGATTTCCATAATCATATCTCGCGCATCGTCTGGGTCTCTAGGAATCAGCGCTGTGCGAAGCTTTTCTTTTGCTGCTGGAATTTGTTCTTCTAAATGTTTTGCTTCTTTTGCTAATTCTTCGTCTTCGCTTGCCATTTCGCTAGCTACTTCGTAGTCTTCGCAAAGCTGCTTGTAATTTAAGTACGCGCTTACTATTGACCCGAGTTCTGCATGCCTACGACCGAGCTTGCGAATTGCATCTGGATTAGACGCTACTTCTGGCTCCCCCATGCGATTTTCAATATCGCGGTATTCGTTTAGAGCTGTAACCGCTGCTGGGAATTGCTCATCTATTGACTCGGCCATTTTGTTCCTTTGTAGTCGCGCATAACGCGGATTTTGAATCGAAAATATTAAATTAAATATTGTAAGATACGCACATGTTTAGCACATAAAACGCCAGCCCCGATTCCGCGAAGTTACACGAAAGCAGGGCTGGCGATTAAAAAGCTACTTAGTCTTCTTACCGTAGCGCTTCTCGAAGCGAGCCACGCGGCCGCCAGTATCGAGAATCTTCTGCTTGCCGGTATAGAATGGGTGGCACTTTGAGCACACGTCAACCGTCATATGATTGCCATCAGCGGTGGAACGAGTTACAAAAGTGTCTCCGCAAGAGCAGGTAACCTGCACTGCGTGATAGTCGGGATGAATACCCTGCTTCATAATGTCTCCTATGGAATTCGGGCGACCCGGGTCGCAAAGCCCCAATAGCTAAGCGTGAACCGGAACCTTCGCTATTTTAGTTACTACCCTCGACTCGCTTAGTTATTCTTACCATCTTCGCGCTTTCTCCTATGCTTTGCAGCGAACCCAGCAAAACCAACAGACGCTAACAAGCTTGCGATTAACGCAGATTGCGAAGCATCAACACCAGTCTGAGGCAGCAAATCTCCCTTAACGCCCGCCTTTTGCTTATCTTGCAAAGGAGCATGCTTAGGCATAGGAGCTGTCTCTGGCGCTGGAACAATATAATCCGAAGGAACCGTTGAATAATCAGGCTCAGGAGTTGGCGTTGGATTAACATCATTTGATGCTGGAAGCACTTCAATATCAACCGTCACCTTAGCTTTGCGACCATACTTATCTACACTCGTGAAAGTAAGCTCAACAACCTTCTTACCATCAACAATCTTCGGTGTTCCAGAAATTGTGCAAGTCATGCCGCTGCAAGAAGGAGAAATTCCAAGCTGGCTCAAACTACTACTAGACAACGCATTAACAGTAAACTGTTTATTATCAACTGAAACAGTTGCGTTTGCATTCGTTGTTCCATCAGCATTAAGAACTCCCCTAGTTAAGTTTGCAAGCGTAAACATTGCAGGAACTCCCTCAACCGCCTTGCCACTAAACTTAAACTCCACAGGATCCATCTGCTCGAAGTTTGCAGTAATAGTGGTTTCGTCAAGATTAAACGTCATGCCGTTTTCATTGCACCCAAGATCAAAAAGATTCTTCAACGCAGCAAACGAAGAATGCTTAGAAGCCCTAATCTGCTTTGCAACAAAGCTTAGACCAGCAAGCTCCGCACGATTAGCCAAGAACTCTTTTTGCTCAGCAGTTGCAGCATTATTCATACTCAAATCCAAAGAATAATCTGTACGAACTGTTGACCAATCCTTAAACACGTAGCCATTATCAGCAAGCACGTCTGGAACTGGCATATGCACATTAGCACCCTTGCGCACCCAGTATGTGAACACAGGAGACTTCATTTCTCCGCCACTACCAGCTATATACGTTACCTTTGTGTAGTTTTGCGCAATATACTTAAATTCCTTAGTATCTTTTGCAGGCAAATCCTGATCCGCAATAACATTCGGCAAAACGCGCACGCGAATTGGAATTTGCGTTGTAAGTTTTTGTCCTTCAACGTCAGTCGGCCTTGTAACGTCTACAACAACAGTTGCAGTTCCAGGGCTATATACGCGATTGACATCGTCTTGCGCCGAAGAATCCTTAGGCTTAACTCCTTGACCGTAAATGTGATTTATATTCACCTTAACATTCTTAGGATCAGTATTGTTCACAAGCTTATCCAAGTCTGGAATAGCATCGCCTGCACTAACGATTGTTTCTGGAATAGTAATGTCGGAAACACCAGTTTGCTCAGCAACAAAAATAAGCGGAGCTGCAATATTCCAGGAATTATCCGCAGCAATATTAAGTTTATCGCCTTGAGCTGTAAACATACGCCACTTGCTAAATCCATAAAGTTCTTTGCCAGTAGAGTCAGCAACCTTCTTCATAAACTTAATATTGTCACTTGATTCCTTAGAAGGACGAATATATAGCAGCTTCGGCTTATATTCACCATTCTTCCAGCGGTGACCAATCTCTGGAAGGAACACTGCAGGAACGTATCCTTCCAATGTTTTCTTCGTCTTAGAAGCGTCGATGACGTTCGGTATTCTATCGTACACCGCTTGATACGTTGTATCCTCGCTATACGTTGCATTACGAATCTGCTCGTTTGTTAGAAGATCATTATTTGTATTTGGCGCATCAACGCTAGTTGCAGATGTTGGCTGATTTACAAATAAAGTTGTTAAAGGAATTGCTGAATAATCAGGCAAGCTACGCCTTGTACGCGCATGCGCAGCGTTATTCGCAGCAGGAGGATTAACCTTTTTCCAGCCTTTGAATACATAATGGTATCCGTTAGCGTCGTAATCTTTGCCAGTAACTTGCGGAGCTTTTACGCCAGAAGCAGAATCTTTACGCGCGTAATACAACGTGCGATCATTTTCGCCAAAGCTTCCTTTACCTTCTTTCGAATACTCGTCATTGTCTGCATTAATAAATCTAACTTTAGCAAAATTCTTATTATTCAATACTTGCTGTGCTTCTGGAGAATTAGTGTCAATATCTCCATTTGCAAGCTTCGGTAAGCTTTCTGGGTACATAAGCTTATGTATTACTTTAAGCAAACCAACGCTCTTATACGTTTCTGCACTAATTCCATCTTTATAATTAACAGTGATCTTCAAAGGAATAGTGTACATAGCAGGCTTATCAAGCATCTTCTGCTTAAATTTCTCTTGCTCGCTCTTCGGCAAATCGTATTCGACTTTTACGTCTGCTACATTATTAGCATCAATTTTAGCTTCATCACAAAGAGCTTTAAGATTAATTACATAATCTTTAAGCTTTGGAAGAGTTGAAGCGTCTCCTTGAACAGCAACAAAGTAGTCTTTCTTAACATCTGGCTCTGTCCAATCCTTTTGATCTGCCACGAACTCTTGGAATGATTCATTGACTTTCCAGCCGTCTTTCCATTTATCGTCAGTTTTAGCAACATCTTTAACTTCAGTAACTTTCTTACCGTCATTAAGCATACTGCTTCGTTTCCAAGTGCCAGTAGCATTGGTTAGGTTTTCTTTAAGCTTCACCAAAGCATTAGTAGGGTCGCTGGAACTGTAAGGAATTTTTGAAATATCAGTGCCCTTCTTTACGTAGAACACCTTAGGGCCACTTGTGCCGTCCTTCCACAATCTACCTGGAGCAGGCTTAAAGATTGCGACTACAGCATCCTTAGGAACTTCACCACCGTCCGATGAACTGGAGAAGTAGTCGATTCGCTTGTAAACAGCGGTGTAAGTAACATCCTTACTGAACGTGTCTTTTTTGTAGCGATCTTCAGACTTAATATCGTAATTAGTTATATTTGCAGTATCGGTTTCAGTGCCAGTAGTCCAACCCTTAAACACGTAGTGATAATGATCGTCCTCGTATTCCTTACCGAAGGCTTGCGGCACGCGAACAGAAATATCCTTCTTACCCTTATATACATATGCAAAAAGCGAAGGTTTACTAGCGCTAGTCTCGCCGTCATACCAAGAATCCTACCCTGCTGTAAATCACCAGTAAAAGTGACTTTAACATATTCGTTATTCTCTACATGGCTCTTACCGTAATCACTTTGGCTAAACTTCTCCCAATCGCTTTCATACACCAAATCTGGCAGCACGCGGTACAGCACTTCAGTTACAGCAGTGTTTCCATCAAGCTTCACTTGCACTTTAATCTTGTGCAAGCCCGGAGTGTTGTCAAACTTTTCGCCTTGCGCAAAACTGAACGTAGCACCATCTGGATACTCATTAGAATTCTTTATAAGATTCTTAGCTGAAGCCTCATCCAGAGTCAAAGCATCTGTTGGCTTCAAAACCTTAGTATCGATTGCAACAGGCGCTTTAAGCTTAAAGTTAGCAGTGTAAACAACCTTTGGATTAGATTGAGATTCAGAAAGAATTGGCAGACGGTCGAAACCACCAGTAACTGTTTGCCCACCATGTCCATCATCTATATAAATCTCAGAAGTCCATTTTTCAAACTCATAGCCTTGCTTTGCAACTGGGTCTTGAGGCAAAGGCATTTGGTATGCCTTCGTTCCGCCAATAACATCGTAGACTAAACCGCCTTCTCCAGCAGTCTTACTATCGTATCCAACAATGCTTCCCATAGTCGACTGACCATCGGCCACTTTGAACACGTAGCGCGTGTAGTTGGTTGGGCGAACTTGAGTATCGTCCTTGCGCTTAAGCACACGAACGTCGTCATATACGAATGTGATTGGAGGAATATCTTTAGTCTGCTTGCCATCTTTGTCAGTTTCATACAAAACATTCTGCTGCGTAGTTCTCGGCATAAAGCCTTCAATCGGCTTGTAGAATGCTACGTCGTACTCTCGGTTTACAGAGCTGACTTCGCTTTCTGGAAGAAGATCCTTGCCGTTTTGATCAATATACTTTACCTTATACTTGCGCGTATTGTACGTTTGGTAAATAAACTCGCCAGTATTCTGCTTCTCATTGCTCGAGGCTTCAAAACTCGTAAAATGCTTATCTGGGAATTGCGTTTCGTCACTGTAGACTGCTTCCGCATTGTAGCGCAAATGCTCGCGCAAGCCAGAAACCGTTTGAGTAGAAACGTGGTCTATCATCGCGGCTTTGTCTGATTCATTAGCATTCTTATAGTCAGCAATAGCGTACCCAGGCTTTAAGAATATGTGCTTAAAAGTGCCATTGTAGCGAGTATCTTGAATCCACACAGCTTTAAGCGTTATATCTTCTACTACTTTGTTGCCAAAAGCGTACGGAGTATGATTCGTTAATGTTTCATTGCCCTTTTTAGCAAGCTCCCAGCCGTAGAAGTCGTAGCCCTTGCGCGTTGGAGTGCCTAATTTATTTTCGTCAATAGGAAGGTAGCGATCGATCTGCTTTTCCTTAACTACGTTTGTGTCAGCTACCTCATTGCCGTTTTTGTCAATTTCAGGCATATTGTAATCAAACGTTACAGTGTGCTTAACGCCTTCTGGCTTACCCCACGCAGCGTAAAGCTTAATGCCGTTAACTGGCATTGTAAAATCTTTAGTTTCGCCTTTAGCTTTGCCGTCACCTTCAGTACCTTCACTATTGTCATTTATCTTGCCATTTATAAGATGAATACCGGCTTGATCAACAGCCCAGCCTTTAAACACGTAGTCTTTTGGCAAATAATCAGGGCGAACGATGGAGTAAGTCTTGCCATTAAGCTTGAAAGTGTACTTTCCATCGAACTGAGTTGCGGTGTCAGTGCCACCGTCTTTAGTTACAGAAGCATCGTAAGACGTATCGTTTCCGTATAAATCTTTGTCTTCGCCCGTCAAATCTTTTTTGCCGCGCTTAGACAAACTATACTCATACGGCAGTTCTTCTTTGGCAACATCGCTACTACCAGTACCAGCACTTATAGCCTTGCCGTCCGCATTATAAAACTGCACATCGTACTTCTTGCGGTTGTATTTAAATACAAGGTAGCCGTTTTCCTCATATTCTTTTGAGTCTTCGCCTCCACCAGCTAAGTGCTTACGGAAGCCTACATGGTACTTTTTCTTAAAAGCTTCTTTAGCATCATCATCTAGATCATCCCAGTCTTTTTTTTCATCATCATTTTCATATTCAATAGAATGTGAATATAAATCTGGTAATAGCTTATCATCATCAAAATCATTACTATCATATTCCTCTATACGACCCTCTTTTTTAACAGAGTTAAAACCAGCTATGGATGAAGACTTATGATCGTATTCCGTGTTACTAGTATCATCTTTGCTATACGAATCCGTTGAAAGCACATAATCATCATCGCCTGGATTATTGCCGCTTTTAGCAGAGGCAATACTTTGCTTTTCAATGATTACCTGAATAGGCATAACCTGAGTATTACTGGTATCAGCTGTAAGCAGACGCTGATTATCTTTTAGCTCGTATGTATTATTTGGATCACTATCAGGATTATCACTAATTTTAAGCTTGTGCTCATTACCCACTACACGGAATTTAGGGTCAGCAAATTCTTTTTTAGTAAAACGATACGGAGGAGTATCACGAAACTCTGTTTCCCCTGCATATCCAATACGCCACCCTAAAGAGCCTTTTCCCTCTTCATTAAAATCTAATTCATTTACATCAGGCCAAATATCAGTAAGACTTTGACCATAACGAACATTTACACGGTAACCTTTGTGGTTAATTGTATTGCCATCTTCGTCATTCTTATCATACTTCTCTGAGCAATTGCCACCGCCAGCATAGCAATAAATAGTTGTTTTGCCGTTTTCGTCAAGTCTTTTTATAGCAGCATTGTTTAAACGCTTAGCACCTTCTGAAGATTTAAGTACAGCAGGCTTAGCAAAAATAAGCTCGTACTCGCTGCGATCGTAGACTAAGTCAAAAGTATTATCTAAGTCGTTAGCAGAAAGCTTAGTGCTTGTATTATTAGGATCTTTTGTGTATCTTTTAGTAAGCTTCTTATTCACATGGAAGTAGCGCGTGAATAAATCCTTGCCCTTGTTTTCAGCGTCACCAGGATTCGTGGTATCATACCCATCTAAGCTTGTTACAGGCGTATCGTTCATCCAATTGAACTTTGCAATTAAGCCGTCTTTGTGATCAGAATTTTTACCTTGCAACTCTTCTTTAGTTAAGCCAAGCTCAGAGTCCAAAATAGGATTATCTTTATTAGTGCCGCTTAATTTATTAGGATCATTAGCAACGCCAGCATCGTTCATGCTTTTAAGATCAACGCTGCTGCCAGTCTTAACGTTCTTGCGCTCAACAAGACCAACAAAGTCGTAGTTTACAAGCGACTTTGGATGCTCTTTATCTACCAAATCCGCTTTTTGTACCCACACGTTCACGCGATAGTTGGTGGTTTTATTCTCTTCCCAAACTGCGCGGAATTGCACATTGTGATCCGGCATCTTAAAATCTTTGTCAGATATAACAGTAGGATCACTATATAACCCAGAACTTGGATCATTTACTGTATTAGGATCTACTAAAGACCATCCTTTAAAAGTGTAACCTCGCCTAGTTGGCTCTGTGACACCTGGCACTGTCTGCTGATAATACACTTTTTGAGCAGTAACATCCGTGCCGCCGTTAGAATCGTAAGTAACTTCATACGCTTTACGGTAGTAGCGAAGGTTCAAAACAAGCTTATCTTTTTCATCTTCCGAATCCGAAAGCGGCGAGCTAATCAAATTGTGCTCTGGCTCGTAGCCTGGAATGTACGTTGAAACAGCTGTTACATCCGAGCCAACTGTGCCCGTAATCTCAGTAACGTGAATATTCTCAGTAGTGCCATCCTTATGCTTTACAGTAATTACTTTACCTATGCCCAAATTCGGAGCATCATGGAACTCATCCTTATTATTGAGATCCTGCACCAAGTGACGCACATAGTACTTAGCTGTTTTAGGAGCGTAGTTGATGTTCAGCTCGCCGTAGTGCTGGATGCCATTGTCTTCTGATTGCGTCTGCGCAGACGATGGATTCTGCGGATTTTGCGGAGCTTGAGCGCCGTTACCTCCTCCAACAACCTGCCTTTGCTTTACAGCGTAATCAGTAATCAGCTTCTTGCTTAAACGCAAGTAGCGAGTAGCATCCGCATCCGTGCCATTGTCAATAACATAATCGCCTTCGCCGTTTTTAATGTAGTACTGGTAATCCCCGGAATGGTATACGGATGGACGGTATCCAGCAGCCTTTGGAAGCTCAATGTACTCGTACTTGTCATCTTTGCCGAGCTTATCGAAGTCTTCTTGATCAATCGTAAGCTCGTACGGCTGCACAAGCTGCTTATTTGCAGCGCCGCCAATCGTATAGCGAATTTGCAAATTATACGTAGCTTTTGGCTTTTTGTCGGTTTGTACCTGTTCGTTGGCAGTTTGCTGGTCACCAGCCGTTGGATTATCTGTATTCGGCTTAATTACCTGGCTGTTTGCATTAGAATTATTATTAGAGCCATTCGCATTCTCATTGCTTCTATCTGTGCTTGAAGCACCTGCATCTGCACCTTCAGGAGTTACACTACTCCCCTTGTTAGAACCGTTTGCACTTTCTTCAACACTCCTACGAGAACGCACTTTTGACTTATTGGAATCATTCTCGGACTTTGCGGCAGGCTGTGTGCTTGCAGTGCTTGCAGACTGTTCGTCTGCAGGTTGTTCAGCTGCAGTCTTAGCATTCTCAGAATCAGCATTAGCGGTAGATGGCGCTGCTTTTTCTTTCTCATTCTTTGCAAGAGGATCTGCGCTTTCAGTGCTTGCAAGATTCGCACTTGCATTCTGTTCACTTCCAGACTGCGCATTTTCTGTGCTTGCAGGCTGAGCTGGCTTCTGATCTGGCTCAGTCTTGGCAGAAGAATCCGTCTTTGCAGCAGGCGCAGAATTTGCAGGTTCTGTCTTCGATGCATCAGCTGTCTTCGCTGCAGGCGTTGGATTCACAACTTCTGTTTTTGCAGGCTCAGTCTTGACAGGCTCTGCCTTCGATGCAGGAGTCTCAGCTGGTTTTGCTTCTGCAGGCTGCTCTTTCTTAACCGCTTTACTCTCTGGTTTTGCTACATCTGAATTATCTTGCTCACCATTAGTCGCAGTCTCAGTTGCACTATCAGTTGCAGCCTCAGAACTAGCATCATTACTAGCCTCAGAACCAGCATCAGAACGCTCGCCAGAATCCTTAACGCCTACAGAAGAGTCGCCAGCAGCCGCTTCCTGATTATCAACGCCTGCCGCACTATTGTTAGAATCCGCATTAGAATCAGCATGCTTAACTAAATATTCTTTAGCAGAACCAACCATCTGTCGCATAGCGCGCTCAGAAGTAGCACCTGTGTTCAGCAATCCATTCTTATATAAGTCGTTTCCATCGCCCTTGCCATTGCCCTTGCCAGCACCCTTGCCAGAAGTCTTAGCAGCACTCTTTACATAAGACGAATCAAAAGAATCAGCGTTAAGAGGAGTCTTAGCTAAAGCCGTTGCACCAGGCAGCAACATAGACAGCGTAGATGCTAAAGCTACAGCAGCAACGCCGATGCGACCAGAAGCATTATTCGCATTCTTCGAAGAAACATTCTTTAAGCTACTAGCGCCTTTATTTTTAGCGCTTTTATGCTTAACTTGCTTACTGCTCGAATTAACCTTGCTAGCAACGTCTTTTGCTTTATCCACGGAAACTCCCAACTCGTAATACTTAACCTTTGCATTTTATCAGATAGCACGGATACCCCCCCCCCATAAGTATTTTTGTTTCAAGGGTTTTTGCTCGAATCGACTTGCATGAGCGCTTAGAGCGTAGCGCGCGAATGCACTTCGATTCGCTGAGCCGCTTAGAGCAGAAGCACTGCTTCTGCGCGGCGAAGACGTTCGCGCGCTTAGACCGCGCGAACAATTTTCCGCTTTTTGTACGTGTTTTAGGCCAAATATGGTACAAAATGCGGAATCGTGTGAGATACAAAAACCGCGCAAGTCAATAAAATCTTGACTTACACGGCTTAAAAAATCTTAGAAAATCTTAAGCAAAAATTCTAAGCAAAACCTTACTCGGCAGCAGGAGCTTCGGCTGCAGGAGCAGTAGCATCGGCAGCAGGAGCGGCAGCTGGCTCTTCTGTAGCAGCATCTTCTGGAACGGTGACGCTAACAACAGACTCTTCGCCATCCATATCGAGCACAACGCCCTCAGGAAGCTTAACGTCTTTAGCAAACACCTTGGCGCCATCGGTTAAGCCGTCAACGTTAACCACCAAGCGCTCTGGCAAGTTGGAAACGTCTGCGCGAACCTTAAGCTCCTGAACGTCTACGAATGCAACAGCAGCACCCTTTGGAGTGCCTTCAACAAACACTGGCACCTCAACGTCAATCTTTTCGCCAGCCTTAACTTCGTAGAAGTCAATGTGCTCAACAATGCGCTTAACGGGGTTGCGCTGAACATCCTTAACAACTGCGATTCGAGATTCCTTGCCAAACTTAATAGTGAACAAAGCGTTTGCGTGACGAAGCGAAAGAGTGGTCTCCCTCATTGGAAGAGTAACGTGTACAGGTTCAGCACCGCCAGCGTAAATGCTTGCTGGAATCAAATTGGCAACACGCAAACGGCGAGCAACGCCCTTACCGAACTCATTGCGCACATTGCCTTCAAGTGTAATCTTTGTAGCCATATCGGTCTCCTTAATTATCTGGATAGATTGATTAATCCAGCTTCAGGCGCACCGACGCGCCGAAAACCATATTGGCATCAGCCCAGTCGATAACGGAACTTACACAACAATCGCAGTGTTATTCCCTCGCCAAAGCAACTTGTCTAGTCTACAAAAACACTTTGACATGCGCTTATCCAAAAAATATCAACACAGAATCAAGGCAATATCAAGGCAAAAAGTGACTTGAGCTATACAAGCTATTATCATATATAAAAGAAGTAAGCGCGCATTAAATTGTGTGCTTAAAAACAAGCTGATTTTGTGACTCAAGTTGTAACACAAATTACATGTTGCAACACAAATTTATGACTCAAGATTAGCGCAATTAAGGAGCAGACGTGTCCGTGCTAAACACACTCCAGAAGCAAGCTTTCAACCTTGCCCGCAAGGCCTTGCAAATCGGCAGCAACTTCGCGCATCCAGTTAGCGACGATCGCTCGGGAAGCCAAGACTACCCGCAAGTCGAAGAAAAACAAGAAGCAGCAAACACGCTACTTGCGCAAAAATCGCGTCTGCCTCGCGTAGAAGAGTGGGGCGCAGAAATGCCAACCACAACGTTCCTAGACCCACAAACTGGCTTGTTGACTACAAAAACCGAGGGAAGCGCTCCGATAGATGAAGGCACAAGCATCTACGACTTGTATGCAGATAGAGCCGCCCGAATGGGAGACGATCCGCTTTACACGTACAAAGAAAACGACGAATGGGTTACAAAAACCGCAAATCAGTTCCTTAAAGAAGTGCGAGATGCCGCAAAAGGCTTAATGCACTACGGTTTGCGCAAGGGCGATGCTGTTGCGTTAATGTGCAAAACCTCGTACGAGTGGGATATTGCGGACGCTGCAGTTATGGCTTGCGGAGGCGTGCTTGCTACGATTTACGACACTGATTCTGCCGAGCAAATTCGCAACATTGTAAACAACTCCGATTCGCGCTTTTTGATTGTTGGAACAACAGATATGAAGGAAAAGGCAGATGGCGCAATCGAAGAGTGCCCAAGCCTTGAGCGCATTATTTGCATAGAAACAGGCGGATTGGCGGAACTTCAGGCTTTTGGATACGCTGTTAGCGATGAAGAGCTGGACGAGCGCATTGACTCGGTTAAAAAAACCGACTTGTGCTCAATCGTGTACACTTCTGGCTCTACGGCTGCGCCAAAAGGCGTGGAAATGACGCATGAGCATTATTGCACAACGGCGTTAAACTTGCCGATTTATTTGCCAGACTTGCTTAGCGAGCCTGATGGATCTGTGCTGTTGTTCTTGCCTCAAGCACATTCGTTTGCGCGCGCAATCAACTATATTGTTGTTGCTAGCACGCTTAGAATCTACATTGCACAAGGCATTACAACGCTTATATCCGATCTTCAAGTTGCAAAACCAACCGTTATGATTGTTGTTCCTCGTGTGCTCGAAAAAGTGTATAACGCGGCTTCGCAAAAGGCAGGTCATGGCGCTAAGGGACTTGCTTTCCAGGGTGCTGTTGTTACAGCTCAGCAATATATGAAGGAAGTACAGGATTCTGGAGATGCTAAGGCGCTAACAAAGGCTCGCCGCGCTGCTTACGATCCGCTAGTTTACCGCCCGATTCGCCAAGCGCTTGGCGGACGCGCGCGCTGGATTGTTGCTGGCGGTGCGCCGCTTGACCCAGAGCTGCTTTCGTTCTTCCGCGGCGCAGGCGTGCCAGTTTACGAAGGCTACGGTCTTACGGAAACCACTGCCCCATGCGCATTTACACCTATTGGCGTTCCATTCCGCGAAGGCTCCGTTGGCATTGCTTTCCCAGCTTTCACTTTGCGAATTGCTAAAGATGGCGAAGTGCAAATTAAGGGCACTTGCGTGTTTAAGAAATATCACAAGAATGAAGAGGCCACCGAGACTTCGTTTACAGAAGACGGATGGTATGCTACTGGCGATTTGGGCAGAATTGACGACGATGGCATGATTTACATTACTGGTCGCAAGAAGGACTTAATTATTACTGCTGGCGGCAAGAATGTGGCTCCTGGCCCTATTGAAGAAGTGATTAAGCGTTGCGATCTTGTGTCTCAAGCTCTTGTTCTTGGAGATAAGAGGCCATTTATATCTGCTCTTGTTACTTTAGACGAGGAGATTTTGCGCAACTGGCTTAAGACCAAGGGCTTGGACGAGACTATGAGCATGGAAGATGCCGCAAATAACGCGGTTGTGCGTGCGGAAGTCCAAAAGTTTGTGGATATTGCAAATGAGGGCGTATCGCGCGCAGAGTCTGTGCGAAAGTTCATTATTTTGCCAGAAGAGTTTACTCAAGAAAACGGCTTGATGACTGCTTCTATGAAGATTATTCGCCCTCGAGTTATTAACCGATACGCTAATTTGCTTAACACGCAAATGTACACGATTCGCAAGAAGTAGCGCTTATGCGCGCGACGACCTGCCTGAGCGCTTAAAGCGTAGCGCGCGAATGCACTTCGATTCGCCGAGCTTGCTCAAAGTTGAAAGCACGGTGTGCTTTCAACGCAAGCGAGGTCTGCTGCGTCTCGATTGACGCAGCAGATGTCACGCTATGTGTGGCTTAGCCTGTGCCAAATCAGCCTCACGGCTACTAATAGCTGTGAGGAATCGAGCGCGCTTAGACCGCGCTAACGATACGCCTCTTTCGCTGCGAAAAATCTCGAATCTCCACATAGTTTGGTGTAATCATGTGTACACTCTGAGCACTCATTTCTTCGCTTACGTTAATCCATAGGTATTTGATAAAATCGCATTGAAAACTTGATACCCCCCCCCGGTAGAAAATATGTTTTCCAAAACAAGACGAACGGCAAGAAATTGCTAAAAATCTTGTTCAAAAACACGAGAACTAACGATTTCCTATTATCAAACATGAGGAGAGGTTTTATGAATGCTAAAATCGCAGCAGCTATATCTTTAGGCGCAAGTTCACTGGCATTATTCGCAATGGCAAATGTGGCAAATGCCGATGTTGTAAATCAAAACTCAGATAATGCAAATGTTGAAATTAATGCTAATCATGAGAATCCTAATCCACAGGAAGCTAAAGCAAATGAACTCGCAAGAGAAGCTGAAAAGCTTGAGCTAGAAACCAAAACAGAAATAGACAAAGCCGATGAAACTGTTAAAAACGCAAATAGCAAGCTTGCAAAAGTAAATGAAAAAGTAGAAGACGCATCCAAAAAAGCAGCCGAAGCTATAGAAGCGAAAAATCAAGCAGAAAAAGATGCAGAGGATGCAAAGAAGCAAGATGCAGAAGCTAAAGAAAAAGTAGATGCAGCTCAAAAGAGAGTTGACGAAGCCGAAAAAAATAAAGAAAATGCACAATTAGTGGCAACTAACGCCGAGGATGCAAAGAAGCAAGCAGAAAACACTGAAGCACAAGCTATAGATGCAAAGAAGCAAGCAGAAACACAACTTGAACAAAATCAAAACGAACTACAAAATGCCCAAAAATCTGTAGATGAAGCAAAAACAAATCTGAATGAAGAAAACAAGAATCTAAACGCAGCTAAAGAAAATCTTGAAAAAGAAAAATCATCTTATACTTCTTTAGTTAAAAGCGCAAAATCTCTTGAAGAAGCAAAGAAGCAAGCAGATAATGAGCTTAAAGACAAAGAAACAGAATTAAAAGAAAAACAAGCACAGTTAGAGCAACTTAAAAAGTCTGATTCTGCTTTAAGTAATGCGGATTTGGGAAAAGTAAAACAAATTGCTAAAGAGAAAGAATCCGTTTATAAGCAAGCTCAAGAAAAAGTAACAAAAATTAAAGAAACGCTTACTGCAAATACCCAGAAAATTAACAAAACAAGTGAAGAACTAGAATCTAAAGAAAAAGAACTAGAAAAAATCGGTGATTACAAAAAGCTAGTTGAATCTTACAAAAACTTAGACAATCTTAGAGGAAAAGCAGATGCAGCAGAAAAGGTCTACAATGCTGAAAGCAAAAATGATTCTAATACAGAGAATTCATTAGAGAAAAAGTCTGACTTCTACAAGTTCTTGCAATATGTGATTAACACTGAAAAAGCTAAGGAAAATAACAAGAACGAATCTCTTATTGCAGACGCTGAGCGCGCTCAGAAAATTCTTAAAGGCGAATCATATGTGATTCCAAGGCAAGATTTCAAAGATGAATCGTATAAAGAAGCACAAACAATAGAAGCTCCAACGTGGTATGAAGATATTGTAAAACCTGGGCTTGGTAGAATTGGCAGCGCTGACTCTTTGCAAAACATGAAGGAAGCCGCTGAGTATTACGATGCTTTAAACGAGTACAGAAGAAACGATAACAACGCGTTGCAAAATGTAAACGTGCGTTTAAGCTTGATTGCCGAAAGCATTGTGCATTCCTTCTACTCGGCTGCCATTAATAATCATGCAGTAAACCATGAAAAGTATGATAACGCTAGCGTTATGGACACTACACCGTACAAAACTGCAGAAAATCTTGCTTGGGGTGATTACGACGGCCATAAAAATGGTCGAATGAAATATTCAAATAACGATTGCAAAGTTCTAGATGACGGTAAAACTTCATGCTTAAAGCAAATTAAAACGCAAAGCACAGAACCTAAACCTACGGACAACAAGTGGAATGCCTTAGACGGCTGGTATACGATTGAAAAGAATCGCTATGAAGAAGCTAGAGATAAAGGAATCTTCTACACATTCAATGGCGATACAACGATTGAAAACAAACTTTCTGAAGCTGGCAAGCAATTCCTTAAGGACAATAAATATGATTTTGGAATGAAATTAAGCCAAAATCCAAACACAAGATTATTCGAAAAAAATGACGAAAATGGCAAGCTAACTAATTTATTTAGTCTTTCCGTAGGTCATTACACTACTTTTGCTAGAAAAGATATAACCGCTGGCGGTTTCGCAGAAGGCGATTTATATATTCAAGAAATTCCTAAGATTTCTGGCGGTAAACAAGAAACTGTTACAAAAAAATGAAGATGTTGCCGTATGGCACGGAAGCAATGAATCTTCGATTAGTGTTTCCGAATACAAGAATCTTCTTAGTAATTATGAGAATAGTCTAAAGCAAGAAAAAGCTGATGAAATCGCATCTGAAAATACAGATGAAATCGCTATATTGCAAAAGTTGAATGCTGAAGCAAATAAAGCAAATGCAAATTTGTTTGAAGCTAAGTACAATCTTCGAAAAGTACAATACGATTTGAATGTGCCAGACAAAAAGAGCGCTAAGGGTCTAAAGGAACAAGAGTTAGAACATGTAAAAGCCGAGAAAGAAAAAGCAAATAGTGAAGCTAAAAAATATGGCGACCCTAGCGCAAACTGGGGAAGCGAAGAAAATGCAGCTATTGCAAAAAAGCTTGCTCAGCAGTGGCAAACAAAGTACACGCATCTAGATGGAAAGGTTAAAACTCTTAGTAGCTCAATCGATGCTGCGAATGCAAAGAACTCAGCAAATAAAACTGTCTTGGATGCTTTTATAAATGCTGTATACGATTTTGATAGCACTAAGAACGAGTTAAAAGAATCTCAAGAAGAATTTGCAAAGCTCACTATTGAAGCAGAGAAATACGAGAATGAGTATAAAGTTGCAAGCAAAAATGTAGAAGAAGCCGAGAAACAATCTCAGTTAACTGGTGAAGCAAAGCAAGCTAAAATCAGCGAGTTTGAAGAATCTGTAAGGAATCTCGAATCTGCTAAAGACGATTTGCAAATCAAAGCTAATGAGACCGCTACTAAATTTGCAGAAGCCAACGAGAAGGTCACGAAACAAGATGAAACTGTTGGTAATGCCACACGGTTGCGTGATTCTGCTCGTAGCAAAGTTAGCAAAGCAGAGAAACAATTAAAACTTGCAAACAAAAATGTAGAAGAAGCTGAACAGAAAGTTGCGAAAGCTAAAAGCCAAGTTAACAAAGCACAGAAGCAAATTGAAGGTGCAAGACAACAAATTGATTCTGCTAACAGAAAAGTTATAGAAGCTCAAAGCCAAGTTAACAAAGCACAGAATGAAGTAGAAAAAGCTAAAGATGAAAAGCAAAAGGCTGATTCCAATAAGGAAAATACAGCTAAGCTAGTATCTGATGCTGCTGCTAAAACCGCTCAAGCGAAGCAAAAAGCTGATGAAGCAAAGTCTGCTATTGAGCAAGCACAACGCATTACAAAAGAAGCTCAAAGCCAATTTGAATCAGCAAAGAAAAAGGCTGAAAACGTTAAAATGCAAGTTTTGCAAGCAAAGCAAAAAATTGCTGAATTGCATGAGAAAGTTAAGACGCTTTTGGCTGGAGCTAAAAATAACGTAATTGAAAGGTACAACGCTACTTTTGCTGCCGTAAATCAAAGCTTCAACGATCTTGAGAATATGTTTATTCTTCGTTTTAATACCCTTAACACAGTGGAACAGTCTCTTAATAAATCTACTTCTACTTTAGATGAATCGTTAAAGAAAGTGAATTCGCTGAATGGGACTTCAGAGAATGGAAATGCTGGTAATGGTGGCAATAATGGTGGTAATAATGAATCTCCAACAGTGCCACAAACAGTGCCGCAAGCAGATCCGTCTCATGATGCAAGTACGGATTCAGCGCTTGCTCCTACCCCATCTAAAGAAGTAGAATCAGGCAACGCTAATCAAAATACTGGTTCAACTAGTGAAACGCAAAATAACACTAGCAACAGTACGAGCAACAATACGAGTTCTAGTGAATCCTTCGAGAACTACTACAACCAGTATCTTGCAGGATACGCAAACAACTTGTTCGGCGGAAAGCAACTTGGATTTAATGCAACGATTCCAGCTGCACAATCGCAGAGCGCAAACGATGCTAACGGTACAAACAGTGCAAATGCTCAAAATGCTAATGGCGTTGCAGCAAATAATGTTGCAGGCGCAGCGCACGCTAACACTCTTAGCGCAAGCAGCGCTAACCGCATAGCAGCTGCTCTTGCATCTGGCGCTAAAGCTGCAGTCAAGGATCTTGCTAAGGATCTTGCTAAAGCACAAGATGCTGCTAAGGATTCTGCTGCTAAGAGCGAGTCCGCAAAGAACGATGCAAAGGATTCCGCAAAGAGCGAATCTAAGGATGATTCTAAGAACGCTCAGGCATCAGGCAACGCACAAAACGGAGCACAAAGCGCATCCAACAGCACTACGCTTAAGGTTGTTGCAGCTATAGCGGCTGTTGTTGCTGGAATCGCAGCAATCGGAGGCGGCACTTACTTCGCTCGCCATCGTCGCGCATAATCAAGACTAAATAAAAAAAAACCGCGGTTGACTGGTCTTATAATCGACTCGTCTTCCGCGGTTTTTTGTATCTATCAACAACAAAACCCGTCAAATCGCTCGCGCGTTACAGCGCGCTATTCCTCGCGGCTATTAGTAGCCGCTCGGCTGATTTGGCATGTAAAGTCCACTGGACTTTACATTTGAGCCAAATCACGCTTTGAAGGAGCTTGAAATGCATTATGCAATTTCAAGCTCAGTCAAAGCGCTTTGCAGCGCAGAAGCAGTGCTTCTGCTCTAAGCGGCTCAGCGAGTCTAGGTGATTTCTCGCGCATTATGCAGCTCGAAATCGTCGATTCGCTAGAAACCCAAGCGCTCAAGCTTCTTAGGGTCGCTCTGCCACCCCTTTGCAACCTTTACGTGCAAATCGAGCACAGCTTTAGCGCCCGTAATACGATTCACCGCAGTACGCAAACGCTTCTTAACGCGCACAAGATGCTCCGCACCGCGCCCAATAATAATCGGCTTTTGCGAATCGCGCTCAACATACACCGACACAATCACATGCGTTTTGTTATCATTATATTGCGCATAGTCCTCATCTTCTGGTCGCACAATACTATCTACAACAACCGCCAGCGAATGTGGCAACTCGTCATCAAGCTCCTCAAGAAAAGCCCCACGAATCAGCTCCGCAATCATGCTAGAAGGACTCTCCTCGCTGAGCTGATCGTCTGGATACATCTTCGGACCTTCTGGAAGATTGTCAATCAAAACCTTCTTAACTTCGTCAACATTGTCGCGTTCCAAAGCGCTAACTGGCACAATATCCGTAAAATCAGCAAACTGTTGAATCTCAATCAAATGAGACACCAACTCATCTCGGCTTAGCGTATCAATTTTTGTTACGATTCCAATAAGCGGAACCTTCCACGCCCAGTTTCCAGCCGCATCTTTTTTAGCAAAGTCGGAGCGAAGTCGGCTTAGAATTCTGCGATCTCCAGGCCCAATCTCTTGATCTGCTGGAAGCAAGAAAGCAATAGCATCAACATCTGCAAGCGACTCGTCTACAATGTCATTCAAACGCTGGCCTAGCAAAGTGCGAGGCCTGTGGATTCCTGGCGTATCAACTAACACCATTTGCGCGTTTGGAGTTGTTAAGATTCCGCGAATCGCCTTGCGCGTTGTTTCTGGACGAGAAGACGCGATTGCGATTTGCGTTCCGATTAGCGCGTTCATAAGCGTTGATTTTCCAACGTTTGGTCTGCCTACTACAGCAACAAATCCCGATTTATAGCCGTTAAAATCAGGCACTTCTACGCTCGCTTTTAGAGAAGGATCTAAATTAGCAAACATTTCGTCATTCATATCGTCCATATAGTCATCGTCCATATCATTACTCATATCGTCAACATCTTTCATACTATTCATAATTCAACACTATTTATTTGCTATTAACTTGCGATAATTCGCTGTCTTTGCCGCTGTCTTTGCCACTATCTTTATCGCCATTCTTGCCATCAGTCTTGCCATCAGTCTTTCTGATATTCTTGCCCCCACTCTTTTCACTATCGTCTTCTTCTTTAAGGCCTTGAATATCTTTAAGGCCTTGAATATCTCGCTCAACGAGAATCGTGGAAACTTTCTTACGCCGCCCAGCAGAATCAACCGCTGTCAACTTAAGGCCGCGAGTCACAGCACTCGACCCAACAATCGGCACGTTTCCAAGCAACTTAGTAAGCAACCCAAACACAGTGTCTACATCGTCTTCGTCTATATGCACTTCAAAAATATCTTCCAAATCGGCAATCGGCGTGCGCGCAGGCATTTTCCACACACCCTTACTCACCTCTTGCGGATCCGCGTGCTGAGTGCGGTCGTGCTCGTCTTCTAGCTCTCCAACAATTTGCTCAATCGCGTCTTCAATCGTCACAAGCCCTGCAATTCCGCCATATTCGTCTACAACAACGGCAACGTGCTGGCGGATTCGTTGCATTTCGTGGAATAAATCATCCACTGGCTTGGACTCTGGAACAAGCATCGGGCTTCTGCTAATCGTAGAAACCGCGCGCTCAGATGCCGCTGGATTAAACACGGTCGCGCGCACAGCATCCTTCAAATACGCAATTCCTTCCAAATCGTCAACCGACTCGCCAATTATAGGCACGCGAGAAAATCCAGATCTTGAGCATAACTTTAGGAAATTTTCCAGCGTTTCGTCGTTTTTAACGCAAATCATATCGGTTCGAGGAACCATGATTTCGCGCGTTAACGTGTCGGAAAGCGTAAGCACATTGCGCATCATCTCCGAAACTTCTGGGTCAAAATCGTTTGCTTCCACAAGCCTATCAATACTCGCTTTAGCTTGGTCTAATTGAATATTCTCCAACTCTTCGTCGTCGGAAAGCGCAACATTTTTCTTATGATTTTGACTTTGACTTTGCGAATCCCCACGGCTTGCGATTTTTGCAAAAGGATTCATAAAAACAGCAATCGAAATTATTCTAGACAAGCGCATTAGCTTAAACACTGGCTGAGCTGCGCCCACTGACCTTGGCCGCACAAGAATTGAAACAATTGCAACAATCATTGCCACTATTAGCCCGATTAATAGCGTTAGCCAAAAAGACGCACCAAGAGCCGCCGCGATTGCTGCAAAAGCCACGCCGTCTAGCACATTACACACGATTCGCACAAACGCACACGCTCCGCTCGTTGCGTACCTATCTGCTATAAGCTTTTTTGCTCTGCGAATTCTAGCAAGCTTTCTCAAGCGAACGACTTGACTTTCGTTATCGTTCGTTTGTTCTTCAATCATAAGATTATTAAGACTAGACCTTGTAACTCTTGGCACAGCCCCTTCCGCCGCCGCCATTGCAAGCGAAAGCCACACAAGCAAAACTGCGACTATTGCAATCGCACCCAAGCAAGCCCACATATGCGCAGGCAAATCGGGAATCGGCGGAATTGTAATGTTATTTAGCATGATTTTTCTCGTATTCTTCCAGCTCATTTACGGCACCTGCTGGCAAAGTGGCGTCGTAAAGCTCGCCAGATCTAGCCGCAAAGAACGTTAGCAAAAGCTGCCTTTGCAAGCCAAACATTTGCTTTTCTTCTTGAGGCGTAGTGTGGTCGTATCCAAGCAAATGCAACATTCCGTGAATCGTAAGCAATAGCATCTCTTCCATTGTGCTATGCCCTGCCGCCGCCGCTTGCTGAGATGCCACCCATGGGCAAATCACAAGGTCTCCAAGCATTCCTTCGCTAACTTTGTCGTCGCTTCCAGGAGTTAGCTCGTCCATTGGAAAGCTCATAACGTCTGTAGGGCCTTCTAAGTTCATCCACTTTTCGTGAAGACTAGCGATTGGCTCTGGGTCTACAAAAGTAATCGACAAATCGGATTGAACGCTTACTCGCATTTGTTGCAAAACCCACATTCCAAGGTCGGAGAATATTTTTGGGTCGATTTGCCAAACGGTTTCGTTCATCACTTCAACACTCATGATTACTTGCTATTCCTCTCAAGATTTTGCGATTCAAGACTTTGCGATTTTTGCGATTCTGCGGTTTCTTGTGATTGCGCGGTTTCTTGCGACTTTCCACGCGCATCCCCAGCCTCGCGCTTTGCACCATCCTTCTCGCGCCTAAAATCAGCCTCGCGCTTTTCCCACGCTTCATACGCTTCTACGATTCGCCCAACAAGCTCCGCTCTAACAACGTCTTGCGCGTTTAAGTGAACAAACACAATACTTTTAACGTCTTTTAGCACGTTCTCAATCGAAGCTAAGCCAGATTTTGGAACCGCTAAATCAACTTGCGTTCTATCTCCCGTAATCACCATTGTGGTGTTAAATCCAAGACGCGTCAAAAACATCTTAAGCTGCTGAACAGTAGCATTTTGCGCTTCGTCTAAAATAACAAAAGCGTCATTAAGCGTGCGACCTCTCATGTACGCAAGCGGAGCCACTTCCACAACGTTCTCGTCCATATACCTCTTAAGTTGCGGCGCGCCCAACATGTCGGAAAGCGCATCGTAAAGCGGCCTTAAATATGGGTCTACTTTGTCGTTTAGCGTTCCAGGCAAGAATCCAAGATTTTCCCCAGCTTCTACAGCAGGGCGCGTCAACACTATTCTTCGCACGCGACCATCTTCTAAAGCTCTAACCGCCTTAGCAACCGCCAAATACGTTTTTCCAGTACCAGCAGGCCCAATACCAAACGTTACGGTATTTGATTCCATTGCTTGCACATAAGCCGTTTGACCCGCGGTTTTTGCGCGAACAGGATTTCCGCCTGCAAAAGTTATAACGCCTTTAGCCATTCGCGCTTTCCGGCTCATTGCGCGCCTTTTAGCATCTTCACTAGATGGCATTAAATCGGCAGAATCTCGAGCAAAATCGCTTTCCATTGCACCAGCACCAAAGCCAGCACCATCTCCAGCTCCAGCACCAAAAGACTTTAATCCGCCAAAAACTCCGCCATTGTGCCCAATCCTATCGATTCGCACATTATGCTCACTACCTTTAAGCACATCTCTTTCTAACATGCGTTTTACAGCATAGGAATCAACAGGAGCTTCGTAAGCGCAGTCAACTATTTTGCGCAACGCGTGTTCAGCTTTGCAAGCGTCTTCCTCACTTCTTGCGCTTCTAGATACGATTTTCACACAATCCGCGTGAACGGAAATATCTACGCTTGGAAAAGCCTTCTCCAACTCTCTTAAGTTTGAATCTGCTGCTCCCAAAACAGCAACTGGGCTTAATTCGCCTGGAATTTGAACAATACGCGTTGTACTATTTGCCACGATTTATAAACTACCTTCTTCAAGTTTTTCGCCTGTTAAAACATGAGCGTGAACATGGAACACGGTTTGACCAGCTCCCAAACCAGTGTTGAAAACAAGGCGATAATCGCCATTATAAAAGTCGTTTGCAATTTTTTGCGCAACGCATGCAATATGAGCCAAAACATCACAATCATTTTGCGCAAGCTCAGCAACATTCTTGTAATGATTGCGCGGAACAATCAAAACATGCACCTTGGCTTGCGGATTAATATCGTTAAAAGCCACTACTGCATCGTCTTCATACACTTTGCTGCTTGGGATTTGCCCATCAATTATCTTGCAAAAAATGCAATCTTTGTCAGTTATGTATGTATTGCATGCTTTATCCATTATTTTGCCCACTTTTCAATAATTCTTATCGCAATTCTTATTACAATTCTTATTGCAAAATACCATTTACCATTTTACACAAAACACGCACAAAGCTTGCAAGAATTAATTGCAAAATTGCTTACTATTCGTACCTGACAAGCGCTCTAGAAAGCAACGATAAGCATACTGGCCCTGCTGTAGACGCTCGTAAAATATTGCTTCCTAAAACGCAACTTTTAGCTCCAGCGTCTATAAAACTTTGCACTTCTTCTTCGCTAATTCCACCTTCTGGCCCTACAATTACGTAAACAGTGCGCGTTTTGCCATCTTTTAAGCATTTTTCTGTTAAGTCGTTTACGTAGTTTTCGATTTGACTAAAAGAATCCGTTGCGTCTTGATGCAAAACAACTACAAGACTTCCGTAAACACATGCACGCCTACAAATCGCTAGAATCTGCTTGCTTGTTATTGGCTCTAAAAGCTCTGGCATCCACGCTCTGCGCGATTGCTCCGTAGCAGCCTCAAGCACCTGATTCCAACGCTTATCTGTGCGCCCTGGCTTCCATTTTGAGATTGACCTATTTGCACACCAAGGAATCACTTCGTCTACTCCTATTTGCGTAGCCATGTCTATTGCTTGCTCGTCGTGGCCCGTTTTTGCAAGCGCTTGAATCAGCGATAATCTGGTTGTTGGCGCTGGCTCTTTTATAAACGAATCTACTCTAACTAAGCCGTTTTCGCTGTCTGTAATCGTTGCGTGAATTCGCACTCCTTTTCCGTCCGAAAGGTCTAACGAATCGCCATCAGAAAGTCGCATTGCGCTTATTGCATGCCTTTTAACGTGTTGAGGCAAGCTAAGAGTCCAGCCCTCTTCAATCCCATTTGCAAGAACGGGCGCATCGTCTTTATTTGTATCCAGCAAAAACAAAGCATCTGTCATAATTTAAGCCTAACGTTAGGCGCAGCCAACATTTTTGCTACTTCTGTGATTCTGGGCAAGTATTTCTACTTCTGCATTTTCGCTCAAGTATTTCTGTGCAAGTATTATGGCAAACTAGAATTATACGAATTGGAGGTATGCGCAAATGGTTGACGATTTTAGACGCAACTTTGCGCATTCCATTAATCAAGATTGCACTACAAGCGATGAAGCTTTTGTGACTTTTCGCGTATCTCGTTTTACGCCAGATGATGATTCTTGCGATTCATCGATTACTGGCGATTCTTGCGATTCTTTCAATTCCGCAGTTGCTTGCGATTCAAGCACAAATTCAAGCACCAATTCAACCGATTCAACACCAAACGCTTCCGCCAGCTCCCCTGGTTTAGTTAGAAGACACCGAGAAAGCCCTTTTGCAAAAAAGCGTAAAAGCAGCCCATTCCAGGCGCAAAATTCTGGCGATTTACAAGCTAAACCATTAAGAGGAAAACATTGGATTCAAGATTATACGATTCGTGCGCGCAAAAACGACACTATTTTAGACTGCTTGCTTAAAATTAAGCGCACACTAGACCCCACTTTGGCATTTAGATACTCTTGCGGTCACGGCGTTTGCGGATCGGATGCTGCAAACGTAAACGGCATGCCAACTTTACTTTGCACAGCTACAATCGCTCAAAACGCTAGGCAAAATACGCAAACTCAAGGCGTTCGATCAAGCGGTTTTAGAAAAACTGGTAGCCTAAAGTCGCAAGCAACCACAACATCAGTCGCCGAAAATCACAATCTGCAGTCACAATCTAAAGAAATATCTTCACTAATCCAAAATGGAAGCTTTGGCATTATTGAGATTGCGCCACTTTCTGGCTTTGCTGTTCAAAGAGACCTTATTTGCGATCTTTCCCCAATGATTGCGCAGCTTAAAAGACTTGAGCCATACTTGCAAGCGCAAAATGTTCAAACAAGAAACAGCAGCGGAAAGCTTGCGATTATTGAGTTTTTGCAACACCCAGAGCAGCTTGCAAAGTTTGAGCTTTTAAGCAATTGCATAATGTGCGGCGTGTGCGAAGGAATTTGCCCAGTCTATGCAGGCGGAGAAGCGTTTATTGGACCTGCAGCGCTTATAAATGCAGCGCGATTTATTAACGATTCTAGAGATAACGCCACTAATCGAAGATTAGAGTTGGCGGATTCTAGCGACGGCATAAGCGCGTGCCAATCCGTGCGCGCATGCTCTAGGCAATGCCCACGCGGAATCGACGTTGGAGAAGAGATTTGGCAACTTACAACGCTTATAAATGAGCGAAAAATAAGCCAAAATAAGCAAGAATAAGATAAGACTTAAGCTAATTATCTCCGCTAGCAATTCGCACAGCTTCTAGAGGATCGTCTGTAATCGCAAGCAAACTAGGGTCAAAAGACGATATAAGTCCTCTTTCTTTAACCGTAGTTTCAATCCAATTCATAAGACCTTTCCAATATTCGCTGCCAAAAAGAACAACAGGAATTTTAGAAACCTTATGCGTTTGAACAAGCGTAAGCGACTCAAAAAGCTCGTCCATTGTGCCAAAACCACCTGGGCACACAATAATTCCCGAGGAATATTTTAGGAACATTGTTTTGCGAACAAAAAAGTAGCGGAATTGCATTCCAAGATTCACCCATTTGTTTAAGCCCTGCTCGTGAGGCAATTCGATTCCAAGCCCAACGCTTGTTCCACCAGCTTCTGCAGCTCCGCGATTTGCTGCTTCCATAATTCCAGGGCCGCCGCCTGTAATCACCGCAAAACCGCGTTTTACAAGCTCTTTGCCCATTATGCGAGCGCTACTGTATTCTGGCTCGTCTGGCTTTATGCGAGCAGAACCAAACACGCTAACAGCTAATCCAAGTTTTGCTAAAGCGTCGAAGCCATCAACGAATTCGGCTTGTATTCTAAGAACTCGCCAAGGGTCAAGGCCTTGCCACGCGTAATTATTATGCAAATCGCTATTAGGCAAATCGTGTTGCAACAGTGTTTCCGTTGTGCTTTCCTTAGGAATCATCGGCCCGCGCATCATTACGGCACCGCTGTAATAAGTGTCTTTCCAAGGTGAGTTCTGTTCGCTTTGCGAGCGCGAATCGCAGGAATTATCTGGATTATCAGATTTACCAGAATTATCTAAATTACCTAAATTATTATTAGAAACCATAAGTCACCTTCTAAAACCTTCTAGTCACTTTCTAGTCGTCTTATAATCGCGATTAAAAAGCGCATTAAAGTCAATCTTAATCACTTTTAATTGCTATTAATCACTCTTCAATATCGTCTAATTCTTCTTCCATATGATTCGATTGCTTTGCAAGCAAGAATCCAGAAACAGCAGCCGCAATAATAGACGCCACTAGTACGCCGAATCGTGCCTCGCCCGAAAGATCCGCGTCGCTATAAGAAAGCGAAGCTATTAACAAAGACACAGTAAAACCAATTCCGCACGCGCATGCTGTAGGAAAAAGATCGCGAACGCGCAAATCGTCTGGAACGCGCAAGCCCATAACTTTCTTAGCAATCCAAGCAGTAATCATAATTCCAAGAGGCTTTCCAACAACTAGCGCAATCGTAATCGCAATTAATATTGGAGACAAGAACAGCTGCCAAGTCAAAGTTTCAAAATGAACTCCAGTTGCAAAAAGTGCAAAAATTGGAAGCGCAAACAAAGAAGACAAAGGCTGAATTTTTTGACGATACCTTTCAGCTCTAAGCGACTTTTCGCCGTGAACAAGATGCGCAGGAGTTAGCAAACCAACCATTACGCCTGCAAGAGTAGGGTGAACGCCAGCTTGATACATCATAACCCACGCAAGCAAGCCAACAAGCGCCACAACAGGCCATGGAACGCGCTTTAATCGCACAAGCATAGTCCACACTAATCCGCATAAAACAACGCCTACAAACCAATACCACGCGTTAAGCGAAGAGAAGAATAATGCGATTAATGCAATTCCAAGAAGATCGTCGACTGTAGCCAAAGTCATTAAAAATGCGCGCAATGCTTTAGGAAGCGTTTTAGCAAAAAGAGCAAGAACCGCTAGCGAGAACGCTATATCTGTTGCTGTAGGAATAGCCCAACCAGAGCGAACCATATCTAAAGACGGAAGCGCTCCAGAAGTAAGTCGCATAATCTCTTGACCAGCGTGCAACTCCGAGAATATTGTAACAGTTCCAACAAAAAGAATCGGCGGAACAATCATGCCGCCAACCGCGCAAATCATTGGCATTGCTGCCGCGCGCGGGTCTCTAAGAGATCCTGCAATAAGCTCGTGCTTTAAGTCTAAACCAACTGTAAGGAAGAAAATAGTTAGCACACCGTCTTGAACCCAGTGGCTAATCGACATGTGAATGTTGGTGTATGGAATTCCGATTTGCGTGTGAGAAACAGCTTCAAAAATAGGCGACGCAAATGGCAAATTTGCAAGCATTAATCCAGCTAAAGCGAATCCGAGCATAATCAACCCAGACGTACGCTCATTATTGGCTATTTTGCATGCCACTTTCCACGCGCGCTTTAACATGCTGAATTATCTCCTATAAGTTCTAAGTTAAGTTTTAAGTTTAGAATGCTTGTGCAAAATACGTTACATGCACTAGGACTTACAAGTATATAAGATACGTATCGAAATATAACAAAAACGCCACTCCGATTAGAAGTGACGTTTCAAATTGTGGAGCTAGGGGGATTCGAACCCCCGACCCCCTCCATGCCATGGAGATGCGCTACCAGCTGCGCCATAGCCCCGTTTTAGTCGTATAGCTCAAACGAACCTTTGATAGAATACAACAGATTTTGCTACCAACCAAACTCGGCGTGTCGTATGCAGCGGTTTTTAGCGCTATTCCTATTCGCTGCCGACTACTCACGCCGCCTATTCTCAACTGCCAGATTGCTGCGAGCCAGATTCGCCTTGTTGCGAAGCAGATCCTCCACTCACTCCGTTAGTCGAAGTCGAAGGCGAAGACGGCGAAGAATCGCCAGAAACCGAGGAATCACCTTTAGACCCGCGCGCACCAGAATACGCTCCAGAAACGCCAGAATCCTCAGAGCTTTGATCGCCAGAATCTGCCTTAGACCCATTTGAATCTAAAGAAGAAGAGGAAGACCCTTCGTGAGTCTTTTTATCTTGCTTTTCGCTAGGATTCTTGCTCGAAGAATTTTCACCGTCTTTACTATCTTTGCTGTCTTTACTATCTTTCTCATTTTGCGCATCTTGAGAGTCTTTTTGCACATCTTTAGAGTTCTTATCTTGATTTTGAACGCCATTATTTTGGCCATTTTGCCGCATTTGATTATTTGGATTCTGGCCATTATTCTGCTCGGTATTCTGGCCAGAATGCACTAAATTATCTGTACCCTTTCCTTGAGTAAACAGAAGCACAATGCCAGCAGTAAGAAGAACAGCCGCGAGCGCGCTCAAAATAGCAATAACAATCGTAAGCTTCTTATACTTCGCTTCACTATTTGCGTAATAGCTACCGCCACCTAATTCGCGTTTAGCATCGTTAAGAGTAAGAATCGAGTCTTCGTCTCCTTCCGAAAGCGCATTATCTTCTTCTTTTAGTTTTCTTAAGGAAGACAATTCCATAACACTCGTGCTTTCGGCACTAAGTGCTGGCGCCTTACCCAATTTTGCGTTTTGTGAGTTTGAAGAATCGCCATCTAGTGAAGAATCGCCAGCAAAATTTGCATTATTTGCATTAGAAGCCATTGCAACAACTCTTCTAGCTTGTTTTTCTTTGCTCGAATCAATCATATTATTGTAAACTTCGTATTCTTTAGGCATATCATCCTCTAATGCAATAAAACGCGCATTATTTACCACTTTAGTGTCATCTTCTTCATAGCGGCTTGAACCTGACTTTAGCGCAGAAGAAGACTGTATCTTTTTAGAAGACGCGTGAATAACATTTTGATAAAGTTGCGATGCTACAGCAGACACAATCGAACCTATTGCAACGCCAATAACAGACCCCGCAATACCAATTTTTGACGAAAGCAAAAACGCCGTCACAGCTGCAAGAGAGCCAGCTAGAACTTGCGTAAATGATATTCCCTTAAAGAAGTTCTTCACAAGCACACCTTAAAAATCGTTATCTACTACTATTCACTAAGCAATATGCACCAATTAGTAATCACCAAAAATATTCGCTAATTAGTATTCAAATTGACTACTACTTAGATTGTAGATGCTGGCGCAGATGCCACTTTTGCTTTAGATTTATAAGCGCTCTGCTTTTTTCTTGCTTTTATAAGCTCAATATGCTCTGCCAAACTTGCAAGCAAAATCGCAGCAAAAATCAACGCAAATCCAACAAAAGCCATGCTTGTTACTCGCTCATTGTAAAGAATGCTAGAAAATAGCAATGTAAACAAGCATTCTGTGCACATAATCACAGAAGCATTAGCTGTAGAAAGATAAATCAGCGTGTAGTTTTGAATAATTTGCGCAAGAACAGTTACTATCACTATAAGATAGAACATGTTTGTAAACGTAATCCAATTATCTTCTGCACTAAAGTTAGGCAAAGGCTCGCTTACTGCAGCTCCAAACAAAAATAGAACTCCAGAAACACTAAACTGGCCGAATGTTAAAGCAACGGGATTGTATTGTCTAGAATAATACGCTAAATATGTTAAGTTAAACGCAAAAACAGCAGCACAAATAAGAGTTAAAATATCTCCGTGAGAAAGCGTAAGAACAAGAGAGCCTGGCTTTAATGCAACGAATCCAACGCCAACAACGCATGTTAAAGCAGCAATAATTCCTAAAAGCGTTGGCTTTTTTCTAATAATCATCCACGCGGAAAATGGCGCTATAACGCAGTAGGCTGCTGTAAGAAAAGCGCTTCTGCCTGGATCAATCCACCTTAATCCTTCTGTTTGCGTAACTAAAGATGCGTAGTACGTAACGCCCGTTAAAAGAGAAGGAATTATTAGCTTTTTAGTAAAATTTTTGCGAATCGTCTTAAAGAAGACTACGCCCATTATTATGCACGCTCCAAGCATGCGAACTCCCATAAGCCATTGCGGTGGGAATACCTCTAGAGCGTATTTAGACGAGACGTAGCTTCCGCCCCAAATCGCGGCACATAAGAGCAACATGATTCGCGCGATGTTTACGTTAATTCGATTATTCTGCCTTGGTTGAACCGCGCTATTTATTTCACTCATGTCACTCCCCTCATTATTGCAAACAACAAGTCTATAGCATTAAATTTTTCTTTAAGTTAGCTAAATTGCCTTATAAACTTTATAGAATAGCCACAAAAACAAGAAAAGTACAACCCATTGGCGTTCCTTCGGAAAATTTACTACTTTATTGCGAAATCAGCACTTGATAGCACGCTATTGCCTTAAGATTTACACCAAAGATTTATGCGCTCCGACCTACCTTTTCGCTTAGAGCTACAAAATCGCGAGTCTTGTAGTGCGATTGTATGACGACACGCCGTATTTTAGGTACAATCGCACTACATATTCGTTAGATTTGTCTCGCTGGTGAGACAAATGTTACGTTTTTTGGCTTAAATCCGTTACATTTGCATCATTGATGAGACATTTGTTACGTTTTTAGCTGTAAAAACGTAACAAATGTATTACGCGCACTACAAATATAACGCAACTACTATTATCCCTGTGTTGAGCAACACAAAGCGGAACTCTTAGCATTATACAATTAGTGATTTATGTCACAAGTTTAGGTGTATTTGCAAAAACTTGCCGATTTTTAAGCCTTTATATGCACGATTGCGCGTAATCTTAAAAGTGATTGAAACATAATCGCATGATTGCGCGATTGCACAATAATCAGTTGAAGAAAGGACTCAACATGGCAACTCTTAGTGAAGATATGAAGACTTTTATTGAAAACAATTTGGCTTGGATTGCAACGATTAGCAAAGATGGCGAGCTTGATCTTGGCCCAAAGATGTCGATGTTTGTTCTAGACGATAATCACCTTGCTTACCACGAGCGCACTGCAGGTCAGCATTTTAAGAACTTGCAAGACGGCAGCCAGCTTGTTGTTGCTGTTGCAAATTTGGCAGAAAAGAAGGGCTATCGCTTCCGCGGAACAGTTACACTTCACACAGATGACGCGATTTACAACGAGCAGGTTCGCGTTGCAGAAGAAAAAGGCACAAAGAAGCCTGCTGCTGTTCCTGTTATGGAAATCACTGAAATTCAGGATTTGACTTCTGGAGCTAATGCTGGAAAGACGATTGCTAAAGATTAGTCAATTGGTCGATTAGCTGATTAGCGAATTGCTAAAGATTAATCAAAATACTAATTTTTAGCAAAAATCTAACAAAACGCCGAATAAATTATGACCATTCTATGACGCGTTTTAGAATAGCGAGTGGCGTTCTTCTTCAAAGGCGAAGATGAACACCACTCACTTTTTATTTGATTATTTTATTTACTTAAATTTTTACTTAAATTATTTAATTGTCACTAATTTACTTGCTTTCTTTACGCAATGCTTGCAATCTAGCGTTCATTTCTTCCGCTTTCTTCTTCTCGAAGTAATAAATTATTGCAGCAATTGCAATCGGGAAAACAACAGTGAACGAAATCCATCCGCAAATCACAGCTGGCTCATCTTTGAATGAAATCCATCCAACAATCACAGACACAATAAATTGAATAGCAATTGGTGGAACTAGTGCAAAAACGAATTTTGCAAGATTTGACATACGCTCATTCGACCAAAAAATAGCGAATACTCCATAGCCTATGCCAATAACAAACGACGCTACAGCATAAGATGCGATTCTGTTTCCAACTGCGGTATTTGCTAACAAGCTTGACACAAAACTAATTGCAGTAAAAATAGTGCACGCTATGCCAATGCCTTTAACAATGTTTTTTACCATTGTTTTGCCTATTGTTGTAACTTGCTTTTCCATAATAATCGTTTCCTTTTTAAGTATTAAAAAATTAGTATTAAAAATTAGTAATAAAAAATACGCTTAAAACTACATTCCTAAGCGCTTTTTGAAGCCTGCTAAGCATCTGCGACTAATCCACTCAACGCTTCCGTCGTCCATTTTTACGCTCATACTTCCGCCGAATCCTGGATCAACTCGAACAATGCGATTTAAGTTCACGATTGCGGATTTAGATATGCGCACAAACGACGCGAATTGCGGATTATCAAAATCCATTAGGCGCTTGTAAGACACGCACTCGCCTTTATCACTGTGAATGATTACACGCGAATTTTCTACGCAAATCATAATCACATCCGGCTCGTGCATAACAATAATCGAATCATTAATATAACCATATATGAATGAATTATTGTTGCTATTTGCCGCATTCGCAGTATTATTTTCGGCAATCGCAGTATTATTTTCAGCATTGCTTGATTTTGCATCTTTAGAATCAATGCTTTGCAAGCTGGCTATAATGCGTTTAAGGTTATCGTCAATATTGTGAACTGACAATTGAGCGCATTGCTCTTCTTCTGGCGGCACAATAGCAATCGTTACTTTCATCAAGCCTCCCTTCCGTATACTACCGTTAGATTTTGCTAGCTTTGCTAACTTTTATTAGCATTTGCTAGCTTTCTGTTTTGTAATTTTGACTATACGGCACTGTAAATAGTCTGTCTTTACAAAATCGCTAAACGGTAGTTTTCGAAATATAAGCGGTAAAAAGGAGAGATTACGCAGATTAAGCTGCTCCCCAAATGCGAATAAGACGCTGGCTTGTAGGGTCTGCTGCAGGACCTTGATCGTAAGCATCCAAACGCCAATGAATCGAGCCATCTGAATTTTGGCTTGGAATTAAGCGCGCCCAACGGCCGTTTCCCATTCCGCCAATCGTCTTATAAGAAGAATCTACCTTGTCTAATCCAAGAAGCTTATGAACAGTTTGAGAAAGGCAAGATCCGTGCGAGAACACTAGTAAATCGCGGTCTGAGCCAGTTTTGCGCGCCCAATCTTCTACAGCTTTCGCCGCGCGCTCGCCAACTTCTTGCTTAGTTTCTGCACCGTGATTAAGCTCTCCACCTTCGCCTTTTACCCAAGCATTAAAATCTTCTGGCCATTTTTCGCTAATTTGCTGGCGATTAAGGCCTTCCCACTCGCCAAAAAAGCGCTCGCGCACGCCATCTTCAACATGAACATTAAGACCAATCTTATCTGCAAAAGCGTGAGCCGTTTGTTGTGCGCGAATAAGCGGCGAAACAATGGCAACAAAACTAGCGTCCGCTTCTTCTGGAGTAATGCGCACGTGCTCCTCGCTATTTGGATTCTTTGGGTCTTCTAAGTCGGAAGCTCCAAAAAGCACTCGCAAAGCCTTGCCAGAGCGAGTCACCTGGTCTATCCCCGACTCATCTAAAGCAATATCAATCATGCCTTGAAGTCTAAATTGTGCATTATAAGGCGTCTGACCATGGCGAACAAGCATTACAGAACGCGCAATGCCCTCGTGAGCGCTGTTTTTATTGGCATTATGCGCAATTTGCGTTGCGCTTTCAACAAAATCCACCATTATCTTGCGCTACCTTTCAGACTCTTGATTATCGCCATTTTGCGCATCATCGACATAATCGCCATCATCTGAATCATCGCCATCATCGCCATCCGCATCGCTCTCGCTATGCTCTGGAAGTTGCAAATCAATTACAGGGCAATCATTCCACAAACGCTCAAGGCGATAAAACTCGCGCGCTTCCTCGTGCATAATATGAATCACAAAGTCGCCAAAATCAAGCAAAACCCACTGTGCTAGTTCCAAGCCTTCTCTAGATATTGGCTTGCGCTTGTTGTCTTTTAAGTACAAGTCTTTTTCGATTTCTTCACTAACAGCTAAGACTTGACGCTCGTTAGATGCAGAAACAATCAGCATGGCGTCTGTAATTCCAAGCAGATTGCTAACGTCAAAAGCCTGGCAATTAGTGGCTTTTAACCTATCGGCTGCAGACGCAGCAATCCTAATCGCGTTAACAGAGCTTTCTAAAGCCGCCATATGTTTCTCCTTAACTATCGAACTAGCAAACTATCGAACTATCGAACTAGCGCCCCCAAGCTGGCTTCCAGCCTTCTACAACGTGCTGCGTATTTTCCGAATACACCATGGAATCCGCTGGAACATCGTGACGCACAACAGATCCTGCACCCGTTGTAACTCCATCTCCAACAGTAACTGGAGCTACAAACAGGTTTCCTGCACCAACATGCGCGTTAGAGCCAATAGTCGTATGGTTTTTATGCACGCCATCGTAGTTTGCTGTAATCGTGCCACCGCCAATATTCGTGTGCTCTCCCAAATCAGCGTCGCCCATATAGCTCAAATGCGGAACCTTAGTGCCGTTTCCAATATGTGCTTTCTTCATTTCCACAAACGCGCCAGCTTTACTCTCCTCGCCAAGCACATTTCCTGGTCGCAAGTACGTCCACGGACCAATGTTTGCAGCGCGGCAAATATGCGATTCTTGCACACGCGAGCGCTCCACAACCGCGTCTTCGTCAACTTGCGCATCAATAAGCGTAGTGTACGGTCCTACAACAGCGCCGCTTTTAACAGTTGTATGCCCTTGCAAGAAGCAGCCTGGAAGAACCGTAACATCTTCTTGCAAAACAACATCGTCTTCAATCCACGTGTTTTCTGGGTCTAGAATCGTTACGCCTTCAAGCATCCACTTTTCGCAAACGCGCTTGTTGTATGCTTTTGCAAGCGCAGCTAACTGAACGCGCGTATTCACGCCTTCTACACTCAACGAATCTGCTGCCGCCATTGCTCCAACTCGTCCCATTGTGCGAGCGTGCTCTAGCGCATCCGTTAAGTAAAACTCGCCTTGAGCGTTCTTGGAGTTAAGGTTGGATATTGCGTCTGTAAGCACTTCCGCATCGAACACGTACACAGACGTATTAACTTCCTTAATCGCAAGCTCTCCTGCATTGGCATCTTTGTGTTCTACAATTCGCAAAACATCACCATTTGCTTCTCGCACAATTCGCCCGTAGTCAGTGGCGTCGTCTAAAACAGCGGTTAAAACAGTTGCCACATTGCCTTGATTATTGTGAAAATCGATTAATGATTGCAATGTTTGCGTGTCTAAAAGTGGCATATCGCTTGCTGCGATTAACACAGCCCCTTTAAGCGCATTACCGCATTCTTGTTTTGAAGCCTCGTTAAGGTCATGCATTGCGCATTGCACAGCCCTACCCGTTCCAGGCTTATCATCCTGGTTCACAATCCGCACAGCATTGTCGTAGCTTTGCGCAGCTGCCGACACTCGTTTCGCTTGAGCGTGCACTACAACAGCAAGCTCCCCTGGGTTTACGCCTGCCATTGCGTTCATTACGCGATTTAGGAATGTTTTTCCAGCAAACTTATGCAATACTTTCGGCGTTGTTGAACGCATGCGCGTCCCATCACCTGCTGCCAGAATTATTGATGCTGCTACACTAGCATTTTCCATTACACTATGATTTTCCACAAGTGCTCCTTATTTTGCATAATACGTGACAAACATTTTTCACATAACACAAGAGCAAAGCAAAGTGCCCCCGACGCGATTCGAACGCGCAACCAACGGATTAGAAGGCCGTTGCTCTATCCATTGAGCTACAGAGGCGCAAGTTGCAATTATACCAAAATTCTTACATCAACACACCCAGTCTTAAAGAATTTGCAAATTAATATTTCTGTTTTTATTCTGTTTTGATTTATATTTATTTATTTTTATTTTACTTTGGGTTTTTGGCGCGCGGTTGCTGGCGATTTTTCCGCGCGGTTGCAACTCGCTTTCTTACGCGCAACACGCGGTATATTTGATTACTCTGCAAAATGTGGTATAGTCATCAAGTCGCGTTAAAACGCGGATAATTTAAGATGCCCCTGTATCCCAATTGGTAGAGGAAACAGCCTCAAAATCTGTGCAGTGTGAGTTCGAGTCTCACCGGGGGCACGTGCACAACGCCGCTTACATGCTAAGCGGCGTTTTTGTTATCTTTCCCCATCACTCTCGCGCGATTTTGCACAACACACCAAACAACACACATAATCCTTGCAGTCGCTTTCATTCCTGCGTTTGTTCCCTTTTTGGCTCAAATGGTAAACAAACGCGGGAATCGACGACTTTGAGTTTAAATCGTAGCGTGAGAAATCACATGATTCGCGCTAAACAAAAACGCGCACCCAAAAGGATGCGCGTTTAGAAAACTAACGATTAGCTAGCAATCAGCTAGCGATTAGCTAGCGATTAATCGCAAGCACCAACGGTGTGAACGTAAATAGAGTCGGTACGACCAGCCTGGCGCTCACCCTGAGCAGTGCTCAAAACAACAATCTTGTCGCCGTCTTCAACCTTACCAGCTTCACGAAGAACCTTGTCTGTAAAGATCATAAGATCATGACGGTTCATATCGTGGTAGTCCTCGCTAATCAAGAAGCCTTCAGTGCCCCAGCTCAAAGCCAACCAGCGATAAGTGTGCTCATTGTTGGTCAAGCCGTAGATTGGAGCAGCTGGACGCTCGCGAGAAATGCGATGAACGGTACGACCAGTTTGCGTGTAAGCAACAATCGCCTTAGCGTTGAGCTTGTCTGCCAAGTCAACAGCTGCAGAAGAAACTGCACCCGTGCTAGACATGTCAAGCTCCACAGATGGAATGCGATCGTAACCGTTTTCAGTAGCGTATTGAGAAATACGAGACATGGTCTGAACGGTAACTGCTGGATACTTGCCGACTGCAGTCTCGTTAGAGGTCATAGTTGCATCAGCGCCGTCAAGAACAGCGTTAGCACAATCAGAAGCCTCTGCACGAGTTGGAACTGGAGAGTTAACCATAGATCCAAGAACTTCGGTAGCAACGATTACCGGCTTTGCATATTGGCGAGAAAGCTCAATGCAGCGCTTGGTAACGAGTGGAACCTGCTCAAGTGGCATCTCCACTGCCATATCTCCACGAGCAACCATAATGCCATCGAAGGTCTTAACAATCTCTTCCAAGTTTGCAACAGCCTGCGGCTTCTCAATCTTTGCAACGATTGGAATGCGGCGGCCTTCTTCGTCCATGATTTCGTGAGCACGATCAATATCGGTAGCAAAACGCACAAACGACATTGCAATAATGTCTGCACCCGTGCGAATAGCCCAACGAAGATCAGACTCATCCTTTTCAGTCAATGCTGGAAGAGAAACGGCAACGCCTGGAAGGTTAATGCCCTTGTGGCTAGAAACTGGGCCAGCAACAACAACCTTAGTGTGTACGTCGTTGCCTTCTACCTTGGTAACCTCAAGACGAACCTTGCCGTCATCAATCAAAATTGGATCGCCTGCGTGGCAATCTCCTGGCAAACCCTTGAAGGTTGTGGAAGTGCGATGCTCATCACCCTCAATATCGTCTGTTGTAATAACGAACTCTTGGCCCTCTTCCAAATAAACCTTGTCTTCGCCGTCAGCGTTCTTCTTGAACCAACCGCAACGAATCTTTGGACCTTGCAAATCAACAAGAGCAGCAACATTACGACCAGTGGTCTTTGAAGCTTCGCGCAAATTGTTGTAAACGCGCAAATGATCTTCAGGAGTGCCATGCGAACGGTTTAAGCGAGCAACATCCATTCCAGCTTCAACAAGCTTGGTAATGCCCTCTAACGATTCGGTAGCTGGTCCAATAGTATCAACAATTTTGGCTTTTCTCATAATGCCTGCCTGTTTCCTTTGTTTATTTTTAAATGGGAAAATACCCACTTTCCGAGTAATAGTGTACCAGCAAATTGTGACCTATAGGCAAAACTCGCACTTATTTATTTACTACGATTAAACATGACTAACTTGTGACAAACTTACGACTAGCTTGCAACTAGCTGCGCTCACTGATTAATCACTCTTAACTTGCGATTAGTCACGCTAACTTATCAATCATTTTCTTTCAGGGCAATCTTTCAGCGCAAGTTCTATAAGCTTATCCGTGTAATCAGCCATAAATAACGGAATATTCAACATATCATCGTCTAGTTTTAGATTATTCAGCGAGAATCGTATACGTAATTTCGCTTGATTAGGGAATAGTTCTTTAAACTTTTTCAAACTTCTACTGTTAATATTTGCTTCAGATTTAACCTCAACAGGGAAAATATCATTTTCTCGTTGAATAAGAAAATCCACTTCATAAGGCGGATTCGTTTGAGACCAGTATCTAGGCATAACTTCAAATTGAGTAAGTAACGCCTGCAAAACATAATTTTCTGTTAAAGCACCCTTAAACTCAGTAAATAGCCTATTGCCTTCCGCAAATGCAGTCGGAGCAAGTTGTGCTAATCGCCTTAACAAACCAACATCTGCCAGATAAATCTTAAAAGCAGATACATCATCATAAGCAGCAATAGGTAAATTCGGCGCAGTATTTCTATAAATTTTATACACCAATTGTGCCGACACCAACCATTGCAAAGCGTCTTCATATTCTCTTGCTCGCGCACCATTTTTAACAACTTTATACAAGAATTTTTTGTTTTCACGCGCCAGTTGAGATGGAATAGAATTCCAAATCATTGATATTTTAGGAAACTCGCTAACATTAGGATGTTTCGCAAAATCTCGTTCATAAGCTGTTATAATCTCAAACAATGTTTCTTGCATTGCGTTTACATCTCGTGCTTTAGCCCACATTAAAACTGACTCAGGCATTCCCCCTGTAACATAATACATTTTTAATTTCTCGTATAGCGGATTAAAAAATGCGTCTGGAATCGGCTCTATTTTATCGATTTGTTCAATAAACTTCGCTAGATTTTCATCTCCATTAGCAAGTAAAAACTCTGTGAAATTCATTGGGTTTATTTGCATAAAATTAACTTTTCCAACTGGGAATGAAGATGGTTTGGCAAGCGTTATTCCAAGCAATGATCCAGCGCAAGCAACATGATATTGCGGAGCGTTTTCACAAAAATATTTCATCGAGTTTATTACTTCTGGGCAGTCCTGAACCTCGTCAAATATGATAAGCGTGTTTTCTGGTTCGATTTTTTGGCCACTTGCAAGCATTAGGTTTTGTAAAATTCGCTCCACATTTTTAGTGGTTTCAAAGAATTGCTTATATTCTTTGTTTTCATCGAAGTTAAAATAAGCAATATTTTTGTAGTAAAGCTTACCAAATTCTTTTAGTATCCAAGTTTTACCAACTTGACGTACTCCTTTTAATATCAATGGTTTACGGTACGGCGAGTTCTTCCATGCTAAAAGTTTGCTCATAATCAGCCTTTTCATGTTTACTCACCTTTCACTTGACGTTACGCTATTAGATATTTCAACCGCATTAGTGCGTTGCTGTTTTTACGCGTGATTGTTCTGCTACGTTATTATTTTGCAACAATTCTGCGGTTATTCTGTTATATTTTGCGTTATCTTTTATCGTGTATCACATTATTATACATAATTTAGTGCATTTAATCACATTATTATACATATTTTGGTGTTTTTTATCACATTATTATACGATTATACGCATTGATACGCATTACGCATTAAGTAGCGCTCGCATAAAACATGAAAATACACACAACAAAAGAATTGCTGCACACACTAAATATTTTGGCCTTTATGACTTGACGACATGTATTTCACACACCGCGCTTTCCAATCGTCCTCACTAAAGCAAACTCAAGCTAGCATTAAAATCAGATTTTTCTAGCAATTCTTGCACATCTTAATATTTTGCAGCCATCTTCACACTCCTTCAGGTTTACCAATACGCCTAATTTCCATCCAACAAAAAATACCTAAACCAACAACGGAAAGCTATAATCTGAATAGTAGTTAAACTTTTGCTTTCATTTGCTTGCATATGCTTGCAACTATTTTGTAAAATAAACGCATAAAGGATGCAAGCACAATGACAAACACGAACGCTGTATATGCAAGAATCGATACAAATCTTAAAGAAAACGCTGAAAGCATATTGAGCCAACTTGTAATAACACCATCTTCAGCAATCCAAATGCTTTACAGCCAGATTGTTTTACAAAAAGGCATGCCATTTGAACTCCGCTTGCCAACTAATAAGCCTACTGCTTTAGGCAGCTTAACAAGAGCCGAGTTGGATAAAGAATTACAAAAAGGCATCGACTCTATTTCAACTGGCAAACAATACAGTGCAGATGAAGTAGACCAATTCTTCGCTAAAGAATACGGAGTATGAGCAAATCATACAGAATCATTTATTCTCCACAAGCGTTCCTTGATCTTACAGAGCTATACGAATACATTCGTTTTACATTATAAGTTCTAAGAATAGCTGAAAAACAAGTCAACCGCATTAAGCATGCTATACGTTCTCTTGAGACTATGCCTATGCGATATACACTTGTTAAGTGGGAGCCGTGGTGTTCTAAAGGAATACACAGAGTTCCCATAGATAACTACACAGTTTTTTACCAAGTAGACGAAAATAAAACTACAGTTACTGTTATCCGTATCTTCTACTCAGGCAGAAATATTGAAAACATTGCTAACGACTCAAACAACTAATGCGCGATTTGCGCAAGAATTGGGGCGAACAAAGTAGCGTAATTTTGAACGTTACGAGATGCACACCCAGCTTTAACCCCTCAACATTAATACAACACTCTCCACGTGGATTGATTGTTCAACGAGTAACCTATAACCCATCTGCTGTATAGGGCAATCATAGAACAGTCATCCCCCTGAAAATCGGTATGTCGAGCCGACACAAGCGTTGGGTTGCCTTATTGCTTGTATAGGAAAATACTATAAAAGAATATCCTTTAATGCATTGCTCATCAATTCCTGACGTTTCTCCATAAACTCTTCAAAATTTGAAAGTTCATAAGAAATATCACACGGAATGTACTTAGCATTTTCACTATTTTCAGTAATCTTCAACCAATCAACGAGTGGTGTCGCATTCTTGGATTCATTCTCTCTACCTTCCAACAATTGAAGGTTTGCTAATGTGTTCCTTCTTCTACGCCAATCTTCTTTAGTATCATCATCAATCACTGTTCCGTCCGGCAATATCAAACCATCAATTTTGCTTTCTTCAAATCCCGTATACGGATGCATATGATCTTGATGAAATCCCTTCTGACTATATTTCAAATTTGGATACAGAAGAGATAACAACATAAATGTATAGGCACCAATCTCATATGTGTCAAACATTGCATCAATCTCATCCGCAGTATATCTAAGAGTTCTGCCACCTGTGAATCTAATCCCATTTAGATTTTTCATACTAAATGAATTAGATGGCGCAGCCTTCAATGCCTCTCTTATGCTTGTCAGCGCAGAGTTTGATGCGGTGCCAAAAATCTGTCTTACCTGTGCGATTACAATATATTTTCTTAATTCAGCTTTACTGCTTGAATCGAAATCACCACCTTTGTATCTGTAGTAAACCATAGGAGAAACAGCCACATAAGAAATCATGTTTTCTGAATTAAATCCGAACTCATTTAACAAATCAACTGTATCCTTGATGGCTTTTCGGATTGCAGCCCAGTTTTGTTTTATTTTTAATACACTGTCTTTTTTGAATGTTTCTACTTTTAATGCTACGGACATATCTAAAAGATACAAACAAGTTCGCATTATAAAGTCATTAGAGAATTTGAATCCTTCGCCTTTCTTATTTATTTCAGAAAGCAACTTATCAATTTCATCCCTTGCCTTATCCCAATGAGAAACAATAGTAGAGAATAACAAGTCACTCTTTGAAAGAACGGTTCCACCAGAATTTACTCTAACGAAAATATCTAATACGCTGTCAATCGAATCTTTTTCTACCTCAAAGTAGTTGATAATTTCATCAGTAACAAGTCTTGTATGTAAAAGCGAAATGTTCTTTGTTGCAACTTTATCTGTTGCCCAGCCATTTGGAATGATAACTTCTGTTAATAAATCTTCAGCTGAATACTTAAGAATATCTTTTACTAAATACCATATCTTATTGTCCTTATTCTTTGCGGCTTCTTCTGCTGTTAAAAATCTGAAATCGTAAGAAATGTCCTCATCATCAGTTTTTTCACTGTGCAAATCAAAGTACAGTTCTTTCTTCGGAAATGCATCATCATTCTTCCATCTTTTGTTTGGAAGTTTTCTGCTCATACTTCCTTGCAAAGCTATGTATAGAGAAGTCAATCTCTGCTGGCCATCCAAAACAGCCCAGATCGTTTCATCTCCACTACCAAACGGGAACGGCTGCGGTGCAGCCGGATTCTTACACATATCTCGCTCATGGTAATCTTTTATAAATTCATACATTGAATACTCTTTTTGGTTCACAATAGTTTTCTTAACTTTCCAAAAAAGAAAAGTTCCAATAGGATATCCAAGCATGATAGAATCCATTAATCTTGTGATCTGTGAATCTCCCCACACATATTTTCTTTGAATAGCAGGAAGATAGAATCTTCTACTATTTACATCATCTATTATTGCTCTAATACTTTTCTTTTCGTATGCCATGATTTCTCTCACTCATTACTTGTTTTTATCATTTCTCCACCCGGGAAGATAAATGATTGCTCAAAGGTAACCTTCATAACATCATCTATCTGTTTCAACTCCTCAAGAGTAACTGTATCTCGTTTCAGTTTCTTACCAAAGTTCTGCGAAGTCTGCCCTATCCGTCTGGCAAGTTCCGAAACGCTTATATTTTTTTATTACATAATTCTTTAATCATATCAAATGTCTTCATCGTTATCCTCTATGTCTAAAACACACCTAAACTTATTACGCTATAAACTATTTGGTTGATAAATTCAATCCTGGCATAATTCCACCATATAAATTTTCTATAAATGACAAAAACACCATGTATTGCTGCAAGGTGTCCGTTCTCATCTTTGGTGTATCCCAAGAACCAGTTGTGATTGACATGAATCTCGCAGTTCTGATATCTGAACTGAATACCCATCTTAACATTCTTTGAAAGCTACTCCGATTCCTGCCATGCAAGAGAGGCCATAATCATAAGCAACACATCACCTTTAGATTCCATCGCATTGATGAGCCGCCACTAATTAAACCTTTTAACGTTTAGCACTTACAACCACATTTCTAAACATAGCCAATCGTCATATCAATATCTCGCCAATCGTCGGAACAAAAACTCGCCAATCGTCGTACTAATATCCCACCAATTCGCAAGGAAAACTATGAAACATCGCACTTACGCTTGCACATTAAACCTTTTATCAATAAAAAAGCTGTAGATTTAAAAATGTGTTATTTTATTTCTTAAACAATTCTGAATGCGTACCAAGCCTATATAACATCAAAACAAGAACTTCATTCTTAATTTCATATACTAAAAGCCAATCTGGTTCAATATGACATTCTCTTGTTCCGCTATATTTTCCAGTCAGAGAATGATCGCAATATTTAGCTTCTAGCACGCCACCATTGGCTAAAACATTAATTACTTCTGAAAGATTATCCGTATTTTTATTTTGTTTCTTAGCTAATTTAAGATCTTTTTTGAATTGATTCGTGAATTTTACTTCGTATTTCATAAATCAAGAGCCGCCTTAAGATCTTCCATATTCCTATAACCCTTTACACTAGGATCAGATGCAATTCGTCTACCCTCCTCAATAGCAGCAATCGTTGTATCATTTGGAACCTCTAATTTAAGAGAAAATGGAATCCCGTTCTCACGAATAGTTGTTCGCAAAAACATGTTAATTGCTGTTGTCATATTGAGACCGAGTTCTGAAAAAATCTTATCAGCTTGTTCTTTAATTCCCTTATCTGTTCTGATATTTAAATTCGTAGTAGTCACAACAATACCTCCATCTTCTTTTACTATACGCAAATATTCGTTTATATTCAACATATTATCATTACATTGTATATAATTCAGACCAACTAAAGTAATATAACTGAATAGGAATTGCAAACGCAAACAACAAAGCGCAAGAAACAATAAGGCAATCTAAAAGAACAAGGCGAGCACCGTTTAACCAGTGCCCGCCTTAATTTATTTATGACTTACACAATAATGCAAACTAGCGCAAATGCTTAGCACTATTGAGATTTATGACAGCGCAAGAAGCCACAAATAAACCAAACACAATAGAGACGAAGGATGCAAGAGTTACTCCAGAGGCATCCGCACCACTATTTGGCAGCACTCCAGAAGAGCGCGTGCCAGCAGTCCGCGACTTAGCAGAACCGCTTCTGTTTGCGAGACCGTTTGACGAGCCATTGGCAGCTGCACCATTTGCAGCACCATCTGCCGAGCCGTTCGCAGCACCGTCTAACGTTCTATTGTTATTTACGCTGCCGCCTCCAACATTCAATTCAGGATTATCGCTTGAATCTGGTTCAACACTTCCGCTGTCATTGTTGTCGTCATTATCGCCACCATCATCGCTGCCTGTATTCTTCGTAAAGATGGCATACACAGTCAAATCACTATCAACAGTCGTTGTGCCAGTAAATGCTTTACCTTTACCATCCGAGCTTGTATTCCACTCTTTGAAAGTATAACCATCCTTCGTTGGATTCTTAGGCATAGACTGGCCAGTCAAGGCATCCGTATCAATAGCCTTACCAGTTTCCACCTTTACCGTTTGAGTCTTATCGCCGTTCTTGAAAGTAACTGTATTGCGAATCTGCTTCCACTCGGCAGTAAACACGGTATTAGCATTCAAAGTATAAGTATCACCTGGATTGTAAGTGTTACCAGCAGCATCCGCCCAGTTTAAGAACTGATAATCTTCGCGCGTAGGCGCAGGCAATATATTAATATTCTTGCCTTGCTGTACTGCTTCACTTTTCTTGGCTGTACCATCACTAAAGGTGCCGCCATTAGCATTAAATGTATATCTTGCATTCCATTGTGCGCGAAGTAAAAATACACCATCATATAATGGGTCTAAAGTAGTATCATTGTATGTCTGCCAATCACGGTTACAATCCGAAAATAGCGAATTATTATCCCAATAGTAGCGTTTGCCTACAATGTTACGCTGTCGGTAAGCTTCAATATCAGGAAGCTCGGTATACCATCCCCCAAATTCCAAATCTTTTTTTGTTGGGTTAGCTGGGAAATCAACCGTATTATCTTTTTTTACAGTTTTTATGATTGTGCCCGACTCACTGCCAATATTTCCGCCCTTAGGATCGAATTTCACATTCATTTTTCCAAACGAAATTCTAACAACCATAGGGTCATTATCTTTGTCGAGGTGATATTTGACTGTGAATTTAGAATAACCGCTTGCTTGAGAAATATATTCATGATCCGCATTATAAGAAAGATTATAACCGTCAAGAATGCTATTAGTATCAATCGTTATTGTTAATTTTTGTCCTATCGCAAAATTGCCAACAAAACGCTGAAAGTTAGATTGCAGCTCTTTCTTGACATCAATTTTATTTCCATTTTCATCTTCGACAGTTATCGGAAGATTTTCCCACATATTTTCAATGTTCTTGGCGACTTGATTTTTAGCACCTGGATGTATGTAACCATCTCCAGATTTTAAAACAATATCCATATCAAGTGAAAGCGGATATTTCTTAACTTCTGTAGTTGTTTTGCTATCAGCTTGTGCATTCACAACCCCTGCAAAAAGTCCAATCGCAGTTATAAAAGCAACTATTAAACTAATAACTTTATTTATTATTTTATTATTCATTTTATTCCCAACCAAATTAATGATTATAGTAATAATAATTTTTTATTAAATTCAAAAATTTATATAGCGCAAATATAGGTTTATAGGCCAAAAATTATGTGCGAATTCAAAATAAATAGTGTATAGAGTGGTGAAAATTGTAAAAAATTATGTTACAAAAAAGACAAAATCACGCTGTCTGTCTGTCTGTCTGTCTGAGCATGCTCTCTCTCAATCCTTTTGTCAAGTATTTTTTCAAAAAAATAAAATAAATTTATTTTTTCACATTAACAAAATTTAGAATATTCCATGGCTGATTCTCTATCAATGCAAAGACATCGCGTGAATCATAGACAATAAATAATCTTTTATTAACATATTCAAATCCAGCACTCACCACATCTAACTAGAATACTCAATATTTGACGCATACATTAGCTTATTTATTATCATCGCTAACTTACAAGATAACTTACAAGCTCACTCATTACGCTCACTTATTAGCCGCATCCATTTGACGCAACTCTTTTTTAAGATCGCGTATCTCGTCGCGCAAACGAGCAGCAAGCTCAAACTGCAACTGTTCTGCAGCAACATGCATTTGCTCGCTCAAATTCTTAATCAAAGACATAATATCGCTTTGCGGCAAGGCGGATATATTCGCCATACGCTTTTCTTTACTTTGCTGCCCAAGATTTGGCTCTTTTGGCACTCCATAATGCGAATTCCCAGCCTTATTAGCATTCCTGTAACCGCCTGCTAGCAAAGTTTGAGTATCAACATCCTCTTTAGCAAGCATGTCGTTAACGTCACTAATCTTCTTTCGCAAAGGCTTAGGGTCAATTCCATGCGCCTTGTTATACGCGATTTGCTTTTCGCGACGCCTCTCCGTCTCGCTAATCGCCTTGCTCATAGCATCAGTAACAGTATCCGCATACATAAGCACAGTTCCCGAAACGTTACGAGCAGCGCGGCCAATCGTCTGAATAAGCGAACGGTAAGATCTTAAGAAGCCTTCCTTATCTGCATCCAAAATCGCAACAAGCGAAACTTCTGGCAAATCCAGGCCCTCACGAAGCAAATTAATGCCAACAATCACATCAATTTTGCCTTCGCGAAGCTCGCGCAAAAGCTCCACTCTGCGCAAAGTATCAACATCCGAATGCAAGTACTCAACTTTAATACCAAGCTCCAAAAAGTAATCAGTTAAGTCTTCCGCCATTTTCTTTGTAAGCGTAGTAACAAGCACGCGCTCATCTTTTGCCACACGCGCCTTGATTTCCGCAAGCAAATCGTCAACCTGCCCTTCCACAGGTCGAACCTCAATCTTAGGGTCCAGCAAGCCAGTTGGGCGAATAATCTGCTCAACTACGCCATCCGAAAGCCCAAGCTCATAGTCTCCAGGCGTTGCAGAAAGATACACAGTTTGACCAACATGCTCCAAAAATTCGTTCCACTTTAACGGGCGATTATCCATTGCAGATGGCAGCCTAAAGCCATGCTCTACAAGCGTTCTTTTGCGCGAAGCATCTCCCTCGTACATAGCTCCGATTTGCGGCACGGTTACATGCGATTCGTCTAAAACAAGCAAAAAGTCGTCTGGGAAAAAGTCAAGAAGCGTATGCGGAGGCGTGCCAGCCGCGCGGCCGTCAAAATGCCTCGAATAATTCTCCACTCCTGTGCACACACCCACTTGGCGAAGCATCTCTAAATCGTACGTAGTTCGCATTTCCAAACGCTGAGCTTCCAGCAATTTATTTTGCTTTTTAAGCTGCGCAACGCGTTCGTCACGCTCTTTCTCAATCGCCTCAAGCGCGCGCTCCATGCGCTCAGGACCCGCAATATAGTGAGACGCTGGGAAAATATGAACGCTACTCTCTTGGCGAATCACTTCCCCAGTAAGCGGATGCAACATTGTAATTCTGTCGATTTCGTCGCCAAAGAACTCAATTCGCACAGCTAATTCTTCGTACACAGGAATAATCTCAACCGTGTCGCCTCGCACTCTAAAAGTTCCGCGCGTAAACGCAATGTCGTTACGCTTGTATTGCATGCTCACAAATTGACGTAATAAATCGTCTCGCTCAAGTTGCTGGCCAACGCTCAGCATAAGCATTCGCTCGGCATACTCCTCTGGGGTACCGAGTCCATAAATGCAAGAAACAGTAGCTACAACAACGCAATCCCTGCGCGTAAGCAAATTCGCTGTAGCAGCGTGACGAAGACGCTCAACATCGTCGTTAATATTCGAGTCTTTTTCAATATACGTGTCTGTTTGCGGAATATACGCTTCTGGCTGATAGTAATCGTAGTAAGACACAAAATAGCTCACAGCATTATCTGGCATAAGCTCGCGAAACTCCGCGCAAAGCTGAGCCGCAAGAGTTTTATTCGGCTCAATAATAAGTGTAGGCCTTTGCAAACGCTCAATAAGCCAAGCGGTTGTAGCAGTTTTACCAGTGCCAGTTGCGCCCATTAAAACAACATCGTTTTCGCCGTTTTCAATGCGATTCGCCAGCTCGTCTATTGCTTGCGGCTGGTCGCCAGAAGGCTTGTATGGCGCTTTTACTACAAAAGGCTTGTTTGTGCGCTGAATTTTATTCGACATTACTTTTCTCCAAGAGCATTTTATTTATTTTACTAAAACCCAACAATCGCGCGGTTGCTGGCGACTTTTCCTTTGGGTCTCTAATGCTCCTCACCCATCCACGTTTTAATTTTTGAATCAACGCTTTTAAGCATAACTTCCATAGGTTTTGTAGAATCAACCACAAAATCCGCGATTTTCCTTCGCACAATCTCTTCAACTTGATTATTTATGCGCTGCTGCGCCTGATTCTGGCTCATTTTGCGCTCGATTATCATTCGCGCAATGCGAACATCTTTAGGCGCTTCAACTGTAATAATATAGTCAAAACTAAATGGAATACTGTCAATTACTTGCGCAAGCAGCGGAATATCGTGCACAATTACAGAGCTTAAAGATGCGCGCTCACAGCAATCTTCTTTAGAAATTTTCCTATCACACTCGTTTCTATATTCGTTTCTATATTCGCTTTCTAAAGTCTTCGCTAAATCATAAATAGCAGGATGAATAAGCGATTCAATCCTGCTTAACGCTTGCTTATGATTTACATCATCACCAAAAATATGCTCCGCAATAAACTCGCGATTCAAAGAGCCATCATTCAAAACGGCATCTTCCCCAAAAATGCCTACGATTTTCCGCAAGACTACGCTTCCTGGTTCCACTACTTTACGCGCTAAAACGTCGTAATCTATAACAAACGCGCCAAGCGAACGCAAATGGTTTACTACTGTAGATTTTCCAGCCGCAATTCCGCCCGTTACAGCAATACGCATCATTGTCATATTTTGATTATAATTAATGCCCCAGTAACTAATTACCGGGGCATTATATGCTAAATAGTAATTGTAAAATTAGTCTTGAAGTTCAGCACCATCGGCATCCTTATGCCACTTAGAACCAGGCTGAGAGCAAAGAATGCAAATTCCTTCAATAAATGCCCAAATTCCAGAAACAAAAGCCAGCAAGCCGAAAGAAAGAATAGAAATAAGAAGCTGGGCAATAGCCTTGCCTTTAAAACCAAGATAGAAATTGTGCACACCCAAAGCGCCCAAGAAAATCGCTAACAGGCCTGCAGCAATCTTGTTACGAGAGCTTCTGTATGTGTTTGATGAATAATTATTAGACCCATAGTTAGAGTAGGAAGACGCTTGATTGTACTGAGGAGCAGACTGAGAGTACTGACCATACTGAGGCTGAGAATACGAATTCTGGCCATACTGAGGCTGACCATACTGTGGCTGAGCATTGTACTGAGGCTGAGCACCATACTGGGATTGGTCGTTATATTGTGGCTGAGCCTGGTTGTACTGCTGAGACTGATCATTGTACTGTGGCTGTCCGTACTGAGTCTGATTGTCAGAGCCTGAGTAATCTCCAGTTTGATTATCCAAATCACTCACAATAATTACACTTTCTCTCGTAAGAAATTTATTTTCTTAAAAACTATATAATAAAAAATTAATAAATCAAAGCGTTATTACTAAAGATATTAAAAGATGCCCCGATGATTACTCACCGAGGGCATCTTGTTTATAAGCTTTTAGTAGAAAACTACTTCTTTTCGCTCAAAAGCTGTTCGCGCAAAGCTGCGAGCTGATCGGAATCAGCTAAAGCACCTTCGTTAGAAGCCTCATTTACGCGCTAAAACATCGTAATCTATAACAAACACGCCAAGCGAACGCAAATGGTTTACTACTGTAGATTTTCCAGCCGCGATTCCGCCCGTTACCGCAATCCGCATCATTGTCATATTTCGATTATAAACGATACATTTCTCACAATAACGTAAGTTTTAATTGACCCCACTAAAACTTCTTATATAGCACGCAGTAAATAGACCCGTAATAAGATTTCCAATTATCGGTTAATAAACTGTATCCAAGCTTATTATAAAAATCTAAAGCAACAACATTATTATCTTTTTCTGTAGATAAAATTATTGTTTTATATAATTTAAGATTTTCGACTTTCTTCATAAGCGCACTGCCAACGCCTATATGCTGAAACTCAGGATCTACAAACAACTCATTTAGCTCTAAGCTTTGATTGTACCAATCATAATTTTCTGATAAAAATGGCTTAATTTGATTCGCATACCAATTATCTTGTAATAATTCTATGCCATATAAAACACCGATAATACGATTATTCATTGTAGCAACAAGTAAAAGCGCACTATTGTTATCCTTCAAACTATCTAATATGCGCTCACGAACATTATCTATACGATCCAGTTCTTTAGGGAATGCTTTTAGATATAAATCTAAAATTATATTCATATTATCTTTGGCTTCTAAATAATCTAATTTTTTAATTTCAATATTCTTCATAAAAATCCTTTATACAAGCTACTATCCATATTACAACACAACATATTTAATCGACATATGCATATTTGATTTTACATAACCATCGTTATATAAGTACTAATTATTATTTTCGAAATATTTTCTCTTATATTCACTTAATCAATATAATTTCTTCTTTTTATCATAAAATTCAACATACGTCACATGTCATATGAATGATTTAGAATCTACAGATACGAGGTAATTGTTCTCGCAAACTATAAAGACAAAGATGTAATTTATAGGTAATTACTTATACGCCTTCAATGAAGAAAGGAATATAATGATTGGAACAGCGCATAAAGTTTGCAAAAATATTTTCTCAGCAATTCTTACATCTGCAACAATTGTGTCACTTAGCATAGGTGTAGCATCAGCAACTACCCCCCCCCATGAACAAACTGAACCAGTAACATTTACGATTACACGTACGGATGATTTAAAAAATGATGTTCGAGTTGGGGATACGCTAAGATATAAGCTGACTTACACAAATAATACTAATCACAATGTGACTGTTTGGCCAACTAACAGTAATCTCACTGCTGTGGCTGTTGAAGGGAATAACGGTAACTGTAGGTGGAGAAATCTACAACCAGGAAAAACTGTATCATGCACGCAAGGATTCCATATAACAGAGGATTCTGATATTAAAGAAAAAGGTTTCACTCCATCAACCGATTGGAAAATTAGCAAAGATGCAAATGGTAATGAAGTTATATCTACTCCAAAATTAATTGGAGACAAAGTTACAAATATTAATCCAGTTCCAAGGCCTAGAAAAGACGGAGATCCCGTTAGATTAGCAACAATAGGTCAAACTGTAGAAGGACTAACTGGAAAACCTTATTATAGAATACCTGCAATAGCTGAAGCTAACAATGGTTGGATTCTTACAGCTTGGGATTATCGACCAAATAGTGCATATGATGCTCCTAATCCAAATTCTATTGTTCAAAGAATATCTAAAGATGGTGGAAAAACTTTTGAAAAAATACAAATCGTAGCAAAAGGAAAAGAAAACCCAAATAAATATGGATTCTCTGACCCTTCATATGTTGTAGACCAAGAAACAGGCAATATTTTCTTATTCTTCGTCAAATCATACGATGGTGGAGTATGGGATTCTACAGCTAGCACTAATCAAAGTGATAGACATATTTTAGATGCTGCTGTTACTTGCTCAAAAGATAACGGTTTAACTTGGAGCGAACCAAAAGTTATAACTAAAGACATAACTAAATATCCAAAAAATGAACGAGCTAGATTTGCTACTTCTGGACATGGCATTCAACTAAAATACGGAAAATATAAAGGTCGTTTAATACAACAATACGCAATAGTAAACAGTTCCAATGGAAGTGTGCAAAGAAACAATGAGAAGTGGCAAGCCGTATCTGTATACTCTGATGACCATGGAGTAACTTGGAAAGCTGGAAATCCAGTTGGACTAGGTAAAGAACAAAGCCATATGGATGAAAATAAGGTTGTAGAGCTTTCTGATGGAAGAATTATGTTAAACTCTAGACCGCATGAAGGTGGTGCAAATAATCATAGAATCATTGCTTTTTCTAATGATGGCGGAGAAACGTATGGTAAAGCATACAAAGATGAGACACTGCCAGATCCAGGTAATAACGCTCAAATAACAAGAGCATTCCCAGATGCTCCAATTGGATCTGATGCAGCTAAAATCCTCTTATATTCATCTTCTTCTGGTTCTGGAAGAGCAAATGGTTTGATACGTGTCTCATATAATGATGGAGAAAGTTGGACAGAAGAAAAGGGATTCAAGAATGGTGCAATGGCTTACTCCACTATTCAAGCTTTAAGCCAAAAAGCAGGAGGCGGTTATGGTCTTCTATATGAGGGCGATAATAATGACATAATGTATACGAGAATTTCTGCTGACTGGTTAAGTATACGTCCTAACATAACCTTAGGTTCCACAACTAAAATCAATCTATCCACCAAAGAGATAAGTCTTCCTGTGGTAAATCCTACGAGTACTAAATATGAAAATATTAAAGTTACATCTATAAACACAAGTGATTTTACTGCATCAAGCGATTCTGTAACAATCGAAGCGAATAAAACTACATACATTCCTTTGAAAATTGAAGTGCCTAAAACAGCAAAAGTTGGAGATAAACTTACTGCAAAAATTCGTATTGCGTCTGCAAATAAAAATCAAGATCGTTCAAACACAGAATTATCATTTGAAACGACTATAACCTTAAATGTTGTAAGTGAAACTAAAAATTCTAGTACTCAAACAGATCCTCTATCTAACGATCAATCACATACTGATATACAAATCAGCAAAGATTCTGAAACAACACAATCTGAAAAGGAGATAAATAAGAATATTAGTCCAAATATAATTCCAAATAAGAATAACAATAAACAGAACAGCAGTACATTTAGCACAGATAAAGAATATTCTCAAAATTACAGAAAGGATTATTCCAATACAGACAATTCCAGAACGAATTATAATTACTCTTCAAAAGCAAAACATGATAATTACAATGTGGATAATAGCAGCATTGATAATGAAAATAATGATAAGCATTATAGTAAATCTGGCAATGCTTTAGCAAAGAATAGAGGAATGATGCAAAAAACTGGAATCAACACAACTATTCCTTATGCTTTAATGATTCTATTAATAGCTATCTCTGCAGCATTAATGAAATTAAAAAATATGCAATATTAAAGAATAAGTGTATTTGCTATATTATTCATTTGTTCTAATGTTTTAGGCATAAAAAATAAAAGATGCGTTTTGGAAATTGAATTCTAAAACGCATCTTTTATTTGTAAAATTACTTATAAATCTTAATACTAAATATTTATTTTTAGTCTTTTAACTCAGCACCATCAGCATCTTTGTGCCACTTACTTCCAGGCTTTGAGCAAAGAATCAAAATACCCTCAACCAATGCCCATATTCCCGTAATAATCAACAGGAAACCAAAAGAAAGAACAGAAATAAGCAGCTGCGCAATCGCCTTTCCTTTAAAACCAAGATAAAAATTGTGAATACCTAAAAATCCTAAGAAAATCGCTAGCAAACCTGCAACAATTTTACTGCGCGAGCTTTCTAAAGTTCCTTTAGCGTTTTCCTCATTATTACCATCATACGAAGGGAACTGAGGATTTTTCTGATTGTTTTCTAAAGTGCTCATATTTTCACCATCCTTTTAGTAAATACGATTAGTAAATATGATTGACGTTTTACATCATATAATCACGATTCTTAAAAGAAAATTGATTGTACCTATATTTAATTACAAAACTTGAGTTATAAAATACTTGTCAAATGTACTCAAAATAGACGTCAAACATAATCAAGATACTCGTAAAACATTATGAACAACAATACGCAAGATGCCCCCGATGATTACTCACCGAGGGCATCTTAGTTTTTATTTACAAGCTTCTAGTAGAAAGTAGAAACTACTTCTTTTCGCTCAAAAGCTGTTCGCGCAAAGCTGCGAGCTGATCGGAATCAGCTAAAGCACCTTCGTTAGCAGCCTCAGAAGAATAGTTGGAAGCAACTTCTTCCTTCTTTTCTTCCTTAGCTGGCTTCTTTTCTTCAGCTTCTTCGCTCTGGCCATCAGCGGCTGCGGATTCTGCTGCAGCTGCGAGTTCCTTAGCGGCGAACACCTTGTGCTGCTCCCACAATTCGTGAGCTGCTGCATACTGTGCTTCCCACTCTTCGCGCTGCTGCTCGTAACCAGCAATCCACTCGTTGGTGTTTGGATCGAAGCCTTCTGGGTACTTGTAGTTTCCTTCTTCGTCATACTCAGCTGGCATGCCGTAGAGAGCTGGATCGAAATCTTCAGAATTTGGATCAACAGCCTCGTTAGCCTGCTTCAAGGAGAGCGAGATCCTGCGACGATCGAGGTCTACGTCAATAACCTTAACGAATACTTCTTCGCCACCCTTAACAACAGTTTCTGGGTTCTCTACATGACGGTTAGCAAGCTCGGAAATGTGAACCAAGCCTTCGATGCCGTCTTCAACGGAGATGAACACACCGAACTGAACAATCTTGGTAACCTTGCCCTTAACAACCTGTCCAGGAACATGGGTGCGAGCGAAGCGCTGCCATGGATCTTCCTGAGTTGCCTTAAGGGAGAGGGAGATGCGTTCGCGATCGAGATCAACGTCGAGAACCTCAACGGTAACCTTATCGCCAACCTTAACAACCTCAGATGGGTGATCGATGTGCTTCCAGGAAAGCTCGGAAACGTGAATGAGGCCGTCAACACCGCCGAGGTCAACAAACGCGCCGAAGTTTACGATAGAAGACACAACGCCTTCGCGAATCTGACCCTTCTTAAGCTGCGAGAGGAAGGTCTCGCGAACTTCGGACTGGGTTTCCTCGAGGAACTGACGACGAGAAAGCACAACATTGTTGCGGTTCTTATCGAGCTCAAGAATCTTAGCCTTAATCTTCTGACCAATGTATGGGGAAAGATCGCGAACGCGACGCATTTCAACGAGGGAAGCTGGCAAGAAGCCGCGCAAACCGATGTCTACAATCAAGCCGCCCTTAACAGCCTCAATAACGGTACCTTCAACAATGCCGTCTGCATCCTTGATCTTCTCAATATCACCCCAAGCACGCTCGTACTGTGCACGCTTCTTGGAGAGAATAAGACGTCCTTCCTTGTCTTCCTTAGTTACAACAAGGGCTTCGATGGTGTCGCCAACTTCAACAACATCATCTGGATCAACGTCTTTCTTGATGGAAAGTTCACGGGAAGGGATTACACCTTCAGTTTTGTAGCCGATATCCAATAATACTTCGTCGTGATCAATCTTTACGACGGTACCTTCAACTAAATCACCATCATCAAAATTCTTGATGGTTGAATCGACTGCCTTGATGAAGTCTTCTTCGGTGCCAATATCATTAATCGCAACCTTGGCGACTTCGTTATTATTCTCTGCCATTACTTATTAGTGGTTTCTTCTTGGGGTGGATATTACTCGATATTAAATTATGACTTTTGCACGCGCACTATGCACGCGCTCTGTCAATGTTATATATAGGCATAGCCAAAATCGCCGTTTTACTTCGGGCGTGTCGTGCGACTTGATATTTGCTACTTAACACTTACTTGCCACTCGCTGCTCGCTCAGCCATGTCAACAACATTAGCCAATAGCATTGCGCGAGTCATTGGTCCAACTCCACCAGGATTTGGCGAATACGCTCCCGCGACTTCTCTACAAGCAACATCAACATCGCCTTTTACGCGATACCTTCCCACTTCTTCATCAAAAACGCGCGAAACACCAACGTCAACCAACACGGCTCCAGGCTTAACATCACACGGCTTTACAAATCCCGCGCTGCCCATTGCTGCAATAATAACGTCGGAGCGCATCATAATATCGTGCAAATCACGAGTGCGAGTGTGGCACAATGTTACAGTTGCGTCTACTCCCCTGCGCGTAAGAAGGAGCCCGATTGTTCGGCCAACCGTGATTCCTCGTCCAAGTACGCACACATTTTTGCCTTCAAGATCAATGTTATAAGCATCTAAAAGCGCCAAAATTCCTCGCGGCGTGCATGGAAGAGTCGTAACAATATCTCCCGAAATATGCATAACCAGCTCGCCCAAATTATATGGATGCATTCCATCGCAATCTTTTGCAGGGTCTACTGCCTCAATAATTTTTTGGGAATCAACTCCCTTTGGCAAAGGCAATTGCACAATAAAACCTGTGCAAGAAGGGTCATTATTAAGCTGATTTACGGCTTTAAGAATTTCGTCTTCGCTAGCGTCTTCTGGCAAATCGCAGCGGATTGAGCGAATCCCCACTTCTTCGCAATCCTTGTGTTTTCCGGCAACATACTTCAACGAACCAGGGTCGCTTCCAACTAAAAGCGTTCCAAGCCCTGGATTAATGCCTTTTTCTTTAAGCTTTTCTACTCTATTTTTTAAGTCGCTTTTAATACTTGCAGCTAGCGCTTTTCCATCTAATACAACAACCATGATTCACTTCCCAACTCGTATGTTAATTCTTATGTTCAACTTACAAATCATCTAACACAATTCGTACGCGTAGGATATTCGTATGGATAGGATATCGTGAGGTATCGAAGTGCGCGATACAAAGCATCGCGACACAACTGCTAATAACTGAATATTATAATAGAATGGTATTTATATTGCATAAGCAAGCTACTGCGAGCCTTTGAAAAACAAGCCTTGCAACAGACAAGCCTTGCAGCAAACTAGAACGAGTTTTAACAAGTGCTAATGCTAATAACACTGACGGAAGGGGCGCAAAGATGTGCGAAAATATTTTTCATTTAACTCGCGCAAAGAAAATATGCAAAGCTGTTTTAGCGTGCATAATTGTTCCATCAATGTTGCTTGGCATAGCTGGGTGCGGTGAAAGCTCGCAATCTTCTAAAACTCCAACGCAACCCAAAAAAGAGGTTAAGCAAATTAAGGTTGTTTCCACTCTTGAATCTTGGGCAAGTTTGGCTAGAGAAATCGGCGGAAACGATGTTGAAGTGCAATCTATAATCAGCAATCCAGATACCGATATGTCTACTTTTAAGCCGTCTAGTAAAGATTTGCAAAAGCTGTATTCTGCGCAAGTTGTTGTGTCAAATGGCGCTGGCTACGATAGTTGGGTTGCAAAGCATACGTCTAAAAGCAGCGAGATTGTAAACGCAGCTTCTACAGTCGGCGCGCTAAATGGCGATAACCCTTATCTTTGGTTCTCAAAAGATGCTAGAAACGAGATGGCTTCTAGCATTTGCAACGCTTTTTCTAAAGTCCTTCCTTCAAAAAAGAAGGTTTTTGCTAAAAGACTTGACGCAGTTAAATCGCAAGAAAATAAGCTTGATGAATATCTTTCAAACTTCGCTAAAAGTCACAAAAAGTTTAAGTACGCTTCAATAAATCCTGTTCTTTTCTGGCTTATGTCCGATATGGGAATCAGCGATTCTGCGCCTAAGGCATACGCTAAGCAAGTAGCGCAAGGCGACGAAGTAGACAAGGCTAATATAGATGAATTCCAAAAGCTTATTGAAGAACGAAAATTCGACGTACTTATAAGCAATAGTCAACGTAAAGGCGACGATATTAGCATTTTGACGGGAACTGCTGGCAGAAGCTACACATCTGTAATGTGGGTTAATGAGCTTATGCCAACGTATGCAACAGATTTAAGAAAATGGGTTATGAAGATTTGCGAAGACATTGATAACGCAAGCAAAACTACGACCGATATGCGCAAAGATTTAGCAAAGCAAGAAGCTGATCAAAAGAAGCCTATTACCGAAAAGCCTACTGTTTCTCAGCCAGATCCAAACAGGTCTAACGAGGGCCAGCAAGATCCTGGTAAATAGGCACGTGCTTGAGCAAGTATAGACAATAAATACTTCATACTATTTATTAGCAATTACTTACAAATTAACGATTTGCTGGCGATTTATCTGCAATCACTTGCAATCATCTGCAATCACTCGCAGTGCAATTTCAATGCCTCGAAGCATATCAGCTAAACTCATAGAACTCGTGCTCGGCTTATTGAGAACCTGCTCAGGCAAATACGGAACGTGAATAAAACCGCTCTTAATTGGCAATTTTTTAGTCTGGCAATAATTACAAACACTGTAAAGCACGTCATTGCATACGTATGCACCCGCAGAAAAAGACACAGCCGCAGGCAATTTCGCTTTATTTAAAGCGTCAACTATGTTCACAACTGGCAAAGTCGCTTTATAAGCCACATCACCATCCTGCACAACAGACTCATACCAAGGCTTATATCCACTATTATCTGGTATGCGCGCAGCTCTACAGTTAATGCCAACATATTCAACGTTAAAACAAGCAGAACCGCCAAATTGCCCTAGCGAAAGCACAGCATTAGGGTGAACTTCCTCTATTTTCTCAATAACTTTTTGCGCACCCTTGTTAAATTCCGTAGGAATCTGCAAACGAACAAGTTCCACACCTTCAGGCGCATGCACTGATTGCGCAATCTCCCACGAAGGATTTATAGACTCATTATCAAACGGCGTAAAACCAGTAATCAAAATACGCATTAAAATACCCCCTCATACAACTCTTACTTATCAAGCTTTATCAAACTTTATCAAACTTTATCAAAATACATTGCAAAAACTGTATACACGTATATACACGAATGCACTTGTATAGAACATTCATGATTCTATTACTTATTTCACTTTCATAGCAAAGTTTAAATGGTAATTACAACTTATACAATAATCGCAAAACAACACACCTAGACTCACGATTAGCAAGACTCGTCTTAGTGTAATATGATTGTCTATTGGCGCGTGCTTAACGAACAATGTTGTTAACAGCGCGCATATAAAACAATATAAATAAACCATATAAATACACATAAATAAAAAATCAATGACGAAAAGAGATTACCGATGACCAAGATTATTCAAATTGGCGCAAATCATGCTGGCACTGCCTGTGCTAACACCATTTTGAGCTACCCAGGAAACGATCTTACAATCTACGATCAAAATAGCAACATTTCCTTCCTTGGCTGCGGTATGGCTTTGTGGATTGGCAAGCAAATTCAAAGCAGCGATGGTCTGTTCTACCAGAAGCCAGAAGATTTCGTCAAAAAAGGCGCAAAAGTAAATCTGGAAAGCAAAGTTCTAGACATTGATTATGCAAAGAAAGAAGTTACTGTAGAGCTTAAAGACGGCACTGTTATTCACGATTCTTACGATAAACTCGTTCTCGCTACTGGCAGCCTTCCAAACAAGCCACGCATTAAAGGCATTGACTTGGAAAACGTGCAAATGGTAAAGCTTTTCCAGAACGCGCAAACTGTTATTGCAAAGCTTCAAGAGCGCGATTTCAATAATGTTGTTGTTCTTGGCGGCGGCTACATTGGCGTGGAACTTGCGGAAGCGTTTAAGCGTTTGAACAAAAACGTGACTCTTATTGACATGGAAGACCATATTCTTAACGGCTACTTTGACCCAGAGTTTTCCGATAATTTGAAGAAAATTATGGAAGATAAGGGCATTAAGTTTGAGCTTGGCCAAGCTGTTGAAGAGATTGTTGGAGATACTGAAGTCAAGGCTGTTAAAACAAGCAAGGGCACTTACGAAGCCGACATGGTGATTTGCGCTATTGGATTCCACCCAAATGTTGCTCTTGGAAAAGATCATTTGAAGCAATACGAAAATGGCGCTTTCCTAGTTGACAAGAAGCAGCAAACTTCCGACCCAGACGTGTACGCTATTGGCGATTGCGCTACAATCTACGACAACGCTCGAAGCCGCGTAAACTACATTGCGCTCGCTACTAATGCCGTTCGAAGCGGCTTGATTGCAGGCCACAACGTTTGCGGAACTCCTGTAGAAACTGAGGGCGTGCAAGGCTCTAGCGCAATGATGATTTACGATTACAAGCTTGTTTGCACTGGTTTGAGCTTGACTGCCGCTCAAAAAGAGGGCATGGACGTTGACTACGTTGATTTTGAAGATACACAAAAGCCTGCGTTTATGGAAGTTGAGAATCCAAAAGTTAAGATTCGCATTGTTTACAAGAAGGATTCTAAGGTGATTGTTGGATGCCAATTGGCTTCTAACTACGATATGTCTGCAGCAATCCACCTGTTCTCTCTTGCTATTCAAAAGAAAGTCACGATTAAAGAGCTTGCTTTGTGCGATATCTTCTTTATGCCTCACTTCAACCAGCCATACAATTACATTACGATGGCAGCTTACACGGCTTTGTTGAAGGGCTGATTAATATCTGATTAGACTTTTCTGATTAGCTTAGGCTGAATCGCTTTTTGCTGATTAGCTTATGATTAGCTTAAATCGCGTTTATTAAACCAAGCAATTTGTTCTATAATGGAGCAGTTGCTTGGTTTTTTAATCATCCGCGCACAAATCGCGAACCAAAACGCGCATATTAGCGTAAGACATACAAATTAAAACAAAGGAGTCTAGGATGAAGCAGCTCTCTATTAAGCCGACTATTCATAAATTTGAAAATACGCGCGATTTTGCGCAAGAATTTAAGCTTTGCAAAGACGATTTGGTTATTACAAACAAGTACATTTGGGAGCCTTATTTTGGCAGCTTAAACCTTGATTGCAATGTGATTTTCCAGGAAAACTACGGCAAGGGCGAGCCAAGCGACGAAATGGTTGATGCAATTGTTCGAGATATTCACACTACCCCAAAGCGCGTGATTGGCATTGGCGGCGGCACTGTTTTGGACATTTCTAAAGTTTGCGCGTTAAAGCAAACAAGCCCACTCGAAGACTTGATTGACGGCAAGATTCCTGCGCAAAAAGGCGCGGATCTTATTCTTGTTCCAACTACTTGCGGAACTGGCTCCGAAGTTACCAACGTTGCCGTGTTCTCGCTTACAAAGCGCAACACTAAAAAGGGTTTAGCAAACGATGCTTGCTACGCTACAGACGCGGTTCTTATTCCAGAATTGTTAAAAAGCCTTCCAGATTACGTTTTTGCAACCAGTTCTATTGATGCCCTTACGCATTCTATTGAGTCTGCGCTTTCACCTATTGCAACCGAGCTTACAAAAATGTTTAGTTACAAGGCTTGCGGGCTTATTTTGCAAAGCTATATGCGAGTTGTTAAGGAAGGTAGCAGCGCTAAAAGCCAAGTTGTAAGCGACTTGGTTTCTGCAAGTCTTTACGCTGGCATTGCTTTTGGTAACGCTGGCTGCGGTTGCGTGCACGCTATGGCTTATCCACTTGGCGGCACTTTCCACGTGGCTCATGGCGAAACAAATGCTGCTCTTCTTACAAGCGTTTTGCGCTACTATGCTAAGCATGATGCAGAAAACAGTACTAGCGCCGAAAACACTGAGCTTTCTAAGCTTTTTGACTTTATGGCAAATATTCTTGAATGCCAAAAGGTAGATGTATTAGATAAGCTTGACGAAGTTCTTAACACAATTTTGACTAAGCACAAGCTTCACGAGTATGGCATGAGCGAAGATATGATTCGCGACTGGGCTTCAAGCGTTGTTAAAGAGCAGCAGCGACTTTTGAAGAATTCGTACATGCATATGAGCGAAGATGCCATTGCCGAAGTTTACGCATCTACTTTCTAATATATAGTTAACAGTGAGATTTTCAATTATTAACGAAAATTTCTCATCTTCTTAAAGGTAGACCCTACAAATCTTGTAGGGTCTATTTTTATTCTCACAGCTTGCTTACTTCGTTAGATTTCCGTCCGTTAGATTTCCGTCCATTCGTTAGAATGCTGTTCGTTAGATTGCCGCAGGAGTTTCATACGAATTATCGAAGAACATGCGCTCCAGCTTTACTGCACGCGCAAAATATTCTCGAGCAATATCAGCATCCTTAGGACCAATACGATCCAACTCATCACGCAAGAACCCTACAAACTTGTGGAATCCTTCATAATCATGCAGGTCGATCCACTGGTAATGAACCTTGCGTTCAGGACGCTTACCTTCAGCGTTTGATGCCCACGTAAGATATATCCATTCCGTAACGTTTAACACGGCTAGCACGGCAGCATAATGTCCACTGTGAGCCGCGTCTAAAAACATCTTTTTAAATTCGCGAGTTGCTTCAGTGTCTGGAATTTTATTGCGGAAAGATTCAGGAGTATTAAATTCGTTAAATGCATCCACAAAATACGTATTCTCATCTCCCGCTACCTCACCAATATATTTCGAAAACACGAGACGAGAATCAAGTGTGTCTGCTGTCGTAACTGCAGCACCAAGCAAAGCCAAGAAACTATCTAAAAATCGGTAGTCTTGAATTAAATATCCAGCTAATACAGCATCAGGAATAGTGCCCTCAACTAACTCGTTAACAAAACGATGATGAATAGCAGCATCCCATGTTTCGATATTCTCATTTTTTAATTCGTCGGTAAATCGTGCAGTCATTGACACGTCCTTTCCCTCTGTAACTCATATAAGCACTTAGGTAGCTTAATATAATTGCGCATAGTTGCGTTAGCCATACCAGTTACGTCATATACGATTCACATATAGTCGTATAGTTATGCAAAACCGAGCACTGCGCGTACACCTAGCTGAACAACTACGCTAGTATGAACAATATCATAAGTAGTCATACTTAACTTGGGTACAAATTTTAGCAGCACTCGGTTGCAATTTTTATATTATGGCAACTTCAGTAACTTCAGCAATCACAGTAATTACTCCCTACTCATTGTCGTATTCTCATGCATCCAATGTAATTACAGGATGCAAATCAAACATTTTTACAGTACGCTTCATGCGGAAGGCAATGCTTGTTATAGCAATCGCAATAACGCCGAAAAGCACAAGCATTCCAACGCCAGAGACTATTTCACCACTGTTCTTTCCAGACATTGCTTGACGCAACCCCATAATCGAGTACGTCATTGGCAAATATGGGTGAACAGCTCTAAAGAACGATGGCGTCATTTGTACTGGGAACGTTCCTGCAGAGCTTGTGATTTGCAACATAAGAAGCACAATAGCAACTATTCGCCCTGGCATTCGGAACACCACCATAATCATTTGCATTATTGCCATAAAGACTATTGACGCTATAATCCCCAGCGCGTAGAATGCACCAACATTATCGATTTGGAACTTCAACGCTCCTTGAACAACGCCCATAAGAATAATCGCTTGCACTACGCCCATAATCACAAACGGCGTCAAGCTAACAAGCGCGCTTTTAAGCGGATTCATGCCGTTTAGTATCGCTCGCCTATCCATAACTCTCAAAACGAATGTTGTCATAAGAGCACCAACCCAAAGGGCGATAGAAATAAAGTAAGGTGCAAAACCGGTACCGTAGTTTTCAACGTGCGAATACTCGTGCTCCTCCAAGGAAACTGGTGCGCTCATCATCTTACTTTTTTGCTTAATATTGTTGATTTTGCTAGAGTTTTGTGCGCTTTTAAGACCTTCATGTAACTTTTTAGCTCCATCAGCAAGCTTTGGAGTATTTTCAGAAAGCTTTTGAACTCCAGAATTCAATTGACTTGATCCATCAACTATTTTTGCAGACCCAAGCGCAGCAGAATTAATACCATTATTGAGCTTTTCACTTCCGTTGCTTACAGCGCTAAGACCTTCCGCCAGCTTATTTGCTCCAGCGGAAAGCTGCGATGAGCCACCTCGAACGCTTGATATTCCTTTAGAAACGGCGTCAACTCCAGCTTTTATCTTCAAGCTACCAGAAGAAAGTGCTCCAGCACCTTGGCTCAACGCCGAAAGATTCGTCTCTAAGAGCTTAGAATTTTCGCTTAATCCTCCTGCAAGACCTTGCAATTTTTCTAACACAAGCTCTTTTGTTACAAGCGGATTTTGCGCTTCAACAAGCAATTGAGCAAGCTGATTTTTTGTAGCCTCGTTTCCAGCCTTAACATGCTGTTCAAGCTGCGCACTAGAATCTGAAAGCTTTTGAGCACCATTATATAGTTCGTCTGTAGCGTTATATAACGTTTGCGCTCCACTATTTAGCTGATTTGCGCCATTTGCCAAATCGTTAGTTTTTTGAGCTAAGAATTGCGCTCCATCTTTGCTTTGCGCATTTGCATTTTTAAGCGATTGCGCTCCCTTTTGAAGTTCGCTTAATCCGTTTTGTAGTTTTTGCAAAGACTGAGTAAGCTTAATCGATCCATAAGCAAGCTTATCTACTCCGCCATTAAGCGATTGCATTCCAGCGCTTAAATCGCCAGAACCACTCACTGCTGAATTAAGAGAATCAGAAGCAGAATTTACTTTTTCAAACATATGCTCCCAATATTCTTGAACAATCGCCTCACTAATTTCGCTTCTCATAGTGCGGAAAGCAGTTTTACCGATTTGTGAAGCCAGCATATTGCTTGCTTGATCGTATTTTACGTGAAGCTTTGCTTTAGTAGGAGTATCGTATTGCGCAGAAGCAATGCACTTACTAAAAGACGATGGAATAGTTGCTACCATAAAATAATCGCCATTTTTAAGGCCTTTATTTGCTTTAGCGCTATCTACAAAGTTCCACTGGAATCCTTCACTTCCATCTTTTTGATTCTTTAAACGATTCTTGATTTCATCGCCAACATTGCGCATTTTGCCGTTTATCATCGCACCGTCATCTTCCACAACAAAAGCGACTGGAACGGTGTCTAGCGTTTTGTAAGGATTTGTAAACGCCCACAAGTAAAGCGATCCGTATAAAAGTGGAATCAAAGCTACGGTTCCAATAACAAGCTTTCTAGCTTTTCCTTTCATCGTATTGTTAATCTCACGAAATGCAAGAGCAATAGTATTAACGTGCATTGTTTTCACCACCATTTGCTTCACTTGTAGCAAGTTGAGAATCAGTATGAGAATTTTCTGTTTTCTCATTATTTGGCATAAGTCTTAAGACTTGATCCGCTTGCTTTTCTAACTCACTTTGCAAAACTCCAACAAGGCAGGAGCAGTAGTTTTTGCTAACATATTCGCGAATGTCTGCAAGTAAGCATTCGCTTTGCTCACTAGTAAGCTCCATCTCAATTCCATCAACAAATAGCAGCCACGGCTTTTTTAGCAAAGCCAACGCAATTGCCAAGCGCATGCGCTCGCACGGAGTCAACTCTCCTATTGCTGTTTTGTGAGGAGAAAATACTTTCCATTGAGTTAGCACGTTGTAAGCGTACTGCTGTAAAGCTTCACGGTTTTTAACATCATTTTTGTATTGCTTCAAAAATAGAGGCGAACGCGCTGCTAGTTTCAGCTCGCTCATAAGAACTTCTTCTATTGTTTGCATTTTGTAGAATTCGTTAATTCCGTTGAATAATCCCAATCCCACATATTTACGCGATTCTTTAAAATCGTTAGGAAGAGTTGCGTCCGCAATAGTAAGAGTTCCGTTCGTAAATTTCATATAACCAGACAATGCAAGCAGCAAAGCTGATTTTCCAGAGCCGTGTTCGCCTGATATTGCAACGATTTGATGAGGCTCTACTTTTAACGATACGTCCCAAAATGGTGTTCTTCTAAATATTTGTAAACCTAATTCTTTCGCTTCTATAAGCGTTTGTTCTTCTTGCATAATTTGCATGATTTGTTTGCTGCAAAATACCGATGGTATACATTTCTAAATGGTATACATTTTTAATGTTGCTATCGAAATTGCTATGCATTCCTCCTTTGTATCTAACTTTTTCAATTTTTCAATTTTTTGATTTTTCAATTTTTTGATTTTTTGATTTTTTGATTTTTTGATTTTTTGATTTTCCTAACTTCAGACTCAATATTTAATTCTGATATCGCCTACAATGATTTTGGCGACTACCTCATATTGCTATGTTGCAACAAAAGGTTATAAATAAAGAGGCCAATTATTGACGTCAATCCCCCGAAAGTACTTTCATTGTACTCTTCAAGGTGAACAAATACTAACTTATTTTTGAACATTTTGTTCATTTGTCTATGTTTTGGTCATAAAAACACGCTATATATAACAAAATCTCACATTTTTGATTTAATCGTGTGACTTCTAATATTATTTCTGGTGAACATTACCTATAAGTTTGTCTAAGTATTTATATAAGTATTTATATGTGTTGTCATATGTTGTCAAGTAGATAATTGTGACCAATCAGAATGAGTATGATAATGTAGCTTTCAACGTTTTGTAGCGAGCGAATCAGAAAAACAGAAGCGAAAATGCTAGCTACAAAAATACCATTAGAGAAAAATAGCAAAATAGCAAAATAGATATAAAGGAAGCGAGAGGTAGCGAGAATGAGCAAAACTGACAACACGGCAAATCAGAATTCACGCGCAAATCAAAATACTGCGTCGAATCAGCAATCGCCTGCGAATCAGCAATCATCCAAACTACATCCCGACGTAAAAAATTACGTAAAACTATTTTTCAAAGAAAACAAGCTTGTAGCTTTTCTTTCGATGATAGTTTTTATTGCCTTGTCTATGATTTACACTGCTATTTCTTGGATTTTGCAAATTATTTTCGATTATATGGCTGGTAAAGGAGCTTTTTCTTTAGCTACTATTTTGCTGCTTGTAGTTTCCTTTATGCTGGCAATCTCCCTGATTTTCGCGTTAAAGCGCAGCGCGTATCCTCGCTTTCTTGAAAAAGCAATGAATCAGTATAAAGAGTCTGTTATTAAAAAGCTGTTAAAAAAGAGTTATAGCGATTTTTCGCTTGCAAATTCTGGAACATATCTTTCTGTGCTCACTAATGATTGTGAGCGTATTCAAGAAAAGTATTTGAAGAAGATTTTTGACTTTGTTCAAGACGTTCTTATGCTTGTAAGCTCGCTAGCTCTTATGATTTACTATAGTCCGTTGCTCACTGTTATTGCTCTTATTATTTCTGTGCTTCCAATGGCGTGCTCGATTCTTACAGCTAGCGGAATTGCCACTCGCGAGGAGCAGGTTTCTAAATCGAATGAGTCTTATACGGCCCTGACGAAGGATGTTTTGAACGGAGTTTCGGTTATTAAGAGTTTTAAGGCGGAGCAGGAGGTTATTAACCGTTATCAGAATCAGTCGATGGAGCTTGAGCATACAAAGAATCTTCGCGAAAAAACGATGACTACTGTTTCTGCTCTTGGCACAATTTCCAGCCTTGCAACTCAGCTTGGCGTAATGCTTGTTGGCGCTTGGATGGTTAACGCTCATGTTGGTGTTATTACTGCTGGAATGGTTTTAGCTTTCACTAATTTGATGAATGGCGTACTTCAGCCTATTGCAAGTCTTCCACAAATGCTTGGCGAGATGAAGGGTGCTAAGAAGCTTATTAGTAAGATGGCTGATTACATGAGTAACGCTAAAGAGGATTCTGGCGAGATTATTGACGATCCGATTAAAAGTGTTGTTTTGCGAGATGTTTCATACGCTTATGATGCGGATCGTAAAGTCTTGAAAAACGTAAATCTAACTTTGCAAGCTGGAAAATCTTACGCGATAGTAGGGCCTTCTGGTGCTGGTAAGAGTAGTTTGATTAATCTGCTTATGGGCTACTACAAGGATTATAAGGGTAGCGTGCAGCTGAATAATCACGAACTTAGCAATGTGAGCAAGAGTTCACTTTATGATAAGACGACTCTTATGCAGCAGTCTGTGTTTATGTTTGATGCTTCGATTTTAGATAATATTACGCTTTTCAAGCCGTTCCCGGATGCGGAAGTGAATCGCGTGATTCACTTGGCTGGTTTGGATGATTTGATTGCCGCTAAAGGCAATGATTATCAGTGTGGCGAGAACGGTAGTCATCTTTCAGGCGGCGAAAAGCAGCGTATTGCTATTGCGCGAAGCTTGCTTAAAAAGTCCGAGATTCTGCTGGTTGACGAGGCAACGAGCGCGCTAGATAACGAGACGAGCGTTAACGTAACGCAGTCTATTTTGGATTTACAAGGAATTCTTCGACTTGTTGTAACTCACCGCTTGGATGCCAATTCTCTTAAGCAATATGATGAAATTCTTGTGATGAAAAGCGGCGAACTTATTGAGCGCGGAAGCTTTGAGGATCTTATGAATCAGAAGGCTTACTTCTACTCGCTTTACACTGTGTCTATGTAATACTGTTACGCTGGTTTTGGATTGGCTTGCGCTGTACAATTTAGCGCAATAAATTCTGAAGCAGCGCTAGTAACCATTAGGTGCAATTTTGCGGTGATTGGGTACTAGAGATAACAACACAGCTGAGCCTACTCTTAAATGCTATTGCTAACAAACTATTGTGAACGAATCTGCATTAATGTATTAATGTATTTAACTTTTAAAGAGTGATTTATAAAAGCGTAATCTAAGTTTTACTTTACGAATAAAACTTTACGTAAGTCTTTATGATATTGTCTTTAATTATTAAAATTTAAAAATTATAAAAATTGAAAAACATATTATTACAAACATCAAAATGAAGATAACTTTAAAAAGAGGTGAAAGAGTATGCAAATTTTAAACATTCTATGCAACCCAGTAATTGTATCGGTTGTAGTGTTATGCGCGTTAAGTCTCGCTAAACTCAATGTTTTACTCGCAATGATTGTTGCGTGCGTTGCAGGCGGCATTGCCGGCCATCTCCCTCTTTTTGGAGATGGAAGCCATACTATTATGGCGCTGCTTTGCGATGGATTTTCCACAAACGCGCAAACTGCGCTCGCCTACATTCTTCTTGGTACTTTTGCAGAAGCCATTACAGCAACTGGTCTAGCTCAAATCATTTCTAAAAAAATCAGTAAACTTATTGGCGCAAACAAATTTATTCTTCTTGCAGTTCTAACGATTATTGCATGCATGTCTCAAAATATTGTGCCAGTTCATATTGCTTATATTCCTATTCTTATTCCACCAATTCTTTCCATTATGAACAAGCTTAAGCTAGATCGCCGTGCTGCCGCTTGCTGTACTGCGTTCGGCCTAGAAGTTCCATACATTGCTATTCCATTTGGCTTTGGCTTAATTTTCCAAACAGTTATTGCAACTAATCTTTCTAAAAACGGCATGAAAGTTAGCGTTTCAGACGTTAGCGCTGTGAATTGGTATTTAGGTGCTGCAATGCTTGCAGCTTTACTGTTTGCAGTTTTTGTTCTATACCGCAAGCCTCGCGAATATAAAACAACCGAAGCAGATACTCGCGCTGCGGACGCTGTTGTTGGCCCGCTTACTAAAGCACACTACGTAACCATTCTTGCGATTATTGTTGTTGTAGTAGTGCAAGTTATTAGTAAGGATCTTTCGCTTTCTTCTCTTGCAGGTCTTGCAACCATGATTATTTTTGGCGCAATAAAGTGGAAAGACATCGACAAGCAGCTTATGGGCGGCGTTAAGCTTATGGGTCTTATTGCATTTATTATGCTAATTGCTGGAGGCTACGCTAACGTGATTCAAGCTACAGGCGGAGTTAATGAGCTTGTACACCTTGGCGTTGCTTTTATGGGTCAAAACAAGCTAATCGCTGCATTCGTTATTACGATTATTGGCTTGCTTGTTACTATGGGCATCGGCACCTCGTTTGGCACGGTTCCTATTCTTGCAGTTTTGTTCGTACCGCTTTGCCAAAGCATTGGTTTTAGCACTCCTGCAACAATTCTTCTTATGTCTTCCGCTGCAGCTCTTGGAGACGCAGGTTCTCCTGCTTCCGATACAACGCTTGGTCCTACTTCTGGCTTAAATGCAGATGGTCAGCACAGCCACATTTGGGATACTTGTGTTCCAACATTCCTTATTTTTAACATTCCACTTATGGCTGCAGGCATTGTAATATCGCAGTTTATTTAGCATTTAGCTGAAAGTCACCAACAATATACATCTAATAAACGCTGGTGAAGATTTTTGCCATTTGCGGCTATTTTCTTCACTACCCCAAATTGTAAAAAACAGGCAAAGTTTGATACACGTCGAGCCCATTAATTAGCTCTGTAAACGCGTACAAAAATCAAATGCGCAACACTGCTTCAATACAAAGCTCAAGCGCATACGCTTTAGAATCCCCACCCCAATTGCGCTCATCGTAATTTTCAACATCATGCAAAGTATCTGCAGTATAAAGAATCTCACCCCAAACAATCTCACGCATTTGCGCACACGCAGCTAAAGCAGAACACTCCATCTCCACAACCGCGCAGCCCTCCTGCTTACGACTAGCAACTTTCGTCTTAGTTTCACGGAAAAACCCATCCGTAGTCCACGTTTTAACTTCATGATAAGGCAAATTATGCGCCTGCAAGGTTTGCAAAATAGCATGCCTCGAGCGCTCTGAAACGTCAACATAACGACTTGGAGGCAAATAATGATAAGAAGTTCCCTCATCTCTTAAAGCTTTATACGGAACCAGAAAAACGTTTTCCGCATAATCAACTAGCGATCCGCAAGAACCAGCACTAATAACTTCCCTAACGCCGTAAGAAATCAACCAATCTAAGATCTGAACAGCGGCAGGAGCGCCAACTGGAGCCTGTACTAAGCAGATTTTTTGCGTTTTTTCTTCTATTTCGCTGTTTGTATTTTCTCTTACTGTATCTCCTACTTTTTCTTCCAAAACATATATCGGATATACTTTAGTTGCAGATTCAAAATTTGCTACAATCGTAGCTTTCCTACTTAAAGCATACTGATCGATTTCATCGCCTAAGAAAGCAAAAACCGCTTTAGATGGAAGCTGGACGGAAATATTATCGTGATTTGGCATTAAAACTGCGCTTTTATCGGAATCATACTCTAAAATCGGCAAATCATATTCTGCCATACAATCAGCTCCTTAATACAATCAGCTCCATCCTACAAGCAACTCAATCCTATATACAAACACACGCATTAGTACGTAAAGATCATAAAAATAGCCAATCGCTACAAATCTGCAACGATTGGCCACTTAAGATATGTTATCTAGCTAAACATGCTATCAATATTCTTCTTATTGCTTAGATCATCTTCATCAAGAAAATCCATCTGCTTTATTCCACTTAATCTTGCAATAAGCGAAATTGGGAATGTAACAATATTTTGATTAAGCGCACTGATGTTACTATTTACTATTCTTTTTGCTGCAGCCAATTGCTCGTTTTCGTCATTTACTTCTTCTTGCAAATTCAAAAATTGTTCTGAAGACTTTAATTCTGGGTAAGCTTCTGCCAAAGCATAAATCTTCCCTATTGCATGATTCTGATTTTTCATTGCTTCGCTAGAATCCGCAGAGTTTAATCCTTCTCTTAAACTCACCAAATCAACTAATGTTGTTTTTTCGTATTTTGCAAACGATTGCGCAACTTTAAGCATTTGGCAAATCGTGTCGTACCTTTTAGCGAGCGCAATGTCAACATTTTTTTGCGACTCTTCTATAATCACTTTATATTTTCTTAGTCTATTTAACGTGCCAATAAACCAGCCAATAGCCACTACAAGCACTGCCGCAATGACTATTAAAATAATCTCATAATCCATAATGTCTCCTTTATTTTTAGCTCTTTCTAGTCCTAATTGTCTATAATTTTACAATTCGCTAGTATTTTCCACTTTTGCAATTCACGAGTATTGCAATTTTCTAGCTTCTAATTTTGCAATTTTTCTTTAATTACGTTGATTACTTCATAATACTCAGCCAAAACATCCCTAAATCTTGCATATTCTCTTGTTAAAGATAGGTTTTCTATTCCAGATTTTCCAGGATTTCCTAATATATACCGACCAGAGTCAAAAGATGCAATAATATGCTCGCTATCTATATATATGCAAACTCTCATTCGTTTTTGCAAATTATTCAATACTTCTATAAAACTTGGATCCAACACAAGCTTTGTATAAAAATCGTCTGTAGAAAAGATTGAATACGAGTTGTTAAACTCAATGGATTCTGTTTGAACTTCACTCTCCCCTTTTGTTTTTTTGCCATAGTATCCATTTAGTTTTTGCCCCATAAAGGTCTTTCCAGTAACGGGAACAATTCTAATATGACCATTTATATTGGTTTTTGCGTTTATTAATAAGACTTGACCAATAAAATCAGTTTTTTTGACAGTTTTTCCACTTTCAGTTCTAGAAAAGTGCATTGCTTGCATATTTGAAAATTCAGTTTTAGATTCATCGCCAAAAATTATGTGTTTGTTTGAATAATACCTACTAGATATTGGCAGAAGATTATTAAAAATGCTATTGTCAATTCCTTCGGAATTTTCTAATACAGTTCCAGGCAGAATCGCATTCAAAATCGGCGTTAAAACATTATCCGCGTATAGCGAGCTTACATCAACCTTATTTGTTACAAAAAACTTGCCAGCAAAGCAAACAACAAAGGCAACTATTATGAGTAAAGGATATTTATAAGTAGAGTAATCAAGTGAAGGCAGATAATTGCCAACAGCACCAATAATCAGGACTACTGGTATTAATGGAATCAAACGCATTGGGTCAAAAGCGTTGTTTTTTACGCCTTCTTTTAACTCATTTAATTTCCCTTGCATTTGGGGAGATTTTTCTAATTTATTAAGTCTTTCTAAAACTTCGGAATCTGTAAACACGCTACTATGCTTTACATTCATCGTCATCTCCCTCTTATAATCGCCAATATTTTTATAACAATATTTTTATAACAACATTTTTGCAAAAGGCATAAAAGGCTCTTATATTTTTTATCATAAATAACCATTATTTGGAATAGTAAGATTTGTGATAGTTGAATTTGAAATAGTGAAATAATAACCACTTTGATTTTGAGCCACTTTGATTTTGCTAGCAAAGTATCTTAAATGTGATTATTTTCAATAAAGATTTAATACAAAACAAATAGTAAAGAACAAAATAACACAGAATAAACAATATAACAATTTATAACACATTAATTTTCAACTACTTTAATAACATTTGGCAAAGCGTATAATGAACTTGAATTTATTCCTTAACTGATAGGAAATTCCAAAATGGTACAGAAACTAAAAAATATTTGGAGCGTTAAATTAACTACTGCTTCACTCGTACTAATACCAGCTGCAATCGGCATAAATTATGTTGCAAAACTATTTGCAAGCATGCTAAAACTACCACTTTGGCTTGGCACACTAGGCACTTGCATTTCAGCTTGCTTAGCAGGACCAGTTGTAGGCGGAATTGCAGGATTTTTAACTAATATTGTTTACGGCTTAACGATTGATCCAATTTCTACAGTCTATAGCATTACAGCTGCAGCAATTGGCGTAAGCGTTGGAATCGCTGCACGACTAAAGTACATGAACAAAGGCCTACACATTTTTATAACAAGTCTTATTGTTGCAGCAATCGCAATAATCATCTCTACACCTCTAAACATGATTTATTGGGGTGGAACCACTGGAAACGTTTGGGGTGACGCTGTTTTTGCAGCAATGGGTTCCAAAGGCTTCTTTGCATCATTCGTAGATGAGCTTGTTGTAGATATACCAGATAAGATTGTTGTTTTGTTCCTTGCAGCTGGAATCTATAAAGTTCTTCCTAAGAGTTTAATAGCCATCTATCAATCCGATGACGAAGATCTTGATAAATAAACGTTTATCTCAAGCAAATAAATCGCATAAACGTTAAGTTCTACAAGTTTTTATAAGCGCAATAAGACGAGATACTATGAAAAGCATCAGCCTATTTGAAGATAAGAATTCGTTTCTAAACGGATTATCTGCAAAAACCAAGCTTGCATACGTAATATGCGCTACAAGCACGCCGAGTTTGCTTGGAGGCTATACTTCTTTCGCTATCTTTATTATTTTGAGCCTAATATTACTTGCAACATCAAGGGTCCTAGCAAAAATAAAAATCGTAATACAAGTTACTGGTTTTATTATTGTAACTATTTTTATAGTTCAAACTTTCTTTAGATCGGGAAACTACACGATTTTATTCAAACTAGGACCTTTGATTGCTCGCAAAGAAGGTTTTGAAGTAGCAATGAAGATTGTGCTAAATATATTAAATATTTCGTTTGCATTTTGTGTTTTAACACTTACAACTAAACCTTCCAATATGATGCAAGAGATGATACAAGCTGGTTTACCACCTAAAATAGGCTATGTTTTTGTCTCGCTATTTCAAATCATTCCTCAAATAACACAGCAAACTTCGACTATTGTTGACGCTCAAAGAAGCAGAGGATTACAAACAAAAGGTTCCCTAATAACTCGTTTCAAAGCTTTTTTGCCTTTAATATCCCCGATTATAATGTCTTCGTTTATGAGTTCTAAAGAAAGAACTATAGCTTTAGAAGTTCGCGGATTTTCGTGCAATAATCAAAAAACATTCATAAAACCATTTAAGCCAAGTAAATACAATACGCTATTTTTATGCGCTTGTTTAATCGTAATAATCGCATCTATTATTTATGCGTTACTTAATAATTTAGGATATGTAGCATGGCAGCTATTCATATAGAGCACTTAAAATATCGCTATCCTTATAGTAAAACTCTTGCGCTAGATGACATTTCTTGCGATATTCATAAAGGCGAATTTATTGGAATAATAGGTGCTAATGGAGCTGGAAAATCAACATTATCTCAAGCTATTTTAGGTCTTGTTCCTAATCTTTACCACGGAGCGTACGGCGGAAAAGTCGAAGTAGACGGTCTTAACGCAAAAACTACTCCAATAGACAGTCTTTGCAAAAAAGTTGGATTGGTTTTTCAAAATCCTTTTAATCAAATTACAGGCTCGAAGCTTACTGTGTACGAAGAAATTGCGTTTGGGCTTGAAAATCTTGGAATTGAGCAAAACGAGATGCAAAATCGCGTAGAGAAAATCATGGAGATGCTTAACATTGCTCATCTTAAAGATTGCTCTCCATACGATTTATCTGGCGGCCAAATGCAACGCATGTCTATTGCCGCTATTCTAGTTATGCAACCAGAAGTAATAATTTTAGACGAGCCAACTTCGCAGCTTGATCCTAAAGGTTCCGAAGAGGTTTTTAAAGCAGTAGAATCCTTAAAAAATCAGGGCCAAACTATTATTATGGTTGAGCACAAAATGGAAAAAATCGCGCAATACAGCGACCGCGTAATGCTTTTAAGCGAAGGAAAACTCATTGATTTTGATACTCCGCAAAAAATCTTTTCTCGCGAAGACTTGGAAGAATATGGCGTAAATTCTCCTGTTTATACTCAAATTTGCAAAAAACTTTCGTTAAAAAACAATAATGGCTTGTATCCAATAACTCTTGAGCAAACGTCACGAATTTTACGCTCGCACGAAGGGAATCGCTTATAATGACTCCTACTATTGAAATACGAAATGTGTCTTTTTCTCATACTCCAACATCACAAATATTCAACAATCTAAATTTGTCTTTTGCTCCTGGAGCATGCGCTATTGTTGGTCAAAATGGCACTGGAAAAACAACTTTACTTAAAATCCTTAGAGGTCTTCTTACGCCAAAATCTGGAAGCGTTTTATTAAATGGTAAAGATATTGCAGAATGTACTGTTCCCTCTCTTGCTAAAGATATTGGATTTGTATTCCAGAATCCAGATGACCAGATTTTTGAATCAACTGTTATACGCGAAGTAATGTTTGGACTTTTAAAAATTGGAATTGATAAGAGTCAAGCATTGATTCAAGCAAAAGAAAGTCTAAAACTTGTAGGACTTTTAGATAAAAGCGAGGTAAATCCTTACGATTTAAGTCTTTGTGAAAGGAAAATGGTTTCTATTGCGTCGATTCTAGCAATGGATACGCAAGTCGTTATTTTAGATGAGCCTACGATTGCTCAGGACAATTGCGGCAAAAATTGTATTGAATCAATTATTAAACACCTTGTTTTGCAAGGAAAAACTGTTATAGCTGTTCTTCACGATATGAATTTTGTGGCTAGAGTATTTAATCGAGTTGTTGTGCTTTCCAATGGCAAGGTTCTTTTTGACGGCACTGCGCGCGACGCATTTATGCAAGATAACATACTTTCTAGCGCACAACTAGATAAGCCAGATGTTGTTAAGCTGTGTGAAAAAATGGGCTATAAAAACGCATTCCTATCTGTTGAAGAATTTGTGAACGACTATTACGAACAATAAAACTACCGACTATCAAATGAAGCAGCAAAGAAAGCAAATGCACAAATCGCGTAGTTTCTTAAAATTAGCATTTGTTAATAAACATTAGTATCAGCAAACACAAATCAAGTTTGACAAACACAAATCCATTCGCTATAGTCTTCACCTATCACCATTTCGACTAGTAAAGGAGTGCACATGTATCATGCAAATATGATGACAAATTGTTGTTGTAACGTATGCTGTTGCGCATTTCTTAATCGAAATGATGTTTGCAAGCACTAAGTATGCATAACATCTAGCCTGTGTTAAAAGCATTTACGTTAAAACACAGCAAATTACGATTCAAGAAACAGCGCGCTGTTTCTTTTTTTTATGCCAAAAATCGAATATAACGTTAAAAAATAACAATTTAATACGTGTTAATGTTAAAACGAATAAATATTAAACGAATAATGGCATCTTTAGAAACAAATAATAAAACAGTAGTCGCTTTATTAATAAAAATTATTTTTAAAAATTAAAAACAAATTAAACAAAACAAAAACAAACAAGTAAAACAACAAACAAGTAAGGGGAAATATTATGTCTAATATTTACAAGTCCGTGCAAGAACTCGTAGGAAACACTCCACTTATGGAGCTTACACACATTGAAAAAGAGTACAATCTAGCAGCAAAAATTCTTGTAAAACTCGAATACTTTAACCCAGCAGGCTCCGTAAAAGACCGAATTGCAAAGCAGATGATTGAAGAAGCAGAAGCTGCAGGAACAATTAAACCAGGCTCAGTAATTGTTGAGCCAACCTCTGGAAATACTGGCATTGGTCTTTCAATGATTGCGCAGACAAAAGGATACAAAAGCATTATTGTAATGCCAGAAAGCATGTCTATTGAACGCCGAAAACTTATGAAAGCATACGGCGCCGAGCTCGTGCTCACACCAGCTAAAGATGGAATGAAAGGCGCAATCGCCAAAGCAAAGGAAATCGTTGAAAACACGCCAAACGCGTGGACTCCGGGGCAGTTTACCAATCAAGCAAATGTGCACGCGCACTACAAAACAACAGGTCCAGAAATTTGGCAAGACACTGATGGAAACGTGGATATGCTCATTGCTGGCGTTGGAACAGGCGGCACAATCACGGGTACTGGCACATATTTAAAGGAACAAAATCCGAATCTGGAAGTAATCGCAGTAGAACCAGCCGACTCCCCTGTACTCGCAGGCGGCAAGCCAGGAGCGCACAAGATTCAAGGAATCGGCGCAGGATTCGTGCCAGACGTGCTTAACCAAAACATTTATAATCGCATTGTTCACGTAACAAATGAAGACGCAATCGAAAGCGGCAAGCTTATAAGCAAAAAAGAAGGCGTTCTCGTTGGTATTTCTTCTGGAGCTGCAATCTGGGCAGCAATCCAAGAAGCAAAAAGAGAAGAAAACAGGGGTAAAACCATCGTTGCAATACTGCCAGATTCAGGAGATCGATACTTGTCTACCGCATTATTTGAAGACTGACTACATTTAGGAGCACTACTGTAAATACGCAAGTTTTGATTAAATAATATATGGATAATAAATAACATTATTAGATAATGATCAAAACTGTAGAATAAAGAAAATAGAAAATAAAGAAAATAGCAAAATAACGGGAGAAATGTATGAGTGATAGCCTTGACCTTATAAATCAACTAAACTCAATTAACGATTCAGACATAAGGCAAGCTACATTCATACCTAATTACCGCAATATTATTGCACTCATACATGCGACTCAGGCTCTACTTTTGCCTGAGTTGCATGTGCGCAATGAAAGCAACAATACTACGCAACTCAACGCTAGTTTGAACAATAACGCTAGTTTGAATACCGTTACTTCAAACGCATTAGACACTATAGAACGCATTATATTTCACGAACTTCAATGCTACACAAGCAACACAATTAAAATTCGAGAAACTTGCAATCAATTTATAAATACTCTTCCTACAATTAAAAAGTTACTTTTAACAGATATTCAAGCCATGTATGAAGGCGATCCTGCTTGCACAAGCAAAGTAGAAGTAACGCTCGCATACCCTGGTTTTTATGCAATGCTTATTCACCGCACAGCTCACGCACTCTACGAACTTAACGTACCGCTAATTCCTAGACTTATGAGCGAATATGCACACAGAAAAACTGGAATCGACATTCATCCAGGAGCAAAAATTGGCGCATATTTTTGCATTGATCACGGAACTGGCATTGTAATTGGCGAAACAACTGTGATTGGCGAGCATGTTAAGCTTTACCAAGGCGTAACGCTGGGTGCAAAAAGTTTTGCTCTAGACGAGAATGGAAATCCTGTAAAAGGCGGAAAGCGGCATCCAAATATTGGAAATAATGTTGTAATTTACGCAAACGCAACAATCTTAGGCGGAGAAACCACAATCGGCAGCGGAAGTACAATCGCAGCAAACGCGTGGATAAACCGCAGCATTCCTGCAAACACAACCTACCACTTCCCTAAAGCCTAATACGCTATTATGCTCTGTCTTTTATAAAACCGCAGCACTCGATTTCTGATAACTCAATAAAACCAGCAGATTTATAAAAAGCAATAGTTTTTTCAGTACAATCCGTGGTTAATTGAATTTGACGAACATTAGGGTAAAAATCCACAATCGCATTTAACAAGGCAGAGCCTATTCCCTGCCTTTGATACTCTGGCAAAACAAGAATATCTTGAATAAGAACAACAGTGTATCCGTCACCAACAGCTCTAGCAATTCCAACTAGCTCATCATTTTTATACGCAGCTAAAACCTTGAGCGAATTATTAAAGCCATTTTCTAAAGCAACTAAATCATCTGTATACGAAGACCAACCAACAGAATCATATAGTCTTAAAATATCTTTGCTATTATATTTTTCGTACTCTTTTATTTGCACGTCTGTTAAATTCATTTACAATAACACCTCGCAAAACATAACAAAAGTGCGCGATTCTAAAACGTAAAAATGTAAAAACATAAAAACGTAAGAACGCGTACTTGTAAGAATACTTAATAACCGATACAACCGATGCAACAGCTACAACAGCTACAACAGCTACTTTTTAAGTTGCACTGGCTCGTGGTCTTTGCCCATCTTAAACTTAAGACCTGCACGCTGCCACATGCGATATTCGCCAACTGCCGTAAAGAGAACATCTGTGGAAGAGTTAAGAGCTGTTTCACACGAATCCTGAATCACTCCAATAATAAGGCCAATAGCAACTACTTGCATAGCAATATCGTTTGAAATACCAAACGACGAGCAAGCAAGAGGTATAAGCAAAAGCGAGCCACCAGCTACACCAGATGCACCTGCAGCGCTAACAGCAGAGAGCGCAGACAAAATCACGGCTGTTGGAATATCAACATAAATCCCAAGAGTGTGAGCAGCACACAAAGCCATAATCGAAATCGTTATAGCAGCACCACTCATATTAATGGTTGATCCAAGTGGTATAGAAACCGAGTAATTGTCTTTGTTAAAGCCTAGTTTTTCGCACAAATTCATATTTACAGGAATATTTGCCGCAGAAGAACGCATAAAGAACGCTGTAACTCCCGAATCGCGCAATGTTCTTAATACAAGAGGATACGGATTCTTTCCAGTAAGCACAAAAACCAAAATAGGATTTACAATCAAAGCAACAACAGCCATAGTGCACACTAACAAGGCAATAACGGAACCGTATTCACTAAAAATACGAAGACCATTGCTTGCAACTGTTGTATAAACAAGACCCATAATGCCAAAAGGTGCTGCGTTAATAATCCAGTGAACAATTTTCCCAATAGCAGACGAAACGTTGTCAAAGAATGCTTTAGTGGAAGGCTCAGCCAAGCGAAGTGCTACGCCAAAGGCGATTGCCCAGAATAAAATACCAATAAAGTTGCCCTTAGCAAGAGCATCTACAGGATTTACAACAATATTTAACACAAGAGAATTAAGAACTTCACCAATTCCTTGAGGAGATGGAGAAGATGCTGCTTCAACATGCGCAAAAGTGAAGTCAACAGGGAAAATCATAGCTGCGCAAACAGCTATAAGGCTTGCAATAAATGTGGAAAGCGCATACAACACGATTACTAGCTTCATGTTTCCAACACTTTTTGCTTTTGCAAGCGCGCCAATCACCAGGCAGAATACCAAAATCGGAGCAACAGATTTAAGTGCGCTTACAAACAGCTTTCCCATAAGATCTAGCACGTAAACGTGAGCTGGCACAAAAAGACCAAGTGCAGCGCCAAGAAAAAGACCAATAACAATACGCAAAATAAGGTCAATGCTATTCCACTTTTGAATAATCTTGTGCATGAGAGTCTCCTGTAATTTAGTTTGTGCAGAATATTTTATACTCTTTTATTTGTATTCATACTCGCAAGATTTTCTATTTTTACATATTATACACATGCATGCATACGTATGCAAATCGTTAGGTTTTAGCGATTTAACAATGCCTTTTGCTTAAAATTAGTCCTTATTAATCCTTATTAATCGTCATTAATCACCTAATCTGCATAACTAGTATTTGGTAATTGAGGCAAAACAACAAGCAATCCTGCTGTAAAAATCAACGCGAGTATAGGCAAAAGCTGCCATTGGAACGTAGATGAGAATGCAAATCCAATCCAAGAACCAGTAGTAGCACCAATCGCAAACGCAAGGCGCGCCCAACCAGAAAACTTAGCGAGAGTACTTCCCTTAAACAGAATCTGACGCGAAACAATAATCGGCTCTACTAGTAGCATTCCGCCAATCGCTTCAAGTAAGAATGCAAAGCACATTATTGGCAAAAGATTAATAAACATAAAGCAATAAGCAAATGCGCTCACAATAATGCCTAAAATAGCAACTTTTCTTAAACCGAGCTTTTGAGACGAATGCGCATACAAAACGGATGCGAGCACGCTTCCTACACCAGTGAAAATATACAATATCGTCAAAGATTTAGAGCCATATTGCTTACCTAAACCAAGAAGAATATATGAAACAGAGCATGCAGGAATAAAAGCAACCAAGAGAGACCCGGCAAGAAGCATGATTTTACTCTTTAGTAATGGATTCGCAGATTGCTTAACTTTAGATTGATTATCTGCAGATTTGGAATCTGCTTTATTTTCCAGTTCCGTCTGCGATTCCTGCAATTCTTGCGATTCATTCTCTACCTCTTGCTGCGCTTCCGCTACTTCGCAAGATGCTTGCGCAATGTCTTGTTTCATAATAAATCGCGTAGCACAAGCCGCAAAAGAAGTCACGGACGAGAAAATCAAAACCGCAGGAATCGACCAGCTTGCAATCCAAGATCCAAGCGGAGAGCCGAGCAAGGTTCCTGTAATACTTGCCAAAATACTCACAATGCCGCTGTAGTTTACAATCATGCCGTCATCACCGCCGGCAGCATCAACCTCGAAAACTTCGCTAGCAATATCAATCACTTGACCTGTAATCAGCAATGCGCAAGAAAGAGCCACCAGCGACCACTTCCACGCAGGAGAGCCAAGCATAAGAAGCGGTAGTAAACTGAGCACGCCTTCTACGCCTTCAGTCATAGCAAGAGCGCGAAAACCGCCAAGCTTATCAACAATCCAACCAGAGCATGGCGAAAGAAAATCGGCAACTGTCATAAAAGTCTTACGAAAACCAATCACCCAAGCTGGCAAGCCCACAATAATAATAGAAGGCAAAACCGAGCCTTCATACGCCTGATTGCCAAGCATAGAAAAACAGAAGCCAACCAAAGCCCATCGCAATGCTGGACTAATAGATCTCATGCGAATAAAAATATTATTCTTACTAAAAATTGACTTCACAGCAACCAACTCTCCCTTAAAGCTCTTGCAAAATCGAAAATCATAATGCAAGTTTCTGCAAATGCATAACTACTCGCAAATCACTATCAAACTTAAATAATTCACTACAAACTACACAAATCCAATAGCTTATTCTACAAATTTAGTAACACTATACTCTTGTTCAAGAAAAAACAACAAATAATAATACAAAATAACAAAAACGCTACAAAAAAACAGTGGTTAGCTATAGACCAAAAAACAGTTTAGACAAAAAGTGAGGGTTATAGGCCAAAAGTAAAAAACAAAAACTGAAAAACAAAAAAGCTTTCGATTTTAAATGCCCCTAGTAGCAAATAAAACCGAAAGCAACACACTCAACACTCAAAACCCCGCAACCAACGCCCTAACTCTGGGAAGAAAAGAAAATAATAGCAAACCAGAATTAAAACAAAAGTGCAAGAATCAAGAGCAAAACCAGTGTGGCATTTCCCTACAAAACACCACACCAGTCGTTAAGTGCAAACTCTAAAAGAGCATAAGCACGCACTCACACACTTAGCATAAGTGCGCGCGCAATGCTTAGTGACGAGCCTTGCGAACAGCAGCACCCATGCCAGCAAGCATGGTGGCAGCCAAAGCGGTCAAAGTTACGCCAACACCAGTACCAGGCAACTTCTTACCGCCATCCTTCTTCTTCTCAACCACAGTGGTCTTAGCACCAGCAGCAGCATTAGCGCCAGCCTGGCCAGCAGCCTGACCTGGCTTGCCTGGCTTTGCAGCACCTGGCTTACCTGGCTGAACTGTTGTAGATGGAACAAAGTTGGTGCCATACTTGTAGTCAGTAGAAAGAGGAGCCAAAGAAGCTGGAGTTGGATACGTAGAAACATCAGCCTTAGAAGCCTGAGCATTCTTGTAAGCACCAGCATATTCGCTCAAAGCCTTATTGAACTTAGTAGCAGCCTCATTGAAAGCCTTATCTGCATCAGCAAACTTGGTCTTTGCAGCAGCCAAAGCTTCCTTAGCCTCATTGATTACCTTCTTCAAGCTCTCAACTTCAGCATTGTAAGCACGAGAACCCTTATCCTTAGCATTCTCATCCTGGTAATCCTTAAGAGCACGCTGAGCAGCCTTTAAGTTATTCTCAGCCTCATGCTTAGCGTTGAAAGCAGCATCAGCCTCAGCAAAAGCCTTATCCTTAGCTTCCTGAGCCTTACCCAAGTTTTCCTTAGCTTCATCCAACTTAGCAAGAGCAACACGCTTTGCATCCTTAGAAGGCTCAACTTTTGGAGTTGCAGCGTTTACAGCATCCTCAGCAGTCTTTACAGCCTCAAGTGCAGCCTTGTATGTGGCAAGCTTTTCACGATAGGTATTTGCCTTAGTAGCTGCATCATCTTTAGAATCATCAGCCTTCTTGACAACCTCACCTTTATCATTGAGCTTGTAGTCAGCCTTGTTCAAAAGATCACCATTTTCATCTACAATAGTTGCAGCAGCCTTGGCGTTCGTCTTTTCATTTTCGGCAGTATCAGCATCATCATAAGCCTTCTTCAAAGCTGCCTTCAAAGTCTTAAGAGCAAACGAATCATCCTTAGCTTCATCAGTACTGACAGTACGTGGAACAGCAGCGAATGCTGGGGTTGCCATTGCGAAGCCGGCAAGCAAAGTTGCGCCAGCAGCGAAAGCGGCGATAGCCTTCTTATTCATCATTTTATTTCCTTTCTTCTTCTCCCCCATTCACATCGCAGAAAACCCGCGATAGATCGGGGAAAATCTAAAACACGCGTTCGCGCATTTCCACCAACGGTTATCCACCGTGTGATGTTGCTATTAACATACCCCCCCCCGTTTGAAAAAGTCAAGCCTCAGCCACACATGCCAAACCGAAAAAAATGATGTTATACACAAACTAATCCACAATTAAGGCCACTATTGCCGTAAAATTTGATGATAAACAACACTTAAACCGTAAAAATACGCATTTCAAGGTTTTTGAAGAATTTTCCCAGGTTTTTTTAAGAAAAGGATTTTCGGGTGTGTCGCGTCGCTTGCGAGGCCTAAGCGCTCAGGCAGGTCATGTCGTTCTCGCGTTACAGCGCGCGAACGTCTTCGCCTCATGTAAAGTCCACTGGACTTTACATTTGAGCCAAATCACGCTTTGAATGAGCTTGAAATGCGTTATGCAATTTCAAGTTCAGTCAAAACGCCCATGCAAGTCGATTCGCGACACGCCGCCAGTTTGTACCATACGCAACTCGTATGGTAACGTTTTCGCAAAATAAAAACCATTACCCCACCAATAGTCATATCTTTTCAACGGTGAAAGGAATACTAAAATGTCTACAATCAAACGCGTAGCATACGCAATACTACACAATTACGGAAAAATGAGCCACGAAAGACTAGAACTACTCACATACTACTGTCAAGCACAATACTTATCCACAACAAGCATACAATTATTCCCCAACTCATTCCAAGCATGGAAAAACGGGCCAGTATGCCTAGAACTATTTAACATATGCTACCTAACACAAGACGAAGTAAGCGAAAACAATATTATCTTCAGCCCAATCGAACTATACAAAACATTTAACCGCTCCCAACTACGCGTAGTATACGCCGTTTGCGAAGCGTTAAAAGATTACACTACACAAGACTTAGCCGCCAGAGCGCGCAGTGAACTACCATGGGTTGACGCTAGAAGAGGCGTTGACACTAACAACGCATGCGATACTGAACTATCACATAAAATCATCCACGACTATTATGCGAAAAACCCTGTAATTGCCGAAGGGCGCGCGAACACAAGAAGTAGAAGCGTTGAAAACGCTATACGCCGTCTAAGAGACGCGCATCTTAAAAAATGCAAGCAAGCAGAAAAAGAAAAACTAGAAGCACAAAATCAAGCGCACGCGGTTAATAATCATTGTAAAGAACTCATAGACGCTGAAAACATGGTCATGCGTAAAATCAGCATGCTAAACGAGTTCAAAAACATGTCGGATAATAATATTAAAACTCGAGCACGCATGATAGCTAGAAGCCTAGGAAAACAATTATGCGAATACGAGAAGAACGAGATTAAACGCCAAAACTTTCAACATAACCTAGAAGCAGTAAAACAACAAAACACGACTCAAAACACGAGTACAAACAACACTAGTAAAACTAGTAACATGAGTACAAACAACACTAGTAGTAACACGACTCAAAACACGACTAGTAAAAGTAGTAGTAAAACTAGTAACACGACTACAAACAGTGGAAACACTGCAAACAACGCAAAGGCTACGACTAGCGGAAACACTACGCACAGCACGAACACTACAACTAGCAGGAATCCTGCGACTAGCGCAAAGAGTGAAGCCAGCAGAAAATCCAAAACTGGTGAAAAATCCAAGACTGGTGGAAAAACCAATACTAACGGAAAGAGTGAAGCCAACAGAAATAGTGAATCCAACGGAAAGTCCGCAAAAAGCAAAGATAGTTAACGCATTTTGCGCGACTTTACAGCAGTTCATGATATGTTAAACACTAGAACAACAACAAAAAACGCCACTGTTTTAGCAGTGGCGTTTTTGCGTTTGTGGAGCTAGGGGGGGGGGGCAATCGAACTCGACGGCTTCCCCTTCAGCAAAAGGGTCTTCCGTTCCCTCCGTTCAGCACCTCCATAGGAACCTCGCGTTTGTACTCCGAGTACCAAAACGTCACCACGAGTCTGTCCTCATGTAAATAGATTTTGTTAACAAAGTATTCCAGAACGGAATCCCTAACTTCTGGATTGTCGAACTCTGCATGGAGAAACCTGTCGAAGTACGCTTGATGTTGACGGACAGCTGCCTTGAGTAGAACTCGGACATGCCCTCCATCATCGTCTCCATAAGCACCGACTCCGGCGAATCATCTGGTGTAGGCTCTGCGATGAGGCAGATGCGACATAGAGCATCGCGAATCCGCCGTTTCGCATCCGCAGCAAGCTCGAAACGATCACACCCCAGCCTGTACGTCTTCCACAGGATGACGGCAGCCGGCCTTATCGTGCCCACCTCGGAGAGCATGAGCTGGCACTGCGGGCGGTCGCTCGTCATGCCCTACATGGCAGCCTCCTCGTACTCCTTCACGATGTTGTACCCGTGAGCCTTGGCGAACGCCTGTGCCTGCTACCGCTGCTGGTCTATCGACGCCTCGTTCTGGCTATAAGAAGAGAAGCGATAGTAGGCTATGGCGAGGTTGTTATCGCTCTGCTTGAACTTGTTGTGCTTTGCCACTTAATCAATCAACTCCTGATATCTAACAAAAGTAATAGTTGCCACAACCGTGGAACACTTATTTTGCTGGATATAGAAGGCCTGTCATTTTTTCTGTTAGATTTGATGTTGCAGCTTCAAGCTCTTTCTGTATAGTTCGCAGCGGTTTAACATAATCTTCTACAAACTTATTCTGTTCATTAATAGGTATGTACTCAATGTAATATGCCTTCAGGTCACTATCGCGTATTGTCAATTTGGATGTGCCATCGGCTAAATCAGCTACTAACTGTCTGCGTATTGTCTCAAAAAACCAGTTGTAAAATTGAAGATTGACAGGGTATTCATTCTTATATTCTTCGTTTTGAGTCAGAATCAAGCAAAGATTGCTTGCTACAAATTTACCGTTTACATACTGGCTTTTACCAAGCGAACCTCCTGCGCTAATCGCATAAACTAACGCTTCCCCATCATGCGTGTAAGAGCTGTGCTTCTTTCTTTCACTCGATGCTGTAATGAAATCGTATTCACCATCATCATCATTCTTTGTAGACGCCAATGTGCCCTTTGCGATACTAAACAACTTATCGAAGCGAACTAACTCGTGTTTACTATCGCGAGGCTCTACCCAGCCCGTACAATTCAATACTTCACTCTTGTAAATCTTTCTCAGAGAAGATTTCCCCTTTATTTCTCTACGGTTATTTATAGTATCGAGAATAGTATTCTCGATATCGTTCCACTGATTATGAATATCCAATCGGCCTTTATGCTGGACACTCACAAACCCATCGTCCTCAAGATTAAAGAACATCACTTCGTCATCTTTATGATGCGGGGTTTTTGTAAAGCCAAAAATAGATGTGTTAACCGTTCTTCCTTGTTCATTAAAAAGGTTATATGGCATCTTAATAACAAAATCCAATTTTGCTTCGCGTAATAAAGTTTCCGTCAAGCCTCCTTTTTCTTGATGTTTAGTCAAAGTAGGAGTAGTCATAATGACAATAAGCTTTCCATTTGGTTCAATATACTCAATAGCCTGCTTAACGAATTTAATCGGATTATCATTCTCATATGGAGGGTTAATTACGCACTTCATAGGTCGCTGCTCTTTAATAAATGACAACAATGCGTCATCGTGGTTATCAACAATGGCCTCTTGACTATCGTGAAGCAAACTGCTCCTATACAATAGGTTAGAGCGACCATCACCATGAAGAAACATGTTAGAGCATGCTAACGCAAACAATATAGGGTCGATTTCAAAACCGATTATCTGATGCTCGCAAATATAATTAATTTTTTCAATATCATCGCCAGCTAAATTGATTAGTACCTCTAGGGCATCCATCAGGAATCCACCAGTTCCCATACAAGTATCTAAAACAACATCATTCACCTCGATTCTTGCGAGCTTAATCATCAATGATTTGATGTGGTCTGGTGTGATAATGATGTTTTTATTTTCTACCTTTCCGGCACGTTTGAGGAATAGCTTATATGCCTTGCCTAAGACATCTCTCTTTTCATCGTGAATAAACGGATAGTAAATTTTTTCTTCTATCAACTGGATTATTTTTTTTGTATTGATCGAGCGGAAAATCTATCGTTGAGATAAACACAAACCTATCATACCAGCTAAACTCCTTAGAGAGGTTATTCACCTTTCCTTTTAGCTCAATATCTATCGCCTCAAGCAAGCGTTTATTAAGGTTATGCGCTTCTAAAAGAGTCAATCTCGTGGTTGCTCGTTCTGTTTCTGAAGGCTGCCTAATAGATTTGTAACTAGCCCGAAAATCATCATTCCTCAAAGCAATCAAAATTCCTGAAAAGAAGAGGCTTCTATCAGTGTCTCGGACCTTGTTCCCAGCATGAAATGTTTCGTTCAACTGTTTAATAATTTTTGTCAGTTCTTCATCGGATATAGATTGTCCTGATATTTTTTTCTCGTATGTTTTGACAATATTCTCCACAGAAATCAAGCTGTCGTGAACTTGAAATTCCTTTATCTCATCATCAGGTGAGTGCCTATAATAGTAGGTTGTCTTAATCTGACTTAAATCCTGTCCTGAAACCGCAATCCCAACCATTCCTTGAGTTGTGATGGAGTTGTTATTCATATAGAAAACAACTTCTTCTTCAGCATCAGAATGCTTGAGTGCTTTTGCTTCAACAATGATGACCAAATCACCTAAATCTTTGAAAAAATCTGGATATCCTGAATAACGAGTTCCCTTTTTTGAGGTGAATCCATATGACTTAGGTATTGCACTCTTTTCAATAAATGTATTTGGGCCGTAGTAATTACGGAAAATGTTTTCTGTAATTGACTCAGATACTTGCTTCGTTATTAAACTTGCCATTATTTGTTACCTCGTCTTTCATAATATCCCTGCTCCTCTAAAAAGCGGGTCAAAAGCTCCCTCACGACGGGAGCGTTTTTCATATCATTGTCCAAACAATACTGTCCCAGCGCCTTATGCAGCTCTGGTTCCACGTAGACCTGTAAGAGTCTCGTGTCCTTGGACTTTCTCGTTTTCCCAGCCATAGACTCCTCCTGACTTCTATTTACATAGTTACATAGTATCATGTTCACATTGCCTTTTCAGGCACAAATGAGTCCATAAGGACTCGCGGTAGCACATGCGCAATCGAGTCAAAGTAGTATTGGGCATGTACGACATATACGGGTGGAATCATGTTATTATCTATATGTGGATGAGACAGTTCCCTTTGCCAGCAAGGCGCGGGGGCTGGCTTTTTTACGCCACTCATGAAATATCACCTACTCACTTCTTTGGCATTACAGACTTGTAATGCTCGTCAATCCATGCGCTCAGGTCGTCTGCTTTGTAGAAGACTGCACGATGGAACTTGTAGAACACAGGTACCTTATGCTGTGCCCTCCACGTGTGAAGCGTGGCAGGAGCTACGCCCAGCCTGTCAGCCGCCTCATACGTGTTCAAAAAATCCTTCTTACTGCTTTTCTCCTTCATGTCTCATACCTCCTAATTCAACTTCTCGAACAAACAAAAAGCTCCCGCCAAAACCAGAAGCGGACACAACAAAAAGTCATGTCTACTTCTGGTTTTAGCAGGAGCTTCGTTCGTCGTTATTTCACCTGCGACGCTCGGCGGTATTCCACCTTGCGCTCGACTCTTATTCCCGACAGTTACCCCGCATCAAAGACGGGACGGGCGCTGAGCCTTTGTTCATCCTCTCACATAATACGCTGCAAACAAGCAGAACGCAAGACAAATATTCGCATTCAAGCAGGTCATAGACGTATTCGACTCATATATGAACGGAAACAAGCAAAAATAATTTTTTACGGCTTCTGGCGGGATAGCCAAAAGAGCACAGCAGCGGCGACCGGTGTCTGACCACACGTGTGACCACATCAAAATGATATGTGGTCAGCTTTTTTGAAAAATTTACGTTCGTTTATGAGGATTCACATGTTTTATGCCACGTTTCACACGTCATATGACAGTGTGCATTTCGGACGCTAACTCGTCCTCAATGCAAAACAGATTGAGACGGAACACGCTAAAAGAACCTAAGTTCATGCCGCCTTCCTCTGTGCCATGTCTATCTTCTGTAGGACAACGGAGACGCGAAGCGCCGTAGTTGTCCGAGCAAACTAGAATGTCGCGGACGGCGCAAGCCGTCCCAACCCACATCACTCAATCAACCCTACGGCTCAAATAGCCATTTTAAGGCAAAAAGACCTCAGACGAGGATTTTCCCGTCGAGGTCTTAAAGCCGCTCTACGGGCTTCCTAGAGCATGTTTACGCGGTTAATAATCATCTACGAATCTATATACAAGCGCCAACTCATTCCTCACGAAATAGAGTTCAACGCTTCCTCTTTTGGTGGAGTCGCGGGGAATTGAACCCCGGTCCGGAAACCGTACCCTTGGTCTTCTACGTGCGTAGTCTGCTGGCCATTCGGCAGTTTTTCTGCCCCCATGTTATCGCAGACAATTCATGGCGAGCATATCTACAGTAAAAGTCCCTGAACTACCCTGCAGCTCGGCAATTCAAGCAAGTCTTCTAATGACGTTCAGCACCACTCCGAAGACGTGAGTGGGTGAACGGAGCAGCTGCTCACTGGTTAATCCTGGCGCGAAGCTCAGGCAGCAAGAGCGAACTCAGTGCGATTAGATTTAGCACTTATTCTTTTGCGAAAGGACGTTTACGAGTGGACTTTCGCATTCTCGGCACGCTTCCCCACGGCAAACAGATCACCGTCGAAACCGATCGACCCCTTTTGATTTATCAAACTATCAATTAAATACTGGCATAAAGCCAGAATAATCATTATAAATAAACGTTTTAACAGAGTCAACCTGTTTTAAAATATTGATTTATTCCAGACTCAACTAAAGCTCACCTAGAGCTTATTCCAGACTCACTTACCTTTAGTTTCATCTGTTTTAGCATCACCACTATTGCCTTTAGCAAGCTTCTTCGATTTTTCAACAAATCTTCTATTAACAACAAACGCACAAATTGACACAGAAAACACGCAAATAAATATTGTAACGTTTCTAGCTTTAGCATTTCCAAGGCTTTTTACAGCATTAGCATGAAGAGCAACAGCAGATTCCGCATCAATAGTGGTCTCTACTTTGCCGCCACTAACGCTCACAGTTTTAGTGCAATCTTTAGACTCATAAACATTGCAATATTCGCCATCTGGCAAGTCGGTTTTATAATTCACTTTTTGAGGCTTTTCCGTGTTGTTAATCGCAAGAAAACCCTTGTTTCCTCGGCTAAACGCAACGTTATTATCGTCATCATCTTGCCAATTAGTAACCTTAGTGCCTCTAACAGCGTTGTAAAACCCAATCATTCCGCGAATCGAAGTTAACCTCTGCGTGCATTGCCACTTAGAATCCTTTGCACAACTCACATCAGGAATCGAAGTTTGCATAGCTCCAGGTGCTCCCTCATCTCGTTTTGTAAACTCATAACCAGAAAACACATTTGGAGTTCCATACGGATACGCAAGCATAAACGCGTTTGCAAGCTCATACTTTTTGCCATCTTTATACGTCAAAACTCTGCTTGCATTGTCTCGCTCAGTATCCCAATTCGTAACGAAAATCGCAGCTTTTTTGCTTGGAATCAGCTTATCTGTAATATGTTTAAGATTCTCAATAGACCCATAAAAATAGTTTCTAAGCCTATAAGAGTACTCAAATTCGTTCACTTCGCCAGTTTGTAAATATTGGTCTGGCTGAATTCTAGGGTCTTGCTCGGGGAACCCTATTGTTTCTTGCATCCACCAAATCTTATCTGGCGTTGTTCCAGCAGCATCCGCAGCCGCAGCTTTTATAGCCTTTACATCTTGTGGAGACATGTGTTTTGCTGCATCAACTCTAAACCCAGCCACTCCAAGCTTTAGCATATACGCAAAGTACTCTCCCAAAGTTTTTTGCACATGAGGATTAGAAGTGTCTAAATCCAACAATCCAACAAGTCGATGCGTCCAAACGATTTCTGCTTTTCTATACGTGTTTATATCTTCCGTTGACTTGTGAAAATCGTCTTTTGTATATCCAGCATCTGGGAACGACTGATTTGCAGCATCATACTTGCTTCCGCCAACGCCAAGTGTGTCTTTGTTTGAAAAACCAGTTGTGTGGTTTATTACCGCATCTGTAATAATTCCAACACCCGAAGCTTTGCAAGTTGTAATCATCTTTTTAAACTCGTCTTCTGTGCCAAGTTTTGAATTTAGCTTATAACTTACAGGTTGATAACTTGTCCACCATTGATCGCCCTTAATATGATCTTGCGGAGGAGAAACTTGCACGTATTTTACGCCCTCTGGGCCGTACGTTTTTTTGCATTCTTTTGCTATACTTTTCCAATTTTGTTGGAATGCTGTTACAATTACGCCTTTTTGTGTAGTTTTTTGAGATGATTTTGCGCTCTCATTTGCAATCGCTGGGCTGCTTGCGATTACTGCTCCCGCCAAAACGGTAGCAACACAAGATGTTATAGCCGCAACTCTTGCCAACACAAACTTTAACTTTACAAGCGTCTTTTTATTGAAGCCTGTAAATACCTCTATGTTGCGGATCATCATTGTTCCTTTCTGCAAGAATTGCGGCTTTGCTTTGCTCTTACCTTGTTCTTACTTTGTTCTTTTTAGAGCTAGATTCTACCTCACTATATTAGGCTCATCTATTCCCACTCGATTGTTGCTGGTGGTTTAGATGTAACGTCTAACACAACGCGATTAATCTGACGGCATTCGTTTGTGATTCGAGTAGAAATCTTTGCCAATACATCGTAAGGAACTCGCGACCAATCAGCGGTCATAGCATCCTCAGAGCTTACTGGTCGAAGCACAATCGGAGAACCGTATGTGCGCTCGTCTCCTTGAACTCCAACAGAGTGAACATCTGCCAAAAGAACAACTGGGCATTGCCAAATATCGCGATCTAATCCAGCTGCAGAAAGCTCTTCGCGCGCAATAGCGTCTGCCTCTCTAAGCACAGCTAAACGCTCGCGAGTAATCTCGCCAACAATGCGAATTCCCAAACCAGGACCTGGGAACGGCTGACGCCACACAATAGCATCTGGAAGTCCAAGCTCCGTACCAATTGCGCGAACCTCATCCTTAAACAGCGTGCGCAAAGGCTCAATAAGCTTAAACTTTAAGTCCTTTGGCAAGCCTCCAACATTGTGATGAGACTTAATGTTTGCAGCACCGTCTCCGCCGCCAGACTCAACAACATCTGGGTAAAGCGTGCCTTGTACAAGGAACTTAACTTCTGCTCCAGTTTTACCAGCTTCTTCAATAACTTGACGCTGTGCTTTTTCAAATGTGCGAATAAACTTTTCGCCAATAATCTTGCGCTTGCGCTCTGGCTCACTCACACCTTTAAGCGCATCTAAAAAGTCATCTTCTGCATCTACTGCAATAAGCTTGATTCCAGTTGCCTCAACGAAATCATGCTTAACTTGCTCGACTTCGCCTTTACGAAGAAGACCATGATCCACAAAAACGCAAGTAAGCTGATCTCCGATTGCTTTATGCACAAGAGCCGCAGCAACAGCGGAATCGACTCCTCCAGAAAGTCCGCAAATAACTTGCGCATCTCCAACTTCTGCACGAATCTTTGCAACCTGATCTTCTATAATGCTCGAAGGATTCCAATCATTCTCCAACCCTGCACATTCATGCAAGAATGTAGAAATAAGCTTTTGACCTAAAGGCGTATGCTTGACTTCTGGATGCCATTGCACTCCGTAAAGCTTGCGACTTTTATCTTGCATAGCTGCAACTGGAGCGCCTTGAGTATGAGCAAGCACCTCAAACCCTTCTGGCGCACTCTTAACTGCCACTCCGTGGCTCATCCAAGTGTTTTGATCTGCTGGAGAATTAGCAAGCAATCCTTCTGCTTCATCAATAGTTGCATGCGTTTTTCCATACTCACCCAATGCAGCTTTGTCTACAACGCCGCCAAGCTCGTGAGCCATAACCTGGAATCCGTAGCAAATTCCAAGCACTGGAACGCCCGCTTCAAAAATCTTTGTGTCAATTTTTGGCGCTCCTGGCTCATAAACAGATGCAGGTCCGCCAGAAAGAATTATGGCTTTTGGATCTTTTGCCAGCATCTCCTCTACTGGCATGGAGTGTGGAACAAGCTCCGAATAAACGTTTGCTTCCCTCACTCTTCTAGCGATTAGCTGGGCATATTGGGCACCGAAGTCAACTACAAGTACCGGACCGTTTGCCATGATTCTCCTTATATATAAGAAACACATTTATAGGTGATTCAATTTATACTAATGGCGCTTTTAGACGTTGCGTTGTGCGAAACGCCGTAACTTAACAAATTATAAAAATTGTAAAAATAAACAACCTTGACATAACAAGAAAGTGAACATCAAACATAACATAATTGATACTTTTAAGGTGATTTTTGTTAACACTTTAACACATTTTTTCAACAAATTCGCACGTAGTAACTAATCAAACGCACAAAAGTCAAAAGCTGTTACTATACTGAAAAAGATGGAAAAAGAGGCGAATACATTTGTTTTTTGGCCTCTATAACCAAATGGTAATGATTAAAATCGCACTGAAAAGTGCTTGAGTACAGGAGTACACATGACGAGTCCTGTTATTGGCACCCCTTGGAAGAAGCTTAACGCTCCAGTTTCCGAGGCGGCCATCGAAGGCGTAGACAAGTATTGGCGCGTTGCTAATTACCTCGCTATCGGTCAGATTTATCTTCGCAGCAATCCTCTAATGAAGGAGCCATTCACTCGCGAAGATGTTAAGCATCGTCTAGTCGGCCACTGGGGTACAACTCCAGGCCTTAACTTCCTTATTGGACACATCAACCGCTTTATTGCTGATCACCAGCAGAACACCGTGATTATCATGGGTCCAGGCCACGGCGGCCCAGCTGGTACTGCTCAGTCTTATCTTGACGGTACCTACACTGAGTACTATCCAAAGATCACCAAGGACGAAGCTGGTTTGCAGAAGTTCTTCCGCCAGTTCTCTTACCCAGGCGGTATTCCTTCTCACTTCGCTCCAGAGACCCCAGGCTCCATCCACGAAGGTGGCGAGCTTGGTTACGCTCTCTCCCACGCTTATGGCGCTGTTATGAACAACCCAAGCTTGTTCGTTCCAGCAATCGTTGGTGATGGCGAAGCTGAAACTGGTCCTTTGGCTACTGGTTGGCAGTCCAACAAGCTTGTGAACCCACGTACCGATGGTATTGTGCTTCCAATCTTGCATTTGAACGGCTACAAGATTGCTAACCCAACCATTCTTTCCCGTATTTCCGACGAAGAGCTTCACGAGTTCTTCCACGGCATGGGTTACGAACCATATGAGTTCGTTGCTGGCTTCGATGATGAGGATCACCTTTCCATTCACCGTCGCTTTGCCGATATGTTTGAAACCATCTTCGATGAGATTTGCGATATTAAGGCCGAGGCTCAGACTAACGATGTAACTCGCCCTTACTACCCAATGATTATCTTCCGCACTCCAAAGGGTTGGACTTGCCCGAAGTTCATCGACGGCAAGAAGACCGAAGGTTCTTGGCGTGCACACCAAGTTCCACTGGCTTCCGCTCGCGATACCGAAGCTCACTTCGAGGTTTTGAAGAACTGGATGAAGTCCTACAAGCCTGAAGAGCTCTTCGACGAAAAGGGTGCCGTTAAGGAAGACGTTCTTTCCTTCATGCCAAAGGGCGAACTCCGTATTGGCGAAAATCCAAACGCCAATGGTGGTCGTATTCGCGAAGATCTTAAGCTTCCAAAGCTTGAGGATTACGAAGTCAAGGAAGTTAAGGAATTCGGTCACGGCTGGGGTCAGCTCGAAGCTACCCGTCGTCTTGGTGTTTACACTCGTGACATCATCAAGAACAACCCAGATTCCTTCCGTATCTTCGGCCCAGATGAGACCGCTTCCAACCGTTTGCAGGCTGCTTACGAAGTAACCAACAAGCAGTGGGACGCAGGCTACCTTTCTGGCTTAGTTGACGAGCACATGGCTGTTACCGGCCAGGTTACCGAGCAGCTTTCCGAGCACCAGATGGAAGGCTTCCTCGAGGGCTACTTGCTCACTGGTCGTCACGGCATTTGGAGCTCTTACGAGTCCTTCGTACACGTTATTGACTCCATGTTGAACCAGCACGCAAAGTGGCTTGAGGCTACAGTTCGCGAGATCCCATGGCGTAAGCCAATCTCCTCTGTGAACTTGCTTGTATCCTCCCACGTATGGCGTCAGGATCACAACGGCTTCTCGCACCAGGATCCAGGCGTAACCTCCGTGCTCTTGAACAAGACCTTCAACAACGATCACGTAATCGGCATCTACTTCCCAGTGGATTCCAACATGTTGCTTGCTGTTGCAGAGAAGGCTTACAAGTCCACCAACATGATTAACGCCATCTTCGCTGGTAAGCAGCCAGCTGCTACTTGGTTGACTCTCGACGAAGCTCGTGAAGAGCTCGAGAAGGGTGCTGCTGAGTGGAAGTGGGCTTCCAACGCTAAGAACAATGACGAAGTTCAGGTTGTTCTTGCTGGTGTTGGCGATGTTCCACAGCAGGAATTGATGGCCGCTGCCGACAAGTTGAACAAGCTTGGCGTTAAGTTCAAGGTTGTTAACGTTGTTGACTTGCTCAAGTTGCAGTCCGCCAAGGAAAACAACGAAGCTTTGACTGACGAAGAGTTCACTGATCTCTTCACTGCAGACAAGCCAGTCCTCTTCGCTTATCACTCCTATGCACATGACGTTCGCGGCTTGATTTACGATCGTCCAAACCACGACAACTTCAACGTTCATGGCTACAAGGAGCAGGGCTCCACCACCACGCCATACGATATGGTTCGCGTGAACGACATGGATCGTTACGAGCTTACTGCTGAAGCATTGCGCATGGTTGACGCCGCTAAGTATGCCGACGAAATCAAGAAGCTCGAGGACTTCCGCCTCGAAGCCTTCCAGTATGCAGTCGACAAGGGTCTTGATCACCCAGACTACACCGATTGGGTATGGCCAGGCGTTAAAACCGACAAGCCAGGCGCTGTCACCGCTACCGCTGCAACCGCTGGCGATAACGAGTAGTTTTAAGCTATCAACGCTAAAATTGCTTAGCTGATTTTTAGGGAGTCAATCGAAAGGTTGGCTCCCTAAAAAATTAGTCGCACAAAAAAATTAATAATAAAACACATAAAAATCAAAATTTCCGCTTGTTGTTTTGCAAATAGTCTTAAAATAGCTAAGGATTCTTCGTTCGACATGCAATTTTCAACGTTGAAACACGAAGAATAGCAAAAACGAAAATGCAAAGCAAAATAAAATGCAACGCAAAATAGAATAAACACAGACGCATCAAAGGAGAAAAGTCGTGTCGTTAGTTAACGTAACTATTATTAGCGCAGATTGCGCGCAAAGTCGCAATGTTGTAGCACTAGGAGTTGCAAAAGCTCTCTCTAATCATTATTCAACAACTGTTTTTAGACCATCCGCAAAGCATGATGACGCGTTTACAAGCGAATTGATAGCTGCAAGCAACACAAAACCAACGCTGGAACAAGTAATCGCAGCATGCCCATGCGCAGTTCGTAAAAACAAAGACACACTAAGAGGAGACATTGTAGCTCATTACAACGAGCTGATTAGCGCAACAAACGCTCAAGGATGCGTTATTGTAGCAAGTGATTCTACTTCTGTATTTGATCCAGATTTATTCCGATTCGATGCAAGTGTGGCAGTTGATTTAGCTTCTCCTGTGTTCCTAAGCATTTGCGCAGAAGGCAGAGATAGCAAGCAAATCTTGCAAACAATCGAAGCGCAATGCGCAAGCGTCAGCAAAGAATACACAAAAGTATTCGGTGTGTTTGTAACTGATTGCAAAGAAGACTTAGCAAAAGAACTAAAAGAAGACTATACTCAAAGCAATAATGGCACTCCACTTTGGACTTTGCCTTCTATAAGCGAATCAGAATCAGATAAATTCAACGATTATGTTGCAGATGAAGAAATCATCAACGCTTTGCAGCAGCCATTTGCCGCTCCTACTACCCCATATGCCTTCCAATACAGCTTGCTTGGAAAAGCTAAAGCAAATAAGAAAACAATAGTACTTCCAGAAGGCGAAGAAGATCGCATTCTAAAAGCAGCCGATTACTTGCTAGAGCGGGACATTGTAAACCTCGTTATTGTTGGAGAACGCGAATCTATTCTTGCAAGAGCACAAGAGCTTGGATTAAAGTCTCTTAGCAAAGCAAGCTTCCAATCTATGAGCGACGAAGAGATTCTTAGCAAAATGATTAGCAAGCTTTGCGAATTGCGCGCAAAGAAAGGCATGACCGAAGAGCAAGCTAGAGAACAGCTTAAAGACGCAAGCTATTTTGGCACAATGCTAGTAGTACTTGGATTAGCAGACGGACTTGTTTCTGGCTCTGTTAACTCAACAGCAAATACTGTGCGCCCTGCTCTTCAAGTTATTAAAACTAAGCCTGGATCTAAGCTTGTTTCTGGCGCATTCATTATGTGCTTTAAGGATCATGTAGCAGTATTTGCTGATTGTGCTATTAATCTGAACCCAGACGCTGAACAATTGGCTGACATTGCTCTTCAATCCGCACAAACTGCTAAAGCTTTTGGCTTAGATCCTAAGGTTGGAATGCTATCTTACTCCACTCTTGGATCTGGAAAAGGCCCAGACGTTGATCTTGTAGAAGAAGCAACAAAGATTGTAAAAGAAAAAGACCCAGATTTGAAAGTTGTTGGATCTATTCAGTTTGACGCTGCATGGTCGGAAACTGTTGCTGCGTCCAAAGCTAAAGGCAATGATGTAGCGGGCCACGTAAATGTGTTTGTGTTCCCAGACTTATGCGCTGGAAACATTGGATACAAGGCCGTTCAGCGCTCCAGCGGCGCTTTAGCTGTTGGACCAATCCTGCAAGGCTTAAACAAGCCTGTTAACGACTTGTCTAGAGGAGCATTGGTTCAAGATATTATCAACACTGTTGCTCTTACAGCATTGGAAGCGCAGTTCTAATAATCGCAAGCAATAATATCAAGCAATAATTTAATAATTGCAAGTTCTTACAATGATTTGCAAATGTAATAATAAGTAAATACAAAAGCACTCATTGTAGGAACTTGCATGTAAACTTAAACATGGCAATTTACTAGCCTTATCAACACTTTATGGAGGATGCCCTCATGGCAAAAACCGTTCTTGTTATCAATTCTGGTTCTAGTTCTATTAAGTACCAGCTCGTCGATTTGGAAAGCGGCGAAGGTATTGCGTCTGGTATCGTAGAAAAAATTGGCGAACCAGTTGACGGACACTACAAGCACGTATTCAATGGCGAAAAGCATGAGTTTGACGAGCCAGTGCACGATCACGAGCAAGGCTTAAAGCGCGTACTCGGCTTCTTCGAGGAGTATGGTCCAAATCTTTCCAAGTCTGGAATCGTAGCTGTTGGACACCGCGTTGTTCAGGGTGGCTTAACATTCCCTAAGCCTGCATTAGTAAACAAAAAGACCATTAATAAGGTGAAGGATTTGGCTGTTTTGGCTCCACTTCACAACGGCCCTGAGGCTGTTGGCGCTGAAGTTATGACTGAACTTTTGCCAGATGTTCCACAGATTATGGTGTTTGACTCTTCGTTCTTCCACGATTTGCCACAGGTTGCTGCGACTTACGCATTGAACAAAGATATTGCAAACCAGTACCACATTCGTCGCTATGGCGCTCACGGCACTTCCCACGAATACATTGGCTCTGTAGTTCCAAGCGTTGTTGGAAAGCCTGCAGAAGGCTTGAAGCAGATTGTTTTGCACATTGGTAACGGTGCTTCTGCTTCTGCTCAGGTTTCTGGCAAGCCAATTGAAACTTCTATGGGCTTAACGCCTCTCGAAGGTTTAATGATGGGCGGCCGCACTGGAGATATTGACCCAGCTGTAGTGTTCCACCTTATTCGCAACGCTCACATGAATGTGGATGAGCTTGATACGCTCTTTAACAAGCGTTCTGGCATGATGGGCATGACTGGCCACGGCGATTTGCGCGATATTCATAAGCTCATCGCAGAGGGCGACGAAGATGCTAAGCTTGCTCTTGGCGTGTACGTTCACCGCATTGTTGGCTACATTGGCAACTACACTGCTCAAATGGGCGGCGTGGACGTAATCACATTCACCGCTGGCGTTGGCGAAAACGACGAGATTGTTCGCGCTCTTGTATGCGAAAAGCTTGCTCCATTCGGCGTTAAGCTCGATAAAGAGAAGAACTTGGTTCGTTCTAAGGAGCCACGCATTATTTCCACTCCAGATAGCTCTGTGATTATTGCTGTAATCCCAACTAACGAAGAGTTGGCAATCGCTCGAAAGTCTGCACAAATCGCAGAAGCTGGAGTCGATTCTTACGGCAACAAGTTTGAGCGCTAAATCGTAGTGTAAAACAACGTAACGTAAAAACGTAACACATAAATAATCCCGGGTTAAAAAAACTCGGGATTATTTGTTATTTAGGCTCACTATTTAGGCTCACTATTCAAGCATCTTATTCCACATACCAGGAAAATCAGGGATTGTTTTGCGCGTAGTGGCAATATTTTTTACTCTTATATTAGATATACGAAGACCTAACATTGATGCAAAAGTTGCCATTCTGTGATCCGCATAAGTCTCCATCACTTCCCCATGCATATTTTTGCTAGGAATAATACGAATTCCATCATCTAGCTCATCAGCACCTATTCCAACGCGATTTAGTTCCGTAACTATTGCACTCAAGCGATTCGTTTCGTGGCCTCTTAAATGCGCAATACCGTGCAACTCGCTTACACCATCTGCAAACGCAAGAATCGCAGCAATACTTGGCGCAACCTCGCCAGCAGCAGCCAAATCAAGCGACTTAATTGCACGAATTATGCCGCTACTAGTTACGCACAATGTTGAAGAATCTGCGCTAGAATGCTCAAAAACAATTTTTGCGCCCATTTGCTCAAGAATCCCAGGCAACAATCCCCCAGGCTGAGTTGTTTTAAGCGGCCAATTAGGAATTTTAACGCATCCGCCAGCAATCAACGCTGCTCCAATAAAAGGCGCTGCGTTAGAAAGATCTGGCTCTACAACAACTTCATCTGGCAAAATCAAATCATGTTCTTTAACACGCCATACTCCGCTTTCTGGCATATCTACTACTCCGCCAGCTTTGCGCACATCTTCCATTGTCATTTGAATATGAGGCATACTAGGCAATTTGCTTCCAATATGCTCGATTTGTAATCCTCCTGGAATTCGAGATGCAATTAGCAGAAGCGCAGAGATAAATTGAGACGATGACGAAGAGTCGATACGAATAACGCGATTATTGCAAGAATTTTGAGCACTATTTACATCATATGATTCAAGATTTTTGGGCGGAATAACGCTAAATGGTAAGAATCCGACTTTTCCGTGATATACGATTTTTGCGCCCAACTGTTCCAATCCATCTAGAACAGGCTTCATTGGACGAGCATACGCTTGCTCATCTCCATCAAATTTCACACAATTATTTGCAAACAACGCTAAAGCTGTTACAAAACGCATAACTGTTCCAGCCAAGCCACAATTAACAACCGCACAATCATCTACGCTAAAAACGCCATTTTTGGGCGGAATAACACAAACTGTTGTGCCGTCGCGGCTTAGCAAATCGCATTTAACTCCAAATACGCTTAGCGCGTTAATCATAAGTTCCGTATCTCTTGATCTCAGCAATCCCTTTAGAACAACTGGCTTACTTCCAAGAGCTGCCAAAATCAAATATCGATTAGATAACGACTTGCTTCCAGGAATATTCACTGTTGCGTTCAAAGGCGTATTGCATGATGGAGCTTGCCAAACATCATCATGATTATAAGAATTCATTATTCCGCTCATATTATGAATACTATCTATGAATATGTACGCATTGCAATTTTCAAAATGATTTACATATGAATAAACGCATTATGCCAATATCCTGTTTGTATTGACGCATATAAAGCAACAGTAGGAACAGCAATGCAAATTGCATAAAATATCCAATCGTATGCTGTTAACTTCGATTTTCGTGCTGGAACGCGTTTAATACTACTTCCAAAAGCCCTAGCTTCCATAGCTGTAGCAAGTTTAGTGCCTCTGCGAATAGATAACACAAGCAAGCCAAAAGATTGCGAAAGCATGCGCTGCAAAGCCTTACCATCCAATATACCACGAGACCTGCGAGCTAAACCAAAAGCACGCCAATCATTTTGCAATAGGCTAAACATTCTCAATCCAGCTAATGCTCCGTACACAAATCGTGGAGAAAAATGCAAAATCTGCACTAAGCCGTCTGCTAAATCAGTTGGATCTAATCCAATAGCTAATATAACGCCTGGAACTGCTACAGATGGAACACGAACAAAGGTACAAATTGCCAAATATAATGATCCTTGACTTATATGCATCCAGCCAAACTTAAATATATCATCTCCAGAACTTTGGCCATATAAGAGCACCGATATAAAGCTACCCGAAGCAGCAATCCAAACTGGCCAAGTATGGCGTAAAACATACCAAGGAGTTACTCCAGCAATTGCAAATAACAGTATATCTAAACCAAATGCAATAGAAGCAGAAACAATATCTAATGTAACAAACATAGGCAAGCAGAGTAATAACGCTCCAATAAAACGACTTATTGGATTAAGCTTACGAATAAACCAAGAAGGCGAAACTAGTCGTTCACTTTCTAAACGTTTAGAAGACGCTGTTACATCAATATGAGAAACTTTTAGTAAACTTTCAAAATCTTTAACTTGAATACTAGACGATTCTTCTGCACTACTAGTTTTATTCACTTCTACTCATTCCCTTCACTATAGTTATGAGCGGACACTGCGATTTTTTCGTGACTCAACTCTTATTACTCTGGCATCTAAAGACTTTACAAGCTCATCATCGTGAGTAACAACGATCACCGCTGAGCCACTATCGCGTATTTGCGCAATAAGTTTTACCATTGCTGTCCAAGTTCTAAAATCTTGCCCAAAAGTAGGCTCATCCATAATAACAACACGCGGAGCGGCAGCTAAAAGCGTAGCTACAGAAAGTCTACGTTTTTCTCCTCCAGATAATGTATAAGGATTAGCAAGAGCAAAACGCTTCAAATCCATACGTTCAAGCATGCTATCGGCAATATCGTAAGCTTCCTTTTCGCTTTTTCCTTGCTTTTTAGGGCCTACAGCAACTTCGTCTCTTACAGAAGATGTTATAAATTGATGTTCTGGCTCCTGAAACACCATGCCAACTCGCCCTAGCAATTCTTGACTTTTCCAAGTAAAAAGATTATTTTTACGTCGTTTTGGAACATACTTTTCCATCATGCACACACTGCCAGCAATTGGTTTTAATAATCCTGCAAGCGTTAACGCTAGCGTGGTTTTACCAGCACCATTAGGCCCCATTAAAGCCGTTACTTCGCCAAAACGAAAAGCTACATTAACATGTTCTGCTAGTGGCAGAGTTCTTCCAAAAGAGCAATCATTAGTATAGAGCGCAACAGATTCTTCCGCATCTTTGATTTCGCTATTGATTTCGCTATTGATTTCGCTATCGCAACGTTTAGGTGCAAAAGATTCAACTGTTCTTCCTGGAACCCAAGCACCACCTTTTGCGAGCATATCGCCATATTTTTCAAAAACATCCTCAGGCTTACCGTCTGCAATAACGCATCCTACATTTGCATCATTATTATTTTCGTTTTTTCCAATAACAATAACTCTATCAATCAAATCCAGCCACACATCAATATGATGTTCAACTACAATCATTGTAGAACCTGTTTTTTTAAGAATATTCGCCACAGCATCATGAACTTGCTGAACACCTTTAGGATCTAGATTAGCTGTAGGCTCATCTAAAAGCAGCAATCCAGGATGCATTGCAAGCACTCCTGCTAAAGCAAGACGTTGCCTTTGGCCTCCCGATAAAGATTGTGTTGAGCGTCTAAGACCCTGACTTCCTTGAGTAATATTGTCTAAACCAACAGCTTTTAGCGAAAGCTTTACGCGGTTCCAAGTCTCTTCGCTATTAACTCCAAGATTCTCACTTCCAAAAGCTACGTCGTCGCCTACTCTTTCAAGAATGATTTGAGAATCTGGATCTTGCATAACAAGTCCAACTTTTCCGCGAGCGTCTCTAGCATGAACACCACCGATTAGAAGGCTACCTTCTTCCATGCCTTCTGTTTCATCACCTAAAACACCTGCTAAACCAGCCATAAACGTGCTTTTCCCAGCGCCAGAAGCACCTAAAAGCAACACATGCTCACCAGGCTTAATATCAATATTTACATTCCTTAACACAAAATCTTTGCGCGTAGCGTGTCTCCAACCCCAGTCTTTAGCAACTACGCTCGCTGGAGTCCACTCGTTTTTATCAACAAATCGCATACAAACAAACTTTCATTGCATAGCAAAATTTAAAAATATAAAAATCTAAAAATATAAAAATTGCATAACACAATTTCAAAAAATATAAAACAAGTACAAAATATAAGCATCATACGAGTAAACTACCGTGTTTTTGCATTTTGAGCATTAAACACGATAGTTTACAAGTTGCAATTAGTATTTAGATATAACTCACACTAATGCTTGAGGACGGCCCGATTCAAAACGATCAAGCACACCAGTTGCAGCTAATGCCTTTTGAACAAGCCACACAACAATACCTGCAACAATAAGGCCAGAAATAATAGAAGTAATGAGATTTGCAATAATATATTGAGCATTCCAGCCTTGACCGCCGCTAACCCAATTGTAGATAAAGCAAGCTACGCCTGCTAACGATCCAGATATTGCAGTGGAAAGCAAATTCCATGTTTTGTACATAAAGAAAATGAATGCGAGTTCAGCACCAACGCCTTGAATAATACCGACGATTAACGATCCGCCAACACCCCACTGATTTCCTAACATAAGTTCCACAAAAGCAGCAAGCGTTTCGGCAAACAATGCAGCGCCAGGCTTACGCACGATTATTGCAGCTAAAGGTCCAGCAAAAAGCCAAAAACCATTAGATAAACCTTCAGCACCAGGCAATAAGCTTGCAAAAAGATTAGTAGGAGCTGCGCACACAATATCCCAAGCCCAGAATAATACGCCAGATGCAACAGCGATAATAGCAGCTATGACGATATCAAGAATACGCCAGCGATTAGAATGTTCCATTGAAACATTAGTCATAATAAGTGCCTTTCTTCAATATTGAAAGATTTGGGCACGGGAAAAGAGCGACATCCGTTGCTAACATTACTTAGCACACGTTCAATCGGTCGAAGCTTTCGCTTCCTCTCAGCCAGAAACGGCTCCCGAGTCAAATATTTATAATCACAGTGTAAGAATGTAATGCAAATAATACATCAAAAACTTACCTACACAAGAATACACATAGAGTGCTTTTTTGTATAGTAGATGTTCAAAAAAACAAGCAGATATAAAAAAGTCGGGGTGACAGGATTCGAACCTGCGACATCCTGCTCCCAAAGCAGGCGCGCTACCAAACTGCGCTACACCCCGATGCTTTCTAGCTGATTACCAGCTCCAAGCACAATCAAATACAATAGCGCACATTGCAGACAAACGCAAATTTGCAACACGCGCGATAGAATAGAACAAGCATTGAAAAATAGGAAACGGATTTTAGAGGTTCATATGGGGCGTTTTCAACGTGCAGAAGCAGCTGGATTAATCGCTTTTCTAGCGTGCGCATTATTTGGCATGATTGTAATGTCTATATACATAAACACAATGCCAGCAATATGGCAAGTTACACAACGCTTGTTTACAATGGCGTCTGGAGTGGTTGCCGCTTGCAGCATGTGCACTTTTGTAGTCGGATATTTAAGAACACACAAAGGAATACTTAAAAAGAATTGGTTGCAAATCGCAAAACACGCTTTTGAAATAATCGCGCTTTCTACGATTTATGGCGCAACAATGCTACTTATGTCTTTTGCTCTTCTTTCTATAATCAATAGCATTATTGGAAGAAGTGCCGTAAACACTTATCTTCCTGTTCTTTGTTGCGCATTAAGCGGAATTGTTGGATACGCAACTCTTGTACAAGCAGAACTTTTAGAAGCAAAAACCGTTGCTTCGCTTCTTCCACTATTTGTGATTTCTGGAGCTGCAACTGCTGGATTAACTTCCGACGACCCGTATTGGTACAACAATAACTTCTCTCAACTAGGAGACAGAACAACGTTTGCAGCAAGCATGTTTAATGCAACGCTAATTCTAGCTGGAATATGCATTATTATTACAAGCTACTTTGCTATAACCGAGTTTGTTGCAACACAGCACGAAATCTTGCAAAATAAGGGCACTAACACTACAAAGCATTTTAAGACTCGAACAACCATTATGGCAGCTTTGCTAATTCTTGGAGGAATAGCGTTTATTGGGATTGGAACGTTCCGCTATACTCCTCACCCAGTTATACACGATTTATGCGCTAGAGGCGTTACTGGTCTTATTTGCACAATGCTTATATGCCTTCCATGGCTTGCACCTAGGCTTTCTAAAACATTCTACGTTGCTTCGGATTTAGCTGTTATTCTTACTGCTTGGGTTGGAAATCAATGGGTTCACGGTAATAACACTTTAACAAATGTAGAAGCTTTATCTTGTTTACTATTTTTAGGGTGGATAATAGTGTTTTCAAGGCAAGTCGCAGCTATGCAAAGCGACCGTTTAAGGTCTTAAGTCAAATCTTAAATAATGTATTAAATAATGTATTAAATAATGCATTAAATCAAGATATTAAATCAAGATATTAAAAATGTGACCTACAACCAGCTAAAATCAGCAAAATCATAGGTCACAATTAATTAATTTGCTTATATTATTCTTAATATTATTCTTGCTTCTCACTCATAAGAAGAAGGAAACTTCTTGATTGAGCAACAATATTAAAACCAGATTCGTAATGCAATTGCGGACCTTTTGGATTATGAGTGTCTACAACAAGAGTCCACTTTTCGCCATAACGCTTATCTGGCAAAGTGAAAGTTATAGGCTCGTAATGCGCGTTGAAAATAAGAATAAAGTCATTATCGACCATTCTACTTCCGTACCAATCGGTTTCTGGAATATCTGAACCATTCAAATAAATCATCACCGAAAGCGCATGAGTATTACTCCAAGCTTCCATATCCATTACGGAACCCGTGTGATCAAACCACTCTACTTGCGGAATCTCTGAAGCATCATCCGAAGGCATACGACCAATAAAGAATCTACGCCTATGCAAAACAGGGTGATCTAGTCTTAAATGAATAAGCTTAGAAACAAAGTCAAACATATCTTTTTGAGTGGAATCAAAATCCCAATTAATCCAAGAAATAGCATTATCTTGGCAATATGCGTTGTTGTTTCCATTTTGAGTACGCATAATCTCGTCTCCAGCGCAAATCATAGGAATGCCCTGGCTCATTAGCAAAGTGGAGAAAAGATTTCGCATTTGGCGCTGACGAAGTTCGTTAACATCGTGAATATTTGTAGGGCCTTCTACTCCGCAATTCCACGAACGATTGTCGTTAGCGCCGTCGTTATTGCCTTCCTTATTTGCTTCATTATGCTTTTCGTTATAGCTCACCAAATCGTTCATAGTAAAGCCATCGTGAGCAGTAATAAAGTTTACAGAAGCTACAGGCTTACGACCATTTTGCTCATATAAATCGGAGCTTCCCATAAGTCGACTTGCAAACTCAGGCAAAGTCGAAGGCTGCGAGCGCCAAAAATCGCGTACGCAATCGCGGTAGCGACCATTCCACTCGGACCAGCTTGGAGGGAATCCACCAACTTGGTATCCACCAACGCCAATATCCCAAGGCTCTGCAATAAGTTTTACGCTAGAGATAATAGGGTCTTGCTCAATAATGTCGAAGAATGCAGAAAGCTTATCTACTTCTTGGAATTGACGAGCAAGCGTTGCAGCCAAGTCGAATCGGAATCCGTCTACATGCATTTCCGTAACCCAATATCGCAAGCTATCTGTGATTAATCGCAAGGCTTTAGGAGATCGCATAAGAAGCGAGTTTCCTGTGCCAGTAGTGTCAAAATAATGACGCTGATCGTTGTCTACCAAGCGATAGTAAGCGCGATTGTCGATTCCTCTAAAGCTTAATGTTGGTCCCCTATCGTTTCCTTCTGCAGTGTGATTGTAAACAACGTCTAGAATAACTTCCATTCCTGCGGCATGATATGCCTTAACCATTGCCTTAAACTCGTTTACTTGCTCGCCACGCTGACCAGAGCTTGAATACGAGTTTTGAGGAGCAAAGAAGCCAATCGTGTTATATCCCCAATAGTTGCTTAAGCCTTTATTCTGCAAGAAAGAATCGTTTACAAATTGATGAATAGGCATAAGCTCAATGGCAGTAATTCCAAGCTTTTTTAAGTAAGATATTACGCTTGGATGAGCTAATCCAGCATACGTTCCGCGAATTTCTGGAGGAACATTACGATTTAGATTCGTCATTCCTCTAACATGAGCTTCGTAAATCACGCTATCGTGATACGGGATCATTGGGTGCTGGTCGTTTCCCCAATCAAAATATGGGTTTATAACAGCAGCTTTCATAGTGTGATCTGCAGAATCCAAAGTGTTCATTGCTGCTAAATCATCTGGATTTGCAAACCAATAAGAAAACAGGCTCTCGTCGCCGTCAATATTTCCCTCAATCGCCTTAGCATATGGATCCAAAAGCAGCTTGTTTGGATTACACCACAATCCATGATTTGGATCATACGGACCGTGAACTCTATAGCCGTATCTTTGGCCTGGCTGTATTCCAGATATGTAGGTATGCCAAACGTAAGAATTCTGCTCAGTCATATCGATGCGCGTTTCGTTGTCTTGCTCGTCAAACAAGCACAACTCAACATGCTTTGCTACTTCGGAAAACAATGCGAAGTTTACGCCCGCGCCATCGTAGGTAGCTCCAAGCGGATACATAGAACCTGGTCTAATTTGCATAATTCAAGTATTGCATATATTTATATAGTTTTCATCAATACATAAGGCGATTCTTAAAAAAGATTAAACTTTTACATAATGCAAGCTTTTTTAGAAAATAAAAAAATACTTTATTAAACAGTATGATTTTTCCCTAGATTAAAGGCAACACGCCGAAGTATAGCCTTTAACCACATTGCTCTAAAAAGCTAGAAAAAAGATTTTGAGCTTGATGAAATTGCATCATGATAAACGAAGAAGACATGATATTAGATATATCGCAAGAAGATATACAACAAGAAAATATACAACAAGAAGAACTGCTAAGCCGTGTAGCAAAAGTCGAAGAACAACTATGCGACTTTTCAATACCAAATAAAACAATAGGTAGCCTTGGCGAAGAATACACATCACTAAAACTAATGCTTAAAAATTGGATTTTGCTAGATAGAAATTGGCATAGTCGTTTTGGAGAGCTTGATGTTGTAATGATGAACACAGAAGGAATAATCGTATTTATTGAAGTAAAAACACGACGAAGCATACGTTTTGGCACTCCTCTAGAAGCAGTAACAGAAGAAAAACGTATAAAAACGCATAAAGCTGCATTCAATTGGCTAGAAAATCACAAAATGTTTAAGCATAGAAGAATACGATTCGACGTTGTATCAATACTTATTTCCAAAAACAAAAACATTCAAATACAACACATTTTAGGAGCATTCTAATGATCATTGGAAACGCATTATCTGTAGGACTGCTTGGATTAAAGGCATTTACAATACAATTGCAAGCATTTATATCTAGCGGCCTGCCTGGATTCTCAATTATTGGCCTTCCCGATACTTCTTTAAGCGAAGCAAGAGAACGAGTTAAATCGGCATATATGTCTTTGCGATGCGAATGGCCAGACACAAGGCTAACAGTAAATCTTTCTCCTGCTTCTATGCCAAAAAGTGGAGCATCTTACGACCTTGCAATCGCAGCAAGCATACTAAGCGCTAGAGGAATTATTCCACTTAGCGAGCTAGAAAACACTATTATTTTAGGCGAGCTTAATTTAGACGGATCCGTTTTGCCAATTCAAGGAATGCTGCCAATCGCACTATACGCTAAGCAAAAAAATATTACAAAAATGATTATTCCATACGGAAATCTTGAAGAAGCAAAGCTAGTAAATGGGATTGAAGCAATTGGGATTAAGCATATTTTAGATTTAGTAGACGAGCTAAATGGAAAATTAGAAGACGAAGCTAGGCCGATTGCCAAAAAGAACAGAGAACGCGCGTTAAATGCGATTAAAACGTACGACCACATTAGAGTAGAAGAAAGAGAAAAAGCTGGCGATTTGCACAATTCTAATAGTAACGGCATTAAATACTCGAGCAAAAATATGGCAGATAACGTTGAGCCTGTACATAACGATAGGCCATTAAACGAGATTGGAGATATGTCGGAAGTATTAGGTCAAGAGCACACAAAGTGGGCTTTGCAAGTGGCGGCAGCTGGAGGACACCATGTTATGATGATAGGTCCTCCTGGGTCTGGAAAAACAATGCTAGCTTCTAGAATGCCAAGCATAATGTGCCCTCTTAACGAGCGAGAGCAGCTAGAAGTGGCATCTATTAGGTCGCTTTGCGGAACACTTCCCTACTACGGAATAACGGACGTTCCGCCTTTTGAAGCGCCTCATCACACTTCTTCCGCAGCATCTCTTATAGGAGGCGGCGCAGGTTTAGCCAAGCCTGGAATCATAACTCGCGCGCATTGTGGAGTTTTATTTATGGACGAAGCTCCAGAATTTTCGCCACGAGTTTTGCAAACACTTAGAGAACCATTGGAATCTGGCCATATTGCTGTTTCTAGATCTAAAGGAACAACGCTGTATCCTGCTAAATTCCAGCTCATTATAGCAGCAAACCCGTGCCCATGCGGATATGCGTACGGAAACGGAGAGCGATGCACTTGCAAAGAGAAAGAACGCATACGCTATTTTTCTAGACTTTCTGGACCAATTTTAGACAGGATTGATATTCAAATGGATGTGCCACCAGTAGAAAAAATCATAACCAGAAAAGCCATGTTAGAAAACGGCGCAAGTCAAATGTCGGAAAAAATTTTGACTAGCGCAATGATGCGTGAAAACGTAAAAAACGCAAGACTTGTTGCACAAGATCGTTTTAAGAAACTTGGTTGGAGTTGCAACGCTCAAGCTTCTGGAACATGGCTTAGAAAATACACATCTCAAAAAGCGATTGAGCTTATAAATAAGTCTCTTGAAAACCACAAGTTGAGTTTACGCGGCGCAGATAGAGCACTTAGACTTGCTTGGACTTTAGCAGATCTTTGTGGTCACACTTGCCCAGATTTAACCGACATGGCTCAAGCAATTAGCTTAAGGACAAGAATATGATTAGCACAAATAACGCAAATGTTGTAAATATAACCAATGCAGCAAATATAACAAACACGCAAACAAGTGATATTTATGCAATAAATGACGATACTTTAGCGCGAGCAATACTAACGTTTTGCACAGATGGAGCAGACGCAATAATGTACACGCTTACTATAGGAACTGTTAATGCTACAAGCATTGTAGATGCACTATATTCTATTTGCGAATCAATCACTAAAAACGCAAGCAAAATAAGCAATAAACAATTAGAGCTTGATTTTCCAACAAATTGCTATCAAAAAGATTCTAGCGAAAATAAGCAGCAAGAATGCAATACTGATTCAAGTACAAACGATTTAGACAATGTTCTTACAAACATTGTAAAAAATCACCCACAAATCAAAGTTTTAGAAAAATGCTTTTTGGAAGGTCTTAAAATTTGGGGCGGTAAAAGTGCAAACAATAAAAATGAAGTAAATAATTTTGCTGTATTGCATAAATCTGTTAAAAAATGGTGTTTAAGAATGCAAGATCTACCTTTTTGGGATGCAAACAAACTCAAAAAATGGTTTAGCTCAAGCGGATCGCAATGGATTATATCTCCAAAAAGCAAGTATTGGCCTAAACAATTACAAGATTTAGCAACAAAATGCAAGGTCGCTCCCCCACTTTGCTTATGGGGAATTGGAGACCCAAACGCTCTTATTCAATGCAAACAACCACTTGCAATCGTTGGATCTAGAGGATGCAATGACTACGGGTACGAACTTAGCTTTACTTTCGCAAAATCGTGCGCTAAAAAAGGGCACACAATTGTTTCTGGCGGAGCTTACGGAATTGACGCTGCAGCACATTGGGGAACATTAGACGCATTGGATTGCCACGCAATAAACGCAAGTCCTGTAGGTAAAACAATAGTCGTTTTTGCTGGAGGACTAAACAATATGGGCCCAAGCAGCAATGCTCAACTTTTTAACGCAATACTTGCAAGCGGAGGAGCATGCATAAGCGAGCTTTGCCCCGAAACTATTCCAGAAGCACGCAGATTCTTGCTAAGAAACCGCCTTATTGCAGCACTTGCCAGCAAAGTCATAGTTTCTCAAGCTAGATTAAGGTCGGGAGCGTTAAACACAGCAAATTGGGCATTGGAACTAAACCGAGAATTGTATGCAGTTCCTGGAGATGTAACTTTGCCAAATAATGCTGGATGCAACATGCTTATTCATGACGGAAAAGCTATGATGATATGCTCACACAGAGATATAGAAGACATCTACCCTAATTCACATCATTATTTGCCACATTCACTAAGTAATAACGAAAGTATTCCAGACACTTGCAATGATTTACAAAAGCTTATATTAAAAGCGATTCACAAATGCAAGCACAACAAAGTATGTGCAAATATAGACAATATTCATGAAGCTATTGCAAAATCAGAAACAAATAGCGATTTTTCAATATCACAAATATCAGGAGAGCTTGCGATTCTTGAGCTAGATGGATTAATCAAAAGTCAAAATGGCGTTTTTAGCATAAATCGAAAAAAGACTTAAGTCTAAAGTCTTAAATAAAAAATCCTAGGCCTTAAGTCTTAAATAAAATGTCCTAAAGTCTTAAATAAAATACGAAAAATATGAGAAAATAAGTGTTATGCAATCAAACTTTGAGCAAAGCGAATCAAACGTAAAAAGTCAAGAAAAAAGCGAGCAAATAAAAATAAATAACTCGTTTTACAACGTTTTAATTATTGGAGCTGGAGCTGCAGGACTTTCAGCCGCATTAGGCTTAGTAAAGTCTAAAGAGTACCAAACGCTAAAAATGCACGGAAAACAGCCTAAAATACTAGTGATTTGCAAGCTTCAAGCATTAAGATCTCATACAGGCTCTGCCGAAGGCGGAATTGCAGCATCATTAGGAAACGTAGAAAAAGATTGCTGGCAATGGCACTATTACGACACTGTTCACGGAGGCGACTGGCTAAGCGATCAAGACGCAGCAAAAATGCTGGCAAAAGAAGCTAGAGATACAGTTATTGAACTTGAGCACTTTGGAGTTGCTTTTTCTAGAACAAAAGACGGTCACATTAATCAAAGATTCTTTGGAGGTCACACTGCTGACTTTGGGAAACAGCCAGTTAGGCGAGCTGCGTACGCTGCAGATAGAATCGGTCACCAAATTCTATACAGCTTGTGGCAAAAATGCTTAGAAGAAAACATTGAAATTAGCGAAGAAATTTACGTTACAGATATTGCAATAAATAGCGAAACAAACAGCGTAGAAGGAGTTATAGCGCTAAACGAAAAAACAGGAAACGTAGAAAAAATAAGCGCAAATAATGTTCTTATTGCAACTGGAGGCGCTGGCAGACTATTTGCAACAACTTCTAACTCCTGGGATTTAACTGGAGACGGAATGGCTTTAGTGCTAAATGCTGGATTGCAATTAGAAGACATAGAGTTTATACAATTCCACCCAACTGGATTAGCGCACACTGGAATATTGCTTTCGGAAGCCGCGCGAGGAGAAGGCGGAGTGCTTAGGAATTGCAAAAACGAAGCATTTATGAAGAACTACGACAATACGCACGCGGATTTAGCTCCAAGAGACGTTGTAAGCAGGGCGATTATAGCAGAAGTCGATGCAGCGCGAGGAGTGGAAGACACAACTAGCAACGTTGATAAAAAAGATTGCGTTTGGCTAGACATGACTCATATAGAAAAACAGCATATGCTAGAGGCTCTTCCGCAAGTTGTTGAGACGATTGAAAAATATGCGCATTTAGATCCTTCAAAAGATCTTGTACCTATTAAGCCTACTGCACACTACACAATGGGCGGAATACCAATCACTCTTAACAGTCAAGTCTATAAGTTAGATAGAGGGAAAAAACAAAGCATAAAGGGATTATACGCTGCTGGAGAATGCGCTTGCTCAGGAGTACATGGCGCTAATCGCCTTGGCGGAAACTCGCTTCTTGACGCTTGCTTATTTGGAAAAATCGCAGGAAAATCTATTGCAAAAGACTTGCAAAATCAAGAAGAAACTCAAAATCAAAATAATTTGCAAAACAAAATCCAAAAAATAGACGAATTAGCTAAAAAGCGAATCCAAAAAATACTATCACTTATGCAAAGCGAGAACGATTCAAAAGATGAGCAAAATCCATACATGCTTTTAGATGCGCTAGAAGAGATTATGGAAACAGCTATTGCAGTAAGATGCAGCGAAAAGAGCATTAAAGAAGCTTTGCAAAAAATAGATACGCTTATTATTCCAAAAGCCAATATGCTTATTTTGCATTCTAAAAATCTTGTTTTTAATCAAGAGCTAACAGCTATTTTGGAATTGAAAAACTTGATTACATTTGCAAAAGCAGTTTTGCAAGCATCGTTAGCAAGGCATGAATCTAGAGGATCTTTTACAAGATTGGATTATCCACAGCATAACAACAGCCAAAATCCGCAACATTCTATAGTGGATTTAAGCGGAAAAGTGCAAAATATTCCAGTTACAGTAGTGGATTTTGACCCAAATCGTCCAATTAACGCTCAAAATGCTAGCGAAATTAAAGAAATTATTACAAAAATCAATTAATTTGCAACACGCCGAAGCAAAGAGTTGAAAAAAATGTTATAGTTCTATCTGTTGTCTAAAACACCCGTCCGGGTGGCGGAATGGTAGACGCGCTAGCTTGAGGTGCTAGTGCCTATTTGTACAGGCGTGCGGGTTCAAGTCCCGCTCCGGACACAAAATAAAGTCTTGTTGAGAAATCAGCAAGACTTTTTTGTTTCGTATTCGCAAACACTAATCGCGTAAATAATCGCACTAACTAATCGCGCTAGTTAATCACGCTAGTTAATCACGTAATTCCAAGGGTCAAAAGCTCTGCCAATCCAAGAAACATCTAATGATTCACCAAAATTCTTATATATAGAATCGTGAATATCTTTAACAGCATACTTAAACCATAAAGATTCAATAGCGCTATGAGGAGTGTTTATAAGCATAGGCTTAATAATATTAGAGTGCGCTAGTTGCGATTCATAAATAGCTTGCTCGTACGCGTCCGTTGCAGGATGATGTCTTAAATCACTTGTTACATACACGTCTGCTCCACAAGCGCGAACTTCATCAAATAAGGAATCACCAGATCCTGGAAGAACAGCTATTTTACTAACCATTGCATCAACATCTCCGCACACTTGAACCCCTAGCTTAGTAGCAGGTAAAGCGTTAAAAACGCGCATAGCAAACTCTTTAAGCGTGATTTTTTGCTCAAGCACTCCAACTCTGCCAAGCCCAATAGAAGGGTTATTGCTTGCAGGAACAAGAGGATGCAAATCCTTAAGACCAAAAGCATTCGCTGCGGCATCTGCTACTCCCCTAAAAGCCGCATCCGCATTAGTGTGACCAACCCACAATCCGCAACGATTTTCAATAAGCGTTTGAACTATTTTCCCGCGAACAGAAAAACCAGAAACTTCGTGAACCGACTTAAAAAACAAAGGATGGTGCGAAACAATCAAATCCGCTCCCATTTTGCACGATTCTTCAACAGCTTCTAAAGTTGGATCCGATAAGCAAACAATTTTATTAACTTTATGCGAAGGATTCCCAACGATTAATCCTGGATTATCCCAAGACTCAGAAAGACTTAAAGGATATAAGTCTTCTAAAACATTAACAATCTCACCTAAAGTTGCCATTATTCCTATCCTTTACAACAAGCCTACAAGTATGATTTTTTAGCGATTCACAAACACATTCGCAAACACATCAATGCGCAGCAAGCTGCCAATCAGCACCAACTCCAGTAGAAACACTAAGCGGAACAGAAAGCTCAACAGTATGTTCCATAGCATTTTTAACAATGTTTTCTACAACATCCGCCTCACCATGGGCAATCTCAAGAACAAGTTCATCGTGGATTTGCAAAATCACGCGACTCTTAACATTAGCTTTTCGCAAATCATCATCTACTCTAATCATTGCAAGCTTCATAATGTCTGCAGCGCTTCCTTGAATAGGAGCGTTTAGAGCAGCTCGTTCTGCAGCTTCTCTAGATGCTCTGTTCGTAGAATTTAACTTTGGGAAATATCTTCTTCTACCAAACATTGTTTGAGTGTATCCAAGCTTTCTAGCTTTATCTACTAAAGACTCCAAATAGTCGTGTACTGCACCAAAAGTATTGAAATACTTTTCTTTAAGCATCTCGGCAGCCGCAGGACTAATTCCTAGTTGCTTTGCAAGACCGTACGTACTGAGTCCGTACGCTAACCCGTAGCTCATTGCTTTAACATGACTACGCTGATCTGCGCTAACTTGCTCTACTGGAATCCTATAAACTAGGCTCGCTACAAACTTATGAAAATCAACACCAGACTGGAAAGCATCAATAAGCGTTTTATCTGCAGAAGCATGAGCCATGATTCTAAGTTCCACTTGCGAATAATCACAACTCATAAGCTGCTCATAGCCACTTCCTGGAACAAATGCCGCTCTAATCTCTCTTCCTGCAGCATTTCTATTAGGAATGTTTTGCAAGTTTGGGTCCGAAGAACTTAGTCGTCCAGTAGCAGCAATAGTTTGCTCAAAAGTTGTGTGAATCCTACCATCTTTATATCTTGCAGCATCAATAAGGCTCTGAACGATTTGCTTTAACTTATTAGTTTCTCGATACTTAAGCAAAGCGCCTAAAAATTGACTTGGCTTTTCATCTGGATCAATTTTTGAATACAACTCTTGTAAAGCTTCGGCATTAGTAGTATACGAGCCACTTTTTGTTCTACGAGTAGGCTTTAGACCCATGTCTTCAAACAGTAATTGCTGAATTTGCTTAGGACTTTGCAAATTTATTGGCTTAGCTGCAACGTCTAGCGCCATTTTTTGAGCAAAATTCGCTTCACTTGCAAAATTATCTTTCATAGACGCAAGTCGGAGCATATCTACAGCAGCGCCCGTATCTTCCATCTTCCTTAAAACTCTAGAAACAGGCATTTCAACGTCTATCATTAAGCCAGTTTGCTTGCGCTCATCCAACTTTTTCGCATATTGTTTAGAAAGCAAACGTATAGTCAAAGCTGTTTCTAGCATGCTTTCTTCTAATTCTTTGTTATCTTGACTTTGCGAATCTTGCTCTTTAGAATCTTGGCTGCTATCAATATCAAAATCAAGTTTGCCTTGCGTCGGTTCATCGTTTAATTGCGAAGAGCCTATATGAATATTCAAAACATGCTCAGCCATATCGCAAAGATTTTCGTTCTTAAAATCTGGCTCAATTAAGTAAGATGCTAAGCGAGTGTCGACTAGTGGGCTAAAAGAATAATTATCTTCTACGACTCTTAGAGACACTAAAAGAGCAATATGCTTTTTATAATCATGCAAAACCACTGAAGACTCATGCTTTTTTATAAAATCTCTTAGTTTAGAAGCGATTCCGCTATTTTCATTAATAACATTTGCATACACAATTGCAGCGTCGTTACCAGCTAAGATTATTAATGCTTTTGCAAAAATACCAAACTGATTAGTGTTGTTTTTTTCTTCTACAGCAAACACTACTAATTCTTTATTCTCTTTTATTGTTTTTGCGCATTCTAAGTCGTTTCTTATAAGATTTGCGCTATTTATATACGAGTCGGAAAAGTCGCTGGAATCCGCAACACAAGATTTTGCAATACTAATCCAATTATCTGCATCAGACTCGGAATTAATATTATGCACGTTTATTTTATCTAACAGAGCTTTAACGTCTTCTATATCATCTGAATCATTTAATTCCGTAGAACCACTATTTTCTGCATGCGCACTTCCAGCAGAAATCATTGTTTTAATATTCTCATCTAAAAGCTCTTTGCTCCCGCGCGTAAACTCTTTTAGAATCTTTCTTCTAGTACGTGTACCAAATTCAAGATTTTCGAACAGCTCTCCAACAGACGCAGCGTTTACATTGCCAAAATCAAGATCGTTAACACTAACTCCAAGGTCTAAATCTTTAACAAGAGTATTAACTTTTTTGTTTAATCGAATCTGATCAATGCTTTCTCGTAAAGACTCGCCTTTTTTACCACTGATTTGACTTGCGTTTTCAATAATGCCTTCTAGGCTGCCAAATTGATTAATCCACTTAGCAGCATAACCATCTCCAACTCCTGGAACTCCTGGAATATTGTCAGACGTTTCCCCGCGCAATGCTGCTAAATCTGAATACTGACTAGGCGTAACATTGTATTTTTCAACAATCGCATTAGAATCCATTTGCTTTAGATCCTTAAAATGCCTGCCTGGGTACAGCACGTTAATAGTGTTATTAATTAGCTGAAAAGCATCGCGATCTCCAGAAAGCACAAGCGTTTTATAACCAGCATTAGCACCCATAGTTGCCAAAGTAGCAATAATATCGTCGCCTTCGTAGCCCTGCTTTGTAATGTACTTAACACCTAACGCACTAAGCATTTTTTGAATAACGGGCAGCTGAGCTATAAGTTCTTCTGGAGCAGCTTCACGAGTACCCTTATATTGCGGCAAAAGCTTGTTTCTAAAAGTTCCACCTTTAACGTCGAAAGCAACCGCAAGCTTATCTGGTTTCTCTTTTTCTATGACTTGCGAAAGCATAGTAGCAAAACCCCATATTGCATTAGTTGCAAAACCAGATTTTGTAGAAAAATTGTCTGCCGATATTGCGTAAAAAGCACGAAACGCAAGTGAGTGGCCATCTACCACCAACAACGTTCCCTTATAATCCTCATTATTCAAAGAATCCTCGTTTGCAACGATGCTGGTATTCACTTAACACCCACCTGCGTTTTTTGTAAAATAAACTTTTGAAATTATTTATGCATAGCTCGCGCAAGAAACCGCGATTACCAAAATTATTTTGACTTTACTACGCTTCGTCTGATGGCTTTTCTTCGCCATACTTAGCGATAATAGCCAACGCAAGACGCTTCTTTGGAATACGCTGATCCATAGAAGTTTTTTGAATCCAACGGAAAGCACCCTGCTCCGAGAAGCCAGCTTTATCCATAAGCAAGCCTTTTGCTCTATCTACAAGCTTGCGCTCTTCGAGAGTATCTTCTGCTTTCTTAAGCTTTTCTTCTGCTTTACGAAGCTGATCTTGAGCATCTTGAAGCTTGTTTTCTGTGCGCTCAACACTATCAAGCAAATCGTTAATCTCGCTAAATCGGCCCATTGCAACTTCTAGAGCTGGCAAAAGCTTTGACTCTTCGTAAGGCTTTGTAACATACGCCATTGCTCCAGCGCCAGTAGCGCGCTTAACAAGATCTGTTTGCGAAAAAGCCGTTAGCATAACAACAGGCGCAATATTTTCATCGCAAATAGTAGCAGCTGCTTGAATTCCATCCACGCCAGGCATTTTAACATCCATGCAAACAACGTCTGGACGATTTTCACGAGTAAGATCAATAGCCTCTTGCCCATTAGCAGCTTGACCAACAACCTTATATCCGTTATCTTCCAGCATTGCTACAAGATCCATACGGTTTACTGCTTCATCTTCTGCAACAATAACAGTTTTAACGCCGTTTTCTTTTTGCTCGCTATTTTTATTATTGCTTTCTACGCCATTCGACGATTCATATGCATTACGCAATTCATCATCCGTAAGCACAACAGACGCCTTCCCCATCTCTTCATCGCTGTTTTCAGCCGACATTCTAACCTCATTTCCTTACCAAAACACAAGGCAACAGCGCTATGCATTAACTAACACATACATTCGCACACTTAATACTCATACTCGCCATCTTTGCGTTTATTTTTTAGGCTAGCATCATGCAAGTTTTATGCACAAACACTAAAAGCACACTGTGCGCGTTGCCAATGATTTTACTCGCATGCGTGTATAAAAATACGCCATAAACCGCTTTTTAATGCGGTAAAGCACATGCAAATAACGACAATACAAAAGTCAAAGCACCGAGCATTGCTAACTGTACGCACAACGGAAAAGCACTAGCATAATTCCCATTAATAACTGCGTATATTAGCGAGCACGCTTTTTTAATAAACATGCAAGTAACCAATAGTAACAGAATGCAAGAAACAATAAACACACCTTTATTAAATAAGATATTGCTTAATGCGAAAACAGTTTTATGTGGATTATTAATACTTAAAAATACGCCTATAAATCGAGAATCGAACACATATAACAGCACATAAGATGATTGTAAAATCGCCACTAAAACAGCAACACAAGTAAATACAACACCACCCTTGCGTTTGCCAAGCCAAGCCATTGCAGTAATCTTTTTATGTTGCGTATCGCTTTCTATATCTCTTAAATTATTAATCATCATAAGGCAAGCAGAAAATCCGCCTGGAATAAAAGATAATAATACGCAAAAAACAATTTGCTCAATGCTTGCTGCAGTTATTGAGTCTTTAGAAAAACCACTTGCATAAAAAAGAGCACACAATGTTCCTAAAAACGCTACTGGTCCAAAGAACAAAAACGCACTAAGCTCTCCCCAACCCCTATATCCGTATGGGTGTGATCCTCCTGCATAAAACCAAGCTGCTATAACGCAAATTAATCCAAGAGGAATAAACATCCAAATTCCGCTTCTAATCGTAATAACTAGTCCAAAAACGCACGATATTAGAGCAGATATGCAAGCAGCATACAACACTGATTTTGGCTTAATACCAGCGTTTGCAAGCCTCCAAGACACATCGCACAACGCTTTGTTTTTTACGCTTACATCTCGCTTAGACCTTTGATTATCTAATCCGCGCAAACCGTCACAATAATCGTTTGCATAGTTTACTGAAATTTGCATAAAAACAGCAACACACAAACACAAAAACGCTTGCAAAGCAAAATTTTCAACATTGTAAGTCTTTACAAGTATTTGACCGCTAAATAAATACCTTGCAAAAATCGAAATTGCCATAACAACTGGCACGATTCCAATTGGAAGAGTATAAAGTCTTGCACCTTTAAGCCAAAACTTAATATTAGTCATTAAAATCGCCTAAATTCTAGAATTTTTTAATTGATTCTAGATTAGTTTAGACTATTTTAGATTATTTGTGGAGCAAATATATACACAAGTATTGGCAAAGCAATCATTAAAACAGATATAACAAGAAGAACAAATCCACGCCAGCCAAAAGGATATTTTCTAAAAGAAGACTTACGTGTGCGCAAATAGAATCCTCGCTCTTCTGCAGCCAGCGCACAGCTATCTGCTTTACGAACAGACAAAACTAAAAGAGGCACAATCAAAGGCATCATAAGCTTAATCTTTTTGAAAGGATTCTTTGTATCGAACTCCACTCCTCTTGCCATTTGAGCTTCTGTAATTTGAGACATCTCGTACGCAAAAATAGGAACAAATCGCACAGCTGTAGTGATTGTAAAAGCATAGCAATATGGAATGTGTAAGTATTGAACAACAGCGTTAGCTAAATCGTTTAGTTTTGTAATGCTAAGCACGCTTACAAGAGGCAATGCAAAGCAAAAAAGTCTTAAAGATGCTCGCAATGCAACAGAAATTCCCTTTGTACTAAACCATAAGAACATGTAGTTTCCGCCTTGAGCAATAACTGTTTGTAAAAAGAACATTACAACGCCAAGAATAAGCATTGCGCGCACAAGAGGAAACAGCGCTTTAAGAATACCAGCCATAGCCATGCCAGCAAGAATAAGAACTGCAATAAATACAAGAATGCTAAATTGTTGAGCTATAAAAGCAGACACAACAACGCTTACAGCTAATATGAGCTTTGCAATAGGATTTGCTTTGTGAAGCAAAGTTGAGCCTTCGTTATACGTTAAGATTTTAGTTTGCATAATTACACCTTGCTTTACAAATTGCTACTCTTTTTAAGAGCATCAACCAACATATCCCTCTTATACAAGCCCTTACAAGCGTCAAAACCATTTTTGACTAAGCCTTGAGATACAGCACACAAAAGTGGAGCACATAATGCAGCTTCTTTGCAAATCGCATTGTTTTCAAAAACGCAACTTATGCTTCCGTCTTCTAGAATTTTGCCATCGTTTACTACGATTAAACGCGTTGCAAAGTCAAGAACCACTTCCATATCGTGGCAAACCATTATTATGCAACAACCGTGATCTCTAAGGTCTTCTACAACTTGCATAATGCGCAAGCATTCCATGTAGTCTAAGCCACACGTTGGCTCGTCTAAAACAAGAATCTTAGGTTTAGTTACAACAGTTGCAGCCAAAGCAACCATTTGACGCTGGCCTCTAGAAAGCATAAATGGGCTTGCTTTAGGATCTAGATTTAGCTTTTCAATCACTTGCATTGCATGATCATTAGCATCTTTAACAGACTCTCCTAAAAGAATGCAACTAAATGCTACTTCTTCTAAAACAGTATCTTTGCAAAGTTGACGATCTGGATTTTGGAAAAGCGTAGAAACATAGTGAGCAATTTGGCTTATTTTCATATTGCTAGTGTCTTTGCCATCAATAAAAATATTGCCGCCGCTCGCCTTAAGCAAACCGTTGATTAGCTTAGTAACGGTTGTTTTTCCAGCGCCATTTCTTCCAACAAGAGTTACAAGCTCCCCAGCGTAAGCTTCAAAAGACACGTTTTTTAGCGCACTAACGCCACTTGGGTAGGAAAAACTAACGTTTTTAAGCGAAAGACATGGAGAAGTATTTTGCTCCGGCTGATGTGTTGAAGATTGTTTGGAGACTTGCGACTCATTGGAAAAGTCGCCAGCAACCGCCGATGTGTTTGAATCGCATTCGCTATTATCAAATTCAGCATGAGAATCACCATGAGAATTACTATTAGAAGTCAAAGATTTTCCACTATTAATCGTATTAACAATAGTATTTACTGTATCTTCTACAGACACAGGCAAATCGCTTTTAGAGCAAACATTCTTGCTCTGTAAATCATTAACCAAATGCGTAGTGCGCGGATAATTTATTCCAATAGAATAAAGCAAATCCATGTTTTTCAACGCTTGACTAACAGGCAAATCAAGCGACAAAGTGCCATTAGAAAGCACAACTAAGCGCTTGCAATACTCGCTTAAAAGCGCCACTTTTTGCTCAATTACAACAACCGTTATTCCAAAATTCTTATTCAAATCTTTAAGAATCGAAAAAATCATTTTAGAAGAAACAGGGTCTAAAGCGCACGTAGGCTCATCTAAAACCATAACTTTAGGCTTTAGCGCAAGAATAGCAGCAATCGCAACTTTCTGCTTTTGGCCTCCAGAAAGAGTATCTAAATCGCGGTTGCGCAAATCACTAATGCCAACAATTTGCAAAGCTTCATCTATTCGACTTGGTATTTCGCTATGCGCAACGCCAAAGTTTTCTAAGCCAAAAAGAATCTCATCTTCTACATTTGCAGCAACCATTTGCGCATCAATGTCTTGAATAACAGATCCAATTAAGCAAGCAATATTAGTTAAAGCAAGATTTTTAGTGTCTTGACCAGCAATCTTAACACTTCCTAAGAGTTCGCCAGAATAATGATGCGGAATCGCGCCAGAAAAAAGCGAAGCAAGCGTTGTTTTTCCAGACCCAGAAGGGCCAATAATACCAACGAATTCGCCAGATTCTATGCTAAGACTTACATCTTTTAGCGCAAGAGTGGAATCGTGTGCCTTTGAAGAGTCTAAAGAATCATCTTTATTCCGATTCACATACTTAAAAGACACATCTTTTAACTCAAGCAAAGGCACAATAATTCCTAACTCTTAAAACCAATAAATTGATTACTAATTATTGATTATTATCTAACGATTATATAATTTACCAAACATTCCTAACACATATTGCGTAGTACATATTGCAAACACAAACTGTGCTACTTATGCAAAACGAGTCGAATTGGAGTGTAAAGAACTTCAACAACAACAGCATTAAACACAGCAGTTCCAAAAATGATTGGAAGCATAACAAGAATCATCTTAGGAGAATGAAGAACAAAGAAAGATGCAGTAGAAGCAAATATTAAACCAGAAACAACTGTAGTTATAAAAGTTGCTATGAGTGGGAAAATACTAAACTTTCTAGCAGCATCCTTAGGGAAAACGTGAACATAAGCCATAATCATCAAAGTCATAACAATTGCTGCTGGAATATCGCAAACATAATTGAGACCAGGAATAGATGCGTTAAATTGCATTAAAGTTGCAGCCAAAGCACCAATAATCGCACCCTGAATAACATTTGGACGAACCAGCAAAATCGCAAGACAGAACGATGCGATTAAGAAGTTTGGTTTAATGTTTCCAATTGAAAGTGCTTTTGCAACTGTAAAGTCAAGAATACATCCTGCTGCAAAAAGAACAGCAACCAACACTAAAGACGTAACATCTAAAGCGTGCTTTTTAACACTTACAGCATTGATCATGCTACCTGCATGTTCGTTAATTCCCTGATTCATAATCTTCTCCTTTATGTTGCGATAATCAAGTTTTAATTATCGACTTTTGATGTTTATTTACGTTTATTTACGTTTGTTTATATTTGTTTACGTTGATTCAAGTTAATTTATTTCTCATTTTCAATGGCGATTTATTTGTGATTACTTATGCAAAACGAGTCGAATTGGAGTGTAAAGAACTTCCACAACAACAGCATTAAACACAGCAGTTCCCAAAATGATTGGAAGCATAACAAGAACAGTGTTTGGAGAGTGAAGAATAAAGAAGGATGCGATTGTTGCAAAAATCATTCCAGAAATAACAGTTGCAACAAACGTAGATATAAACGGGAACACACTGAACTTTCTAGCAGCATCCTTAGGGAAAGCTTTTAGATATCCCATAAGCGCTAACGTCATAATGATTGCTGCTGGAATATCGCAAGCGTATTCAAGACCAGGAATCGAAGTGTTAAATTGAATCAAAGTAGCAGCCAAAGCGCCAATAATCGCACCTTGAATAACATTTGGACGAACAAGCAAAATAGACAAGCAGAACGATGCAATAACAAACTCTGGCTGAATGTTTCCAATCGAAAGCGACTTTGCAACTGTAAAATCAAGAATGCATCCAGCTGCAAAAAGAACAGCAACCAACACTAAAGACGTAATATCTAAAGCGTGCTTTTTAACATTTACGCCTTTTAGCAAAGTAGCTGCTTGATTAATTTCGGACTGTGCAGATGTTTGCTCTGTGTTAGTAGCTTCTACGTTAGTTGACTCTTGATTCATGATTTTCTCCTTTACGTAAATTTTTACGTTGTTTGTTTTCAACAATTTTGGTTTAAATTGTTGTTAGTTTGTAGATTGTTATTGGTTTTAGATTGTTTAGATTGTTTAGATTATTTTCAATTTGGATTAAATCCAAATGGATTCTTGCGTTTTAGGATATAAAAAAGACCCCTAGGTTTACCCTAGAGGTCTTTTATAAGCCTAAACAAGCAGCTTCTAAAACTTTAGAGTAAACTACGCCAAAGAGAAGTCTGCCACCACCACATACGAGCAGCATCAAAAGTATCGCGAGCTTGAGCATTCATGTTACGCATGATAGCCGCCTCCTTAAATACTTTAGCTGCAAAGCTAAATGCCTATGTGGTCAATCACAAACCTAACACCGTAAAATTTACGATATGCGTTTGTGTTGTGTTCGATGCTAACACCATAAAAGTACAAATGCAAACAAAAATATAAAATTAGCAAAAAATCACACAAAACACGTAAAAATATCCACACTTAAATCGGCGCAATTCCAGGCAAAACGCCGTAAGCGCATAAAACGCATGTCTAATCTTATATAAAACAACCTCAATCCCTAGCAACGTGTATACTTTCACAAGTTGCGGGCTTGTAGCTCAGTGGATAGAGCGTCTGCCTCCGGAGCAGAAGGCCGTGGGTTCAAATCCCATCAAGCCCACAAAATATCCCAAAATGGCTTTATTTCAACGTTTTCAGCATGTGTCTCACATGGGACACATCAAAATTAATTTCCACCAAGAAGTGCAAACGTACCGTAGTAAACAGATGCAATTAATGCAATTGCAGGAATAATTAAGCACACAACCATAAACACATAGTCGCGCTTATTTACGTGACTTATGCGTGCATGAGATCTTGGATTTTCTCCTCCAAAACCGCGCGCTTGCATTGCTGTTGCTAAAGTACTAGACCTACGAATCGAAAGAACAAGAAGAGCAAAAGCTTGAGGCATAAATGCGCGAATCTTACTATCGTCTCCAAGGCCGCGAGAACGCCTAGACGCACTAAGAGCTGCCCAATCGTCTTGTAAAACGCTAAAAAGCCTCATTCCTGCTAATCCGCCATAAACAAACTTATCTGGCAAGTGCATAACTTGACTAAAAGCATCTGCTAAATCAGTAGCATCAATACCAATAACAGTAACAATTGCAGGAACACCAATCGCTAAAATACGAATAAACGTTGCAATTGCAAGAGTTGTTGAGTGCTCGCTTACGTGAATAATTCCCCAATCAAACAATGTTGCTCCGCCAGATTTACCATACAACCACACTGCTAGAGCAGATCCAGGCGCACCAACCCAAACAGGCCAAGAAAGCTTAACAACACGCCAAGGATTCATTCCAACAATCCATAAAATTATAAACTCTAAAACAAGCGCAATAGTCGAAGAAAGCCAATCAAGAGTAAACAGCAAAGGAATGGAAAGCATAAAAGCTCCAAGCATGCGGTAAACAGGATTTAGTGATGCCAAAAATGGCGAGCAACTTGCAGCTCTTTCTTTCTCATCACGCTTATTTACAGCGCTAACTTTTATTCGAGAAATATTCGTTGCATTAGTTGTAGAAGACAAGCTTTGCGATGATTCTAAATCTTCTTTTGCTTGCGACTCGCCAGCGCGTGTTAAATCGTCAGAATCACTATTTTTATGCTCACTAGTATGCTCACTAGTCGGCTCGCTTGTCTGCTCACTAATAGGCAAAAGTTCAACCAAACGCGCGCCAAGAGCGTCTACTAGCTCTTTATCGTGAGTAACAACAATAACGCTAACGCCGTCTGCTCTAAGACTTGCAATCAGCTTTATAATTTGCATCCACGTTTTTCGATCTTGGCCAAAAGTTGGCTCATCTAAAATCAAAACCCTTGGAGCTGCAGCCAAAGATGCAGCAACTGTAAGCCTGCGCTTTTCTCCTCCAGAAAGCGTGTACGGATTGGCGTTGGCATATCTGCCTAATCGGAATCGCTCTAGCAATTCTTTAGCTTTTGATCGAGCATCCTCCTCGCTCATGCCTGTTCTAATAGGGCCTAACATAACCTCTTCTAAAACAGTTCCGCAAGCAAATTGATGTTCTGGATTTTGAAAAACGTACGATATTCTTTTAGCGAGTTCAGTTGACTTCCACTTTATAGGATCACTTGAGTCTAAATCTTTACAAAGTTCCTCGCTTGCTACAACTTCGCCTTCTATTGACGGAATTAGCCCTGCCAAAGTTAGAGACAAAGTTGATTTTCCAGCACCATTTGCGCCAACCAAAGCCGTTATTTGGCCAGAATTAAATTCAAGATTAATGTTTTTAGCTATTGGAGTATCCGTATGACTAATCGCAAGGTTTTTTGTAGATAAAACTACTTTCCCATCTCCTACAGAAGGATCGCAATCAGGCTCTCCTTCAACATGAATCCTACCTATATTTCGATTTTTTGAATCCTTATACTTATCTGGGAGCCATATTCCAAGATTTTCAAAGTCAAGATCCTTGCGATTAAACACCTCGTCTGGAGTTCCGTCGGCTACGATTACTGTTTTAGCACTCTCGTCTCTTGCAATATCGTCATCGTGAACAAAGTTTTTGCTATCTTCGCCATTCTTGCTATTACCGCTATTACCGCTATTTTCAAGCCCCAAAACAATTACTCGGTCAATTAAATCAATCCAAGGCTGCGCATGATGTTCCACAAGAACCATTGTTGCGTGAGTATCGTCGAGCACTTTTCCAACTGCTGAAACAATTTGCTCAACGCCGTCTGGATCCAGATTTGCTGTAGGCTCGTCTAAAAGAAGAACACTAGGCTTCATTGCCAGCGCACCCGCAAGAGCCAATCGCTGCATTTGACCACCGCTTAAATGTGCAGTAGAGCGATGAAGTTGCAAACCATCTAAGCCAACCTCTTTAAGACTTTCGTCAACAATATTCCAAATCTCTTTACGCGGAACATTCATGTTTTCTGGACCAAACGCAACGTTATCTCCTAAACGTTGAAAAATCGCTTGAGATTCTGGGTCTTGTAAAACTAAACCAACGCGTCCGCGAGCCTTATGAACTGGTACATCGTCTACAAATACTGCGCCTTCACTCACTCCGCCATCTTCGTCTTCAACTAAAACATTATGCGAAGAAGAGTTACTATTTTTATCGTTTGAATCACTTTTAAGAATAATATCGCTGCCGATTAATCCAGCAGCACCTTCAAGAATAGTGGACTTGCCTATGCCCGATGCTCCTAATAGCAATACTCTCTGCCCTGCTTCAATAGTCAGGTTCAAACCACGAACAGCAAACGCTTTGCGAGAGGCATGACGATAACCCCAATTCTCAAAACGCAACTGAGCAGCACTAAAAGCCGATGGAAGGAAAGTTTCAGCTTTGTACTGGTTAGTATTGTTCAAAACCTGCGTTTTAGATTCATCGGGCATAGCAAATCCTTTATGGCAATGATTTTTATTTAATTATTTATTAAATTATTTTTAGGATTATTAGACTTTACTATAGATTTTTAGAATCTTAACAAATCTTAGAATCTTAGCAAATCCTACAATCCCAAAACGCCTACTTGCTTAGAAAAATCTAAACAGCATACAGCATTTAATTGCTATATGCATAGAAGACGCTTGTTGACATGATTGTGCCTTTTTACTTTTAGGCACGGGAAAAACAGATCTCCGTGCGCCAGTATTACCTGGATTCACGTTCAAGCGGTTTCTCTCAGCTTTACGAATTAACGCAAAGCACCCGTGTCGAGTGAAAATTTTACGGCATTGTGTAGACTCGCGCACAAAATCCATCAAAATCCATATATCTAGGTACTTTATGCGCGAGTTAGAACTTACAATATTACTTCACTGCTTTATTACTTCGCTAAACGGCTAAGAAGCAAAGCTTCCGTTACAATATTTGACTTCAAGCCAGAAAGAGAAATCGACTCGTTTGGGCTATGAGCATTAGACTTTGGATCTTCTGGACCTGTAACCAAAACTTGAGCTTTAGGGAAGATTCTTTGCAATTCTGGAATAAATGGAATCGAACCACCTTCGCCCTTATTAATAGGATCCACACCAAAAGCGTCTTTCATAGATGCGAGCGCATCTTTAGTTGCAACAGCATTTGGATCCATAGCCCAACCCATGCCATTATCTAAAGGCTCTACAGTTACTTGCGCGCCAAACGGTGCATTTTTAACCAAAAAGTCACTCAATGCTTTTTGTGCTTCCTCAGGACGCTGGCAAGGCGCAGTTCTAAGCGAAAGTCGCAAGCGTGTCTCGTGAGCAATAACGTTAAAGCTTTCCTCTACTGGATGAGCGTCCATTCCAATAACAGTCAAGCTTGGCTTAGTCCACATACGAGCAGCAAGCGATCCCGTTCCTGCAAGCTTGTATGAATCCACTACCGAAGAATCGGCTCTAACTTGCGATTCGTCTAAATCGCGTTGCAAACCGCCAACAGGCTCTTGCGATTCAACTCCAGGAACATCTAAATCGCCGTCTTTGTTGTAAAGAGAAGCAACAAGCATTGAAGCAAGCGTGTATGCGTCTAAAATAGGACCACCAAATTGACCAGAGTGAACTTGATGATCAAGAACCTTAACCTTAACGTCTACAGTAGTGTTTCCGCGCAAGCTAGTCGTAAGACTTGGAACTTCGGCAGACCAATTTCCAGAATCTGCAACAATAATCACATCGGATTCAAACTCATCTTTGTGAGACTCAATAAAAGGAATAAAGCTTGGAGAGCCCATCTCCTCTTCGCCTTCAATAAACACTTTAATGTTTACGCCTAAATCTTCACTTAAAGCGCGCAAAGCACCGTAGTGAATGGCAATTCCGCCGCCATCGTCCGCGCTGCCGCGACCATACAAGCGCCCATCTATCTCGGTTCCTTTAAAAGGATTCGTGTTCCACTCGCTTGCATCTGGAACAGGCTGAACATCGTGATGAGCGTAGAGCAAAACAGTTGGAGCATTTGGATTTACAATTCTAGATCCAACAACCTCGAATGCGCCTGGAGTGCCATCTGGATTTTGCGACTGCTCAACGCGAGCATCAACGCCCACTTCGCGCAATACTCCAGCAACGTATTCAGCCGAGGCGCGCATATGATCCCCAGTAATGCCTTTAGCAGAAACAGCTCCAAGCTCTATCTTTTTACTAAGAACGGATATAACATCATTCCACGCAGCGCTAACACGATTCTTAACATCTTCCACATTAAGATTAGCCATACAAATCTCCTTAAAACAAATAGCCAAAACAAATAGTCAAGCGGTTAACTACTATCTAACCACTATCACACTATTAACAACATTAACAGCCAGCAAAATCTATGGAACGCGTCTAGTCTGTTGGGTAATCTGCAAACATGACATGGAATCCATTTGTAAAAAAAGATGCTGATAATAATGCGCAAAATGGCAATAAATCAGCAGCCAATGAAAATAGCGAAAATAAAGTAGAAAATAAGGCAAAAACTCGCACAAAAAACGCTCCAACTCCAAAGCAAAGCGAAGCTGCAGCGCAAAATCTTAGGCCGCTAGTTCCAACCGATAGAAAAGCTAGCGCAAAGGCTGCGCGAGCACGATTGCGCGAAAGAGAAAACGCACAATACGAAGCTATGAAAAATGGCGATTTAGCGCATATGCCAAAGTCGGAGCAGCTTCCTTGGAGAGTTTATATTCGCGATTACGTAGACGCACGCTTTAATATTGGCGAGTTTTTCGTTCCATTTGCAATCGTAATTATGATTTGCATCTTCTTTACACAAAACTTCTTGTCTACTAAGTATATTGCTCTTTATTTTGCGCTTGCGATTATTCTTTACGCGTATCTTTTTGCTGCGATTATTGACGTTTTAATAATGTGGCGAAAACTTAGAAAAGAACTTGTTAAAAGGTACGGCCAAGCTGCTGTTGCTAAAAGCTCTAGGTCTGCAATGTATGCTTGCAGTCGCGCAATACAAATGCGCAGATGGAGGCTACCAAAGCCGAGCACGCCAAAGCGCGGTAATTGGCCAAAGTAAAACGCTAGTATACCAACAAAGATATGATTTATAGAAATGTGTGTTTGTAGCATGCTACTTAAGGCTACTTAAGTAATAGTTGCACAAATGTGGTAGTAAACCCGTTGTAGAAAACCTTGCAATAAGCACAAACAAAATTAACGCGAATATCGTATAGGGGATAAACGCAAAATGGCAAACGAGAAGTCAAAGAACACTAAGAAATCTGGCATGATTTCACAAATTGTGCGCATTTACAAGTACACGTATACAGAAGATAAGCAGCTTCCGCTTTGGCTTGGCTTGGCTTTTGTAGCCCCTGTAGTGTTATGCGTTATAGCTGGCGCTATTTTACGCTGGTCCATTTTTACGTGGATTATGATGATTGTAACAGCGCTTATGCTTGGTCTTTTGCTTTTTACTGTTGTTCTAACAAAGCGCGCAGATAAAGTTGGATACGCAAAACTAGAAGGTAAGCCTGGAGCTGCAGCTGGAATTTTAAGCGCAATCAATAAAGGTGGTTTTACTTTCCCACAACAGCCAGTATGGGTTGATCCTCGCACCAAAGATGCAATTTGGCGTGGAACTGGTTTTAACGGAATCTTTCTTGTTGGAGAAGGAAATTACGAACGCTTGACTCATGCTATGGAACGCCAAGAGCATGCTATTAAAAGTGTTACAGCTGGGTCCAATATTCCTGTTTACCGCATTTACGTTGGAAATGGCCAAAATCAAGTTAAGCTTAAGGATTTAAGGAGTAAAGTTCTAAAGTCTAAAACTTTGATTCCTACAAATCACAAGTTTGCTCCTCTTGCTGCAATTCATCCAAATCGCAGATTCTTCCTAACTAAAACAGAGCTTGCGATTCTAAACGACCGTTTACGCACTTTGCAAGGAAAGCTAGGGTTTGGAATTCCAAAGGGCATCGACCCTACTCATGCTCCACGCGTAAGTCGCAGAGCTTTAAGAGGAAAATAAATCTAGGCTTTTAGCTCATAAAATTAAACCAGACGTTCCAAGCGGTTCGTCTGGTTTTAATATATTTATACGCGATTTTACTTGCGATTTTACTGGCGATTTATATGCAAATACTATTCTCGCGTTATACGCGACTGAACCCAATCAACAATGTACGGAGCGCACTCCTCCACTTGATCCATTGCAATCTCAAACTCTTTAGGACCACCATACCAAGGGTCTGCCAAATCTAAAACAGCTTCACGACCAGCTTGTGGCTTTTCTAAAGACGGATCAAACGACCTATACATGTGTACAAGACTACGCTTTTGCGGTGGAATAATCCTAAGCAAAGATTGCATATGCGAAGCCGTCATTGGAAGAAAAAGATTCGTCTCTTCTATTTCGTCTCGCTCAATCCTATGCGCAAAATGGCTTAATGGCAAAGAATATCCCCTACTTTTAAGCTCTTTTTGCGCACGCCTATCAATCGGATTTCCATATTCTTCGTCGCTTACACCACACGATTTTACAGCAACAACATCGCTTAATCCTCTAAGCTTAAACTCGTTACGCAAAACAATTTCTGCCATTGGAGATCTGCAAATATTCCCCGTGCAAACTGTCATAACAACATACGGATGCTTAGCATCTACGTGAATTTTGCTTAAAGATTCCATACATATCCTTAATCTAGCTTATTTTTTAGATTTAACTGGCTCATAAACCATAAACTTATATTTTGTATTGAATTGTTTTTCGCCAACTTTTATAGGCGATTCCTGCCAATCGCCATCGCGCGCAACTTTCCACAATCCATCATCTACAAGTTTTTGAATGTTTGGAGCAAAGGTATCTGCTTCTACTCTAGCGTCAATTTGAGTTACATAAGATGCGTCAACAATTTGTGACTTAATCACTTCTCTAAAAATTGCTCCGCCACCAATAATCCAAATTGCTCTGCCATCTTTTGGCAAATCCAAAGAATCTACATGCTCAATAGGATTATCTTCAATCCACTTTTTTGCGTAGCATATTGCGTCTTCGATCTTTGTAAAACTTTTTGCTCCATTTGGATTAAAGTATGGATTCCTAGAAACAACAATATTTTCGCGACCAGGAAGAGGCCTAAATTTTTCTGGCATAGAATCCCAAGTTCCTCTGCCCATTATTACTGGGCAAGAGATTGTCATTGCCTTAAAATAGCGCAAATCTGGGGAAAGTCTCCAAGGCATGCCGCCATTTACACCCATCGCTCCTGCGCGACCTTCAAAATCGTATGCTTGCCCCCAAATTAAACGAACGGGAATATTATTAGTCATAATATTGTTAGTCATAAAACTCCTACGTAAGCCTACTAATCAATCACTAAACAAAGCAAACAAGCAAACAACCAAAAGCTCACACAGCTACAGGAGCTTTAATCGTAGGATGATGCTTATAATCAACAACCTTAAAATCGCTATAGTCGTAGCTAAAAATAGAATCAGCTTTGCGAATTTCTAGCTGCGGATACGGGTACGGCTCGCGCGAAAGCTGCTCAAGCACTTGCTCTACGTGATTATCGTAAATATGACAATCGCCGCCAGTCCACACGAACTCTCCTGGTTCTAATCCTGCTTGTTGAGCCATCATCATTGTTAAAAGCGAGTAAGAAGCAATGTTGAATGGCACGCCAAGGAACATATCGCAAGAACGCTGGTAAAGCTGGCAAGAAAGCTTGCCATCGGCAACATAGAACTGGAAAAGCGAGTGACAAGGCGGCAAAGCCATATTCTCTACTTCTGCAGGATTCCATGCGCTAACAATCATTCGACGAGAATCTGGATGATTCTTAATAAGATCCATAACGTTTGCAATCTGGTCGATTGTGCGATTTGGATTTTGCGCGGTTGGAGCTGGCCAACTACGCCACTGAACGCCGTAAACAGGCCCTAAATCGCCATTTTCGTCTGCCCACTCATCCCAAATATGCACACCGTTTTCTTGCAACCAACGCACATTGCTAGAGCCTTTAAGGAACCAAAGAAGCTCGTACGCAAGCCCCTTAAAGAACACGGTTTTTGTTGTTATAAGCGGGAAACTCTTGCTTAAGTCAAAGCGAATTTGCTGACCAAAAAGAGATATTGTTCCCGTGCCAGTGCGATCTGATTTTAATGTGCCTTCCATAAAGATTTTTCTAACCAAATCCTCGTAAGGAGTAGGAATATTTGACACTGGTTTTTGCGGCACGCGCGCGCGCAAATCTGCAAGTTCTTGTTGAGTTAAAGCCATACGTTTATTCTATCATTAGCTAAATTCAACACTACCAATGCATGTGCAAATATACTTATACTGTACATCTCTATATAATTGTTTTAGCTAAGCACAACAAATGCAAAGGAGCAAAAATGTCTAGAAGAATATGGGTTGAGCGTTTAGAAGACGGCTCTTGGATTGCAAAAAGCGAAGACGGAGCAACACTAAAATTTGGCAAAGGCGAAGGGCAATTTTCTCCCGTAGAACTAATGCAAATAGCTCTAGCTGGTTGCACAGCTTTAAGCAGCCAATACGCTGTTGAGCATGCGATTGGAGAAGGAAAAGGCGCGCGCGTAGTTGTAAATGGCACTTACGACCCAGAAGAAGGAACTTACTTAAGATTCCAAGAAGACTTAACAGTAGACGCTACAAGCGCAAAGCCTGCGCTAACTAACGAAGATGCACAAGCACTAAAAGAGCGTATGGAAAAGCATATTAGCAAGGGTTGCACAGTTAAGCACACTCTTGAACGTGGCGCACAAGTGCGTGTAACAGTAAATATAAGACACTAAGACACTAAAACACTAAAACATTAAAAACACCAAATATAAAACGCTAAAAACGCAAAAAATCACAATTTGTGGCGCAATGCTAAACACAATGCTAAACTTTTAACGTTGTTAGAGCTATTTATGTAAGCTATTTATGTAATCGGAGGAAACTTTGAAAATCGCGATTTTTACAGAAACGTATCCACCATACATAAACGGCGTAGCAACACAATCCTACATGCTTAAAAAAATGTACGAGGAACTTGGTCACGAAGTTCTTGTTGTTACAGTTGGCTCCGAAAAACAGCGTAAAACCAAGCTTGTAGACGGCGTTGTGTACGTTCCAGGCATTCTTTTGAAAAAGCTTTACAAGTATAGGGTTGCAATTCCAATTGGAAACATGCGCAAAAAGTTCCCGATTAACTTTAAACCAGATGTTATTCATATTCAAAACGAATTTGGCATTGGAGAAATAGGCCTAGAAGTGGCCAAAAAAGAGCATGTTCCTGTTGTTTACACGCTACACACCGAATACGATAAATTCCTGTTTTACATTGGTCTAAAGCATTTTACTGAGTTTTCTAGGAATATATCGGCAAAATATTTTACGCGATTTTCTAAAAACGCAACAATTATTACCAGCATGTCTGCTAAGGCTCAAGCTTATATTGACCGACAAAAAGTTGATAAAAAGGTTGTTGTTCTTAGCAATGCTGTTGAATACAAAAAGTTCTTGCCAACACCAGAACGAATTGCTTTTAGAGAAGAATTCCGTAAAAAATACGGCATTGCAGATTCTACAAAGCTGTTTGTTTTTGTTGGAAGAATCGGAGCCGAAAAGAACATTAGCGAGTTGATTGACAACTTTATGTATTGTGATTTTCCTCGCGATTTAGCTCGACTTGTTGTTATTGGCGGAGGCCCTGATCTAGAAGACTTGCGCAATAAGGTAGCAAGCAAAGGATTTGAAGATAGAATCTACCTTCTAGGACCTATTGAACACACGCAAATTCCTAAATATTTGCACGCAATGGACTACTACACTACCGCTTCACTATCAGAGATGCACTCGCTTTCTATGCTGGAAGCAATGGCCTCTGGCTTATTTGCGCTTGTTAAGCACGACGCTCCTAATGAAAATCAAATTATTAGTGGCAAAAATGGATACCAATGGGATTCTAAAGAAGACTTTAAGCAAGTGTTTAGCCGCGTTCTTAATATGAGCAAAGAAGAGCAAGAGCAGCTAAAAGCAAATGTTCTTGAATATTCAAAAAACAATGACTTTAAAAAGCAAGCTCAAGAGTTAATTAAGATTTATGAGCGCGCAATCAGCATTAACAATCAAGAACTTGCTAAAAAGCGCGCTGCTCGAGAGGCAAGACGAGCGCGTTTCTTGCTTAAGAAAAACTAAAAGCATATTAGCATATGTATGTTTGAAAAATCGCGTATAAAACACAATTAGTGCCTTATACGCGATTTACGTTTTAACGCTTAGTGTTACTACTTAGCGTTACTACTTTAGTGAAGCGGATCGATTGTTTGCTCAATTTGCTTAGCTTCTTCAACACCAGCCTTTGGAACATCAACTTTATGAACACCACTTATAGAATCAATAGCACTAGTATCGTTACTTACCTTAGCCTGCTGAGCCACTTGTGCAGCGCTCAGCTCCACATACTTGCGAGGAACAACATACACTGGTCTAGACGAATGCTGAAGCAAACCTTGACTAATCGAGCCAAGAAGCAAACCAGTAAATCCACCCCTGCCCCTAGATCCAACAACAACCAAATCGTTGTTTAAGCTAGCTTGAGTCAAAGCGTTTACAGCAGAGCCAGGAACTACAGAACGATGAATCTTTAAGTTTGGCAAGCGTTGCAAAATTGGCTTTACACGCTCGTCAAGATCTTCCATATAAGATCCCATAACTGCAGTATCTCCCTCGGCTCCTTGAACGCTAGGAACAGCAGAAATCACATCTAATTGAGCATTCCAACTATCTGCCAAATCTGCAGCAATCTCAAGTGCCTTTAATCCCCACTTAGACTCGTCGGAGCCAACAGCAATCTTAGAAATCTTATTGTTCAAGTGGATTCGTTGACCATCATCATCCGTATATGGAACAACAACAATTGGGCAATAAGCGTATGCAGGAAGCGAAGAACTTGTTGTGCCAAGTAAACGCTCTGCTAATCCGCCTTTGCCACGGTTTCCAATAACAATAAGTTGATAGTTTCTAGAAAGCTCCACAAACACAGAAGATGGGTCGCCAGTAACAATCAAAGTTGTTGCATCCACACCCTGCTCTAAAGCTACAGCTTTAGCTTTAGAAAGAATCTCTTGAGCGTCTTGATGAGCAACATTATCGTCTCCGATGGCAGTATAAGTTGCGTCAAAAGACACAGCAGCATAACTTGGCAAAGAGTATGCACAAACAATTTGAAGTTGCAATCCAGCATGCTTAGCGTAGTTTGACGCCCACCAAACAGCCTTATAGCTTGCATGAGAACCATCAACGCCTACAAGAACAGCTTTTTCTTGTGTAATAACATTCTGTGTCATCTAGATCCTCCTAGCATTGCGCGAATTTTGCAATCTTTACTTAAGTACTACAATAGCCGTTTAATTGTTTTGAGTCTATCGCGACACAGAAGATTTGCTATTTATGACTTGCCAATTGCCGATTTCTGCTAAAACAACTTGCGACTAACGCTAGAAAACTAACGCTAGAAAACTTGCGACTTACGCCAAAAACTTATGCTAGAAAACTCGGCGAATGGAATAAGCAGATGTAAAAACGTAAGGAATAGGGCTATATTTTGTTCCGCCGTATTGCGAATTAATAACCATTCCATTGCCTACGTAAATCGCAGCGTGAGTACCATTTGCAATAATATCTCCTGGAGCTGCTTGAGCAAGACTTGGAACAGCTGTGCCAACTGTTGCTTGCGCGCCAGAAGTTCTAGGCAAAGAAACACCCATATTTGCAAAAACGTATTGCACAAAGCCAGAGCAATCCCAACCAGCAGGAGTTGTTCCACCAGAACGATACGGCACTTTGTTTAAGAATTGAGCAGCAAAATTAAGCATTGCCGACGTAGAAGAACCATCTGGAGGAGCAACAAAATAGCTTTGCGATGTTCCTCTAGCACCAGAACGGCTTGCAGCGGAATCGTAATCGCCATCATTATTGCGAGCAGCATTACGCGCATTTTCTGCAGCCGCTTGAGCAGCAGCCTGAGCCGCCAATTCTGCAGCACTTTTAGTTTGCGGAACATTCAAAGACTCAATACCGCCCCAATGCGAATTAGAGTCAACGCTTGTAGAAGTAGATTCTGTTAATAAATCGCGCTTAACAGATGTTACTTTAGGGAAGGAACGCGTAGAAGTAACTGCAGACTCTTCTGCATAAGCACAAGCAAAAGGAACCATAGTAGCAAGAAGAGTTGTGCATACAGCTCCCGCAACTATAGAAGAAAAAATCTTATTTTGTTTAATATTTTGATTAATCTTTTGCTCAACCATCATTAGCGATGTTAACACATTAACAATACAAAGCACCTAAAAACGCGTAGCAAACCAACAAAAGTTGATAAATCTAATATTATGCGAGTAATGCTTAAAAGATTTAGTAGTGAATAAACTCAAAAGCGGAAGCATCTTTAGCGCTAACGACTCTTGAATAGGTTCTACCATGATATTCGGCACTAGATTCAGATGTTTCTATAGAACCATCTTGATTAATCTTTTCAACAATAGCAACGTGGCCATAAGCGCGGTTAACTCCAGCCTGACCGCGGCCAAACACCATTATGTCTCCAACATGACGAGGTGTGTTATCTACCCAGTAGCCAAGCTTGCGAGCAGTCCAGCCCCACATCCATCCGTCTCCCATATTGGATCCAACAGGAAGTCCAAGCTGATGCCTGCGAACATAAACCCACCAAGTGCATTGGCTAAATTCGTAAGCATTTCCCGAATCGCCAGAATCGTGATTTGGATTAAAACCAGATGGAACAATCTTTGCGTCTGAATCCAAGAAAACAGCAACATTCGGATTATTTGCTGCAGACTTAGACATTTCCGACACCTTAAAATCGGAATTAGAACCCAAATCCCACTTAGACTTATGAGAAGACTTAGTAGAAAATGCGCTTAAATCGGATTCAAGTCCAGCAACTGCGCTGCTAAAGTTCAAATATTTATTAGCGCGATTAATGCTTTCTCGCATACTAGAACGAGATGCTGCTTGAGCAGAAGAATCGTCTACAAAACTCAACTTAGAAGAATAAGATTTAGAAGCCAAAGAATCAATGCTATTAGGCTTGTTCAACGCCATAGAAGTTAAAGCAGCTCCGACTAACGCAAACAAAGAAGCAGAAACAATCATGCGATTCTTACGTTCTTTAGCAACACGTGCTAAACGAAGCTGGCGACGAGATAACGAAACAGCAAATTCTTGATTTACGTTCTCTAAATCTACGTTTTCTAGACTTACAACAGCACCATTATTTGCTAAAACGGCTGCACTATTATTGCTAGAAAATGCATGATGATTGTTAGAAGATGCATGCGAACCGCGCACAGAGGTAAAAAGCATAAAAGGCGAATTAAACCGCCCCTTTGCTTTAGCACCATGCTCAGCATGCTTCATAAAATCGCTCCTAAAATCTTCTAAATGTATTCACAAATTCACACTTACAAATCTAAAGGATACAATGTGGTACGGATACGCAACACAATACGCAACACAATACGCAATGTAATTCTTAAAATTGATATTGAACACGCAAAGATGTATGGTTAATCATATGAAGCTAGCACCGATTATTAATCCAGATGCGCGCAAAGAAGCGCCTAAGCCATTGCGAGTAGACTTGTGCAAAGCATTTATGGCTGGAACGATTATTTGGCTCATAGCATCATTAATCACAGTTGTTCTTGCTATTTTACACTTTTTATTGTGGTTCTTTGCTGTAATTTGCCTTAGCGGATTTGCAATTGGAATTTTGCTTTTAATCTGGGAACACTTTGATCGCTGGGATTATAGAAGATTAGGAAAATAAGTTACTAATCAAGCTTTGCAACAAGACTTTGCATAAGACTTTGCGCCCTACTTTGCGGCTTACTTTGCTCACTACTTTGCAAGCGGAATAGCAAAATTAACAGTAGTTCCCTGCCCAGGCCTACTCCACAATGTTATGCTGCCGTGATGCGTAAGAGCCACGTGCTTAGCAATAGCAAGACCTAATCCAACACCGTCTTTACTAAAGTCATTTTGATTACTCGATCTATAAAAACGTTCAAAAATACGCGGCTGATCTTTTAGCGGGATTCCAATTCCAGAATCAACAACGCGAATAACAGCAAATCTATTATCTTCTGACTTTAAAGCGCAAAGCGCAACAACACTATTTTTATGAGAATAGATAATAGCGTTTTCAACAAGTTTTCTAATCGCACTGCTTATTTGATTAGAATCCGCTAAAATGTTAAGTGAAGAATCTGCTTTAATAATTACGCGAACATTTTGACTAGACGAAAGAGCAGAAACAAGATTTTTAACATCTTCCAACACTTTCAAAACGTTTACAACACTAGCTTTTGAAGCATCAATAGGACTTTGCGCTCGCATAAGAAGAAGCAAATCTTCTAACATATGTTCCAAGTGTTTAGACGATTTTTGAGCAGACGCAGCAATATCTTTAATGCGACTTGCATTAACATCTTTGCATTGCAAAACATTAGTAAGGCTGGAAATCATGCGTGTTGAGCTAATAAGTTGATTGGAGACATTGCTTATAAAATCGTTACGCGTTTGCTCAAAAAGATGCTCCGCACTGGAATCATTTATAATAACAACAACTTTGCCTTCTCCAACACTTCCAACTGTAATATTAAGCCAATTAGGTCTAGAAATTGTAGAAGGATTAGGCGCTGAATCGCTAGATTGTGTTGATGAAGAATCGAAAGCAGCCGAAGATTGCAAATACGAAGTTTTATCTACATTATCTACATAAAAATCATTATCTTCACTAATTGTTACATACTGTTTGGGGGTAAATGTCACTAAATCAAAGCTTTCATAGCCTCCAGAGAAACGCACGTTATTTACAGCTTGCAAAACGCGCGGCTGAACAATCGAATCGTCTAAAACAACTCCAAGAGTGTAACTTTGTGAACTTGCGCGCAAAACGTCGTTATTTTTATCAACAACAATCGTAGCTCCTGGAAGCATAGCTAAAACAGCGCAAGCGTCGGAGCTAATGTCTTCGGAACTATCGTCTATATCAAAGTCGGAATCGGAATCGGAGTCGCCCAAAACTTTTTGCATTTTCTTATGAAAAATGATGAGAAAAATGCGCTTAGAACCACGTCTAAAAGTCATAAAAATACGACTAAAAGTAGAATCAAAAAACGGAACAAAAACATTACGAAATGCCGATAGAACAAAGTCAAAAGCAAACATAACCACAACAATTGCAACGCAAAGTGCAATCAAAGCAAAAACAACAAACACCATTAAAGGCGAATATGGCGAATCTTGAAGCATACTCTTAAAGAATACTCTAACGCGCTCACATTTAAGCGACTAATACAGTGACTAATACGTTTAACGCACGTGCGCACAGTAGTCTATACTTGATTAGGGCAATCTAAACAAACGCGAATATGCTCCAATGCAATTTAGCGCGATTGAACGCAAGAAAGGACACACCATGCGAGTGATTTTCAACGAAGAGATGAAGGCAGTTGCATTAAACATTGAACGCATGGCAGAGCTTGTTGCAAAAGCCATGAACGATGCTGGAAGCGCTCTAGTAAACGCAGACTTAGAAGCTGCGCAAACAGTTATAGATAACGACGCAAAGCTAGACGCACTAGAAGCAAACGTTATAGATCAGTGCTTAATATTACTTGCACGTCAAAATCCAGTTGCAACGGATTTGCGAGAAGTGGTTGCAACTATGAGGCTTGCTGCGACTTTTGAGCGCATGGGAGATTTAACAAGTCACGTTGCGCAAATCGCAAGACGCACATGGCCTGATTGCGCAATACCAAGTCAAGCAAAAGAAACTGTTGAAAAAATGGTTGACTTTTTGCGCGCTCTTTCTACGCAACTAACAGACATGCTCTCAAATAGAGACGTTAATGTAGCAGATGCAATTATTCACGGCGACGATGTAATGGATAAGTTGCACGAACACATTTTTGCGCTTGTAGAAAGCGAAGATTGGAACGGCACTAGAAAACAGTTGATTGACTTGGTGCTTCTAAGCAGATTCATGGAACGCATAGGCGATCATTCAGTTGCTGCAGCAAGGCAAGTTGTATTTATTGTTTCGGGATTTGACCCAACTAAGAAACCAGAACCAGACAAGGACACAGTTGTAGCATAAAACACAAGTGGCGTAGAACACGATTTTTAAATAGAAACCTAAAAAGTAGCTTGTAAAACAAAAGTAGGCTTGCAATTAATTTTGCAAACCTACTTTTTATTTAAGTTAATTTAAGATAATTAAGCTAACTTAAGCTAATCAAACTCACTTTTGACCCTGAGCAGCCACGGCAGCAGCGCCAGCAGCAGCAGCTTCTGGATCCAAATACTCACCACGAGGCTTGATTGGCTTAAAGTTCTCATCCAACTCGTAAAGAAGAGGAATAGCTGTTGGAATATTCACCTTGGAAATCTCTTCTTCGCTCAAGTTGTCGAGCATCTTAACGATTGCTCGCAAGCTGTTGCCGTGAGCTGCAATCATTACAGTCTTACCAGACTTAAGCTCTGGAATAATATCCGACTCCCAATAAGGAGTTACGCGAGTCACAACGTTTGCCAAAGCTTCAGTTTCTGGAACTGGGTCGCCTGCATAACGAGGATCATTCGCCTGAGAATACTCATCGTTTGGATCAATCTGTGGAGGTGGAGTTGCGTAAGAACGACGCCAAATCATAAACTTCTCATCGCCATATTCCTGACGAATCTCAGACTTGTTCTTGCCTTGCAAAGCACCGTAATGACGCTCGTTCAAACGCCAGCTACGACGAACTGGAATCCACAAGCGGTCTGCTGCATCAAGCGCGTAATTCGCGGTGTTGATAGCACGACGAAGCAAAGAAGTGAACACGATGTCTGGAAGAACGTTCTTCTCTTTAAGAAGCTCGCCACCATGCTTAGCTTCCTCAACACCCTGCTCAGTGAGCGGTACATCAACCCAACCAGTGAACTGATTGGTCTTATTCCATGCGCTCTGACCATGTCGGAGCAATACTAATTTATATGTCATAGTTACCTAGTCTATTCGTTTCGTGCGACTACTTACAAAAAGTAAACAAACACGAAAAATTTAATCAAAAAAGTCGCCGAACACTAAAAACAGCATTCAACGACTTTTAAGATTAATTCAGCTGATTATAACTGATACAACTAGCGATAATCACAACTAGCGATAATCACAACTAGCGAAGAGGCTTTATGAGTGGGAACGTAATCGTCTCGCGAATAGTTGCGCCCGTAAGAGCAATCAGCAAGCGATCAATACCCATGCCCATACCGCCGGCAGGAGGCATACCAACGCCGAGAGCCTCAATGAAGTCCTCGTCAATATCCATTGCCTCAACATCGCCAGCCAAAGCATCCTTAGCCTGAGCCACAAAACGCTCGCGCTGCACAACAGGATCGTTAAGCTCGGAGTAGCCGGTTGCAAGCTCAAAGCCGCGCACGTACAAATCCCACTTCTCAACCATTCCAGGCTTCGTGCGGTGACCCTTAACAAGCGGGCTGGTCTCCACTGGGAAGTCGCGCACAAACGTTGGCTCGTAAAGCTTATCCTCGTAGAAGTGCTCCCACAAGTGCTCAACCAATTTGCCGTGATTCTCCACTTCGTCGCGCTCAACGCCAAGCTTGTCTGCAATCGCACCCAAATGCTCAACGGAAGTTTCCGGCGTAATCTCCTCACCCAAAGCCTCGCTAAGCGAGCCATACATTGTAATCTGCTTCCACTCGCCGCCAAAATCGTACTCTTCGCCATTAAGCAAAGTCACCTTGGTAGAGCCGAAAGCATCGATAGAAGCCTTCTGAATCAGCTCCTTAGTAAGAGCGCCAATCGTATCGTAAGTGCCGTAAGCTTGGTAAGCTTCGAGCATTGTAAACTCTGGAGCATGAGTTGCGTCCACGCCTTCGTTTCTAAAATCGCGGTTGATTTCAAACACGCGGTCAATGCCACCAACCAAGCAGCGCTTCAAGAAAAGCTCCGGAGCGATGCGCAAATAAAGATCAATGTCAAAAGCGTTCATGTGAGTTGTGAACGGACGAGCAGCAGCACCGCCGTGAACCGTTTGCAACATTGGGGTTTCAACTTCCAAGAAGTCGTGACTGTCGAAAGTGCGACGAAGAGAAGCAACAGCATGCGAACGCCTGCGAACCATATCTCGAATCTTCTCGTCCGCAATCATGCCAATATAAGGCTTGCGCGTACGGGTATCGTCGCTTAATTCCTTGTGCAAAGCTGGAAGCGGCTGCAAAGCCTTAGCTGCAATCGCCCACTCGGTTGCAAAAACAGAAAGCTCGCCGGTCTTAGAAGAAATCACGCGACCGCGCACGTACAAATGGTCTCCCAAATCAACCATCTGCTTGAAGCTTTTAATGGATTCTTCGCCGATTTCCTTCTTGGAAACCATGGCCTGAATCGTAGTGCCGTCGCCAGCCGAAAGCTTAACGAAGCACAAGCCGCCAGCATTACGCAAGAAAAGCACGCGTCCTGCAATACCAACCTCGGTATCGGTTTCTTCGCCGGCTTCAAGCTTACCGTCAAAATCAGCACGAACTTTTTCAATTGTGTCAGTAACGTTAAGATGCACCGGGTAAGGCTGCACGCCTTCCTTAAGAAGCATCGCGCGCTTAGCAACGCGCATCTGTACCTGCTCCGGGTGCGCAAGAGGGCCAAACTCTTTATTGCTTGGGTCGATTGCTTCATCCAGGCTTGCGCCCTCGTTTACACGCTTAGCAATAGCCTCATCCTGCGCGAGCAGCATTTCGGCATGCTCAACGGTGTCAATTTTGTTGACGTTGTCTGTTGATTCATTTTCTGCTGCATCGTTTTGCGCAGCGAGCATTGTAGTATTCGTGTCACTCATAGTCGCTAATTGTAGCTACTAGGTAATACAGATAAGTGCGCAACAAATACGTTTTATTGCGTTATTTAGTTGATTGTGCGAATCATTTTTACATCAAATACACATTTTTATAGAAATATTTATATTTTTCTGTTTTCGGAAGAAAAATAGATTTACAGTAAAAATTTTTATTATTTTATTAAGATATACAAAATTATTTACGAAAAGAGACATGATTTTGCAAATATTGCAGATTGCATGTAAGCCATAAAAAGTGAAAGTAAATTTTTAATAAAATCTCAAAAAATTTATTTACTAGCGACACACACTAACGACACACAATTATATTTTGTAGCAAGTTCACGCTATTATAACCAAGTTATTGTAGTGCTGCTTGCACAATTCAATATGTAGTTGCATCATGTATTTGTAAGATGAATTCACACAATAACATCGGGCTGTAGCGCAGTTTGGTAGCGCGCTTCGTTCGGGACGAAGAGGCCGCGGGTTCAAATCCCACCAGCCCGACTTTTGATTTTTGCACAATCGCGCGTATTGCAACACTCTTATAAACTTATAATTCTGTATAAACGCATAATTTTGTATGATTGAGTAGTGAGCAAAACGGAATTAAATCGCAAGAAGCAAGGTGGCTTAAATGTTAAGCGTTTCGCAATTGTATAAAGAACTAGACAATATGTTTGCTAATCACGCAAACGCACAAGAAATCGAAAAATACTTGCTAAATGCTCTGCACGAAGCAAATTGCGAGCCAGACGAACCGCAAGATGCAAGCCAAGAATCAAACCAAGAAAAAGCAAGCGCTCAAGCATTGCAACTATCTGTGTTAAATGAGTTGATGGGATTTTATAGGTCTAGAGGAGAATACGCAAAAAACAAGCCAATCATTGATAGTGCGCTAAAACTTTCAGATAAAATGCAACTAGCAGGCAGTGAAGCTGGCACAACAACACTTATAAACGCTGCTACTAGCCTTCGCGCAGCTGGCGATTATGAGCGCGCAACAGAAATATATTCTAAAGCTCTTAAAGAATCATCGAAAACACTAAAACCAAACGATAGAAAGCTCGCTGCCCTTCACAACAATCTTTCAATGCTTTATAGCGAAACAGGCAAAATTAAAGAAGCAATAGATCAGCTTGAAAAAGCATTAGACATATTGCAAAAATCGAGTATCAATCCTTCAACAGACATAGATATAGCAGCAACTCACACAAATCTTGCGCTTGCGATTTTGCAAGAATGCTCGCAGCCTAGTGAAAGCACGAATAGCAAATCTAATAGTCTTAACGCTGCTTTTGAACACGCTTCAACCAGCATTCGCATGTACATTGCAGGAAACAACCAAAATCAACCGCATTACGCTTCTACGTTGGCAGGATATGCGCAAGTTCAATACGCACGAAAAGAGTATTCCGACGCTGTAAAAGCGTACAGCGAAGCTCTAGATTTAATAGCACAATGTTACGGAAAAGATAGCGAGTCCTATGCGATTACGTTGGAAAATCTACAGCAAACACAGAAGGCAGCAGAAAAATTTACGGAGACTGGCGTGGCGGATGCGATTCAGTGCGCTGCGGAAAAATCGCCAGAAACCGATGAGCCGCATCCAGAATCAAATAAAACCATAAAAATAGATAAAACTATACAATCAAATAACACTATAAAATCAAGCAGAACTAAAAAAGCAGAAGATAATCCAAAAATAAAAAACGGCATGCAACTTTCAAAAGAATATTGGCAAACTTACGGAAAGCAACTACTGGAATTACCAAAATTTAGGGACTATAAAAACCGCATAGCTGCAGGATTAGTTGGCCACGGATCGGAATGCTACGGATTTGACGACGAGATTTCTAGAGACCACGATTTTGGCCCAGGATTCTGCATATGGCTTACAGATGAAGACTATGCAAAAATTGGCGAGGATTTGCAAGCAGCTTACAACGATTTGCCGCAAGAATACGCTGGATTTGACTCTAGAAAAGAAACGCCGCGCGCTAAATCATGCGAAAGCAGCAAGCGAGTCGGAGTATTTAGCATAAGCGAATTTTTTGAAAACATAACAGGATTTTCCGCCGCGCCAAGCCAAGACGAGCCGTATTTGTGGATTTCGCTAAGCGAGCCAACACTTGCTGCAGCTACGAACGGCCAAATTTTTGCAGACCCACTTGGAGAATTTAGCAAAACGCGTCAAAGTTTTAAGCTTATGCCAGACGATGTGAGAATCTCGCTAATCTCTAGAAGGCTTGGCATGATGGCTCAAGCAGGCCAATACAATGTTCCACGAATGCTAGCGCGAAAAGACGGAGCTGCAGCATGGCTTTCTATAAACGAGTTTGTGCGCGCAGCCGCTTCAATCGTATTTTTGCTAAATAACCCAATAAGTGCAGGATATTTGCCATATTATAAGTGGCAATTTGCAGCTTTACGCAAGCTCAGCGCGCGAATGGCGTCTAGACTTTCAAACGTGTGCAATCAACTTGAATCGCTTATGCGACTAAGTAGTGCGGCGTGCTTTGGCGGAATCGGATTTGGCGAAGGCACAAAAGGAAGCAGCGAATCTGAGTCTAAAATAAACGAGATTATTCAAAACGTGTGCAACGAAGTAGTGGAAGAGCTTAAATATCAAGGCTTAAGCAATTGCGGCGAAACGTTTTTAGAATGGCAGCGCCCATATGTTGAAGCACATATTAAGCAAAAAGATTCATGCTTGCATAGCTTGTAAAACTCGTGAAAATTAAAACTCGTGAAACTCTATTAGCGTACAACAACGCTAATCGAAAATAGTATAAAAATTGGTAGAACTAAAATCGGTAGGATTAAAAATGATTAGCAAAGAAGACAACGCACAAATAACGCAAATAGACAGCAAAAATCACACAATTGCAGAAGAAATTACAAAACTAGAATGGCAGCAATTCCAGCTTACGCAAAACGAAGGCGGACGCGCGAATTGTCAAGGAAACTGGCCAACATTCCACATTATGCGAATGAGCCAATTTTTAACTTGGCCTCTGGATTTGCAAGAATCTTATAAAAAAGATCTTGAGCGCGCAAATAGTGATGGCAGAAATTTGATAACAGAAAAATATGCAAGAATGATGGAGTCTACTGCTCCAGAAATTTTTGAGCGCACAATTAAGCCTTATATTAAGCCGATTTTAGAGCCTAGAAAAAGCGAGCAAGAGAAGATTATTTTAACGCAAGTTAAATGGGCCGATGATTTTCGCAATCACTACCCTCATTTAGGTCTTGCAATGCGCGTTCTAAAAACAAGCGAAGATACAGAAGAAAATACATCTTTTGAAACGTATTTGCGAGGAGAATTAAGCACGTATTCTGATGATACTTTTGCTAAATATAAATCTTTTATAGAAGATTTGCTTGCAAAAAATCTAAATCTTACTCAGATGATTATTGAAAATACTGTGCATATGTATGGCTACGATTCACTTGAATCAGCCGACAAATGTTGAGGCAACTATAGCGTGAATAGTTTTATTACAGAGTAAATAATTTTGCAAACGCACAGTCGATTCTTTGTGCAGTTTTTAAGCTACGCAAATCCGATTCAACAAAAACAGTAGAAGATGCGTTCAAACCATTTTTGCTCAAAAAATCTCGATAAATCATAATATTCGGCTTTAGCAAATGAGATTCGCAAGATGCGCTAACGCCATTTATCTCGCCAAGTATTGGGCAAGTTGCGCGCGCACAATCAATCCACTCTTGCGAAGCGTTTCCCAACGCCCAAACGCGCACACCTTTTGAGATTAAATCGCGAGCAAGAGACGCAAAACTCGCTCGCTCCCCTAAAAATCCGCGTGAAAAATTCTTAAAATACAAGCGATAAAGCCAAGTTACAGCAGGACCGTGATGCTCACTAAACGATTCCAGTGCGCGCTGGCTGCTCCATGCAGCCTCTCGCAAAGCTTCGTGAAACTCAAAACCCCATTCTGGCTCGTAACTAAACAGAACTTCGCCAATATAATCTGGGTAATCTGACTCCAATGTGCGGCGCGCATCCCAATCAACAAGAAGATGCAAGTCAAAAACAACATCTGTTATGCCGTTTTCAATAATTTTTTGCGCGCACAAATCGCAATAATCATCGCTATTCCTGCAATCGTCACTATTCTTAAAATCATCGCGATCATGCAAAAAATCTTCTGTACAAACCATTAAAAATCCTAAATTATTCGGTTGGCGAAATTCCGCCAACATAGGATGACATTCCAGAAGTGCCAGGAGCTACAGAAGAACCAACGCCAGAAACCCCAGCCCCAAGCCCAGCCCCAAAGCTAGCAGGCAAATTGTTCAAATTATAGCCAAGCGCCTCAAGCTGCGCGCGCCCATCTTCCGTAATATTTTCAACGCTCCAACGCGGCTTCCAAGTCCAATCAATCCTAAATTCGTCTACAAGTCCAACCAGCGCACTCGCGCACTCGTCTTCAATCAAATCCGTAAGCGGGCAAGCAGGTGTTGTAAGCGTCATAGTAAGAATCGCGCGACCAAGCTCGTCAATCTCAATCCCGTAAACTAATCCCAAGTCAACAACATCAATACCAAGCTCTGGGTCCACAACATTGTGCAAAGCCTCTTGAATATCTTCCTCAGTTACGCGCCCAATATTGTTTGCGCTAAGAGTTGATTCTGCTTGATTTTCTGCCATCTCGTTCCTTATTTTTAAGTGTTACAACGCGATTTTTTTAAGTGTTACAACGCGATTTTATAAAGCTACATACGATTTTATAAAGCCTCAATAGCCTTTGCAATACCGTCTTTTAAGCCTTCCCACGCAAGCAACGCACACTTGATTCGCATTGGATATTTAGAAACGCCTTGAAAAACCATAGCATCTTCCAACTCATCTTCGTCTTGCTCGCTTTTTAATCCAACTCCCCTAGATTCCATAAGTTTGTGGAAAAGAGCGGCCAATCGCAATGCATCCGCAACGGTTTTCCCCTCAACCAAATCAACCATAATCGAAAGACTCGCTTGCGAGATTGAGCAACCGTGTCCATCCCACTTAATACTTTTAATAAGCGCATTGCTTGAATTATCAACGTTTTTAGCGAGTTCCACATGCATTGTAACCTCATCTCCACAAGTTGGGTTAAATTGATGAGATTCGCCAAAAGCATAATCTTTATTAGCTTCTACAGCACAATTTTCGTGATGATTTGTAATTGTTATATTAGAATCGTTTTTTAGCTCATCGGTTGCTGGCGATTTACCAGAAGCCTCCTCAACTTTCTCTTCACGCTCTTCTGCTTTAGAAAGACTCTCTGTGCTTAAAAAATGTGTTTTTCCGTGCGGATTTCTAGCAGCATCTAGAATAACTTCTTGATACATGCTTTCTAAGCTGTTACTTGCACCGTTAGCGTCATCAAAACTCACATCAAACATACGCTCTCCTTGCATTAAAATATTACGACTATGCGCCAAAATATGCGCGAACTTGGGAAACAGCTTCGATTAATTCGCGAACTTCTTCGATTGTGTTATAAACTCCAACAGACGCGCGATTCGAAGCGTACACGCCAAAATGGCGATGAATCGGCTGAGCGCAATGATGCCCAACGCGAATCGCAATCCCTTGCGCATCCAAAAACTGGCCAACGTCATGCGGATGCACGCCTTCAACTTCAAAAGAAACCGTTGCAATGCGCTTGCTTAAATCAAGTGGGCCAAGCACGCGAACTCCTGGAACATCTTGCAATTTAAGCAATTCTGCAGCAATCTGACGCTCATGCTGTGCAACTCGATTCATGCCCAACTCTCGAAGCCAATCCGCAGCTACTCCTGCAGCGACCATTTGCGCAACTGGCTGAGTTCCTGCCTCAAAACGGTAAGGCGCTTCCATATATTGCGCTGGCTTATTAAGCCACGCAAGCTCCACCATGGACCCCCCAAAATTAGCAGGCGGAAGAGCTTGAAGAAACTCACGTCGACCATACAAGAACCCAACTCCCGTCGGTCCGTACATTTTATGAGCACTAAAGGCTGCAAAATCAACATCTAGCGCGTGAAAATCAACTGGAATATGCGGAACGGACTGACAAGCGTCAAGAACAAAAATCGCCCCAACCTGGTGCGCGCGCTTGCAAATCGGCGAAACATCCGTGATTGCGCCCGTAACATTGCTAATATGCGTAACAGCAACGATTTTCGTGCGCTCATCAATAACAGTGCTCAAATAATCCGCGTCTGCACGTACGCGACCATCTTCAGTTACATCAATCCAGCGAAGCTCCGCACCCGATCGAATCGCAAGCTCTTGGAATGGCAATAAAACGGAATGATGCTCTGCGCGAGAAACAACAATATTATCTCCCTCATTAATCACAAAATGATTGCGCAAAGTTAAGTTATCTTCCGCAAAACCAGAGCGATTTAGCTTAGCGTTAATAGTGGCGTTTCCAATAGAAGTTGCAAGAAGATTCAACGCGCCTGTAGCGCCAGGCGTAACAACAATCTCTTCGCTACCTTCTTTGCTACAAGCACCAACGAGTTTTGCAACCTTTGCGCGCGCTTCTTCAAACGCAACTGTGCTAAGCGCTGCCAACTCGTACGCTCCTCTATGCACGCCAGCATTAATCGTTTTATAAAACTCGCTTTCGGCATTAATTACAACTTGCGGCTTTTGAGAAGTTGCTGCAGAATCCAAGTAAATCAAGGGTTTTGAATGCACTTTGCGACTTAAAATTGGAAATTGGAGCCTTAAATCTTCAAAATCACGCATTAGCGCAAAATCTGTATCAAGATTTTTATGATTAAACATTCAAAATCCCCTTTTAAGCAATTTATGCAACTCAAATTTTATAAATCTTATTTATAACTTAAAAGCCGCTCCCCCAAAACAATGATTGAAGGAGCGACTTTCAAGACTTAAATCTTAGTAATTAGCGCTTTACGAACAGCTAAGCCTAAAAGCATAAAAGCATAAACGCTTAAATCATAAAGCAAAAACTAATTAGAATCCAAATTGTGCCGCAGCTTGACGAAGAGTCTCTGCAGAACGCTTCAAAGCAGCAAGCTCGCGATCCGAAACTGGAGTATTCAAGCGAGAATTTACGCCGTTGCGGTTCAACAAAGTTGGAACCGACATGCAAACGTCTGAGATTCCATGGAAGTCTTCAAGCAAAGAAGAAACTGGCAAAATGCGGTTGGTGTCTCGAAGAACAGCCTCAACAATATCTACGCCAGACATTGCAATAGCGTAGTTTGTAGCGCCTTTACCGTTAATAATCTTGTATGCTGCGTTCTTAACTTCCTGATGAATCTCTTCGCGCTTAGCTTCATCCAATGGCTCATGTCCTGGAAGAGCATTCCACTCGCACATTGGAACGCCACCAATAGTTGCAGAAGCCCAAAGAGGAACTTCGGAATCGCCATGTTCGCCAGCAATATAAGCGTGAACGTTCTTAACATTCACACCAGTATGCTGAGCAATAAGGAAGCGCAAACGTGCAGAATCAAGGTTTGTACCAGATCCGAACATTTGATTAGCAGGAAGACCAGAAAGCTTCATAGAAACATGCGTAACAACATCAACAGGATTTGTAATAAGCATGTAAATTGCGTTTGGAGCAACCTTAACAACATTAGGAATAATCGACTTCATAATATTTATGGTTGCACCTGCAAGCTCCAAGCGAGTCTGTCCAGGCTTTTGACGAGCGCCAGCAGTAATAACAACCATATCGGCATCGCGGCAAATTTCAACATCGTCGGAGCCAGCAATAGAAACAGCTGGGTAGAAGCTAGAACCGTGCTGCATATCGAGCACTTCTGCTTCAACACGTTCCTTAGCGATATCCTCAAGCACAATTTCACGAGCAACACCGCGCTGAGCAGCAGCAAACGCAAGCGTAGAACCTACTGCGCCAGCACCAATAATCGCAAGCTTTGTTGGCTTAACCTGAGAATTCACCATTAGAAAACCCCTTTTCCACAAACCGAATCAGCCCTCTAGCTAATAAATAACTCAAAATATAAGGGCTGCTCTAATAATAGAGATATATGCATGAACAGTTTTTACTTTAATCACACCTAAGGAGTTTTGCTTAAAACGCAATTTGCATAAGTTTTGCCGCCAAAGAATCTCCAACAAAAGCATCTAATTCTATGCCAGAATCCTTATATTCCGCCGATTTTACAATGCCATTTTCTCTAACTTTAGATAGCAAAGATCCAGAATAATCACTATAAGGAAGCCTAACTTTAACATGAACGTGTGGTGAAGGTAACAAATTTTCTATGCGCGTTCTTAAACGGTCAATATTTGTTCCACTTGCAGCAGACACAATTAAAGAATCAGGGTACAACGATTGCAAGCGCAAACGCATTGGCTCTTGCATAACATCCGACTTGTTAAACGCAATAATTTGCGCAATGTCTTCCACTCCATCAATTTGAGCTAAAACCTCGTTAACTGCTTCAATTTGAGAAACAGGGTCTGGGTGAGATCCGTCAACAACGTGCAAAATAACGTCTGCTTGGCCAACCTCTTCCAAAGTGGACTTAAACGCTTCTACTAGCTGAGTTGGCAGCCTTCGCACAAAACCAACCGTGTCTACAAGCGTATAAGCGCGACCATCTTTAGTTAAAGACTTTCGAACAGCAGTATCCAAAGTGGCAAAAAGCGCATTTTCTACAAGCTCCTTAGAGCCAGTAAGCCTATTTATAATCGAAGATTTTCCAGCATTTGTATACCCTACTACTGCAACGGTTGGAATATCTTGACGACGCCTAGATCCGCGCTTTGTCTCGCGAGTTGGTGCCATTAGCGCAATGTCGTGACGCAATTTTGAAATTCGATTCCTAATTGCGCGCCTATCCATCTCGATTTTTGTTTCGCCAGGACCTCTAGAGCCTATTCCAGCGTCTCCAGCAGCGCGGCCGCCAGCCTGCCTAGAAAGAGCAGCACCCCAACCTCTAAGTCGCGGAAGCATGTATTGGAGCTGAGCAAGCTCGACTTGTGCCTTTCCTTCCCTACTTGTTGCATGTTGAGCGAAAATGTCTAGAATAACAGCCGTTCTGTCTACAACCTTGACTTTAGTGGCATCTTCCAAAGCTCTTCTCTGGCTTGGTGGAAGATCGTCGTCTACAACAATCGTATCTGCATCATTTTGTGCCACAACTGCCGCAAGTTCACGCGCTTTTCCAGAACCAACATACGTTGCTGCATCTGGCCTATATCTTTGCTGCAACATGCCGTCACACACTACTGCTCCAGCGGTTTTAGCAAGAGCGGCCAACTCTCTAAGAGACTCTTCTGCTTGGCTTAAAGTTCCGCGAGCGCTAGACCACACACCTACTAAAACAACGCGTTCCAGCCTTAGTTTTCTGTACTCTACTTCGGTTACGTCTTGTAATTCTCCAAGACCAGCAACTCGTTTTAACGCGTTTCTTGATTCACGCTCTTGCCAAGCTTCGTCGTTACTTTCTATGCTTGATCCAGCGTTTGCATCGTCTAGCAGAACTTCACTATGGCCTGAAAGAAAGTCTTTATGCTCATTTTTATGCTCGGGCATATTATTATCACCACTTGCCAAATCACTATTTGCTAAAGTATCTACCAAAACTATGCCCTTTGCTATTTTTCTTTAACTACTTACGTTAAATCCTTTATTAATACGCGATTTACAACGTTTGTTTTATTATTGTGAATCTAGAAGACATAATTTTTAACCAACACTAAAATGACTATTAACACTTTTAATAAAACTAAAAAGACAAGCAGCATTAATGCTACTAAAACAAACAAAAATGCTAAAGAATCTAAGACTAGCGGCGAACAGTATTTTTCCACTAACCCAAATTCTTTAGACTTAAGACGAACTTTGCAAGTTGATTTGCGAGGCAAAGAAGTTAGCGTGCAAGTTTCTAACGGAGTTTTTAGCTCTTCTAAACTTGATTTAGGAACTGCAGTTCTTCTTAAACACGCTCCACAACCCCCAGAAAATGGGCGATTTTTCGACATCGGTTGCGGCTGGGGCGCTATTAGCTTGGCTTTAGGTTTTGAATCCCCTAATGCGCAAATTTACGCTGTAGACGTTAACGAGCGCGCTCTAGAGCTTACTAATATTAACGCCAAGAATGCTGGATTAAATAACATTCACACTTATCTTGTAGAAGATGCGCTAAAAGAAGATTCATCTAAAAACATTGATCTTATTTGGTCTAATCCTCCAATACGCGTTGGAAAAGACGTTTTACACAATATTTTGCTCACGTGGCTTCCTCGCTTAAAAGTTGGTGGAGCTGCTTATTTGGTTGTTCAAAAAAATCTTGGCTCCGACTCCTTAATCCCTTGGCTTTCTAAAAATCTTGGTGAAGATTTTAGCGTTGAAAAATACGCAAGCTCTAAGGGATACAGGATTATAGAAGTCTTAAGAAAATAGTATTTAGCAGGATTTAATAGGATTTAATATGAATTTTGACTATCCTAGTGAACTGCCGATTTGTTCCGCACGCAACCAGATTATTGAAGCTATTAAAGAGTCGCAAGTTGTAATCGTATCTGGTCAAACGGGTTCTGGAAAAACCACTCAAATACCAAAAATGGCTTTAGAGCTTGGCAGAGGCGGTCGCGGAAAGCAAATTGTTCACACACAACCTCGCCGACTTGCTGCACGCACGGTTGCAGAGCGAATCGCAAGCGAAATGGATGTTAAGCTTGGCGAAGAAATCGGCTACCAAGTGCGTTTTAACGACGAAAGCTCATCTAAAACAAAGCTTCGCATAGTTACAGACGGTATTCTGCTTGCTCAAATTCAGCGCGATCCACTTCTTACGCGCTACGACACGATTATTATTGACGAAGCTCACGAGCGCAGCCTAAACATTGATTTTTTGCTTGGATATTTAACAACTCTTTTGCCAAAGCGCAAAGACTTAAAGCTTATTATCACTTCTGCAACAATCGATTCTGCAAAGTTCAAAGACCATTTTGAGCAAGCTTTACATATTAAAGTTCCTGTTATAGAGGTTTCTGGGCGAACATACCCAGTGCGCGTACTTTACGAGCCACTTGGAGGCGCACCTTCGCTTATGAAGCACGTTCCAGGTTTTGCAGATATTGCTATGGACGATGAAAGCGTTGCACAAAGCCAATCTAACGAAAGCAATCGAGAAGATATTTGCGATGAAGACATTGCTTCTGCTGTAACTCGCGCATGTGCTCAACTTGTTATTCATTCAACACACACTCAAGGCGCGCGAGATATTATGGTTTTTGCTTCTGGCGAGCGCGATATTCGCGAGTTTGAAGCATCGTTGCGTTCTTATTTCGGTACACGCACAAGCGACATGAATCGCAGTGACGCCATTGAGATTGTTCCACTTTTTGCGCGTCTTTCTTCTAAAGACCAGCATCGCGTTTTTGAGCATCACACTCATCAGCGTATTGTAATCGCCACTAATGTTGCAGAAACTTCTCTTACAGTGCCTGATATTCGCTACGTTGTAGACCCTGGTTTTGCTAGAATTTCGCGCTATTCTAAGTCTGCTAAAGTTCAGCGTCTTCCTATAGAACCTATTTCTCAAGCAAGCGCGGATCAGCGCTCTGGTCGTTGTGGGCGAATTGCAGATGGCATTGCTATTCGCTTGTATTCTAGGGAAGATTACGATACTCGCCCGCGCTTTACCGATCCCGAGATTTTGCGCACTTCACTCGGCGCTGTTGTTTTGCACATGCTCTCTGTCGGTGTTGCTAAAACTGGCGAAGATATAACGAATTTTGGATTTATTGATCCTCCAGATATTAAGGCTGTGAGCGACGGCTTTAACGAGCTTAGCGAGCTTGGCGCAATAAGCAGAAAATCTGGTGTTATAAGCTTGACTCGAATTGGCCGCGAGCTTAGTCATATTCCAATTGACATTCGTTTAGGCCGCATGATTATTGAAGCTGCGCGAAACACTACGCCTAATACTTTAGCTGCGATTCTTGTGATTGTTGCATTTTTGAGTTTGCAAGATCCGCGCGAGCGCCCAGAGGACAAGCGCGACGAAGCAGATAGATTACACAATCGTTACGCCGATGAGTTAAGTGACTTTTTAACAGCATTGAATATTTGGGATCGCATATTCCAGGCAGATGGCGAAATCAGCAACAACGCACTAAGGCGACTTTGCAAAGAGGAATTTTTCCACTTTTTACGCCTAAAACAGTGGAAAGATTTAGTTAATCAGCTTAAAGATTTATGCAAAGAACTCCATTATAATGTTGGCGAAGCTCTGCCAATTAAACGCGCGCCTTTGCAAATCCGCCAATTGCCAAACAATCAGCAGGCGGCTCACAGTCTTTGCTGCACTTGGGATTATCAAGGAATCCACTCTTCTATGCTTTCTGGCTTGCTTTCTATGATTGGCATGCAAGTTATTCGCGAGCCTAAGGCTTCGGATTTTGCAGGACTTCGCGGAACAGCCAAAATTCGTGCCATTAAGCGCGCTCAAAAAATGGCAAAAAACGATTATCAAGGCGCTAGAAGCACAAGGTTTGCAATCTTCCCATCTTCATCTGTTTCTAAAACAACTCCTTCTTGGATTATGTGTACGGAATTAGTTGAAACTTCTAGACTTTGGGCAAGGTATTGCGCGCAAATAGACCCTGCTTGGGCGGAGTCTTTAGCCAAGAACCTTACTCGCGTAACATATTTAGATGCTCATTGGAGCGCAAGCAAAGGTGCAGCAATTGCTCAATCGAAAGTGCTTTTGTACGGATTGCCTATTGTGCAAAATCGCACTGTTCAATGGTCTAAAATCAATCCTTACGAATCTAGAATATTGATGATTCGTCAAGGCTTAGTCGAAGGAAACGTTCAACAGCGTTTTCCATTCAACGATTTTATCTCCTCAAATATTAACGTTTTGAACGATGCCGATAATCAAACAAATCGCACTAGGCAAGCAAGCGAAACTGTAAACGACGAGGATTTGTTTACTTTTTACGATAATAAACTTCCTCAAGAAGCTACGACCATTGCAGATTTGGCTAAATGGTGGAAAAATTATAGGCTTCAAGACCCGCATTTTCTTGATTTTAACCCAGATTGTGTTGAGCGCTTGCAATACGCAAATGATACTGATTTAGCAGACTACCCCGATACTTGGCATACGATTGGAACAGACGGCCAGAAAATTAATTTGCGCTTAAGCTACATTTACGATCCGCATAATCCTTTAGATGGCGTAACCGTACACGTTCCACTTCATGCGCTTTTGCGACTTAAGCCTCAAGAGTTTACTTGGAATGTGCCAGGCTTATTAGACGAGCTTATTATTGGCATGATTAAGTCTCTTCCTAAGACTTTGCGCGTGCAATTCGTGCCAGCTCCAGATACTGCTCGTAAAATCCGCGAGTGGATTGACGAAAACTACGATTATCTTCCAGGAATAAATGAGAATCCACAAGAAGATTTTATTTGGCAAGACTTTAGCGAAGTCTTTACTAAAGCTGCGATTAATGTTGTTGGAGCACAAATCCACCCAGAAGTTTTAAGCGAAGATCAGTTGCAACGGTTATCTCCTTATTTGCGCGTAACTTTTAGCGTTGAGCAAAAGAAAACTAATAAAAACAAACCTAATCAAAACAATTCGCATAATCAAAGCAACAAGCGCATTAAGCCTACTGTTTTAGGAACAGATAAGTCGCTAATAAGTCTTCAGCATCGATTTGCAAAATCAGCTCAAGAGTGTGCATTAAATGTTGTTAATAGCAAAGCGATTAAAGCAGCAGAGGCCGGAAATGTTGTTGAGAGAGCAGATTTGTTACACAAGTCTGGAGCAACTAATCTTTCTAGATCTCAAATGGTTTGGCAAGGCGCACTTAACATGCTTATTTTAGACGATAAGCGCATTACATCTAGATGGCTCGGCAGCGAGGCTTTGCTACTTGCTTCTGCACCTTATAAGTCTTCTAAAGATTTGGCTCAAGATTTGCAAATGGCAGCTATTAAGCGACTTATACCAAATACGCAAAAAATTACTAACGATGTTGAACTTAAAGAAGCCGTTGGCAATATTGCCGAAGTTTACGAAGACACGGTTTATAGCGTTGCACACAGTGTAATTGCTATTTTGGAGCGATTTGCTAAAGTCGAGTCTGCTGTTAGCGGCAAAGCCGACTTGCCAATGCTTAGTGTTCTTCAATCGATTAAAGAACACGCATCTTCGCTTGTTTTTCCTGGATTCATTGCAAAAGCAGATTCTAGCGCACTTACTTCAATAGAGCGCTACTTACATGCGGATTTGATTCGACTTAACAAAGCTAAGTCAAACAAAGATCGAGATGTTCAATGGGCTTGGCAGGCAGATGAAGCTCATAAGCTTGTACTAGAAGCTCAAAAGAGAGCAGAAAGCTTGCCTGCAGGACCTAATAGAGATGAGGCTCAAGAAAAAGCTCAAAAACTAAAGTGGATGTGCGAAGAATTCTATGTTTCTCTTTGGGCGCAAGAGCTTGGAACAGCATACCCAATCAGTATTCAGCGTATGAAAAAAATTTGATAGCACAAAAGCAAAATAATACAAAAGTGGTCACTATCCACGCAGCCAAAGATGACTGCAAGATAGTGACCACTAACATATTGAGTAAATAATAATTACTCTTTAACCATAAGGCTACGAGCAATGTAAACTACTAAGCCAATAAAGGCTACAATAGCGCCCATCATAAGCAAGTTAGAATAACCTGCACCTAAGCCTTGGATTCCAGCAAAAGAGAATCCTTTTAGCAAGTTTCCGCCAAAGAAACCGCTGAAAATGGAAATACCGATTGATGCAGTAACATTCATAACTAAATCGTTCATACCGCATCCACGACCCGATTCTTCAACAGGCAATGCGCTAAGAACCGTTGAAACGATTGGCGAATACATAAGTCCGCAACCAGCGTAGTAGACGCATGCGCACAAAGTTAGAACAAGGAATCCGCAATTGATGAATACAGCAGCTCCAACCCATCCAAGAATCATAAGAACAGCAGCTATAATAATGCCAGCTTTACGTCCAATGAAACCGATAATTGTTCCAGAGCATGTTCCAAACACTGCTGCTACAACGAATGCCCATACAAGGTAGGAAGAAACTGCCTCAGTGCTCATATGATACAAAGCTCCACCAATAACATTGTAAATTGGAGGCATGCAATAGTTAGTAAAGTAGAAGATGAATATTAAGACAATGCCCGAAAGCCAACGCTTATTCTTAAAGAATGCAGGAGTTACAAACGGGTTCTTTGCCTTCATAATATAGCCAGCAAACACAACAAACAGCACGATGGATCCAAGCAACAATCCCCATGCCTTGTACGAGAAGAACAAAGTCAGCAATGCAACAGCAATACCAAACACTGTAAAGCCAAGCTTATCTATCTTTCCACCAATACCGTTCTTTGTAGGCAAGAACTTAACAAGAACTGGCAAGAACAGAATAGTAATTGCAGGAATCAAGAACAAATACTGCCAAGCAATAGAGCTAAGAGCACCAGCAGCAAAAACGCCAATAGAAGCAGAAAGCTGATAAGCAGCAGTAAAGAGTCCAAAGAAAATTACCTTAAGATCGTTGCGCAAATACTTAGTTGCAATAACAAGGAAGGAAGAACCTGCTACCTGCTCGCCAGCGGTTTGTAAGATACGCGCAATAATAACAGTCCACAAGTTTGGAGTGAAGAAGAAGTTTGCAATAAAACCAAACAACGATCCAACAAACAGTGTTACAAGTCCGATTGTTATGAGTCTACGAAGCGACACAAAGTCACCCAAAGAACCGTAAATAAAGCACACAATGCCTAAAACAATAATTGGCAAACTCGTAATAAGAGAAGCTTGATCAGGCGCGCCAACAGCTTTACCAATCTGATCAAATACCAGATTAAATCCTTGCAAACACAATGTTCCAAGAATAAAGGTTATAAGAAGTAAAATTAGCGAGTAAATCGCCACTTTGTCGCGGGTTTTTGGATCCTCATATGGGTCTACCGCACTAGATTTTGCAATCTCAGTCATAATAATCCAATCAATTAATATTTTTAGTTTTTACATTGGCAAATAAGGCACATCGCATATTGCGGAAAATGTTGCGATTTGCGGCGTGTCGAACAACAAAAAGCGGAGCTAAAACTCGTAAAATCCAACTCAGCCAGCGATTTTTGCCAAGCCAGAAATACGCGTCATAAACTCGTTCAAGAATCGTGGAACATCAACACCAACAGCAACTTGCATTGTCTTAACAGGGTCATTCAAGCGCGTAACATCACCAATTGTGCGTCCACGAGTTGGGCCTTCAACATCAACTTGCATATTGATTGGAAGCGTTGTAACAAGTGTTGGATCCACAGCTACAGCCACTGCCAAAGGATCATGCAAACCGCACCCGCCAAGGTGTGGAGCCGTTGTTTCATATGCCTTAATGTAAAAGTCGGTCATATCTGCAAGGAACTTGCCAGCCTTTGTACCAAGGTCACGCCACTGCTTTGTCTCCTTGTAGGTAAGCAAAGTCTGTAAAGTAACATCCAAACCAATCATTGTTACTGGAGCACCAGAGCGGAATAGTACATCTGCAGCATCTGGGTCTTGAGATATATTCGCTTCGGTCCAAGCGTTTACGTTTCCATGAATGGTAAGCGCTCCACCCATAAGAACAATCTTTCCGATTTCGTCCTTGATTTCTGGAGCTTTCTTCAACGCAGCAGCAATATTTGTCATTGGTCCCGTTGGAACATACACCAAATCCTTGCCATATTTCTTTACAGAATCGATAATAAAATCAACAGCTGATTCATCCTCTGCTTTGCGCGCAGAATCTGGAATCTCAACATCGCCAATTCCGTTATCTCCATGAATAAATGCAGATATTGGAAGAACTTCAAACGAATCTTTTTTGCTTGCGTGCGAAAGTCCCTTATAAACTTTTACTTCGGGATGCCCAAGTAAGTCTGTGATTGCAAGCGCGTTACGAACACCTTGCTCCATTAAAACGTTGCCATACGTGCCAGTTATGCCAATAAGCTCCATTTCTGGACTTCCAAGAGCATAAGATATAGCGAGAGTATCGTCAACACCAGTATCAAGATCAAGAATCAGCTTCTTCACTTGAGTTACCTCCCTTTGTGTATTTGGCATGATCTTACAGTCGTTGTAAATCATGGATTGCGCGAATATTTTCAAAATTATTCAAATGCAACCAAGCAAAAATTCTATCCCCATAATTTTGAAAATCAACATTACAATTGGATAATTTTAGATATATCATTGTTTCTTTATTGTGCAATAGTTTGCGATTTTTGTTATAAAATGTTCCAATCGCAAGCAAAAGTTAAATTAAATAAACAAAGGTTTAGATTATACTTAAAAACTAACATTCAAACACAAACATTCAGATATAACAATATGAAAAAATTTTGCGAAAAATGTTAAAAAACAATCAAAGAAAAACCTAAAAATAAAACGCGCGACACGCCACCACAGCACATCGCGCGATTTTAATAGTCAACACAAACTAAACGCAAAAACCTAAAGTCTAGGCAAATATTTCTCGAGTTCGTAAGGAGTTACTTGGCGACGATACTCTTCCCACTCTTTATGCTTGTTGCGCAAGAAGTATTCAAACGCATGCTCACCTAAAACGCTAGCTACAAAATCAGACTTCTCCATAATCTTCAAAGCTTCATCCAAAGACTCAGGAAGAGGCTGAATGCCCATAGCTTGACGCTCAGCATCTGTAAGCTCCCAAACGTCGTCGCTAGTAGGATCACACAAAGTCATTTGCTTTTCAATGCCATCTAAACCAGCAGCCAACAAAACAGAGTATGCAAGATATGGATTCGCCACAGGGTCGAGCGCGCGAAACTCCATACGGCAAGAATTGCCTTTGCCTGGCTTATATTGAGGCACACGCAAAAGCGCAGAACGGTTGCTATGACCCCAGCAAACATAGCTAGGAGCTTCCGCTCCACCCCACAAGCGCTTGTAAGAATTAACGTATTGATCTGTAACAGCGCAAATTTCTGCAGCATGATGCAAAATACCAGCCGCAAATTGGCGCGCAATAAGAGACATATTAAACTCTTGACCAGCCTCATAGAAAGCGTTTGAATCTCCTTCAAACAGGCTTAAATGCGTGTGCATACCAGAACCAGGCTGATCTGTAAGCGGCTTAGGCATAAAGCTGGCATACATTCCGCGCTCAAGAGAAATCTCCTTAACAACAGTGCGGAAAGTCATAATGTTATCTGCAGTAGTAAGAGCGTCTGCATATCTTAAGTCAATCTCGTTTTGACCAGGACCGCCTTCGTGGTGAGAATACTCAACAGAAATACCCATCTGTTCAAGCATGCTCACAGCACTACGACGAAAGTCCATTGCCGAACTTCTTGGAACGTGGTCAAAATACCCACCTTCATCAATAGGAACAGGCGCCTTAGACCAATCATCTTGCGCTTCAAATAAGTAAAACTCAATTTCTGGATGAACGTAAAAAGTAAAGCCTTTTTCTTTAGCTTTTGCGAGCGCAGTTTTAAGAACGTGACGCGGATCTCCAAGAGACGGCTCCCCATCTGGCGTTAAAACGTCGCAAAACATGCGCGCCGTGCCTTCTGGACCGCCATGCCATGGCAAAAGTTGGAAAGTCGAAGGATCTGGCTTAACAATCATATCGTCTTCTAAAACGCGAGTCATGCCTTCAATCGCAGAACCGTCAAAGCCAATACCCTCTTCAAACGCAGCTTCAAGCTCTGCTGGAGCAATAGCAACCGATTTAAGCGTTCCAAGAACATCCGTGAACCATAGTCGAATAAAACGAACGTCACGCTCTTCAACTGTACGCAAAGCGAATTCTTGCTGTCTATCCATATCTACAGTCCAATCAATTTAAGTGTGTAACTATGTGTTTTTCTCTCATACTCTTTAACTAATATTTAAGAGACTAATTATTATATTATCTCTTACTTTTCGCTTTTATTTAGCTTTATGAGCATGAATTTACTTATTTTTAATGTAACAATCTAATAGCAATCTAGTAGCAATCTATTTAACATAGACTACATCTTTTTGCCATATTTATAAAAAATCTCTTTGGCTTGATCATCGCTTAAATCATCTGTACTTGTAACTTCAATCCCAGATTCTTTAAGATCTTTAACACTTGAGTAACAAATCATAAGATCTTCAACACATCTAGCAGCCATTGCAAGAATCATAGGAGGAACAACGTCTAAAACGCCTCGATTGTATTCATAAACTTTTGCATCAATCTTATTAGCGCGATTTACCATTAGAACAGCAGGCATTCCACGAAAATAGTCGGTAAATTTTTTAACTGATTTTTCTGGATTGTCTTCGTCTAAATCACGTAAAACTGCGACTCCACCATTTTCGTCGTTAAAACAATCCGCATTAACTCCAGCCATTTTGCAAAAAGATGCAAGAAGCTCTCCTGGCTCTATAGCTGTTAAGAACAGCGCGCACTTTGCCTTTTTTCCAAGCAAACCTTGCAAATCTTCTTCAAAATCCGCTTGCTCAATCTTTTTTACAGCATCATCGATTGAATCACGATTTTGCTCTTCGCTAAACTCTTTTTCAAAACCAAGCAACGCGTCTTCCAGCTCTTTATCGGTAAAAGAAGTACGAACATCGTTAGAATCATTAGAACCAACGCCATTATTGCCATTAACGCCATTATTATTATCGCTAACGTTATTGTTTTTACTCAAATCGTCGTTATCTTTACACATATCTTTTACCTTCTAAATTAAAAAGCCTTGCTTTACTTGTTTTTACTTATCTTCACTTATCTTTACTTATAACTATCACTTCTTAAAACGCTTAAAATCACTCTAAATCACTCTAAGAATATTCTACGCGATTAGCTTATTTTAGGCGCTTATTTTAAGCACTTGGCAAGCAAGCTGGGCCAAACAATATTTTTAGCTCTGCAAAAAGTGACGTATCTCGCTTGACTCTAAATCTATCTCCAAAAGATAAGACTTTTGCGCACCCCTTAGAGTCAATCAAAGCAAGATTTACTTCGCAACAACCGGGATGCCTTGTAACAATGTTTTCAAGCTCTTTTATACGAGACTTTTCTAGCGCTTGCAAAGGCAAAACAATAGTTACAGGTTGAGCGTCTTCTGCCTCTAAGCTTGGAACTTCAAAATCCGTAGCTCTTAAAGAAACAGTTTCGTCTCGAACTTCTACCTGGCCCCTAATTCGCACAACTTGATCAATCGCAAGTTCTGCAGCAGAAGACTCGTAAACTTTGCCAAAGAACATGCATTGTATTGAGCTTTCCATGTCTTCAATAGTTACAATCGCCCAAGCATTACCTTTTTTAGACACTCGCCTATCTACGCTAGTAACAAGTCCTGCAAGAGTTACTTGTTGATTTTCGCTCATAGTTCTAGCACGGTTTAGAAGCTGCGCAATCGACATTTCTCTAAGACCAGCCAAAACAGCAGAAAGTCCACTCAAAGGGTGATCCGAAACATAAAGTCCAAGCATTTCTCGCTCAAAGTTTAGCTTCGTTTTTTTATCCCACTCTTCAACATCTGGAATATTGATTTGTGCATCTCCAAGCTCATTACTTGAATCATCCAAATCGGCAAAAAGGTCAAATTGGCCACCTGCCTGCTTTCGCTTAATAGAAATAACTGAGTCAATTAGTGGATTATAAACTTCAAAAAGTGCTCGCCTACAAGTGCTAATTGAGTCAAAAGCACCAGATTTAATAAGCGATTCAACAAGTCTGCGATTCAGAGATTCAAACGATACGCGATTTACAAAATCCTTAAAATCAACGAATTTTCCGCGCTCGCTTTCCCTCTCGCTAATAATATCGTTAACTGCTTTATCTCCAACGTTTCGTACAGCTCCAAGGCCAAAGCGCACAACATCTCCAACTGCAGAATATTCAAGAACCGACTCATTAATATCTGGTTGCAAAACGCGAATACCCATGCGCCTTGCTTCGCCTAAGTAGAGTGCTGTCTTATCTTTATTAGTGCGCTCGTTTTGAAGCAATGCAGCCATAAATTCCACAGGATAATGCGTTTTTAAGTAAGCAGTCCAATAAGAAATCAAACCGTATGCAGCCGAGTGAGCCTTATTAAACGCGTAACCCGAGAATGGAACCAGAACATCCCAAACAGCTTGGGCAGCTTCTTCTGAATAACCATGTTCCTTCATGCCTTTAAAGAACGGTATTTTCTCTTTAGCTAGCACTTCTGGCTTCTTTTTACCCATGGCTCTACGCAAAACATCTGCCTTGCCAAGGCTGTATCCAGCTAAAATACGAGCAGCCGACTGCACCTGCTCTTGGTACACAATCAAACCATAAGTTTCTCCAAGAACATCTTTTAGTGGCTCCGCAACCTCTGGATGAATAGGCGTAATATCTTGCAAACCGTTCTTACGCTTAGCATAATTGGTGTGCGAATCCATATCCATAGGACCTGGTCTGTAAAGCGCAATCAAAGCAGAAATATCGTTAAAGTTATCTGGTTTTAGAGTGCGAAGAAGCGCACGCATACCGTCGGAATCAAGCTGGAAAACGCCTAAAGTATCTCCTCTTGCAAGAAGCTGATATGTTTCTTTATCGTCAAGCGGAATTTTAGTATAGTCAATAGGCTCTTTTCCATTATTTTCAACGTTTTTAAGAGTATCTCTAATAACTGTTAAATTAGAAAGACCCAAAAAATCCATCTTAACTAAGCCAAGCGTTTCGCAAGTGTGATACTCAAAGGTAGTTGTAATCGTGCCATCAGTGCGCTCCAACAGAGGAGATGTATCTGTAATAGGCTCCGAACCCATAATCGTTGCACAAGCATGTACACCCGTTTGGCGAATCAGACCCTCAATACCCTTTGCTTCTTCTGTAATTCGCTTTGTATCTGGGTCGCTATCATACATCTCGCGAAACTCGCGAGCTTCCGCATAACGCTTTGACTTTTCGTCAAAAATATCGTGGAAACTCATATCTTTGCCGTTTTTTGGAGGCGGCAAAATCTTTGTAATTTTTTCTCCAACAGAAAACTCATAGCCCATTATTCGAGCAGAATCTTTAAGTGCTTGTTTTGTTTTAATTGTGCCATAAATCACGCATTGCGCTACTTTGTCTTTTCCATATTTTTCGCCAACGTATTCCAAAACTTTGGCTCTACCTTCTGGGTCAAAGTCAACGTCAATATCTGGCAAAGATACGCGCTCTGGGTTTAAGAATCGTTCAAAAATCAAGCCATGCTTCATTGGATCTAGTTCTGTAATGCCCATTGCATACGCAACCATTGCGCCTGCTGCACTTCCTCGGCCAGGTCCAACCATAACGCCATGCTCTTTTGCCCAATTAATATAGTCTGCAACAACTAAAAAGTAGCCACAAAATTGCATTTGGCATATAACGCCGCACTCGTAGTCTGCTTGTTTTAAGACTTCAATAGGAACGTTATTGTTATATCTGCGCTCTAATCCTTCTTCGACTTTTTTAAGAAATAGCGAAGTCTCATCCCAACCTTTAGGGCAGTCAAATTGCGGCATAAAAGCGCCATCTTCGCCGTCATCAAACATAACATTGCATCGGCGAGCAATCTCAAGAGTATTATCGCAAGCTTCTGGGAACTCCTTAAAAAGCTCACGCATTTGCTCAGCAGACTTCAAATAATAGCCAGAACCGTCAAACTTAAAACGATCTGGATCATCTAAGCGAGATCCAGAATTAATACAAAGCATTGCATCTTGCGCTTCGCGATCTTCTTCGTGCACATAGTGCAAATCGTTTGTAGCAAGAAGTGGAGCATTCAACTTTTTAGCAATCTCGAGCAAATCTTTTGTAACGCGTGTTTCAATAGAAAGCCCGTGATTCATAAGCTCAATAAAGAAATTATCTCGACCAAAAATATCTTGGAACTCACCTGCAGCGCGTAAAGCCTCATCAAATTGACCCAAACGAAGACGCGTTTGAATAATTCCAGATGGGCATCCAGAAGACGCTATAACGCCTTTAGAATACGTTGAAAGCACATCTTTATCCATTCGAGGATATCGCATAACGCGACCTTCCAAATTGGCTATAGACGATGCTTTAAGTAAATTTGTTAAGCCTTCATCATCTTCGGCCCACATTGTCATGTGAGTAATCAAACCACCGCCAGAAACATCGTCGCTTCTTTGCGCTTCCGTTCCCCAATGAACTCGGCTTTTGTCTTGTCTGGCTATTTCTGGAGTCACATAAGCTTCGATTCCAATAATCGGCTTAATCCCAGCTTTTACAGCCGTGCTCCACATCTCGTATGCTCCATGCATATTGCCGTGGTCTGTAATCGCAATAGCTGGCATACCCAATTCTTTTGCACTCGCAACTAGGTCTGGTATCTTTGAAGCACCATCCAAAAGCGAATAATGCGTGTGATTATGCAAATGTACGAAGTTTGTTTCTGGCCTAGTCATGCTTGCTATTTTATAGATGCAATATGACCTGCTTTGCTAAATATGCTCGCTTTTATAGTTGCCGCACGGCTTGTAAAGCGTGTTGCAAATCTAGCGGATACTCCGATTCAAGCTTAACTAATTTTCCTGTTCTAGGATGCTTAAATTCTAGCTTAGTTGAGTGAAGCCATTGGCGTTGTAACTCTAGTTTTTCCGCGAGTTTTGGGTTTGCTCCATACATTTTATCCGCCACTAACGGATGGCCAATCGAAGAAAAATGCACGCGTATTTGGTGAGTTCTACCCGTCTCTAAATTTACGCTAACTAAAGTTGCAATTCCAAAGCGCTCCAAAACATCCCAATGTGTTACAGCTGGCTTGCCATTTTTTGTTACAGTAAACCTAAAGTCAGATACTTTCGACCTTCCAATCGGAGCTTCAATAGTCGCTTTGTTTTGCTCCAAATTTCCTTGCACTAATGCCGTATAAGTTTTTGAAACACTATGACTAGCAAATTGCTGCTTCATCTTTTCGTAAGCAAAATCCGTTTTGCAAACGAGCATAAGGCCGCTTGTTCCAACGTCTAACCTGCTTACGATTCCTTTGCGTGATTCGTCGCAAAGCGTTGTGTTTATTCTAATCCCAGCAGCTTCTAGGCTTTCTGGAACAGTAGGCCCGTTCCACCCTTTTGCTGCGTGAGACGCCATTGCAACAGGCTTGTTTATTACTACAACATCGTCATCGTTGTATACGATTTCTAAATCGCACATAGCGGGCTGGCTTTGAAGATTACTGGAAGAATCGCAAGCACTAGCACAATCGCAATCGCAAGCACTAACACAATCGTCTTCTTGATTTACAACAATCACATAAGACTCTTGCAAAATAGACGATTTTTGCGACTTTCTATTTAAGATTTTTGCTTTACCACTATCGATTAGCGATATTGCGTTTGCACGCGATACTCCCATAAGCTTCGACAAGCACACGTCGAATCTGCATCCGGCAAATTGACTCGTAACAGTAAAACGAATATCACTCATCAGCGCGCCCTATAAGAGGAATCCCAATCAAAATAAGGCATATAACTGCGATTCCTGCAAACATAAGCTCAATATCTGCCACATTTCCAACGGACCATCCGTAGTTTATAAAATCTACGACTTTTCCGTTCAAAAAGCCTTGAGCATATTGCGCTCTATCAATAAGATTTCCAAAAGCTCCAGCAAAAGCCAAAGCAAGCGCAATGGTCCAATATAAGGATTTTGTGTGCTTAATAACAGCAATCATAGCAGCGCACGCAGCGCACGCTAACACGCTAATAACCCAAGTAAAAGAAGATCCTAAGCCAAAAGATGCTCCAGGATTCCTAACAAGAGTAAAAGAGAGCAAGTGTGGAAAAATATCAATGTTTTTTCCGCCACTAAGCGCTGCTAATGCCCAAACTTTGGTTATGCGGTCTAGAGCCACGCCAATAAAAGCAATCAGTGCAAAAACGGCTGCGCGATTACGCAGCCGTTCTACACGCACATAACTATGCGTCAATGTATTTTCCAATCTAAAGGGATTTAGTAAATACTACTAAATACTAGTAAATACTACTTATCCTGCTTATCTTGATTTTCCATAGATGTATACGTGTTTTCGTCGGAAACTTGAGCAACAAGCTGACCCAAGAAGTCGGTCAAGCGAGTACGATACTCAGTTTCAAACTGCTTAAGGCTTTGAATGTTTCCTTCAATAACCTTAGTTTGCTTCTCGAGATTCTCACGTACTTGTCGAGCATATGCGTCTGCAGAAGTGCGAGTCGTGGAATCGTAATCCGCAGCTCTATGCTGAACTTCTGCTTCGTATTGATCAGCTTGATCGTGAGTTTGCTTGGAGTAGTCATCTGCAGCTTGACGAACCTTGCCAGAGTAAGCGTCTGCCTCGTTGTGAGCGCGAGCCGCATAAGCATCGGCGTCTCCGCGAGTACGCACCGAGTAATCATCCGCATCCCCGCGAGTCTGCTTATTGTATTCATCCGCCTCGGTGCGCGTACGACCAGAGTATTCGTCTGCTTTAGCAACTATATCGTTGTAGCGCGCTTGGCTTTCTTCTACAATCTGCTGAGCCTTTGCCTTGCCCTTGTCTACGTATTGATCATGCAATTGCATTGCAAGAGTCAACATTGCAGTAGCACGCTCTGGCTCCGAACCTTGAGCTTCCGCACCCGCGCCTGCAATCTTTTGCAAGCTACCAGTCTCCGTGCTTGGTTCCATCTTAGAAACCTGCTCGCGAAGCTGTTCTTCTCGCTTATGCGATTCTTCAAGCTGCTTGTTAAGATCTTGAACCTTAGCATTTTCTTGCTGAGTTACAACAAGCTGCTGGCGAACCTCTTCTAGCTCACGACCCAAGTTTTCGCTGCTTGCACGGAAGTCATCGCGCTCGCGCGTAACGTTTTCAAGCTCTTCTTGAATCTTCTTATCAGCGTCTGCCTTAGCATTATCTGCATTTGCAGCTTGAGCGGTAAGCTGATCTACTTGAGCACCCAATCCATCCAGTTGCTCCTTAAGCTGCTGATTTTGCTCGCTCAATGCACGGTTGTTTTCTTCCGCTTCCTTAAGCTTTGCTGCAAGATCGTTATCACTCTTGCTTGCATTGCTGGATGCTTCTCGCAAATCATTATTTTCTTTAGTTAAAGATTCAACCTGATTTGTTAAGTCTGCAATCTTATTGTTTAAGCTAGCAACATCAGCGCCAAGAGACTGCGTAGAAGCCCCAAGTCCTTGCACGGCCTGCTGACCAAGCGCTTCGATTGTTTCTGTAACCTGATCTAAAAAGTCATCAACTTCGTCAACGTCATAGCCTCCCTTGAATCTAACGATCTGGAAGGTATGCTCGCGAATGTCTTTAGGCGTTAACAGAGCCATAATGCATTACACCTCACTTTTGGGCGCGCAGCCCTTTTGATATATCTCTTCGATGCTATCACGTCCATAGAAAAAATTGTGTAAAAAGCAATTATTTTTTACGAAATCTGCCAATATTTTATTATTCAGACTTATGTTGAGTAAATGTTAAGTAAATAATGCTGATTAAATAACGTGATTAATAGATAATAATACGAATATCATTTAAGAATAGTAGCGATTGCGCGCATATAGTAAACATTCTTAATGTCTTAATAAAAAATCTTAATAAATCATAGATAAAAGCATTTGTAAAACAATTATCAAAAAGTAAACAACCATAAAACTTACGTCTAAACTTATGTTACCAAGCCTTACAGGTGGTATGAATCTACGCGCAAATCTTAAAAGCGGTTCCGTTAAATAATATATAATTTGAGCAAATTTTCTAACAATCGCATTTGGCCTAAACGAATGAAATACGATTGGAATCCAGTCTAAAATTGCGCGAATAAATAGCACTGTTAAATATGCGCTTAGAAAAAGATTAATGATTAATATTAAGCTGTTAAAAATCATAAACTCACTTCCGTAAATAAACTTTCTTAAAACTTTCACAAGTAAACAATCATCACAATAAAAGTTAAGAAGATTTTTGTTATTAGATAATTTTTATTCGATAATTGATATTAGATAATTTAAGGCAGAAATCTCAAAGAGACTCTGCCTTAAATCTAAATAACGCATAAAGCAAATGCTATAGAGCGGTCTTTGCTACTAAGCTTGTATCTTTACGAGAACAATTCTCTAGCAGAACCGCCATTAGGAGCGTCTTCTACCTTTATGTTTACTTGCGAAGGACTTAGAAGAAACACTCTTGGCGTTACTCGCTCAATAGACCCACGAACACCAAACACAACTCCAGCAGAAAAGTCAACAATGCGATACGCAACAGATTCACTAACACCAGTAAGATTCAAAACAACTGGAGTTCCATCTCTTAACGCACGCCCAACTAATTGAGCATCGTCATAAGACTTTGGATGAATCGTTGTAATGCGACTCATGCGGACTGCTCCAGCACGAGAAGAAGTGCCATTACCCAACTGCGATTCTGAATTATGCAGACTTATAGGAGCAACGTTGTGATCGTTGTCAAACGAAGTTTCTTGCGCTTGAGAATCAACGAAGTCATCGTCGTCTTGAACATCACTCATGCCTACGTAAGACATCATGTTCTTCATAAAGCCAGCCATTAAGCTGCCCTCCTATCGCTATGCTTAACGTAGAAAATCAGGAATATCCAATTCGTCTGGTTCATCTTGAGGCTTATCTTTAGAAGCCGATGCTTGGTAATTCTGGCTTGGTGCAACAGAATCAAACATGGAAGAAACAGGATGCGAAGATTCTTCAGCAACAACAGGCTTTGCGGGAGGCGCGACTGGAGTTGTTGACTGAGCTGGGGCAACAGAATCAACTCCTGCTTGCATATCTACAAAAGCACCAGCCTTATCGTCTTCCACCTTAGGGTGGGAATCAAAACCAGCGGCAATAACCGTAACGCGGACTTCGTCTCCGTAAGAATCGTCCAAAGAAAGACCCCAAATAATCTGGGCTTCTGGATGAATCGCCTTGCGAACAAGTTCTGTTGCAGCACTTGCTTCTTGCAACTTCAAATCGCTTGGACCTGCAATGTTAATCAAAGCACCGTGAGCACCTTCAATGCTCTCTTCGAGCAATGGGGAGCTAATAGCAATTTCAGCAGCTTGAGTAGCTCTGTCTTCTCCCTTTGCAGCGCCAATTCCAAACAGCGCGGTTCCAGCACCACGCAAAACGGCGGTAACGTCCGAAAAATCAACATGAATATAAGAATTCATGGTAATCAAATCGGTAATACCTTGCACGCCTGCAAGCAATGCGGTATCTGCCGTCTTAAAAGCTTCAATAATTCCGATAGTTCGATCTGAAATTTCCAACAAACGATCGTTTGGAATAACAATCAAAGCATCGACTTCTTTACGAAGATTTTCAATACCAAGTTTTGCCGATGCAGCACGCTGAGGTCCTTCAAACCCGAAAGGACGCGTAACTACTGCGATTGTTAAGGCACCCTGCTGGTGTGCAGCTCGCGCAACTATTGGGCTTGCACCTGTACCAGTTCCGCCGCCCTCGCCGCAAGTTACGAACACCATATCGGCGCCCTTTAATGCTTCTTCAATGTCGGATTGATGATCTTGTGCAGCTTTTGCACCCTTTTCTGGATCAGCACCAGCACCGAGACCACGACTTGAAGCATCAGATAATGAAATCTTTACATCAGCGTCGGAACGCAACAAATCCTTAGCATCAGTGTTGATTGCTACGAATTCTACGTTCTGTAAACCCTCGGTGATCATTCGGTTGACGGCGTTACCACCGGCTCCACCGACGCCGACTACCTTGATTATGGTTTTGTCGTTGAAATTGTCAGTCTGGGCAATCTCGCTCACCGTTGTCTCCTGTCACTCACACGCACGTTTTACGCAATACTTTAGCGCAAAACGCTCGATAATGGCGACGTTTTACAAATAAAAACTTAAAAAATGTCACCGATTCGATAATACACCGTGCTATACGCAAATATTTAAGGCGTTTTACCAACAAAAGTTTTGAACATTAAGCAATAGCTTAGACGCCATTTTTAACAGCCGCTAAACCCTAGAAAACTCTAGAAAAACGCTAGTAGCTAGCATCCATCGGGTCATTGCCAAAAAGCTCTTTGCGCTCCTCGCTAGTGGTAATTCTTGAATCCAACCAGCCATATGGCAAATGAACTTTTTTAGCAAAACGAACTCGGCCGCGCGGCGTGTCTAAAACCTGCTCAGGAAGCTTAAGCGATAAATCCAATGCATCAATATTGCGTTGAACATCCTCAATAGACTCGCATTCCATAAAGCTTTTGCGAGTTCCTCCTCCAACTGGGAAGCCTTTCAAATACCACGCAATATGCTTTCGCAAGTCATGAACTGCCATTCGTTCGTCGCCATCATAAAAGTCAACAAGAAGCTCCAAATGCCTTAAAATCACTTTGCAAACTTCGCCAAGACTTGGATTAACGCGATTATCGCTGCCATTGCAAGCAGAACGAATATCAGCAAAAATCCAAGGACGCCCCTGGCATCCGCGGCCAATCGCAACGCCTGCACATCCTGTTTCTTTAAACATTGCAAGAGCGTCATCCGCGCCCCAAATATCTCCATTACCAAAAACAGGAATATCTAAAGCCTCTACAAGCTCGCTAATACGGCTCCAATCGGAATGGCCACCATAATATTCTGCAGTCGTACGCGCATGCAAAGTAACAGCCGCACAACCCTCTTCTTGCGCAATATGACCAGCTTGCATAAAAGTCTCGTGGTCTTCGTCAATTCCAACGCGGAATTTAGCTGTAACTGGGATTCCTGCTGGATTACACACGCTTACAACGCGATGCAAAATCTCTTGAAGCAGATCCGTTTTCCAAGGAAGAGCAGATCCGCCACCGCGCCTTGTAACTTTAGGAACTGGGCAGCCAAAGTTTAAGTCAACGTGATCTGCCATATTTTCGTCAACAACAATTCGAGCAGCTTGCTCCACAATTAAAGGATCCACTCCGTAAAGTTGCAAGGAGCGCACTTTTTCGCTAGGCGCAAAACGGCATAAACGCAAGGCTTTTGGATTTCTTGCGACTAGTGCGCGTGCAGTAATCATTTCTGCAACATACAAGCCATCTGGCCCGTACTCTCGGCAAATCACGCGAAAAGGCCAGTTAGTAATACCAGCCATTGGAGATAAAACAACAGGAGTTGCAATATGAATTTTCCCTAAATCCACTGGTTTAATAGAAAAATCCATATTGCTTTAACTCCATTCACTTTAATATTTTTGCTAGATATATTTTTGCTGGCGATTTTACGCGACTTTTCACTAGCGACTTTTTACTAAATACTTATTAGTACAATCCGCCAGCTTGAGCAATCTTTACAGGCTGCGACTCGTCAACGCCGCTTTCCTTAGAAACATCCACACCGCCGTCTGCAGCACGAGCTCCAACAATCTCTACAGGACCTTGCGGATACTTAACGCGCTTTTCGTTAATGCGGCTTGCTACGTAATCTGCAACCTTGTCTAAGGAAACACGCTCTTGTTGCATAGTGTCGCGCTCGCGGATTGTTACAGCATGATCTTCCAAAGTATCGAAGTCAACTGTTACACACAAAGGAGTACCAATCTCGTCTTCGCGGCGATAGCGGCGACCAATAGCACCAGCCTCATCGTAGTCAATAACCCAATCATGCTGTCGAAGATCCGCAGCCAAATCTTGAGCAACCGATTGCAATTCTGGCTTCTTGCTTAATGGCAAAACAGCAGCTTTAACAGGAGCCAAGCGAGGATCAAGTCTAAGAACTGTACGCTTATCCACTCCACCCTTAGTGTTTGGAGCCTCATCAACATCATAAGCATCAACCAAAAATGCCATAAGCGAGCGCGTAAGACCAGCAGCAGGCTCAATAACGTAAGGCACGTACTTTTCGCCAGTAGCCTGATTAAAGTAGCTCAAATCCTCGCCAGAATGCTTAGCGTGAGCAGACAAATCGTAGTCGGTACGGTTTGCAATTCCTTCAAGCTCTCCCCAGTCAGATCCTTGGAAGCCGAATTTGTATTCAATATCTACAGTGCGCTTGGAATAATGGCTTAGCTTCTCTTTAGGATGCTCATACATGCGCAAATTCTCTGGCTTTACGCCCAAATCAACATACCAATTTACGCGCGTATCAATCCAATACTGATGCCAAGCTTCGTCTGTTCCAGGCTCTACGAAGAACTCCATTTCCATCTGCTCAAACTCGCGAGTGCGGAAGATGAAGTTTCCAGGCGTAATCTCGTTACGGAAAGACTTACCAATATTCGCAATGCCAAATGGCGGCTTCTGGCGAGTAGAAGTCATAACGTTCTTAAAATCAACAAAAATACCTTGCGCTGTTTCTGGTCGCAAATAATGCAAGCTGTTTTCGTCTTCTACTGGCCCCAAATGAGTGCGAAGCATCATGTTAAAATCGCGAGGCTCCGTCCAATTTCCGCGAGTTCCGCAATCTGGGCAAGCAATGTCTTTTAAGCCATTTTCTGGCATTTTATCGCCATGCTTTTCGGCATAAGATTCTTCGAGCTTATCTGCACGATGGCGCTTATGGCAATTCAAGCACTCAATAAGAGGGTCGTTAAACACAGAAACGTGACCAGACGCAACCCAAACTTGAGAAGGCAAAATAACAGACGTATCTACGCCAACAACATCGCCACGAGTAGTGACCATATAACGCCACCATTCGCGCTTGATATTATCTTTTAACGCAACGCCCAAAGGGCCATAATCCCACGCGGAGCGAGTTCCGCCGTAAATCTCTCCAGCTGGAAACACAAATCCACGACGCTTAGCCAGCGACACAACTTCATCAAGCTTTGAAACAGCCACAATACACCTTTTTCGTAAATCTAGAAAATTCGGGTGAAACGGTGTTTATTATAGAAAAACCCTGTGACGCTAACGCAACATATAAAGCTACATAAACATATAAAGCTACATATATAAGCTAAACGAATACAATAATGTATAAGCATAATTTTTCATACACATTTATATTTTGAAAGGCCTTAAAATGAGCGAAAACAATGTTGAAAAGACTAATAATAACAAGACTTGCGATACTTGCGATACTTGCAATAACAAAAATTCCCACAAAACTAATACAGTTGCAGCATTATGCATTGCTCCTAGCGGAGTTGGCGAAGAACTCAGCGAATACGTAGCAGATTGCGTTAAAGTGATTCGTGATTCTGGATTAAAAAACGAAACAAACGCAATGTTTACAAACATCGAAGGCGAATTCGACGACGTTATGCGCGTTGTAAAAGACGCAACTATGGTTCTTGTAGAAAAAGGCTACCGCACAGGCGTTATATTAAAACTAGACATTCGTCCTGGTTTTAGCGGTCAAATCGACGCAAAAGCTGCTCTTGTAGACAAGATTCTTGAAGAACGCGAAAACAAGTAATTTGTTAATAAATAATTTATAAATAAAACATAAAATAGAGCTAAATTGCAATAAGCAAAATAAGAAAGCAGAAATTAATGCTGCAAATTAAATCAGTTAAGCAAATATTGTCCAACATGAAAGAAACTCAAGCAGATAGAGAAAAGCAGTATAAATACCTGCATCAGCATCCTGAATTATCTATGCAAGAAACGCATACAGCACAAGCAATCATAGATATTCTTACTAAAGATGGAATTGAAGCAAAGCGCGTTGGAAAAACAGGAGTTGTAGCAATAATCAAAAATGGAGAAGGGCCAATAGTTGCTATGCGAGCAGATATTGATGCTCTTCCTGTTACAGAAAATTCAGGAAAAGACTACGCTTCAACAGTTACAACACAAGATGAAAATGGTAAAACAGTTGGAGTTTCACACGCTTGCGGTCACGATTTTCATATTGCAAGTTTACTTGGATCTTTACAAGCTTTTAACAATCATAAAGAAGCATGGCATGGAACCTACATTGGAGTGTTTCAACCAGGAGAAGAAACAGCTCAAGGCGCAAAAAGCTTGGTAGAAAATGGCATTACACGCATTATTCCAAAGCCAGATGTTTATCTTGGTCAGCATGCTCTTGCAGCAATTCCTGCAGGAACAGTTGGTATTAAATCAGGAGCATTTTTAACTACCGCATCTTCAATCCGCGTACACATTTTTGGTAAAGGATCTCATGGATCTATGCCAGAATTAAGCGTTGACCCTGTGGTTTTAGCTTCGTCTATTGTGTTGAAATTGCAAACGATTGTGTCTCGTGAAGTAGCTGCTAAAGATTACGCAATAGTTACAGTCGGCGCAATAAACGCTGGAAGTAAGTCAAACATTATTCCAGACGATGCGGAACTTTTGATTAATACTAGAACATACAGCGAAGATACTCAAAAATTTGTTCACTCTGCCATTGAGCGAATTGTGCGCGGAGAGTGCAATCTAGCACGATGCCCAAAGGAACCAGAATTTACATACTATGACCGCTATCCATTAACCAATAATGACGAAGCATCAGTTTATCGCGTGCGCGAAGCTTTCGACGAATATTTTGGTGAAAATTCTGTACAAATCAGCAAACAGTCTGCTTCTGAAGATTTTTCTATTGTTGCAAATGCTTTCAATACACCTTACGCATACTGGGGATTAGGTGGATTTGAAGATATGAAAAATGCTCCAGGAAACCACAATCCAGCTTTTGCTCCAGATTTGCAACCAACTCTAAATCGTGGACTTGAATCAGCTGTTGTTGCAGCTTGCGCATGGCTAGCTTGCGACTAATAAATTAATTCTACTAACAGATAAGTTTAAGCGTTTTTTACGCCACCAAACCTGCGGTCGCGATGCGCATAACGGTCAATTGACCTCCACAACGCTTCGCGACCATAATCTGGGAAGAGTTCTGGAACAAAATCAAGCTCCGCATAAGACGCTTGCCAAGGCAAAAAGTTGCTAGTGCGCTGCTCTCCCGAAGTGCGAATCACAAGATCGCAATCTGGAATATCTGGATTATACAAATGTTCTGCAATCATCTTCTCGCTAATGCGATCACCCTTAATTTTGCCGCTTTTAACTTCCCTAGCAATTGCCGCGCAAGCATCTGCGATTTCCGCGCGACCTCCATAGTTTAAGCAAAAAACAACGTCAATCGTAGTGTTATTTTTTGTGATTTCTTGAGCTTTTTCCAACTCGTCAATAACAGACTTCCACAATTTTGGCCGTCTTCCAGCCCAACGCACGCGCACTCCCCACTCGTTCATTTGCGCAACTCTGCGGTGAATAATATCTCTAGAAAATCCCATCAAAAAATGCACTTCTTGAGGAGATCTCTTCCAATTTTCGGTAGAAAACGTGTACAAGCTTAAGTAGCGAACACCTGCTTCTATGGCTCCTGCAATAGTGTCAAAAACCACTGGTTCCGCCGCTTTATGCCCTTCAGTGCGAATCATTCCGCGCTCTTTAGCCCATCTGCCATTGCCGTCCATAATCACGCCTACATGGCGAGGAACTTTACCTTTAGGAAAATCTGGCACACGGCTAGGATCACTAAATGGAGCTGCTGGAATATTTAACGAAGTGTAGTCAACGTTTTCAAAACTCATAGTTAAAATCTAACAACCCCATTGAACGAATAGCTAAAGCGTTTTGCAAAGCTAAATAAAAGCATGCAAAATCAAGTAAAAAATCAAGTAAAAAATCAACTAAAAAATCCGCTATAGTTCTTGTAAAGCTTCCAATAAATAGTTCAAATATCTTTTCCCAAAGCAAGATTTGTACCATCTAGCATGCTCTAAGAATCCAGTATCGTAGCCCCAAATCTTAAAATCGTAAGATCCATTTGACTTTAAGTAATAGTCTACAAATTCCACACATTGCTCGATTTGACTTACGCTAAGAACAAGCGGAAGCAACTCTTTTTCAACATCTGCTAATGGTTTAACGCTAGAATATCCTTGCAAAATTGACTTAACTAAGTCCGTTCTAAATGAATCTTTTTTGCCATTCGCAATATCTACCCATTGAATTGTGTTGCGTTCTAAAGTCATTGCTAAATCGTAGATTGCTGTGTTTTTATACGACATTCCAAAGTCAAATACTGCGCTTGGAGCGCTACCTTCCCACATAAAATTAGATATATGCGGATCTCCATGAGTCCACTGCTTTTTTAGATTCGCGTACCCTAAATCGTAAATTTTTTTGCATGTTGGAGCAAATTCGCTTAAATCTTTTACAAAATCACGATTCTGCTCTTTTAAGAATTTTGCTAAATCAGGTCTATTTTTTAACCAAACTTCTGCAGCTTTTTGTACGTCTTCGCTTGCACAAAGACTAAATCTTGATTGAAAAGCGTTGATTTCCTTAGGATTTGGCTCGTCAAAACTTTGCGAAGCTAAGGCGATTCTTGCCATCATTACTCCAAGATTTTTGGCTTCTTCGCACGTTTTAGGCGGATCCCAAGTGTACGCGTCTTTGTACCGGTCTTCCCCACTAGCTTTTAAAGTCACTTCGTAAGCACAATCGCCTATTACAAGAAGAGTGCCGTCTACGTAAATATCGCCAGAAGTATCGCCACAAATATTCTTTTCTAAACCTAAAGTCTCGCTATTTTTATTAAAATACAAGTACTTTGGCGTGCTTATTTTGTTTTGTAAAAGATGCTCCGCAAAACGATGATACGGCCTAATTGTGCTTGCTTGCCTCACTTTTGTGCTGCATCTTTTAATATAAACGTCTAAACTTTGCGATTTTCTTGGCGAATCATCTTTGTAATGCGCGCGAATCAATGAACCTGCAGCCATCGGGCGCAAACTATGGCTTAAAACGCAATCTGCTTCTAGCGGCTCCTCTAAAAGCGAGCACACAGTATTTGCCTCATCTAAATCAACATTTGCCCATCTTTGAGCAACAATATCTAGTTGAGGGTCGTTGCTTTCGTTTTCCATATTTGCTCCAATTATTGCCACAGGTTCATTGAATTGTGATATTTATTTTCGATTGTAATTGCGTTTGCAATCGTTATTATGCTTGCGATTCAAGCACATGCTGGCCGACTATTCTGGCAAATACTCGTTTGTTACGCATCCGCTTTCTAGGCTCTTTAGCGCGCAATCAAGAGGCACACTTAAGTGGCCATTTTCACCCATCCAACGAGTGTAGTTTTCCACCAAAGCCATGTCTGCTGTACCCCAACGACCATTCTTGTCGTACCAAGACGGAATCACTTCGTCTAGCGAGGCGCGCAAAGCCTCTGGGCTAATATGGCAAAGCGCATTTTGCAAAGCATCAACGCCAGCCTGCGGGTCTTTTCCTGCAAGTTCATAGCCCTTAACGGTTGCGCTTGCAAAGTTGCGTATTAATTGCGGATTTCGCTCAATCATCTCTTGGCGAGCGCAAACATAGTAAGAATGATGCGGAGCTACGCCAATAGAATCGAATGGAAGAACAACAACTTGATCAAATGGAAGCGAACCCTGGTATGGCTCCCACCAAGCAACGTTAATAAAAGCGTCGCACATTCCGCGCTCTACTGCTCGAATGTCTGGCTCCCATGGGCCTGGGTCAATTGTAATCAGCTTGCTAAAGTCGCCTCCGTCGGCAGCAACCGCCTGCTGAAGCTCCGTGTATAAGCGCTTAACGCCCATAGGGATTACTACGCGCTTTCCTTCTAGATCTTTAAATCGCGTAATGCCCGTGTTTTTATTTGTTATGATTCCACCAATTTGAGATTGATTCATTACAGCAAACGACGTTAGCTTGTTTGCGCCATTTTGATGAGCAAAAAGCTGATTTAAGCGAACAAGAGCTATGTCTACTTCTCCGCGCTCCAAGCATGCTGGAACATCTCCACGCTCCGTATCTGTGCTTGTAAACTCTACGTCTAATCCGTATTGCGCATATAATCCGCGCTTTCTTGCAAGGTACATTCCTGCGTGATTCGTCCATGGATGCACATATTCAAGACGTACTCTTAGCATACTAACTCCTTTGTTTTATAGTGATTTGTGATTTTATCTTGACTTTTATTTGCGACTTTTCTTGCGACTTTTGCGCGCTGCTAACTTGCGATTTTTCTTGCGACTTTACAAAAGTGGGCGAGGTGATTAATCCCCCGCCCACAAATCAAATCTTACTAGCAAAAGTTAAGACTTAAGCGCGTACTTCTTTGCCAGAAGCAAAACGGCTCAATGCGCCAGTAGCAGCAATACCCTTGTACAAGTACCACATAACTACACCACCAATTACAGCACCAGAAATCATGCTGCAAAGTGTGTGAATCATCATGAATGCGCCGAAGATTGGAACACCTGCGTAGTAGAACGGATAGGTTGAAACGATTCCACCCAAACCAGCTAATGCGCCAGAAAGTGCAGTCAAACCAACGTTCCACTTGCGATACATAACAAACAAGAATGCAAACTCAGCAAACAAGCCCTGAACAAAGCCAGGAAGAACGGTACCAATACCGCCCCAGTGGCTACCAACAGTCAACTCAACCATTGCAGCAATAAACTCGCCGAATAGTGCAGCGCCTGGCTTGCGAACCATAATAGCAGCTAAAGGACCAGCGAAGTAGAACAAACCATAGTACAATGCGCTAACGCCTGGAACTGGAATAAGCTTAAGAGCAGCAGAAATAGGCTCACTAATCAAGCCGATGCCCCAGAAGATAATACCAGAAGCTACAGCAATAACAACCGTGAGCGTAACATCAGCCACGTTCCAGCGCAAGGATGGACGCACGGTCTCTTCTTCAACAGATGTACCCATTAGGGTCTCCTTTCATCTTTAACCAATCAAACAAAGGCGACCCTGCAGAAAACTCCGTACGTCGGCATTACCCGATTCACGTTAAACGGTTAGACAGTAATCTTCTCAGCTCTTAAAAGAGCACCCGTGCCTGATATCATTCATATTGCATCAGACAGCGAGGACAAATTTTATAAAATTCAAACATAAAATTAACAAAATCGCTCATTAAGATAATAGAAACTCTAATCAAAATACAGCGAATTAGAATTTTTTTCGCTTAAACGCATAGATCTAATAGGCTTTTCTAACCAATATTCGCACCATTGTTCAACGCATTTAGACGTTAAATCGTCAATACTTGTTCCGTCTAAATTTTGCCAATCGCCATTAATTAATGAAATCATTTGAAAACGCGCTAAATCATTGCACTTAATAGACTCTAAAGCATGATCTTTAGAGCACATAACTCCACCACTAGCTGCCGAAAAATAGTCTAAATCATTGCGTGTTGAACAAATAACGCACTCATTTAACCTAGGAGACCATCCAGCTAATTGCAATGCTCTTAAAACGTACGAAAGCGCGATTGATTCAGCACTATGCAAACTTTTAGAAAGAGCAGACAAAGCAGCTATAAGAAGATTGTATTGTGAGCAAGAATCCGAATATTGTGCGCAAGACGAGACCAAATCGTCTGCAATCTCTGCAATCATGCTAGCACAACTATACAGATTGTAATCCGCACAAATGCTACCAGCATAAGGCGAAACTAAAACCGCTTGAGAAATAACATCAAAAGTTTTGCCAGTTGCAAAAAGTGCATTAACACGCATAAATGGCTCTAAGCGCCCACCAAATCTAGATTTTAACCGCCTTACACCTTTTGCAACAGCTCGAACCTTGCCATGCTTTTTAGTGAGCATAACAATAACTCGATCAGCTTCCCCAAGAGGAAAAGTCTTAAGAACAACAGCTTCATCGTTATATAACGGCATTAATCAATAACTCTTAGCTTGTATAATCCCTAAATCTAAGTGAAAAATAGATTATTAATTATGATTTGGGTTTACAAATCCGCCAAAATTAGATTCGCCAGTATCGTCAAAATCATCTGAATCATTATTTGCTTCGCGAGAAGAATCTTCAACCGAAGTGTCAAAATGGTTCATAACAGGGAACGAAAGATCTGGAATATCTAAATTAAGACTTTGCGAAGGCTCGAACTTAGGCGAAGCAAGAAGTGAAAGATTCAAATCTCCAATGGATTTAGAATCATTTGCATTGTTATTACTTGCATTGTTAGCATTTGCATTATTTACACCATCAGCATTCGCACTAACAACATTCGCGCTATCTTCCTTCTTTTCTGCATCTTTAACTTTTCCAAAATCATTATTGTTAGTAGCAAAATTGTTGGAAGCAGCATTAGGAGCATAAGACGGAGGGAATGCTGGAGGCATAACAGTAGACGCTTGCGACATTTCGTCGTCTGTATCGTCACTTGCTTCAACACTCGCAGAGTGAGGAGTAAAAATCGCCTTCTGCGCATGATGCTCAACAGGAATAGATGGAGGAATTGCTGGAGGCATTAATGGAGATGGAGCTGGAGCTGCCGCAGGTTCAACAACACTAGGTTCAACAACACTAGGTTCAACAACACTATGTTCAACAACACTAGGCGCAGAAGATGTTTTAGAAACAACATTTTCTTGTAAATCATTATTAGACTTAGCAGAAACGCCAAAATTAGCAGAATCAACAGAATCACTAGGATCGAAGTCTGTATACTTAGCAACTCGATCATAAGACTCAAGTCTGCTTAATAAGCGAACGCAAGCATTTAGATAATAGTCCACCTGGCGCTCGTCATATCCTCGTTTTCCAGAACGTTGAGTAAACAGAACATTAGAAACAAACATTGCGTCAATTTTGTCTAAATCGCTTAAACTGCTTCCCCAAACTGGATTATATCCAAGAAGAACAGCAATCTTATCTAGAGACTTATTTACAACATTGTCTACTTGTTTTTTATCGTAAGAAGGCTTACGCGATTGCGCAGAATCAAAGCGCATTTTATAATCGCGCTGGGAATGAGAAAGCAAAACTCTATATTCTTCGTCTGCTTGTGCCTTCCAAACAACCTTGCCGCGATTAGAAATCTCGTACTGCGTAGTCTTATCTACAACTGCACGCTCTAATCTAGAAAGAGCAGCATCTACTTGAGGAATAGCATATCCTTCATCTTCTAGATCGAAAGATACGTCTTGAATATCTTTTTGAGTAAGACTAATGTCGCTAGATTCATACAAAGAATGAGCACGCTCAAGAAAATCATTAACTTGCTCTACGCTGTAACCCTTCTTGCGCTTACCTACACGCTCAATACCCGAAGAATTACGCGCGGTATCAGGTTTACTCGCCATAAACAATAGACCTCCTGAACAGATTCTTATTCAATACACTTTACGCGATTGTTAAGACGCATAAACAAAACACGCAAAACACGCAAATGATATATGCGCAAAACACGCCTAAAACACAAATCAACGTTCTAGTACACACCATACTGTATCTTGTTTCAAGCGGGCGATTAGCTCAGCTGGCTAGAGCGCCACCTTTACACGGTGGATGTCGGGGGTTCGAGTCCCTCATCGCCCACTTTCCGCTTTACAAGTTCTTAAAGAATCTAGATTCTTCCCAGCCTTTATTTTTACTAACGCTTTGTATGCGTCATCCAATGTTTTTACGCTTACAACTTTTAAGCCTTGCGGAATATTCCCAGCAACTTCATTGCAATTGCTGTTTGGCGCTAAAAACCATTTAGCTCCGTCTCTTTTTGCAGATATCATCTTTAATCGAATACCGCCAATTGGACCAACTTTCCCAGAGTTATCAATGGTTCCCGTTCCAGCGATTATTTTCCCACCAGCCAAATCTGTGTTTGTAAGCTTGTTCAAAATACCCAAAGCGTACATCATGCCTGCAGAAGGTCCACCAATATCGTCTATATGCAACTTAATTTTTACGTTTTTTACATTCACATTAAGATGTTTCTTCGCATAATCCAAAGCCGCCACTTGCGCAGAAGATTGCGAAGAAGTCATTTGCTTATTTGTTTCTTTCTTATAATCGCTTGCGTTTTGATTTACTGGAACAAGAACTTCTCTAGGTAAAACTTGCTTTTTAGAATCGAACCAAGATGCAATCGCATATATATTTGGAATCTCGTAACCTGGTATTCCAGACGTATTTACTGTTACTAAAAGAAGCTTTCCACTTTTTGACGAAGATTTATAGTCAGTATTCTTAACAGCGCTATTTTTAACATTAATCACATATTTTCCAAAAGACTTTCCCAGAACATCTTGAGTTGGCCCAGGTTCTTCAACAACATACGCACTTGGTAGAAAAAGCGCGATAATCGACATAACTACAATAAATAACCCAACAAAATACCTAAATGACTTAGCGGAAAAATATTCAATAAGATCCCCAACAGTATTTTTAAGAGTAGTGAATATATTTTTATTGATTTTATTAAACACGTATGTAATCTTATTAGGCATCTTATTAGACATAAAATTAATAGTATATGTAAATGTGCATAACCTACACTCTAAAAACCCTCACAAGATGCGGTTTTTGAAAAAATTTGAAAAAGTTATACACATTATTAATTTATTAGCAAAAATCACCATGTATCGAGTAGAATCTTTTATACGTGGTTAAAACTGTATAGTTAAAAACTATGTAAACAAACATAAAATATACGCAAATATATTTAACTTAGGTACAAACTTCATAAGGATTGAATATGAGCGAAGAAGAAATTCACCAATGGCTTGTTAGCTGCTTTGGCCCCGAAGAAGGAGAAAGAGCTTGGTCTAACTTTGAAAATCTTCCTTTTGAAGTTCGCGATGACATTCTTACAAGATGTTCAAACGGAGGCCTTCCATCTCCAGAAGAAGTTCATTCGTTAATGAGTGCCTTTGCCAATGGCGGCTTAAACACGCCTTTTGAGATGACGGAAACACTTAAAGAAGGTCCAATCAATAAAAGACTTGCTCAATTGCTTGCTTGCCAAAAAGCAACTGGAGATGGCGGTACAGTAAACGCACAAGTTGCAGATGCAACAAGAAGAGCGCTAAGTGAAGCAAACTTATGGCTAGACGCTAATTGCAATCTAAATCCAGTATCTGGAACCCCCGATGTTCTTTCAAGAGAAGACTGGGTTAATGGAACTATAGATTCGTGGATTAAGTTTGCAAACCCTGTTGCCAAATCGGTTAGTAACGCTTTTTCGGATGTTATTGCCGAAAAATTTGGAGAAGACCAAGACTTAGAAGTAGAAGGATTATACGACGGCGTTATGCCAATACCTATGCCAGATGGCGTAAAAAAGCCAGAACAAATGATGAGCCTTCTTGCTAACACGTCTTTTGCAATGCAATTAGGATATGCTGCTGGAAATTTATCTCACGAGATTCGCGGAAGCTTTGATCAAGGTATTTCACTTCTTAAAAACCCTGCAGGCGGTCTTGTTCCTTACAATTGCATAGATTACGCAAAAAAGTGGGGATTAGACATTAACGAAGTTATGAATTATCTAGCATTGCGAGAGCTTGCTCACGCACGATTGTTTGCATCTGCACCTTGGCTTATGCCTCGTTTTGAAGCACTAATAATAAAGTATGCAGCTGGAATTTCGATTGACTTAAGCGCTATGGAAGAACAGCTTAGAGATATTGAAGGAATGAGCCCAGAGTCTATTTCGGGAGCTGTTGACTTATGTAATATTGCTCGAAACGATACAGAAGGTCAAAAACAAGCATTAAAAGGATTAGAAACACTTCTTGCGCTTAGCGAAGGATGGGTTGATTGCGTTATTTGGCGTGCTGGAATGGCACACATTCCACACATTGAGCAGCTTAGAGAGATGACTAGGAGAGAACGCGCTGCAGGCGGCCCTTCCGAAATGACTTTCCAAGCTTTAACTGGATTAAAGTTGCGTCCTAGAGCAATGCGCGAAGCTGCTGCAATGTGGGATGCGATTACAAACGAAAAAGGCATTGAGGAACGCGATGCCATGTGGAACCACCCAGATCTTTTGCCAGAATTACCAGATTTTAGCGAAGATAAAGAAAATAATAAAGACAATAAAGATAAAGAAGATAATAAAGGCGATACTAATAAAGTAAATAAAAATAACGAAAACAATACAAGCAGCGAAAACAACGAAAACAACACTAATAGTCAAAACAATACGAATAGTCAAAACAGCGATAATACAAATAAAAAAGAATCTGAACAAACAGATAGCAATGATTTAGAAAACGCAAATCTAGAAGAATTAAGCAAGAATATGCTTGATTTAGAAGATTTTAAGAACAGTGACGATTTAGAGCAAAAACTTAAAGACGTTAATTGGGACGACGAATTAAGTAAATTATTGGCATCTAGCGATAGTGACAGCCAAAACGACGAGCAAGACTCAAACCAAGATTCCAATGCGAACTCTGGCGAAGATTCTGGTACAGACTCTGGCGAAGACTCTAATCAGCACAAAAGCGACAAATAAAGTCATAAACTAATTTATAAGCGATTTACGTTAGAACAATTGCATAAATGCATTTATTCTAAAAAGTGGCTTACAGACCTTTGCATTCCATTGCCGTAGTCTTTGCAAATTGCATAAGACATGTGCAAGGTTGCTTCCGCGCGCGTTATTGCAACATACATAAGTCTGCGCTCTTCTTCGTCTGTATCTTGAGTTCTATTAACGCTTCCAAATGGAAGTAGTCCTTCGCTGCAGCCGATTAAAAACACGTGCTTAAATTCCAAACCTTTAGATGCGTGAATCGTAGAAATCGTTACAGGAAGTAAAGATTTTTTGATTAAATCTACTTTTTCGCGCTCGCTTTCGCTTTCTTTTGCAAAGTCAATGTCTTTTGCATCGCCACTTTCGACGTATTTTTCTAAATCACTCAAATCGCTAGCGTTTGAATCTTCAAAATTGTTTTCTAAAACATCAATCTGCAAACCAGCATCTTTTCTAACAGAAAAATGTATTCCTAAATCACCCAAAGTTTTGCAAAATATATTCTGTTGAGCATTAGTGCGAGTTAGAATAGCAAAATCTGTAGGGAGTGCTTTGCCTGATTTAACAGCATTATAAATTCGTTGAGCAACATCAACAGCTTCGTCGTAATCCGTGTTATAAACAGTTTTAGTAACGCGAGCGCCACCCTTATTTTTTGACACGAGTCTTAAATAATCACATCTAAAAGCAGACTTAGAAAGAACCCGATTAGCAAGACCTACAATACGTTCCGTAGATCTGTAATCCGTATTTAGACTAATATCTGCACAAAGCGGCGCAAACTCGTTAGGAAATTCAAGTAAATCGTAGCTGCTTGCTCCTGCAAAAGAATAAATCGTTTGCGCAGGATCTCCAACAACGCAAATATTTCGATTATTGCCAAGCCAACATTTAAGAAGCTCATGTTGAAGAGGAGAAACATCCTGATACTCGTCAACAGTAACCCAGCCGATTTTACTACGTATTTTCTCACATGCTTTAGGAAAAGTGCGCAAAACATGGCATGCAAGAAGTAGCAAATCGTTAAAATCAATAAGATTCCTTGTGTTTTTTTCTAACTCGTAAGCTTTATATGCTTCAACAAATTGATTAACGTCTAGAGCTGCAGGAAGATCTCGGCTAACGCAAGAATATGCGCGCGCGTAATCATCTGGAGCAATAAGACTAACCTTTGCCCAGTTGATTTCTGCAATAATGTCTCGTATTTGTGCAGAGGTCATATCTGCAAAATCTGTGTAGTGGATTAACGCTTGCTCAGTAACGCTTTTTGGATCATCCATTATATTTGGAAAAGGAGCTTCGCAAACGTCATTCCAAACTCGTCTTAAATGCTGTAAAGCTGCAGAATGAAAAGTTGCAACAGTTACATTATTTACGCCTAATTTTTTAAGGCGATTTTGCATTTCTTTAGCAGCTTTTACGGAAAAAGTAACAGCTAAAACGCGATTTTCGTCCCACTCTCCTTTTGCACACGCATACGCGATTCTTCGTGTAATAGTGCGAGTCTTACCTGCTCCAGCGCATGCAGTAATGCGCACTGGCCCTTGTAACGCCATTGCTGCTTTGCGTTGAGAATCATCTAAACCTTCTAGCAAAGATTGCGCATAATCTTTACCATGATTTTCGTTAGATTCGCGCTTTTTGCTTTCTAAAGACTCTTGAGTAGAAATCATAATTCTATTGTTACAACAAATAAAGAAAAATAAAAGCATAAAACGCTAATGTGGTTAAAGGCTATTTAGCTATATCTCGTTGCTTTGTATTAATGTTGAACTGTGACACAGATAAGCAGATTCAAGTTGGTAGCGCTGGCCTCATCGGTCATGCCAGAAGTACAATTCGCCGGAACGCGCCAAAGCGAGCAGGCAAACGCCACCGATGCCGCTGCTGGCATATCTCACGCTGTTATTCAAGACGTTTCGGGCAGACTTTACGACATTTTTGTTAGCTCTAACGCTAAAGGTCAAAAACGTTTGCACGATAGAGCGCGAGCAGCATGGGTATTGCAAAAAACTAAGGGGCTTGCAGCTCTTGGATTTGCTCACGAAGAAATGCTTAAGTTTGTTCCTGGGTCGCTTTCAAATAAGGCAAATCAAACTAACCAGCAGAACCAAGCAAATCAACAAGATTCTACCAATAGTCAAAATCAAAACGAATTACATTTTGACTCAATAGGAGAAGCCGATTTTAACAATCCAACAGTGCTTATTTGTAATCATCTAAACGGAAATGCAAGAGAATTAAGTCTTCTTACAACAGATGATTGCGTAAACGCTGGAACGGCAATAGGCGCGATTCATAGACTAAGTCCGTCATTTTTAACTAAAAGCGATTATCCTTCCTTTACTACTGGTCAAATTCGCACGCAATTAACGTCTTGGATTAAAAGATTGCGTCAAGCAGGCCATATTCCTACAGAAATAACAGACAATTGGTCTAGAGTTTTAGAAACTGATGGATTGTGGTCATTCGACACTTGCCCAGTTCACGGCGGATTCAAAGATGGTGATTTTCTATTTTCTGGGTCTACTATTACAGCTATAACCAATTGGCAAAGTATGCAAATCAACGATCCTGCTCGCGATTTAGCGTGGATTTTTGCAAAGCTTAACGAGCAGCATAGAAACGCTTTGCTAAGTGCCTATGGAAGAATGCTTGGGTCTAGATTAGATAGCATGATTATGCTTCGAGCAAATCTTTGGCTGCAAATGGAGCAAGTTGGAGACTTTATTCAAGCTTTGCAACGCGCAGATACAACTGGAATCATGCGATTTAAAGCGCAAGTGGAACGTCTTGCTCACGAGCTTACGCGCATAAATAACTCCAGAGCAGCAAGCGCAAATCAAAACAATAATAGCGCAAATCCAGCGTCTTCTCTTACTGTAGGAGATATTGTTAAAGACGATATTGTTAAAGATAATTCTATTAAAGATGATGTTGTTAAAGACGATACTATATCTTCGGACGCTACTAACGAAAAAACTGTTGTAACACTCAAGCAAGAAGATCAAAAAGACTATAAAGATAATACATACGAACAAACTATAACTATAAACGACAACACTAACGCCACTGAAACTGCAACTAAAACCGCCACTATTGCAGACGGCTTAGAAACACAAGTTATAAGCAGCGTTAACAAAACTAACGATGTGAATAACAATACAACGAACGAAGTTAGCGATAGCAATAATGATTTTGCAGATAAAGCTAATGCAAATAATAGTGTAGAAAGTGCAAATAGCGGCGAAAGTGTAGACAGTACCAATATTGTTGAAAATGTCAATATAAATAGCAACGATGGTAATGGCAATAATAGTAATGGCAATAAAAATGAAGTTTTAGACAAGCCAGCAACGATTATTATTCCAATGCTAAAAGATGCAGAACTTGCTATTAAAGACGCAAAAAACAAACTAGAAAACAATACCGAAAACAGCGAAAACAATTAAGGAATAAAAATGAAGGTAACAATTGGCGTTAAGCACGTAAAAGACACTATTAGCTTTGAAAGCGACCAAAGCGAGCAAGATATACAAAACATTATTGAAAGTGCTATTAAAGACGCAAAAGCGATTAATCTTACAGATAAAAACAATCGAAAAATTTTTATTATGGCAGACTCTTTTGCATATGCGATTATAGGAGATACTCCAACTCATACTGTTGGTTTTAATGCGTTTTAACACTGCTAGAACACTGCTAGAACACTGCTAGAACACTACTGAACACTGCTAGAACACTTAACACGTTTATAACGTTTTAACAGCGCAATTTTAATTCATCTGGTAATTTAGGATTTTAGAAACAACATTGCAACTTGTTGTTTCTTCTCCGATTTTATTTGGCTTGCCACTACCATGCCAATCGGAGCCACCAGTAACAAGCAAATTCAAGTCTTTTGCTAACTCCAATAGTCTTTGTCTTTGCGTTAAAGAGTTTCCACGATGATATACTTCTAATCCATTAAGGCCAACGCTTGCATAGTGTTCTATTTGAGAGTCCGAAAGAATAACAAGATTCCTGCTATAATCCGCAGGATGTGCAATAACGCTTACTCCCCCAGCGTGTTTAATAACTTTAATAACTTCATCAACGCTTGGAGATGGCGTTGGAATGTAGTATGGACCGCGTGGAGCAACAGGACCTGCAAAAGCTTGCGACCTTGTTTCAAAAACGCCTGCAGCAACAAGAGCGTCTGCAATATGCGGGCGACCAATCGTAGTTAGCTCACCTTGTCCTGCTTGAGCAAGAACATCTTGCCAAGTAATCGGAAAGTCGTGCGACATAAGGTCAACCATTTTGCGCGTGCGTTCCAATCGGCGTTTTCTTGTAGTTGCAAACATTTCATTGATGCACTCGTCGTTTGGATTGTAGTTATAAGCAAGCATGTGAACCGATATATTCCCCTCTACAGATGTTATCTCTGATCCAAAAATAACTGGAAAATCAGCGTTTTTAGCAGCTTCTTCAAAATCATGCCAACCAGCAGTAGTATCGTGATCGCTAATAGCTACTCCACTAAGGCCAAGATTTTTAGCTTCATCTACTAATTCTTTTGGAGATTTAGTGCCATCGGAATATAAAGTATGACAATGCAAATCCCACCCTAAATCTTGCGATTTAGAATCCAAATTAAAGTCGTTATTCGCACTACTACCTATTACAGTCATATAATTATCGTAAACTGTGGCATGTAACGGTTTTAAGTCTAAACAATATCTAAATACATTAGCGCTTTGAGGAGTGTTTATGGGTAGCCACAATAATCGCATGAATTCTTGGCGACATTCTGCCGCTTGGGTTTACATGATTATGCTTATTTCATCCGCAATTGCACTTTTAACATCGCTAATACTTTCTTCCGAAACTTTAGCTCTTGCACGCGCACCGCACAAAGCGCTTGGATGCGACGTAAACACCGTTGTTTCATGCTCTAAAGTGGCTCAATCTTGGCAAGCGGAATTCATACGATTTGGCGAACTAAGCTTCCCTAATGCTTTCTTTGGAATTGCAGCAGAAAGCGTTTTCGTAACGCTTGCTGTAGTTGGAATAGCAAAAGTAAAACTTCCAAAATGGCTAGCAACTTTTAGCTGGATTGGCGGATTAGGCGCACTCTTGTACGCTTATTGGCTGTTTACGCAATCAATGTTTGTTATACAAATTCTTTGCCCATGGTGCCTTGTTTTAATGTTTTGCACAACTTTGCAATTTATGTCACTTACACACGCAACATTTAGCGTGCAAGAGATTGCGTTTAAAAATAAGATTTTAAGCGCTTACTACCGACTAAATTACGATTTAATCGTGGATTTGCTTTGGATTTTTGCTCTCGTATTGCTTATTTTAGGCAAATACGGCAATGCTATATTTGCCTAAGACACAGGTAAAATCGCAATTTAAGTCACAATTTAAGTCACAATTTAAGCTACAATCAAAAATCACCATTAAATAACGATTGCGATAGCTTAGCAATACGATTACTTGAATCGGAGTTAGTAAGCAGAACGCTCCCACTATTTTCGATTGTCGCAAGCAAATCTTTAGATTCTAAAACGCTTTTAAGATGATGAATAGTGCCATCATTACCGTCTACAATATTCACGCAATCAGGCAAAAACTCACGGAAGTAGCTTTTATAAAACACAAAATGAGTGCATCCTAAAACAACTGAATCAATATTCGTTAAATCGTAAGAATCAAAATACTTGTGCAAAGCGCTCATAACAATATTTTTATTGCCTAAATTGCCATTTTCCACAATTTCTACCAAATCAGGGCACGGTCTAGAAAAAATCTTGTGATTTTGCGTAAAACGATTCATAAGTTCTGCAAACTTGCGTTCTCTAAGAGTTAAAGGCGTAGCTGCAACGATTACGCGCTGAGGCTTGCCGCCACCCAAATCGCAAGCAAGCTTAAGAGCAGGCTCCATGCCAATAATCGGCATATTGTAATGCGCGCGCAAATCTTTAACAGCAGCAGAAGTGGCAGTATTGCAAGCAATTACAACAGCTTTAACATTAAGACTTGCAAAATGCTCAACAATCTTAAAACTAAGATCTCGCACTTCTTGAGGAGTTTTTATGCCATAAGGCGCATTTGCAGAATCGCCAAAATAAACAATGCGCTCGTTAGGCATAGCTGCGCTAAGTTGACGAACTACAGAAATGCCACCAAGCCCTGAGTCAAACACACCAATTGGAGCGCATGAAGTCATAAAAAACCTCCTAATAGACTCTTATTATGTTACTTTTTAGCACAAACATAAGCTTTACAAAACGGAATCAATAAGGCTTTGCGTGTAGGAATTCTTAGGGAAACGCAAAACGTCTTTAACGCTTCCCTGCTCAACAATTCTTCCGCCTTTTATAACGCTAACTTGGCTAGCAATACGGCTTACTAAAGCCAAATCATGCGTTATAAACAAGCACGAAAAGTTGTACTGCTTTTGCAAGCTACTTAGAAGATTTAAGATTTTTAGGCAATGGTTTGCATCTAACGCCGAAGTTGGCTCATCTGCAATAATCAAAGAAGGACGATTTATTAACGCTCGCGCAATGCCAACTCGCTGTTTTTGGCCGCCAGAAAGCTCGTGCGGGAACCTGTTTATTAAGCTTAATGGCAAATGCACTTGATTAAGAACAAACTCCACGCGCTTTTTGCGCTCTTCTTCGCTAAGACTTTTATTGGCAAGAAGAGGCTCGGCAATGCTCCAGCCTACTGTTTTTAAAGGATTTAACGCCGAGCCAGAATCTTGGAAAATGAATCCAATATTGCTTAAAATCTTGCGATTTGCGTGCTTTTTGCAATCGGAGTATAAATTAAGGCCCTCTATGCTTATGCTGCCAGATTCTGGCTTAAGCTGGCCAGAAATAAGCTTTGCAATCGTTGTTTTTCCAGCACCAGATTCGCCAACCAGCGCATGCGTCTTCCCCTTTAAAATATTAAGGTTCAAATCACTTATTGCGGATTTGGAAGAGTTGAAAATTTTAGAAGACTTAGCATATTTGGCAGAAACATTTTGAATGTTTACGCAAAAATCGCCAGCATCCGAGCTAGTTGATTCGCTAGCTAAATTATTAATATCAAAATCAACAATAGAGTCTAAAAGAGAGCGCGTATAGCTGTTTTTAGGATTAGAAAACACATCTTTAACTAGTCCACTTTCAATAATACTGCCACTGTTCATAACATAAACTGTGTTTGCAACAGCCTTAACAACGCTCATATTATGCGTAATAATCAAAACCGCAATATTATGCTTTTTAGCTAAATCGCACAAAAGCTGCAAAATCTTACGCTGAGTTGTAACATCTAAAGCTGTTGTAGGCTCGTCTGCAATAAGCAAAGAAGGTCGATTAATAATTGCCATTGCAATCATTGCGCGCTGAAGCTGCCCGCCAGAAAGTTCATGCGGATAAGACCTATAAACGCGATTTACATCCTTTAGGCCAACCTCGCTAAGGGAATCAAGAACTCGCGATTTTCTAGCGCGAGCGCTCATCTTGCCAAACTTTTCGGGATGATATTTTAACGCCTCTTCAATTTGCTTGCCAAGACGCATAACGGGATTAAATGCAGTAGATGGCTCTTGGAACACCATTGAAATAAGCCCCGAACGAATATAAGAATACGGAGCATTATTGCTTAGTAAATCCAAACTGTCATTAGCGCTTGTATTAATAACCGCTTTGCCAGAAACACTAAAATCGCCTGGAAGAAGACCCATTAACGCCAACGAAGTTAATGACTTTCCTGAACCAGATTCGCCAACCAGCGCGCTAATTTTGCCCGCATATAAGTTTAAATATACGTTATGCGTAATCTGATTTTTGCCAATCGCAATAGACAAGTTGTTAACACTAAGCACTGGATTTTCGCGATTTTCCAACATTTTATTAAATCCTTTTCTAGTTTCTAAGCGAAACTCGCGCATAGTTTGGATAAGCCGGGAAAGACCCAACGAAGAAGTTTTCCACATTGCTTCCGTGAATATAAGTGTTCTTAGAGTAAATAAGCGGAACAATTGGAGAATCGCGCATAATCTCTTTATCAACCTGCTGCCAAAGCAAATCTGCACGCGACTTATCTATAACGCCAACAGCTTGGCGAATCAAGGAATCCACTTTTGGATTCGAGTAGCGAGATATATTCCAATTGCCGCCGCCTATTTGCGAAGAATCAAAAAGCGGACCAATATTCGCATACGCAGAAGGAAAATCAGGCTGCCATTTAGACAAAGCTAAATCATAATCGCCAGAATCGCCAGTAATCATATCTGTAAAAATCTGCGAATCCACAGTTCGTATAGAAACATCAATTCCAACGCGCTTTAAGCTTGCTTGAATAGAAGATGCCACTTGCGCCTGATCTGGGCGAGCAATAAGACTAAACTTTAGTTTAGATTTACCCGATTCCTTTAATAATTGTTTAGCCTTTTCTACGTCCCCACGCGGATTTGCAGAATATAGATTATAGACTTTGCGCTCGCTTACACCTGGAGTAATAAGCGTTGTTGCAAAACCGCCAGCAACCGCACCGCCCTTTGCTCTCTGATACGACTGCTTATCTACAGCGTACTGAATTGCCTTGCGAATCTTAACATCTTTAATACGTCGATTGTTCATGGCCAAGTATTCCAACGCTCCGTCACCGCTTGTAATTAAAAGATTGCTTGACTTGTAGCTTGCTTTAGCTTGCGCGCGTTGAGCTGTAGGCACAAAATCTGCAAGAATAGCATTGTCTGCACCAGAATTGCCTTGAATCATAGATTGTGCAGCAACAGAAGCATCAACGCCAAGCTTCCAAATTATCTTGTCTGGGTAATTAGCTCGAATTGAATCCGCGCTGGAATCCCAATTAGTGTTTCTAACCATAACAATTTGCTTGCCAACTTCGTTTTCAACAATTTTGTACGGTCCAGAAGCAACTGGGCTTTTGCCATAATCCTGCGCGTTACCAGAATTTAGTGGAACGGGAGCGAATGCAGCCAAAGACGCAACCCAAGGCCAATTAGCAAAAGCAGCATTTAGCTTAAAAATGATTGTTTGATTGTCTGGAGTTTCAATCGAATCCAAAGATTTACCACTAAACGGACCGGCATAATCTTTAGCGCCTTGTAAAAGCGCTTTGTGGTAACCAAATCCGCCTGTAAGCGAGTTTGCAAAAGAACGCTCAAGACCATATTTAATATCTTTAGACGTTATTGGGCTTCCATCCTGGTATTTAATCCCTTTTTTAAGAGTGTACTTCCAAGTTTTTCCGCCGTCTAAAGCAGTTCCTGTATCTGTTGCTAAATCGGCAACAACACTCGTTTTGCCACTTGGCGTTACTTTCCACGTTGTTAAAGCACGGAAAACTAGGCTATTAGATGTTATTGGTAAACCCTGACTTCTTGCAGGATCAAAATCCATTTTTGATTCGGAGCTTAGAATCGTAAGCGTTCCACCCTTTTTTGGATTGCTATTAAGCACAGAAGCATTAGGGAGTCTTTTTTGTAGATTTTGACCACTTTGCACAGCAGATCCGCAAGCAGAAAATGCATAAACCAGCGAAAACACTAGAATTACGGAAATTGCTCTTAATGTATTTAGAGCAAAACCACGATTAACTTTTTTGATGATTTGATAATAATTTTGCATATTTTGTGCATTTTGCATGATTTTTCCTTAATTTTTTATAAAGTTATAAAGTTATTAAAAATTTTTATTATTGTGATTTAAAGAAGACTTTAGTAGCGACTTTAGTTGCAACCTTAATGGCAATTTTGCTGGCGATTTTAACGCTCACTAATCACCGCTTTAAAGGGCGACTTTAGCCGCTCTAGGATCAAGCAAACAATAACAGACGTCAACAATAAGATTTGCAATTATTACAAGAGCGGCCGAAAACAGCGTAACTCCAACCAAAACTTGCAAATCAAAAGTCTTAACAGCGTCTAAAAGAAGCGAACCCAACCCGTGCATAGAGAACACGCGCTCAGTTATAACCGCTCCACCAAGAAGACCGCCAAGATCTAAACCAAACATTGTAAATATTGGTAAAATCGCATTTCGCAAAGCATGATTTAGTACAACATGTGAATCGGGCATGCCCTTTGCTCTTGCAGTTCGCACATAATCTTTACCAAATTCCCTAAGCATTGTAGAACGAGTAATGCGCGCATAAAAAGCGCCATTTATCAACGCTAAAACAATCCAAGCGAGTAGCAGATGCCAAGCCCAGTTAAAAGGATTAGCAAAGAAGCTAACATATCCGCCCGTAGGAAAAACGGGAATGTAAACCGCAAAAGCAATAATCGCCAGCAAACCAATTAAGTAGGTAGGAGACGAAATACCAATCGAAGATAACGCTACGATTATGCGGTCAATCCACGAATCACGCTTAACAGCTTGCAAAACGCCTGCAAATACGCCAATTAGCATCCACAAAACAGCAGCGCCGATCGCGATTGATGCAGTAACTGGAAAACGACTAAAAATCAGACCAGTAACAGGCTCATTAAGAGCAAAAGACCATCCTAAGCAAGGAGCCGCGCAAACAATTGCGCTGGCAGATGCAGAATCGCCAAAAGTACGGCTAACAAAAATACCCTGCAAATAGTTAAAAAGCTGACTATACCAAGGCAAATCAGTTCCCATAAACGCAGAGACTTGGGCTAAACGTTCAGGCGTGCAAGGTTTGCCGCACATAAGCTGCGCAGGATTTGTTGGAGTCATAAAGAAAATCAAAAACATTGCCATTGCAATAACAGCAATAACAGCCAAAGCGCTTGCAACGCGCCTAATAATGTAAAGAAAAACGCTCATGCTGCTATCTCCATTTTTGAAGAAAGCCAATCGCCCATCATATTAAACCCGAGCGCAAGCAGGGACAAAGATAAACCTGGGAATATTAAATACCACGGGTCTACCAATGCCCACTGCACTGCGTCGGATATTGAGCGTCCCCACGAAGGCGAAGGCGGATTCATGCCAACGCCAAGAAATGAAAGTGCCGCTTCGAGTGCAATACGGCCTGGTATAGAAAGTGTTGTATTAACAATGATTATTGGAAGCATGTTTGGCAAAATCTGATTGCGCAAAACATGAAAAGCACTAGCGCCCATAACTCTGGAAGCAACAGCAAAATGACGATTTTTAAGGCTAAGTGTTTCGCCTCGTACCAATCGCGCCATACTAGGCCAACCAAAAAAGCCGATTACAAGAGTTAAAAGAAGCGGACGCGGGAAAGTTTGAGGAACAATCGCAGAAAGCGCAATCGCAAAGATTAGGAATGGGAACCCAAAGAACACGTCCATAATGCGAGAAATTGCAAAATCAACAAAACCACCAAAATAACCAGCAATAACGCCAATTACAACTCCTAAAACAACGGAGATTGCAGTAGAAGCTAAGCCAATTCCAAGAGAGATTCTTGCGCCGTGAGAGATGATTGCAAATAAGTCAATTCCGCGCAATGGTGTTACGCCAAACCAATGTTTTGAGCTTATTCCGCCTATGCCTGTAGGCAACGAAGAATCCGACAAAACATCGGGATTTTCGCTATATGGATCATTACCTGTAATAAAAGTAAAAAGGTCGGCAAAAATCGCCAATAAAACAAACAGTGATATTATTGCAATTCCAACAATTGCGGTAACACTTGATAAGTCGCGCTTACTACGCGAATAAAATACACCGCCCCTTTTCATCGCCACTCATTTCGTTACCTGCACTTTCATATTGCAATTTTTCTATAAAACTAACAAATACAAACATGAGTAAATTTGTACTGTTGTTATAACGAATCTATAGGAAGGTGTGGAAGTGTAGAAAATCGGAGTGTCGCATTGCTCAAACAAAACGTGCCGACGTATGAATCATACACGGCACGTTTTTTGTTTAGTTAGCTAAAATTTACGTAAGGCTTTAAACTACGCACGCTTAAGACTTACGCTAAGCTCGGTTGCGCTAGAATCAGCCTCTGTAACTTCAAAGCTTGTAGCCAAAGTCTCTTCCGCAATCAAATCACGGAACTGCTCAACTTTAGCAACATCCGAAGCAGGCACGCTCAAAGTCAAAGAGATTCGGTCGCTAATATCTAAACCTTTCTCCTTACGAGCATCTTGAACAGCGCGAATAGCATCGCGAGCATAACCTTCCGCAAGCAAATCGCTAGTCAAAGCAGTGTCAAGCATAACGAAACCGCCAGTTGGCATTGCAGCAGAAGCCGTATTTGCAGCCGCTTTAGCATCCGAAGACTCAACGCGATTCACAAGCTCATATTCGCCCTCAACAAGCGCAACTTCGCCGTTTGGAGTGTTAACAACAGGAGCGCCAGACTCGTCAACACGCCAATCGCCACTCTTAGAAGACTTAATAGCAAACTGCACTTGCTTACCCAAACGAGGACCAGCTGCGCGCGCATTCACCTTAAGCTCGTGAACAATCTTCAAACCATGGCTGCCAGCATCTTCCAAAGTGCAGAATGTAACATTCTTCACATTAAGCTCGCGCTCAAGCACCTGCTCATAAGGCTCTACAGCATCAGTATTTTCTGCAACAACCGTCAAATTTGCCAACGGCTGGCGCACACGCAACTGCTCCGCCTTACGCAACGAAAGCGTAGAAGACACGACCTCGCGAACCTTATCCATAGCAGCAACCAAAGCATCGTCGTGCGCAAGAACCGCTCCAAGCTCAGTCACTTCGCCAGCCTTAGGATTTGGCTCACCATCCGAAAGAGTCTCAGGCTCAACCAAATAAGGCCAATCAGCCAAATGCACGGATTCGCCGCCAGTAAGACCACGCCACACAGCCTCTGCCTCCATAGGAGCAAGAGGAGAAATCGTGCGCATGAACACTTCAAGAACAGTGTAAAGCGTGTTAAAAGCAGTCTCGTCTTCATTCCAGAAGCGGTCACGGCTGCCGCGAATATACCAATTTGTAAGCACGTCAATAAAATCGCTGACGGATGCGCAAGCATCGCTAATCGCAAACTCGTTCAAGCACTTTTCTACGCGCTCAACAAGCAAACGCGTGCGAGCAAGCAAGTAGCGATCCATGTTGCAAAGGCCTGCAACCTCGTCCGCGCGAAGCCTGCGAGCATCGTAGCCCTTGCCACCGTTTGCAGCATTCGCATACAAAGTGAAGAAGTAGTAAGAGCTCCAAACTGGAAGCATAACCTGACGAACAGTATCTCTAATGCCGTCTGCAGTCACAATCAAATTGCCACCACGCAAAATTGGCGAAGACATAAGGAACCAGCGCATAGCATCCGAGCCATACTCGTTGAAAACGCCATTAACATCTGGGTAATTGCGCAAATGCTTACTCATCTTCTGGCCGTCGGAACCAAGCACAATGCCGTGGCAAATCACGTTCTTAAAAGCTGGTCGGTCGAATAGAGCTGTAGCCATAATGTGAAGCGTGTAGAACCATCCACGAGTCTGGCCAATATATTCAACGATGTAATCGCATGGGAAGTGCTCTTCGAAGAAGTCCTTATTTTCAAACGGATAATGGAACTGTGCAAAAGGCATAGAACCAGACTCAAACCAGCAATCGAGAACATCCGTAATACGATGCATTTGAGACTTTCCAGTAGGATCGTCTGGGTTTGGTCGAGTAAGGCGATCGATATACGGGCGATGCATATTCACATTGCCATCGTCGTCGCGAGGATAGTCGCCAAAATCAGCCTTAAGCTCATCCAACGAGCCGTAAACGTCTACGCGAGGATACTTTGGATCATCGCTCACCCACACTGGAATTGGCGAGCCCCAGAAGCGATTACGGCTAATCGACCAATCGCGAGCGTTAGAAAGCCACTTACCGAACTGGCCGTCTTTAACGTTTCCAGGAATCCAATTAATCTGTTGATTAAGCTCAAGCAAACGCTTCTTAATCTTTGTAACAGACACAAACCAGCTAGAAACAGGCTTATAAATAAGCGGAGTTGCGCAACGCCAGCAATGAGGATAGCTGTGCACGTAGCTTTTTTCTTGGAATAGCAACGCGCGCTGGTCTTCTGGCATTTGAGCAAGCGGGCCGTCTCCTGCACGCAAGTTGCGCAAAATTGGCAAATTCGCGTCGAAAACGTACAAGCCTTCGTAATCTGGGCAGTCGCTTGTAAACTTGCAGCCTGCGTCGAGCACGTCAACGCTGCGAATTTCGTGCGCGTTAAGCGTGTTCATATCGTCCTCGCCGTAAGGAGCCTGGTGAACAAGACCAGTACCTTCTGCAGTGTCAACATAATCTGCTGTGAAAATCGTAAAAGCGTTAGGACCAGGAGTGCCACCCTCAGCGAGCGCAGAATCGCTTGCAAAGTATGGGAACACTGGGTAGTAGCGCCAGCCAGCCATCTCAGCGCCCTTAAGTTCGCGCACAACTTCGTAATTTTCGCCAAGTTCCTTAGTGTAGGAACCAAGCAAAGGCTTACCAATGTAGAACTTTTTGCCAGCAAACTTGCCTTCAGTTGGACGAACTTCCACGTAGTCGATGTCTGCGCCGACTACGATTGCAAAGTTTGTTGGAACTGTCCAAGGAGTGGTTGTCCAGAATACTGCGTAAGCGTCGTCTTCGTCGCGAAGCTTAACGGCCACAGAAACAGTGGTATCCTGGCGATTCTGGTACACATCAGCATCCATGCGAAGCTCGTGCGCACTAAGTGGAGTCTGGTCCTTTGGGCAGTACGGAAGCACGCGGTAACCCTTATAAGCCAATCCCTTATCGTAAAGCTGCTTAAATGCCCACATTACGGATTCCATGTATGGAATGTTCAGAGTTTTGTAGCCGCGCTCAAAATCAACCCAGCGAGCCTGACGATGCACGTAATTTTGCCACTCGTTTGTGTACTTCAAAACGCTGGCGCGGCAAGCATCGTTGAACTTTGCGATGCCCATTTTTTCGATTTGATCAACAGACTCGATGCCGAGTTCCTTCTGCGCTTCCAACTCTGCAGGAAGACCGTGAGTATCCCAGCCAAAAACGCGGTTTACTTTGCGACCGCGCATAGTCTGATAACGCGGAACCACGTCTTTTGCGTAGCCTGTGAGCAAGTGGCCATAGTGAGGAAGACCGTTTGCAAATGGAGGGCCATCAAAGAACACGAACTCGTTTTGGCTACCCTTGCCAGACGGGCGATATTCGATTGACTTGCGGAAAGTGTTATTTGCATCCCAGTATTGAAGAACGGACTCTTCAAGCTTTGGGAAGGAAGGATTTGGTGCAACTTGCGCGGCGGCGTTTTCTTGCGCTGATGCTGAAACACTTACCTTTGGGTATACGTTATTTGCGCATGACTTTTCGGACGCGTTTGCTGCTGGATTAGTGGATTCGCTCACTGTGCTCTCCTCGCTCAACAGGGTGAATATTTCCCTGCGAGGACGACAGTTATTGCCGCGGTACCACCTCGCTTGCTGCAAAATGCTTATGCAACGTTTGCAGCCTCTCGTGTTTGGCTATACGGGCCAACCCCGTCGGTTCTAATAAGCGAGGACCTTACGAATCCTCGCCGTTCTTCCGAAAACTCCCCGCCGATAACGGATCATCGCTTAAGTTAGAAACAATCTAACACTATCCCCTAACATTGGGAAGGATTTCGCGACTCGCGAATAATTTTCATGACATTTTCATGACATATTATCCAAAAATGCTTTAGCTTCATTAGCATTGCTAAAAACAATGCCGTCTTCAGAAATTTTGCCATCTATAATTTGATTAGCGTGATTCATAGCTTTAAGAGTTGCTTCGTTGGGAACAGACAAGTTACTATTCAAGGTAATATTTTCTTTAATTTTATTTTTCCAATCATAAAATTCATTAATACTAGACATTCCAATGCATTCAATAACATTTTTGGAACAACTTGGCACTTCAACGCAAAGCGCACTTAGTAATTTCTCAATCTTCTCTAAAAACTCTAGATAATAGTTAGTATCTAAGAATAAGTCGAAATCTTTAATAAGCTGAAAAACTGTTGCATTGAAACTATGCGGTCTAGCACAATACAAACGTTCATCATGCGCACAAATATTTCTGAACTCTTTAATTCTTCTATAAGTAGAATCAATTTTTATTGACGTAATATCTTTTTGAGAACAGTGTGAAGAATTATAAAGTTCAGTATATTCCCTAGCAACCAAACCTCTCGTGCATCTAGTTTGAACTTTGTAAAACCAGAATATCTGTCCGAAAGTTAGGTCATTAGATAAAACCCATAATGGAACCTGACCATCGTGATTATTGATACAATGCCGTATGTATTCTTTCCCTAGATTTAATTTTTTATTATTTGACGTATTATTTTCTATAATTCGATTAAATGCTCTAACTAAACCGCGCGATTCCTTTGGATCTTCATAATTAGCTTCATTAAGGTAAGCATTGACTTCATTATCGTGAATCTGGCTAAAACAATATGAACATGATGACCTTAACAATGCTTCTGTTCTAGTTGTAGCCGCAAAAATAATACCACGAAGTTCGCGATCAAATTTAAAAAGATAATAAATGTGTTCAAACTTTGTTCCTTGAACATATTTATTCGAATTTTTTGATTCAAAAAATGGATTTTTATACCCATTCACAACGCTATAGTAACCTTCTCTTTCAAGTATTTCCATAGCTTTAAGCTCATCAGAAAACACTACTCCTCTAGACTTAAGCAATTTTATTTGTTGCTTGATAGTAGTAAAAGGCTTATAAATCACCATCATTCCCACCAAATCCCCCGCCATTAGATGCACGAAGAGCCAATCAATCACTTGATTGGCTCTTCGCGAACCAGACACAGCCTGGCTTCACCACGTATCTATTCTACAAAAGAAACTAATATTTGTCAAAAAATAAACAAACTATATATAGCACACAACTAAATATAGCTATACACAAAAAGTGCCCCGAATCAGAATCGAACTGACGACACCCACTTTAGGAGAGTGGTGCTCTATCCACTGAGCTACCGAGGCAACAAATGGCAATTATACACTATAGCGTGGTTTACACGCTATAACATGCTCAAGATTCAAGATTTGATTGCGTTCCAGCCGTCGCAGCTGTAGCCGACTGCTCTGCCTGAGCCGCATCAAGCTTAGCGCGAACAGATGCAAGTAAGCCCTGCGCACGCTTTGCTAGCGCTTCTCCAAGCTCCCATTGATGCATAGACTGATCCAAAGTCAAACCGCCAGCCTCAAGCGCTTTAACAGCTTGCACAAGCTTTTCGCGCGCTTCTTCGTAAGGCATTGCGTTAATCGCAGCTCGCTCTTCGCTGCTAAGCGTGCTAATCGCGTCAGCTTTTGCACTTGCGTCTTTTATTTCGTCACTCATAATCATCCTTTTCTAATATTTTATTTAAGATTTTTATTTAAGATTTTGCGTTTTAGTTTTAAGACTTTATAACTTTACAACTTTACGACTTTTCTACAGATATAACATTAGCCGTAATCAAGCCACTTTTAAGAGTAACTGTTATATTATCGCCAGCTTTTACACGACTAGAATCGTCAAGCACTTTCCCACCGCTAATTTGCACAACCGCGTAACCGCGATTAAGCGTTGATTGCGGACTAAGAGCCGTAATGCTGGCATGCGCCTTTTCAACAGTCAAACTAGCATCGTCCAGAAGCCGCACCAAACCATGCCTCATGCGTTCAACCGCCTGCTGCACAAACAACTCATGCGGCTCCAGCATAGTGGTTGGCTGAGTAATACTTGGCCTATTTGCGTATCCCTCAATAAGCTGAATCTCGTTGCTAACTCGCGCAGAAATCCTCATGCGCGCGTGTTGCAAAGCGTTATCAATCAACTGCCATTGCTCGTTAACATCTGGAACAACGCGCTTTGCTGCATCTGTAGGCGTAGAAGCTCGCATATCTGCCGCCAAATCAATAAGCGTCCAATCATCTTCGTGACCAATCGCAGAAACAATCGGAGTTACGCAAGCAGCCGTAGCGCGAACCACGCCTTCGTCCGAAAATCCAATCAAATCCTCAAAGCTGCCGCCACCGCGCGCAACAATAATCACATCAACCTCTGGGTCTGCGTCTAACTGCTTAATGGCCGCAATTACGTCTGATGGACATTGCACACCCTGAACATGCGCGTGAACCACCTTAAAACGCGTTACAGGCCAGCGCAAATTGACGTTTGTAATAACATCTCCCTCGGCTCGAGCTTGAGGCGCACACACCAGTCCAATGCACTTTGGAAACTCAGGAAGCGGCACTTTATTTTCCGCGTCAAACAAGCCTTCGCCTTTAAGCTTTTTGCGCAACTCATCTATTTGCGCTTTTAAGTCGCCAGCACCAACACGCCTAATTTCGTCGGCAACAAAGCTCAATCGTGTTGCTTTTACCCAAATATCTGCCTTGCCGTGAACAACTACCCTATCGCCTTGATGCAAATCTTTAGCTTGCTGAACAAACTTACTAAAGCCCATTATGGAGATTGAAACGTCTTCATTGCTGTCTCTAAGCGTTATGTAGCCAGATGTAGACCTTCGCATGTTGATTTCAACAATCTGACCTTCTACCCAAGCCGCAGGCCACTTTTCTACAGCACCATGGAACTTTTGGCTTATAACACTTACTGGCCAAGGATTTTCAGCACTTGTTTCACTTGCGCGTAAAGGTAGCGTGCGATTAGATTGCGCTTTAGGCTGCAACTCTGAGTCTTGATGCTCATTTTGCAATTCTTGCAACACCATACTTAATGTCATGCTTACAGCTTGACTGTTAAGAAGGACAAACATGCAAACACGCCAATTTAACAAATGAACATACAAAACATAAAGCGCACTAATCAAATATTCCCCATGCTGTTACACATGGGGAATATATCTATTTTAGAACTTAAAGGTAACTAGTTAACACTTTACATGCGCATTTTGCGAACAAAAAGTGCAAAAGTGCCACTTAGCAGCAACAAAGCCAATGTAGACAGTGTGAATACTATTCCAGCACCAGTCACACCTAACTTTGAAAGCATTCCCTTTGTATTAGTGTTCTTTGAAGAAGATAATGAGTTACTTAAGGAAGAATTAGCATTATTATTAGCATTCTTACTATTGCCATTAACATTGCTACTATTAGCATTACCATTAGCACCTGCATATGCTCCTGAGTTAGTCTCAGAACCATTTACCTCATTATTATCTGCAATATTACTTGCAGATTCATAATCTTCATCACTAGACGCAAAAGTAAATCCAGAATGACTTTCAGAATGTCTCAAGTTATATTCTGCGATAGTCTCATCGAATGAAGTTGCATTAGCTGGAATAACCCACACATTAGTCCAAGCAATTTGTAATCCTCTGTTATCAATAAGAACAATTGTATGTTTACCCGAATATCCTTCTGGAATCTCAGCATCAAAATGAGGCTGACCTTTATCGTCCAAAGTAACCTTTACGTAGCTAGCACCATCTTTGCCATGCAACAAAACAGGAAGAGAATAAATGTACGCATATGCATATACAACTTTATTCTTCTTAAGCTGCTTAATAATATCACTATTTTGGCTAAGTCGAAGCTTCATAGGATTTTCGACACCTGCACGGGCAACATTGTTTTCATATTTACCAACTAAAAGATTACTCTTAAGAGCTTTTGTTAATTCAACAACACTCTTAGGAGCTACTGGAACAGGAGTATTTACATCTGGAGGAGCAGGAATTTCTTGCTTCTTTGGAACATTTGGATTCACATTATGACCAGGCACATCTGGCTTAGAATGATCAGGCTTAACTGGTTCAGCATGCTTCTTTTTAACAAACGGAATAGAAGTTCGCTGATTATCTCCAGCAGCTGAGTTTCCAGCATAATCAGTAGCTTCTACGCGAAGAATATGATTACCTTCTGCCAGATCTTTAGCATGAATAACTGCCTTTAATTCCAAATGATCCTTTTCAGGTTTATCTACTTCAGTATAGGAACTATATCCTTGAGTTAACGAAAGCAACGTGCTTTCTACAGGATGAGGAGCTAAATTCGTATTAGAAACAGCACTGATTGGCTTGTCGTCAACATATGCAGCTATGGATTTAAGATTTGCATCTTTAGCCTTTATAGTAACCGTATAGTCACCTTCTACTGATTCATCGTCTTTCATGCTTACATCTACAGTTGGATTTGTTTTATCAACAACAACTGGAATGGAACCATAAACAGATGAATTAACCTTGTCTTCAAGCTCAAGAAAAACATGATCTCCATCTTCTACATCAACATCACGCTCAAATTCTTTTTTGTTTGCTTCTGGACCATCACCATTTTCCAAAGAAGTAAACTCTGCAACAACAGAATGATTGATAGAAAGCCTATATCCAGAAGCATTATCTTGAGCACTACCCTTAAACTTTACGGTATCTTTGTTTGTAAACAATGTATGACCATATAATTGAGGATTAGCAAAAGTAGCTTTTGGAGCTTCTTTATCAAACAAGAAAGCAACAGCAAAGTCCATAAGATTCTTGCCATCAGCAGTTTTTACAACAGCGCGAAAATCATTAATTCCCGTATGCATTGGCAAATCAATAGAGAAACTATGCGCTTGACTGTCTATTTTTGCAGCAATAGCTGGCTCTACCACATACTTGCCATCTTTATTAAGACGCGTAGAAGGAGTAAATTCTACACTCTTTATATCTGGCCCAACAGTACCTTGCAAAGTAAAGGAGTCTAAGCTTGGCCCCGCAGTAATAGGATTAATCATCCAAATATTTGCTCCAAGTGGAGTTACATTACTTGGATAGAACACGCCATTACTTACTTCCATAAAGTTTGGCTCGTTACGACCCTGAAGCTTAACAGACTTAATTTTAAGATTCTGACCGTTACTTGCGCAGAGAGTAACCTGATACGCCTTAGCAGAAGGCTTTACTGTTACTTCAAATGTTCCATCCGAGTTAATCGTTACTGAATCCTCTTTTGTCTCAGTGTCATCTACATCTTCAGCAGATTCGCTGCTTGAATTAGAAGAACCAGGATCAGTAGAACCAGCCGCTTGCTTCACTTTATCCACTTGGTAACGAATTGTTAAATCAAGCTTTTGCTTAGGCTCAGAACTATCTTTTACTTTGCCTTTTACAGTTACACTACCATCACTTGCAACCGGCAAATTACCGTCACTATCTCCAGTATCCGTATTAGTAACACTAATACGCGGACGCTCTGGATTGTATGTTAACGTAAACTCTTCGCTAGCTATTTGCGTTTTGCATTTATCGTCAGAGAATCCAAGCACCTTTACAGTGTTTTCACCACGTACGATTTTTATATTACTAGCAGTAAACTTTGGTGCTTTATTTAGATTCACTTTAACTGTTGTTTTAACAATTGATCCATCGTATTTCTTGTAGCTTGCTAACACTTTCATGGATTTAACATCATCAGAAACATAACCTTCAAGATTTAACTTATTGTCATGCACTACAGATGTTCCAACCATCTTCCCGTCCATTTCCTTTCGACGAGAAATGAAGATTTTATGATCTTTATTAGCAAACACCTTAACTACACGAGTTCCATTCATTCCTGCGTCTTTGGCAACAACGGAAATAAATGGCGTTGTGTTACCAACATTTATTTTGCACACACGTTTATGATGTACTTTATCTAAAGTGCAACTAGTTGCATCATCATACTTAAATACATCATCATCACCAACACGGCGAATAACTGGAAGACCAGGATCTTCACTTAAGTTATCACTTAAAGTGATTGTTACAACGCCATTAGAATCGCGGTCGGAAACATTCACATTAGGACCATGCGTATCTAAAGCAAACTTCATGTCGTAGTTTTGCCACTGAAAGCCTTTGCCCAAACGAGCTTGAATGCGATACACGTAATTTCCATCCTCAAACCGCACAAACTGCGCGATTTTCGGATCATAACGCTTACCATCAAAACGACCATTCACGCCTTCATGACCCATTGAATCTGCCGCAGAAGGAAAAGTAGGTCTAGAAACATTGTGGTCTTCACCTAAAACTCGTAATACCTTGCTTGCATTTTCATCCATAATCTCGTAGCGAATGTCTGCCGCACTACGCAATAATGGCACATATGGTGTGATTAAATCATACCAGCCATCATCATTAGGTGAGAACATAAATCGTTTAGATCCATTTATCTTAACTTGCATACTTCCGTCTGCTGAATCAGACATAAGGGCAGTAGTTGAATCAATTTCACCATTACTTTCATCGGCAGACTGGTTCGGAGCTGCAGGAGAAGGATTTTGTGCAGGATTAACAGGCTTATCTGGTTTATCAGCATTCTTATACTTTTCACCAGGTTTAACCAAAATCTGCTCAGCATTCCAATTACCAACAAAACCAAGATATGGAACAGACAAATCAGGCTGACCTTTAGTCTTAGACTTTAAGCAAGCCCATCCTTCAATGTAATGGTTTTCCCCATATTGAGGATTCAATGTGAAAGTAATATCAACTGTTTTACCAGCCTCTACAGTTACGGAAGACTTATCTGCAGTTAATGTTTCTGTATCATTCACAAATGTGGATGTTTTTTCACCAGGTTTATTCGTCTCGTTTACAACAACCTGATTCGGTATGCTATATTTAACATTCTCAGAACCATAATTGTGCAATGTTACATTAAACTTGCGTTCACCCTGCTTTAACTCATAAAGAGAAACATATGCTTTACTTTCATTACTGCGACTATCTTTAGTAGTTGCAACAACATCCGTCTTAATGGCTTTGTCGATCTGCGCTAAACCAGCGCCAATTTGTCTAGGAGCATACGGAACTTTTTTATTACCATCATCGCGAGTAAGAATCTTAGCTGTATTCATCAACACTTGCTCAATGCGATCAACTAATTCAGAAGACTTAAGTTCTTTGCCCTTAAAACGCTTCTTGTAATTTTCCATCAGCAAAGCAGAAAGACCTGATATATTTGGAGCTGCCATAGAAGTACCAGACATGCTTCTGTACTTATTATCATTCTGCGTAGACCACACATTCCCACCAATACCAGAAATATGAGGCTTAAAATTAAGATCTGGAGTTGGCCCCCAAGACGTAAATCTAGATGGCTTTAACGAATCTGGGTTAGCAATAGCAACGAAATCATTGGTGAAAGTTACTTCCACTTTTCCATTATTCTTTTTGATTGCTTGATAGATTGCCTCACCATCTTCATAGCGTATTGATGTTACAAAAACATCTTTAATCTTATCGACGCCTGCCATATCTAGGAATTGAGTAGGATCATCCTTTACATTGTATACAACAACACCTTCAGCACCTTTTTCTTTTGCGTTATTAACCTTTTCTGCAAACGCAATATCTCCGCGTTTAACTAATGCATATTTACCCTTTAAGTTAAGGTCTTTAACATCATCTTTTTTACCAAGGTTAATATCAACAATTTCATGTGATTTTCCATCAGCTACACCTGTAGAAAGTGAGTAAGGAAAATCATTTTTCTTAGCATCATTAGAACCAGAGTTTGTAGCAGATGCATTATTAACAAACCATTGCGCCTTGGTTTGTGTAACTTTTGAATTTTCAACAGAAGCAACACTAAAAGCATCTGGGAAGGAAGATGGAGACCCCAAAGTGCCATCATCCCATTTTCCAAACACATCATCTAATCCACCAGAATTCGAGAAGTTCAATCCAGAATTTCCAGCCGAAACGACAGGCAACACTCCAGCTTTTCTAGCCTTCATTAACGCTAACGCAGCAATACTTGAAGTAGAATCAAGTCCATTATCGGAGCCAATAGACATGTTTATAACGTCGGCACCAAGCTTAACAGAATCTTCTATAGCTGCCACAACATCCGCATCACGGCATCCAGGCATATCTGGGTTGTTAGAAAACACTTTCATAGCAAGCAGCTGCGCATTAGGAGCTATGCCATTAACACGATGATTGCTAGCTGCAGGAGCATTTTCTTCATCTCCATTAGCTCCAACAATTCCAGCAACATGCATGCCATGCTGTTCAGCATGATTATCTTTCACTTCATTAGTTTCATCTGCATAATTAAATCCTGCAGGAACTTTATCTGTAAATCCTGGTTGTGGATTTAACTTTTTTGCACTTTTAGCAGATGAATCCAGCTTCATATCTTTACTGTTAATATCAATTCCAGTATCGATTATTGAAACCAACATGCCAGTACCATCTAAGCTTTTATTACTTTCTCGGAAAGCCTGCGTAAGACCCTGAAGCTCACGAGCAAAATTTTCCAGCGGATAATATAAACGCTCTTTTTCTACAGATCTAACTTCTGGCTCATGGCGTAAAGCTTGCATACGGTTTGCTGGAATTGTTGCTTCAAAGCAATTCATTAAATATCCAAGCTGACGTCGAACACTCATATTGTACTTTTTACGCCATTTAGCAATTAAACGATTTTGCTCGTCTTTATTTGATTTTTCAGAAACAACTGAAGGATGACTCGGCTGCTTACGCAGAGTAACAATAACAGCAATAGGCTTATTAGACACGCTAGCACTGTTCTTTATAGCATATTTTTCAAGCAGTGCAGCTTTATTTGAATCTAAGTATAAATTCTCATCTCTAGTAAGCTTATGGCTTACAGAGTTATTTTTATACATTCTAAACTGCTTTTTAATAGAAGACGCATTTGCATCATTTACATAAGCACTGTTATTACTAACTGAATTCTTAGTATCCGCAGCATTCGCTGCACCAAATGGCACGATAAGGGTTGCTGTAGCAACTCCTAATGCAGCTAAGCGAGTTAAATATGATGCTCTTTTGAACTTCATAAATACGCTCTCCTTCAATGAAATACTTATAAAATATTTTTCACAAGCCTAGCATTGAGGAAAATAAAAAAAAAACATAAATATGTAAATTTTTATGCATAAACAGTTAACAAATACGAATCAACCCACAAAGAACGGCTAAATATAGCCATTTCTAAAGAGAAAATTTTTCAGAATTGCGTTGATTATACAACTATAAATTAACATGTTGTTCACACAAAAGATTGAAAACTCGTTTTTTGTTACTGTTTTTTATAAATATTGCTTATATTTATAAACATATGTTACTTTAGCTAAACCTCTTATCGGAATTTTTCCGAGATATGAAATATGCAATTAAAACGTGTTTATAGCACTAACAACAAAATACGACACGCCGTAACTTGCAAATAAATCGATTCTGAGTATAGTTATTACTCGGCTCAAGAAAAAGCCAACGCCCCTTTAGCTCAGTTGGCTAGAGCAGCTGACTCTTAATCAGCGTGTCCAGGGTTCGAATCCCTGAGGGGGCACAAACAAAACCCAAGCTTTACGGCTTGGGTTTTTTCGTATTTAGATTTTTAATTACACAAATATGGGGTTATAGGCCAAAAAGTGTGTAAAGCTAAGCTGATGAATATTCTGTAAATAGAAGTAATCAGCTTAGCTTTTTAATAACTACTGGTAGTATTCACTACTCTTATGAAACTCATTCCAATCAACACCAGTACCATATCTTGCTGGTATTCCAAATACTTCATATAATCCTTGATTAGAACGCTCCCAGGCTTGCCTATAGAGTTGTTCTATACGTTTACTAGTAAAAGAATGAATGACTATCCAAGACTTATCTCTTGGCTTACTCGTGTTTAAATAACACCACCAGCATATAGCGTGTATACGTTTTAACAAGCTTAATCCACGATGATTACGTAGCATAGCGCGAATTCTACTATTCATTGATTCAATAGCATTATTAGTTGGTGGAATAGGATGATTGCAATCTTCTGGAGGATTAAGAAAAGTAAACATATAACCCTCACGAATACGCCTATCAATCATTGATTTAGCACGAACTAGTCTTTGGTGAGTATCAGCAATACTACCATCACAATACTTGCTTTTCTCTTTAAGAAAATCACTCCAAGCATTCACCCAATTATTGTAAGAAATAAGCCAATGACGAGCTTGATCTTCTGTTTTTATGTCAGAAACAATGTTAGCTAATGATAGTAATTGCTTACCAGGAGTAAGACGAGGATTAACTCCAGTTAAAGCTTTAATGTTAAGACCTATATGGAATAAGCAACGTTGTATTTTCGTGTTAGGCCAATATGTTTTTACTGCTTTACGAATACCACCAGAACCATCACAAACTACTACTAGAGGTTCCGCAATACGCTGCATGAGGTAACCCCACGCGCGACTATTCTCACTACGAGCCACGTACCAGCCTAAAACATGTTTACCAGAGTAAGCGATTAATACTACAGATTTACGTCCTAAATGAATACCATCAACATGAATGTAATCATAAACTTTGTCCACGAATGGTACTTGCGGCCATAAGTCCCATAAAAGCTTATTCTTACTTCTTAAGGTACGGGCTGAGAAATCGTATGAATACTTATCCTGAGTCTTATTAGATAAAAGCCAATTTAAGCCAACTGTTAAATCGTTTGATTGTTTATCATACGATCTACTTTTAGAGGCTCCGCAGTTAGGACAACGGTATCTAGTAGTGCCAGGATTGGTGTGACCATTCTTGCTCATTTTGTGATGACAATTAGTTATGACAATTATTGCATAGTGGGTTATTCATACAAATGAAGAATAACCCACATTCGATATACCACGAGCCCTACTGCTATAAGGGTTATGAGCTGATTTTTTACACACTTTTTGTCCAGGTGGCGAATGTGCAGAAAACAGATTCGATTACCGCAAAACGCTTGTATTGCAATGCGTGAGACATGATTTCTTACACACTTTTTGACCTATAACCCCAAATATGATTCATATATGATTTCTTCCTGTATTCCAACAAAAATCTGAATATTAGAGGCGCTTTCTTCATTTGCACAATAACGCTTAAAACACAAAAGTAAACATTTTGCGATGATTATAAAAAGATAAAAATTCAAAGAACACAAAACGACACACAAAACGACACACAAAACGACACACAAAACGACACACAAAACGACACACAAAACGACACACAAAACTACACACAAAACTACACACAAAACTACACAGAAAACTACACACAAAACTACACACAACGAGATATGTGCAATTCTTCAACAGAATACAAAAAGACCCCACGAGTTTCCTCATGGGGTCTTTTTTAAGCCTTAGCTAATATCTTCAGATTAGAAAATCAGAAAATACTAGGCAAGAATCTTGGTCACACGACCAGAGCCAACGGTACGGCCACCTTCACGAACTGCGAAGGTCAAGCCCTCTTCCATTGCAATAGCCTGGATCAACTCAACAGTGAAGGTTGCGTGATCGCCTGGCTGAACCATTTCGATGCCGTCTGGCAAAGTGATAACGCCAGTAACATCGGTGGTACGGAAGTAGAACTGTGGGCGGTAGTTGGAGAAGAATGGCGAGTGACGGCCACCTTCGTCCTTGGTCAAGACGTAAACTTCGCCTTCGAACTTGGTGTGTGGTGTCACAGAACCTGGAGCAGCCACAACCTGACCACGCTCAACGTCGGTACGGTTGATACCACGAAGAAGAAGACCAGTGTTATCGCCAGCCTCGGCCTCATCCATCTGCTTGTGGAAGGTCTCGATAGAGGTGACGGTGGTGGTCTGAGTATCGCGCAAACCAACAATCTCAACTGGGGTGTTGATTGGGAGCTTACCACGCTCAACACGGCCAGTAACAACGGTACCACGACCGGAGATGGTGAACACATCTTCGATTGGCATCAAGAATGGCTTGTCAAGATCGTGAGTTGGGGTTGGGATGTACTCGTCAACAGCCTTCATGAGTTCCTTGACGGTCTCTACCCACTTGTCGTGATCTGGAGCGTCATCATGCAAAGCGCCGTAAGCGGAAGTACGGATGACTGGGCAATCGCGATCGAAGCCGTTTTCGTCGAGGAGGTCACGAACCTCTTCTTCAACGAGGTCGATAAGCTCTTCGTCGTCAACCATATCGCACTTGTTCAAAGCAACAAGAATTTTTGGAACGCCGACCTGCTTAGCAAGCAAGACGTGTTCACGGGTCTGAGCCATTGGGCCGTCGGTAGCAGCAACCACGAGGATTGCACCATCCATCTGAGCGGCACCAGTGATCATGTTCTTAACGTAATCAGCGTGGCCTGGAGCGTCCACGTGAGCATAGTGGCGTGCAGCCGTCTGATACTCGATGTGGGCGATGTTAATGGTAATGCCGCGCTCCTTCTCTTCTGGAGCGGCGTCGATCTGATCGAAGTCATACTGAGGGTTCAGATCTGGATATTCGCCATGAAGCACCTTAGAAATAGCCGCGGTCAAGGTAGTCTTACCGTGATCAACGTGACCAATGGTACCAATGTTAACATGCGGCTTAGTACGCTCGTACTTTTCCTTTGCCATGTGTTTGTCCTCCTGGACGTCTCGTAGTTCGCTTCACACTCTTATGTGAAGCCTCTAGCTACATATTTACTGGGTTTCTGGGTTAGGTGCCACTTCGGTGCCAGAACCCAGTCAACGTACGAAATTTTAGCGTTGACTAGGGACACAAAACACCGAAGTAGCGTGCGCTTTTACTCGCCGCGCTGGGCTTTAATAATCTCGTCCGAAACAGCCTTTGGAACTTCCGCGTAAGAGTCCATTTGCATGGTGAACATTGCACGTCCCTGAGTCTTGGAACGAAGATCACCAATGTAGCCGAACATCTCACTCAGTGGAACCTTAGCGTCAATAACCTTAACGCCAGTAGCGTCGGTCATAGACTGAATGTTTCCACGACGGGAGTTCAAATCGCCCATAACGTCGCCCATGTACTCTTCTGGAGTACGAACTTCCACGGCCATAATTGGCTCGAGGATTACTGGGTGAGCCTTAGGAGCAGCTTCCTTGAAGCACATGGAACCTGCAATCTTGAAGGCCATTTCCGAAGAATCAACGTCGTGAGTCTGACCGTCGGTAACGGTTGCTTTAACGCCAACCACTGGGAAGCCAGCCAAAACGCCAGATTCCATAGCTTCCTGCACACCTGCGTCGATGGAAGGAATGAATTCCTTAGTAATGTGGCCACCAGTGACCTCGTTAACAAACTGATAGACTTCGCCAGATTCTGGATCGATTGGCTCGAAGTTCATCAAAACCTTTGCGAACTGACCAGAACCACCAGTCTGCTTCTTGTGGGTGTATTCCTGGTTCATAACAGCCTTGCGAATGGTTTCGCGATAAGCAACCTGTGGCTTACCAACATTCGCTTCAACCTTGAACTCGCGGCGCATACGATCCACAATAATGTCGAGCTGAAGCTCGCCCATACCAGAAATCAAAGTCTGACCAGACTCTTCGTCGGTCTTAACCTGGAAGGTAGGATCTTCATCGGAAAGCTTAGCCAAAGCCAAGCTCATCTTTTCCTGATCTGCCTTCGTCTTTGGCTCCACAGCAACCTCGATAACAGGATCTGGGAATGTCATGGATTCCAAGGAAATTGGGCTCTTCTCGTCGCACAAGGTGTCACCCGTGCTAACGTTCTTCAAACCAACGAAGGTGTAAATGTTTCCAGCTTCTGCAGAATCTACAGGATTTTCCTTATCTGCGTGCATCTGGAAGATCTTACCAACGCGTTCCTTCTTGCTCTTAGTGGAATCGTACACGGAATCGCCTGGCTTAACTTCGCCAGAGTACACGCGCACGAACACAAGCTTTCCATAGAATGGATGAGTGGAGATCTTAAAGACCAATGCAGCAAATGGATCTGTATTTACTGGCTTACGATCAATCTCAACGGATTCGTCGCTTGGATCAAAGCCCTTAATAGATGGAACATCTTCTGGGCTTGGAAGGAAGTCAACAACAGCATCCAGCATTGGCTGAACACCCTTATCCTTAAATGCAGAACCGCAAGTTACTGGGAAGGCTTCGCGAGCAATAGTAAGCTTGCGAATACCCATGCGAATCTCTTCTTCGGAAAGTTCTCCCGATTCAAGATACTTCTCGAGCAACTCTTCGTCGGCTTCTGCAACCTGATCCATAAGCTCGGCACGATATTCTTCTGCACGCTCTTGCAAGTCGGCAGGAATGTCAACGGTGTCGTAGTGGGCACCCATATCGTCCTTAACGTCATTCCAAACGTAAGCCTTCATGCGAATCAAGTCAACAACACCAAGGAAGTCGTTTTCAGCGCCGATTGGAAGCTGAATAACGAGTGGCTTAGCGCCAAGCTTTTCCTTAATGGTCTTAACAGAATAGTAGAAGTCTGCGCCCAACTTATCCATCTTGTTGATGAAGCAAATACGTGGAACGCTATACTTATCTGCCTGACGCCAAACGGTTTCGGACTGAGGCTCCACGCCTTCCTTACCGTCGAACACTGCAACAGCACCGTCGAGAACACGCAAAGAACGCTCTACCTCGGCGGTAAAGTCAACGTGTCCTGGTGTATCGATGATGTTGATTTGATAGCGGTCATCTGTGTCATGGGTTTGACGCTGCCAGAAGCAAGTGGTTGCAGCAGACTGAATAGTAATACCGCGTTCCTGCTCCTGCGCCATAAAGTCCATGGTAGAAGCGCCATCGTGAGTTTCACCAATCTTGTAATTCTTACCAGTGTAGTAAAGAATACGCTCGGTGGTAGTAGTCTTACCAGCATCGATGTGCGCCATGATGCCGATGTTACGAACCATATTCAGGTCGTTAAGCACATCTTGTGCCATATTATTATCCTTAGCTCTTTAAGATACCGATTATCTTGTGGATTACCAGCGATAGTGAGCAAAAGCCTTGTTTGCTTCTGCCATCTTGTGGGTATCCTCGCGGCGCTTTACAGAAGCACCCAAGCCATTGGAGGCATCGAGAATTTCGTTAGCTAAACGCTCAGCCATAGTCTTCTCACGACGAACGCGAGAGAAGTCGGTAAGCCAGCGCAACGACAAGGTGTTTGCACGAGCAGGCTTAACTTCGACTGGAACCTGGTAGGTTGCGCCACCAACGCGGCGGGAACGAACCTCGAGGCTTGGACGAATGTTATCGAGAGCGCGCTTCAAAACAGAAACTGGCTCCTGCTCGGTCTTTGCCTTCACCTGCTCAAGAGCGGTGTAGACGATGTTTTCTGCGATGGACTTCTTGCCATCGAGAAGAATTTTGTTAATCAACTGAGCCACGACGGTCGAGCCGTAGATTGGATCAGGAAGCAGCTGATGCTTTTTTGCAGGTCCTTTACGTGACATGTTTTACTTCGCCTTCTTTGCTCCATACAGGGAACGACCCTGCTTGCGGTCCTTAACACCCTGGGTATCGAGAGCGCCACGCACGATGTGGTAACGCACACCTGGGAGATCCTTCACACGGCCACCGCGCACAAGCACAATGGAGTGCTCCTGCAAGTTGTGACCTTCGCCTGGAATATAGGCGGTTACTTCAATACCCGAGCTGAGGCGCACACGAGCAACCTTACGAAGCGCAGAGTTTGGCTTCTTAGGAGTGGTTGTGTACACACGAGTGCACACGCCACGACGCAACGGGCTACCTTTCAAGGCCAAAGTCTTTGACTTCTTAGGCTTGGCCTGACGTCCCTTACGGACGAGTTGTTCAATCGTAGGCAACTTAAGTTCTCCGATTCATTAATGTCTTCTATTTGGTGAAACCGCAGCACTGCAGCACACCTTAAACCTGAATCGGTTAAAGAGAAAAGCCACAGTCCACCGGCCCGATGGCCCTTGCGCCTCCAGACGCACATTACTGCGCGCTATCTTTGGCACTTGGGATATCCCAACCAGCACGCCTATTACATAAGGCACGCCGTTGGCACACACAAAGTACTATTATACACATTTGCTTGACAATTAAAAACCGCTTAAGCAACTATGCTCTGGAGCTGCTTAAGCAGACTACTTAAAACTACTTAAACAAGCTACTCAAGCAAACTACTTAAGAATCGGCCTTGCAGGAGCAGAAACATCCAAAAGCTGACGATTGCCGATTTTACTTGGATCGCTAATAATCGTTTCCACAATCGCCTTTTTAAGCTCCAAATCCGAAGAATCGCCCCAAACAACAATCCTATGAACTTCTCCGCTTGGGCCAGGGTAAGAAACTTCTGTTTCAACAGAATCCTGCGTTTTTGCACTAACACGGATAACGTGAGACCTAAAATCTTGAGAAAGCGAGCTTACAATTCTCAACGCTTCCTTAACAGCCCTGCTGTTTAGACTTTTACTAACGTCGCTAACTTCTATAACTGGTATTCCGCTCGTAGAAACGTTTTGAACAGCGTTTAATACTCTACCTTTAACATCTACAGCCGTAAGTTTTTCGCCACCTTTTGCTTTAAGCATTGCAGCAGGTTTTTGCGCACGAACAGTTATTTGCAAACCGTGCGGGAATTGCTTTACAACCTTTGTTTCTGTTACGCCAGGTATGTTGTTTAATTGCTCAATTATTTGCTGAGAAGAAACCAAAAACAGCGACTTATCTACTTGATTAGACGCAATTGACGCGATTTTCTGTTCACTCACCCATTCGTTAGATCCAAAAATGTGTATATTTTTAGAATCAAGACGGAAGAATGGAGATAAAAATAGCATCCAGCAAAGCAAAGCGATTAGCGCAACAGCAAGGAAAGTGTAAGCAAATCGCAACAAAAAGGTACGTATTTTAGCAAAATTCTTTTCTTTTTCGCGAGCACTAAAATCTATTACTTTAGGTCTAGATGTAATTCCAAGAGGACCCGAGCTAGACTTTAATGTTTGCTTTACAAAATCAACTACGGAAAGTCTTCTTGCATCTACAAAAGCATTTTTAGAAGATTGATTTTCTAACGAGCTACTCGTAGTCGCTTTTTTGCTATTAGATAAATCATTTTTAGCTAATCTTGTAAAATCTTGTGAGTTTAGATTGGATTGAATTGACCTTTTATGCGCATCAAGATTAGAAAAATTAGTAGACTTAGGGAAATTATCAGTTGCAGCAAAAGTGGATGTAATAGACCTAGTATGTTTAATAGAGCTAGCAGATTTATTAGGATTGTTAGGATTATTCGGCTCGTTAGGCTCATCATTGCCGGCAGACTTGCCAAAAATCATTCGACCCATAGCTATCACTCACCTACTTCCACTTGCATCTATACGCGACTTTATTTACTACTTTATTTGCGACTTTATTTGCGACTTTACAGATTGCTTATTATCGCTTGTTTGCCGACTATTATTGCCCATTTAGCTTATTGCTTTAAGCGTAACTCTTCTAGCATAACAGACGTCATAGTGGTAATGCTTCCAGCACCAACCGTAAAAAGTACATCTCCACTATTAGCTCGGCGAGCAAGAAGCAAAGCACCATCCTCCATGTCTTCTACAGCTTCAATATTGCAATTAAGCGCACACTCTTTAGCTGCGTTAACAATAGTCGAAGCGTGAATATTTGGAAAATCTTCCTGCTTTTCTCGAGCTGGGAAAATGCCAGTTACGATTACGTCATCTGCAAGAGATAAAGCAGAAGCAAATTCGCGCGCAAAAGAGCGCGTTCTAGAAAACAGATGTGGCTGGAAAAGCACGCGAATCGTAGAATCTGGGTATCTTCTTCTTGCGGCGCGCAAAAGAGCGTCGATTTCTGTAGGATGATGCGCGTAATCGTCTACAACCGTTACTCCGCCAACGCATCCGCGAATGTCAAATCTTCTAGAAGCACCAAGGAAGCTCGAAGCTCCATCTGCTGCATCTTTAGGATTCATACCCAAAAGTGTTGCTGCAATAATCGCAGCACACGCGTTTCTAGCATTGTGCAAGCCTGGAATCATAAGATTAACGCTTATAGAATCGCCGTTAAAGTCAATAGCAAACGACTCGCTGCCACTACCCGTCTGTTCGATTTCGTGATTAATAAACGCAAACTTTACAAGGCTTTTTACTCTATTACTTAAGCAAGAAACACTATTCTTACTACTTGCGTAGGCGATTGTTTTTTTAAGAGAATCATCGCTTAAATCCTCTAGAACAGCGCGAGCGCCATCATCGTCTGCACAAATCACAATAAATCCTAGAGCGTGGCTTAAATGCTCAACAAACGCTGCGCGATAATTTTGCGCATTCTTATAATGGTCTAGGTGGTCCGCTTCTACGTTTGTAACAATTGCAATATATGGATTGTATTTTTCAAAGCTGCCGTCGGATTCGTCCGCCTCTGCAACCATAACACTTCCGCAACCAGCATGACCTCCGTCAACTTCGCCGCCGCCCTGCGCTTGAATCGAACCGCCAATCGCATAACTCGGGTCTGCTAAATCGCCTTTACCACAAACTTTCAAAATATGAGCCAAAAGAGAGCTTGTTGTAGTCTTACCATGCGCTCCCGCAACAGTCACACCTTTTTTAGAGCTTAAAAGTAAAGATAAAATGTCACTTCTATGAACAAGTTTTACGCCATTTTGCGCAGCCGCCACTACTTCTGGATTGTTCGGTTTAATCGCGCTAGAGTACACAAGAATATCCGCATTTTTTACATGGCTTGCACTTTGACCAATCTGTACACTTATTCCGAGTTCTTCTAAGCGATTTGTGTGGTCGCTTTCTTTACTATCGCATCCGCTTACGCTAACGCCTTCTTCGTGCAACATCTCTGCTAAAACGCTCATTCCAGCGCCACCAATGCCAATAAAATGCACAGAACCTAAAGAATTTACAGTCTGATCTTTACTAAAAGCAGCACAAATAGGATTCATATTAATTTCCATGATTATTTTTTGCTTTCTTTTGCAATCTTAAGAATATGCTCTGCCATTACTCTTGCAGCATTACGAATGCCGTATTTCCAAGCTTTTTCACGCATTTGGCAAAGCTCGTCTGGGTTATTAAGCAATTTCAACACGTTAGCGCGAATCCAATCATCGCTAAAATCGCAATCGTTTACAATAATCGCTCCTCCTGCGTTTGCAACAGGCTGCGCGTTAAATCGCTGTTCGCCGTTTCCAATTGGAAGCGGCACGTAGATTGCAGGAACGCCAATCGCCGAAACTTCTGCAACAGTTCCAGCGCCCGATCGGCAAATAACCAAGTCCGCGCAAGCAAAAGCCCAATCAATTCGCTCTAAATATTCGCAAATATGGTAATCACCAAGGCCTGCATGCTCTGGCTTAATGTCGTTTATTTGATTAAGACCAGCCGAACGCTCAACATTATCTTTAACTTCTTTAGATTTTCCGCTACCCGTAAGATGAATGATTTGCGCGCATTTGAGTAAATCGCCAGCAGCAATAGAAACAGCTTCGTTAATGCTTTTAGCACCCAAAGACCCGCCAGTTACAAGAATAATCGGCCTGCTAGGGTCTAGTCCAAGATTTTTAGCGCCTTCAAATCTAGCTAAATCAATGTCTTGAGTAATCTTTGCGCATAAATCGGATATGGATTTTCTAAGAGGAAGACCAACTCTTATAGCTTTGCTATTCGACGCCGCCTTTGCGACTAAACCAGTGCCATCGTAAACGCACCCAATCATGCTTGCCCAACGCGCGCCAAGCTTATTTGCCATTCCAGCGCGCGCATTTTGCTCATGAATCACAATAGGCAAATGCATTTTATGCGCTTGTGCATAAACTGGAGCAGACGCGTAACCGCCAAATCCAACAACAATATTCGCATGCCTTTGCTCAAGAATCTTAGCAACCTTGCGCGTTTCGCGAATCCACTTAAAAGGAAACTTAAGCATGTACAAATTAGGTTTTCTAGGGAATGGAACTTTTTCAATAACGTCTAATGGCAGACCAGACTTAGGAACTAGCGTTTTTTCTAAACCAGCATTAGTGCCAATAACACTGATTTCTACCGACTCATCTAAATCTTTTAATGCATGCGCTACAGAAAGAAGAGGATTAACGTGACCAGCAGTGCCCCCGCCTGCTAGAACAACATGCAAAGAATTGCTATCTTTATATTGATCTTGCGCCAATTCGCCACCTACAATCTGCTTATTTAATAATCCCAATCAGAAATCCCAATCAGAACTAATCTACTTAAAACTTTAATATATGACTTAACAATTAAATATAAATTAAACAAAATTTTTACGAAAAGCGGATTTTATAATTTTATAATACTTTCCCAATTTTGATTAACACTTGTTTTTGATTAACACTTGTTTATTATTGAGCTGATTAATCACCACTTTGCTGCCGCGATTTTGCACGCTTTAATGACCATTTATTCCCAAATTTTATGTTCGGATTGCTCTTAATAAAACTATCCGCAACACCCATCGCAAGAAGACACATAACAAGAGAAGATCCACCTGCGGAAACAAATGGCATAGGAACGCCCATAACTGGCAAAATCTGAACAACAACCAAAATGTTTATTAGTCCTTGGCCAACAATCCAAGTAGCAATGCTAATAAGAGATATTGAAACAAGCTTATTTGTTGATTGCAAGGCAGAAGTTAGCAAGCACCATCCAATTACAATGTAAAGAAGGATTACGCAAGAAGCAACAATAAAGCCCATCTCTTCGCCAATGATTGCAAAAATAAAATCGTTGTGAGCATACGGCAAATAATTCCACTTTTCTCTAGAATTACCTATGCCAACCCCCATTATTCCACCAGACGCCATTGCGTATTGCGCATGAATCGACTGAAAACAAACGCCTCTAATCGACTTTGCATCGCATCCATGAATCGTAGCAAGAATACGACGCATACGATTTTGGCTAGTCACAACAAGCAATAAAACCGCTGCACAAGCCGTTAGAAGGGCCACAACAAGCCATTTTGTAGGGAATCCTCCCACATAAAACGCCACAACAGCAATAAGCAAAATAATAAGAGCCGTACCAAGATCCTTGCCTGCAACAACTAAAAGAACCGAAACACCCAAAGCTACAACTGTTGGAATATATGCGCGCATAGCAACACGCTTATAAGCCTTTTTTGCAAGAATAAGTGCCATTGGTAGCCAAATACATATAGCAAGTTTGGTGATTTCTGCTGGTTGCATTGTAAGCGGGCCTATTTTGATCCAGCTAGCATTACCATTAACCTCGTGCCTAATACCTGGAACAAAAGTCAAAAATTGCATAAAAACCGATATTGCGTAAATGGTAATAATCCTGCTTTTATAAAAATCAACAGGAAGATGTGAAAAAATCAAATATCCAACAAGACCAATAATGCAATAAAACAGTTGGCTCATTCCAGAACCCCAAGGGCCAGCTCCGTAAGTAATCATCGTTACCGACGAGCTTGAAAACACCATAAATAAGCCAAAAACGGTTAATATTACAACAGATATTCTTAGTCCAAAAAGACACCACAATGGGTTAAAAATACTGCGAATACCAACGTATTGCTTAAAAGCCTTTGTATTATCACTAAATGTTTCTTGAACACCCGAAATATTAGTAGATGAATCTGCCTTAGTTCCAGAAGATTTACTACTAAAAGATCTGCCACCAAAAATGCCAAAACCGCGTTTTTTAAGCTTTTTAGGGCTTCTAGAACTTGATGAGCTAGCTTTTTTATTGTTCTCATTCATGGCTCTTAACCCATCGCTCAGATTCTTTAGCAAAACGATTGCCACGATCTGCGTAAGAAACAAATTGATCCATAGAAGCGCATGCTGGTGCCAGAAGAACAACATCTCCAGGCTGCGCGTACCTTCCAGCAGCTTGAACAGCTGTAGAAATAACTTTTTGACCCAAAGTAGAATCCGCGCTAAGGACTGGCGACTTTTCAACCTCTTTAAGAACGCGATCATCTACAGAATCAAAAGATTCGCAACTTTCGCCATTCGCGGAAACTATTGTTACAGGAATACCTTGACCTTTAGAATTAAGCGCTTCTACAATCGGCTTTTGATCTAGCCCAATAACAACAACAGCCTTAATAATACTACGATTTTGATTAACTAAATCTTCAAAATGGCCACCTTTTGCAAGACCTCCAGCAATCAAAATTACGGATTTTTTGCCGAAACTAGAAATAGAGGCTGCAGCAGCATGAGCATTAGTAGCTTTTGAATCGTCCACAAAACGAATCGAGTGTTCTGGAAGATTATCTTTAGCTTTTAGAGTTGCAACAGTTTGAATCCTATGCCCTCCTGGAGCAAAGTTGCACAATGCTTTAACTGCATTTTCAACGTCTTGTTTTAAGCCAAGAGTTAGAGCTAGTGCAGTTAGTGCGTCTGCAAGAAGATGAGGATACACGCTTCCATCTGGCTCGCATAAGTGTTTTAGTTCTTTTAGCGCTACTATTTTGACTGGATCACCAACTTTTGCGCCAGAAACGCCACTTTTGTCTACAATCCAACCATTTTCAACGCCTATTTCTCCGCATTTTGGCGCGCTGAGCGTAAAACCGATTTTTTTACAACCATCTTTGACTTGTGCCTTTTTTGCTAATTCGCTAACTCGTGAATCTTGAGCATTATACACAAGCGCTTTTTTAACTCCATTAAAAACTTTCGACTTATCTTTTGCGTAAGCTTCAATGCCGCCGTGCCAATCCAAATGGTCAGCCGCAATATTAGTAATCGCAGCGCAATCCAACTCTAAGGAATTAGTAAAATGAAGTTGGAAGGAGCTTAATTCAACACATAACGCGTCGTGTTCTTTTTCTAGCGCAGCGTAAGAAACAGACTTGCCAATGTTGCCAACTGCAGGAGCATCTAGACCGCAAGCTGTAAGCATATCGGAAGTCATCTCTGTTGTAGATGTTTTTCCATTTGTTCCAGTAATTCCAATCCATGCAGCTGGAAGATTAGTTTTAAGCGACTTTACGCGCACAAGCCACGCAAGCTCCACTTCGCTGATGACTGGAATATTGCGCTTTTGAGCCTCTAGAATAAAAGGCGTTCTAGGGTTAAAAACTGGCGATGTTACAACGGCATCAATCGTGTTCCAATCGATTTTAGAAAAATCGTGGATTTGCGCTTCTTCCTTACGCTCGTCTGCGCTAATCGCATTAGCGCCAACAGTTTTAAGCACTTCCATGGCTCCTATGCCAGAAACACCTAATCCTGCTACAAGAACGTTATGGAACGGGAACTCATTGTGCAAAGAGAACTCCTTGCACAAATCATTTGCAACATTGCTCATATAATCACCTTAAATCAACAGTCCAGAACGACCTGCCCAATCCGCATAGAACGTCATCAATGCAGACAGAACAAACATAAGCTCAATCATCCAAAAACGAACAACAACTTTGCCTTCTGCCCATCCAACAAGCTCAAAATGATGGTGGATTGGCGCCATTTTGAACACGCGCTTATGCGTCAACTTAAAGCAACCAACCTGAATCACATCGCTGCAAGTTTCTGCAACAAAAAGTCCGCCTAAAATAACAGCCAAAAACTCTGTGTGAGTAGCAATGGATAGCGCAGCAAAAAGGCCACCTAAAGCCAAGGAACCAGTGTCTCCCATAAACACTTGAGCAGGATTTGAGTTGTACCACAAGAATCCAAAGCAAGCAACAGCAGCACAAACAGAAATAATTGTTAAATCAAGCGGATCCGATACAGCATAAGAGAATCCAAAATGACCGCCGCCTTTAACGTGGTAACTTTCCCAAAAAGCTATAAGCGCATATCCTGCAAAAGCAATCATAGAAGATCCAGCAGCAAGACCGTCTAACCCATCTGTAAGATTTACAGCATTAGACCATGCAGCCATTAAAAAGTTTACCCAAACAATAAAAATTACAATTCCTATTGCTTTGCCAAACATAGAAAAATCAAAGAATGGCTTTTCTATAAAACTCATGCCAGGCTGCGCACTTGCAATGCCCGACTGAGTTGGAAGCATAAGAGCCAAAAGCGCATAAATGCTTGCAAAAATAATCTGACCGAATAACTTTGCTCGCACAGAAAGGCCAAGATTCTGCTTTTTTCTAACCTTTGCAAAATCATCAACAAAACCTAAAAAGCCCATTGAAAGCATTGCAAAAAGAACAAGAACTGCAGACCAAGAAGGCGTTCTGCCAACAGAAAAATACCTGTATAAAGCAGATGCAGCCCAGCCAACTACAACAGCAAGATTAATAACAACACCGCCCATTGTAGGAGTGCCACGCTTAACTAAATGGGATTGCGGGCCGTCTTGGCGAATGTATTGTCCGTAATTTAATCGGTGTACTAAGCGGATTAAAAGCGGCGTGCCAACAATAGTTACTATTAGCGAAACCACTATTCCCACAATAAGCGCAATCACAGGTTAACCTCCGTATTTTTGTTAAGGCTAGTGTTAAGGCTCTTACTAAGTTTAGCCCAGCTTTCAGCCAAAACGCTCAGCCCCGAAGCATGAGACCCCTTTAACAACACAACAGTACTAGAATGCTCAGCCACAAGACTCCAAACAATATTATTCGCCTCAACGCAATCATGAACAAAATACACGTTGTGTTTAGAATCAACATTGTCATTTTGATACTTATTTACACTGTTATTTCTGTTATTTCGCCAATTATCTCTAGCACCTTTAGCTACGCAAGAAGCTAATTCATCTAATTTTTCACTCGTGGAAGATCCAACGGAAATTATTGCGTCAATATTCTTTTGTGCAACATATTTTCCTATAGACTCATGCATATTATATTCGTCTTTTCCAAGTTCCAACATTGAGCCTAAAACAGCGATTCTAAAAAGTTTAGTGTATACACGCTTAGAGGAATCAGCAGAGTCTACAGAACCAGAAGAATCATCGGACTCATAAGAGCATAATCCATCAATTCCTGCTTTCATAGAGTCTGGATTTGCATTAAATGAATCGTCAATAAGTGTAAACTTTTTATCATCTTTGCAAATAACAGAAATTTGCATACGATGCGGGCTAATATGCGAAACTTTATTCAAAACTAGAGAAATGTTTTTAAGACTCATTCCAAAATATCGTGCAACATTTGATGCAGCAAGAGCATTCATAACATTGTGCACGCCAGGAAGCGCAAGATGTAGTGTTGCACTATTTTCGCTAGTCGCACTATTTTCACTAGTCGCGATTTTTTCGCTCTCGATAATCGTAAATTTTGCACAACCACTTTCGTCTAAAGAAATATTTTGCGCGCGTAATTGATAATTGCCATTATTCGACGCATCAAAATTGCCATTATTATCAACATTTAAGCCAAACCAGCGAACTTTATCTTGGTCAGCCAGCTTGTTCATAGCCGAAACGCGAAAATCATCTGCATTCAAAATCGCAACACCATGAGGCAAAAGTCCCCTAACAATCTCACTCTTAGCTTGCGCAATTTTTTCTACAGATCCAAATTCGCCCAAATGAGCAACACCAACTTTTAGCACAACCGATAAGTCTGGAGGCGCAATAGTTGTGAGCATTGCGATTTCTCCAACATGATTTGCACCCATCTCCGCAATAAGGAATCGCGTATTCTCGTTTACACGCAAAGACGTTAACGGCAATCCAATCTCGTTATTAAAAGAGCCAACGGGCGCAACTGTATTGCCAAGCGTTGAAAGCAAAGCATTAAGCATATCTTTTGTGGTAGTTTTTCCAACGGAACCAGTTATGCCAATAATGCTAAATGGCGTATTTAACGCGCGGCGGCGAACTAAATTATGTTTTGCTAAAAGTCCAAGCGCTTCAACCGAATTTTTAACAACTATTTGCGCAATCTTGTTTTGCACACTTTCATCCAGCAAAACAGCATGTTCCACAATCGCAGCTTTGGCTCCAAGCTGAGCCGCTTTTTGAACAAAATCGTGTCCATCTACTCGCTCGCCCTTTATAGCAATAAATACCGCTCCGCAAGCAACGTTACGCGAATCACTTGTAGCGAAATTAACAATATCGATGCTTTTTACAGAATCGCAAGATGCAGACGAACCACAAGACGCCGAATCGCAAGACGCAGAATCGCAAGATGCAGACGAACCACATAAAAGCTCGCTTGCGTTAACAGCATCTGATACCTCTTTAATGCTCATAGGCATCATATGAGTACTATCTTGCGTAAAAACAGTGTCTGTAATTTTATTTTGCATGCTATTTTGCATGCTATTTTGCTTGCTATTTTGCTCTATTGAAAACATTTTCTGCTCTTAAAATATATTGGTTTCTATTTTAGTTCGTGAGATACTCGCAACGCGCTCTTAATTGTACCTCTTCTAACACCAGCAGCAAGAACCATTGCGATTGAAAGAGAAAGATGTTTACTAACACTTTTGCCGCCGATTTGATCTGCTAATGCAGCTAACTCATCGGATTCCCTAGAACGCATTACACAATAAGATCTTTCGTGACTTATAAATCCATACCTTTGTTGCAAATTATAAAAACTCATTACAGGGCGCGCAGATTTTATGCTTGATTCGTCAATCTTAGAATCAATCTTAGAATCATCTTTTCTATTACTATATATAAGTGATTCCGATGATTCTTTAGACTTAGACTCATACGAATCTTGCGAATCTTCTGAATTAGCATTCACTTTAGATTTGGCTTCTAATGCGCCGCTTGCTTGCGACTTATCTTTTGAATTTGCCAAGCTTGAATCATATGCCAAATCGCCACCACTGTGTTCAATAGCTTGCAAACTGGAATCTGACTTATACAAATCAAGACTTCCTGCCATTGCTAGCGCATTATTGCTTTCAACTCCAAGAACATCAATGTTTACAGATTGCAAAGCGTCTTTTTTAAGAGTTGCAGAATTTAACGCTATAACAACAGCTGCAGCACCATCTTCTACACATACCGACAAATTGTGCTGAATATCCACGATTCCAAGCGGATATTCTAAATCCAGTTCTCGCTGAAGAGAATTAGACCCTGCAGCGCTTATAACACCAATTGGGTTGCCAAGCATATGAAGAAAATCAGCTAATCGTATAACATTTGCATAGACTTCGTCATCATCATCGCCAGCAACCGCAAAAGTCGCTATAAAAGAAGATGGGTCATTATTAACATCGCAAGCAAGTTTACCCAAAGTTACTGGATTGTTAGAGGAAACTAAAAGTGGAATACCAACGCTCATCGCTTCGGACCTAAACTCTGGAGTAACCATTGCTGCGTATGCTCCAGCATCTCTAGCAGCTTCCAATTGTCTTTTATCTACGCGATTTGCAGGAATAAAAAGACACCCAGGCTTAACATTCCTAACGTCGCACGCTAAAGAAGTAATTGTTATTCCAGAAGCAAAAGATGGTATTACTTCAAAACCATATTGTTGCGCAGCAAAACCAAGAGTTACTCTTGTTCTAGAAAATTCATCAACAGCATTCATACTTGCACTCGCCCTTGTTCACTATGTATCACCATTGTACAGCAATAGGGTTGCTGCGAGGAGTTGATACTGGAACGTTGTACTTTTGCATTAAGAACTCGCCTATTGTTTTTATAAGAGTAGCTGCTGTGTAAACGCCGAATGTGCCTTCTGGATTGCTTAATGCAACTGTTATTGCAAAACGAGGGTTATCGACAGGCAATATTGCCGCACAGTCTGCAACAATAGAGCTAAGCGATCCACCAAATCCAGCAACCTCTGCAGTACCACTCTTTGCAGCAATGCGATATCCATTAACAGATATGTAGCTACCGTAATATTCTGCCGCGGATTCCATAGCATTTAACATTTGATCAGCAACGTGTTCATCTAAAACGCGAGTTCCTTGTGGCCTCTTGCGCTCAGTAATTCTGCCATGTGGGTCGATTACAGACTTGATAATCGATTGCTTAAGCCTTACGCCCTTATTGGCGATTGTTGAAATAGCATTGGTGATTTGCAAAACGTTTGTTGCATATCCCTGACCAAATAAAACAGTATTTTGCTTACGACCATCCCACGCTTGCACACTCGGGAACAAACCTTGGGATTCTCCTTGCAAATCCAGGCCAGTTAATTGCCCAATTCCAAACTTAGACAAGAATTCATAACGCTTGTTATTTGGATACTTTTCGCCAGCCATAATCATGCCAACGTTAGAAGATTCCTTTAAAATGCCTGCTAAAGTAAGCTTCATAACACCGTGGCTGTGAGCATCATGGAAAAGTTGACCTTGCTTTTCAATGCTTCCAGGAACAGCAAACTTATCCGTTAGCTGGCGTGCTCCAGTTTGAAGCATTCCAGCAACTGAGAATACTTTGCCAATAGAGCCTGGCTCAAATACCTGGCTAACAGCCTTAGAAACAGATGCTCTAGCTTCGGCAGAACCAGCTTTAATATTATCGCTATCTTCTAGAGCAACAATTTCTCCAGTGCGAATATCTTGAACAACAGCAACGCCCCATCCAGCTTTGTACTTATTCATACCATCTAGAAGAACCTTCTTAACGTACCAATCTACATCGCTATCAATAGTTAGCTTTATGTCGTTACCGTTTACAGCCTCTTTATATTCACTTACCGTTCCAGGAATTTTCTCATTTCCAACGTTATTTCCCTGATATTTTTGGTAACCATCTTTACCAGTTAAAACTTTGTCTTGAGAAAGCTCCAAGCCAGATTCACCAACTTCGCCTCTTCTGCCCTTAGCTTCTTTTCGGCTGCTTTCTTCTGCGTCTTTAACAGAGCCAATCAAAGCGCCTAAAATAGGACCACTTGAATATACGCGCTCACTGCTATTTTCTGCATAAACACACCCAGAAAGATTAAGCTTATCTATTGCACGCTTAACAGAAGGCTTAACGTTTCTTTTTATAACAGCATAACGCCCTACACCTGCAATTTTTCCGCCAATTTCAACAGAACTCATATGCAAAATAGGAGCCAAAAGACGTGCTACAGCAACAGCGCCCGTTCCTTCAACGTCTTTGCCATTAATTGCATGGCAATTCCCAGCAGTTTGCTTTGTGCAAGGAGTTGGTTTAAAGGACTGAGCATTCATTGGATCTGCAATTATGTTATATCTTTCAACACTCTGAGCCAAAACAGCACCATTTGCGTCCAAAATACGCCCTCTACGAGCGAGTATTGGACGAGTCCTACTACGTTCTGCCTGCGCCGCCTGAGCAGTAGAACGTGCATTGATTAACTGTATAAAGCTAAGCTTTACTATTGCTATAGACGCAATAAACGCGAATATCATTGCAACAGCAATACACTTTTTTGCAAAAACCGTGTTTCGTATAACGCTAGTTTGAGCGCCATAACGTGCATTAGCTCCAGAAGAAGCATAACCAGAACCAGAACGCGCGGCATTACTGCCGTATGATCTGTACAACTTACTCGTATTGAATCTGCTCTTGCTGATTTTGCTCACTCTGCTTGTAGTAGAGCGCAACTTTTTACCAGCAAGTTTGGCATAATACAATACTGTTTTCATTTTGCCTGAGTATTTGGCGAAACGTTGCTTGATTAGGCGGTTCATCAATGTTTCTCCTTATTTTTTTGTTCTGGCTGTTGTTTAGTTTGTTGTTTAGTTTTATCTGGTTTAGTTTTATCTGGTTTAGTTTGTTGTTGTTTAAGTTTTTGCTTTGCTTGCTCTGGCTTAGCTTTTTGAGCTTCAATCGCAGCTTGTTCTGCCTTCTTTTTGTTTGCATAAGCACTTAAATCAACTGTTATTGCTCCCTGTTGTGGAATCATTCCCATATCTTGTGCTTTTGCTGGAAGATCCGCTTCTAGCGCATCTAACTTTGTTTGCGCAGTTTCCACATCTTGACGAAGCCTAGAGATACTTGATTGAGTGGCAGCTTGTTCAAAAGATATCTCCGCCATTTTTGTTCGCAACAACAAAGACGTAGTAGGCGTAACAAAAAGGAAAATAACAACAATAATCAAGTTGAAAAGAGGAGCTTTACGAGTGTTACTCCACTCTATAACTCTATGTAAGTGATTCATTACTGTGTAAGACCTACGGTCAGAGGCACTAAACACTAATGGAATCGACTTTAAAACACGATTTTGCCTTGAATTATTACCAGCTGCTTTCTCGTTTACTCGCCCAGCAGGAGCAGATGAACTTGCATAAGACGCAGCAATCCTAGAAGCACGGTTTTTACTTGGCTTATCCATTAGAACCTGCCTCCTTTGCTGTTATTTACACCATTCGCTTTAGAAGAAGAACGATGCAAAGATGAATCTTCTCCTTGAGCAATAGCTGTAAAGTCTTTAATCCACCTATCTGGAATATCTCTAATAAGCTCCACTGCGCGTAAGCGAACAGAAGAAGACCTTGTATTATTTGCAATTTCTTCTTTAGATGCTTTAATAGCTCCGCGAGTTAAAGACTTAAAGAAAGGTTTTGCACTTTGCGGAATAATTGGCATATTTGCTGGAACATCTACTTCTAAGCCTTTATTCATAAAACGCTTAACCGTAATATCTTCCAAAGAATGATAAGACTCAACAACAATTCTGCCGCCGTTATTTAAGCGCAAAGCAAGCTTTGGTAAAGTCCTAGAAAGCTTATCCAGCTCTCCATTAACTTCGATTCTAAGAGCCTGAAAAACTCGTTTAGCTGGATTTCCTGGAGCACGATGAGCACGCGGAATAACATGATCCACTAAATCAACAAGTTGACCAGATGTTTTTATTGGATTCTCTTGTCTAACTTGCACTATTTTTCTTGCGATTGGCCCAGAAAAACGTTCTTGACCATACTCACGGAATATTTGAGCAAGACTGGATGCACTATAAGTAGCAAGAATGGTTTCAGCAGTAACACTTTGAGTTGTATCCATACGCATATCTAAGGCTGTGTTATGAGAATAAGAAAATCCTCTATCTTCCTCGTCTATTTGCAAACTAGAAAGACCCAAGTCCATAAACGCTGCGTCAATCTTATCGATTTCTAAATCTTCAAGAACTTTGTCAACTTCATCAAATGCAGCATGCACAGGAATAAAACGATTCTCTAAGCCTTCGTCGCGCATTCTTTTTGTCGCTAAGCCAAGAGCTTCACTATCTCTATCTATTCCAATAAGAGTTGCAAGTGGAGCAGCTTTAAGAAAAGCTGTTGCGTGACCCGCAAGTCCAAGAGTGCAATCAACAACAATAGAATCTTTGTGATCTAATGCTGGAGAAACAAGATTTACACAGTCTTCCAACAGAACTGGCGCATGAATTGTAGATAAATCTTTCATTGTGCCACCGCCGGAAGAACATCATTTGCAATATCTGCATAATCTTGCTCTTTATCTGCAAGATAATTGTTCCAAGCAGATTTGTTCCATATTTCTGCGCGAGTTCCAACACCAATTACAACAATCTCATCTCCAAGATTTGCATAATCCCTTAGCATTGGAGGCACTACTATACGACCTTGCTTATCTGGCTCCTGATCAACAGCGCCAGAAAGGAAGACTCTAAGGTAGTCTCTTGCAGACTTATTACTCATAGATGTGAGCTGAATCTGAGTTGTAATACGCTCAAACTCTTGCATTGGAAGAACATAAACGCATCGCTCTTGTCCGCGAGCCATAACAAAACCATCGCCCAATTGGGATCTGAATTTTGCAGGTAAAGCAACGCGACCCTTTGCATCTATTTTTGGAGAATAAGTTCCAAGAAGTATCGGATTCTTTACGTGATTATTAGCCTGACTTTGCAAACTATTAGCGCCAAAAACCGCGTCTTGAGGCAAAGGAGTGGATGTAAAAGCCGAAGACGTAGGTTGAGGCTGCATAACAGGCTGCATAACAGGCATTTGAGGCATTTGCTGCGCTTGATACATTTGCGGCATTTGCGGCATCACATAATAAGGCTGAGCGTACGCTTGAGAATTTTGCATTGGCATATGCGCATCTTGGGCATTAGCTTGAGCCGTATTTTGAGAATCATAACCAGATGGATTTTGAGCATGCTTAAAGGAGAAATTGGCTTTATCTTGCGCATTTGCGCCAGCTTTATTACTAGCCATAAATCCATCTCCTTTTCAACATGCAATATGCCACTTGCACATCATTCACCATTTTACCCCATTTCTCACCAAAAATCCCCACTTTTTTGTAAAAAAATAATATTTTTTTAACTTAGATTGGAAACATGCAACGTGTATTAGCCTCGAGGTATACTTAAACGCCTAGTTTTAGCCCAACTTTTAAGAAGAACGGACACAAATGTCTACGTACTCCTCACAACTCAGCGAAGAACAACAAGCGGTTGATTGCGCTTACAGTCGATTAGATAACTTGCGTTCAACAATCCGAGCAAGGCTTGATTCTGTACGCGCTGCAGGCTCGCATGGCTCACCAACTCAGCGAACAGAACGAGATTCTTTTGCAACAATGTACGAAGATCGTTTAACGCAACTTAGAGCTGTAGAAGATAGACTCGTGTTCGGCAGACTAGACAGCCTAGAAGGCATAAGACGTTACATTGGAAGAATCGGTTTACTAAGCGAAAATCACGACCCAATCTTAACTGATTGGAGAGCAGAAGCAGCCAGACCATTCTACGAAGCAACTCCTTCAAATCATGGAGACATTGTTATGCGTAGGCACATAACTCTTAAATTCCGAGAAGTTGTAGGAGTTGAAGACGAGATTCTAGATATTCATTCAGACGAAGTAAACAAAGCATCTAAGCAAGGAACACTTACTGGCGAAGGTGCATTGCTTGCTTCTCTAGGTTCTCGTAGAACTGGAAAAATGACGGATATTGTTGCAACCATTCAGGCAGAACAAGACCGCATTATTCGCGCTCCTCTTGACCGTACAATTGTTGTTCAAGGTGGACCTGGTACAGGCAAAACTGCAGTAGCTTTGCACAGAGCAGCATACTTGCTCTACACGCATCGCAGAAAGCTTGAAAGATCAGGCGTTTTGATCGTAGGACCAAGCTCCGCATTCTTAAGATACATAGATCAAGTTTTGCCATCTTTGGGTGAAACTGGTGTTGTTAGCAGAACTATAGCGGATTTAATCCCAAACATTCATGCAACAGTGCAAGACACTCCTCATGCAGCAAAACTTAAGGGAATGTACCGTATGAAAAACGTTATTCAAAACGCTATTTGCGCAAGAATACGTATTCCTAAAGATTTGCCAACACTACGCATAAATGGTTTTGCTGTGCAATTAAAGAAGGAAGATATAGAGCTTGCGCAATTAGACGCTCAGCGCACACACCATCCTCATAACCAGGCGCGTAAAACATTTGTAAAGTCAGTTATAAGTTCGCTTAGAAACAGGTATCTAGAACAACTTGATTATGTTCCTTCCCAAGCGGAGATATCCGACATTACTTCGCAACTTAGAATGGAAAATAAGCTCAAGATTACATTAAATCTTGCTTGGCTACCTATGAATGCCAATTGGCTTATAGACCAACTCTTTTCTAAACCTGAACAACTTCGCATATATGCTCCTTGGTTAAGTGAAAATGATATTCGTGCATTAATTAGACCAAAAGGAAGTCCTTTAACTCAGTCCGACATCCCACTTCTTGACGAAGCTATGGAGCTACTAGGCCCAGATCCAAAGATTGAAGCACAAAACGCTGCTATCGCTCGTAAAAAACTCGAAGAACAGCAATATGCTTCCGATACTCTTGCACAAAATGGCATAGGGAATGGCATTATTACCGCCGATATGCTTATTGAGAATATTCAAGGTAACGATGCAAATATGGTTGCAAATCTTGCCGCGTCTGATAGAGAGTGGACTTATGGCCATGTTGTTGTAGATGAAGCGCAAGAGCTTACTGCAATGGATTGGCGTATGCTAATACGCAGGTGCCCTTCACGCTCATTTACAATTGTTGGCGATGTTGCACAAACCTCCTCTTTAGGTGGTACACATAGTTGGCAAAAAAACATGAGCTCATTGTTTGGAAACGAAAACTGGGATCTTTATGAACTAACAATTAATTACCGTAATCCTAAAGAAGTTTCTGAAGCTGCAGGAAAAGTTGCAAATAATTCTGGCTTATATATATCAACAGTTAATGCAGTTAGATCTGTTCCAGATTCGCTTGTTACACATACGGTTCAGAATCAAAATGAGCTTAATAATATGCTTGCTAAATATTGCATTGACTTATTTAACGAATTTGTTTCCGAAGACGGAAGCGGACGCGTAGCAATTATTGTTCCTCAAGAACTAATAGAGCATGCAAACAAAATCGTTAAAAATACTCTTAGCAAGAATCTTTCGACTAAGGAATATGCACGCATAATTCAGCAAAACTTTGACGATAGTCAAATTAGCGTTTGCAATGCGGAAGATGTTAAGGGATTGGAATACGATGCGGTAATTCTAATGCAACCTTCTGCCATCGAGCAGGAAGCGGCATCCAGACTTAGCGCAGCGGCAAATCTATACGTTGCAATGACAAGACCAACACAGCGTCTTGTTGTCTTGCGCACACAAGACGACGCCAATTTTTCAAAGTAATAATCGCGAAGTAAAAGTACTGAGTAAACCCAACTATTAACAACCTTGTTATTTGTTTGACCCTTTAATTGGGTCAAACAAATCAGGTTATCCCTCACACTATAACCATATTTATTCTAAGACTCAACGATTCGCTAACAAACAGCAAATCAACATTCACACAAACTCAAATACTCAAACCTATACTTTTAGCAACATTCGCAAAGTGTTCACTCAATGTAAAACATTGCACAATCACTTGCTTTTCTTAAGATCATCTATTGCACGTTCAAAATCTTCCAAACCAGTAAAATTCTGATATACGCTAGCAAAACGAAGATACGCCACCTCGTCTAGTTCACGCAACGGCTTTAATATTGCTTTTCCAACATCTTCGGATGTTATTTGAGCTAATCCACGAGCGCGTAAATCAGCTTCAACTTCCATTCCAAGAGTCTTTAGCTCCTCAGAATCTATTGGTCTACCCTGGCAAGCTTTTCCAACACCAGCAACCACTTTTGCCCTATCAAAAGGTTCCACAGAACCAGAACGCTTCATAACAAGCAATTGCGTAGTTTCTACTGTTGTAAAACGATTACCACACATCTGACACTCGCGCCTACGACGGATTGAATATCCATCCTCGCTGATTCTAGTGTCAATAACCTTAGTATCGGAATTCTTACAAAAAGGACAATGCATATATACAGCATACTAAAAATTAATTAAATATGTTATATATATTTCAATGTTTTATATAAATAAATCGATTTTTTCATATTTTTCCTCGTATATTTTATAAAATTTATCGCAAAACACTCGAATAGATGGATATATAGATACATCCATAACAACAAGTGGTTCAACAATTGGTTTAACGCTTAAATCATGACAACTGCAACATGCAGAATCATCGCAATAATATAATGCAAACAAATCGTATGATTCTGACGAATTATATTCATAATCTGTACTCATGAATACTCCATTCTAATAATATTTGTAATAATAAAATTAGTTGTCAATAAAAGGTACGCGTATAGACTGCCCTACTTCTAAATCTGGAGAATCAAGATTATTTAATTGCATAAGGTAATCAACAGAATCAGAAATATTGCCATTTTTATCTGTTATTGATTTTGCATAACTCCACAAGGTATCTCCAGGTCGAACAGTATACGTTACAAAGGATTTTGATACGGCCGAAACAGCTGGCTTTGGCATAAAAATAATCCAAGCAAAACAAACTAACGCAGAAAAAACTATAAAACGAATAAATAATTTATTTTTGCGTTTTTTGTAACCCTTATTAGCCAGAGCGGCACGATTTAGCGTTGAATAACTAATACCATTAGAAGAGTTCGAGTTCTTATACATAACTATCCTTTCTTACTCTTTAATTGACATGAACATTTGTTCTATCGAACAAGTGTATTAATCTTGACACATTTGTTCTAAAGATGCAACGGCGTGTCGAACATATGTTTGATTTTTTTAGAAAAGTGTATTAGAATGTAAAACAACGAAAGGAGACACCATGAATACCACCCAAAACGAGCTTAGTGATTCTGCGGCGCACAACGCTGAGCCACTAACAGATCGCCAGAGAAAAATCATGGATGCTATACAGCAATGCCTCGAAGAACATGGATTCCCTCCATCATTTAGAGAAATAGGTGAAGCTGTAGGCTTAAGAAGTCCTTCTTCCGTAAAACATCAATTACGAGCACTCGAGATGAAAGGATTAATACGAATAAGCGCAAATAAAGGTAGAGCAATTGAAGTTATTGGAGATTTTATACAAAAGAATAAAGAAAAAGCCCATGCATTGCTTGAAAAACAATCAGCTATCGATGTGAGCATGTATAACAGTGAGTCTTTGATAAACTCTCACGATGTTCCTCTTGTTGGAAGAATCGCTGCAGGAACACCTATAACAGCTGAACAACATGTTGAAGATGTTATGCGTTTACCAGAAAGACTTACTGGAAGCGGAAATCTGTTCATGCTAGAAGTACACGGAGATTCAATGATTGACGCAGCAATTTGCGACGGTGATTATGTTGTTGTGCGAGAACAGAACGAAGCAACAAATGGAGATATTGTTGCTGCGCTGCTAGATAACGAAGCAACTGTAAAGACGTTTAGAAAAGAAAATGGTCACGTTTGGCTTATGCCTCACAATCCAGCGTATTCCCCTATAGATGGGTCTCACGCAAAGATAATGGGCAAAGTTGTTACCATTTTAAGAAAAATTTAATGATTTAAGAGATTTACAAGATTTACTAGATTAAAACAGCTAAAGAGCAATACTGTTAAACGGATACAAATAAGCATATAAATAAAATCGCTGTGACCTATAAATCATATAGATTCTAAATCACAGCGATTAGAGAAAATAGATAGATAACAAGTATGTGCTCGCTTATTAAAACAAATTCATTGTTTAAGCGAGTGGATGAGAATCCTTAATGGTTACAGAAATTTGGCGACCATTTGGAGCAGAGTAGCTAACAGTATCACCCGCTTTAGCGCCAATAATTGCAGCACCAATCGGAGATTCTGGACTAATAACATCGTAATCGGTAGCAACAGCAATATCACGAGAACCAAGAACATAAGTCATCTCTCGACCAGCAAGATCTAAAGTAACAACAGAGCCATTGCCAACAAGGCCTTCCTCTGGAGCCTCAAGAATCTTTGCGTTGCGTAGCTTAACAATAAGCTCGTTAATACGACCCTCGTTCTTGCCCTGCTCTTCGCGAGCAGCCTGATAGCCACCGTTTTCAGACAAATCGCCTTCGGCGCGAGCAGCAGCAATACGCTCGGTGATTTCATCACGATATTCACCCTCGCGATGAGCTAATTCTTCCTTAAGCTTATCGTAGGCCTCTTTAGTTAACAGAATTATTTTTTCTTCAGCCATTTTGCAATCTCCTTAACAAAGAATAAAGAATAAAAGCAACAAAACAATCACTCGCGTTTAGCGAGTAGAAATAATATCAATCACAAAAACGAGGGTGTCCGAACCACCAATTCCAGCCTGCGGAACACCTCGTGAACCATAACCATACTCAGGCGGAATAGAAACAAGTAAGCGAGAACCAACATTATGTCCTGGAACAGTACGATCCCAACCCTGAATAACCTGGCCAACACCAATACCAAAGCTGGCAGGAGTATGACGAGCAAAACTAGAGTCAAAAGGCTCACTTGCTCCCCAAACAACGCCATGGTAATTAACGGTAACAGTGTCTCCAGCACGAACCAAAGGCCCATTGCCTTCTACCAATTCAACAACCTTAAGCCCTGCTGGCGGCTCAAGCGCTGGGAACGTCACCGTTGGCGTAGTACCAAATTCCGCAACTACTTCTGGCATATCCTGTGCCATTTTGCCTCCTTTATAACCTCTTATAATCCCTTACAAACATGTGTAAATGCTTGCAAAAAGCCACTAACACTTACAAACTATTCATTAAAAACTTTGAATATTATAACATTTTTGCAATTTTATAGCGTGTTTTAGATTAGCACTCAACCGCTACCTATGCCAATACGCATATAACTTGCATAACAATATAGCAACACAATGCAAGCAAATACGCAAAACATTCTTAAGGAAAATGCAATAAAAATAGCTATAAATGCAACGACTATAACTAGCACTCAACTACGTTCACAGCTAAGCCACCCTTAGATGTTTCGCGATATTTAGACATCATGTCTTGGCCAGTTTCCTTCATAGTTTTAATAGCACTATCCAAGCTAACAATATGAGAGCCATCACCTAGAAGAGCCATTCTAACAGCGTTAATAGCAGTGTTGGCAGCCATAGCATTGCGCTCGATACAAGGAATCTGAACCAAGCCACCAACCGGATCACAAGTGAGACCAAGATGATGCTCAATACCAATTTCGGCAGCATTTTCAACCTGCTGCGGAGTTCCGCCAAGAACTTCGCACAGGCCTGCAGCAGCCATAGAACACGCAGAACCAACTTCTCCCTGGCACCCAACTTCTGCACCAGAAATAGAAGCATTGCGCTTAAACAAATAGCCAACAGCTCCAGAAGCAAGAAGGAACTTTATTATTCCCTCCTCGCTAGAACTGTCTACAAAACGCCAATAGTATTGCAAAACAGCCGGAATAATACCAGCGGATCCATTAGTCGGAGCTGTAACAATACGGCCACCCCCAGCGTTTTCTTCACTTACTGCAAGAGCAAAAAGATTTACCCATGCAGAGTCAGAAGCTTCCAGAGCGCAATCAGCTCGCCTACGATTTTGCTTAAGCATATCGGAATTTGCAGCAAGACGAGCATACATACGCGGAGCACGCCTATGAACCTCAAGTCCGCCTGGAAGAATCTGCTGCTTAGAGTTACATCCATTTTCAACACACTCTTCCATAACTTCCCAAACATGCAACAAATAGGAACGAACATATTCGGAATTACCGTTATGCAAAGCAAGTTCGTTTTGCCAAACAATGTCACTTATGCTCTTATGCTCTTTTTTGCAAATCGAGATAAGTTCTTTGCACGTTGTAAAAGGATATGGAACAGACGAGTCTTCACGCGAATCACTAGAAGATTCAGAATCTTTATGACTAGAATCTTTAGTTTTATCTTCACTTTCTTCCACATTTTCATCAACGCGGTCATGCAAACCAATCATCTTATCGTTTGCATTGCCTTTGCGAATAAATCCGCCACCAATCGAATACCAAACTTGTTCGTCAACAGTATTACCAAAGGAGTCCAAAGCAACAAACCGCATGCCATTAGGATGTGCAGCCATGCGCCGCCACTTTTCAAAAACAACATCGGAATCGTAGTCAAATTCGATAGTATGACTATGCGCAAGTGTTAAAGTTCCGCTTTTCTTACAATCTTCGCGAATAGTCATCATGTGTTCCGTATCAACATCGTCTGGAAGGTTACCTTCAAGACCAGCAACCGATGCACGATCCGTGCCATGCCCCAATCCAGTAAGAGACAAGGAGCCATACAGTGTGACTCGCACACGCGAAACGTCTTTAAGCCTTCCATTCTTTTGAAGAGAAGTCACAAAAGCATTCGCTGCGCGCATAGGACCAACAGTGTGTGAAGAACTAGGACCTACACCAACCGAGAACATTTCTAAAATACTGAACACATATCTATTGTAAGCACAATTGTTAGTAGGCACGACACGCTACGTCAACGATCACTATCATAAGAGTGCAAAACACTACCGTCGTTTACATTATCAATCCAGTTTTCAATCAAGTGACTAACAAGATGCAAAACTAACCAGATAACAAAGGCAAAAATTACAGCACAAATCATAACAAACATTGCATTTCCACTCACAGGAACATGCAAATCAAAGAAATGCGCAACAAACGGTATAAATGCACCAATAACGCCAGCAGCAGCAAAGCATAAGACCATAATTCCGCGCCAGGAGATAAGTGGCTTAGAAACTGTAGCCAAAACTGCAACACCGAGCACAAAAACAGTAACAGCACAAATAGTGCGAGTTACACCAACAGCGTGCACAGATTCAACAATAAGCCTAGAAGCGTTAGCGTTAGAAGAATCAAGACCGCGCGCAAGCATTAAAGGAGAAAGAATGGACACAACCAAAACAGACACAGCAACAGCTATACCATTTGGTAAAGCAAAACGAACAACACGATGCAAGAATCCAGGAACGTAGCGCCTTGTATTAGGAGCCAAAGCGAGCAAAAATGCTGGAATACCAATGGTTAACGAACCAATATAGGTTATGTGACGAGGCAAATATGGGAAATTAAGACCGAGCAAAACCACACCCGCAGAAATCAGTGCAGAATACACGGTTTTAACAAGGAACAGTCCTGCAACACGTTCCATGTTTGCCATTACTTGACGACCTCTAGCAACAACGTCTGGAAGATGCGAGAAGCGTGAGTCAACAAGCACAACTTGCGCAACAGCTTTAGCAGCTGGAGCAGCGTTACCCATTGCAACGCCTAAGTCTGCTTCTTTGAGCGCAAGCGTGTCGTTCACACCGTCGCCAGTCATAGCTACAACATGGCCTTTAGAGTGCAAAGCTTGAACAATCGCCTTCTTTTGATCTGGCAAAACGCGACCCAAAACGTCAACGTTTTCAAGAACCTCGGCAAGTTGATTTATATCTTTAGGCAACTGCCTTGCGTCCATCGAAACAGGCTTTGAGTCACCAGTTAGACCAACTTTTTCGGCAACAGAGGCAACAGTTGTTGGATTATCGCCAGAAATAACGCGACACCTAACGCCTTGCTGCCTAAACCAAGCAAGAGTTTGACGAGCGTCAGCACGTATTTTCTCTGAGCATCGAACTAAAGCAACAGGGCGAGCGCTTGTAGACACTACTGGAGAACTGGAGAACGTTGCATCATTAGAATCGCCAGAATCACTATAAGCAACAGCTAGAAGAAGAACACGATTACCCTGCTGAGCGTATTCGTTTACACGATTCAAAATTTGCTTAAACGAATCCGTTAAATGGTAATTATCGAAAGGAGAATCGCCAGAAACCGCAGAATCGCTGATTCCGCCTTCTGCAACCGCTGGAGCAATAGAACCGTGCAAATCGCTAGAAACAACACTAGATTTGCGTGCACAAATCGCAGTTGCCAAAACCTCTGGAGCACCCATATACCACGTTTCAAATCTACCGTCTTTTAGCGCGTAGCGTATTGCGCTCCACTTTCTTGCAGACGAAAATGGCAAGCGAGCGCTAACACTAGAAGCAGAGGAAACACCTTGATTTTTAAGGCCTTCCATAATGGCAGAACCTGTAGCATTTGGATTTTCTTCGTTAGATAAGTCAAACAAAGCTTGATTCACCAAACGATTCGAGCCATCACCAATCAAGTCAACACCAACAAACGCGATTCCGCCATCCGTAATCGTGCCAGTTTTGTCTAGATTAAGGCAATCCACTCGAGCCAAAGTTTCAACAGATTCAAGCTCCTGAACCAACGTTTTTTTACGCGCAAGACGCATTGCAGCAACAGCAAAGTTAAGCGAAGTTAAAAGAACAAGCCCTTCTGGAATCATGCCAACAACGCCAGCAACAGCAGAAACAACAGCGCTCTTCCACTGCCCCGTCTGTAAAGCTACAGCAAATCCGCCAACCTTATTGATTTGCGACCAAACAAGCAAAACGCAAAGAGGAACAACAACAATCGTCATCCACTTTAGAATCGTGTTAATTCCACGACTCAAATCGGAGATTGTTTTTGTATAGACCTTTGCTTGTGCAGCAAGCTTAGACGCATAGCTGTTATCTCCTACAGCTGTAACGCGCATTAAAGCAACGCCAGAAACCGCAGTAGACCCAGAATAAACAAAGTCGTCCGCAGCTTTACGAACAGTCACAGATTCGCCCGTAAGCATGGACTCGTCCATTTCTAAGCCCCAAGATTTAACAACATTTGCATCTGCAGGAACCTGGTCGCCAGAACGAACCCACAACAAATCACCAAGCACAATACCGCTATGATCAACATAAACATTTTTGCCTTCGCGCCGAACAATCGATTTGGAAGCAACAAGAATCGAAAGACGGTCGAGCGTACGCTTTGCGCGCAACTCCGTAACAACACCAATACCCGTGTTAATAAGAATCACAAAGCCAAAAACAGCGTCTTTCCAAGAACCAGTGGCAAGAACAACAACCATTGCTGCAAAAATGATTGCGTTAAAAAGAGTAAACACGTTTGCGCGCACAATAGAAAGAACGGACCTAGATGTTCGATTATTCGTAACATTTACAAATCCGCGATTTACAGCATCAAAAACTTCGCTTTGCGTTAAACCTTGTTCGCTAACCTCTGGCAAATCAGGGAAATCGGAGATATTCACAGAATCTGTATAATCTGTAGAGTTTGCAGAGCTTTGCGAACCATGCATTTTTTGCAAACTCGTAACGTTAGCGCTAATCTTTGTCATTTATAACCACATCCCTACTATGAGGCGTATTGTCAATCACAGATTGAACGATTTTTAGAAGACTAGAATGTTGGATTTTACCGAAACTCTTAATTAGATTTGCGTCAAACAAATTCTCGCCATCTAAATCCTTAAGAATATAAAGCTTTGCTGCATACAAAGTGCGGTCCTTAGGTGGATTTTGCGGATTAACAAGCACAACAGGAATCCCAGCAGAGCGCGCATATTCAAGCGCATTAGTCCAAGCTTTGCGAGCTTTTAGATCAACGTGCGCACCACCAGCATTGCTTTTAACGCTAGAATCAACGCGATCTGCTCTATCAACATTAATATTGTTTATCAAAATAATAGACACAGGCTGATTTGAAGCGTCCATAATTGCCTCTTGCGAAGCAAAATTAGCATTTTTGACGTCTGCAATCGAAGTATATGATGCATGCAAACCAGATTTCTCACACATATGCAAAAGCTTAGAATCAAGAGCCGCCTGCCTGGATCCAACTACAAACAATTTTATGTCTTCTACATCAATGCCATCATGAACAATGTCGTCCAAATGCCCGCTATCGCCAACAGCGTGGCCCTGAGGAGTGCAAGCACTTAGAGACGCAAATAAGAAAATCACCAATGCGGACGCAAAAGCCGAAACAACATAATTACGTTTGCACAAAACAGCACGAATCGCACGCATAAGAACGTGTTTTGTTTTGCGCATAAAGACCATAAGACTTTTATAGCACAAATCACGCACGAAGAGTATCGAAGAGCAGCGCAAGAGTTAAGGGTAAGAGTTAATAACTCTGGCCTATAACCCAACTTTTTGGCCTATAACCCCACAAGAGGTAAACATCGTAGATAACAAAAAACGCCGCTAAAACTAGCGGCGCAAAATTTGTACCCCCTAAGAGAGTCGAACTCTTGTTGTCAGATTGAAAGTCTGGTGTCCTAACCGTTAGACGAAGGGGGCTTTAACCAAACCATATGATATTAACACTCATGCGCAGTTCTTGCAAATTACGGCGTGTTGAAGGAAGACAACGCGATTCTAACGCCACGTACAACGCACCACACGCCACACGCCACGCACCACACCACGCTCAACAATCAAATTCACAACTCACTTTTTAACAACATACGCAAAATCGTGAATCACGCGACCAGCATCTAATCCCTTGCGCTCAAAATTCGTCAAAACACGCCCATCAAAGCGACGCGACTCAACAAAATCCGCATGAGGCAAATCCGCAGCATCTTGCGCATTCCCCTTTCCAACATGCTCAGTAGGCAAGCTCACACGCAAATTGCCATCGTTTTCAAAGCACGCCAAAGAATCCATAACTTCGTGAACATGCAATGCGTAATCCTCAATATCTGTAGCAATTCGCCAAACTCCGCCTGCAACAAGCGCATTATGCACAGACTTAGCCAAAGATGGCTGAACAATTCGGCGCTTGTGATGACGCATTTTAGGCCAAGGATCTGGGAAAAATGTCCAAACTCCTGCCAAAACGCTGCTTTGGCATGCCGCAAGAAAATCAGGAGCGTTCACTTGAGCAATTCGCAAATTATGCAAATCCTGCTTACCAGCCAAAAGCATAGTGTGCGCTACGCCTGGGTCATAAACTTCTAGCGCAAGAAAATTCGTATTCGGATTTGCTGCAGCAGCCGCCACAATGTTTTCTCCCTGCCCCGAGCCGATTTCGACTATAAGCGGATTAGCATTGCCCCAATTGGCCTCAATCCACTGCGAATCCACACACAAATCGCTTTTTACGCGCAAAGACCCATCGCCATCCGCAATGCGTAGCAAATACGCGCCTGAGTAGCGCTGCTTGGCTTTCTCTAAGCGCGCGTCGAGCCTGGCAGATCTTCGTACAAAAGAAAGAATCGCCCTAGCGGATGCGTGAGGCTGTTGAGGTTTGGAAGAGTCGCAAGCAACCGCGCAATCATACGCACCAGCAGTCAAATCGCCAGTCAAATCACCAGTCAAATCGCCAAAAGAGTGGCCACTATGCAAATCGTCACTTGCACTATCTACATTAAAATCGTTCATTTTTAGCCAATCTTCCTTATTTTCTTGCATACGCGATTGAATCACAACTCATCGCATAATATCAAACGCGCAAAACACTGGCACAAATACCAGCACAAACACAAACAATCACAAACACAAACACAAACAATGCCAAAAACACAATATGATTCAAGCGCTATAATTTCCCTATAACATTATGCAAAAACAGCATATGCAAGAAAGGTAAACGGTAAACAATGACTATTCTAGTTACAGGCGGATGCGGCTACATTGGCGCACACGTTGTACACGCTCTTCACCAAGCAAAGCAAAACGTTGTAGTTATAGACGATTTGAGCTACGGAAAGCCTACAAGAATTGAAGGCGCGCGACTTTACGGAATGGACATTGCTTCCCCAGACGCTGGAGCGCGACTTGCGCAAATAATGAAGGAAAATAACGTCGATTCTGTAATTCACTTTGCTGCACGAAAGCAAGTTGGAGAGTCCGTAGAAAAGCCACTTTGGTACTACCAGCAGAACATTAATGGCATGCTTAACGTTTTAGAAGGAATGCGCCAAAGTGGTGCTAAAAAGCTTGTTTTTTCGTCTAGCGCGGCCACGTATGGCGAGCCGCCTGTAGATGTTGTGCCAGAAGACGTTGTGCCAATGCTTCCGATTAATCCATACGGCCAAACTAAACTTTTTGGCGAGTGTATGGCACGCGCTTGCGAACACACTTATGGAATTCGTTTTTGCGCACTTCGCTACTTTAACGTTGCGGGATGCGGGCCTGTGGAGCTAGAAGATCCTGCGATTTTGAACCTGATTCCTATGCTTTTAGATAGGTTGCAGCAAGGCAAAGCTCCTGCGATTTTTGGTAATGACTACCCTACTGCCGACGGCACTTGCATTCGCGACTACATTCATGTTTCGGATCTTGCAGACGCGCACATTGCAGCGCTTACTTATTTAGATCGCGATGAGCGCAAATACGACGCTTTTAACGTTGGAACAGGCAAAGGCACTTCTGTTCGTCAAATTGTAGACGAAGTTAGGCGCGTTACTGGATTGCCATTTAGAGAGGCGATTTTAGGGCGTAGAGCTGGCGATCCACCACAATTGATTGGAAGCACTAAGCGCATTAACGAAGAGATGGGGTGGCATGCGCGCTACAACGTTAAGGATATTGTGGAATCCGCTTGGGAAGCTTGGCAAGCAAATCCAAACCATCATATTGATGTTGAATCGTGGAAGCAAGTTGACTAGACAGGTTGACTAAGCAAGTTGACTAAGCAAGTTGACTAAGCAGGTTGACTAGGCAAGTTGACTAAACAGGTTGACTAAAGAGATTAACTAGTCAAGTCATATAAACAAAAAACGCGCGGCAAAAATGCTGCGCGTTTTGTTATCTAGTTTTTATTTATTTACTTGTGGCTCCGAGCGGGATCGATCCGCTGACCTAGCGATTTTCAGTCGCTCGCTCTACCAACTGAGCTACAGAGCCATGACGAATAAAAAACCCGGCGAACCGGGCCTTTACTAATCGCGACCCCGGCCGGACTTGAACCGGTGACCTCCGCCGTGACAGGGCGGCGCTCTAACCAACTGAGCTACGGGGCCGTGGCTTTGTTCCATTGAACAGCCGAGTTACTATCTTACAGAATCCACGCCAAAATGCAAGTTCAAAAGCGTATTCGGCGTGTTGCCGCAGAATATCAAGCAAACACGACGCTTGCTACTCCAGCTCCATTGCACCCGTGCAAAGTTGATAATATTCGCCGCGCTTTTTCATCAAGTCTTCATGAGACCCACGCTCAACAATGCGTCCGTGGTCTAGAACCATAATCACATCCGCGTTTCGCACTGTGGAAAGCCTGTGCGCAATAACAAACACGGTTCTATCTTGCATCAAAGCGTCCATCGCGCTTTGCACAAGCGCTTCCGTATGCGTGTCGATCGAAGAAGTTGCTTCGTCTAAAATCAAAACAGGCGGATTCGCAACAGCAGCGCGCGCAATCGCAATCAACTGCTTTTGGCCTTGAGAAAGGTCTGCTCCGCCGTTTTTAATATGCGTGTTGTATCCGTCTGGCAGCTTGGAGATAAAGGAATCCGCATGAGCAAGAGTGGCTGCAGCAATGCAATCGGAATCGCTAGCATTAAGGCGTCCGTAGCGAATATTGTCTATTATGCTTGCACTAAACAAGCCAACATCTTGCAAAACGGTTGCAACAGCATGGCGCAAGTCACTTTTGCAAATATTACGAACATCGATTCCGTCATACAAGATTTGACCATCAGCAATGTTATAAAAACGCGTAAGAAGATTGGCGATAGTGGTTTTGCCAGCTCCAGTGGCACCTACAAGCGCAACTTTTTGACCCGCGTGCGCATACCAAGATATATTGTGCAAAACAGTTTTAGAAGGCTCGTAGCCAAACGTAACGTTTTCAAAGCGAACATCTCCCCTAACAAGCGTGTACACGCCGTCTTTAGAGCGAATCGCGTGTTTTTGGGCATCTGCGCAAGAATCGCCGCTTGACCTTTTAGAGCAATTTTTCCACGCCCAATACACGTTACTTCCGCAAGAATCTTCGCTTACTTCGTTAAAAACTTGCAAATAAGACTGTTTAGCGTCTGTAAAATCTACTTGATTTACTTGCGATTTATCGCCACTATCATCGCCATCTCCACTACAGCACTCAACGATTTTTGCGCGAATTTTAACGAGCTTAACTGTTCCATCATCTTTTTCAACAGGTTCATCTAAAAGCGCAAAAATGCGATTCGCTCCTGCAGTCGCCATCATAAGCGAATTTAGTTGCATTGTTATCTCGCCAATCGGGTTTATAAATGCGCGAGAAAGCGTAAGAAGAGATATAAGCGTGCCGATTGTAAGCGTGCTTGAATTCACACCAAAAACGCCGCTCAATCCAGCAGAATACACGCCAGCATTTACCGCCCACGCTCCAAAAATCGCAAGCAAAACGTAAAACAGGTAGCTCGCGTTACTAATCACAGGCATAACATTATTCGCGTAAGAATTGGCGCTAGCAGAAATTTTTTGCACGCGAATCGCCAAATCACTTAATTTTTCCACCGCTGCACGCTCGTGATTAAAAATCTTAATAACTTTTCTACCAGAATCCGCCTCTTCTACAAACTCGTTCAAATCGCCCAAAGCCGCCTGGAATTGCGCGAAAAGCTTGCCCGAACGCTTAAGCATAAAACGCACTAGAAGCAAGAGAATGGCAGTAAAAATCACAAGAAAAATCGCAACAGGAATCGAAAGCCAAACAATTGCGCAAAACGCCGCCGTAATAGACATTAGCGCGCTAAACGAATCTGGAAAAGACCAAGAAATCGCTTCATGGAGCGCTTCCGTGTCGTTGGTGTATCGGCTCATAACATCGCCATATCCGTGAGAATCTAAGTACCCAAGCGGAAGATCTTGATGATGCTTAAACATTTGATTTCTAAGGTTTCGCATTACACTTTGCGCGATTTTTACAACCAGCCTGCTCCAAAGCCAGCTAAAAAACACACCAATAGCGCACACGAACGCCATAATTGCAATCATTCGCAAAAGTGGCGCAAAATCGGGATTACGCTTGCCAATTAGAGGCAAAATGTACGCGTCTACAAGCGATTGCAAAAACATTGCGCTTACAGCTTGAACAATGGAGCTTATAATAATTGACGCAATAACAACAAAAACTTGCATCTTGTAAGCCATAATATAAGACGCTAAGCGCTTTAGAACGCGCCAATTTAGAGCGAATTTTTCTTGCGACTTTTGATCTAAGTTTTCTTGCGACTTTTGCGAAGATTCTTGCGAAGATTTTAACGCAGACTTTTCTTGCGACTTTTTCTTATTTATCATTGTTAATCCTGCCGCCCTCGCTACCTTCGGTGTCTTCACTGCCTTCGCTGTTTTTAGATTCAATTATTTTTACACCTTGAGAAATCGCCATTTTTCTATACGTTTCGCACGATTCCATCAACTCGCTATGCTTCCCTTTAGCAACAACACGCCCATCTTTAAGAACAACAATCAAATCCGCGTGCATGCAAGAAGACACGCGTTGCGCAACAATGATTTGCGTGGAATCGGGCATAAAATGCCTTAAATTCTCGCGAATCTTGGCGTCTGTTTTAACGTCTACTGCACTCATTGAATCGTCTAAGATCAAGATTTTTGGCCGCTTTAGCAACGCGCGCGCAATGCAAAGTCGCTGTTTTTGACCGCCCGAAAGATTCTTGCCGCCTTGCTCAAGATTCGTGTTATATGCATGCGGCAAATCGTCTATAAACTCTTGAGCGCAAGCAATTTTGCACGCCTCGCGCAAGTCGGAGTCACTCGCATTCTCATTGCCCCATCGAAGATTTTGCGCAATAGTGCCGCTAAACAGAATATTTTTTTGTAACACAATTCCTATCTGGTTGCGCAAACTTTTGGAATCATAAAAACGAACGTCTGATCCGCCTACAAAAACAGTGCCTTTTGTTACATCGTAAATGCGCGCAATCAAATTTATAATACTTGACTTTCCACTACCCGTTGCGCCCACAATCCCAACAGTAGAGCCAGAAGGAATATTTAGATTTATGTTGTGTAAAATTTCCTGACTACCTTTAATTTCCTGACTACCTTTAGATAAGTCGCAAGCAACCGAAGATGAATCGCCATTAACGCGCGCAGAATCATATGCAAAATCAACATTATTAAAACGAATCGAAGCATCTGCAAGCTCTGTAATTGGGTTTTTATGAACATACTCACTGTTATGCGATTGTAAAACATTTGCAACACGATGCATTGACGTGCGCGCAGTAACCGTCATAACAAAAATTACAACCAAATTAGCAAGCGCAAACAAAATTTGCAACGCATATACAACCAGCGCAGCAAGATTTCCCGTAGTCAAGCCAAATGCAGGATTATTTCCCGAAGCAACGATTTGCTTAGAAGCCATCCACGCAACAAGAAGCAAACACGCATAAAAACACAAGTTAAAAAGAGGAATACTACAATTTAGAATATACTCCGCTTTTAAAAAATAGCTGTAAATTTTATGCGATATGCGCCTAAAACGGCGGTTTTCGTAGTCTTCTCTAACATACGACTTAACAATGCGAATATTGCGCAAATTTTCGCTAACCATGCCGTTCATGCTGTCAATCGTGCCGTAAATTTGCGCAAAAGTGGGTGCAACAATCTTGGCACCAATACCACAAATAACGCCAACAATTGGAATAAGACTAAGAAAAACCCAAGAAATCGAAGGGCTTATGCAAAAAGTAAACCACCATGCTGCAACAATAATCACAAGGCTGCGAACGCCTGCGCGAATAACCATTTGATACGCAAATTGAATATTAGAAACGTCGCTAGTTAGGCGCGTAACAACCGTTCCAGTAGAAAAACGGTCAAGATCGCAAAAACTCAACGATTGCAAGCGACTAAACATCTTGCATCGCAAATTTTTGCCAAAGCCCGCGCTAGAATGCGCGCAACAAACGCCAGAAATAACGCCAAAAATCATTGATATTGCGGCAAAAGCGAGTAATTGCAAGCCGTAGTATTTAACAGCATTTTGGGATTTTGCGGCAATTCCAAAGTCAATAAGACTAGACATTACTGTTGGAATCGCAATTTGCATAGATGCTTCCACAAAAATCGCAGCAGACGTGATTACACCAAGCATACGATAGCGCTTTAACAGCGGCATTATTGTGCGAAACGCATTAGGCGCGTAATCCTTGTGTTTTTTATGCGATTTTGCTTTCATGCGACCTCTCTATTAAAAGAATTTATACGCTTAATCATATCACTTCTGACTATTTTGGCTTGTAGTGCGATTGCGAATCAACGACTTCGAGCTGCATAATGCGCGAGAAGTCACCTCGATTCGCTGAGCCGCTTAGAGCAGAAGCACTGCTTCTGTGCGGCAAAGCGCTTTGACTGAGCTTGAAATTGCATAACGTATTTCAAGCTCCTTCAAAGCGTGATTTGGCTCAAACGTAAAGTCCAGTGGACTTTACATGCCAAATCAGCCGAGCGGCTGCTAATAGCCGCGAGGAATAGCGCGATGTAACGCGCGAGCGTAAACACCCAGCCCTCCTACACACCAAATAGGAAGGTACGCGCAACGCTAAATAGGAAAATCACTTGCGCGGTCTAAGCGCGCTATTTCTAACAACCATTAGCTAACTCGCGTCAGCTTCGCCTTTCGCTCGATCCTTGCCATAGATTGATGGAATAAAACGCTCTTGATCGTGAAGCTTTTCCCAGATTACAGGCGGATCACTCGGATTTTTCAGCGACTTTGGCACGTCAATAATCCGCTGATTACTAGATCCGCGGAATTGCAACAGCGAATCGTGAAGATCCTTCATATATCGCCCGTCAACAAGAATGTCAATGTATTGCAAAAGCTCAAGCTTATCTGGCGTCTCGCCTTTGCGCATAAGCTCTTCCCAAGTGTAACCAGTCCAGCTCCAAATGTCTTTTGTATTTCCAAACTCGCTTCGAATACGCTTGCAAAGTGGCAGCAAAATACCAGTGTTAAGAAGCGGCTCTCCGCCAAGAAGCGTCAATCCTTGCACGTACGGAAGCGCCAAATCTTCCATAATCTGGTCTTCAAGCTTTTGCGTGTATGGGTATCCTGCGCGAAAATCCCAAATCGACTCGTTATAGCATTCAACGCAATGGAACGGGCAGCCAGAAACGTACAGCGAGCAACGGATTCCTTCGCCATCCGTCATCAAAAAACGCTTATAATCCGCAATCATGCCCTTGCTCATGCGCTCACTGGACCACTGCCCTGCGCGCGGATTATTAGAAAGAGAGGTTGGAATCCAAGGCCCGCGGTTAACGTCTGCAGGTGCAAAATCGTGCAAACTTATACGAGCCATGGTTCCGACCTTTTTAGTAATTTAGCCTAGCTTTTACCTTATTTTATGCGACTTTATGCGACTTTATGCGACTTTATGCGACTTTATGCGACTTTAAGCTGCGACTTTATGCGACTTTAAGCTGCGACTTTACGCGATTACACGCTCCGCAATTTTACGCCGCAATCCTACGCACTACTTAGTTTCCTCGTACCACTCGCGAGACTCGCCATTGTTAAGAACAACATGGCCAGTTTCGCCAGACATGTGCTTTACGCGATGAGCGATTTCCTCGTGGCGGCCGTGAACCATTGGTCGCTGAACAGGATTACCCAAGTAGCCGCAAGTGCGCTTAGTCACATTGCACTTATCTGGGTCACTATTGCCGCACTCTGGGCAGCGGAAGCCTTCCTTCGTTGGCTCAAAATCGCCCTGGAATCCGCAAACAAAGCAATGGTCAATCGGAGTGTTCGTACCCAAGTAGCCAATGCCAATCTTATAAGCATAATCCCAAACAGCCTCCAAAGCCTTAGGATTCGCTTGCAAGCATGGGAACTCGCAGTAGTTAATAAATCCGCCGGAAGCAAAGTACGGGAAGTCAACCTCGTAGCGGAGCTTCTCCATAGGAGTTGGCTGCAACCACACTGGGTAATGGAAGGAATTAGTGTAGAAGTCGTGATCTGTAACGCCTTCAATGCTGCCAAACTTCTGACGATCCATGCGGTTAAAGCGATCCGTCAAAGACTCAGCAGGAGTGGAATATACCGAGTAGTGGTATCCCTCTGCCTTCGACCACTGCTGGCAAAGCTGATTCATGCGGCGAACCATAGAAAGCGCAAATTGCTTGCCATCCTCATTCCAGCTGTGATCTTGCATCCAATCCTTGCCAAAGAACACGGATGTAGCTTCATACAAACCAATGTAGCCAAGAGACACGGTTGCACGCTCGTTGCGGAACAGCTGATCCACGCTCTCGTTAGCGCCCAAACGCCCAAACGCGCCGTAGCGGAACAGCGTTGGAGCGTTTACAGGAGTTGCCTGCTTGCAACGCATAATGCGGAATCGCAAAGCTTGATGCGCCACTTCCATGCGCTCGTTAAAAAGCTTCCAGAAGCGGTTTACGTCTCCGTGAGACTCCAGCGCAATACGAGGCACGTTAACTGTTACAACGCCAAGATTCATGCGGCCGTCTTCCACGTCTTTGCCAGTCTTTGGATCAACCCAGCCCTGAAGGAAGGATCGGCAACCCATAGGAGCCTTAAAGGAGCCTGTAATCTTAACAATATTCTCGTAGAAAACAACATCTGGATACATGCGCTTTGTAGAGCACTCAAGCGCTAGCTGCTTCAAATCGTAGTTAGGGTCGCCAGCGTCTGCGTTAACGCCGTGCTTAATAGTAAACACAAGTTTAGGGAAGATAGCAGTATGACGGTCCTTGCCGAGTCCGCGAATGCGATTAAGCAAAATAGCGCGCTGAATTTCGCGAGCAAACCAAGACGTACCAAGACCAAAACCAACAGTTACAAACGGAGTCTGGCCGTTAGAAACGCGGTTGGAATTGATTTGATATTCCATTGTTTGCATAGCGTCGTAAATCGCCTTGCGCGTCATAATCTTTGCGTAAACTTCGCGAAGCTGATCCAACTCACTCAAATTCTCATCAAAAGGAGTGTCTGCTGGAAGAGGATCCCTATCTGAACAATGAAGATTCTTAGGCTCCTGAGCCTTTAAGCCGTCAATCATAGCCTTAGCAACTTCGATTGGCGTGGAATCTGGAATCATGGCCTGAGCCATAGCAAGATTCTTGTCGTAATCGCACTTAGCGTAAGGCTCCAGCATCTCGTCTGCGCGGTTTACAGTTTGTCCGCCGTACTGCGCGCCTGCAATATCCTTAATAATCTGCGTAACTTGAGTAGCCGCCGTGCCAATCGACTTTGGGCTATCCATCATTGCGTTTCCAAGCGCAAATCCCTTAGCAAGCATGTTTCCAAAGTCTGGAAGCGAGCAGTTGCTCATGCACGTAAATGGCGAATAATCGGCATCATGGAAGTGAATATCACCCTTCATATGCGCGTTAGAAACTGCATGAGGAAGCATAGAAAACGCGGAAGCCTTGGAAACAGCGCCTGCAAGAAGATCGCGCTGAGTGGCGTAAACGTTGGAATCCTTGTTAGCATTTTCGCGCACAAGCGACTCATCTCGGTTTACAAGGCGATTCACAGCTTCGTTAATATCGGTTGCCTTAGCGCGGTCAATATCTCGGTTTAGGCGGTAGCTTGTGTAGCAACGCGCAACTTCGTAAAGGTGATTTTCAATAAGACCATGCTCAACAAGAGTCTGAATATCTTCGATTTTTGCAGGGCCATTGTAACGGTCTTGAATCTCGGCCTCAATATGATCCGTAATATCGCGAATCATTTGCTCTTCTTGCGGACCAACTTCTTTGCGCAAATCCTTAAACGCAGCTTTAATGGCCATTATTATGTTCATCTGATCAAAGTCAACAACGCGGCCATCGCGCTTTTCGACTTGCACGCGAGACTTCTTAGAAGAGTCGTTGAAGACGCCATTAAAATCGCCCAAAGTGGCTGCTTGTTCATCTTGCAAAGTGGCATCTTCTAAAGTCATATCAGAGACCTGCATTCTACAGACCTTTCTCAATCTACCGTGTATTTTGCATCGCAAATCGACTTATGATTCGCAACAACTTGCTCTACTATAACCCATTGCATGCACAATATCTAGGGCAAGTTACATAAATCACAAACTATATATAGTGATTTTGTGGTTTCTGGCGATTTTCCAGGCGTGTCTCAGCGTGCCGTGTGCGCAGCTAGGGCGAGTCGCGCAAATTCTTGACGCTTTGATATATTGAGTCACGTGGAACAGACAGCTTTTCAACATGCAGAAGAATTTGGATTCCAACCTGGAGACATCGTACAGCAGTGGCTGTGGGACGATGACGTTGACGATGCGATTTGCAGCAATATCGAAGAATTGACTGGCGAAGAACTTGTTGACGAAGATTACAGCTCCACTGTTGACGGAGTGATTATTTGGTGGCGAGACGGCGACGACGAAGACGAGCTAGCAGACACCATTATGGACGCAACAAACATGTTGAACAGCAACGCACCTATGTGGGTTTTAACACCTAAGCCAGGGCGTGCTGGCTCTCCAAGCTCGAGCACTGTTCAAGCAGCAGCAATGACTGCTGGAATGAACGCCGCAACGCCTTTAACAGTTAGCGAAGATTGGAATGGTATTCGCTTGCGCGCATTCGGCAAAGGCCAAAGCAAGTAGTAAATAGTAAATAGTTGACGCTTTTGTAGCTCAACACTGATATGTACCCCTTTTTTAGACATTGATTGTATGATGTGGTGACATCGTAAAAACGCTGCAAAATCTCCGCCACGATAGTGGGATCCTCTATCAGAATGAATTATCAACGAATTATCGCTAATGGGTTCTTCAAGAGCCATATTCATTGAAGCCATTACTATTTCATTACTGGGATGGCGCCCGCTAGCCCACCCGACTATCTTTCCGTCAAAACAGTCGATAACAGCTGAAATATACAGTTTCGATTCCGTCGTGATGAACTCGGTTATATCTGTAAGCCATAGCTTGCCAGGGGCATTGGTGTGAAAGTTACGCTTTACAAGATTTTCAGGAGCAGGCGCTATCTCACCGTTATAGCTCGAATAGCGCCGTTTCCGACGCGGATAACGCACAAGGATTTTATCTTCGCTAATAATCTTACGCACTACTTTTTCGCTGACTCGTATTCCACGAACACGCAATACATGCCAGATACGACAATAACCATAAGTATGGAAAGACTCACCAGCAATAGCGGCAATATCTTTACGTAACTGGCAATATTTATCCCTGCGAGCCATTGCGTGAAGCTGGTAGTAAAAACTTGAGGAAGACAACCCCACAACATCAAGGAGCATTCCCAACGGATATGTATCTCTAAGAGCGTCCACTACCTACGCTTTGTGACGATTCGTCAAAGCTCCGGGTAGGACGCTGACGTCTTTTTTATTAACTCCAGTTCCTGATCCATCACCGCCTTTTCCACGATTAGCTTGGCTGCTAAGCGTTTCAACTCTTGCGGATCATCAGGCAAGGACGCCTCCAGCGACTTAACGGTAGGTAACTTAGCCGCTTGCCCTCGTTCCTTTCTACTCATTAATACCCACTCTCCTTCCTGCCGGTAGCGCCCCACCCAACTGTATACACTCATCGGGCTACACAAACCCAGGCGCGAAGCGATTTGCCTAGGACGCGCACCCTTGTTGAACATCTTAACCGCGCTAAGCTTTGTCTTAAAAGGATAATGAGTAGGTCTTTCAGCCCGCCTAGGCTTCAATACCGGCTTTCCCGCCTCCCGAATCCACTTATGCAACGTCCAACGCCCAGGATAACCCAGCAACAAAATCGTTTTAGTTACCGACCCCGTACGCCTATACACCCTCAACGCCTCACGTCGCTGCTCCAAAGAATACGAAACATTCATAAAATACTCTCCAACAATCCGTCCGCACCCCCTAATGGCTTTCATGCTCTTTAAATATCATTTATTAGCCGGCAGAGCGCGGAGAAAATCTCCTTGAGAAATTTGCGCAAAACTTTTCTCCAGCCTCTATCTTGTGCGCGATATGTTTCTTAACATTTAGATACCAGCCCAAATAGTAGAGTTGCTCTGGATGCAAAGATCGCATCTCCTAGCATCTCTATCAATACGGCTGCCAGATAATTGTTTTCAAAGACGAGTAGGAAATTATGAAAAAACATTTAGTACCATTTTCCGCCACTGCTGCATCACTGGGTGGCTTCCTTTTTGGTTTCGATACGGCAGTAATTTCGGGAACCACAGCCACCCTGCAAGATAAATGGGATCTCAGCGCTGGGCAACTCGGTTTTACCGTATCTTGCGCGCTGATCGGCACTATTATTGGCGCTTTATTCGGCGGTATCCCCGCGGATCGGTGGGGACGCCGGCCAGTTCTCAAAGGAGTGGCCTCCCTCTACCTATTGACCTCCATATGCGTAGCTATCGCCAACAGTTGGGCATTTTTCTTAGTATTTCGTATGCTAGGCGGCATAGCAGTAGGTGCATCTTCCGTAATAGCGCCACTATATACTGCAGAAATATCTCCAGCTGCCCGCCGCGGAAAACTAGTAGCTACCGTGCAACTCAACATAGTTATCGGAATAGTAGTTTCGTATCTATCTAACTACGTTATAGTTAAGATGATGCCTATCGAAGTAGGCTGGCGTTGGATGCTCGGAATTCAAGCAATTCCATCGTTAATTTTCCTCGCAGTTTGCTATTTCATTCCCGAGAGCCCGCGGTGGCTACATCAACGCGGTAAAGAAAAAGAATCTTTAACAGTCATGAAAGATCTATGGGGAAACGAAGAAGCCGCAGAAGTATTGGCCAACATGCAACAGGCCGTTCCACAAGTAAAGACAAAAGAACCTTTCTTCTCCAGCCGTACTGCCCGCCCAATTGCGATGGCTATTCTTATCGCCTTCTTCTCCCAGTTCGCTGGCACTAATGCGGTACTTTACTACGCACCTTCTCTCCTACAATCAGCAGGTATTGCGGGCGATGCCGCTTTCGCATCCTCCATATTAGTAGGGTTGACGAATTTAGTGTTCACACTGCTGGGACGTTTACTAGTAGATAAAGTGGGGCGGCGGCCGTTAGTAACTTTGGGAGCTGGAATAGATCTGTTAGCTTTGGTAACAATTGCAGGTATTTTCTACTTCTCCGGCAATAATCTATCTACCACGACGGGCATTATCGTTTTGCTTTTGATTATCGTATTCATTGCCGCGTTGGCGTTGGGAATCGGCTCAGTACTATGGGTATTCATCTCGGAAATCTTCCCACCCGAACACCGCGCCAATGGGCAAGCCACTGGTTCGGCTGCACATTGGGTAGCGGCAGCGATTATTTCCAGCACTTTCCCCGTAATGTTTAAAGCCTCTATGACTTTCACATTCCTGTTCTATGCAGCTTGTATGCTGGGTGCAGTGATTTGGTCATGCACTATGATGCCGGAAACAAAGGGATCTATCCTCGAAGAAGTCTAAAGAGAGCAATCTAGCTCAGCAGCGAGGCCAAAATTAAATCCGTACTTGCAGAGGATGAAAAGATGCAAAAAGTAAGTATGAAAGACGTAGCGCAATGCGCTGGCGTATCCATCACTACCGTATCTCATGTCCTCAATGGTACTCGCCGCGTCGATGAATCTACGAAGATGCAAGTTCTAGCAGCTAGCAGGGCACTAAATTACAGTAGTCCGCACACTGTGCGCTCTTTACAAGCAGGAGCACTGCCGAAGATAGGAATCGTCGGCACCTTGCTTGGAAATCCGAGTGGAACTGCATTAAATCTAGAGCTAGCAAGGCAAGCCACCGATAGTGGATTAACACCGTTCTTATCGGATATTGGCGCAAATGTGCTTACAGAAGAAGCCGCTCTGAATGCTTTGATTGCCCATCAAATCGATGCGGTAGTCATTAGTCCTATACCAGGATGGCGGCGGCATTCTCTGCCCCGTTTACGCAAACACAAAGTTCCATTTGTGGTAGTCAATAGCAACGATTTAGCTGTGATTGCGCCGCAGATATGCACCGATCATCAGCAAGCTATTAGAGATATTACTATGCATCTGCTGGAGCATGGAGCACGGTATCCCGTACTTTTTTATCCAGATAGACGCATTAATAACGGATCGCAGCATTTGCGGGGATTCGAAGAAGCCTTGATTGAAAAAGGATACCGGGTAACGCGCCGGCAACTGGTAAATACTCCATCCTCTCCGAGGGGAATCCAGCGGCACATATCTTGGACTTTGGATAATTTCCCGCATATCGATGCACTTGTATTGGGCAGTTCTGCTATGTGCGCACCCGCTTTAGCAGAAATTCGCCGCCGCGGGCTCACTATCGGAAAAGATATCCGAGTGGGAGTATTTGAAGATTCGGAAATCTTCAATGATCACTTCTTCTTGCGCGCAATCGACCCGTTAGAAGAAGTGGCAGAGAAAGTAATTGAGAAAATTATTTATTTTCTGCGCACCCAAAGTGGAGCCAATACTGAATCCTATATCGACTTAGTACCTTGCCCGCTAGTTAGTGGCCCAAGTTGCGGTTGCCCAGCTGTTGAGCAGGAAATACCGCCTTCAGAAACGGAATCACATCCTCTTTATGCCTCTGCACATGGGCGGCGGCATGCCGGATGGATTTCCGATAAACCACAAATTACGAAAAATCGAAAAAATATCTTATCTAGTACGAAAGAAAATACTATGACTAAATCTAATAATTTCCCCGATAAATTCTTCCCTGGCCTGCATATGCGCCCTGATTTCGGTTGGGTGAATGATCCGAATGGAATTCACAAGGTCGGAGATACTTGGCATATGTTCTACCAGTTCAACCCGAAAGCTCCTTGGCATGATCACATTCATTGGGGGCACGCCACTTCCAAAGATCTAGTAAATTGGAAATCGCAAGAAATTGCGCTAAAACCGCGCTCTGGTAAACCGGATGCAAGTGGCTGCTGGTCTGGGGTAGGGCTGGTGCATGAAGGAATTTCTTCTTTGCTCTACACCGCCGTCACGCAGCTCGATGGCCCCTCTCTCACGGTACTAGCAGAGGAAACAGCTGACCGCACCGGCTGGGAGCCTACGAAGGTAGTGGCCACCATGCCTCCTATTAAAAATATCCGCGCTATGCGCGATCCTTTCGTTTTTGAAGTAGATGGCACTACTTACGCTATTCACGGCGGCGGTTTTGAAGACGGCACGCCCGCTATATTCCTTTATGACTGCACTGATTGGTACAACTGGAAGTATCTAAATACACTGCTCGTAGGAGATGATCCTATTGCTTCTATTTACGCCCCCGCTTCAATTTGGGAATGCCCGCAACTGGTAAAAATCGGAAATTCTTGGGTACTTATTGCTTCGCAATGGGTAGAAGCCGAAATGCTTATGGATCACTTAACCGGAGTTGCCTACCTGGTAGGTGATTTAGATATGAGTGCCGGATATCCCCGATTCATTCCGCGCACCGGCGGCAAATTAGACGCCGGCCCCGATTTTTATGCTCCCCAATGCGTAGTAGATAAAGATCGCATTCTCATGTGGGGTTGGACGTGGGAAGGCTCCGATCGCAGCGATGCAGATATTGACGCATCTGGATATAACGGAGCACTCACCCATCCGCGCCGTTTGCATATTTCGGAAGGAAGAGTGTGGGCTGCACCTGCCCAAGAACTCTTCGCTTTGCGAGAAGGGAAAGGGGAAGTGATTACTGAGCTCCCCGATACTTTGCAATTCTCTCTAGATATAGCTGGCACCGGGACTATTGCTTTGCTTGATTCGAGCACTAATGAAATCCTCTTCTCCGCAGAGATTAGCAATCCGGCTACGCTCTGGGTAGATGGATCATTAGTGGAGCTATTCCAAGACGATACTCCCTCTTTTACGCAGCGTATCTATCCGCAAGGCTCGCTCCAGTTACAGCTATCAGAAAATCTACAAGCAACTTTCTACCGGCTATCTGCTTTTGATGACGACGGTACTCGCCTACCGCGTGCACTGCGTTAAAAAACATCGAAGCCTAGAAGTTTCTAGATAGATATTGGGTCGCCCAGCTTTCTTGCCGGGCGACCCAAATTTTCCTAATTGGTTTCATAGTTGCCGAAGATGATACAAATGCGCGAAAGTAGCGGCGGGCGCGAGCGGCCCTGTTAAAAACCGGTCGCCAGGTTTTAGTTGAAATCACGAGGGTGTTTCGTAAATACTCTCAAAGCGCTATGCCTCGGTGTCAATATGCGCCGACGTTGCAGTGGTTGGTTTGTTCAGACCCGCTTTCGAACCGAGGTCAATACCGAGTTTCTCTTCAACCTTCGCAATTGCCGCCTCGTTCTTCTTATTCAACACAGACTGCAAGAAATCCGCCTGGTTCGGAACATCTTTCATCCACACCAGCATATCCAGCAGGTTCGTCGTCGACTTACCGTCCTTATCCTTACCCGGAAGCAACATCACCTCCATAAAGTTCGCCGTCGTAAACGTCTTCGCCAACGCATCAACCTTCTTCATAGAGCCCTCGCCTCCCTTCTACGAAGCGAGCTTATACATCATGCCCAAAGTCGCTTTCTGGGAATCATTCAAAGCACCCGCCAGGCTCTCCAGACGATCCGCATACTTTGCAAAAACATCCTTCGGATCACTCGACACCTTCGACACACCACCCACAGCCCCAGGAATCCCAGACACACCACTCGAAGGCTGCTTAGCCTCATCAAGAATTCCCTGCCATTGAGCCTTGCCAGCCTCGTGAAAAGCAATGTAGCGTTGCGCCGCCGCGGATTGCATCCCTTTCTCAGACACCGAACCGCTCGCATAGCTCGGAGAATACGCAAAAATCAACCGTTGTTCTTCCGTGTAATAGTTGCTGACTGCCAGCCCATTTGTAGTATCCGGACCGAGACACCCAATGATATATACACCTTTTTTCTGGACAGTTAGTGAAAGGGGTACATATCACGGCGTATTGAACAACAAAAAGCGGAAAAACTGACGCACTTTGTACCAAATTCGACCTAAATCACGTACAAAAAGCGGAAAATTATGCGTGACGTTGCGAACTATGCGAGTCACGCGAACTGCGCGAATCATGCGAACGTCCGCGTCCTCTACCTCTGCCTCTGCCTTTGACTCCACCTTTGCGCTTCGGCTGCTCTGGCTCTGGCATACTCCAGCCCTCTTGCAAATCCGCCAAATCGCCAACAATCTCTTGCAAAATCGGCGACTCTGGCTTAACATCTTGCGCTTTAGCATTAATGCCAGCACGCCTCAACATAGTGTGAGCCATGCGCTTTTGATTCGGCAACACAAGAGTCACAACATTGCCCGACTCGCCTGCGCGCGCAGTACGCCCCGACCTATGCAAGAACGACTTTGGGTCCTCTGGCGGCTCCGTTTGCACAACAAGCGCCACATCGCTAATATCAATGCCTCGCGCAGCAACATCCGTAGCTACTAACACGCGTACATCTCCGTTAGCAAAAACGCTCATATGCCTATCGCGTTGATTTTGAGACAAGTTTCCTTGCAAATCAACTGCAGGAATACCCTGTTGCACAAACTTCTTTGCCATATTCTTGGCTTGATACTTTGTGCGCGTAAAGAATATTGAGCGTTTTTTGCCCGAAGCCAGCTTTCTCAAAACTTCGTACTTATCTGCCGCAGAAACGCCAAAAACGTAATGTGTCATTGTGTCTACTTGCGAATCCGCGTCATCTACAGCGTGAACAAGCGCATTTGGCAGGAAGCGATTTACTATAGTCGCAACTTGCTTATCTAAAGTAGCAGAAAACAGCATGCGCTGACCGTTTGGATCAGTCTGCTCAAGCAAGCGCGTAACGGCTGGCAAAAATCCCATATCTGCCATTTCGTCCGCCTCATCTAAAACGCTTACCATCACTTTTTCGAGCGTTAACGCGCCTTGACGCAGCAAATCCTCTAATCGCCCTGGGCAAGCCACTACGATTTGCGCTCCCTGCTTAAGAAGCGCCATTTGCTGCTTATAACGCACGCCGCCATAAACCGTTACAGTTTTCATGCCGTAAGCAGCCGCTAGAGGCGCGATTACGTCGTCTATTTGATGCACCAGCTCGCGAGTCGGCGCCAAAATCATTGCGTGAGGCGCTGGAACATCGTCTTCTTTGCGATTCTTGTTTTTTCTAGAAGCGCGACCCGAGTTTATTAAATCAACAAAGTTATCGGCCAATCGCGCAACAAGCGGAATAGAAAACGCTAGCGTCTTGCCACTTCCCGTTCGGCCGCGCCCAAGAATGTTCGCGCCTTGCAAAGAGTCTGGCAAAGTCGCCTGTTGTATTGGAAAAGCCGTGGTTTTGCCGTCTGCGCGCAAAACTTCCACCAAAGGCTGCGGAACGCCTAGCTGCGCAAAAGTCACGTCATCGCTATAGTTTTCGCGCGATTCCACAGCTGTATCTGGGATCATTACGGAGTTTTTTGTGATTTCTTGATTTTGCTTATCTGAATTTTGCTTATTTTGATTACGATTATTTAGACGATGATTCTTAAAGTCACGATTCTTAAAGTCGCGCTTATCAAAATCGCGCTTGCTAAAGTCCTGAGAAGTAAAGCCCTTCTCTACAAAGTCCTTCTCAGCTTCTTGAATTGCCATCTCTTCGTATTGCAAAGCTTTTTCTCTGGCGCGACTTCTAGCTTTATCTGCCTTACGATTGCGGTTCTTACGCGCATTAAACTCGTTATTCTTACGATTTCTTCTATATTCAAATGGATTTTCTTTGGACTTATAACCTTTTTTAGAAAAATTCTTATTATCTTTTTGACTTACAGCGGATTTTTTACTATTCGATTTTCTAGCAGCAGTTTTCTTAGAGCCTTGCGTTTTAGCAAACGCATCATAATGAGTATGTGGCACAATAGCCTTTCGTATTTTATGATTGAACAATTCGATTGACGAATCGATAAAAAGTCATGAACTAACCGAGATTAGCACACGCCCCACACAAAAACCCTGTATTTAAGATATACGCAATTGTTAAAGCACGTAAGAGGGCTTGGTAATTCTTGGTCACGCAAGCGACATTTCCTATTTGGTATTGCGCGAGGTTTGAGTATTTCTCTCCTCGCAGGCGCGACGACCTGCCTTTTCGCTTAGAGCGTAGCGCGAAAAGGTAATTCGGAGCGCTGAGCTTGCTCAGGTTGAAAGCACGGTGTGCTTTCAATGCAAGCGAAGACGCGAGCGCGCTTAGACCGCGCGAACGAAACGCCTCTTTCGCTGCGAAAAATCTCGAATCTCTACTTCACCTGGCGTAACCTTGTAGTGCGATTGTACTTAAAATACGGCGTGTCGTCATACAAACGCACTACATAAACAAAAGCCTCGCTCGGCCAAAGACCAAACGAGACTTATGAGTATTGCTATAAGCACTAGTAAAGCTAATCAGCTAGCAGTAAAACATCAGTCAAGCTAAATAGCTTACAGCCAAGCATTAGTCGCGATTAGCGTGCTTTGTGCGCATGCGTCGAGTTGCAAACGCTCCGCCGATTGCAGCAATCATAGTTGCCATCAATCCAGTAGTCGCAACGTTTGCACCAGTCGCAACGCCTGCATTTCCGCGAGAGCGCATGCCCTTTATAACGCGGCTGCGAACAGCTGCACGCACTTTTGCTGCATTGGCTTGAGCATCCGCAAGCGCCTTACGCGCATCCGCAAGCTTAGCTGCCGCAGCGTCGACTTGCGCTTGCGTTGCATGCGGATCTGCAGCAACGCGCTTAGCTTGTGCCAAAGCTTCGTCTAGCGTGGCAGCAGCCTGCTTAACAGCAGCATCCGCCTGCTTAACTTCTGTCGAGTTTTCTACAGCGTTATTTACAGCCTTGTTGTCAACACCTGCATTGGCTGCGCCCGCAGCGCCAGCGCCAGCAGCACCAGCGCCTGAGCCTGGAGCTACAGCACCCATACCAGCGCCTTGCGCACCTGCACCTGGTGCGCTTGGATTTGTGCCAGCAGCACCAGAGCCTGGATTAGCGCCACCTGGATTTTCGGTTGTGTTAATCTGATTAATCAAATTCTGCTTATTAACGCCACCGCTCGTGCTTGTGGAAGTGCCAGAGCCAGAATCCGAGCTGCTACCAGAATCCGATTCCGAGCCAGAGCCAGTATTGTCATCACCGCTTGGAGGAACTGGAGTTGCATCCTTGCCATCAAGAGCCTCAGCCGCATCGCTCAACGCCTTAAGCGCTGCATCCAAAGCTTTTTGCTTATTCTCCTTGGTGTCAAGATGATCGTCTGCGCTAGCATCCTTCTTACCAGTTAGTTTATCTATAATATTCTGAGCAGCGTCAAGAGCATCGCCATACGCCTTCTTCTTAGAATCAGAAGCCTTAGTGTACTCTACAGACTTCTTAATATCCGCATCTTTAGCGATTTGTTTCTCAAGAGGCTTGGTGTTAACACCATCCAAAGCAAGGCGAGCCTTAATAAGCTTGTCAAGAGCAGCATCGATTTCTTTCTGTTCAGTTGCTTCTTTATCTGCATCAGAAATATCAGCAGTAGCAGCACCATTCAAAACTGTTTGAGCTTCGTTCAAAGCCTTATCAAACTCATCTTTCTTATCTTGAGAAGCAGTGGTATAAACAGAATCGCCTGGAGTCTTAGGATCAGTTTCACTTGGCTTCAAGCCCTTATCAGATTCAATTTCATTCTTAAGAGCATCAGTCTTTAGACCAGCGCTCTTGGCATCAGGATCAATAGCGCGCATTGCTTTAAGAAGGTCATTGTACAAAGTATTGACTTCATCGGCGCCCTTATCAGCACCCTTGTCAGCTGTAGTTAGCGTTGTTGCAGCATCAAGATAATTATCGAAATCATCTTTCTGCTTCTTTTCAGCAGGCTTTGTAGTGTCAAGCTTTGAGTACTTGCCACCTTGCTTATTCTTAAAGTCGCTGGCTTTCTTCTTCAGCTCTTCAAGACGAGCCATAGCATTATCGGTGTTTGCAGCATTAGCGAGCGCATCGTCGATGTCGTCAACACCAGTGTCTTTGCCCTGGTCATCTTTGCGATTACCAGCATCAGTAGTGTTGATGATATCTTTATACGCTTTCTTCTGCGCATCATTCAAATGCTCAAGGTTGTCAATTGCTTTAAGCGCATCCTCGATCTTCTTGGCCTTCAGCGCGCGATCAGCAATACCCGTTGGGTCGCCAAGCTTCTTTGCCTTATCGATGTCATCAATAGCCTTCTGCTTTTCAGCATCGGGAAGATTGCTATCTTGAATGCGCTTCTTCTGAGCTTCCTTTTCCTTGTTGAGCGCATCCTTATTGTCATTCTCTTGATGTTGTTTGTTGTTTTGCTGCGCGTTAGTCACTTGAGTGTTGATCTCTTTAAGTGCATCATCAATCTTCACGCCATCAACAGCAGTCTTGATATCAGAAGGCTTCTTAGCATCTTTTACAGAAGTCTTAGCACCGTTGATTGCAGTCTTGGCAGCTTCTACCTTCTTCTTAACAGCTTCTTTCTGAGTCTCATTCAAGCCATTTTCAGCGTCGGTCAGCTGCTGCAAAAGCGCATCAAGCTTCGCAATACCAGCGTTCTTAGCATTTTCTTCGTTAATCGCATTCTGGCGCTTGGCTGCGGCAAGAGCATCCTTAATCTCTTGTGCAGTTGCTGCAGCAGGATCCTTCTTTGCAAGAGCATTTTCCAAATCGGTAAGCGTTGAATCCTTAGCAGGAGTTCCTCCGAGCAGCTCGTTAAGAGCAGCATCATCGGCATGCGTAGCCTCTGTGTTGTCTTTAGCGCCAGTGCCGTGGTCGAGGAACACAAACTTTTCTTTTTGTGCTCCATCCTTAACACCCTTAAGCTCATCTGCTAGCTTTGCAGCATCAACAATCTGCTGGACGTCTGCAGGAGTCTTAATATCTGTACCATTAAGCTTATTCTTAAACTCCGTCTTTTCTTCATTTGACAAATTCTTAAGAGCTTCGATTGCTTTCTTTGCAGCTTCTTTAGCGGCGTCAAGCTTCTGCTGGTTCTCAGCGTCAGTCCCATTCTGATTGCCGCTTATTTCACCCTTAATCTTAGGATCAGTAGAAGTTGAGTTCTGATTTGCTTTCTCTGCAGCTTCCTTCAAAATATTTTGAATCTGCTCAGCAGTAGTTGCTTCATCAATACGCTTATCAAAACCATCCTTATCCGTCTTAGTCAGATTTGGATTATGATCGATAGTTTCCTTAGCTTGCTTTCTCATCTCCTTAAGCTCATCGTCGCTAAGCTTTGGAGTTTCTTCCTTCTTCTTGTAGCTAATAGCAACAGTGAAAAGCTGAGTACCCTTGGCATCCTTAAAGACGATTGACTTATAGTCTTTTTTACCATCGGTTTCACTGGAAGTAACTGACTTAATATTATCGTCAGCAATCTCCATATCAATAGTGCCAGACTTTGGAGTTAAATCAGTAGGTAAAGCTGTAGTGACATCATTAGCCTGGAAATTGTCGCTTTTATCGTAGTTAGCTTTTACGAACGCTTTAACAGCCTTCTTGAAATCATCTTCAGTAAGCTTAGTTGGATCGTCAACTACAACTTCACCAATAGAATTGTACGTACGATCAGCATGCTTTACTTCACTCAGCTTCTTAATAAGATCACGAAGCTCTTCGGCATCATTCATCTTATCAATAGCATTATCAGTTATTTCATCTTTATTTAAACCAGCTCTTCTAAAGTCAGATTTAGTAAGATTTTTCTTTTCATTCAAAAGCTGCTTAGCAAGCTCTTTCAATTTTTCAACGGTGTTGTCCGTAGGAGTCTGCTGAGTACCCTTTTTAACATACAAATCTTTGGCTTGGATGGTAAACAGGCCCCTTTCCAAAGAAGAATTCCAATCGGCACCATTGTCAGCATCAGGATCCCAAGGGTGACCATGAACTGTAATAGCAAAACCGTTAGTAGGATCTATACTAAATGAAGTCATCGGGCCATCATTAGGTGCTTTAGCACCATAGGCGCCCATATTCTTAGTACCAGCTTTTGGAACCCACTTCGTATTAACAGTAACACTGTCAGCGACAGTAGCCAGGTCATCATCAGATACGTTATTGTAATTGTCTTTCACAAACTGCTTTAATGCTTTAATAGCATCTTGAACAGTTGGCTTATCTCCATCAGTCTCAATTTTTCTAACGTTATATGTGAACGTATTCTTTGCTTGATCTGGGTCAGTATCAGTCTTACTCGTAGGAGTCTGCTGCGTAGGACTCTGAGTACCAGTTCCATTTACTTTCTTCTTATAGAAGATGCCGATTGGATACTTTCTATCTTCATATCCTTCGGCTTTAAAAGTTATAGTACCGTTTGCAATATCAATCTTTGCAGAAGTAAGAGTTACAGTCTTATTACTATCGCTTGAGTCCTTAGCAGTTAAATCTTTCAATGCTGTTTCAAGGTTGCTAAGCTGATTCTGATCAACTGTTGCAGTCTTATCAAATGGATCGAAAGTAACTTCCGTAGGTGTTGCTGGCAAATCAACCGTAAACTCTTTGGTAGTTTGCTTTTGCTCAGGCTTTGTAGCTTGCGTCTGCCTCTTCTTCAAGAACATCCAAGCAGGAACTGTAGTTTGTGAACCATCTGCCCAAGTAATTACAGCATTGTTTTTGTTATCAAACGTTACAGGAGACGTATTATTGTTATGCGTTTTAGCAGCTTGATAAACAGGGAAACTCTTATTTGCTTCATCAAATGCCGACGCAATAGTATTCTTTTGATCTTGAGTTAATGCCTGAGATGGGTCATCTACTTCCGTAGGAACTGGAACGCGATACGGCGCCCAGTCGGAGATCTTTGGCCCTTGGAACACAAGCTCAGACGCAGGAATCGTAGCTTTGGAGCCATCTTCATACGTTACAACAAGGTTTTTGCCGTCTTGATCGAAAGCAATAGGATTATCCTTAGCAAGATGTTTGTTGAAATCTGTATTGTCCTTATTCTTTTCCTTGAACGCGTCAATAACAGCCTTTTTATCTTCATCACTTAACGAATCAGGGTTCACAACAGGAATTGCATCAGGCAAAGTTGGCTTATACTTATCGCTATCGGACTCGTCTTTAGAAACAAGCAAGCTAGCTGGCATAGTGCGCTTAGTGTTGTCTTTGAAGGTTATAGTTGCAGAGCCATTATCATTTACAACAATGCCGTCTTGACCGTCTTTAACTAATTCGTCAAACAGAGTTTGAGAACCAGCTGGGCCGCGATTAGCCTTTTCAATTGCTTCTTGAACCTTGCCCTTTTCATCTGTGCTAAGCGCATCAAGCTTCTTAACCTTCGTAACCTCTGGATAGTTAAGCTTCAAATGGTCCGCAATCTTCGGCGTATTGTGCTTTTGGCCAACCGCATAGTGCCAATTACCAGCAAAACGATAAACGCCAGCAGCAAAACGAAGTGGATTAGTATCGCGCTTCTCCCAAGCATCCGTTGTCATCTCGCCAACATAAGTCATGTCATAGAAGCGCTGCCCTGCAGACTCCCAGTCTACAAAAATGCCTTGCAAGCCAGCGGTTTCACCCTGGTAATCACCCCACTGACTCTCCGTTTTTCCAACGTTATCGTACTTTCCACCATTAAGACCAAGCAGCTGCTTCCAACCCTTGCTGGCAAGCACATTCTTCTCATCAAAGTAGAAGTTGGAGATGCCTTTCCATTGCTTTGGAGTATCATATGTTTTCTTAGATGCAATGCCGTAGCCGTTTGTATCTGTAAACGTAAACTGCGATGAACCAGCTGGTACAAACGGATTATTTCCGCGCTGATTTGTCATTTTTTCAATGCGCGTATACGTAATATTCTGCACGTTCTGCAAGCCCTTAGGAACACCAAACCACCACATTGGGCGGAATCGCCAATCGTCGGCTGCGCCGCCGTCTTTGTTGCAATTAGAAAGATAATGAACGCGAACAAACTTTCCAAGCGGGTCTTTACCCTCATCCTTGCCCGCCTGAGCATGCTCAAGAGTATCGTAATAATCCACTTCTATGTGGAAACGAGCTTCTGTATAACTTGCGTCTGTTTTATAACCGTAATAAATGTTGTTGCCAGTGCCGTCTACATAACCGTCAGCATAGGCAGGCGAGGAAACGAATACCCCCCCCCCGAGCACCATTGCGCCAGCTAGCATTGCAGCGCAAACACTCTTTGAAAGAACTGGCTGAGAGTCTACCCCAACACCAGCTTTAAAGCTAGAATCAACTCCAGAATAGTGCTTAACTACACGAATCTTCTTAGACATACTCTTACTCCATTATCTTACTCTTTGGATTAATGCGCCAACCCGACCGCAAAATCCACATAACTATGCAAAGCATATTTTACTAATTGTTTTATACAATTTAAGATTAATTCGTATGATGAATTTTGTGTGATTAACGCACTTTGTACCAAATTCGACCTAAAACACGTACAAAAAGCGGAACACCACTCCGCACTTTGTACCAAATTCGACCTAAAACACGTACAAAAAGCGGAACACCACTCCGCACTTTGTACCAAATTCGACCTAAAACACGTACAAAAAGCGGAAAGACTCGTGGGAAAAATAAAAGCGACTAGCCACAAAAACATGCAACTAGTCGCAAAAGCGCCATTAGAGCTAAATATCACTCCGACTTAGCAGATGCGCCATCAGCCTCACTCTTAGAAGCATCAGCTTTAGTCTCTGGCAAATCATCCCACCTGCCAACAAACTTCTTGTAAGCGTCTTGGTCAATAACAACGTCTAACTCGCCAATCCAAGTAAACGGATCATTCGCTCTGCAAAAACCGTTCTTAAAGAAGTAAAGGCCTTCATCCATGCTAAGCGAATAAGTTCCGCCCATGTTGAACCACTTTAAGCCAAGCTCCTTAGTGCGCAAAATCAAATTCCAAATACACGTATAGCCTGGAGCAACCTTTCCATGCATGGTCTGCGTTGCGCCGTAAATGTACCACAAAGTGTCTTTGTATGGGAACGAAAGCATGCTTGCAACTGGCTCACCCTCGTACTCGCAAGTGCAAATCTCAATCTGCGGGTATGCAGCAAGCAAGCGCTCAAAGTATTCAAATGGCCTATATTTAATGCCATGCCTGTTTGCCATAATCTTTGTAAGCTCGTAGAAGGTTTGCAAGTCTTCTTCCGACCTACTCCAGCGAGTTACAACACCAGCCTTAATGCCAGCACGAATATGCCTTCTTGTAAGCGTGCTAAAACCAGCCATAAGCTCTTCTTCGGTTTTGCCCTCAACCTTAAGCATAATCTCGTGAAGCGGGTTGGAGTAAGACTTAGGGTGGAATCCCTGGCCTCTAAACGTGTAGCCAGCAGCCCTGTACTTTTCTATAAGAGCCTCGTCGGTTTGAACGCAAGGGTCCATTCTAAGCAAAAATGCGTTGTACTTTTCAAAAAGTGGCTTTGCTTCGTTGATTAGCTTTTTAGTGGTTTCAACGTCGTAAAAATCGCAAACTGGGCCTCTAGGAGCGTAAAACAGCGTTTTATCGTCTACAGCCTTAATGCCAAGAATAGACACTGCAGCAGTAATCTTGCCGTTTTCTTCCAGATAAACGTATTCGCTAGACCAGTTGTTTTTAACCTTTGCCCATGCCATGTCTTGCATTGCATTAGTGTACGGAGAATTTTTTACAAAGTCCTCGTATTCTTTAACTTTAGCAGAATCATTTTTATCTAGTATTGGCATTTGCACTCCTTTTTTAGCTCAATACACGATTTTAGCGCGACTACCGTTTAAGATATTTGCTTTAGCGTTTTACAAGGCGATTTGCCGCCAACAGACTGTGTCTTGCTGCTAAAAGCTTGCGACTTGCGACTAGCAACTTACGACTTGCCACCAACAGCTTGCGATTAGCCGCCATTCGACAGTCGCAGCAACACACAACTTGCGATTAGCGCGTAAGCTTTCTGTGCAAGCGATGCGGGCGAGCAGCTTCCTCACCAAGGCGCGCAATCTTGTTTTCTTCGTACGCCTGGAAGTTGCCTTCAAACCAGTACCAATTTGCAGGATTCTCGTCTGTGCCCTCCCAAGCAAGAATATGCGTTGCAACGCGGTCTAAGAACCAGCGATCGTGCGAAACAACCACAGCACATCCCGGGAAGTCAAGCAAAGCGTTCTCTAAGCTTTCAAGAGTTTCAACATCTAAATCGTTAGTAGGCTCATCAAGCAGAAGCAAGTTGCCGCCCTGCTTAAGAGTCAAAGCCAAATTCAAGCGGTTACGCTCGCCGCCAGAAAGCACTCCCGTAAGCTTTTGCTGATCCGAACCCTTAAAACCAAAGCTTGCAACGTATGCGCGAGTAGGAATCTCAACGCCTGCAACCTCAATAAAATCAAGGCCTCCCGAAACAGCTTCCCACAGATTCTTATTTGGATCCAAGCCTGCGCGATTCTGATCTACGTACGAAATCTTTACAGTGTCTCCAACAGTAAGCTCGCCGCCAGAAAGTGGCTCCAAGCCCACAATCGTCTTGAAAAGCGTAGACTTACCAACGCCATTCGGACCAATCACGCCAACAATGCCGTTACGAGGCAACGTAAACGACAAATCGTCGATTAGCACGCGATCGCCAAAAGCCTTGTGAATATGCTTCGCTTCCAAAACTTGCGATCCCAAGCGCGGACCTGCTGGAATTTGAATCTCCGAAAAATCAAGCTTCTTGGAATTGCGTGCCTCTTGCTCCATTTGGTCGTAACGCTCCAAACGAGCCTTATTCTTGGCCTGGCGAGCCTTTGGCGAGCTACGCACCCAGTCAAGCTCATTCTTCAAGCGCTTAGCAAGCTTTGCATCTTTAGCGCCCTGAATCTCCATACGCTTGGCCTTAGTTTCCAAGTAAGTAGTGTAATTGCCCTTGTATGGGTAAAGCTGACCGCGATCTACCTCGCAAATCCACTCTGCAACGTTATCCATAAAGTAGCGATCGTGAGTTACAGCAATAACAGCGCCTTCGTACTTGTGCAAGAACTGTTCCAGCCAAAGAATTGACTCCGCATCCAAGTGGTTTGTAGGCTCATCAAGCAACAGCAAATCTGGAGCTTCAAGCAAAAGCTTGCACAATGCCACGCGTCGTCTTTCTCCACCCGAGCACACAGAAACAGGCGAATCTGGGTCTGGGCATTGCAAAGCGTCCATTGCCTGCTCAAGTTGCGAATCCAAATCCCAACCGTTAGCCGCATCAATCTCCGTTTGCAGCTTGCCCATTTCTTCCATCAATGCATCAAAGTCGGCATCTGGATTTGCCATCTCTTCGCCGATTTTGTTGAATCGATCAACCTTTTGAGCAATCTCACCAAAAGCCATCTTAATGTTTTCGCCAACGGTTTTAGTCTCATCCAGCGGCGGCTCCTGCTGCAAAATGCCAACGGTGTAGCCTGGAGTAATCGAAGCTTCGCCGTTAGAAACATTTTCCAATCCAGCCATAATCTTTAGCAACGTTGATTTACCCATGCCGTTAGGTCCAACAACGCCAATTTTTGCGCCCGGCAAGAAGCTTAAGGTAACGTCGTCTAGAATTACGCGATCTCCGTAAGACTTGCGTGCCTTAATCATTTGGTAAATAAATTCAGCCAAAGTAATACCTTTCTTAAAATTGTTAAACCGCTATTTTAGTTGCAATTTTGATTGCCATTAGTCGCCGTTAGTTGCCATTAATCGCAGCTGAACGCCATTAAACCGCCGCCGCTTTCTGCGCTCGATCCGAAGAATCGCCAGCAGCATCCGCTCCATCTTCTGGAGGAATCTGACACATCCATTCGCCAACAATGCCAATAATCATGTCTATAATGCACACGATTCCCTCAATAACACATTCGCGAATAACGTTGGAATAAAGCGGAATATCCGCGTGCGGCCAGCAAACAAAAATCTGACCTGCATACCAGCCCGTTAAAATAGCACCAGCCATTCCAAGCGATTTTGCAAGCATTAACGCCGAAACAGCCATTTGCATGTTAAAAGGCTTGCGCTCTTTTGGCTTAGAAGTAGCGTATTGATGCGTTTGCCAAGCAAGAACAAACGTGACTATTCCGCCGATTATCATAACAGCCAAAACAATCCACGGAGCTCCCGAAAGCGATATTGCGCTAGATTCTGTAATCGACACCAAAAACGCGCCGAATACAAATCCAAACAATAGTCCAAGCGCAAAATACCACCAAGGCGTACGGTAAGCTTTCATCAGCACTCCCCAATAATCCAGCGCTCAGAATAAACGCCAACTTGCGAAGCATCCTGCAAAAGCGCAAGTTTGTAAGAGACTGGCTCGCCATCAATTGCAGCGTCTGGCTCAACTTGCATCCACGGCTCCAATTGCGCAGCACTTAAGTGCAAAGGATCGCTTGAATCCATTGACTTTGTAGACGCGCTATCTAAGCCGTATTCTCTTGTTCCAACAATATTTAAGCGCAAATCTAAAGAATCGGCAGAATCGCCATCAATTTGATCGCGTTGCATTTGCTCGATTCTTTGCGCAAATTCCTGATTGCTCATTGTTGTAGACGCCACTACAATCGCGCAAAAATCTTCACCGTTTGCATTGCTTGCCTGGTAAAGCGCCGAAACGCCTTCGACTTGAGTTACGCTATGCGAATCTTTATACTCAAGTCCGCTTAATACGTTTAGCATTGCGCGCATTGTTGAATCGCTTTTTTTGCCTTGCATAGACACCACTGCGGTTGTTTGCATTGGGCTATTTAGGGCATTTGTAGTATTTGCGATATTTGAGTTATAGGAAGACTCGTGCGATTCTTGCACTTCTGCGGTTGCTTGCGACTTTTGCGCTTCAGAATCCGCTGCAGCACCAGCCTTAGAAGCATTAGAATCCGAATCCTTATCGCTCTTCTCTAAACTCGCACCTGCAACATTCCTCTTTAAGCTTTCTGGAATCTCTACAGGAGGAAGCGGCGAATCTGGGCGATCCGCATTAGAAAGCCACAAATCGCGCTCTGGCGCTTTACGAATCTTAGAGAAGATTTGCTCAAGTTCCTTCTCGTTAAGAGTCTCCTTAACAAGAAGCTTGCTAACAAGCTCATCTAAAATATCGCGATTATTGTTAATAATCTGCCAAGCCTCGGTATGAGCCGTTTCAATAAGCTTATGAACTTCTTCGTCAATCACTTCCGCAGTCTTATTAGAGAACTTACGCGATTGCAAAGAATCCAAAGAACCAGAAGAATCTTGATCTGCATCCATCCACTTTACAGCGCCAAGCTTAGATGAGAAGCCATATTCAACAACCATCTTGCGAGCGATTGCTGTAGCCTTCTCAATGTCGTTAGAAGCACCAGTAGTTGGATCGTGGAACACAACCTCTTCCGCAGTACGGCCGCCCATAGCATACGCCATTTGATCGAGAAGCTGGTTTCGAGACTGAGAATAGCGGTCGCTAGTTGGCATAACAGCCGTGTATCCAAGAGCGCGGCCGCGAGGCAAAATCGTAACCTTAGTAACAGGATCCGTGTGATGCAAAGCCGCGGCAACAAGCGCGTGTCCACCTTCGTGATAAGCCGTGTTACGCAACTCATCCAAAGCCATGCCCTTAGACTTCTTTCTAGGACCAGCCTGAACGCGGTCAATTGCCTCGTCAATAGCGCGATTGTCAATAAGCTGAGCGCCAGAGCGAGCGCAAAGCAAAGCCGCTTCATTAAGCACATTAGCCAAATCCGCGCCCGTAAATCCAGGAGTTCTAACAGCAACCATATGAAGATCTACGTCTGGAACAAAAGGCTTGCCTTTAGCGTGAACCTTAAGAATCGCCTCTCGGCCTTCCAAATCTGGAGCTTCTACAGCCACTTGGCGATCAAATCGGCCTGGTCGCAAAAGCGCAGAATCAAGCACATCTGGTCGGTTTGTAGCGGCAATAATAATCAAATTAGTGTCGTTATCGAAGCCGTCCATCTCTACAAGCAGCTGATTAAGAGTTTGCTCGCGCTCATCGTGGCCGCCAGTCATGCCACTTCCGCGGCGGCGTCCAACAGCGTCAATCTCGTCAATAAAGATGATTGCTGGAGCGTTCTTCTTAGCTTCATCAAACAGCTCGCGCACGCGAGACGCGCCAAGACCAACGAACATCTCAACAAAGTCCGATCCAGCCATTGCGTAGAACGGAACGCCAGCTTCGCCTGCAATAGCACGCGCAAGAAGAGTTTTACCAGTTCCTGGAGGGCCGTAAAGCAGCACGCCACGCGGAATGCGCGCACCCAAAGCCTTGTAGCGAGAAGGATCTTTAAGGAATTCCTTAATCTCCTCAACTTCTTCTACTGCAGACTGCTCGCCTGCAACATCCGCAAACTTAGTTTTAGGAGTCTGACCTTCCAAAAGCTTTCCACGGCCGCGGCCGCCACCCATGCCAAGCATTCCGCCGCCTGCGCTTGCCATTCTGCCAAACATAAACCAAACAAGTCCAAGCAGAATCAAAATCGGCAGCATAGACGTAATCAAGTACGAGAAAAAGCTAGAAGTTTGTATGCTAACAGTCCAACCGTTTGCTGGCTTAGCCTTTTGAATCTTTTGCACAACTGTCTTGCTTTGAGCAATCGTGTAGTAGAACTGAACGTCTTTTCCGTAATCGTGCTTTTGCTTATCTCGCTTATCTGACTTAACGTACTTATTGTTTAGAGTAAGCTTAACAAGCTGCTTATTGTCTATAACCTCAACGTAATTTGCACTACGATTATCGAGCAACTCTAATCCGTCTTGAGTGTCGATTGTTTGCGAACCATTATGCATAAACATTTGGAATGCAGCTACAGAAAGCAAAACTAAAATAACAATCCAAGTCCAAGGCGACTTAAAGAATTTACGATTGGAATCGGAATTATTGCCATCCTTTGGATTGGCGTTATTCTTATTGCCGTTATTCTTATTGCCGTTATTGTTCTTATTCTTGTTCTTATTTGAATTGTTTCCAAAATTAGGAGGCAAGAACGGATTGTTGCCGTTTCCTCCCATAGGACTTTTCATAGGTCCACCCATAGGTCCGCGAGGCGACATTGGAGAAGCGCCCATACAATCAGACTCCTTTCAGGATTCTAACTAACAACACTCGTCTAAACATGTAATTACTAATCGCAAGCAACCAAAGCGCAATCGCTGTAATCGCTTGAATTAATCCCTTTAATTAATCCCTAAATAAATAGCATGTAATCAATCAAGATTACTCAATTACAACCATCTAATCAAGACCGCTAATAAAGAACCAATCAAGACTCATACACAGAAGGCTTAAGAACCGCAATAGAATTAAGATTCCTGTACTTTTCGTCGTAGTCCATGCCAAAACCGACTACGAACGCGTCTGGAATCTCAAAACCAGTGTACGCAATATCTACTTCCACTTCTCGGCGAGCTGGCTTTGTTAAAAGCGCAAACACCTTTACACTTGCAGCTCCCCTGCCCTTAAGCTCCCTAACAAGCCAGTCCAAAGTCTTGCCAGAATCAACAATATCTTCCACAATCAGCACATCTCGACCGCGAACATCTGTAGTTAAGTCCTCGCGAACCGTAATCTGGCCGCTGGTCTTAGTGCCACTGCCGTAGCTAGAAAGACTCATAAAGTCCATCGGCGCGTTAAGACTAAGCTCCTGCGAGAAAACAGCAAGCGTGTTTACAGCGCCTTTAAGCACTGCAACAAGCAAAATATCGCGGTTTTCGTAGTCTTTGCTAACTTGAGCAGCAACCTCACGAATGCGCTTCATAAGCTCTTCGTGGCTGATTAATTCGTAATCAATATCATCTCTTATATCTGCAACTTGCATGCTAACTATAATTGCATAAGAGAATGACGGACATGTTACAACTTACACATTAGGATTTAGACTATAAGCATGGTGTACTCATCTTGTTGGCGCAAAGGAATCGGCCAAGTAAAACGTTGCTTTAATAACATAGGGTTAAACGTGCAAGACCCTCAATTCTTGCAACACGGCGAACATGCAACTTTGCCATCCGCTCCTATTGTGTTGGTCGCATGCTCTGGCGGTCGCGATTCACTTGCGCTAACAGCGCTTGCATCAAAAGTGTGCGCAAGCAGAGGGATTCAATGCGGTGCAATAATCGTAAATCATAATCTTCAAAAAGACTCCAGCAAAGTGGCGCTTAATGCTGCTAAAACTGTTGCAAAACTTGGAGTAGACGAGTCACTCGTATTTGTTAAATCTGTGCAAGTTAAAGATAACGAAGAGGGAGAAGAAAGCGCAGCCAGAGATGCTAGATACGCTGCGATTATTGAAGTTGCAAAAGACTTGCGCGCGGCGGCGGTTCTTTTAGCACACACAGCAAACGACCAAGCAGAAACGGTTTTAATGGGATTGCGCGATTCTGCTGGCTTGGAGGCCGTGGCTGGAATGAAAGACGTTACAGTTAGGGAGAATGTGCTATTTGCTCGGCCGCTAATTAATCTTATGCGACTTGAAACCACGCAGATTTGCAAGGATTTGGGCGTTGAATGGTGGGACGATCCAACAAACGGCGATTCATCGCCAATCGATGTTGAGCTGCCAAAATCCTACCCGCTGCGCTCTAGAATCAGGCATACACTTATGCCGTATATTTCGCGATTTTTTGAATCAGATATGACTTTGTTGCTTGCAAAAGGAGCGAAATTTGCTCAAGACGACCTAGACTACATAAACTCGCAAGTAAATCTTGTAGAAAAAGAGGCGATTGTAAAAGAGGATTGCAAAGTCAAAATCAAACTTGCGACTCTAGAAAATAGCCACATCTCGATTAGGCGGCGAATCGTAGCTCGCGCGCTAAGTGCTGCTGGAATACGCTTTTCGTCAAATCATATAGAATCAATCGACGAGTTAATAACAAACTGGCATGGTCAAAAGCCGATTGCGCTTCCAGGAGGATATGAAGCAAGCAGAAAATCACATACCATAACGATTTGTGAACGCTACTAAAGATTGGTAAGCTTTGCCATCATCTTATTAATGCCAACATAAGTGTAGTTAACATCTCCAGGCGGATTAACAACAACCGCAAAAGTTAGCGCGCCTCCCGACTTTCTAGAAACGTTGCCAACCATAGACGAAACATCACCCAAAAATCCAGTTTTAACACGCATCAATCCAGCGGCCGACTTATCAACAAGACGCTTTTTAGCAGAAGTACACCAAACGCCTGGCAAGGCCAAACCTTCTGCTGCAGCAGCACCAATCCCCTCCTGAAGATTTTGCGCTTGAACCTGAATCAAAGTAATCGCACGAACAGCGGATTTAGGCGAAAGTCCCGAGCAATCCGACATATGCAATCCGTTTATATCAATACCTAAATCACGCAAAACATCTTGCACAGCCAAAGTTGCACCCTTTGGAGAATTTGGCTTACGCATAGCGAGCGCAGTTAAACGCCCGAACTCTTCCGCAAGGGAATTGTCGGAATGCCTAAGCATATACGCCATTATCTCGCTTAGCGGAGCAGAACAAACGCGCGCAATCTGGCTAAAATCGGCGGAAATAAGCGATTTTTTGTAGCTAACATGCATGGAGTCTGCGCCAGAAATTTTAGCTGCCTTAGTGATTTTTGCAGAATCGCCCTTCCATTCGCGAACGTCAATGCCATATTTTTGCAACAAATTTGCAAAAATCAAACCCGTACTAACAGCAGGATGCCTATCTAAAAGCGGATAATCGTCGGTATCGTCCGCGTCGTTTCCGTACGAAACCCACGCCGCAAAATCGCGATTACGCCCCTCATCCACTGCAACAGACGAAGTTGGAGCGTAGAATCGGCCTTCTTCGTCGTTCTCGTTAATAAGCTCAGGATATCTTTTTGCACCAAACAGCGAATCGTCAACAGCAAACTGAACAATCTTAACGCCCCGCTTTTTAAGAGCGGCAGCCGTTTTATTTGCAAGAGTTTCTAAGCCAGCTCTACCGTTTACGTGATTCGGGTCGCTTTGCCCAGCCCCAAGCAGCATGTCTCCACCGCCGCGCAAAACAATTCGCGCAACACTCCCACCTTCGTCGCAGCTTGCATAAACCAGCGTGTCTAGCGTTGAAGCCATATCTAAAGTATGCGAGGCCGCTAGAGCTGTAAGCGTTTTCATTGTAGACGCTGGTTGCAAAGCAAGATCTTCGTTTTTTGCAGCAATAATCTTCCCGTTTGCATCCGCTATAACAGCCGCCGCATTTGGCCCAAGATCTGGGTAATCAAGGAATGTTTGCAAAACCTTTTCCGCAGCATCTTTGTCAACTGGCTTGTTTTTATCTAATTGCTTTATTAAAGACGCGTAATGCGCTATTTTCTTAGGTTTTGGACTGCTTAGCTCTTGCAAAGATTTATTGTTTTTAATTGCCATTCGCGACTGAATAAAATCGCAATTTTGCAAAAGATCTTTGCTATCAAACAGGATGTATCCGCACATTAGTGATACAACGCTTGCAGCTGCGATTAAGCACACAACAGCGCGATTACGTGACTTTGGCGGCTTTTGCGCACCTAAGCTAGACGTAAATCCAGCTTTTTCTCTTGATTCTTTAGACGTAAAAGCATCTTCGGGAATCTCGATTATATTATCTGGATTCTTAACGTTTTCATCGTCTTGCATGCGCACGCCGCCTGTTTTACCGATTAATTGCAACTCTGTATAACTATACAAGCCATGTAGACTATATAAGAACTACATAAAGTCTACATAAGCTATACGCTTGCACACATAAATCGCAGATCTTACGTGCGCATTAATACTCAAGCAGTAATCGACGCAAATCTGCGCAAGTTTTCTACAATACGAATCATGCGCTTATCCATTACTTTGCCACCAATAATTACGCCAACAGCCAACACAATTGCGCCGTTCACTACGAACAGAATGCATGCAATCCACAGCAGTTGCGGCGCAAGAATAATAAACGCAATCACAGCCGCAACCGAAGGAATCATGCAAACTACAGAAAGAAGCATAAAGCCGATAGCTGCAAAACTTCGCCCGCCAGCAGAACCTTGCGGCCTAGAAAATGGCTTTTCGATTGACGATACAGGGTACATTGCAATGCACGAAGAAATTAAGCCAATGCCTATGGTCGCAAAAGCTACTCCAATTGGAGAAAGAGTTTGGAACATAACTGCATTCATATTTTGCTGAACATTTGCTACAAAGAAAAGGAAAGCGTAAACCCCTATTCCAAGAATTGCAAAGTACACAGCGCAAATCACGGACCAAACTATTGCGTGCGCTAAACGATCGTGCAAACCTTTTACGCCAATAATCGCGTGCATAGTAAAAGGTGTTCCATCGTATGCAATATTGTTTCCAACAACCATTCCCATAAGCGTCGCAGCATATATCATCCATCCAGAAACGCCTATGTCCTGTGCTATAGAACCAAATCCTTTAGCGTTAAAACTAGTTCCTCCTGCAACTACCAGCATAAAAAGCGGCGCAATAAGCAAAAATAGTTGACGCATATCTCTTCTCATAACGCTAATAATTCGCGCAATAATCGCACCAACTGTGTTGTCTGGAACTGCTGCAAACAAGCCGATTCCCTTAGTTTTAACAACTGTTTTTTGCTCACCACGAAGCAACTTCGGCTCTAATTTTGCACAAAATACAGAGATTGCAAAGCAAGCAGCAATCGTTACAACGCAAATAAGGAAGCGAATAACAAGCGCAAGCCAATTGCCATTAATGGCGTCAAGAGGCAAAGCCATAGCCACACTTAACGGCGTAAAAGCGGAAACAGCGCAGAAACTTGAGCCAAGCACAATTCCGCTTGGATTTTTGTTACCAATATTCACAGTGGCAACAAAAATCATGTACGCTACGAAAATAGCAAAGTAAAAAATGTTTCTTGAATGCTTGTTTATTAAAATAGTATCCAAAAGCTCAATAAGCATTTTGCTTAAAGACACGATTGTTGCAACATAAAGCGGAGCCGCGATTACGCTTACTAAAACTGGCACAATTCCAAAGTTTCGGTACGCTAAAGACCACAAAGCAAGCGCGATTGTGCAGCTTACTGAAAGCGCTCCAAAAAGAGAGCCAAGAAGCATGCCAGCTTGCTGCTTTACGTAAGGAATGCCGTAAAGCGCAAAACTACGCGATTTTAGTGTTGTGTCGCTGCCAAACATAAACACGTTTATAAACAGCGTAAAAATTGACACAATCGACGCAACCATTATTGGAGCCAATTGGAATTCCTGCCAATTTTTAGTATCTGCAAGCATTCCTGGATTAATGTACTTGCCAGTTTCCCAGCCCGCAAAACCAAGAGCGCATATAAGCGCAAGTCCAAAAACAATTGCTATAGCAAAGCCAATTTTTTGCCAAATTGACTTTCGCATAACAGAAAAAGTAAGCGCCCAGCGAAGGCGAACCATGGTAAAAATCATAGACATTACGGTTCTCCTTTTTAAGCGTTGAAATTGGTGGAAGATGCAGGATCGTTATCAGATTTACCGCCATTAAGCCAGTCGATGCGTGCAGCAGCGTGACGTCCGCCAACAAGCTCCATAAAGCGATCTTCAAGATTCTTGCCTTGAGCAACTTCTTCAAGAGAGCCAGCAGCCGCAACATGACCTTCGTTAATGATTGCCACGTGCGAGCACATTTTTTCAACCAATTCCATAACGTGCGAAGAAATAATCACCGTTCCGCCAGTAGAAACATACTCGGCGAGAATATCCTTCAAATTTGCGCTAGAAACAGGATCCACTGCCTCAAAAGGCTCGTCCAACACAAGCACGCGAGGGCTGTGAATCATAGCTGTTGCAAGGCAAATCTTCTTAGTCATACCAGTTGAATAGTCCGAAACCATAGTATTTGCAGCTTCTGTTAAGTCGAAAGCAGAAAGCAAGTCGTTCGCGCGCTTTACGGATTCCGCGCGACTCATATCGCGAAGCATGCCAGCGTAAGTTAAAAGCTGAAGGCCAGTAATCGTCTTAAAAATCTCATCTGCTTGTGGCATTAAACCAATTGCGCGCTTAGCGCTATTTACGTCACTCCAAACATCGTTGCCAAAAATCGAAGCCGATCCAGCATCTGGCATAAGCAAGCCCGTAAGCATTTTAATCGTAGTAGTTTTGCCAGCACCATTAGGGCCTACTAATCCATAGAAGGATCCTGCTGGAATATCTAGCGAAAGATTATCTACAGCAACTTTCTTGCCAAAAGTCTTAACAAATCCGCGAATAGAAACAGCTGGAACATCTGCACTACTATCACTCGAATCGCTCGAATAAGTGTTTGCACCAAAAACTGGAACAGAATCCACCATATAAACCTCGCAACATACAGATAAACGCACGTATTGCGCCACATTAATTGCGCAATCGCACGTTTACACCAAGGCTTTCATTATCTCATATCTTGCGTATAAACACACTACGAGATTACATAAATTACACCTAGTAAGGTGGAGATTCGAGATTTTTTGCGGCGAATCGACGACTTCGAGCTGCATAATGCGCGAGAAGTCACCTCGATTCGCTGAGCCGCTTAGAGCAGAAGCACTGCTTCTGCGCGGCGAAGGCGTGAGCGCGCTGTAACGCGCGAGCGTAGAAACACCCAGCCCTCCTACAACAGCAAGCAAGGAAAACCGCTCGCTCCGATTTACCGACCCGTGTGATGAATCGGCTTCCACTCGCTCTTAGAGAACACAGCTTGGAAAGCAATCGGCACGTACGAAAGCATAAAAATCGGGAAGCTAAGCGCGTACGCAAAAAGCTCTTTGTTAGTAGCCCCAAGCTTATCGTGTTCTACAAGAATAGTAAGCGAAACAAACACCATCATACCCAAAACGCTTGTAACAGTAGTGGTTATAAAGCTAAGCGTTGAATCAATCTGACTTGCCCACGTAACAAATCCAAATGCTGCAAAGATAAATCCGAGTATAAGGCGAATAATCGCAAGCACCATAAACGGGCAAAGCATAAGCGTAAAATCAACCGACGAAAAATCGCGTTCGCGGATTCCGTGGCGTATAAGAGCCGCTCCGTAATATCGAAACACTTGCAAGAAGCCCTTACTCCAGCGCAGCCTTTGCCTCCAGCTTTGCCTAAACGAAACAGGCTGCTCGTCGTAAAGAACCGCCGACCCGCAATAGCCCACTTTGTCGCCGTGCAAAATCGAGTCCATTGTAAACTCAAGATCTTCGGTAAGCAGGTGGAACTTCCACCCACGATTTCTGTGCATAATCTCGCGCGAAAACATAAATCCCGTTCCACCTGCGTGGCAGCTAGACCCAAAAAGCATGCGCGAATTGTTAGTAAATCGCGATTCGCGTATAAACCACAATGCAGACCCAGAAGACACCCAATTATCCGATAGGTTAACAGAATTTCTGTAGCTTGTTAAAATCTGATACCCAGCGTGGAATCCCTTGTTCATCTCTTCAAAATAGTGCAAATCCAGCTTATTGTCTGCGTCAAAAACAAAGTACGCGTCGTAATCTTTGTCTTTTCCAAGCTCCATTATGTGGTCCAAAAGGTAGCTAAGCGCGTAACCTTTGCCAATATGCTGCTTATCGAATCGCTCTATAACATTGCAACCGTACTTTCGCCCAACTTGCGCCGTGCTGTCTGTGCAATTGTCGGCAACTAGCCAAATATCTATTAGCTGTTGGTTATAAGTTTGATGCTGTATGCACTCTATAAGATTCCCGATTACAGCTTCCTCGTTTCGCGCAGATATTAAAACCGCGTAATGCTTGTCCATTGGCGCTGGAGGGAAAACCACTGGCTTTGCAATAAGCGACGCCACTGCGCAAACGCCTTGGTAAATAACGCTGCTCACGCCGATTATGATTACTAAAACGTCGAAAATAGACAAAAGAATCATTTATTCCACCCGCTTCGTGGATTTGTGTTTGTGTTCGATTTTTTGTTTTTACTTTCGCTTGGAATTGTAGCAGATTTATTTGCTTTCGACTTATCTTGCGACTCATCTTTAGCATTCGCATGCAACCCGTCGGCTGCTTGCGATTCGCGATCCGCTTGCCCACTATCCAAATCCGCATTTTCCGCGCGTTTCTTAGCAATATCGCGATTAACTGCATCTAGAACATCGCGCGAAATCGCCATAGTAGCAATATATCCAGAATCTTCTTGAGAATTTTGACTTTCATTAGAATCACTAGAAGAAAGGCTAGAATCACTAGAAGAAACATAAGCTTGCTTATACCAATACATAATGTCTTCATTAATCGAAACTCTAGAAGACGAGCCTTTCATAACTCGAAGAACCTTGTCTTTAACAGGCTTTACAAAACTATTGCCAATCGCTTCAACACTCGTAACCATAATCGACTTGCGATTAGGCTTTGGATCGTTCATTAATGGAGAATCAACAAGCTTGTACTGCTTTGTGCAAACCTTAAGAATAGCTTGCAAGCTGGCAGTAACAGGAAGCGCCAAAAATGCTCCAAGCGCCCCAAAAACAGCACCCATTACCAACACCGACAAAAATGCTACAGCAGGATTTAGGTCCATTGTTTTTTCGGAAATCTTAGGAGAAATCACCATGTTTTCAATCTGCTGATAGATGGTAACAAAAACAAGAACAGCCAATGCCGCTGCAAAACCGTTGGAACCCCAAGCAAATACGATTGGCAAAGCTCCGCCCAAATACGTACCAATTGTAGGCACAAATTGCGAAACTATTCCACAAAACAGCGCAAGCGGAAGCCAATACGGAACTTTCATAAATATTAGGAAAATCGCAGTACCCGTTGCATTAATCGCAGCCAAAATTGTGCGCGAGAATAAGAAGCTCGATATTTGCTCTTGAACAACCGACCATATAAACAAAAATCGCCTTTGAGACTTAGGATTCAGCAAGCGGCACACGCTTCTACGCATTGCAGGACCTGCAGCCGAAATATAATAAGTAACCATCAAAATGGTAAGCAAATCAAGCAAAGCGGCCATCAAACCCCAGGTGGTGTTAAGTGCAAAACCGCCAAAATCCACAACCCACGATGTTTGAATGTTGCGCAAAATCTCCATTCCAAGCTGCTCGATATTTGGCATCTTAAATCCAGTGGAATTTAACACAAAATGCGCAAATTGGTTGTATAAATCAGGTAAACCAAGAACCATGGAAACAGCTTGTTGCACAAAAAGATTGCCAAAAAGAACAAGCAGCAAAATAATAACCGCAAGCAGCCCAACCAAGCTTGCCAAAGACGCAAAAGCCCTACTCCAACCGTGTTTTATAAGGCGCACAACAAGTGGCTCTATTGCCAACGCTATAAAAATGGAGATTACAACGTCGAAAACTATAAAAGCTATACTTCCCCACGCAAACCAAACAAAAATCGCAACAAACGCGGCGATTACCGCATACATAAGCGCGCGACTTAGCCAATCAGGAGGCCTTCGATTATCTCCCTTAGCTGGAAAAATCGAAGCTAAGTCGATTTTTGCGCTTGTGCCGTTGCTATCCATACGGCTTTCGTGGTTTTCTTTATTTGTCATAAATTCCATTGTACTTTACAAAGCGTGTAACACAATCGTAACCAGATAGTCGAGTCGCTGAAATACAAAATCATATATAACAATCTAAACTATTTACTGAGATTTTTATGAAAGGATCGTGGCATGACCACTTTGCAAACTAAAGAAGATGCCGAGGCTTTGATTAAGCAAGAAGGCATTGAGTACGTATCTGTTCGATTTACTGATTTGATTGGTGTTCAGCAGCATTTTACTGTGCCTGCAAGCGAGTTCTTAAACAGCGCATTTACAGATGGAATGGCCTTCGACGGCTCTTCTATGCAAGGATTCCAGGCTATTAACGAGTCCGATATGAAGCTTATTCCAGACGTAGACACCGCTTACATTGACCCATTCCGCAAGCACAAGACTTTGAACGTTGCTTTTTCGATTGTGGATCCTGTAACAGACGAGCCTTATTCTAGGGATCCTCGCCAAGTGGCAATTAAAGCCGAAGCCTACTTAAAGGCCACTGGCATTGCCGATACCGCAAGCTTTGCTCCAGAAGCCGAGTTCTTTATTTTCGACAAGGTGCGTTTTGCAAACGATATGCAGCGTTCCTTCTACGAGGTGGATTCCAACGAGGCTCCATGGAATTCTGGCATAGACACCGAAGACGATGGCAGCAACAACATTGGTTTTAAGAATCGCGTAAAGCACGGCTACTTCCCTGTTCCACCTGTTGATCACAATCAAGACTTGCGCGACGACATGGTTTACAATTTGCAAAAGGTTGGTTTGATTCTTGAGCGCTCTCACCACGAGGTTGGCGGCGCAGGCCAGCAGGAGATTAACTACCGTTACAATACGCTTGTCCACGCTGGCGACGACTTGATGAAGTACAAGTACGTTGTTCACGAGACTGCTGCTTTGGCTGGCAAAGCTGCAACGTTTATGCCAAAGCCAATTGCTGGAGATAACGGCACAGGCATGCATTGCCATCAATCGCTTTGGAAAGATGGCAAGCCATTGTTCTATGCGGAAACTGGTTATGCTCAGCTTTCCGATATTGCGCGTTGGTACATTGGCGGTCTTATTAAGCACGCGTCTTCTGTGCTCGCTTTTACAAATCCTTCGCTTAACTCTTATCACCGCTTGGTTCCAGGCTACGAAGCTCCAGTCAACTTGGTTTACTCTGCTCGTAACCGTTCTGCAGCTATTCGTATTCCTCTTGCTGGCGAGGCTCCTTCTGCTAAGCGTATTGAATTCCGCGCGCCAGATCCTTCGTGCAACCCATTCTTGGCGTTCTCTGCTCAGCTTATGGCTGGCTTAGACGGCATTATGAACCACATTGAGCCTCCTGCTCCTGTTGATAAGGATTTGTACGAGCTTCCTCCAGAAGAGCACGACGGCATTAAGCAGGTTCCTTCTTCGCTTGGTGAAGCTTTGCAGGCTTTGGAAGAAGATCACGACTTCCTTATGCAAGGAGATGTGTTTACTAGCGACTTGATTGAGACTTGGCTTAATCTAAAGCACGAAGAGATGGATATGGCTCGTTTGGCTCCAACGCCACTTGAGTATGAGCTTTACTTCCACATCTGATATTTGTGATTAATAAAATCCCCCGCAAGAAAACTTGTGGGGGATTTTATTTTGCATTCGTCTTTTATTTTAAATCGCAAAGCCTAGTGTTCTAGCAGCGTTTACAGGAACTGCCTCATCTGCCCAATAATCCTCAAGGTTTTCGTCGCTAGAAAGCGAGCGCATTTCTGCGCGATCAATGTAAAGCTCACCGCGTAAATGATCCGTCTCGTGCTGGAAGATTCGCGCTGGCCAACCGTGCAAGCGCTGCGAATGCTGCTTTCCATCCTCGTCTTGCCAAGTGGCTTGAATATCTAGCCAGCGCTGACGAACAGCTTGATACCCTGCAACACTTAAGCAGCCCTCATAGAAGCTGCGCGTTTGCGTGCCAATTGGCTCATAATGCGGATTAATAATCGCCCTAAATGGCAATTCCGCAATATCTCTAGGGTCGTCTTCGTCGTCTCTAACGTGATCTTCTACAACCGCAATCGCTAAGCCAAGACCGATTTGCGGAGCGGCCAAACCAACTCCTGGAGCGTCTAGCATAGTGCTGTGCATAAGCGAAATAAGCTTGTTAAGCGTTGCGCGCGTAAGCTGACCATCGTAAGCAACCGTGCGCTGCCTTAAAACAGGCTCCCCTGCTTGAACAATCGACAAAACGCCATCTTCTGTAGCGGAATCCAAAAGGCGCTCTACTGCGCGGCTAAGCTTAGTGTCGACACTTGCGTGATGCGTAAACATAGGACTCCTTTACAAGGCGATTCTACAAAACTTCTAACTCTATAAATCTAAATTTGACTATTGCTAATGGCATATATGTTAACAACAATACCAAAAGAGCTAGTATATCAAGATTATCCGCTTTTTGTAGTTCTAGACGGCGTGTTGAGCTACAAAAAGCGGAAAACCACTCCGCACTTTGTACCATATTTGACCCAAATCACGTACAAAAAGCGGGAAAAACTGACGCATTTTGTACCAAATTTGAGCCAAATCACGTACAAAGTCGGTAAAACTACAACTTAAGATTATCCGTTACAACTTGTGCAAGTCGCGCGCAAACCTCATCTGCTTGCTCTTGCGTTGCAGCTTCGCACATAACGCGCACAAGTGGCTCCGTTCCGCTTGGTCTAAGAAGAACGCGACCCGTGTCTCCCAAAAGCGCACTTTCCTTCTCTACAGCATTAAGAACAGCAGCATTTGTCTTAGCAGCCATCTTATCTACATTCGGCACATTTACCAGGCATTGCGGAAGCTGCGGGAAGTCGGCAGCCATTTGCGAAAGCTTCTTGCCTTCACGCACAACTTCGCGGCACAACGTAAGCGCTGTAAGAGTGCCATCTCCCGTGGTTGCAAACTCGCGATTAATCACATGACCCGACTGCTCGCCACCAAGAGAATAATCGCCTCTAAGCATCTCTTCTAGAACGTAGCGGTCTCCAACGCTTGTTTGAACAGTAGAGATGCCCATGTCTTTTAGCGCAAGCTTTAATCCAAGATTGCTCATTACAGTAACAACAAGCGTATTGTGATTCAGCTTGCCTTCGGCCTTCTTAGAACGCGCAAGAATGCCCATGATTTGGTCGCCATTAACCATGTTTCCGTTCTCGTCTACAGCCAGGCAGCGATCCGCATCTCCGTCGAAAGCTACTCCTAAATCGGCCTTAGACGCCTTAACCATGGCTTGCAACTGCTCGGGATGCGTGGAACCCGCGTGATCGTTAATGTTGTATCCATCTGGAGAAGCGTTAATAACAATCACTTCTGCGCCAGCTCTGCGCAATGCTTCTGGAGCTACTACAGATGTTGCGCCATTTGCGCAATCTGCCACTACTCTAAGACCTGCAAGAGGCTTAGGACGAGTAGAAGACTCACTGCTTAAAGGCGCTACAGAAGAAACAAGATGATCAATGTAAAGATTCGTAGCTGTAGTGGTATCGTGACTGATTCGCCCAACACCGCTGCCCGTAGGACGCTGCCAATCCTTGCCTAAAACTGCTTCAATCTCGTCCTCTTTACTGTCTGGAAGCTTAAAACCGCCACGCGCAAAGAACTTGATTCCATTATCTGGCATTGGATTATGCGAAGCAGATATTACTGCACCCATCTCTACGTTTAGCACAGAAGTTAAAAAGGCCACGCCAGGAGTTGGGATTATGCCAGCGTCTATAACGTCAAATCCGCCTGCACTCATGCCTGCTGCCAAAGCGGACGCTAGAAAATCGCCAGAAACGCGAGTATCGCGACCAACCAGCGCCCTTCTCCTAGCGTGCATCTTTTTCCCTGTATCTTCGCTATTTGAATCGCTGCTATGCGTTGCCTCTCCTAAAACACGAACGGCAGCATCGCCTAAATCTAACGCTAATTGTGCGGTCAAATCGCGATTTGCTAATCCCCTAACACCATCGGTACCGAACATATTTGGCATAATCAGACTCTTTCAATTAGATTTCAAAAAACACACTGTGTTCCATTTTACTCTGCAATGCGCTAGACGCGCCACACTAGCAAACTACGACTTAAGCACTTAATAATTAAACACAAAACCAGGTTACGAGCATAATATATGCACAAAAACAATTAAGCCCGCCTAAAAAGACGGACTTAATATTTAATGCTATTTAATGCTTAAAGTGATTAAATCACTCAAATAAAGCCAATAAACTAAAATCAGGCTTCTACTGGAGCATTAACATCTGCAGGCAAAGCAGCCTTAGCAGCTTCGACGATTGCCTTAAAGGTCTCGACGTCGCTAACAGCAAGCTCGGCCAAAGCGCGGCGATCCAATTCGATGCCAGCTAAGCGCAAGCCCTGAATAAAGCGGTTGTAGGTGATTCCTTCTGCGCGAACAGCAGCGTTAATGCGCTGAATCCACAACTTGCGGAAGTCGCCCTTGCGAGCCTTGCGGTCGCGGAAGTTATAAGTAAATGAGTGAAGCAGCTGTTCCTTTGCCTTGCGATAAAGGCGGGAACGCTGACCGCGATAACCCGAAGCCCTATCAAGAACAACGCGACGCTTCTTGTGAGCATTAACTGCGCGTTTTACTCGTGCCATAAGTATTCCTCAGCTTTCTTAAAAATTTTAATTGCGTCTTTGTTTTACTGCACTTACTTAGCCAGCAAGCCCTTTAAATTCTTGCTCTGTGCTGTAGCTAAAACCTTATCTGCAGACAAAGCACGACGCTTACGAGCAGACTTATGCTCCAAGTTGTGGCGCATTGCGCTTCCATCGTGCATTACCTTACCAGTGCCGGTGAGGCGAACGCGCTTGGACGCTGCGGAATTAGTTTTCATCTTCGGCATTGCTGCCCTCCTTATGATTCTGATCAGATTCTACAGAAGCTTTTGCGGACACATCGGCCGCTGCCTGAGCTCCTTGCTTTGCCGCAAGTCGTGCTGCTTGACGAGCTTGACGCTCTGCGCGCGATTCAGCGCCTCTACGACGCTGCTCAGACTGAGTATGAATCTTTTTACCCTTAGGCGCGAGAGTCATTATTATGTTACGACCCTCCTGCTTAGGGGCAAACTCCACGGTTCCACTTTCGGAAACCTCATCTGCAAGCCTACGCAATAACTCAACTCCGCCTACAGGCCTCGACTGTTCGCGGCCGCGCAGCATAATGGTGACTTTTACTTTGTCTCCACCATTTAGGAATCGAAGAACATGACCCTTCTTAACGTCGAAATCGTGATCGTCAATCTTGAGTCGGAAACGAATTTCCTTAATCTCGGCCGTACTTTGATTACGACGCGCTTCACGAGCCTTAATCTTCTCGTTGTACTTGTACTTACCGTAGTCAATAAGCTTGGCTACAGGAGGCTTAGCAGTAGGCGCAACCTCTACAAGATCGAGGTTTGCTTCCTTTGCTAGGTTCAACGCTACCGAGGTCGCAATAACACCCACCTGCTCGCCTTTCGGACCGATAAGGCGTACTTGTGAGACGCGAATCTCTTCGTTAATGCGTGGTTCGTCGCTAATGATGACTCCAATCCTTGTTAAAACAGTGGAACAGCGCACCAAAAGGTCAAAGATAAATTCAAGTTCAAACATCAATCAAATGCGCTTAAGAATAGCGCTATAGCAAGCATATTGCTACGTGACCGAAGTCATGAACCCGAAACCCTTTAGGCTTCCAGGTGGGATATACCACTTTCTTGATTACTCAAGCCAAATATTCATTCTACTTGAAGCCTTGACAATAATCAACCATGCTCAAAAATACTAAACAAGTCGCATTAAATCTCAACAAGCCGCAACAAAACACGCGATATAATCGCAATTCCGCGCGCGCGATATTATATGACTATGGAGCCTTTGAAGCGCTGCGTTGTTTTAGCAGCTGGAGATTATTACGACCATACGCGCGAACACGTTCCTGATCGCGCTTTAACTATTGCAGCCGATGGTGGCTGGGATCATGCGTGCAGACTTGGTTTACACGTTGATGCTCTAATTGGCGACTTTGACTCCGTGCGATTAAAACTCCCAACAGACGCTGCGATTACGCGACTTCCTGCCGAAAAAGATGACCCTGATTTGCTTTCTGCTCTTAAAGTTGGCTGGTCTAAAGGCTCTAGAGAATTCCATATTTTTGGCGGCTTAGGCGGCCGCGTTGATCACACGATTTCCAACATTCAACTTATGGTTCGACTTGCAGTTAGAGGCGGAATTGGATTCTTGTATGGAGACGGCACGATTGTTACAGCAATTCACAACGGTTCCCTTGACTTTCCTGCGTCAGGCGGCCCCGAAGGCCGAATGGTTTCTGTGTTCTCACACACGCCTGTTTCTAGCGATGTAAACGAGATTGGTCTTAAATATCAACTTCAGCACGAAACTATGTATGGCGATGCCGTTCAAGGCCTAAGCAACGAATTACTAAACGACACTCCTGCGCATATTGACGTTCACGAAGGCACTCTTGTAATCACATTCCCTATAGACGCTCCACTGCCGCAAGTTAGCTGGTTTAAGCGACCAGTTGGCGATTTGGGAGATATAAACACCAGTGTTTCAAGCGCTCTAGCTGTTTCACCAAAGTAGTGCGAATAATCGCAAATGCGCGATGCAACAAGGCAAAATGTTGCACAAGTGTAATACAAAATGATGCACTAACGTAGTACATACCGCACATTAAAATAAACATGTTAGTTTAAATAACGAAGACCAAAAACGTATTGTTAAAAATCGCGAAAAATCGCAAAAACCGTGCGTTAAGGTTTCACTCAAGGGAGATCCCACATGACAGTCAAGATTGGTATTAACGGCTTTGGACGTATCGGCCGTTTGGCATTCCGTCGTATTTTTGAGCTTCAAGCTCGTGGCGGTCAAGCTGGCGATATTGAAGTCGCAGCCATCAACGATCTGACCACTCCTTCAATGCTTGCTTACTTGCTTAAGTACGACAGCACTCATGGCACTTTCCGCCACGACGATGGCACCCCAGTTGAGGTGACTTCCACCGAAGACGCAATCGTGGTAGATGGCAAGACTTACAAGGTTTACGCCGAAAAAGACGCAAACAACATTCCATGGGTTAAGAACGATGGTGTTGAGTTCGTGCTCGAGTGCACTGGTTTCTACACTTCTGCAGAAAAGTCCCAGGCTCACTTGAACGCTGGAGCTAAGAAGGTTCTTATCTCTGCTCCTGCTAAAGACGAAACCACCCCAACCGTTGTGTTTGGTGTAAACCAAGAGATCTTAAAGCCAACCGACAACATTGTGTCTGCTGGCTCTTGCACCACCAACTCCATGGCTGCAATGGTTAAGCTTTTGCAAGATAATTGGGGCATTAAGTCTGGCTTTATGACCACTATCCACGCTTACACTGGCACCCAGATGATTCTCGACGGCCCACGCGGCTCCAAGCCACGCAACAACCGTTCTGCTGCTTGCAACACAATCGAGCACTCCACTGGTGCTGCTAAGGCAATCGGCAAGGTTGTTCCAGAAGTTAATGGCAAGCTTCAGGGTCATGCTCAGCGTATTCAGGTTCCAGATGGATCCGTTACCGAGTTGACTACTGTTCTCGAGAAGCCAGCAACCACCGAAGAAATCAACGAAGCCTTTAAGAAGGCATTCGAAAACTGCGATTACTTTGGCTACAACGCCGATAGCATTGTGTCTTCCGACATTATTGGCGATACCCACGGTGGCGTTTTCGATCCAACTCAGACCGACGTTAACACTGTTGACGGCGTAACCTTGGCTCGTACCGTTACCTTCTACGACAACGAATACGGCTTTACCGCTAACATGATTCGCACATTGCTTTACTTCGCTGAGATTGCTGAGTAAAATTAGCGAAACAAATAAAGCTAAATAAAGCTACAAACCCCTTGCGGTGACTCATCGCAGGGGGTTTTCGCAACGCATTGCACACGGGGGTAAAAATGGGCAAAAAACATGCTGCAACAGGCAAAGCAACGCCAGCAATCGCACAACTAGAAAACGCTGGAATCACATTCCGCGTTGTTGACTACGAGCACGATGCAGATCACATGGATGACGGCTACGGCATGGAAGCAGCGCAAAAATTAGGCGTAAACGCAGAGCAAGTTTGCAAAACGCTTATGGTAGACACAGGCGAAAAGCGCGTAGTCGGCATTGTGCCAGTAAACGCTCGATTAAGCATGAAGGCGATTGCGAGCGCAGTAAATGCCAAAAAAGCCAGCATGACAAGCCCAGACGTAGCTCAACGAGAAAGTGGATATGTTGTTGGCGGAATCAGCCCATTTGGTCAGCGCACTCATCACGAAACTGTGTTGGACGCTAGCGTTATGCACTTTGACGAGATTCTTGTTTCTGGAGGAAAACGCGGACTAGACGTTGTTCTAAATCCAAACGATTTGGTTAGCTTGCTTAACGCAACTGTTGCAAATATTCTAGCTTAAAGCTAGCAAACGTCGTGGCAACGTGCGATAATCCGTAAGGTTGTTCATTTTAATCGTTAGGAGTTTATTATGGGTATGCGTGGACGTAAGCGCAAGGCTCGCCGCAAAAAGGCAGCAAATCACGGCAAAAGGCCAAATGCTTAATGCAAATGCTTAATGCAAATGCTTAATGCAAATGCTTAATGCAAATGCTTAATGCAAATGCTTAATGCAAATGCTTAATGCAAATGCTTAATACGTTTGATTTGCGTATAAATTTGTAACTAAAAGCCCACGGATTTATTACCGTGGGTTTTTTGTTTACGCGATTTTTAATCAAACAACCAAACGACTCAAAAACGCACGCAAGGGTCTTCGCTGCATTCTAGGATTATTGCATGGCAAAGAACATAGATGAGTTGCTAGAAGCACTAGAAAAAGCACCGCAGCAAGATAAAAACACAGCATTGTGCAAATCAATGCTGCTTGGCTTCGACACAGAAACAACGGGCGCAATTATTGGCAGTGATTCAATATGCTCCGCAACGCTCGTTTTTAGAGACCCAGCGCGTGGACGTAACAATGACGTTATTGCAACGTGGCTTGTAAACCCGCATAAGCAAATCAACCCTAAAGCAAGCGAAGTAAACGGCTTTACAAACGAGTTTTTGCAAGAAAACGGAGGCGATCCAACTCAAGAAATCGAATTGCTTGGAAGAGCCATTAGCCTTGCACAAAGCAAGAACATTCCACTTCTTGCATACAATGCGCCTTTTGACGTTAAAATGCTAAACCATGATTTGCAAAGATGGAGTCTTGACTCTTTGCAAAATCGCCCAAAAAGCACAATTAATGGCGGCGAGATGCTTATTGTAGACCCGCTTGTTATAGATAGAGCCATTTCTAAGCGAACTGGCAAACGCACACTTACATACACAACGCAGTTTTATGGAATAGAGCCAATTGGCAATTTTCACGATGCTACAGCAGATACAGTTGCTGCAGTTGATTTGATTGAGCCTATAAGCGAGTTGCACGAAAATGTTGCAAATCTTAAGTTATGCGAGATTATGGTTTGGCAGCGAGACGCTTACGCAAAGTGGAAGTTAAGCTTTGATAGCTGGCTTAAGTCTAAAGGAAGACCAGTTAGCGAAGGAAGTTGGCTGTAATTAATGGCGATTCTTGCACAATTTGCGCGCGAAAAAATCGCAAGCAGCCGCACGAATCAAATAAACACAACTAAAATAAAATCAACTAAAATAAAACGCAAATAACAAAAACAACACGGAAAAGCGAAATGTCTTTACAAAAATTATCTTTAGACGAAGCATGCAATATTTTGTTAAAGCAAAATCTTTTGCGAGAAATAATACAAAATAAAAGTGCGCAAAAACATGACGATTTAACGCACGAAAACGACCAAACTTGGTCAATAGATGCTAGCGATTTTAGTGCGCACTCAAAGCCGTACAGCCACATAACGTACGATTCGCGCGATATTAAGCCAAACACATTGCTTTTTATTAAGGGCAATTTTAAGCCAGAATACCTTAAAGACGCAGATAAAAATGGCTTAAACGCATACGTTGCTCAGGATTGCTACGCGGAATACACTAATGCGGTTGGATTGATTGTAACAGATGTTCATAAAGCTATGAGCTTACTTTCGGCAGCATTCTTTAACAATCCGCAAGAAAAGCTTACGACTATTGGCATTACGGGAACAAAAGGCAAAACAACCACAGCATACTTTACTCATGCTATTTTGAACGCACATTCTAATGGCAAAGCGGCGCTATTCTCTTCGGTAGACAATTGTTTAGATGGTAAAACATATGTTGAGTCGGACTTGACTACGCCAGAAAGCCTAGATGCATTTAGAATGATGAGCCAAGCCGTAGAAAATGGCATGAAATACCTTGTTATGGAAGTTTCGTCGCAAGCATACAAAGTCAACCGCGTGTATGGATTGCACTTTAATGTTGCGGCATTTTTGAACATTAGCCCAGATCACATAAGCCCAATCGAACACCCGACTTTTGAAGATTATTTGTATTGCAAGCGTCAAATCGTAAAAAATACGGATGCACTTGTGCTTAATGCGGATTGCGCGCATGCGGATTTGCTTCTTCAAGACGCAAAGCAAAATGGCGTAAAAGTCACGACTTTTTCCAGAATACACAAAGAAGAACTAGACGGAAACACTTGTAATTGCACAGAATGCAGCGATTATTCCGATATTCACCCTTACGAAAACAGCGAAAAATACCCAGAGCTTGTTTTGCCAAGATATGTAGCGATACCAGAGTTGCAAGAATCGCAAGAATCCGATGAATCGCAAGAATCGCAAGAATCGCAAGAATTACCAAGTTCGCAAGAGCATTGTATTGCGATTTTAGAAGGCGAAGCTAGCGAGTACGTAAATCAAGACATGCCTAATTACAGCGCTATAGACAAATTCAATCTAAAGATTGCTGGCGACTTTAACTACGAGAACGCCACTGCAGCAATCGCAATCGCAAACGCATTAAGCATAAATGAAAACACAGATCAAAAAGCCCTACATGCTATAGAAAACGTTCAAATATCGGGGCGAATGGAAGTCTTTAAAGACACAAAATCCAATACAGTTGCCATAGTTGATTACGCACACAACTACATTTCCACAAAATCTGTTGTCGACTTCGTATACGACAAATACGGTAACAATGATCTTAGAATCACGCTTGTAACAGGATCCACGGGAGACAAAGCCGTTGACAGGAGAAAAGAAATAGTTCAAGCCGCACAAGATCGAATCAACCAATTTGTGTTCACTCAAGAAGACACAAATGTCGAAGACGAAATGGACATTTGCAAATACATGCAATCTTGCGTAACCAATCCAAACGTTGAATCGCGAATTATTATAAACAGAGCTGAAGCTATTGAGTACAGTGTTGAAGAAGCAAGAAAAGATGCTAGAGAGAACAACAGACTAAACATAATACTTGCTATCGGAAAGGGCGACGAACGCTGGATAAAGGTGCACAACAAACATGTTCCTTACGAAGGAGATTCGTTTATTATTAAACGCTTATTTAGCTAATCACCTCTTTAGCTAAAGTCATTCCGCAAGATTTGGATGAATATTAGCGCGTTGATCTTTTGGCTTCTTTAAGTCTGGATTAACGCGCTCAATCAGCATAGTGCGCGCATCTCCTGCCGTAACAAAGCTGCCGCAAATCAGCACTCCGTGCCCATACCCCACTCCAAGCTCATCATCTTCGTCAACAAGATTCACTGCCGTTTGAATAGCGTCTGGAAGATCGTCAACGCGAATCACGCGATCTTTACCAAACACACCAATCGCAATCTTCTCTAAATCTTTAGGATCCATAACGCGGTCTCGCCAAGAGTTACGCGTAACAATAATCTTAGTTAAAATCGGCTCAAGCACACCCAAGTATTCTTCAACTTGCTTATCTGCCATCATTGCCACAACGCCAATAAGCTGCTCAAAATTATAGTTTTCTTCGATTGTTTTACGAAGCGACTCGGCAGCATTAACATTGTGACCGCCGTCAATAATAATCGTTGGAGAAGTACGCACTTGCTCAATTCGGCCAGGAACCTTAACTTGACTCAAAGCCTCGGCAACCAAATCGCCGTCTAAAGCGCCATTTACAGGAAGAACAACCTCCGCAGCAGCAAGCGCCGCCAACGCATTATGTGACTGATGTACACCAAACTTATCAATCGGCACATCTTCATAAGTGCCATTTGTAGTTCGCAAAGTGGCAACTTGACCGCCAACAGCTGGAGTGCGCGAAACAACCTCCAGCTCGCCGCTGCCGTCACTAAAGTCGCGTAAAAGCTTGGCATTATTGCGATTTGCCACCTCTTGAATAATCGGCAAAACCTGCGATTCGTGTGGCTGCGGCCCCAAAATCACAGTGCAATTTGGCTTAATAATGCCAGCCTTTGTGCGCGCAATCTCTTCAACCGTGTTTCCAAGCCATTGCATGTGGTCCATGTCTACAGGGCCAATAATCGCAGCATCCGCGTTCATAACATTAGTGGCGTCCCATTCGCCGCCCATGCCAACTTCCATCACAGCAACATCTACAGGAGCGTCAGCAAAGGCCCAAATCGCCATAGCTGTAAGCACTTCAAAAAAGCTCATTCGCGGCTTGCCATCAGCATCCATGCGAGCGTCAACCATGTTTATAATGTCTTTCATTTGATCAAACACGTCAACAAACTGGTCATCGCTAATTTCTTGGCCGTCAATCATAATTCGCTCATTTACACGTTGCAAATGCGGCGAAGTGTAAAGACCCGTGCGCAAACCGTACGCGCGGCAAATCGCCTCCGCCATGCGCGCCGTGGAGCCTTTGCCATTTGTGCCAGTAATGTGAATCACGTGCATCGATTGCTCTGGATGCCCCAAAATATCGAGGATTAAGCGCATTCTATCTAAATCAAGATTCGTCTTATTATGCTCTGGAGCGCGGCTCATAATATCTCGCTCAACGTCAACAATTCGCTCATTGGTGCGATTTGGATGTTCCATCGACATTTTGTGCTCCCATTTTTGATTTACGTTTTCGGATTTACGTTTTCGGATTTACGTTTCGCTCATTTTTCCAACTATCTAGATTAATAACTGTAGTGTTTTTGTACCTGATTTACGGCGTGTCGAGCAACAAAAAGCGGAAATAGCGTTTGCGTTGAATAATCGGTTTTATAGCGCGTTATAGATTTCTGCAATAATCAAAAACGTTACAAATCGCACAAAACTAGCGCATAAAGGCGTGTTAGTGGCGATTAAATGGTAAAGTACACGTTGGCGTTTCTGCCCAGGCTGCGTAGGTCGAGAAACGCTCAAAGAAATTACAATGCGCAGCAATCAATAGTTAGGAACACTAATGAGTGATATTCTAAGCAACGAATCCGCAAACAATCAAAGCGAAGAAAACGCACAATACTCCGCACAATCCGAAACTCCAATAACCGATAAGGCTCGTGCAAACGCAAATCCTGCACCAACAACAATCGCAAGTCTTAAATGGCGCGTTGCAGATATATCGCTCGGCGCCGCTCTAGCCGCCTTGTTTGGCATAATCTACTGGGGCTTTACCATTGTGTTCTTCTCCCAAATCTCCCCTATTTTGCGCACTGTTTTGCCTGGATTTGGCAGCATTTTGCACGGCGTTTGGTACATGTCTGGCCCGCTTGCACTCCTTTTAATCCGCAAGCCTGGTGCTGCAATTTACGTAAACGTTGTTGGTGCCGTGTTTGAGAACATTCTTGGCCAGCAATTCTCTGCGTTTATGGTTTTAGCTTCTGCCGCCTTGCAAGCCGTGTTTAGCGAGCTTCCTTTTGCTATCGCTCGCTACAAAAAGTACAATCTTACTTTAAGCGTAATTTCTGGCACGCTTACCGCTCTTGAATATGGTATTTACTTAATGTTTGTGGTCTACCAAGGAAAGAGCGCAAACTATCTTACAATTCACATGATTTGCGAACTTATAAGCGGCTTTGTGATTGCAGGCATTGTTCCTTGGCTTCTGTTCGTTGCAGTTCGTAAGACTGGAGCTTTGAGCAATTTTGCTTCTGGAAGAGACCAAGAAGTAGTAGCGTAGCTATTTGCTCTAAAGCTGCTTGCGACTTGTCTTGTGCGCACCCATGCGATTTTGCGTGCTAAACAACACGTTAATCGTAGTGTGTTAAACAGCGTGTTAAACGTTTATGGGTGTGTGCTAATCTAGTCGTTGCTAACTTTGTTAGCGTGGGGCTTTAGCTCAGTCGGTTAGAGCAACGGACTCATAATCCGTCGGTCCAGGGTTCAAGCCCCTGAGGCCCCACTAATAATCGCCTTAATGGCGTATAAAAAAGCTTCAACTCGTTTGAGTCTAGGAATTACCTAATTAATCTTACAAGTTGAAGCTTTTATTTATATTCTTGCAGCCTACAGTCCTGCTTTAGAAAGATAGTCTGGGATTTCGCTCGGGTACTCTGGCCACGCTCCTGCTTGAGTGCAAACGTACGCAGCAGTGTTGATTGCAGCACGATGCGCGTCTTTAAGCGAATCGCCAGCTAAAATCCTTGCAGTAAACGTGCCAGAGAATGAGTCTCCAGCACCAACCGTGTCGTTAACTTCCACATGAGGAGTTGGGTAGGTAGAGCTTTCGCCATTCTTAGTAAAGATTGCGCTAAAAGTAGATCCGCCAGTCAAAATCACGTAATCCAAACCATAGCGAGCTTGGAACCATTTGCAAGCCTCATTGTCGGAAGTTTCGCGAATATTGAACATATCTCTAAGAAGAAGCAGCTCGGAATCGTTAAGCTTAAAAACAGTTGCCTCTTTAAGAAGAGCGTCAATCAAATCCTTTGAATAATGATCGCTACGAATGTTTATGTCGAAGAACTTCATGGCGTTTGGCTTTGCATGCTTTAAAAGCTCCAAAACAGTATCGTGTGTTTCTTGCGATCTTAAGCTAAGAGTTCCAAAGCAAATCGCGTCTGCTTTGCTAACAAGATCCACAAGTTCGCGCGTATAAACAATATAATCCCACGCAATGTTTCGCACAATCGTGTACTCTGGAATGCCATTTCTAAGCGAAACATCTACCGTACTAGTTGGCCAAGCATTGCGCTGAATAACGTGCTTAATCCCTGCTTTTTCAACTTCTTCAACAAGTTCATTGCCAAGAGAATCTTCTCCAACAGCACTAATAACGTAGCTTTCTGCACCATTGCATTGCGCGTGATACGCAAAATTCGCTGGAGCACCTCCAACTCGTTTTCCTTGGGGAAGCAAATCCCAAAGTAGTTCTCCAAGTGAAAGAACGATTGGCTTAGTCATTGTATTCCTTTCGAGAGTATCGATGATTTTGGCTGCGACTCGTTAATCAACATCTTTATTGCAACAAGTCACATAAATGCATAAAACACAAATGTATAAAACGCATGAAACATATAAAGCATATGCAGCACACAAGCCACATAAGCCGCAATAAAGTAATGTTGTTATAACAACTAAGTGCTATAACAACATTATTGCGTAAAGATTAGATAATTAATTTAGATGATCTTAGATGATTCTAGATAATCCTAGATAATCCTAGATAATCCTAGACAATCTTAGACAATCCGTTTAGATAGCAGCACACTATTTAGCAGCGCGCTGAGCCATCCAAGCTTCAACATCTTCGATTTGCTTAGGAATATCGATAGAAAGCCATTCAGGACCATTCTCCGTCATCAAAACATCATCTTCAATGCGGATTCCGATTCCGCGCATTTCTGGCGGAAGCATAAGATCATTGGCAGCAAAGTACAAGCCAGGCTCGATTGTAAAAATCATTCCTGGAGTAATCTTCGCACCCTGATAAGCCTCGTAGCGAGCTTGAGCGCAATCGTGAACATCTAGACCCAAGTGGTGAGCAACACCACACGCATGCCAGCGACGATGCTGCTGACCTTGCGGAGAAAGCGATTCCTCAACGCTAACTTTTAGAATGCCCCACTCGTGCAAATGCTCTGCAAGCACGCGCATGCAAGCGTGGTGAATATCGCTGTAGGTAGCACCTGGCTTAGCAGCCTCAAAACCAGCTTGCTGAGCGTCGAGAACGCACTGGTAAAGCTTCTTTTGCAAATCCGTAAACTTGCCATTGGTTGGGAAAGTTCGCGTAATATCTGCTGTGTAAAGGCTGTTAACTTCTACGCCAGCGTCAATCAAAAGAAGATCACCGCTAGAAACCACGCCCGTGTTGCGCATCCAGTGCAAAATTGGAGCGTGCTTGCCAGAAGCAACAATTGTATCGTAGCCAACTTCGTTTCCAACTTCTCGAGCAACGGAGTTAAAAGCGCCTTCAATCATGCGTTCAGAATGATCCTTGCCCAAAGCTTGAGGCAAACGCGTAAGCATGCGATCAAAGCCTAACTTTGTAGCAGCAACAGCTTTGCGCATTTCGCAAATCTCGTAGGCATCTTTAAGCATTCGCGCTTCGGCAGCCACTTCGTGCAGCTTATCGTCTGCAGCAATGTTAGCATCTTCGTCGCTAAATCCACTCGCTTCTCTTAAAGCATCTACGCGCGCAGTTAGATCAGCATCCGACTCGCGCACAATTCGCACGCGCACGCTTTCGGCAGCGCTATTATCGTCGCTAACGTTTTTTGCAATCGCGTCGTCAAGCTCGGCAATATCGCGCGTTTCAATGCCAGTCATAGCCTTAAGCTCTTTAAGTCCTGCGCGAGGACCAACCCAGTATTCGCCGTAGTGTGGGTCTTTATAGAATGCTGCAGTGCTATTGTCTGCGCGAGGTGCCACAAAAAGCTGCGGAACGTGGGTTTTGCCCGCCGCTTCCTCTTCGCTGCCTGCTTGCACTGGCTCAAGCACAAGAACAGCGCCTGCCTCGTAATCCTGACCCAAGCCAGTGTAATATGCGAAAGTCGTGTCTGGCCTAAAAGCGTAGTCGCAATCGTTATTGCGCACTTTTGGCTGGCCTGCTGGAATAACAAGGCGCTCGCCTGGGAATCGCTTGCCAAGCGCCTCTAGACGCACTGGTGTGTATTTCGACGATTCAAGCGGTTCGATTTGAGGCTCCTGGTTATCCCAGCCGCTAGTCATAAACTCTTTAAAGGAATCGCTGTTTGGTCGCAAAGATCGATTGTTTACGCGGTCTTGCGCTTTTTGCGTACCATCCGCGTTTAGTTGCTCACCATGTATTGTTGGCGTTGATTGATGCATATCTTCTGCCATCTTGCGACTCCTTGAGTTTAATCTTAATCAACTTAATCTTAATCAACTTAGATTCAATCTACATTTCCCTATTTTCTTATTAGGAATGTACATTGAAAATTGCTATTTGATTGCAAAAAACTAGAGCGAAGCGTTGTAATGCTGCACTTTAAGCGTGCGTCGAGAAGAATCGAGCTTGCCGAGCACCATGCGCCGCAAAGCTTGATCCGCATCCTTATGCTCATCAAGCCAGCTTTGCCCGCGCTCAACCAACTCGTCTACATCCGCATAATTTGGATACAAGCCTTCAATCAAAGTTTCCGCCATATGGAATGTGCGATTCTTCCAAATCCACTCAACTTCCGCAAAGTAGCGCTCAACATAAGGCTTAACCAAATCGCCTTTAGCAGTGCTTGCAAATCCAGCAACCACAGCACCCATTTGCATATTAGTCAAATCAAGATTACGCAAAGCCTGTTCAAAAGCCCAATCCTTAGCTTCTGCAGTTGAGCGAGCAGCACGAGCCTGGTATGCGTATTCACGATTCTCGGTAGTATCGCGCTTTTTAAGTTCCGCGTCAATTCCAGCTTCGTCCAAAGCATTTACGCCTGCGAGCGCAATCAAAATGCTCCAACGCAAGTCGTTATCTATTTCCAAGCCTTCTAAGCTCACAGAACCGTCAAGCAATCCGTTAGCGATTTGTACAAACTCAGCATCTCCAACTTCGCCGTATCCAAGATAAGCCTTTAGCAACTGGAATTGCTCGTCGGAGCCTGCCGAAGCTGCCAAAGCCAACTGCCATAGTTCATGAGCAACATGCTTTGCGACTTCTGCTTGGCGCTCAGGCACCACGTAGTGGCTTGCAGTTACCTTTACTTGACCAAGAGCATAGCGGAAAGTCGTAGATTCGCGCTCAGTTGCCAAGGCCTTAAGGCTAAGCTCCACAAAGCGCTCTGCTGGGAATTCCGCGTCGCGAGTCATATCCCACAGTGCAAGCCAAATAAGAGAGCGCGTCAAAGAATCCTTAAAGCGGTAAAGATTTTCGGCAGCAAACTCAAGCGACTTTGCGTCAAAACGTAGCTTTGTGTAAGTCAAGTCGTCGTCGTTTACAAGAATAAGCGCAGGCCTTTGCAATCCGCGCGCTTCCGCCACTTCCGTCACTTCGCCATCAACATCTAGTTCGATTCGCTTTGTGCGCACAATCTCGCCACTTGCTTCGTCCACATTGTAGAATCCAACAGCCAAGCGATGCGCGCGCAAAACTGGATGCTCAACTGGGGCGCTCTGACGCAAACGCAAGGAAGCAATAGTACCGTCTTCAGCTTCTTCGACTTCTGTAGAAATCGTGTTAATTCCAGCCTTTTCAAGCCATTGCGCACTCCAAGACTTAAGATCGCGTCCGCTTGTAAGCTCCAACTCGTGCAACAAATCAGCCAAAGTTGCGTTACTATAAGCGTGCTTGCTCAAATAGTTGTGAATTCCTTCAAAGAACTTTTCGCGGCCAACATATGCTACAAGTTGCTTCAAAACAGAAGCGCCCTTTGCGTAAGTAATGCCGTCGAAGTTAACGGAAGTGTCGTTCAAATCGTTGATTGGAGCCACGATTGGATGCGTTGTTGGAAGCTGATCTTGATTAAGCGCCCAACTCTTTTCGCCAGAATTAAATGTGCTCCAAGCGTCGTGCCATTCGGTTGCTTCAGCCGTTGCAAGCGTAGACGTAAACTCAGCAAAAGACTCGTTGAGCCAAAGATCGTTCCACCACTTCATAGTTACGTAGTCGCCGAACCACATGTGTGCAAGCTCGTGCAAAACTGTTACAACGCGGCGCTCAGCATAAGCGTCTGTAACTTTGGACTCAAACACATATTGGTCGCGAATTGTAACCATACCAATGTTTTCCATAGCTCCAGCGTTGTATTCTGGCACGTAAATCTGATCGTACTTTGCGTACGGATATGGCACTCCCCAAGTCTTAGCGTAGAAAGCAAAGCCCTTCTTTGTAATGTCAAACAAGTAGTCAACATCTTTTGCAAAAGCGTCTTTAAGTGCCTGACGGCAGTACATTGCCATTGGAACTACGCGGCCGTCCTCATTGTTGTAAGACGTGTGCCATTCGGCGTAAGGACCTGCGCAAATCGCAGTTAAGTAGGAGCTCATTTTTGGAGTTGACTCAAACACCCAGCGCTTCATGCCTTCTACAGCGCCATTTTCCAAAGTGCCATCTTCCGTCTTGCGCCCTTCAATCGCAGTTTCGCTTTTAACTGGCATGTTGGAAGTAACAATCCAACTTTCTGGAGCATCCACACTAAAGTCAAAAACAGCCTTCAAATCTGGCTGGTCAAACACTGCATAAACGCGGCGAGCGTCTGGAACCTCAAATTGCGTGTAAAGGTAAACGTTGCCGTCGGAAGGATCAACGCTTCTGTGCAAGCCTTCGCCCGTGTTGGAATATTGGCAATTTGCTACAACTTCTACTGTGTTGTGCTCAGCCAAATTTGCAAGCTCGATGCGACTATCTGCAAAAACCTTAGAAACGTCAAGAGAAACGCCATTAAGCACAACGGATTCAACACTGTTTGCAATCAAATCGAGGAAGCTTGTTCCACCAACTTTTGCGCCAAACTCAATTTTTGTGTGCGACTTAAAATCGCGGCCACCCTTGCCTAAATCAAGTGCAACAGTGTAGTGAATTGGCATTTGGATAGCGCTAAAACGTTCCGCAGCTTCTACGCGAGTCAGATTTGCTCCTGGCATATTAACTTCCTTTTGTGTTTATTGTGTATTTACTTGTGTATTTATGGTGATTTTACTTTATTTATGATTTTTACGTGGCTCTTATCGCTTGACTAGTCCTTGACTAATCACTTGACTAATCCTTTTGCGCAAGATCCGCAACAACAGGCACAATCATTGGCTTTCTACGCAACGCGCGCGCAATCCAACTTCCAAGCGTTCTTCGCATAATCTGCTGAAGCTTGTGCGTGTCTTTCTCGCCGTGCATCATGGCATCTTGAAGCTGGAAAACAATCTGAGATCGAACCTTTTCAAAATCAGATTCGTCTTCTGCAACAGCATTCAAGTAAATCTTTGGACCTGCTACAACGTCTGCGCTATCTGTATTTACAACTACAAAACTAGACACAAAGCCTTCCGTACCAAGGATTCTGCGCTTTTCCAGCTCTTCGTCTGTAAGCTCTCCAACGGAATCGCCGTCAACGTACACGTATCCGCATGGAACAGAGCCAACAACAGCAGCATTTCCGTGGTACAAGTCCACAACATCGCCATCTTCTGCCAAAACAACATTCTTAGGGTCCACGCCCGTTTTAACAGCAATCAAACCGTTTGCAACAAGATGCCTGTGTTCTCCGTGGATTGGCATAGCGCACTTTGGCTTAACAATGTTGTACAAATAGAGCAACTCACCCTCGTTGCAATGACCAGATACGTGGATTGCAGCATTGTCTTTGTTGATTACGCGAGCGCCCATTTGCACAAGCTTGTTAATAACCTTATAAACTTCGTGCTCGTTTCCTGGAATTAGAGAGCTTGCAAGAATAACGGTATCGAACTCGTTAACTGTAATATCTTTGTGTATTCCGTCTGCGATTCGTCCAAGTGCTGCCATTGGCTCGCCTTGAGATCCTGTGCACATATAAACAAGCTTATCGTCTTGAATATCTTTTGCTTGCTTTAGATCTACAACAGTATTTTCTGGAATATGCAAGTAGCCAAGATCGGCCGCAATCGACATATTTCTAACCATTGATCGCCCAACAAACACCACTTTTCGACCATACTTGTGCGCAGCATCTACGACTTGCTGAACGCGGTGAACGTGGCTAGAGAAGCTTGCTACGATTATCTTGCGCGATGCGTTAGCAAACGCTTGATCCAAAGCCGGTCCAATAGTGGTTTCTGGCTTAACAAATCCTGGAATCTCAGCGTTTGTGGAATCAGCCATTAATAGGTCAATTCCTTGCTCGCCAAGCTTTCCGAATTCAACTAAATCAGTAAGCCTATGGTCTAGTGGAAGCTGATCTAACTTTATATCTCCAGTGTCTATAATCGTTCCCGCTGGCGTTTTTACGCATACAGCAAGAGCGTCTGGAATCGAGTGCGTTACGCTAATAAACTCCAAATTGTATGGGCCAACTTTTAGCTTTGAGCGGCCTTCTACCTGAATTGTTTTTGGCTTAATCTTGTGTTCTTCGCACTTTGCTTCAACAAACGCAAGAGTGAGCTTAGACCCGATTAGCGGAATATCTGGGCGCATTTTAAGCAAATACGGCACGCCGCCAATGTGGTCTTCGTGGCCGTGAGTTAAAACTAGCGCGTCTACTTTATCTAGTCTGTTTTGAATGTAGTGGAAGTCTGGCAAAATCAGATCCACGCCTGGCTGCTCTTCTTCTGGGAAAAGCACTCCGCAATCTATAAGCAAAATATGGCCGTTATATTCAATAACGTTCATATTTCGGCCAATTTCACCCAATCCACCAAGCGGAACGATTCGCATTGACCCCTTGCGATACTTTGGAGGCGCAACAAGCGCGCCCTCTCGCTGATCATTTACCACTGGCGGAAGCGCATTGTAAGTGGCTTTAGAGCTTTTAGGAGACTTAAATCCTTTAGATGCCCTACTCACCTTATTCGATTCAGAGTCTTTAGTTTTTTTAGTTTTTGTATTTTTATTTGTAGTTTTATTTTCTTTTTTCACAGTTTTTATTGACTTTTTATTGTTTATATCCGGGGATTGAGGAATTTTTACAGAGTCTACAATCTCTGCAAGAATCTTATCCGTCGATTGCGTCGTTGTATCACTCATCTGCTCTATTGTAGCGTTAAGCCTCAACGGATTTACAAAACTGCGACTTCGCGCGTGCAATAAAAAATGGCAATCACAAAAATACCGTCTTAAAAGGCTGCCTTACAAGGCTGTCTTAAAATGCCAACAAAAATGCCGCGAAAAATGAAAGTCAAAAATATTAAGCTAAATCTAGTGCTCTAGCACTCTAATACTCTAATGCTTGCCGTATTTTTTCCAAATCTTAATTCCAATACCAACAAGAACAACCACGATTGCAAAAATCATGGAGCCAAGTATTGCAGAACCCGATTGAGTGTTAGCGAATCCAGCTGCCGAGCAAATAAGTGAACCAAACATTTCTTGCCTTCCCAGTTTGTTTGAAACCTATAACACAATTCTACAATACTTTTCTTCAAAAGATAATCGCAAAAATAATCACGTCAATCGCGAGCGATTTTCCCGTGTTTGTTCCCAAAATCACCAAAAACGTAAACAAACACGGGCAAAAATAAACAAACATACGAAAGTATTCCCGCGTTTGTTCCCTATTTGACCCAAAATGTAAACAAACACGGGCAAAAATAAACAAACTCGGGAAAAACCTTCCGCATTTTGTACCAAATTTGACCCAATTTACGTACATTTCCGGGAAAAACAAAACAACATCGGCAAACTTTGACGCCATAATGTAGACTAGAAAGACACTCAAAAATCAATCATGTTAATCAAGTTAAACATGTTAAGCGCGTACAAATTTAAGGGAAGTGAATATGTCATCGAAATCGGCGCAGCCAAAGTCTTCGCCTATGTCAAACTACGTAAGATTGTTCTCATTCGAAGGAACACGAGCGTTTTGCATATCTGGAGCAATAGCAAGGCTGCCTATTTCGATGATGGGCTTAGGAATTGTTCTGGCATTAAACCACATCTATAATAATTGGACAATTGCAGGCACTATGAGCGCAGCATACGTGCTATCGCAAGCAGCCGTAACGCCATTATACGCAAAGCTTTTTGATAGATTTGGTCAAAGAAAAGTTGGAACACTTGCTCTAAGTGTGCAAGTTGTAGCTATGCTATCTTTTGCTTTTGCAGCACTAATACGTGTGCCATTGCCAATACTGTTTGCGCTTGCAATTTTAATGGGAGTTACACAATTTGCGTTCGGCGCGCTTGTTAGAACTCGCTGGGCATATACGCTTAAAAATCAAAGCGACGACACTCTGCTAAACGTTGCATACGCGCTGGAATCTGGAATCGACGAGATTGTGTTCATTTTTGGACCAATTCTTGCTGCATGGCTTGCCACTAGCGTTCACCCTGTATCTCAGCTTTTTGTGCCAGTTCTAGCAAGCGGACTAGGCGGAGCATGGTTCTTATCGCTTAAAAACACACAGCCTGCGGTTGTTAAAATTGTGCAAGTAGAAAGCGCACCCGCAAATGATGAAGATGTGCGAGTCGCGCTAGAAAATGGCCCTTACACAGCAAGTGAGGACTCATCGAAAAATGGCAAGAAACTAATCGCAAAAAATCTTAGAGATAGGCTTTCGCTAAAACAGCTGAGGAACACAAATCGCAAAAACAAGCCAAAAAACGTGCTTCTTTACCGCGGAATCATACCGCTTGTTGTTATGTTCCTTGTTTTTAACATGAGTTTTAGCGCCTTTGACGTATCTGTTACAGCAGCAATGCGCGCGCAAGGATTAGACAAACTGATTGGCTTGCAACTTGCGCTGTTTGCATGCGGGTCTTTAGTTGGAGCCGTTATTTTTGGCTCGCATAAATTCCGCGGATCCAACTGGTCTCATCTAATCGTGTTTCTAAGCCTGCTTACTATTGGCTTTATTCTTATGAACATTAACATAGATAGACTTGTGCTTCTAAGCATTTTTGAGCTTTTAAGTGGATTATGCGTTTCGCCGATTTTTGCAACTGGAAACCTTATTGTTAAAGACACAATTCCCGAGCATTCGCTTACTGAAGGATTATCGTGGCTTCCAACAGCATCCGCGACTGGCGCCTCGCTTGGATCCATGGTTGCGGGATTTGCGATTGACGCTTGGAGTTCGCGCGGCGGAATGATGGTTCCGTGGATTTCTACGCTTGTTGCGATTCCAATCGCGTCAATTGGGTGGATTATTGTAACGCGCAAGCGCAGTTAATTTGCGCAATCAACCTTCCGCATTTTGTACGCGCGACGACCTGCCTGAGCACTTAGAGCGTAGCGTGCGAGGGCAATTCGGAGCGCTGAGCCGCTCAAGGCAGAAGCATTGCTTCTGCGCTGCAAAGCGCTTTGACTGAGCTTGAAGTTGCATAACGCATTTCAAGCTCCTTCAAAGCGTGATTTGGCTCAAATGTAAAGTCCAGTGGACTTTACATGCCAAATCAGCCGAGCGGCTACTAATAGCCGCGAGGAATAGCGCGCTTAGACCGCGCGAACGATTGGCCAAATTTGGTACAAAAAGCGGAGTTAATCAACGCGATTGATGCGTGCGTCTGGTGCGGTTTACAAACGGCTCGCCCGAGTATATGTACAAGTCCTCAACAAGGTCTTTTACGCGATCCGCATACTTTTCGTGATCTTTTTTAGCCCACGTAGCATCTCGCCTAAGCCCGTGATAATCGTAAAAACTAACATCGCAAGCCGTGTCTGTGTGCAAAAAGTAGCGGTTCACTCCACGGCTGCGCAAATGTTGCATTGTGCGCTTCCACAATCCGCCGCCGACTCCGTGCCCACGAGCGTCTGGAGAAACAATAAAAAGCTCCAACTCTGCCTGAGTCAAGTCGTTTATGTGGCTCATCGCCTCCAACTTGCGCTCAATCTGGCCCATGCCAATCGCAGAATCCAGCGCTTTTGCGTGCAAAGAATCGTCTTTGCTAGACATCTTTGCCTCTTGCTCTTCTAGCATCTTTTGAACTTGCTTAAACAGCACCTTATCTCCGTACACGCGCGCAAGCAAAAGTCCCATAAATTTGCCGTTTATTGTTGCAACAGTTCCGTACGTAGAAGGCTCCAAATAGTGAAGAACAAATCGCCTAGAAAGATTGCGCGAAGCGTCTGCTCCAACAGCATTCGCAATCCCCCATGTGCGCTCGTATTCCTCTACGATTGCGTCAATGTCGTTAATTTTAACTGGACGAAACTCAACCGTCATTTTGTCCTTCTTTTACTTTTACTAACTTAACTTTTACTAACTTAAATCGGCTTATGCTCTACTTTTAGATTACCAAATACGTTGATTCTAAAAAGACGCCTCGCTCAAAATCTCGTCACGAGTTTTGCACAACGCGTGAATCTCGCGATTTTCCGCACGCGCCTCGCTAACGTAGTAAAGAGTGGCGTCAATGCAGCTTAAATCAACGTTTGTAGCGCGCGCAAGCAGTAGCCTATACCAGTCAAGCTGCTCAAGTTTTAGGCGAATATCTTCCGCACTTTTTGGCCGCTTACCCGTCTTCCAATCAACGATTGTGTAGAGTTTTGATTCGTCGTTAGCGTCTAATCCTCCTGCAAAAACAGCATCCAAAGTGCCGTTGATGATTCTATTTGCAAACTCCGTATTATCGACTTGCATTAAAATCGGCATTTCTGCAGCAAGCGGCACTCGTTTTGCCCAACGCGATTCTATAAGCCGTTGCTTCCATTGATTTAGTGCGCAACTTTGAGAATCCGAATCCTTGCGATTCTGATTAAACTCGTAAAGCAAATCTTTGCGATCTTGAGGAATAAATTGCTCATCCAGCAAAGTGCCATTTTTTACAATAGTACGCCACTTAGCGCACTCGGATGCACTAGAAGACACTGCCGAATCCACAAATTGCTGCGCCCACGCGTGGAATTTTGTACCGAGATTTGCATCCATCGACGAAACGGACGGAATTGGGCGAATGCAAGCCAATAGATTGTTGTAAACTCGATCGTTTGCGCGCGCGCTAGCGTTTGCGTTTGCGTTTACATCAGGCGCAACTTTGCTTATTTTTTGCAAAGACGTTACGTTAAGCCTAGATCCGTTGGAAATCTTTTCCACCTTTTTTGCTAAGTCTTCTAGAGAATAATCGCCAGCGTTTTGCGATGTTAAATCGGCGTCTTGAACAAACGCTTTTGCGCGGTAATAAAGCGATTTTTGATGTGATATTAAGGAAGATTCGCCATCGGCATTGCCACTAAAATCACCATTAAAATCTTCACTTTTAACATCTTCACTCCTAACAAGCTTTGCAGATTCTTGAAGCGCATTTTCTACATCTTCACTCAAAGCACAAGGCCATTCGAGCACGCTTTCTTTAGCGTGCGAATCGCTTTGAACTTTAATTTTCCCAAAATCTTTAGCAAACTCATGCGCAAAATCGCCTGCAATAAATCCAAAAACGTCTTCACTGGAATCATCAGAATTACTAGAATCCACAGAATCCACAGAATCGCCAGAATTTTCCGCCTCGCATCTTTTAACCTCAATCACACCATTAAGCGACTTTATAGCTTCCATAGACTCCTTAAGAAACACCGAAGCTGCACGCTTTCGCCCATTTTCTTCCGAATCTCCCGAATTTGCTGAGCCAGTTAAAAGCGCTGCAAACTTTGCGCGCGTAAGAGCAACGTACATAAGGTGACGCTCGTCCATGTGAAGCTGGATTCCGCGCTCCTCACTTTGCGTAAATGGCATAAAATCAACGCTTTGCTGGGATTTATACGTGTTATACACGCGGCGCGTTTCTTCACTCAAAAAATCGCCAGAATCCGAAGAACCAGAATCCGAAGAATCGCAAGAATCCACCTCTTCAACAGCCTGCGCAAAATCGCACAAAGCTTTGATTCTATCTGGCTTAACCTCGTCAAAAATCTTTTGCACACTATCCAAATCTTGCATTGCTTTTTCTGGGTGCATTGCCTCCGCGCGCGTGACTGCATGCGGAAAATGCGGCAAAATGTTAGCATCCACGCGCAACGCAGAAGGCACGCTTGCAGCAAACTCAATCGGTATGCGAGCGCTTGCCTGCCCATTATCATCAACTTTTAGAGAATCTCCTTGATTACTTGGAAAAGCGCCATCATTTAGCCCAACTACAGCAACTGCTGGCCATTGCAAACCTTTTGATTGGTGAACTGTCATTAAAACAACTTGCGCGCTATTTTGCTCTGTTCCCGAAGCTTGCGAATCAAGCGTTTTTGCTGAGTCAATCCAGCTTATTAGTCCGCGCAAGCTAACATCTTGCCACTCGCCCATCTCTTGCACATACGTTTCTACAATCGCGTTTAGCGAATCTAGAACATTGTGCATGTCGTTAAGCATTGTTTGATTGCTAAAATCCTTGTATTTTAAGGCCGCTCCAACAGCGCTATCAATGTCTACGTTAAGCGCTTCAACAGCCGATTGCATAACGCTTGTTAGAGAATTTCTTTGCACGCGATCAACTTTATTTAGGATTTTACTAAGTCGATTTACGGCAGCAAATGCATGTGCGCTCAGCTTTTCTCGCATTTGGCTAACCCAATAATCGCCAGCAACCGCAGAATCGCCAGCAGCCGCAGACTTACCGAAATCGCCAGAATACCCACTCGCGCCAAAATCGCCAAAATCGCGCATAATCAAATCCGCTAAATACACTCCGCCATAAATATTTATGACTTGCGCCGATATTTCCCCACTATTTGCCTTATTTCTAAGATTGCGAACGGCAGAATCCCACTGGCTTCTAGGCAATCCCTCCTCAACAAGCCCAGCCGATGCATACACGTTGTAAAGATATTCCGTATTCGCACTATTTGCGATTGATGCCAATGTGCTCAAATCCGCGGTAGATAGCGCAAAACGAGGAGCGGCAAGAAGACGCATAAGCGAATTCGAGTCACTATGGTCTTGAATCACTCTTAGCAAACTCAAAACGTCTTTAACTGCAGGCTTTTCAATAATCGAAGAGTAGCCAACTATGCTTGTGCGAATCCCAGCATCCTCCAGTTTTTGAGCATATTGTGGCATTTTTGCTTTACTTCTAAAAAGAATCGCAAGTTGCGGCTCGAGCGGATTTTCGCCATATTTTTCAACGATTTTCTTAGCGAATCGCACAACTGCATCAATTTCTTCGCCTTGATTTGGCATAAATAACGCACCAACAGTGCCATTTTGCGCATCCTCTTTAGGCTTTAAGGTTTCCACTTGCACTTCGCGATCGTCAATGCTGCTAAACCTACGACTTGCGTTTTGCGTTGAAGTATCGCCATTTTCTACGCGCATTGGCTCGGTTAGCGCGTTTGCAACTTTTAGTATAAACAGCGAATTTCTGCGCGTAACAGTTAGCGAATATTTGTTTTGCGCGCTTATGTTAAAGTCTTGTTCAAACTTGCAAAAAGCTCCAGTTGAAGCGCCTCTAAACGAGTAGATTGCTTGGAACGGGTCGCCTACTGCCATAACATGCGCGCGATTCCCCTCTGCAGCAGCATTACCATAAAACAGCGTATTTATAAGCATTGCTTGCGTTGTAGAAGTATCTTGATACTCATCTAAAAGAACTTGCGAATATTGATTCCTGTATTGCGCACAAATCGAAGGAAAATGCGTAACCAAATAGTAAGCTGCAATAGTAAAATCGCTAAATTGCGCCATGTTTACGCGCTTTTTTTCGGCGTCAAATTGTAAAACAAGATCTAGCAAAATGTCTCGTTTTAGGCAAGCGTTGTATAGATTTATGCAAAATTGCAAGCACGAATCATCCCAATATTTTTCGTAACTTTTACACGCATCCTTAAATTTTTCTGCAGACGCTTTCTCCACGTCTTGCTCACTCATTCCAGCTGTTTTTTTGACTTTTTTGTATTTTGGAATTGCTGGAGCTTTTGCGCTTAGTGGCGATTCTACTTTTTTATCTGCAATAACGTTTTTTAAGTGTTTTGCAAACTCATTATTCCACTCGCGTATTTTTTGAACAGCTTGAGGCACGCTTGAGCACGTTGCGCCTACACTATCTACTCCAATCATCGAGCACGATATTTCGGAGCAAAGATTAATAACATCCGCACACAAAGTGTCAAAATTGTATAGCTTACTTAAATTTTTAGCATTATTTTGTGGATTATCTAAATATTTTCCGATTATACTTTTTATGATTTCCATCGCGCCAGCATCGCTTAATGGCATTGTGTTTTGATTAAAGCCAACCAAAAGCCCATATCTTCTTACGATTGATTGAAAGAACGCGTCGTACGTCATAACTTCTGGCTTTAAGAATGACTTTGCGCCATTTGCGCCGCTTGCACTAACCTCCGCAGAAACGCGACTTAGCAATTCCGCAGCCGCCTTGTTTGTAAACGTTAATCCCAATATGGACTCTGGCGGAACTTTGCTTTTAATTAAATGTATTACGCGACGAGTCATAGTGTATGTTTTGCCGCTACCAGCTCCAGCAACTATTAGCACGTCTTGATTAATCGGCGCTTCTATAACGTTTTTTTGCTCTAAACTTGGACCACTATTAGGCGTGGATTTTACGGCGCTAACGTTGTTATTGCTCATTTTTACCTTCAATCACTTCGTAAACAGTGTCCACTTTTTCCGCACACGCAGGGCAAACGTCTAAACATCTACAATAATTTTTATGATCCGCTTTTGGCTCTACAGCAAAACTTGTTGACTTAACAGCAGCAGCGGCAAAAAATACGCGAGATATCATCATAAGCGACCATTTTGCGCGCATTGGCAATTTCACAAAATCCGCCCACGCACTTTGACTTACGCCTTGCGCAGGATTTTGCTCATCAATACTTGGAAGATCGTAAAGTCGATTATTGTTAGAATATCTGTAACGACTTATGATTTCACTAGCGCTTAACGATCCATCTTCGTCAAACAGCGAAGGCTGACAAATATTCTCCGCAACACCATTATCTTGCGCAGGAGAATCCTTGTACACAACGTGGAACAGCGCACTTCGCGCGATTTTTGTGTGCTTAAGCTTTAGCAATTGCTCATAATCTTTGTTGTTTTCGGAGCAAAAAACAATTCCTAGTTGATAGCAAATAAGTTGCAAATCATTAAAAACTTGCTGTGTTTTAGGAACTTTTCCTGTTTTATAGTCGATTAGGCGAATTTGTTGCGTGTTGTCGTTTAACTTTCTAAGTTCCATGCGGTCAATTCGCCCCTGGATTCTAACGCGCAAATCGCATGAACCGCCATTAGGCCATCCGCCTACCAAAAATCCCATTATTGAATAAAGATCTTCCAAGCTTGTTTGCGATTTAGCAGCAAGATTGTACGCGTTTAGAATATCGTCAAAGCCAAAAGTGGCGTTTATTGGGCACTCGCAATAAGCTTCCTCGAGGCTTCCCAAAGGAACGTCTGCAATAGTCGGTTTAGCTGTTTTTGACTTTTCGGGTGCAGGCAGAATCTTTGTTATAACACCATCTTCGTCTTTTTGCACAAGAATCGGGTAATTTTGACCGTTTAGCGAGCCTACAAAATATTGAGAAATCGTGTAAAGCGCGCGGCGAACATTCAAATCGTTTTTTATAAAACGGTAGCGGTCTTTTACGTTAGAAATACTAGAATCACTCGGGCAAATCGAATAATAATGCTCAATCATCTTATTTGCAACGTCATCAATCGCCTTTTTTTGCAAAGCACTAAACGAATCAAACGAAAAATCAAAGTCCGCAGATTCCTGCGCGCGAGTGCCAACAAACCCACTAACAAATGCTCGAAGCTGTGGGTAGTTTTTGCGCAAATAATCGTTGTCTAAATGCTCATCTTGACTTGCCCACCTTGCAGTTTCGTGAATAAGCGTACCGAATTGTGCTGCCGTGCTTCCTACGGCAGGCCCCGCAAATTTACTCTCCAAAAGGCAACAAACTGGGCAAGACCAAAGTTTATCTACCATTGAAGGAGATAGAGTTACAAGAGTTTTATTAGTGGAGGATTTTTCTTGTGACTTTTCTTGCGATTTTTCTTGCGACTTTAGTGGCGATTCTTCTTGCAATTCTGCGGTTGCTTGCGATTCTTGTGTTTCAGAATCAATCGCAGAATCAATCGCAGAATCGTAATTTTTACGCATAAAATCCCAATTATCTGGATTTGCTGCATCAACTCCGTTGTTTTTTAACAGATTTAACGCATTTAACGCATCTTGAATCGTAGGATTTTGCGCCAAACTATCGCTATTCTTAGAGCCAGACTCCTGTTTAGCAAGCGTAATTCTAGACGCGCAAACAAGACCTCTTGCATCGGCATCAACCGCCGCAAAATCGCCACAAAAATCTGTGTAGTCACAACTTCCGTCTTGATTTCTCCAATAAATCTCTGGCAAATAGTAGTACAAAAAGTCCGAAGGAACGCAATCATCACTATTAACCGCACTTATGCAAAGATGCTTGCGAGCGCGCGTAATTGCCATTAGCAAGCTGCGCTGTTCGCCAGTAAAAATCGCTTGCTTATCACTTACGCAAATGCCATTAGGATTTTTAGAATACGCGTCAAAAAAGTACGTTATATCTCCACTTTCTCCACTTTCTCCACTTAAAATCCTGCTATTTAGCACAATATCAACAAGCGTTTCCGAAGCAAACATAGTGCTTCTAGCGGCAGTATTCGGCCAAACTCGCTGCTGAACCGCAGGAATCCACACGTAATCCCACGTTCTTCCAACCGAGCCAGAAGGCGTTGTAAGAGTCACAGCGTCTGGAAGAGGCGCCACGCTTGCAAGCGAATCCGCTTCGATTTCCATTTGGCGAACTTGATCAATAAACTCCACGATTGTTGGAGCAGCCGAGACTCCATTAGGCGTCTGCTGGCCTTGTGAGACTGTATACGAGAACGAATCCGCGTACTCAAAAAGACGCATTGCAGCATCTAGCCTATCGTTTGCCGCGCGGCCTTCATCACTATTACTAAGCGCTTGAATTTGCCACTTTTTAGCGCAATTGCAAAGATTCCAAGCCTTGCTTAAAACGTAGCTAACTTGATTTTCTCCGCTGTTTTTAACTTTTTCAAGGTTATTTTTTAGATTTTTAGAAAGTCTTAGAACAATATTAAACACGCGCATCAACGCACGCATATGAACACTGTTTGGGCGCATTTTTTGCAAAACAGAAAAGATTTCTGTAGATTTTACGCCTTGATTCTCTTCGTTTTCTGAATCACCTAAATCGCCAGAATCCGCAGAGCAGCCGTCAATAAGCGCCTTAAGAATCAAAAGATAACACGACTCAATGCTAAATTGCGTGCTATTTGCGTTTGGTTGCGCGCTAAAAACGCGATTGTCAACCGTAACGCTTGCGCTTTCAATCGCAGATGGCTCGTTTGCGCCTAAAAGGCGATTGCTAAGCGCTTTCCATTGCTCTATAAGACCGTGTAATGGCGAATTTTCTCCGCTTGCATTTGCACCGTTCGCCTTTGCACCGTTCGCCTTTGCACCACTTGCATTTGCGCCTGAAATCACTTCGCTAAGTGAACAAATTGAGCGCATAAGAGAATCAACAGCCGCCAAATCCGCGCAATTGTAATCGCCAGAATCCACAAGCGGACTTTCCAAAACGGTCTTTATTCTAGAGCGAACAAAATGTGCAATCGAATAAAGCGTGTAATTACCCGAATGCACGCTTTTTGCTAAATCATCAACACTTTTTTGACTAAATTGCGCTAACTCAATAATCGCAAAAAGCGCTTTAATAAACGGCTCGTCTCTAAGCGCGCGCGTGACGCTCGAGTAGCGCACAGGAACACCGTCTTTTCTAAGACGCTCGCCAAACGCGCGAACTGTTGCATTATCGTGCGCAATTAAAGCCATGTTTTTCCAAGGAATCTTATTGTCTAGATGAGCGCGCTTTATTTGCCAAATAACGCAATCCATCTCTTGGCTAGGAGTTCTGTACAAATCGCCAGAAACCGAAGAATTTTCTGTTTTTTGCGAATTTAATTCGATTTTTTCTATAGGAAAAGCACCTTGAATATTGGCCATTTTCCAAGCCCTGCGGGCGATAGGCGTTTGCGTTGGCATAAGCGAAGCAATCGAAAGAGAAACGCGCGCAGAAAAAAGATTTAGCGCAATTGAGCGATCTGAATGGTTTAGAAAATCGTGTATATTTTGCGATTCTTTGCGCTTTACATCTTGCGACGCCTGTTTTGCAAAATCTTCGCCAAATCCTTCGACTTTATAATCGCAAATTTTAGAAACAGCAGCTTGCATAACGCCATTTTGCGCCGATTCAACAACGTAATCTGGGTACGATCCGCGGAATGATTGCACGGATTCGTCGGGATTTGCCGTTAAAACAATTCTCACGCCCAAGCGCGCTAGCGACTCAAGAAAAGCCAAACCAGCAAGCGTTACGTCGTGAAAATCGTCAACAACCAGCATGTGCGGAAGGAAGAGTTTAAGAGCGTAAAACTCAAGTGAAGAATCGCAAGCCGCCGAAGATTCATTAGCACTATCGCAATGTAAATTATTAAAAATATCGTTCAAAATTTGAACGCCACTTGCCAAAAGCCTAGAAGAATCAAGCCTAAAAGCGTTTGGATACTTTTTGCGCACGCAATCCGCATACTCGCTTCTAAGAGCAAAAGCCAAATTCCATTGAGTTCTAATGCGGCTAACAATAATAGACGATACAAAATCTGAGTTAACGCTAAGCTGCGAGTCCAAACTGTTCAGCATATTTTTTTCCGCAAAGTCGCTTACAATGCCCATCTCGTCTAAGCGCGCGAGCATATCTCGAAGTTGGTGAATAAAAGCGCTATTTACAGAGATGTTAGAGATGTAATTAGAATCGAGCGAATCATGTGAATCGAATGAATTGCTAGAATTATGCAAATCGCTAAAATCATGCGAATCGCTAAAGTTAGGCGAATCCTCGCTATTTTGCGCGTTTTGTAATTTAGAAATTGTGTAAATCCAAGAATTTTTAGACGAATCGCTAGAAGAATCTTTAGAAGAAGAATCTTTAGAATAGTCGCTAGCAAAATACTCGCTAAAAAGAGCGCAAACTCGGCACTTGCCACTATCGCCTTGCAAAACGTGATTAACGTGTACGCGCACAACTTCACGAAGAAGAGCATCTTGCTCAGCGCCATTAAGCAACTTAGGTGCAGGCATGCCAAAAAGCTTGTTTCGCGCGGAAATCAAACTAAACGCAAGCGCGGAAAGTGTGCCAACTGGGCGCGATTGATGCGAAACACCCAAGTTTTGAATCACGTAATCCGACATTCGTGCAGCTGTAGAGCGATTTTGAGCAGCAGCAACAGCCATATCACCACGAATAGCATTTTTTAGCAAAAGCTGTGCAGCGCGATTATTGAGCGAGCAAGGCGAATCAGATGCCGCGCTCCAATCAAAACGCAAACCCAAAAGCAACGCGCTAAGCGCAAAGCTTGACTTGCCAGCGTTCGGTGCTCCAAAAACAAGCAAAACATTGGTGTTGCGTTCATGCGCGTTTTTAAGAGTGCCATTTAGCAACGATTGAACAGCAGCCAGCGCAGAATCTTCCGTACACATAAACACAATTCTATCAACTGGCTTAGTTTGTATGTAACTTTGTAGTGCGTTTGTACCAAAAAATGCCCAAATTAGATACAATCGCACTACATAAGTAGCGCAATTCAGATCGTGTCGTTCGCGCGGATTAACCGCGCTCACGTCTTCGCCGCGCAGAAGCAATGCTTCTGCCTTGAGCGGCTCAGCGCTCCGAATTGCCTTCTCGCGCTACGCTCTAAGCTCGAAGGCAGGTCGTCGCGCGATCGTTTTTAATCGCAAGAAATGCTATTCCAATGCCAATAAAAATCAGCGTAAAAATGGCAAGCAAATAAACAACACCCACTCCAAGCGTTGTGGAATTAAACGTGTTTGGCGCAAAACCAAACCATCCTGCAGGAGCCTTGTAGTTCAAAAAATTGTACGGCGCTGCCATAGCATGCTCTCCCCATCGCACGCCAGCAAACTCGCTTAGAGCAACAGCGTACGCAACGTAAGTGAGCGGCGGAATCGTAGCAAAATAAACGTGCGCGCGGCTGGACTTGTACTTGTAATCAAAAAGAATAAAGTCAAAAATCGCAAGCAACGGCGTTATAAAATGCACGCATAAGCTTGAGCAGCCATTGTTCATGTACGCGCCAACAAATCCGAGCTTGTTTGTAGGAGCCAAAAAGCACAGATACAGCGTAAAAGTGACGGCGATTGAAATCGTCATCATAAACTTAAAAACGTACCATGCGTTTGGTTTTGAATCCACCCAGGCGCCAGCCTGCTCAGCCTGCACACCCTGCTCATCGCTTTTAGACTTAAGCGCACTTCGCGTGTCTAGAATCAGCGAGCCTAGCAGCGCAAAGCAAATCATCAAGTTAGAAAGATTCGTAAAATACGTTAGTGCCATTGAATCCCAAGACATTGCCATTCCGTAAATAGAGCATACGATTGCAATAACTCGAATTATGGTTCTTGTAACGTAATCTTTGCGCGTTAGGACTAGTGTTTCGCTCATTTTAAGCTCGCTTTCAAATAAGTTTTAATTCTTATTTATGTTCTTCGATTATTTATGTTCTTCGATTTTTCGCATAAACACATTTCGTTTTACATAAATAAGATTTACTATACTTGACTCCGATCTATAAATAGCAAAACGTGCAAAATTCAATGGCGATTTTTGTAGATAATGCCAAACAATCTGCAGCAACGTGCGCGACGACCTACCTTTTCGCTTAAAGCGTAGCGCGAGAAGGCAATTCGGAGTGCTGAGCTTGCTCAAAGTTGAAAGCACAGTGTGCTTTCAACGCAAGCGAAGACGTGAGCGCGCTGTAACGCGCGAGCGACATGACCTGCCTTGTAGTGCGTTTGTACCGAATTTACGGCGTGTCGCCATACAATCGCACTACATAAACACGCAAATCTGTAGTGCAGCTAAGCGCGCTATTCCTCACGGCTATTAGCAGCCGCTCGGCTGATTTGGCACATAAAGTCCACTGGACTTTATGCCTGAGCCAAATCACGCTTTGAAGGAGCTTGAAACGCGTTATGCAATTTCAAGCTCAGTCAAAGCGAACAAAAAAGCCGCTGCAAGATGCGTAAAACAACTTGCAACGGCTAGTCGAAGTGGATTTGCTTGATTAAGCAATCACACAATCAAGCAATCACATGATTACTCAATGTCATCATCGTAATCACTCTGACCACCTTGATCATCAAGGTAATCATCTGGATTAAAATCATCACCGAGCTTCATGTCTCCAAAATCAATGTTAGAGAAGTCAACATCTGCCATGTCGCTTTCACCAAAGTTTGATGGAGTGCTATTTTCAGCAGTCACAGCAAGGTTTGGATACATAGCGTCACGAACTTCTGGATCCGCAGACACATCCGCATTACGGTAGCGCGCCAAACCAGTACCAGCTGGAATGAGCTTACCAATAATCACGTTCTCCTTTAGACCCTTAAGATCATCTTCCTTCTGACTCAAAGCAGCCTCAGTAAGCACGCGTGTAGTCTCCTGGAAGGATGCGGCAGAAAGCCAAGAATCCGTAGCCAAAGAAGCCTTGGTAATACCCATAAGCTCTGGTCGACCAGCAGCAGGCTTACCGCCATTCTTAACGGCAGCAAGATTTGCCTCGCGGAACTTTGCCTGATCCACAAGCTCACCTGGAAGAAGCTCAGTGTCTCCAGAATCAATCACCGTAATACGGCGGAGCATCTGGTGAACAATAACCTCAATGTGCTTATCGTGAATATCAACGCCCTGAGAACGGTAAACGTTGTGAACTTCTTCCACAATATTCACCTGAGCTGCACGCGGACCAAGGATTCGCAGAATCTTCTTAGGATCCACAGAACCCTCAATAAGCTGCGTGCCAACCTCAACGTGGTCGCCATCCTTAACAAGCATTGGAGCGCGGCGAGTTACTGGGTAAACGATTGGTTCAACGGTTGTATCGTCTGGAGTCAAAGTGACTTGACGGCCGTGATCCGTATCTTCTACCTTCACAACGCCTGGGAACTCTGCGATTGGAGCCTCGCCCTTAGGAGTACGAGCCTCGAAAAGCTCGGTAACACGAGGAAGACCCTGCGTAATATCGCTTGCCGAAGCAACGCCACCAGAGTGGAAGGAACGAAGCGTAAGCTGCGTACCAGGCTCACCAATGGACTGTGCTGCAACAATACCAACAGCCTCACCAACGTCCACGAGTCGGCTTGTAGCCAAAGACCAGCCGTAGCACTTTGCGCAAACGCCGCGCTTAGATTCGCAAGTAAGAACGGAGCGAGCCTTAACTTCTTCAACGCCGTGCGCAACCAAGCTGCGCAAAACGTCCATAGAAAGCGCGTCTCCACACTTTGCCAAAACTGTTGTACCGTCTGCAGGATCGAGCACGTCTGCAGCAAGCAAGCGAGAGTATGGGCCACCATCGGCAGCCTTAACCAGCGTCAAATTGCCGTTTTCGTCGCGGTCCGCAATCTTCATCATAAGGCCACGTTTCGTGCCGCAATCTTCTTCGCGAACAATAACTTCCTGCGAAACGTCCACAAGACGACGAGTCAAGTAACCAGATTCTGCTGTACGAAGTGCGGTATCTGCCAAGCCCTTACGAGCGCCGTGCTGAGAGATGAAGTACTCCAACACGGAAAGGCCATCGCGGTAGTTTGACTTAACAGGACGAGGAATAATCTCGCCCTTAGGATTTGCCACCAAGCCTCGCATACCAGCAATCTGGCGAATCTGCATCCAGTTACCACGCGCGCCAGATTGAACCATAATGTTCACGTTGTTGTCGTCGTGGAAGTTCTCGCGCATTGCGTCTGCAACCTTATCGGTGCACTCTGTCCACAAGTTAATCAACTCTTGACGACGCTCTTCGTCTGTAAGAAGACCCATATCGTACTGGGAGTTGATCTTTGCAGCCTGATCCTCGTAATCTTGCGCAATCTGCTCGCGATTTGGAGGAAGCACAATATCCGAGAATGCCATTGTAACGCCAGACCAAGGTGCGCGCGTAAAGCCAAGATCCTTCAAAGCATCAAGGCTTGCCGCCACTTGCGCGGTGGAATAACGCGTAGCAATGTCGTCAACAATCTTAGAAAGAACACCCTTTGGAACCTGCTGGTTTACAAACGGATAGTCCTCTGGAAGAGTGCTATTAAACAGCACGCGACCGCAAGACGTTGCAAACAGAACAGTTCCATCCTTAAAGCGCTCTTCGTGAACAACATCTGGGCTGCCTGGCTCTGGGTCTACAACCTTAAGCTCGGAAGGCTCCCAATCCTTTGGCAAAACAAAGTCTGCAGGAACGCGGATTAACACCTTAGCTTGCATGTCAATCTCGTGCTTGTCGAGCGCCATTTGAGCTTCTGCAAGCGAGGAGAAGATTCGGCCTTGACCCTTTGCACCGTCGATTACGGTAGACAAGTAGTACAAGCCCAAAATCATATCCTGAGATGGCATTGTAACTGTGTGACCATCTGCTGGCTTCAAGATATTGTCGGATGCCATCATCAAGCTGCGAGCTTCTGCTTGAGCTTCGGCGGAAAGTGGCAAATGCACTGCCATCTGGTCACCATCGAAGTCGGCGTTGAATGCCGCGCAAGCAAGTGGTGGCAAGTGGATTGCCTTACCTTCAACCAAGATTGGCTCAAATGCTTGAATACCCAATCGGTGAAGCGTAGGTGCGCGGTTAAGAAGAACAGGATGCTCGGAGATAACTTCCTCGAGCACGCCCCAAACCTCGGAATCTCCGCGATCCACAAGGCGCTTGGCGCTCTTCATATTCTGCGCAAAGCCCTGATCCACCAAACGCTTAATAACGAATGGCTTAAACAGCTCCAACGCCATTGGCTTAGGCAAACCGCATTGATGCATGCGAAGGCTTGGACCAACAACGATTACGGAACGGCCAGAATAATCAACTCGCTTACCGAGCAAGTTCTGACGGAATCGACCCTGCTTACCTTTAAGCATATCGGAAAGCGACTTTAGTGGCCTATTGGATGCGCCAGTTACTGGGCGTCCACGGCGACCATTGTCGAACAGCGAATCAACAGCTTCCTGAAGCATGCGCTTTTCGTTATTAAGCATGATTTCAGGAGCGCCAAGCTCAATCAGCCTCTTCAAACGATTGTTACGGTTGATTACGCGGCGATACAAGTCGTTCAAATCGGATGTTGCAAAGCGGCCACCATCAAGCTGAACCATTGGTCGCAAGTCTGGTGGGATTACTGGAATAACGTCCAAAACCATTGCTTCTGGCTTGTTTCCAGTAGTCAAGAACGCGTTCACAACCTTAAGTCGCTTCAAAGCGCGCGCCTTGCGCTGACCAGTACCATTGTCGATTTCTTCGCGAAGTTCTACAGCAGCAGACTTAAGATCGAAGTCTTGCAAGCGCTTCTTGATTGCTTCCGCGCCCATGCATCCTTCAAAGTAGTCGCCATAGCGGTCTTCCATCTCTCGCCAAAGATCAACATCGCCTTCCATATCTCCTGCGCGCAAGCCCTTAAAGCGATCGAAAACTGCGTTCAAACGCTGAATTTGCTCGTCGTAGCGAGTACGGATAGCAGACATTTCGCGCTCAGCTCCAGCACGCAACTTAGACTTTGCGCTACCTTTTGCCTCGCCCGATTCTTCTAGCTCGTGAAGATCTTCTTCTGCCTTCTTTGCGCGCGCATCAATCTCGTTGTCGCGGCGCTTACGAAGATTGCCAATTTCGGTATCAAACTCGTCTTGCAAGTCTGGAAGATCCTGGTGACGCTGCTCTTCGTCTACCTTAGTAACCATGTAAGCTGCAAAGTAGATGACTTTTTCCAAGTCTTTTGGAGCAATGTCGAGCAAATATCCCAAGCGGCTTGGCACACCCTTGAAGAACCAAATGTGTGTTACAGGAGCCGCAAGCTCAATATGACCCATGCGTTCGCGGCGAACGCGGCTGCGTGTAACTTCCACGCCGCATCGCTCGCACACGATTCCCTTAAAGCGCACGCGCTTATACTTGCCGCACGCGCACTCCCAATCGCGAGTAGGACCAAAAATCTGCTCACCGAACAGACCATCCTTCTCTGGCTTAAGGGTACGGTAATTAATGGTTTCTGGCTTCTTAACTTCGCCGTGGCTCCAGCTACGGATGTCTTCGGCAGTGGCCAGTCCAATCCTCAGTTTGTCAAATGCGTTGACGTCCAGCACTATTATCGTCCTGTCTCATGAAATTGTTTTTCTAAGTTTCTTAAAGTGATTAGTGATTAGTGATTAGTGATTAAAACACTTGTAACACTTGTATCACTGGTATTCAGGTTCTTGAATAACTTGGTCTTCTTTGGCAGACGAATCTGGTCGTGCACCAATATTAAAGCCCAAATTTTCAGAAGACGACACCGGATCATCATCTTCATCCTTCATGTCGATTGCCACTCCTTCGGAGTTAAGCACCTCAACATTCAAGGAGAGCGACTGCATTTCCTTGAGCAACACCTTAAAGGACTCAGGAATACCAGCAGGTGGAAGATTATCGCCCTTAACAATAGCGCCATACACGCGCACGCGACCGTCAACGTCATCAGACTTTGTGGTCATCATTTCGTGCAATGTGTACGCAGCGCCATAAGCCTCAAGCGCCCACACTTCCATCTCACCAAAGCGCTGGCCGCCGAACTGAGCCTTACCACCCAACGGCTGCTGGGTAATCATAGAGTAAGGACCAGTGGAACGAGCGTGAATCTTATCATCAACCAAGTGATGCAGCTTCAAGATGTACATGTAACCAACAGAAATTGGCTTAGGGAATGGTTCACCAGTGCGGCCGTCAAACAGTGTTGCCTTACCGTCGGAGCCAACAAGCTTATTGCCATCGCGGTCTGCAAGCGTAGTGCTCAAAAGACCCTTCAAGGTCTCTGGGCGCACGCCGTCGAACACTGGAGTTGCAACAGGAGTGCATGGATCGCCGTGCTCGGCGCCTTCTGGCACGTACTTCTTCCAAGCAGCCTCAAGGTCTGGATCCAAGTTAATATCCCAGCCTGCGTGAGCAATCCAACCCAAGTGAAGCTCGAGCACCTGGCCCAAGTTCATTCGAGAAGGCACGCCCAGCGGGTTAAGCATAATGTCTACTGGAGTACCATCCTCCAAGAATGGCATATCCTCTTCTGGCAAAATGCGGGAAATAACACCCTTATTACCGTGACGACCAGAAAGCTTATCGCCCTGCGTAATCTTGCGATGCTGAGCAATGTAAACGCGAATCATCTGGTTTACGCCATTTGGAAGCTCATCGCCATCGTCTTCAGCGTCTTCGCGAGTGATTTCCTTAACAGCAATCACGGTACCAGTTTCGCCGTGAGGCACGCGCAACGAAGTGTCTCGAACTTCGCGGCTCTTTTCGCCAAAGATTGCACGAAGTAAGCGCTCTTCTGGAGTAAGCTCGGTCTCGCCCTTAGGAGTTACCTTACCAACCAAAATATCGCCAGCTTCAACCTCGGCACCAATGCGAATAATACCGCGCTCGTCGAGGTTTGCAATAGCGTCTTCACCAACGTTTGGAAGGTCGCGAGTAATCTCTTCGGCACCAAGCTTGGTTTCGCGCGCGTCAATCTCGTACTCTTCAATGTGAATCGAAGAAAGCGTATCGTCTTGCACGAGTCGCTGAGAAATAATCACAGCATCCTCGTAGTTGTAGCCGTTCCAAGGCATAAACGCAACAAGCAAATTCTTGCCGAGTGCAAGCTCACCCTTGTCTGTTGCAGGGCCATCAGCCAAAACGGTACCTGCTTCTACGCGCTCGCCATCTTTAATAAGCGGCACCTGGTTGTAGCAAGTAGTCTGGTTGGAGCGCTGGAACTTAGAAAGCTTGTAGCTAGATTGAGTTCCGTCATCGTTCATAACGCGAATAATATCCGCAGAAACGTAGGTTACAACGCCTGGCTTTTCGGAAAGAATCACGTCTCCAGAATCAACTGCAGCACGCCATTCGGAACCCGTACCAACAAGTGGACGCTCCGACTTAATAAGAGGCACGGCCTGGCGCTGCATGTTGGTACCCATCAAAGCACGGTGACCTTCATCGTGCTCCAAGAATGGAATCAAGCTTGCGCCGAGGGAAACCATCTGACGTGGGGAAACATCCATGTAGTCAACAGTGCTTACAGGCACATCGACTGCCTCTTCTTCGTCCACGCGAGCAAGTGCCTGCGTGCCAACAAAGTTGCCATTTTCGTCGAGTTCCTGGTTTGCCTGAGCAATAACGTGCTCGGCTTCGCGGTCTGCAGTCATATATTCGACTTCGTTAGTCACATGACCGTTAACAACCTTACGATAAGGCGTTTCAATAAAGCCGAATGGATTAATGCGACCAAAGGTTGCAAGCGAACCGATAAGACCGATGTTTGGACCTTCTGGGGATTCGATTGGGCACATACGACCAAAGTGGGATGGATGCACGTCTCGAACTTCCATAGATGCGCGGTCTCTAGAAAGACCACCAGGACCAAGAGCCGAAAGACGACGCTTGTTTGTAACGCCTGCCAAAGGATTGTTTTGATCCATAAACTGGCTGAGCTGGGAAGTTCCGAAGAACTCCTTAATCGTAGCGTTAACTGGTCGAATGTTAATCAATGACTGTGGTGTAATCGCCTCAGCGTCTTGAGTTGTCATGCGCTCGCGCACAACGCGCTCCATACGGCTTAAGCCAGTACGAATCTGATTCTGTACAAGCTCGCCAACCTGGCGGATTCGGCGGTTTCCAAAGTGATCAATATCGTCTACGTCTACACGCAACTGCACATCTTCGCCATCGCGCTTGCCTGGGAAGGTCTTTTCGCCAGCATGCAAAGTAACCAAATACTTGATTGTTGCAATAATGTCTTCGCGATTCAAGCTGCGATCGTTGTAATCCGCTTCCAAACCAAGCTTGCGATTAATCTTGTAGCGACCAACGCGCGCCAAATCGTAGCGCTTTGTGTTGAAGTAGAAGGATTCGAGCAAATTGCGGCCCGCGTCGGCAGTTGCGGTATCTGCTGGGCGAATCTTTCTGTACAAGTCTGTAAGAGCATCGTCTTGAGTATCGATTGGCTCTTTTTCTAGAGCGTCGAGAACAAGAGGATAACCCTGGAATGCTTCGGCAATTTCTGGCTTAGTCATGCCGATTGCCATTAAGAATACGATTGCAGACTGCTTGCGCTTGCGATCTACGCGCACGCCAAGAACATCGCGCTTATCAATCTCGAACTCAAGCCACGCTCCGCGACTTGGAATGATTTTTGCGCCAAAAACGTCTTTATCGGAAGTGCGATCTTGCGTGCGATCGAAGTACACGCCTGGGGAACGCACAAGCTGAGACACGATTACGCGCTCAGTGCCGCCAATAATGAATGTTCCGTGTGGGGTTTGTAATGGGAAATCACCCATAAAAACAGTCTGGCTCTTAATCTCGCCAGTTTCGCCGTTTTCAAACTCTGCATTTACATACAAAGGAGCGGAATATGTGTAATCCTTCTCTTTGCACTCAAGCACAGTGTGACGTGGCTCTTCAAAATATGGATCCGAGAATGTGAGGCTCATTGTCTCAGCAAAATTCTCGATTGGAGAAATCTCTTGGAACACTTCTTCCAGACCAGAGACGTGTGGCACCGTGTGAGTGCCATTTGCCTCATCTTCTTCGACGCGCTTCTTCCAACGCTCGGAGCCGATCAGCCAGTCAAAGCTGTCGGTTTGCACACCGAGGAGGTATGGCACATCGATTGGCTCACAAATGGAGCCGAAATTCACACGATCCGACGCTTTGTGCAATTTAATGCTGTGCTCGTCGGCACGTGCGATGACTTTGGTGGTGTTCGTCGTAGCTTGTTCAGCAGCCAATGGACGTTCCTTTATCGCTAGCTAGTTTTATTAATCCTTGGGAGCTTTAGAAAATCGCAGCAAACGCGCTTAAAATCAACGATTTTGGGTTTGCGGGCGCCTTCTTCGGTTCCTTGAGTATGCCCGCTATATGACACACCGTGTACAAAGAAACGATTTTACCCCTTCGCTTCGACTTTTTATCGTCATTTATGCAGGCACTAGCGAACAGAAATAACCACAGGATTGCTTTGCAACCCTGCTACGTCTTTATGCTCGATTTGCGCAATATACGTTCCGCGCGAAACTTTAGGCAAATCGGAGTCGTTAGCGCAATTTTCTCCACTCGGCGTGCCAATCGTAGCGTTTGCATTCCAAGTAAACTTTTTATCGTACGAATCGCCTTTTGCCATAAGCAGCGGCTTTAGCGGAATTACACACATATCTGATTGCCATTGCGGAACAGCTGCTTGTGCAGACTTGTCTTTCGACTTATTCGACTGATTCGACTTATTTTGCTTATTTGACTTATTTGATTTATCGCCTTTTGCGCCAGAAGAATCGCCAGCAGCTTGCGATGAATCGCTTGCACTTTGGCCTACAGTCAACACCATTCTTCCGCTCGAAGCGTCAATCCTGCATGAATCATCGCCTTCGTAAACAATATGAGCATTAAACTCTACACTTCCGCCCATTGGAATAGCTTGAGACGAAGAAGATAGCTCAATTCTAACGTCTTTTGAATTGCATTTTTTTATGACTCCAACGGGTCTTGGATCTGGCACAAGTTGTTTAGATAACGTAACGTCTGAATGCTTGTTTATAGCGGTTCCAATTGCGCTAATGCCCTTAAAAATGCTGATTATGCAAAATATACAAAACACTAAAACAGCCAGCAGCCCCACGCAAACTACGATTCGGCGGCGAATGTACATGCGACGGCGCGCAGCACTAATCTTCCGCTTCGGTTTACGTTTTAACACAGGCATATTAACCATTGTAATGCATGAGTAGTTTTAAGACTATTTTTGGCTATTTTTTGCTATTTTTGACTACTTTTGATTACTTCCCACCCTCAAATCCAAGCTGACGCCACGCCTCATAAATGGCGATTGACGCGCAATTCGTAAGATTTAAGCTTCTAAGCGAAGGACGCATTGGCAAGCGAACCTGTTCCGCAACATGCGGGCCTGCCATAATATCCATCGGATCTGGAATATCTCCTGGCTCTGGCCCAAAAAGCAAAATATCGTTCGGCTTATACTCAATATCTGTGTAAAGTTTTGTGGCATTTGCAGTAAACGCGATTATGCGAGAATTTGGCATTGACTCAACAAGGTTTTCAAAATTCGGATGCATAACAACGTGTGCCATATCGTGATAATCAAGACCCGCGCGACGAAGCTTTGTGTCTTGAAGATTAAATCCAAGCGGCTCTACAAGATGCAAAATCGTACCAGTTACCGCGCAAAGGCGAATCGCAGAACCTGTATTTCCTGGGATTCTAGGCGAGTAGAAGCACAAGTGCGGAGTTTGAGTTTGCGCAGTGCTTGCATCTTGCGCGCTTAGCATGGCATCCATAACGCTGATTGGATTTCCGTGCGCGTCTGTTACAAGCTCGTCTGGGCCGTAGTTTGACTTTCGGTAGCCGTACTCATACATCTGCTCTACGCGATTGACTGGGTTTTGTGCATCTGGATTTTGTAAATCCGTGTTTTGTGCATCTTGCATATTCGTCATAATCACCTCAATAAAATCATCATAATAAAAATAAGCGCAAATCCTGCAAAATCAGCCCACGAGAACACAGCTCCCGTAAATACAACAGCCGTGATTGCAGCCATAACAGGCTCGCTCGCGCCCAAAAGCGTTCCGCGCACAGATCCAACTCGCATAATGCCAGCCAAAAACATCCAATATGCGCCAAAAGTTCCGCCAACAATCGTAAAAGTAAACAGCAAATACGCGCGCAAATCCAAAGGAGGCATTGTTTGCCATGGCTTCACAAATGGCAGCATAATAAGACCTGCAATAATAAACGTGATTCCGTTTACAGTAAGATTTCCCCATTTTGCAATCAATTTAACTGGCATAATCGCAAGCGCCGCCGTACTCGCAGCATCTGCTAATCCCCACAAAAGTCCCATCAACGGCAGCGAAAGCGAGCTAAAATTGCCGCCCGTTGCCATAAGCGCAGTTCCTGCAAACGCAAGCAAAACACCAATGTTTTCGCGCAAAGTCGGAGTTCTTTTTGACCGCAAACACACGTAAACAAGAACAAAAAGCAGATTGAGGCTTTGCAAAACGGTAGCTGTTCCAGAGTTAGTCCAGTCGATTGTAAAAAGATACGCAACTTGCGTTAAAAGCACGCACACAATACCTGTTACGACTAGCATTGGCCATGATTTTTTTGTGCTTAATGCGCCAACGAGTTGCTTGCGATTAACAATTGAGGCAACAATTACGAATAGCACGCCTGCAGCAAGCTGACGAACGCACGCGATTTGCAGCGGACTTACAAGGTATTTAGACATTAGAATCTTAGAAACAGTAGCGTTTGTGCCCCAAAGCGCGCCGCCAAGAATTGTTAAGATTATGCCAATCATCATTGTGCGCGGACTATGATCAACTGCAGGATTCGGTTTTTTAGGTTTTATTTTTTGGATATTCTTTACAAAACCAACATCCATGCTAAACACCTTCTAAACTTAAATCCTGTATTTGCTAATAATCCTGTAGTTTTGCGCATCTGTAGTAAGTCGCAAATCGCAAGTCTGGCAAATCGCTTACTACATATGAAAAATCTACACTATCATATAATCAACAACACGCACATAATCGACAACACGCAATTGCAAGGATTGTGTGTGCAATAAATCTATTAAGGTGATTTAAGAATCGCAAAAACGTTAAAAATGTCGCTCGCGCGTTACAGCGCGCTATGTCGCTCGCGCAGATTAGCTGCGCTCACGTCTTCGCAGCGCAGAAGCAGTGCTTCTGTCTTGAGCTGCTCAGCGCGCAAAATTGCCTTCGCGCGCTACGCTTCAAGCGCTCCGGCAGGTTGGCGCGCGCAGCTATTAGTAGCCGCTCGGCTGATTTGGCATGTAAAGTCCACTGGACTTTACATGCCAAATCACGCTTTGAAGGAGCTTGAAACGCGCTATGCAATTTCAAGCTCAGTCAAAGCGCTTTGCAGCGCAGAAGCAGTGCTTCTGCTTTGAGCGGCTCAGCGCTCCGAATTGGAAAATCGTTAGCGCAGTCTAAGCGCGCTAACGTCTTCGCCGCACGTAAAGTCCACTGGACTTTACGTTTGAGCGGCTCAGCGAATCGAGGTGATTTCTCGCGCATTATGCAGCTCGAAATCGTCGATTCGCGCTACGCTTTAAGCGAAAAGGCAGGTCGTCGCGCAACGCGCGATTTTGCATTATCCGCACACTATGTTATCTTATTTAAGTTGTCTTTCGTTGTGTGTTTAGCGCAATGATTGATGTGGAGAATTCGCCTAGTGGTCTATGGCGCACGCTTGGAAAGCGTGTTGGTGTAACAGCCTCACGAGTTCGAATCTCGTATTCTCCGCGAGTAGGGTTTCTAGCCAGTACTGTTGGTTGGAACCCTTTTTCGTACTTATATACTTTGCGCCAGCCTTACTTGCTCCAGCCTTATTTACGCTTAACGCGCAATAAGTGGCGCTACTTGCGATTCGTAAGCGCGCAAAGCCATATCAATCACATTGTGCATATCGTAGTAACTGTACGTTCCCAATCGCCCACCAAAAACAGTGTTCGGCTCAGCAGCTGCAAGCTCTGCATAGCGCGCATACAAGGCTTTATCTTCCTCAGTATTCACTGGATAATACGGCTCGTCGTCGCGAGTTGCAGCGCGAGAATACTCCTGCCAAACAACAGTCTCCCCAGCTTTAACGCTTTTACCTGGCACAAAATCAGCATCGCAGCTAGCAACGCCGCCAGCCTCGCAATCGCCAACCTCCTCGCGCTCTGGATTAAAGTTCTTAAACTCAATCGCGCGCGTAAACGGAACATCTGCATCTGAATAGTTCATAACTGGGCAGCCAAAGTGGTCGCTCTCCTTGTAACGCACTTCCTTAAAGTCAACAGTTCGCCACTTTAACTCGCCAAGTGCGTAGTCAAAATACCTGTCCACTGGCCCCGTATAAACCACTGGCACTCCAGCTTCCGCCAGAGCGCGCTTGTTAAACGGCTGCGACTCGTCGAAAAAGTCCACTCCAAGCGAAACGTGAATTAGCGGATTATCAATCATGCGCTGCATCCAAGCCGTGTAGCCATCCTTTGGCAAACCTTCCCAAGTGTCTTTAAAGTAGCGATTATTGTAGTTAAATCGCACAGGCAAGCGCTTAATAATCCCTGCAGGCAGCTTAGAAGGGTCCGTTTGCCACTGCTTTGCTGTGTAATTCTTGATAAACGCTTCGTAAAGCGGCCGCCCAATTAAGCTAATGCCTTTATCGTTCAAATTTTGCGGATCTTTTCCAGCGAACTCCCCTGCTTGACTTGCAATCAAAGCCTTTGCTTCTTCTGGCGTGTAATGCGCGTGGAAAAATTGGTTAATTGTACCCAAGTTGATTGGCAACGAATACACTTCGCCGTCGTGAGTTGCGTAAACGCGATGCACGTAGTTAGTAAACGATGTAAAACGGTTCACATAATCCCACACGCGCTTGTTGCTTGTGTGAAAAAGATGCGCGCCATACTTGTGAATTTCGATTCCCGTGCGCTCGTCAAAATACGAGTAAGCGTTGCCGCCAATGTGATTACGCACGTCAATAATCTCAACGCGAGCGCCAACGCGTTCTGCCGCTTGCTGCGCTACAGTTAAGCCGAACAAGCCTGCTCCAACAACTACTAAATCTGGGTATTCGCTCATTTTCCCACTCATTTCTTGCTTTCTGATTTACACTTTACTCTTCGATTTTTAATTGCATTACTTAATGTTTTTAATGCATTACTTCATGTTTTTGATTTTGTAATCGTAGATTATTTTTTCAAGATTTCTTACACACGACATCGTAAAACATTGCGCGCGCTGTAAAATCGTAAGCTTTTTAACAGCTGATTTAGCAAATTTTACGTCTTTATCATAATTTTTTTCGTATATTTTTTGGATTTCTGCGTCGCTATTTTTTCCGCTTTTAAGCGTATTTTCTCCGCTTTTCAGCGCGCATCGCTCGTACCTCAAATTTCCAACCATTGTGTAGTAGCTTCTTGCTGGCAAAACGTTGTGTTCTAAGCACAAATCCCAATTTGCTCGAACAGCGTCTATATGATCGTGGTAAAAGTCCGCGTCTCGCATTTTGTGCGTTACGGAATCTGCGCGTTGCAGCCAGTAATACAACACTGCGTCCACATGCGACACGCAATTCATGCGCGAGTACAGCACGCTCGCCATAGCCGTATCTTGCGCAAACTTTCCTTCGGGGAATCGCACTCCATCCCAGATTTCTCGCTTGTACAGCCTGCACCAATTCGCTTCGTTAAAGTAGCGCGCTTCGCTGTTTTTGCCCAGCTTGTTTCCGATTATTCTAAATATTTTGCAAAATACAGTTTGATACGCTTTTAGAGGATTTTTTACGATTTTTATTTGAGGCATCTTCTCTAAACGCTCGGTTGCTTGCGACTTTTCCGAACGCAAGTCACTCGCATCCACTCCACGCGCATCCAATCCAGCTTCTTTTTTAATCTGCTCTAAGCTACTTAGCCCAAATTGACGCCATTTTGCTTTGCTCATGCTAGCTCCGCTTTGCAAAAGCGCGTTTAACAAAATCTCAATATTTTTGCAATCTAGAATATCGTCATTGTCTGCAAACGCTATAAATTCGCCACGAGCCGCATCAAGCCCCGCGTTTTGCGCGCGCGATATTCCGCCATTTTGTTGGTGTATTACTTTAACTCGCGAATCTTTTGATGCGTATGAATCGCAAATTTTACCCGAGTCGTCTTTGGATCCGTCGTCTACTAAAATCAGCTCTATGTTTTTGTAAGTTTGCGCAAGAATCGAGTCCACGCATCCGCTCAAATATTTTGCAGAATTGTAAACTGGCACGATTATAGAAACTAGCGGATTTTCGTTTTTAGCATAATTTTCCATTGCTGTCATTGCTATCCTTTCAAACCGCGTTCTGTTCTGCTTTACAAGATGAGATTTTGCGCATTTGACGAATCTTTTGCTGCCCATCCTTAAATCCGCGTATCATCGCGCGAATTTTCGCAAATTTATTCTTTTCCCACAGCGCAACGAAAATCATATCTCGCACAACTGCACGCAACGACTTAGCATACGAGTATGTTCCCATTTTGTAGTCCACTACTTGCATATTTCGCGCTATGTAGTACTTGCGATTTGCGTTGTGATTCCACACGATTGGGTGTTTTATAATCAAGTTTATTGAGCGCGCTTTGCCGATTTGGTGTTCCATTATAACGTTTTGGCACTCTACGATTTGCCAGCCAGCGCGCACTAGTCTCCTTGAAAAGTCGAAGTCTACTCCGTCGATTTCTAGCCATTCGTCAAATCCGCCGATCTTAGCCCACGCTTCTACGCTTGTTAAGCTTCCAGACGTTATGCATTCGTCTTCGTGACACTTGCTGTGTAAAATCGTGCCGTCTAAACGGTTTTTTAGCAAAGAGCATACAATTGCGATTTTTGAATTTTTTGCATTTTTTTGATTTACAAGACTTCCCTGATTTTCTAGGATTTTCTTGTATTCGCTAATCATGTTGCTTGGCACAACAGAATCGTCGTTAAGCGTTAGAACCCAGTTGAAACCTTGCGATTTTGCCCACTCAAACACTTGCGTCAATGCTTTTGCAAAACCAATATTTTGACTGTTTTTAACTAAAGTCACGTTTGTGTATTTGCTTACAACTTCTTGCAAGCTTTTAACATTTTTAGACGCATTGTCTACGATTATTACGCGCTCTACTTGATTGCATAGCGCTTCTAAACACGTGCTTACGTCTGTTAAAGTTGGATTATAGGTGATTATTCCTGCACAAATATGCATGTTAATCCAAACTGCGATTCGTGCTGCTATTATCACTGCGATTTCTCACAGCACTTTCAACACTATTTTTGCTACTACTTTTCACTAAATATTTGCTCACAAAACCAACAATCAAGTTTGTAAAACGCTTGAGTATTACAGAAAGCACAAGAATCACCACAAACTCTGCGATTAGCAATCCGTACGCTTGCCAGCGATTAAGCCACACAGGGTATATTACTGTAAACACTTGCATTATTAACACGTGGTGAACCAAAAAAATCGGGTACGAATATGCGGATATAAACTTTGTGCACGCGCTTAGTGGCTTAAAACTTTTAACAAGTTCGCCAATATAAGATAGCAATAGGAATGCAAATATTCCTACAATCGTAACTGCAATATTGTCTTTTAATATGTGCGTTAATTGTTGTGCTGCAAGGATCACAAAAGATACTGCAGCAAGCCAAGACGGCACTTTTTTAATAAACTTTACAAAAATCATGCCAAATACTAATTCTGGCAATCTTGTTGTTAAAAGAATATCAGACGGCACTCGTGGAATCTGGTAAAACATAAAGAACGCAACTGTTACAACATATAGAGCCAACACAATGCAAACAGTTGCTATTGGCATTTTATTTACGCCAACTCTTAAAAGCGGGAACACTATGTAAAACAGTATTATGAATCCGAGGAACCATTCACCTAAAGTGTAAAATGTGCCTACACCGAATGCAGAAGCGTAGCCATCCATTCCAAAAAGCGAAAAAATTACTGTTATTTTATGCCTTGGTACAAAAATATAGCCATTATTGCGAATAAACAGTAAAATATTCGCCACTATAAATGCCACCCAAAACATTGGATACAACGTTTTTGCGCGCTTTGTGTAGAATGTGCGCAAATCCAGGCTTTCTCTATCCCCGTAGTTGTACATAAGAGCGGCGCCAGAAATAATCAAAAATAGCGATACTCCTAATCCGCCAATGTAAATTCCAAACGGCCTATTTACAAAGAATCGCGTAGGCTCCAAATACGGATTGTTAAAATGAGTTACAACAATCAAAATCGCAGCTATTGCGCGAATCCAATCCAAATAGAAAAGTCGCGGTTTTTTTGCGCGCGCGCGAACGCATTTTGTTGCGTCTGTATTTACGCTTATATCACTCATCTTCTTTACCTTCACTACCAACGTTACCTTTACGACAAATGTGTACAATTCTTTGAGCTATGTACAAAGCCTTATAAAATACGCGTTTTGCAATACTTTTTAGCACTCTTAAAACAGTGTAGCGGAAGCGCTTTCCGCGCATTACTTCTCTACAAGTTTCTTCCAAATTGTGCTTAATCCACGGCGTGCTAACAGATTTTGATAGTTCTCGAACATCGAATTCTAGATTCGTCATCTCTATTCGCGCAAAGTGGTCGGAGAATATGTATGCGTCGTAGTAGCCGTTTGATTGCGGCACATACCCGTATGCTCGCTCTATAAAGTGCAACAACGTTCCGTCTATTTTTAGCGGTTCTGCTGGGAAATCTTCGTAAGTCCACTTTCTATCCAATAGCCCGTGCAGTGCTTTCGTGCGGAACCAGAACATTGTGCCAAGCGGAGCTATAGCGTCTTTGTTTTCGTCTAACGGAACGCTGATTCCTAACGTTTTTTCTAGGAATTTCTTTGTACCCTCAAAGTTTGGACCCCAAGTGTATGTAAATCCTGGGAAGTAGTCTGCATGATTTGGCGGCGTTGGCATTGCCATTCCAAGTCGCGGATGCGTTTCAAATAGATTTATAACGTTTTGCACATACTCTTTACTTGCAAGAATATTTTCAAAACACTTGTAAGCGAATCCGTCACCTATGCTTCGAGGAGATAATTGCGTGACTTTTTTATCGTGAGCAAAGCATACGTAATCGTACTTCATAAGATCTGCGCCGCCGCCCACTAAGAATGCGCTCACATCTCTACCGCGATTTTCAATCAACCGCACGTCTACGTTATACGGAAGTTGTTTCACGCGTTGTTTCACGATTTGCTGGTTTTCTTTCGATTCTACAGTTAAAATAACGTCACATCCTTGCGGCATGGATTGAATATAGTGCAAACTTTTATCTAGCAAATCCATGTAATACAAGTGCATGCACAACGCGACTTTTGGCTTAGATGCAGGCTTAGCAGTAGATGTTGATGTAGCTGTTGATGAGTTTTCTACAATCTGATTTTGCGGCAAAATGTATCGCAAATGAAGATTCTTCATCAAATCTGCCATATTCATGCTTCGCAAAGCATTTTCCCAAATCAAATCCGTGTTGTAATCGGTGTGATCCCGCAAATACTCGTATAAATCCAATGCTTGGTTTCCAACAGATTGCGTAGAAACGTCGGAGTAATCGTGGAAGAACGACCTGCGCTTAAAAATCGGGCAACGCTTATATTCCACAATCTGCCTTGCAGCATACGTTATTGGACCGTAAGAGTAACCTTCTAAATCACTCGTATCAACGTATACAGACCACTTGTATCCCTTGTCTGCAAATCGCTTTGTAAACACAGATTCATGTAATCCAACCGACTCAAAGTAGCTGTTGATTGGTGGAAGATTATTCCAATAATCCTGAAAATCTTTGGATTGAACAAAGCTTTTTCTGTATGCGTGAAAATGCGATTGAATATGTTCTGGCAAATATCCGTACGGACTGTATCCAAACGGGTCTCCATTAACCTTATGAAACTTTGTTATGCCCCAAAAATCAAGGTCTTTTGCGTTCATAGCGTTAAACATTTCGCTAAACGGATAAACTGGCCCCATAATCGTAGCGTTAAATAACACTACTTCATCAAACTTTTCCAGATTCTCCCAACCGTAAGAGTCCATTGCAGTTTTGTACGCCCACACGTCAAAACCCTTGTTTTCGCGCAAAATAAACTTATTCGCATAGCTTTTAAGCATTGCTTTGCTTGGTTCGTCTATTTTTCCGTTTACTACAATCGCAAGCTCGTTAAAGAATGGCTTAAATCCGTCAAGCAACGTAGACACATAACGGTCTGCGTGACCTTGCGCATCATAGAAGAAGAAAATGCCCAAGCGCTTTGGATTTTCCAAAATCATGTTATCTCCCGATTTACCTTTAATTATCTTTGATTATTCTATTGTGTAATTTTGTATTTTGTTTAATCTCAAATTTATTTATTTTTTAACTTTTACTTATCATTATTTGGTTTAGTTAAGTTTTTAATTGACTTTTTTATCTTTTTTGCAAAACGCTTATAAGCTGGCATTGCATCGTAACGTTTTTGCTCTTCAATTTGCAAACGCTTTTGCTCTTCTTCGTATTTTTGTTGATTCACTTGCATAATATGCAAAGACATTAAGTCTACTTGCTCAGCATAAGTAGTGTTCTGTGGGTTATTAAAACTATCTGGTTTAATATTTCGGTAAACGTTAAGAAGAGCATCACAAACGGAGCCGTGTTTTATTACGCAATCATCTTCTACAACTTGATTCATAAGGTGCACAAGCTCTTCTAGCACAATCAAGCACGCGCGTTCTAATCCCCATGTTTTAATAACAGCGTTTATTGCTTCTGTAAAATCCTCGACTTTTAGTCTTGTAAAGAACTCATCTTTTACTATTTTCAAAGCGCGATTATTAAACCATTTTGCAGCTTCTTCAACGGTTTGCTTGCGACTTTTCAGCGCGCAATCGTCGAAAGAATCATTAACAAAAGCACCGTTGGAATCGTCAACAAAATCGCCAGCAAAATCGCAAAAAGCATTCACAACATCTTTAATGTATTGCTGTTCCGTGCTAAATCTTTCAACGCTTATTTTAGATCTTCCAGAAATTCCTCTGCCAATATGGTATTTAAGCGCGCGGAACGCTGTTAAGTCCTTCAAAGTCTTAGCAAAAGATGCTGTTACAAAGTATTCGTATGCGTCTTCAACTTTAGTGAGTCTAGTAGAAACTGTTTTTTCAAAAGAAGCGCGTATTAAATCACCCTTAAAAAGTGCTGTTAACATACTCCAAGGCACCCAATGAGCAAGATTGCTAGAAAACGACGATTTTATAATATTGTCTCCCGATTGATCCCCATTAGTTTGCGCAAACATTTGATCGTATCTGTATGCAAAATCCTCCTCCGATTTGCCTTCTGGGTGAATAGAAACACCAAAATGCAATATGTCTGCAGGATGACTACTAGCGTACAAGTAAAGAACTTCGCAAGTTTTAAGCTCAATCTCATCGTCTGCGTCAACAAAAAGAACGTAATCTCCGCTAGTTGCCTTAACAGCGGTTTTACGAGCCATGTGCAATCCGCCATTCAAAGCCTTAGCAATAATTTTTACTCTAGAATCTTTTTTCTCGTAATCGCGAAGAATTTGCAAAGTATTATCTGTACTAGCGTCGTCAACAACAATAATCTCAATGTCTTTAAGAGTTTGATTAATAAGTGAATCCATACATTGCTTAATATACGGCTCTTTGTTATAAGCGGGAACCACTATGGAAATTGCAGGATTCATAAATCGTCTCCATTGCACACTAATCAGTAAAACAGCACAAATCATGTCTATTGTACTACTAAACGTAATCCTTATAGCTTGTTGAGCATGTATAGAATCTTATAATACAATTGTAAGTAGCGCATATAGATTAAACGCATAGAAAGGTTGTATCATGAATCAAACGGAGTCTAGTGGCATTAAAACACTAAATAATAATCCAATACACAACTCATCTGTGCTAGTAAAAAATAACGAAAAAAGCATAGATAATAACGCAATTGATACAGTTGCAGAAAAAACGTATTCTTTTAAAGACTTCATTTATTTTTGTAAATCTAATGTTGCAGAACTTGCAATAAGCGCGATTTTTTTGATTATTGCATACGGCCAAAAAGCTTTTTCTAACACTTTCTCTATAGATACAGAGGGGATGATTGCACGCGCAAACAATCTTTATAATTCTTGGATTCGCCTAGAACGCTTTGGATTGCTAGCTTTTAAGTACATTACAGGAAGATACTGGTATAACAATTCATTAGCTGGAATCTTAATGGTTCTTGCGCTTTTTGCGTCTGCAACAACATGGGCATACTTGTTTAGCAAATCGCATAATTTAGGCGCAAAATTCCACCCAGCTTTATTTATAATTCCGTTTATAAGCGCTCCTATTCTTGCAGAAATGCTTGGATTCTTGCTTATGGGAGATGATGTAGCTTGTGCGCTAATGTTTGTTAGCATATCGCTTATGTGTGCGCATAACGCGTACCAAACTCGTAAAGAACTTAAAACTCTTTTAACATACTCACTAATGGCTATTGTTTTTGCACTTTTTGGATTCACAATCTACCTAGCAATGACTACTGTTTTTATTGCTGGAACAGCCATGATTGCGCTAATAGTTAAAGGAAACTATGCATGCAAATTCAAAAACACAGTAACTTACGTTTTTACGTATATTTGCGTGTTTATAGCAAGTTATGCATGCTATGCGATTTTGAACAAGATTGTTATGGCTGCCAACCACACCTTTACGGATCCATACATTAAGAACCAAATGCGCTGGGGCAAAGACCCTATATCAACAATCATTCATACTATACTTTCGCATGCAAAAAGCATGTATCTAGGAAGAACAATATTCCATAGCGTATTTATAACAATTGCATTAATTGCTTTAGTGCTGTTAATTATTGTTCAAGTGATTCGTAAAAAACTTAACGCTTTTACTATTATTTTTGCTATTGCTATAGTTGCAAGCCCTATGATGATGAGCGTAATACTTGGCACATCTGGAGTAGCGCGAACGGAACTAACATACCCTCTTGCTGGAGCTTTTGCATGCATGTATTTGTTGCATTACATTATGCAATTTAGCAAAAAGACTTTAACAACGATTATTGCATGCGTTCTTCTTGCAATTATTGGATTAAGCCAGTCGTTTACAGTAAACCGCTTGTACTACACGGAATACATGACTTACAACCAAGACTATTACATTGCTCAAGACGTTGTTAGAAGAATAGAAGCAATACAAGCAAATCATAAAAATCCGCTTAAAGTAGTATTCGTTGGAAATCATAAAGCAAACTACAATCCTAGTGAATTTAAGCCAAATCAGCTTGAACTTATTGGGCGATCAATGTTTGAGATTGGATTCTCAACTACTCACGGCACATGGGTAAAAAGTGGTTTCATAAGCTCAACTACTGGAGTTAATCTAGAAACACTTGGATCAGAATCCGACTATATGAATGCAGAAAAAGCCGCGCAAGATATTCCTTCTTGGCCTTCGAATGAATGCACTACTGTTTTAGATAACAAGTATATAATCGTAAAATTCTAAATTACTAACTAAAAATAAAGTTGTTAACGCTTTATAAATGTACCAAACAAACAAGTATAAGGCGTTAGCAACTTAAATAAGTGTTTCAATCTCGTAACGTGGGCGATGCTTAGATTCCATGTAAATCTTTCCAATATATTCGCCCACAATGCCGATTGAAAGCATAATCAATCCGCCAATAAACCACATTGAGAACATAACAGAGCCCCAACCAGCAACTGCTTTCCCTTGCAAAACGGAAACTATTACGTAAACAAATACGCATAGCGAAACTAAAATAGACGCGAATCCTGCAAATGTTACAAAACTCAAAGGCTTAGTAGAAAAAGACGCAATGCCGTCTATAGCAAACGAAATCATCTTTTTAAGCGGATACTTAGACACGCCAGCTTTGCGCTTACCGCGTACATACTCAACTTTTGTTGACTTAAAGCCAATCGACGGCACTATGCCACGCAAGAAAAGATTAACTTCTTTATATTCCAAAAGAGCTTTCAACGCATTCTTGCCCATAAGTCTATAATCGGCATGATTTGGAACGGTTTCTGCACCCATCCACTTAAAAACACTGTAAAAAGCTAATGCAGTGTTGCGCTTAAACCATGTGTCTGTTTCTCTAGACGAGCGAACGCCATACACAACCTCGTAGCCTTCCACATATTTTGCAATAAATTGATCAACAACATCAACATCGTCTTGCAAATCAGCGTCCATGGAAATTGCAGCATCGCAACCAGATTTATATGCTGTAGTTAAGCCAGCAAGCAAAGCATTTTGATGACCACGATTATGCGCAAGCTTTACTCCGCCAAAAAGCGAAGGATTCGACTGGTGTAAATCGCAAATAATATTCCAAGTTGAATCTCTAGAACCATCATCCACAAAAAGAATACGGCTAGAATCCGAAATAATCTTATTTTCAATAAGAAAAGTAACTTTGCTTAAAAGAATACTAGAAGTATGCGGAAGAACAGGCTCCTCGTTGTAGCAAGGAAGAACAAAATATATGCATGGGCACTTGCCGTTTTGTAATGTTTCACGCAACTTTAATCCTTTCTAAAAACCATAATTTAGCATTAAAAATCCAGAAAAGTGACGATTTGCAATAACTATTTTAGAAAATCACTCATAATCTTTTGGATTTTGCTATTATCTCCCCAAACTGCTGGAGAATCGTATGGTCTATCTGGAAATGCGCCATACTCAAGCGAAATATCAAGATTATTCTCGCGAATGTAACGCTCAACGCGATCTGCAAGCGAAACAGGCTCCCCCGTGCAGCAATTAATTACGCCATTTACTTTATCTTGCAAAACGGTTGCAGCAATTTGCTTAGCCAACACGTCTACATTAATAAAATCGTACTTGTTTTTTCCAGTGGTAAACGGAAAAGTCTTCTTTCCTTCTTGAGCAGCTTGAAGAAGTTTAGAGAAAATAGAGTTTCCACGAGCGTCGTCGCCAACAATGTAGTACGCACGAATCCATTGAACAGTGGCATTATACTCTTTACCTAAAAGCAAAGTAGCTTCACGCAAAGCGTTCTTAGAAATGCCATACATAGAAGCTGGCTTGCAAGGCGTGCTCTCATCAATAGCGCCCTCCCAGTAGCCAACTTCGTGCATAGAACCCATAACAGCAATCTGCTTTAAGCCACCCGAAAGCATAAGACGAATAAAGCGGTAATGGTTCGATAAATCTTCCATGTGAGTGTCTGCAGCATGCTTAAAACCGTTGCGCCAAGCCATGTGCAAGCAAACGTCTGGAGACCCAAGCTTTGCAAACAAATCAGCATCATCGCTAAAAATATTCGCCTCAATACGCGTTGCGCGCTCATCAACACCGTCTAAACGCAAGTCGGAAGCAATTACGCTAGCGCCTGCATCTAAAAGAGCTTTAACAACGTGACGACCAATATACCCACCAGCACCAGTAACAAGAATTCGCTTACTCATAATTTTTCAGTTTAGCAGCGTATAAAAACTTTCAAACATGCCAAGCACAGTAAAGCTATAAACAAAAGCAACCTAACACAAAACACGTGCTAGTTATTAGCACAAATCAATCCCCAAATGTAAACTTAACAAAGTTATACGTGCATGCACACTGCAAATTTTGTAAGAAAGGCAGCGATGACAACAAAGTCTGACGCCATCTATCACCCTGGTAGAAGCAAAGGTCTGATTGACATTCCAAGATACCTTTATTTGCTTGACTTACTTGTAAAAAAAGAAGTACGCATAAGATATCGCGGTTCTTGGCTCGGTATGGCTTGGACGTACGTAAAGCCAATAACACAATTTGTAGTGTTCTACGTTGCAATGGGAATTTTCTTAGGACTTGGCCGCGGAGGTGGAATTCAAGCCTACCCACTGTACCTTTTTAGCGGAATCATAGTAACAAACTTTTTTGTAGAAGCATTCTCTAATTGCACAAGATCAATACTTTCTAATGCTGGCCTAATACAAAAAATCTATCTTCCTAGAGAACTATTCCCACTTGCATCGCTACGAGTTGCTTTTGTGCACTTTTCCCCACAAGTAATCGTGCTTATAATCGGAGCTTTATGCATGGGGTGGATTCCAGATTTTGCAGGCATAATAGTGGCAATAATCGGATTTATTAGCGTGTGTACGTTTGCCTTTGGTCTTGGATTATTCTTTGGAGCAATCAACGTTTTTTACAGAGATGCAGAAAATATTACAGACTTAGTGGCGATGGTTGCCGTATGGCTTGCGCCGTGCTTCTACACATGGCAAATGGTTGCAGCTCACGCACCACGATGGGTTTTAGAGATGTATTATGCAAATCCTATTGCAATAAGCGTTGAAGCATTCCACCGCGGATTCTGGCTAAATGCCACAGATCGCACTTTCCAATTTGCAGGAGCTTGGTCTTTAAGACTTTGCGAAAGCCTTGTAGTTGCATTTGCTGTACTACTTATTGGCGAAGTTACATTTAGACATCTTGAAGGCAAGTTTGCTCAAGAAATTTAAGCTTACTAAGATTTTGTGGATTTTACTTTTAAGAGCAGCAGGAGTTATATATGAATAAGCCTTATAACACACTTCCAGAAGACGTTGTGTTAAGCGTTTCTAACGTTACTAAACGATTCTCGCTGCGAGCAAATCATTCGATTAAAGAGTCGATTGTAAACTTGCTGACACCGCCGTCTAAAAAGCACGAGACACAAAACTTTACAGCTTTAAGCAATGTTAGTTTTACTATTAAACGCGGCGAAACTGTTGGACTAATAGGCATGAATGGCTCTGGAAAATCTACTATGCTTAAAATGCTTTCTGGAGTTATGCAACCAGACGAAGGCGAAGTTTGTGCGCGCGGAAGAATCGCAGGACTAATCGAAGTTGGAGCAGGATTTGCTGCCGACTTAACTGGTCGCGAAAACGTGTATCTTAACGGCGCAATTCTTGGAATGACAAAAGAAGAAATAGACGATAAATACCAATCAATAGTAGACTTTAGCGAAATAGAGCCTTTTATGGATACAGAAGTTAAGTTCTACTCTTCTGGAATGTTCTTACGATTAGCGTTTTCTGTAGCAGCGCACAGCGATCCAGACATATTCTTAATCGACGAAATTCTTGCAGTTGGAGACGAAGCTTTCCAACACAAGTGCATTACTAGGCTTAAAGAGCAGCAAAAACGAGGGCAAACAATGGTAATTGTTTCGCACAGCGAAGATCAGATTAAGCAACTTTGCTCTCGCTGCATAGTGCTGTCTCATTCACACATGATTTACGACGGTGAAGCCGAGCCAGCATTTAACGCAATGCGAGAAAGCTTAAACAATAAAGCATAAACAAAAATCTTAAACAATAATCAAAACTAAAAGCAAAAGGCATATAAGAGGATATTATGGAAAACATGAGTAACACAACAAACTTTGAGCCAAAAAACATAATTGTAACTGGCGGATGTGGCTTTATTGGGTCTAATTTTGTGCACTACGTAGTGAACAATCACCCAGAAACGCACGTAACAGTATTAGACGCGTTAACGTACGCCGGAAATATTGAAAATATTGCAGGATTGCCAGAAGACAGAGTTGATTTTGTGCACGGCAATATTTGCGATGCTGAGCTTTTAGATAAGCTTGTTCCAGGGCACGACGCGATTGTGCACTACGCTGCAGAATCGCATAATGACAACAGCATTGCAGACCCTGAACCGTTCCTTAAAACCAACGTTGAAGGCACTTTTAGACTTCTAGAAGCAGTTAGGAAGTACGGCATTCGATACCATCACATTTCCACAGATGAAGTGTACGGAGATTTGGCATTAGACGACCCAGCCAAGTTCACTGAAGAAACGCCATACCACCCATCCAGCCCATACAGCTCCACAAAAGCAGCAAGCGATATGTTGGTACGCGCATGGACACGCACATACGGTTTGCACACAACAATCAGCAACTGCTCAAACAACTACGGACCATACCAGCATGTTGAAAAGTTTATTCCTCGACAAATCACAAATATTTTAGAGGGTATTCGACCAAAGCTATACGGCCAAGGATTAAACGTGCGAGATTGGATTCACACTGAAGACCACAGCAGCGCTGTTTGGACAATCCTAACAAAGGGAGAACTTGGAAACACGTACCTGATTGGCGCAAATGGCGAGAAAAACAACATAACAGTTTTGCGCATGATTCTAGAAATGATGGGCAAAGATGCAGACGACTTTGACCTTGTAAAAGATCGCCCAGGCCACGATCGCCGCTATGCAATCGATAGCACAAAATTGCAAACGCAGCTTGGATGGAAGCCAAAGCACACAGACTTTACAACAGGCTTAGAGCAAACAATCAAATGGTACACAGAAAATCGAGCATGGTGGGAAGGCGCTAAAAGCGCAACCGAAGCGAAATATAAAGCACAAGGACAGTGAATCGCATAAAAGTCAAGCTTGCTTGTACGAAGATTGCATGCAACTTGTATGTAATAGTTTGCAAATCTAGCCAAAAATAGTCATAAATCTAATAAAAATAAAGAATTTGCAGGATGCTATGGAATTTGAAAAAGAACTAAGCGTTACAAAAACCAACATTCCAGGTTTAATCGTGTTCGATCTTCCAGTACACGGAGATAACCGCGGATGGTTCAAAGAAAACTGGCAGCGCGCTAAAATGACGGCTCTAGGTCTACCCGACTTTGGGCCTGTGCAAAACAACATTTCGTTCAACGAAAAACGCGGAGTAACCAGAGGCATCCACGCAGAACCATGGGATAAATACATAAGCATTGCTACTGGCGAAGTATTTGGCGCATGGGTAGATTTAAGACCAGGGCAAAGCTTCGGTCAAGTGTATACAACCACACTAAACCCAAGCAAAGCAATCTACGTGCCTAGAGGCGTAGGAAACAGCTTCCAAGCTTTGCAAGACGGCACAGCATACACTTACTTAGTAAATGCACACTGGTCGTTAGAACAAAAGAAAACATACACTTTTGTGAACCTTGCAGACCCAGATTTACACATTAATTGGCCAATACCGCTCGAAGAATCCGAGCGCAGCGAAGCAGACTTACACCATCCAATGCTAAAAGATGCAAAGCCAATGGCACCAAAGCGCACTCTTGTAACTGGATGCAATGGTCAACTTGGTCGCGCAATACAAAACTATGCTAAAGAGCATGATTTAGAAGGATTTGAGTATGTAGACTTAGATAGCTTCGATATAGCAAATAAAGACGATTACAACAGCTACGACTGGGATTTGTACGGAACGATTATTAACACTGCAGCATACACGTCTGTAGATGGCGCGCAAACGCCACAAGGTCGAAGAGCCGCGTGGAATAGCAACGTTAAAGGAGTGGCAAATCTTGCAAAAATTGCGCAAGAACACCACATTACTCTTGTGCACATCTCAAGTGACTATGTTTTTGACGGCACTCAAGAAAATCACAAAGAAAACGAAGACTTTGCGCCACTAGGCGTGTACGGCGAAACAAAAGCCGCAGCAGATTCTCTAGTAGCAAATGTTCCACAGCATTATATTATTCGCTCAAGCTGGATTGTTGGAGAAGGCCGAAACTTTGTAACGCGCATGATTGACTTTGCAAACCGTTGCAAAAATGGAGAATCTGTTAGTGTTCAAGCTCCAATAGACCAAACTGGCAGACTCACTTTTGCAAGCGACTTAGTAAAAGGCATGTTCCATCTTCTAAACACTCAAGCACAATACGGAACATACAATCTTACAGGTTCAGGAAAAATAGCGTCTTGGCACGATATTGCTCAAAAAGTGTTTACACAACTTAATGTAGACACAAGCAAAATCGAAGCAAATCGCGTAGACGATTACACGCGTATATCTAATGGTTCTCCTAGACCACACAAGTGCGCACTTGACCTGCAAAAAATCGAGTCCACTGGATTTACGCCAGCCAATTGGGAAGATTTGCTTGAATCTTACGTAAATAGAATTGAACAAAACAACAAGTAAAGGATGTTTCAAAGATGAAAGGCATTATTCTTGCTGGCGGTTCTGGCACGCGCCTATACCCACTTACTACTGTAACGTCTAAGCAGCTTTTGCCAGTGTACGACAAGCCAATGGTGTACTACCCTCTTAGCGTGCTTATGATGGCTGGAATCCGAGATATTCTTGTGATTTCTACTCCTCAAGACTTGCCGAATTTTGAAAGGCTGCTTGGAAGCGGAGAGCAATTTGGAATCAACTTATCTTACAAAGTTCAGCCATCTCCAGACGGACTTGCTCAAGCATTTATAATCGGAGAAGAGTTTATAAATGGCGATTCTTGCGCGCTTGTTCTTGGAGACAATATATTCTACGGCAATGGCTTGGGATCAATTCTAAAGCACGCTGCAAGCGTAGAACACGGCGCTACAGTGTTTGGCTACTACGTAGACGACCCAGAAAGATACGGTGTTGTGGAATTTGACGAAAATCACAAGGCCGTTAGCATAGTAGAAAAACCAGAACACCCAGCATCAAACTATGCTGTTACAGGCTTATACTTCTACGATTCCAGAGTTACAGAGTTTGCAAAACAAGTTAAGCCGAGCGCGCGCGGAGAACTTGAGATTACAGACCTTAACAAAATGTACTTAGAAAATGGCTCGCTAAACGTTATGACTCTTGGCCGCGGATACGCGTGGCTAGACACTGGCACAATGGACTCGCTTTACGAAGCGGGCGAATTTGTGCGCACAATAGAGCGAGCGCAAGGGCTGCCAATCGCAGTGCTTGAGGAGATTGCGTACGAGAATCAGTGGATTAGTCGCGAGCGTTTGCTTGAGTCTGCAGAAAAATATGGTAAAAGCAATTATGGCAAGCACTTAAAGCAGGTTGCTGAAAATCGCATTATTATATCTAAAGATTTGTTTGAAGATTAGTAAAATAAATTAATAACTTAATTTAACAAAAAGACCGAGCTGTTTACGCACGGTCTTTTTATTTTATTTACTGACTTTTTCTATCTTTACATAAAGTTACATAAAGATTAAGAATCACACTCCAAAAGCATAAGTCTTAGTGTCTTGAAGCTTACCATCTTTTGAATACGCTTCGAAATGAGTCCAATAAATTCCAGGATGAGGACTCCACAAAGCCCATGGCCCCTTAAATTGGCTCACCCACTGCTTAGCGTTGTAATCGTAAATCTTAATAATCGTATATCCACTAGGATTATTCGTTACAGCGCCTAAGAGAACGCTACTTCCTTGCCAAGCTGCGTAAGTTCCAGAAACAATCGTTTTTTCAACAAACTCAGGCTCAACAGGATTGTTTACTTGGTAGCGGAAGGCAATTGTTTTACTTCCAAGAGACTTATAAGTGTAAGCATCGCGAACCTCGCAATGAAGCCAATAATCGCCATTGCTTGTTACCCAAGATGCCCAATTGCCAACACTCCAATCAGATATTGTATGCCATTGCTTGTTATACAAATCGTAAGAAAGCCAACGATATTCCAAGCGTCTATTCAAATTGCCTGTAACAGCAGCTCCAACAGCAATATCGTTATTGCGAATAATCCACGTAAAGTCTACGCTAGTTTGCGTTACTGGAGAATTTGGACCAGTTCCAAACGCGCTAACGTCAACATTTCCATCAATACCAGATATGCAAGCCTTAGACGTGTACTGCCATCCGCGCAACGCCGTTCTAATGTTAAATAGCGGAGTTGCACCGTAGCTAGCGACCCAACTTGCGCGATCGTGAATGTATTGCGAATTAAGCGGGCCTTTCAAATAGTTTGCATATGAGTAAATGCCAAGATTTGTGTATCCTGCGCTATACAGCTGATTCCACCAAGACGAAACAATGTTTTGGTAGACGTATGGGCTAGTTGGAGCAGTGTGGCCAGCCCAAACCCATTTTTCAAGATCGTAGTAAACAGGGTAAGAAAGGTCGCTTGGGCTAACGCCTGCGCGCCTAAGAAGACTTGCAACGTCTGCGCCCTCGTTAGCACCATCTTCTGGTTTTTCGGCGTAAGAATACATGTAGATTCCAAATGGGATGCCTAAACGCTTGCATTCTCTAATATTTCGCAAAGCGTATTTATCGTAGCCATTTTCCCAGCCGTAACTAATTCGTATAATCGCGCCTTCTACGCCAGCTGCCTTAGCTGCAGCCCAGTTAATTTCTTTTTGATATTCGGAAACATCAATCACACCACTGGCGTTGTACGCAAACAGGCTTCCATTGCCATCATAGAATGCCTGAGTTCCGTTGTAGTCTCCCCACCTAGTGCCAAAGCCGTTTGTTGGCAAAGAAATCTTACGCACCGAGCCATAAGTTGTATACGTGGATGTTCTAGATTCTAAAGCTTGTGACTCCTGGCTCTTTTCGTTTGAGTCAGTTTCTTGGGGATTTTTTTGATTAGAGCTTATAAGAACAACCTTGTTTTTTCTAAGAGAACGCTTATTTTCAACATGCTTTTTGCTAGAAATCTGAGTGTTATTGGTGGTAGAAGAATCAGCATTAGTACTATCTGAATTAGTTACATCTGAATTAGCACTGCTCGAATTTTCGCGCTTTATCTCTTTTCGCAAATCGCCAACAGTTATAGGCGTAAAACGCTCACCGTTACTTTTAGCAAGTGGATCTGGCTGCTTATCTTTAGTTCCAACAAGCTTAGAATCGGTAATAGTTTGGCCAGTTTTAAGTGACTTTAATTCTCCATTATCTGCAATCGCATACTTTGAAGACACAACTTCGTCTTTGTTTGTAAAGGAAGATGCCACTTTTTTAGGCAACTTAGAATCATTGCGTGAATCGCCATTAGAAAACGCATTTAATTGATCTTCTTCAACAGTGTTAGTGCCATTATCTGACAATTCCGCACTATTTTCACCATCTGCGCTATCTGCAATATTTGCGACTTTGGAAGCAACATTCTTAAAATCCCAACGATTTTCTACCTTAAACGCAGGAGCAGAATTTACAACAAGAGCTGTTGCTATAGAAACTAAACTTGCAATTACACGTACAATAAACTGTCCCAAAATCCCTCCAGACACATGTTTTACGTGTTTAACTGTTACAACAATACCAACATGCGCAAACAGCTTAAAACATGTGTGCATGAAAACAAAATGGAATCAAATAAGAACAAAAGTAAGAATAAAAGTGGAGCGGATGACGGGAATCGGACCCGCGTCATCAGTTTGGAAGACTGATACTCTACCATTGAGCTACATCCGCAATATGCGAATTTTGCAAGCTATTAATTGCCTTGCAAAACAGCAACTCGATTAATTATACAGACTGTTTAGACCTAAAGCAACTTTCGACACTCGCGCTAAATTGTAAAATTCGCTAAAATTTGCACATTTAGTGCACATTGAACACACATTCATGCGTAAAATTCGCTGCATGCTCGCATGATTAAGGTTTTATGATTAAGACTCGCGTAACTCTAAAACAACAAACGCAAGTGCAATAGCAGAAGAGTTTTGCACTAAGCCATCGTGGCTTAAAGACACATGCCAATTAGGGCGATTTACGCCATCTACCCCGTATATGCCATCTACGCGATTTACGCTGGCGAATTCCTGCGGATTAGTCGCCTCTGGCGCGTGCAACGACTCTAGAAGCTTTTGATTAACGTCTTCACTAAGTAGAACGCTTGGGCATCCATGCGAATCGTCTAAAATCTCAATGCTTGCCCAAGGAGTGTTGTCTAATGTGTAAGGATATTGCAAACCAAGAGTGCTCATCGCATCGCACCACGCTTTTATAACCGCCTCTTTACCAGCCCAGCGAGCCGCAATATGAATCGCTTGTGAGTCGTTCTTAGCATTCGCGCGCATAGCACATTGCCTAAGCTCACGCGTAGAAAATAGCGAGCGCCACCCATTGCCATCTTGCATTTGTTGCGCAAAATCCGCCACATTAACAACATCGCAACCAATGCCTGCAATCATTGAACTCACTTCCTAACTGCTATATAGCGCGGCTAATCTGCGCGAACGATTTTCCAAACTTTGTAGCTCAAAATAGCATATCGGACTACAAAGTCGGGAGTCTTGTAGTGCGATTGTACCTGATTTACGGCGTGTCGTAATACAAACGCACTACAAAAATGCCTTCGCGCGCAAATCACAAGCGCGAAGGCAAGTCGACTCGCACTACAAAAACTCAAAGTCACGAATCTATCTAAATGCAACTTTATAACTAGTAATAGCTGCAGCAAAAGCAAGCACAATAAATACCGCAAATACAGTAAGAACGCTACTACCAGTTTGCAAATGGAAACCATCACGTCTCGAATTACTATTGTTAACAACAGTAATATCCGTCCACGCTAACTGTTTTCCATGCTCGTCTACAAGCAAAACAGTGTGTTTACCAGAGTACCCAGATGGGAATTGAACATCAAATTGAGGCTTGCCATTCACCATGCGAACAGCAACAAACTTTGAGCCATCGGCACCCTTAAGCAAGCGTGGAGACGAGTAAATGTACGCGTAAGCATAAACTACTCCATCACGCTTCAAACGCTCAGTAAACTCGCTGTTCACAACTTTAATTCTCACACTGTTAACAACGCCAGCAGTTGCAACGTTATTGTTACCAACACTAAGAGTTCCCTTTAATTCTGGGCTAAGCTGTTGGACTGTTTGTGGAGCGGCAGGCACTGGAGCGGATTCTGCTGGCTTAGCTTCTGCATGCTGCTTAGATTTAGCTGGTGCAGGCTGCTCATCTGGAGTTTCAGTCTTAGTCTGACCTGGCTTAGTCTGACCTGGCTTAGTCTGACCTGGCTTATCTGGAGTTTCATGATCAGATGGCTTAGGCTGAGGAGCTGGTGACGGAGACGGAGCAGGCGTCACTTGACCAGGAGTTTGCTCATGCCCAGGCGCAGATGGATTTGGCTCATGAGTTCCAGGATGAGTTTCTCCAGGAGTTGGAGTTGGAGTTGGAACTGGCGCTGGCTGAGGAGCTGGTTGTGGATGAGGACCAGGAGCAGGTGGCTGCGGCGTTGGCGTTGGAACAACCGGACCAGGCTGCGGACCAGGACCAGGCTGCGGCGTCACAGGACCAGGCGTTTGCTCATGACCAGGCGTTTGCTCATGACCAGGCGTAGATGGATTTGGATCCTGCGTACCAGGCTGCGTACCAGGCTTAGATTCATCCTTCAACTTATTAATATCTAAAGGATTCATCTTATATTGGAGAACATCTTCAGCCTTAAGATTTGCAAAAGGATCGTCGTTCTTCTTTTCAGCATCCTTCACAAGCACTGCAGTCGAAAGAGCAGAAACCTTGTAATTTCCATTATCATCTACCAACGCTTCAGGGCACATTGACTCATCATTGCTGTTAGCTTTTCCATCAGCAATGCGCACGCGATACTTTCCTTTGCCAATATTCACAGTAGATTCACTACTATTGGCATTGAAAATAAACACATACGTTTTATTGTTGCTATCAACACTAAACGCATTAATTCCATCACTGCTCTTAATCCAATGCATATTCTTATTAACATCAGAATATTCGGAATCGCGTAACGCTGGAATCTCGTTTCTTAGCTTTATCAACTCTTTGAAGTACTCAACGGCATCGGAATTCTTATTAACCAGATTCCACTTAACAGAATTGTCGCCGTCGCCAGCATTGTAGCTATTTGCATTACTATTCTTGCTTCGTAAGAACTCTTGACCAAGCTCAAAGAATGGCATGCCATGCGCAAACATTACAAGCGAATTAGCAAGCATTACTCGCTTTTTAAGATTCTCTTCTGTCTCATTAGGCAAGGATTTCTTCAACTTATCGTAAAGATTAAGATTGTCGTGAGCTTCAACATATTGCACAGTCTGACCAGCATTCGCGTAGCGCCTACCAGTGCAACTTGAGTTTCCAGGCTGGCAGCCGTAAAGATTTTGCATTACCAGATTGTCGCTATATCTGTTTCCAGACACGAATCCAGCAACATCATCATCTCCTTGGCCTTTTACAGCATCACGGAAGGAATCATTAAAGAATGCAACTCCATTATTGTCTGCAAGCTTATACGCATTAGGCTGAATAGTGCGGTTTGCATAAGGCAATTGGCTCATATCCCAGCCTTCGCCAAGAATAATCGAGCTTGGATCAATTGCATGAACAGCTTCACGCACTTCCTTCATGGTTTCAAGGTCAATTAATCCCATCAAATCAAAACGGAAGCCGTCAATACCGTACTCCTTAGCCCAATACTTTACAGAGTCAACAATATACTTTCGCATCATTTTTCGCTCTGAAGCAGTATCGTTTCCGCAACCAGATCTATTAGACAAACTGCCGTCATCGTTGTAACGGAAGTAGTATCCTGGCACAGTCTGACCAAAAGCGTTCTTTTCTGCGTTATAAACGTGGTTATAAACAACATCCATAATCACACGCAAGCCAGCATCATGCAGGCCTTTAACCATTTGCTTTAGCTCCGTAATACGAGTAGCAGGATTTGCTGAATCAGATGCATACGATCCTTCTGGAACATTGTAGTTAATTGGATCATAGCCCCAGTTTTGGTGAGGACTATTTTTGTCGTTAGTAGCAACATAACTCAAATCTCCTGCTTCATTCACAGAACCAAAATCATACATTGGCATGATTTGCACGTGAGTTATGCCGAGAGACTTCAAATAATCTAAACCAGTTGGATTGCTTCCATTCTTAGTGCCAGATTGAATTACACCGAGATATTTGCCGCGCTTTGCACCATCTATGCCAGAACTTTCGTGAATTGAGAAGTCGCGAATATTCATCTCTGCAATAGTCGCATCAGTTGGGCGCTTCGCAAATGATGCCATGCGATCTACTGGTTTTGACATGTTACCACCGAATACAACGGATCTCATTCCGTTTCTAACGGCAGCTTTTGCATAAGGGTCTGGAGAATTATTAACAGTGCCATCTGCAAAATGAACCTTGTATGTGTAAGCAGTACCAGCTTGATCTCCATCAAGTTTTGCAGACCATACACCACGATCTTCTGCTGTCATAGCTGTTTCTCTGTCTTTTTCAGCTTTTTCATCAGTTGACTTATAAGTTACCAACTCCACTTTCGTAGCAGTTGGTGCCCAAAGCTTGAAAGTCGTAGAACCATCTTTTACAACAGCACCCAAGTCATCGCCTGCGTAAGCATACTTTTGATCGAACTCATCAGTGCGAACAATCTTAGAACCTTTAGCAGAGGACGCAGACACTGTTTTAGGCATTCCACCAACACCCGTAATGCTGATTTCATACATTTTCTTAAGATCTAAGTCGCTTTTTGCAGTGATTACGATCTTATTATTTACAACAGCAACTTGCGAAATATCTACTTTCGTGTGATTCTTTGCATCTTTATCTGTAACATCAGTTACAGTAACGCTATCTTGTTTTACTTCTGAAGGGTCACCGCTAACATTTACAGTAAATTCCTTCAAAGACGTAATATCAGCACTAAAAGCATTAGCCTTAGTATTGATTACATTTGGGCTTAAGTAAACTCTACCATCGCCCTGCATAAGCCAGATTTCAACGTTACCAGTTTGACCATCTTGGCTTAAAGTGATTGCCTTTGCAGGAATCGAACGATCGCCTTCACCTGGATCTTTAGCAACCCAATCCTTACCTTGCATGGAATAGCGCACAATAAACTTCGGATCTTTTATGCCAGAATCATTGTGGAACGTATATTCTGCAATCTTTCCGAAATCATCCGATGCTGTAAAATCTCGCTTTACGCCCTTCTCACTACCGTACCAAGTCCAAAGATTCCAACCAGCGTAATCCTTGTTTGTTCTGCGGTAGTGAACAGTAACGTTTAACGTTTTAATGTTATTAAGCTTGTTAGCAACTTCAGATGGAGGTTCGGCAAACGTATTCGAATCTCCTCCGTAAACCCAAGCTTCGCCAACACCATCTTCGATTTGCCAGATCTTACGATCTCCGCCGTCCTTCTTATCATCACTCCAACCATTTGATATGTCTTCAACGATAATAAATCCGACTTTTCCGCTCTCGTAAGTGCCTTCAGCCTCAACTGTGTAAGTCTTACCAAAAGCGTCTTGACCATTGAACGCATGCCAAGCACCTTTTATCTCTTGACCATCTGCATCTTTAAGACCCCACATATAGACGCCCATATGGCGATTGTCATCAGATTTTTGCTTATAGTGAATAACAATCTTCGTCTTTAATGCAGAAGGTTTTGAAGATGTGTCCTCAACCTTGCAAGGAATGCTAGCAGATTCAGAACCTTTCAAATCGGCATCTACTACATAAGTTTTCGAACCAGCTTGAATTTCAAAGTTTGCTTTAGGCTGATTGTTATTGTTATTGTTATACCAATTATTTCCACCGTCATTAAATACAGCAGTAATTTGTTTGCCATTATTAGGAATTGTTCTTGCAAACCAATCATCGCAAACTTTGCGCATTGGTCTACCAGGAACTGCAGTCCAAGAATCATTGCCGATTTGATAATGAATATTTACGGAACTTGGCTTAGGACTTCTATTCTTAGCATTGAAATATACAGTTGTTGACTGGTCTTGAACATCGTCAACATTGTATTTTGGATCAGATTCATCACGTGCTGGACCAGCTTTACTAGCAGTATCTGCTTTAGCATCCACATGCAAAGCAATTGCAGAATAAGGAGCAATAGTCGCAGCAACTTTGCCATCTATAACTTTAACAGTCTTAGAGCAATTTCCAGCCTCATAAACGTTGCAATATTCACCACTCGGCAAATCAGTATTATACAAAACTCTCTTTGCGTTTGGCGTATTGTTTATTGCTAAGAATCCCTTGCCTGCACGACTAAAAGCAATGTTATTATTGCCGTCATCTTGCCAATTAGTAACTTGAGCACCATTTACAGCATTAAAGAATCCAATCATTCCACGAATCGAAGTCCAACGCTGAGTGCACTGCCACTTTGAATTAGCACCACAAGTTACATCTGGAACAGACGTATCGGTCGCATTAGGTGCACCATCATCCTTATGACCATTCTCAAACCTATACCCCGAGTAAATGTTTGGGTTTCCATACGGGTAGCCAAGCATAAACGCGTTTGCAAGCTCGTAGCGAGGACCATCCTTATAAGTAAGCGTGCGCACATAATTTTCGCGAGGAGTATCCCAATTAGTTACAAAAATTGAAGCTTTATCGCTTGGAACAAGTCCATCAGTAATATTCTTTAGATTCGAGATTGATCCATAAAAATCGTTCTTTAAACGGTAGGAATACTGGAATTCGTTGACATCGCCTTCCTTTAAATGTTGATCTGGCTGGATTTCTTTAGCTTCAGAAAGATCACCAATCGTCTCCTGCATCCACCAAATGTCATTAGCACTCTTACCAGAAGCTCTTGCAGCTTCAGCTTTAATCGCAGCCATATCTATTGGAGAAATATGTTTTACTGCGTCGATACGGAAGCCAGCAACACCTAGCTCTAGCAAATGAGCAAAGTACTTACCTAAAGTCTCGCGCACATTCTGCTTTGATGTATCCAAGTCAAGCAAGCCAACAAGCCTGCGATTCCACACTTCCTCCGCATTGTTATAGTGCTCAATATTACTAGCATCTTGATGGAAATCATCCTTTTTATATCCAGCATCTGGGAAAGACTGATCTTTAGCGCTATATTGGCTTCCACCAACACCCTCTGTATGAGTGTCACCAGCACCAGTCATGTGATTAATAACAGCATCAGCAATGATCCCAACACCTGCAACATTGCAAGCAGTAATCATCTTCTTAAAGCCATCTTCATCGCCAAGTTTTGACTTTAATTTGTAGCTAACAGGCTGATAAGAAGTCCACCACTGAGTACCCTTTACATGCTCATTTGGAGGAGACACTTGCACATACTTTACACCCTCAGGGCCGTAAGTGTTAGTGCACTCTTGAGCAATACTATTCCAATTTTGCTGGAATGCAGTAACAATAACACCCTTACGGTTAAGAGTTAGATTGCTAGATTGAGGATTACTAGACTCACTACTAGCGCTTGCATTGCCAACAACAGCAAAACCTGTTATTAGCATTGCACTCGCTGCAATCATAGAAACTATTTTCGACGCAAGGTGGCGATGAGCGACCATCTGCATATCCTTTCCTCCGTTGGCACAAACATGCTTCTATATTGTTTTACATTGCCATGCAAAACATGAAAACTATGGGTGACACAACTATGTTTCACTTCTTATTAAAAACCAACTTTGGTTTACGCATAAGATTGCTTATTTTGAGCGCAAATCACCATAAGCACTTTAAATTTCCCACAATTTTGCACGTAAAGATTCATTATAACACTTTTGCAATTTTTACAAAAGTCAAAAATATAACTGCGATATTATTCACACATGTAGTGCGATTGCGCTTTGACTGAGCTTGAAATTGCATAACGCATTTCAAGCTCCTTCAAAGCGTGATTTGGCTCAAATGTAAAGTCCAGTGGACTTTACGTGTGGCGAAGACGTTAGCGCGCTTAGACCGTGCGAACGAGACGACATGCCTTCGCGTTCAAAGCTTAGCGCGCGAACAACACAATACGACGCAAATTCAGTACAAACGCACTACAGTTCTGCGTGTTTTTGTAGTGCGATTGTATGGCGACACGCCGTATTTTAGGTACAAACGCACTACAAGGCAAGTCAATTCGTTAGCAATAATAGCCACTTGCATCTAAGCGAGCATCTGGGTTTAGCAGCATAGCTTTTTCTGCTTCATGACCATCGTAGCGCGACCCATCTGGCATGCGCGTGCCGTCTTTAAGCAAACGGCGATTTTCCACAGGCTCAAACAGTTGCACATGGCCCATCATGCCCTCTTGCAAAAGTCGATGACCCGCAGCCAAACGCGCATTTGCCTTTGTTCGCCACTCGTTAAGCGCATCCACGCCAGCGCTAGCCGCTACAGCCGCCTCAAACGCGCCAGGATGCACAAGAGCCACAAATCCGCTAACATGACCGAATCCAAGCGATGTGGCAAGAGCCGCTTTAACAGAGCCAATGTGAATCCTATTTCGCAACCACACCATGTGGTCATCGCGCGCAAGCTTAGGATCTACGCAATCAAGCGAAGCATTGATTGGAACCCAGCCACTTCTAAACAGCTGAGTCAAGCCATTAATCTGGAACACGCATGCGCCACCCTTTGCGTGGCCAGTAAGCGACTTTTGGCTAATCACAAATAGCGGATTTCCGCTTGTGCGCCCAATCGCGTGCGCAAGCGTATTGTGCAACTCAGACTCGTTCGGGTCGTTTGCGTTTGTAGACGTATCGTGCTTAGAAACAACAGCAATATCGTCTGGAGTAACGCCAAGCGCTGCCAAATCGCGCACAAGCTTGGACTCGCGGCCGCCCAATCCTGCAGCGAGCGCACCCAATCCTGGAGCTGGAATCGAAGTGTGAATACCATCCGCATAAGAGTGAATGAATCCAACTACGCCAGCAACAGGCAAGCCAAGCTTAAGCGCAATATCTCCTCGTGTAATAAGAATCGTGCCGCCGCCTTGCGCTTCCAAGAATCCTCCGCGCCTGCGATCATTCGCACGCGAGAAGAATCGCGGATTTATACCCTTTTCGTACATTTCCTCGCTGTTTGCAGTAGCGTTCATATTGCCAAAGCCAACAACGGACTCAACGCCAATATCGTCAATCGCGCCTGTTACAACAAAGTCGGCTTTGCCGAGCGCAATCTTATCAACGCCTTCTTCTAGCGAAACTGCAGCAGTTGCACATGCCGAAACTGGCTGAATCATGTTTCCATAGCCGCCAATATACGTTTGCATTACGTGCGCTGCAACAACATTTGGCAGCGCTTCTTGCAATACGTCTGTAGGAATCTCGTGATTTAGGAATCGATCCAAATACAGCTTTCGCATAGACGTCATTCCGCCAAATCCTGTGCCTTGAGTCGATGCCACAAGGGAAGGATGCACAGCTTGCAAGATTTCCGAAGGCGTAAATCCTGCGCAAATGTACGCGTCAACAGTAGCGACTATGTTCCAAAGCGCAATCGGGTCTACGCTTCCAACCATCGAAGCTGGAATACCCCACTTTAATGGGTCGAAGCCCTTAGGTAATTGCCCACCAACAGTGCGCGTCATGGCTGCTCGTCTTGGCACGCGAATCATGGATCCAGCTTTGCGCGTAACAATCCACTCTCCCGACTCTTGGTCGCTAGAAATCTCGGTGTGCTCTTCGTCTAGCGCCACGTATTCGCGCGCAATTTGCTCTGTAGCAACGTTGAAAGATACATCGTGGTCTAGGAAGATTTCGGCTTCTTCTTCGTTTGCTCCGTCTTTGTAGTCGCCGCCCATGCCAGTTTCAAACGGCCTAATTCCCGAGCGAGCTACTACTTCGTCGCGATACTTTTCTGCAATGTCTTCTTCTGGCACAAGCGTGCCTTCCGCATCGTACCATCCTGGTTTTGGCGAGTCTTGCCAAGTGAGCAATCCCATACTCCAAGCCAATTCCAAAACAGCTCCTGCACAAAGCGAAACCGTTCCGTTATCTTGGATTGACTGCTCGGCACTAAAGCGCGTACGGCCAGAGCCCCACGGGCCAATCTCGCCAACAGAAACTATAACAATTTGGTCTTTAGGCTTTGCTGTTACGTTCTTCCAATCTTCCAAATTAACTCTTGCTTGAGTTGGAATATTTGGAGATGGAAGTGCCTTATTTAGAGACTTGACTTCAGACTTGACTTCATCATTATTTGAAGCATCCTGATTAGTCTGCTTGCGACTATTCTCTTGCAAAGCTTGAGCTTTAAGCTCGTTCAAGTCAAGCGGCTCCGAGCCTAATCCACCTGTTAAATCAACGTCTAGAGGCGCTTTTGCAGCAAGATTACGTGCATCTTTAGTGCACAAATCAAGCAAAAGATTCGCCATCTGGCTTGTTGTAAAGGTTTTTAAGCCACGACTTTCAACAGCTTCCACAAGAGGATCATTGCCTCCCATTAAGCCAGTTCCGCGCACCCAGCCGATCTTTGGATGAGCAAAAGTTACGCGATTCGACCACACTTTTTCGGCATGAGCGCGGTTAACAATGGCGTCGAATGCGCTCTTGACTTCGCCATAAGCTCCGTCGCCGCCAAAAATACCGCGATTAGGCGATCCTGGCAACACAACATGCATACAATGCTTTACATCTGTGTCTGCTCCGATTTGCGCAAATCCTGCGATTGCGCGCTCAACACCCCAAAGCATAAGCCTGGATTGCGATTCAAAAAGCGCACCAGAATCCGCCAAAGTTCCACTAACTGGCGGAGCTGCAAATGGGAAGAACAGAGTTGGGCTGTAAGCAGGCTTCAAAATGGTGGTTGTTGCTCCGCTAACCTTCTTAGAAACTGTGCCAACCCACTTTACAAGAGCATCAACATCTCGGTAACTAGACAAGTTTGCTGGAACAAGCCACAATTTAGCTGAAGCTGTTGCGTGAAGTCTGTAAGCTTCTTTAGCCCACTTTTTTACACTCGGCTTAAAGCTGTGAGAAGTGGCAATAACCGTAGCTCCGCCTTCTAGAAGACCAGTCACAACTCGTGCTGCAATCGAATTTGGCGCAACGCCTGTTACAACAGCAACATCTCCTTCAAAGCAATTTGAGAAGACGTGCGAATCGTCTCCATAATGCTCATGATTACGCGACTTTGGCAAATCGCCAGTAGACTTTAGCGCATCTTTTGCAACTTGCTCAAAAATAGAAGACAATACGCTGAACTTATTATCACTGAACTTATTATCGCTGCTCTTATTATCCTTGCACTTTTTAGCAAACCACTCAGCTTCGCTAGAGATTGCGCGCCCTAAACCAACAAAGCTACCGTAGCGGTTCAAAATTTCGCTAACTTGCTTAGAATCTTCGGAATTATTCGCGCAAGAATCATACTCAGAATTGTAGTAGATACGCGCCAAATCTTCGCGAGCGCTAGCCCATCGATCGTCGAAAAGAATCGCCTTGCGCTCATCAAATCGAGGCTCTACTTGCTTTGGCCAATCTGCTCCAAGCTCAGCTTCTACAGCTGCAACAACAGCCGCATTTTCATCCGCTTCATCTTGCACTTTAGGCTCTTCAACACCAAGCTTTGCTAGCACAAACTTAGCAGTAGCAGCCAAAACGCCATCCGCGCCAACAACCTGTTGAGCAAAAGCGTCAAGCGCTGCAGAATCAACAACTGCTCCGCCTGCAGCGCCAGAGCCTGCAGAACCTGGCTGAGCAAGAGTAATTCCGTGCTGTTTAGCAACTTGATTAATCGCAGAATCAATCAACGCTTGAGCTGCAGAAGCGTTCTTTGCTGGCTCTGTAGAAAGCTGAGCCAAATCGCCTCCGCGAACGCTTGCGCCAGATCGCGTTTGCAAAACAAGAGCCGCCAAAACGTGCGCGCGCCAGCCTTCGCCAAGCTTATAGACTTCCGTAATGCGCTTATCTACTTGAGCAGGCTTTACGCCAGCTGCACCAAAAAGCGACCTCAAACTTTGCCTTACAATGTCGCTAAGAACGGCACCAAAAGCCTTGTAGCGAGGAGCAGCGGAGTTTACTAGCTTGCTAAGAGCGCTCATCGGAGCTTCTGCAGCGCCGTCCACGCTAGGCACGCCAAGCTCGGAGCTTATGTCCATTAAAAGCTGGTTTCGCCTAGAAGATACGCCGTTTGTTAGCGTATCCGTTGTGTCGGCGGCGCCAATTTGGTCGGCGCGAATCTTAGCACTGTATGCAATCAGCATTTCAATAGCATCCGACGCCTTAAACGCAATATCTGCAACAGAGTCAGATGGCAAATTTTGCACTGCATTTGATGCATTTTGCACATTTTGTACAGAATTATTTGCATTATTATTTGCATTTATTTGAGTAGATGCAGCACTTGCCGTTGCGGTTGCTTGCGACTTTTGTGCGGCAGCTTGGGAAGAATCGCCAGCAGCCGCCGCCTGCTCATTAGACGCGCTTTCATCGTCTTCAAAAACTTCTGGCACAAGCGAATCTGTGTCTGTTTTATAAACACGACTCTCGTCTCGTCCAACGTTATAAACAGCAACACGCTGACTACTAATCTCTGGCAATGCAAGCGTTTTTGCACCAAGATTTGCCAAAGTTGGAGCATTCGCTAAACCAACTTCAACATATTCTTCTACGCCTAATCCACCGCAAGATTCGCTAGAGAACATAAGCGCTTGCGTTTCAATCCAACGAACAGGGGAAGCAAACTGCCAAGAAAGAAGCTCCGTAAGAAGCAATCTGCCAAGCTTTTGCTCATCAGCAGCATAAGAATCCCAAGTTGCATCATCTTGTAAAGCCGCTTCAATTCGCTTTGAAGGCACAACATCTAGAATCTTTTGCGCAAACTCGCGCGTAAGCTCAAACGGGCATGCAACCAAGTTTGGAATGTAGCGGTCAACAAGAACCGAGTAGTCAATATGCTTTGGAAGAAGCGAATCCAACTTATCGCGGAACTCTGGCACACCTTTTCTAAGCAGCTTGGAATGGAATGGCACGTCAATTCCTGGAACCAAAATAAACGGCGGCTTTCCGCCATATTCTTTAGCACGCTTAGCGGAATCTTCGGCCAAGGCTTTAAGACCTTTTATTGTTCCAGCAATCGCGTATTGCTGACCTGCCAAGTTGTAGTTTACGATTTGCAAGAATTCGCCAGTTTGCTTAGAGATTCCTTCAACGTACGCGTTTACGCCATCGTCTCCTACGCCAAACTGGTTTGGACGCAAAGCTCCCATTCTATAGTTAGATCGGCCTTGCGCATCTCGCTCAATCAAATGATGCATAGTGGATCCGCGGTGGAAAACTAGCTCCAACACGGTTTCTAGCGGAATAATTTGAGCGAAGGAGCTTAGCGCATTGTATTCGCCTAGAGAATGACCTGCAAAGTAAGCTGGCCAAATATCGCATCCAGCTTCACGCAAGCGAGCAGTTTGTGCAAAAGCAACAGTAGCGAGCGCAACTTGCGTAAATTGCGTTAAGTTGAGCAAGCCTTCTGGGTGACGATATGTTACGCCATTTGCTGTTAGTTCCTTAGGATTATCTCGAACAACAGCAAGAATTGAGAATCCGAGCTTTTCGCGAGTAAGCTTATCTGCGCGCTGCCAAGTTTCGCGCACAGCTGGCGATTTTGCACGCTCATCTAGCGACATACCTTGTTTTTGAATACCCTGGCCTGGGTACACAAAGGCGGCGCGCGGCGAGCTTGTAAGAGCACTGGCCTTAGAAACAATTTGCCCGTTTACGCGGCATGTTACTTCTAGCGCAAGCCCTGCGCGTCGAACTTTTCCTACGCGCTCAACAGTTATCTCAACTTTGTCGTTAAGCTGCACCATGCCGTACATGTTGTACGTCCAGCCAATCAACTCGTAGCGCGCGCCTTTTTCGTCAACAGCTTGAGCAACATGCTGAGCTGCCGCCGAAAGCCACATTCCGTGTACAAGCGGAGCTTTAAGCCCAGATATTGCAGCGCCTCTGTAAGAAGTGTGAATTGGGTTAAAATCGCCAGAAGTGCGCGCAAACGCCGTCATGTCTTTAGGCGCGCTCAAAACAACTCTTCTAAGCATTCTCCTAGGAGTTGCATCCACATCATATCCGTGCAATTCCGCGGCAGCTCCGTATTGTGCAGCAGGTTTTGGCAGCGCTGCACTGTAGCTGCGTCCGCGAATCGCAAATCGCTCTGTTTCGTGAGCGATTTTTGTTCCGTCTTGTGCAAAATGAACAACGTTAATCGTAACAACGCGTCCAGAAGCAGACTCTTGCGCGCTTTGCGCCCAACCAACAAGGTTTACGCGCTCGCCCACGTGCTTGTTCAAATCGCTATTTGAAACGTCTAACTCTATTAAGTGATCTAAATGAACCGCGTTAAGCAAGCCTTCGATTACCGGGTACCCGTTTACCATTACGGATCCCAAAGCAGAATAAATTGTTGGCCAAGCAGGACCAACTAGCGCGTCTGGCACGATTTTAGACGCTTGAAGACCGCCCGAAAGTCGCCCAGCTGTAGCAGATTCGTGATCGATTCCAAGATTTCTAGAAAGCGTGTACGAAGACTTTACTACGCCAAATGGCGATTCTTCGCTTTGCTCGCTTACATCAACTTTAGGCATCTCACTTAGAGCATCTCCCGTAATCGCAACGTTTCCAATGCCTGCTGTAGCTGCAAGCATCTTATAAACGTGCTTTGGCAAGCGCTCTCTATCTACTACTGGCACGCCTCCTGCGCGATTTGCGTCTACAATAAGCGGAATCACAATGTTTCGCACAGCGTGATTCTTATTGCTGTTCTCATTCTTGCTTGAATCGTTAGCGCACAAATCATCCCAGAATGTGTCTAATTTAACGTCTAAATCAAGCTTAATTACGCTATCTTCTTCACTAACAACGCTTATAACGTAATTTTCGCTATCATTTTGCGTTTTATAAGCAGGATTAGAAGTTAGGTGACCAATCCAAGAGATATTCGGGCATGCGCGCACGTATTCTTCAACATTTTTTGCGCACGCAATTTGGCTAAACGCACTTTGACTAAACGCGCTTTGCGCAAGAGAAACTCTAGAATCGCCAGCAACCGAACGCTTTATAACCGCATCTTCAAATCTTCCCAAAATATTCGCAATCGGCTCGTCCATTGTTGTTATTCCAGCAACAGAAATCGGCCCTGGAATTACGCGCACAGCGTCTGCAGAGTAGCGCGAATCTTCCGACTGCCAAAGCTGATCCTGGCCCCACCAGCGAAGCAAATCGTTGTCGATTACTGGCACAAACGGCATTGGCTTAGGGTATTCGCGCACCAAAGTTGGGAACCATGCGGCATCCATTGGAATAACGTTTGTTTGCGCTGCATCTGAGAACTTTTCAATAAGATTATTCAAAGCTTCTTGAGGATTTTCAAAAATGCTTTTAGCAGAAGGCAAGCTTGACTCAAATTCGCCAGAATCTTGCAACGCAAAACGCGCTTCGATTCGCTTAAGCAAATGAGCGTAGCGATCCGCGTATGTGGAATCCGCCCACGGGTAGCACAAGTCGAGGAATCGTTGTGCAAATTGCTGGTATGTCATGCTTTCAACATTGCCAAAATACGGCTTTGCTGTTGTATTAAGAGCAGTAATAACCTCGTCTTTGCGTAATTCAAGCTCTTCTGGATGCTTCATCATGTGAACAAGAAGCCTTCCACAACGCGCAGACGCATTTTCAATCTCGTAAATATCTGCGTGCAAATGGCTTAATCCGCTTGTTACTCCGCCAACAACCTTTCCAGACGGCACCCAGCGCTCGCCAATCGGAGCAAACGGATCGTCACTCGCACCAAGACCTTCCACGCATGCATCATTTGCTTCTGTGATTCCAGGAGTCTCCACCAACATACGCTTAACTTGCGGACTTGTGTGCGCTTCCTTTGCTGTCATTGCTGCTGTGCCAATCATTACGGCGTCTACAGGCATATTTGGCAAGTCGTACTTATTGGACCATTCGCCGCTAATGTAGTCGGCAGCTCGCGAAGGAGTGCCGATTCCGCCACCTGCTACAAGCACCAAATTATTGCATTCGCGCACTTGAGCATAAGTGCTAATAAGCAAATCGTCTAGCGACTCCCAAGAGTGGTGGCCGCCTGCAGATCCACCTTCTACTTGCGCAATAATCGTTGCTGGCTTAACAGCTTTTGCAATGCGAATAACTTGACGAATCTGCTCTACTGTTCCTGGCTTAAAAGCAACATACGGGAATCCATCTTCTTGAAGAGTTTTAACAAGTTCCTTCGCTTCGTCTAGCTCTGGGATTCCTGCAGAAATAACAACGCCGTCGATTGGCGCTCCCGAAGCGCGCTTTTTTGGAACTATACGTTTGGCGCCAAATTGCAAATTCCACAAATAGCGGTCCATAAACATTGCGTTGAATTCTACAGTTGCTCCCTCTTTTAGCTGCTTTTGGAGCGTTTCCACATGCTTGTTAAACACTTCTTCTGTTACTTGGCCACCGCCTGCAAGCTCCGCCCAGTATCCCGCGTTTGCAGCAGCAGCAACGATTTGCGGGTCTACGGTTGTTGGAGTCATGCCTGCAAGAAGAACAGGAGCCTTGCCCGTTAGCTTGCTAAACTTTGTAACTACTTTGCGCCCTAATGGCGTTTCTACTACGCGTGGTGCAAAATCCGCCCAGCATCCCGTTCGCAAAGAATTTGCGGAAGAAGCATCCATTGTAGACGCATTAGCACGATACGCCATTGTTCCAGCTTCTACAATTCCAGCGCCACTTCCCTGAACTAGCACGCTTGTAAGCTTTCCAAGCACTTCTCCAGGACCCATGTCGATTATCCACAAATCTTTAGCAGATTTGCCCAGATTTGCCAAAGTCTTTTTGATTTGACTTGCCCAATCCACTTGTTCTACTAAAACTTGATTTGCAAGACTTCTAGTAAGCTCGGCATTTAATCCAGCTTCTTTTGCCCATTTTTCAGCATTATCTACCGCTTTGCTCATCATTGGCGAATGGAATGGCACTGTAACATCTAAATACTCTGCGATTGGCGCAAAAACCGATCCTCCGCGCTGCTTCATATCTCGTAATTTTTTAGAATGAGCCGCTTCTTTTTGCGCTTCGCTTAAAACGGCCTGCATGTCTTGCGGATAGCCAGATAACACCATGTGATTTCGCGAATTTTTAACTGCTATCGAAACTTCGGCACGCTTACGATCTACGCGCGAAATCAAAACTTCTGCCTGTTTTTGAGTTACGCCTTTTAACGAAAGCATTGGAGTTGCAGAGCCGTTTCCGCTTATTTCCAAAAGCCGCGCTTCGCGATCTGCAGCCGCTCCAATTATGTATGCAATCGCCAAAAGTTCCGCGATTTTGCCTTGCGCTGCCTGCCAAGAACCAGCCTCTAATCGCGCTTCTACCATTTTTGCAGCAATCACGCCTTGAGAATGACCAAAACTTGCGATTGGCTTGCAAACTTCAAAATTGTACCCAAGATTTGTAAAATCACTAACAGCTGCAAGCTGCGCCAACGCGATTCCTGGAACGCTTATTTGCGCGTCTTGCGTGCGATCATTTGTGGATTCTAAAGCGTCGAATACGTTTATGTCTTTTCCTGCGTTTGCTAAAAGTTGCGCATATATGTTGTTTAGAAGATTTTTTGCGCTGTTATTGTAATCGCGTAGTTGCGCGCTTAAATCTTCGTCTTTTTGCGCTTCTTTTAACGCTTGAACCCATGGCGTGGATTGCCCTGCAAAAGCTAAAATATGTGGATTTTGTGCAAGCTCATCAAATAAGTATTTTGTCATTTTATTTTCCTTTGTTTGTGGGTTTACGTTTTATTTTTAAGATTTGTGTTTTGGATTATTTGTAACTTTGATTATTTGTGACTTGTTGCTAGTCGCGCGTGGCGGCTGCTTGCGATTAATCCGCGAGTCTCAAATCATCTAAAATCGCCCTCAAATCATCCGCAAATCGTCTCAAATCATTCTTAAATCACATTGGCTGGTTTCCATGATGCTTCCCCGTTCTAGAAACGCGTTTTTTACTTCTTAAAATCTTCAAAGAATTAGCAATAACATCTCTTGTTTGCTCTGGATCTATCATTGCGTCAATCTGGCCAGTTTCCAGCGAAAGATTCGCGTTTACAGTCGTATTTTCGTAATTCTCAACAAGCTTTTTTCTTAAAGCGTCAACATCTTGACCGCGCTCTTTTGCTTTTTGCAAATCCTTGCGATGAATAATGTTCACAGCTCCTTGAGCACCCAAAACCGCTATCTGGCTAGTAGGCCAAGCGTAGTTAAAGTCTGCTCCCATAGACTTGGATCCCATTACAATGTATGCTCCACCAAAAGCCTTGCGCAAAATCACAGTAACAAGCGGAACTTGCGCGTTTGCATACGCGTAAATCACCTTTGCGCCTCTGCGAATAATTCCAGCGTGCTCCTGGTCCGACCCTGGCTTGTATCCAGGAGTGTCTACAAGAGTTACAACAGGAAGATTAAACGCGTCGCACAATCGCACAAATCGCGCTACTTTTTCGGAAGAATTAACGTCTAAAATTCCAGCATTTACTTTAGGCTGATTTGCAACTATTCCAACAGGATGCCCGTCTATGCAAGCAAAACCAACCACTGCGGACGCCGCGTAGAGCTCTTGAACTTGCACAAATTCGCCATAATCTACGATTGCGCGAATAACGTCTAAAACGTCGTACGGCTGGCGATCATTGCTCGGAACAATAGTCGCAAGCTGCTTAGCAGTTTCTCTGTCTGCGCGCGTTGCAGCGTATGCGAATGTTGGCGGATTTTGATTGCAATTTTGCGGCAAATAAGCAAGGATTGTGCGCGCGTAGTCAATGGCATCCGCCTCGTCTTCGCCCAAGTAGTGAGCAACGCCCGAAGTGGAGTTATGCACATATCCACCGCCTAAATCGTCCATGCTAATCGACTCGCCAGTAGCTGCCTTAACAACATCTGGGCCAGTTACAAACATGTTGGAGTGCTCGCGAGTCATGATTATAAAATCCGTAAGAGCAGGGCAATAAACTGCGCCACCAGCACAAGGGCCTAAAATCAAGGAAATTTGCGGAATCAAACCGCTTGCTTCACAAGTTTTTTTGAAGATTCTGCCATATTGCGTAAGCGCGTTAACGCCTTCTTGAATGCGAGCGCCACCCGAGTCGATTAGCGCAACAACTGGAACTGCAAGCTGCAACGCCATGTCTAGAAGATGGCATATTTTCTGGCCTTCCGCGCGACCAAGCGTGCCGCCACGAACGGAAAAATCTTGAGCATAAACTGCCACTTTCTTGCCGTACACTTCGCCAAAGCCAGTGATTACAGCGCATCCTGCAACATCGTTATTTATGTCTCCGCCGTTAAATCGGCCGATTTCTTCAAACGTTCCCGTGTCAAAAAGCAAATCTAAGCGCTCTCTTGCAGTGAACTTTCCCTTTGCATGCTGGCGTTCTAAAGCCTTTTGCTCGGCGTCTCTAGCAAGGCGAGCAGCGTGTTCTACGGCTGCTTTTCCGCGCTGAGGCTGCGTTGGCTGTGTAGGCTGCGTGTCTTGCGCATTTTGCGCGTCTTTATTAACTTGTGCAGCGCTTTTATTAACATCTTTTGCAACTTGCGTATCATCTTTAGTAAGCGCACTCATTTTGCACTACCGCCTTTAGTTACGTCAATTGTTACAAGCTTTTCGCCTGCTTCTACACCATCTCCAGGCCCCACAAAAATGCCAGTAACTACGCCTGCTGCAGGTGCGTAAACGTAGTTTTCCATTTTCATGGATTCAAGAACAGCAAGTAGGTCGCCTTTGGCTACGCTCTGACCTTCCGCAACGTTTACACGCGTAATCACAGCTTGCATTGGAGCCGAAATCACGCCAGGAGCGTCCTTCGGTGTTTCCGACTTGTGAGTATCTCCCCTTAATCCTCGCCCTCTAAGTGGCTGCGATGCGCGAACCGTGCTTCTAACTCGTGCAGAACCAGTAAGATTGTCTACAATGTCTTGCGGAATAGTAAGTTTTACGCGCTTATTGTCTACTTCTATTACAAAAGACTCCATTTTGGTCGGCTTATTTTGCGCGTCTTCACCAGCCTTATTGGAATACAAAGAAGCAGGCTGTCCGCCATTTGCCGCTGCAGCAGTACGGTTCAAATACTTGCGTTCAAGCCATTTTGTAGAAATATCAAAATCGTGATCTTGAGCCGTAAAATCAGGGTCGTTAAAAATTTGCTCAAAAAGCTTAGCAGGAGTAGGCACGCCCTCAATGCAAAGCTCCTTAAGCGCACGCCTTACGCGAGCAATTGCCGCATCGCGATTTTGCGCCGTAACAATAAGCTTGCCCATCATGGAGTCGAATTTTGGAGACACGCTATCTCCAACTTCTACGCCAGAATCCACGCGAATTCCAGGGCCCGATGGCCATTCTATTTTTGTTAGCGTGCCTGCACTAGGCGTAAGATTCGTTGCTGGATCTTCCGAAGTGATTCTAAGTTCAAAACTGTGTCCGCGCGAAGGGTGATTTTGCGTAAGCTCGCCGCCGTCGGCAATCATAAGCTGTTCGCGCACAAGATCTAGTCCGCTAACTTCCTCACTAACTGTGTGCTCAACTTGCAATCGTGGGTTCACTTCCAAGAAGTAAACTTTGTGTTGAGAAGTCACCATATATTCGCACGTGCCCAAACCAACGTAGTCAACAGCTTCAAATAGGTTACGAGAATATCGGTGAAGCTGCGCATTCTCATCATCGGTAAGGAATGGTGCTGGTGCTTCCTCAACCAACTTTTGGTTTCGGCGCTGCACCGAGCAATCGCGCGTGGAATATATGGTGAAGTTTCCATGTGAATCGCGGCCAACTTGCGTTTCCACATGCCTGGCCTTGTCTATAAAACGCTCAATAAAGTACTCGTCAAGGTCGCCACCTTGCAAAGCGTCGTGGTTCATGTAGAATCCGCGAAGCTCATCATCGTTTTGCACAACGGTTATTCCGCGGCCGCCGCCGCCATCCGTGCGCTTCATCATAACTGGGTAGCCGTGTGTTTGCGCAAAAGTCAGCAATTCTCGAATGTCTTTTACAGGCTCCGAGATGCCTGGAACGGGCGGCACTTTAGCGCGAGTTGCCACGCGCCGCGCGGTTATTTTATCCCCTAAATCAATAAGCGCTTCTGGCTTCGGACCAATCCACACAGCGCCAGCATCAATCACCTTTTGCGCAAAACTCGCTACTTCCGATAAAAATCCGTAGCCTGGGTGCACAGCATCCGCTCCGCTTTTATGCAAAATGTCTATAATCGCGTCTTCGTTTAAATAAGTGTCTCTGTACGTGTCTCCGGAAAGCGCGTACGCTTCGTCTGCCATCTCAACATACTGTGCTTGACGGTCGGATGCCGCATAAATAGCCACAGTTGGGATTCCCATTTCTTGAGCAGTGCGAATCACTCTAAGCGCGATTTCGCCGCGATTTGCCACAAGTATTTTTTTGATATTCGTAACCATACGTTACAAGTTATAGGAAATTTGGCTTATAGTATCCGTGAATTTGAACAAAACATTATGCGATTTTTTGTAAACTTCTCCAACGCGCGGCTGGTGATTTTTGTCTAATCTTTGATTCAGCAACGAAAAACAATACGAAAGAAGGATATCGTGGCTAATTTTGAATCAAACTCTGGCGCAAACTCTAATGCAGTTGCATCTAAGGCCTTTGACGTTAATCGTTTAGCTGTTCCATTTGCTAAGGCATTTTTGTTTACTGTTCTTATTAGTGCTGCCACTATGGCTGGCGCATTGCCAATTCCTGGAACTCCTGTTCCTGTAACTTTGCAAACTTTGGTTTTGGCTTTGGCAGGTCTTACTTTGACTTGGCGCCAGGCCGTTAGCTCTGTGCTTATGTACCTTGCGATTGGTGCTGCTGGAATGCCAGTGTTTGCAGGCGGAAAAAGTGGCGTTGTGGCTTTTGCAGGCCCTAGCGTTGGATTCCTTGTTGGATTCGTATTCGGCGTGGCTGCGATTGCGCTTGTAAAGTCTGCGCTCGAAGGCGTTGTTAATGCTGCTATGCCAGAGGATTCTGTTGCTAAGAAATTTGCACGATTTGGCGCGTATTTTGCAGCGTCTGTTGTTGGTTCTCTTGTGATTTACGCATTTGGATTTGTAGGCCAATCGCTTATGATGCACTTGCCTGTTTGGGCAATCGCCGTTGCTTCTACTGGCTTTATTGTGGGCGATATTATTAAAGCTGCAATCGCTAGCGCAGCTTATGCAGGATTGTACGGCGCGTTTAAGCGCAACACCAATGCGTGATGCGTGATGCGTGATTATGCGTGATTATGCGTGATTAATCTCAAGCGTAACGCGCTAACTATTCTAAGACCGCAGTGACGAGACTGCGGTCTTTTTTGCATCCAAAAGCAAGATCACTTTGACTCATTTTCGCGCTCAGGCAGGTCATGTCGTTAGCGCGGTCTAAACGCGCTAACGTCTTCGCTTGCGTTGAAAGCACACTGTGCTTTCAACTTTGAGCAAGCTCAGCGCTCCGAATTGCCTTTTCGCGCTACGCTCTAAGCGAAAAGGCAGGTCGTCGCGCAAGCTAGGTAGAGATTCGAGATTTTTCGCACTGAATGAGATGAACCTCAGCATCTTTGATGGTGATTCATCGAATGAAGAAGAAAAATCGAGAATCTCGGTGATAAAAACCACGCAAAAGTCCTAGATATCCAGAAGGTTTGATGTATTTCTCTACGAGCAATAAATAGCGCCAACCTAAAACATTAAAACATTAACGTTCATAAGATATCCGTAAAGGCGTTTCGCTCGCGCGGATTAGCCGCGCTCACGTCTTCGCAGCGCAGAAGCAGTGCTTCTGCCTTGAGCTGCTCAGCGCGCCAAATTGCCTTCGCGCGCTACGCTTTAAGCGCTCTGGCAGGTTGGCGCGCCTGCGAGGAGAGAAATACTCAAACCTCGCGCAACGTTAAGTAGGAAGCCGTGCGAACGACGACCTGCCTTGTAGTGCGTTTGTACCTAATTTACGGCGTGTCACTATACAAACGCACTACAAAACACTCAGAACTGTAGTGCGATTGTATCAAACACTAAGCGCGTGAACATCGCCCGTGTGCACAATCGCAGATTCTCCCGAGTCTTTAAGAATCAAAAGCGAAGCATCATCAGTAATGCTCTGAGCAATGCCTTCTACGCATTCGCTGTTGTTTAACTCGCTATTAACGTCTGGCGCATACACACTAACTTTGCGACCAAGAGTCCAGCAAACCGCACTAACTTCCTTACGCAAGCACAATGCGTTTTGCGCAGGATTTTGCACAAAACTCGCTAGTCTACTGTTTAAGTTTTGCGCTAAACGCTTAGCAATAATATCCCTTAATTGCATTGCATTTGGAAGATTCGCGTAATGCATTTGTAAAGATGTTGCTTTTTCGATTGGAAGATTGCTTTTAGACACATTAAGATTAAGGCCGATTCCAAAAATCACACCAATATTTTGTTGTAAAGAGTCATGATTTGCAAGTGCTGCGATTTCGGTTAAAATTCCGCCTTCTTTGCAATCGCCAATAAAAATGTCATTTGGCCACTTGATTTTTATTTCTTGACCAAAATCGCAAATTTTATTTTCAACTTCGCTGACTTCGCTAATTTCTCCGACTTTGCGCGCACCAACATCTTTAAGCGCGCCAATCAACGCGTCTCTTGCGCAAAGTCCTGCAATCATAGGCAGCCAACCGTTGTATTTTGAATCCATAACAACGCTTTTTGGCAAAACAGCACCATAAGACGCTAGAAAGCTTTGCCCCGATTCGCTAACCCACTTGCGACCAAGACGACCTCTGCCAGCGCTTTGATTGTTTGCAATAATCGCACAAACAAGCGGATTCAAGATTGAAGAGCTTTCAAAATCGCAATCAATAAGCTCTTTTCGCGCAATATTTTGCGTAGAATCAACCGAGTCTAAAAAGATAAAATTCATCGAGAATTAAATCCCTTAAAATCTATTAAAATCGCCTAAACAGACTAAACCTATTAAACAACAGCTATCAAAGAAATAGCTATCAAACAATAGGCTCTACCTGGTCAAAGCCAAGCTCCACAGGAGTCTCTCTGCCAAAGATAGAAACAAGAACCGTAAGCTTTTGCGTTGTAGGATCTACGTCCGAAACAACGGCAGCCATAGTTGCAAATGGGCCGTCGGTAACTGTAACTTGATCTCCAACCTTGTAAGCAACCTCAACAGTACGCTTACGAGCTGCTGCTGGCTTATCTCCAGCCTTCTTCAACGCCTCAGACGCAATCATAGGAGCCATCATATCAATAACTTCCTTGCGGCTAAGAGGCGCTGGCTCCTTAGACGGGCCAACAAAACCAGTAACACCTTCGGTCTCGCGCACAATGCGGCGAGCATTCTCGTCTGGCCACATGCGAATCAGCACATATCCTGGAACGCGCACACGGGTAATAACCTTCTTGCCCTTGTCTGTGTGCTTTTCAACCTCTTCCATTGGAACTTCAATCTGGAAAATCTTGTCTTCCAAACCAAAGCTTTGAACGCGAGATTCAACGTTAGTTTTAACGCGCTTCTCGTAGCCAGAGTAGGTGTGAAGAACGTACCACTTGCCTTCAAGAGTTCGCAAAGTCTTGGAAAACTCGGCGACTGCGGCGGCGCCAGCGTCTGTAGGATTTACGTCTGCGGCATCTTCGGAATCTTCGGAATCTTCAGCAGAATTGTCGGCAGAATCAGCGCTATTTTCCACTGGCGAATCGCCAGCAACCGTAGATTCAGCCTGCTCAGGCGCATCTGCAGCAGAAGCTGCATCTAAATCAGCAAAATTCTCTACAGACTCAACATTTTCGAGATTCAACTCGTCAGTCATATTTGCACACCCTCAAAATTCGTTTAAATCAGCCAAACAGCCACATAACGGACTTGCCTAAACCGAAGTCCATAACAGTGACAAAAACCATCAAGAAAATAACAAAAATAAACACGGAAGCAGACCAAGCAAACAACTCTTTGCCGTGTGGAGCTACGACTTTGCGTGTTTCGTCAATAGTTTGCTTAATGAACATGCCAATACGCATGAACAAATTTGGCTTCTTCTCTTTTGCCTTGGCCATGCTTGAATCCTTCGTTTGAAAATTGTTAACAATAAAACTGGCAGGGACGGCGGGACTCGAACCCACAACCTACGGTTTTGGAGACCGTTGCGCTACCAATTGCGCCACATCCCTAGGTGAACTTGCTAATCATACCTTAAAAAGATTGACTTGGCAAAACCGCCGAATATTCATGATAGCGGAAGGGCAAGATTTAAGGGGTTTTATTATGATTAGCGAGTGTCGCTAAATGCGCGGAAGCTTCCGACTTTAAAGCGCGCTACCGCCTTCAATCCACTGCTTCATGCGCCTCATGCCCTCAGCAAGCTGACTATCCGCCAAAGCACACGAGAATCGCAAGTAACCAGGCGCGCCAAAAGCCTCGCCAGGAACAGCAGCAACATGCGCTTCGTCAAGAAGCATTTGTGCGAACACAGACGATGTGCCTGGAATCTTAGAATCCTTGCCAAGTGGGCGATTAAGCAGCGCCTCAACGTTTGCAAACGCGTAGAAAGCGCCGTGCGAAAGAGGGCAAGTTACGCCCTCCATGCTGTTTAACGCTTGCACAATTGCCTTGCGACGAGCGTCGAAGGAATCACGCATTTTTGCGACTTCATCTAATGGTCCGCCAACTGCTGCAAGAGCTGCGCACTGCGAAATATTAGAAACGTTAGACGTCATGTGGCTTTGAAGCTTAATCGCAGCTTTTGCGACATCAAGCGGCGCAACCATCCAGCCAACACGCCAACCTGGCATTGCGTAAGTTTTTGCAACGCCATTCAAAACAAGCAGCTGGTCGCGCACTTCTGGCACTTCCACGCCAATGTACGAAGTTTTTACGCCATCGTAATGCAAATGCTCGTAGATTTCGTCGGAAAGCACCCAAATGTGGTGTTTTACAGCCCATTCGCCAATCGCGCGAATCGTTTGCGCGCTCCAAATAGCGCCTGTTGGATTAGAAGGCGAAGTTACAATAATCGCACGCGTGCGCGGTGTGCGAGCCACCTCAAGCGCCTCAATATCTGGCTCAAAATCGCGATCCGCGCCAGACATAACCGGCACAGGCACGCCGCCTGCAAGTTTTACAGCCTCTGGGTAGCTTGTCCAATATGGCGCTGGGATTATGACTTCGTCACCATCGTTTAGCAAAATCTGGCATGCTTCGTAAACAGCCTGTTTGCCGCCATTCGTTACAACAACTTGATTTGGGGAAACGTCGTAGCCAGAATCGCGCTTAACTTTGCGCGCAATCGCCTCGCGCAGCTCTGGAAGGCCAGCCGTAGCTGTGTACTTGTAGTTTTTTGGGTCTTTGCATGCGGCGGATGCGGCTTCCACAATGTAGAGCGGCGTTGGAAAATCAGGTTCACCTGCACCGAAGCTAATAACGTCGATTCCTGCGGCTTTCATCGCTTTCGCTTTGCCATCTACAGCAAGCGTTGCGCTTGGAGCGACTTTGTTAATGCGATTGCTCATAGAGCGCCATTGGGAGTTTGATGTATTTGCTGCGATTTGCGATGTGCCTTCTGGGATTTGCGATGCATTTTCTGCCATATTTGCTGCGATATTTTCTGCCATACTCTACATTTTAGCCATTACACGTTATTTCACGATTTTGTTTCTTTTTGCCCACATTTGTTTACGTACTAGCCGATTTGGGAAACAAACGCGGGAAAATTGACAACTTCGAGCTGCTTAATACGCCAACTATTTCCGCTTTTTGTTGTTAGACACGCCGCTTAGAGCTACAAAAAGCGGAGATAGCGTTCGCGCAATACCAAGTAAGAAAAACGCAAATCGCAGCAAACGCTATAAGAGCACAAGATTGTCGCGATGAACCACAGGATGCGCGTATTGCCGCCCCAAAGTGGCCTCTAAATCGTCCGTAGTAAGACCCATTACCTGCGGTATCTCGTCTGAATCAAATGCAACTAGCCCTTTGGCTAAGTGGTTTCCATGCTCATCATCAATCCACACTGGGTCGCTCGCACAAAAATCGCCAGTAACCCCTACGATTCCAGCAGCCAACAGGCTTGCTCGCCCCGCGCAAACGGCTGCAGCAGCACCAGAATCTACAATAATCGCACCATGCGGATTAGACGCAAAACCAATCCAAAGTCTTCTAGAAGACGCGCGCGAATTTAGTGGCGCAAAAACGGTTCCAACCGAATCGCCAGCTAGCGCACTCTCCGCGCTACTCGCACAAGTCAAAAGCGTTGGAATCCCAGAAACAGCAGCAATATGCGCCGCATCCATCTTGGTTACCATTCCGCCTGTGCCAACGCCCGATCCGCTTTCGCCAACTTTAACATCGTCCAGCGCGCGCGTAACATCTGCAACAAAGCTAATCCGCTTAGCACCTGGCTCGCTGGGCGGAGCAGTATAAAGCGCGTCTACGTCTGTTAAAAGCACCAGCGCATCTGCGCGAACAATGTTTGCAACAAGCGCCGCCAGCCTATCGTTATCTCCAAAACGTATTTCGTTACTAGACAAAGCATCGTTTTCGTTTACGATTGGCACAACGCCTAATTCCAGCAGCCTAAGCATTGTGCGCTGAGCATTGCGGTAGCGCGAAGGACTTATAGTAACGTCTGCCGTTAGCAGCATTTGCCCTACTTTTAGACCATATTTTGCAAATGCTTGCTCATATTGCGCCATAAGCAAACCCTGACCAACCGAAGCCGTAGCTTGCTGCGTTGGAACGTCTTTTGGCCTAGAATCAAAGCCGAGCAGCCCGAATCCTGCTGCGATTGCGCCAGAAGACACAAGCACAACATGTGCGCCGTTAATTTGCGTGCGACTAATGGCATCTACTAGCGAGCGCAGCTTTTGCACATCTAAGTGACCATTTTGCGAAGTTAGCGAGCTAGACCCCACTTTTACGACTATTGTGCGCGCATTGCTAATTGAACGCCGAACCCCGTTTTCGCTAGGCTCAATTGCTTTATTAACCATTATTAATCAATTACTCTCCACGCCCAAATAGGCTCTGCTCATCGTGTTTATCGTCATCTACCGATGGATCTGCCCAATGCCCTTGCTTGCGTTCCGCCATCATAGCGTCTCGCACGGCACTCTTTGCATCCATCATTGTGTGGTAATCGCGGCGGCGCTCCGCATTCGTGCGCCTTGCGCCACGCGGGTCATTTGCCTCAAGTCGCAAGTCTTTTCCGCGCGCACCAAGGCTTGCGCCATCCAAACCTTCCGCGCCTGCTGCAATGCTTGGATCCCAGTCAAAGCAAACCATGCGGTTTCCGCGGCCAATCCTAATCTCGTCTCCTGGTCGCGCGCCCTTCTTGCGCAACTCGTCTTCTACGCCAAGCTTCGCCAAACGATCCGCCAAATAGCCCACTGCCTCGTCGTTGTCGAAGTTTGTTTGCACAACCCAACGCTCTGGCTTAGCACCCGTAACAGTAAACCAAAAGTCGCCATTTTTGTCTTCTTCGCGCTCGATTGTAAAGTCGCTAGCACTTCCGCGCCCATCGTCGCGCCTGCGTCGTAATGCTGGCTGCTCAAGCGGCTGAATAACAACGCGTTCTTCTTCTCGCGCAGCCTCTTGCTCGGCAAGCTTTTCGCGCATACTAGCTACCATCTTTCCAAGCGCAAAACCAAGCTCTTTCAAGCCTTCGTGAGAAGCAGTAGAAATCTCAAAAACTGGCATGCCCATTTTTTCAAAGTCGCTTCGCACAAATTCTGCCAACTCTTTTGCTTCTGGCACATCAATCTTGTTGAGCACAATAATTCGCGGACGCTCGGGAATCGGAATCGCTCCAAGCGGCAAATCAAGCTTGTTTGCGTATTGCGAAAGCTCGTGTTCCAAAGCCTTATAATCGCTGATTGGGTCGCGATTTGGCTCTAGTGTTGCACAGTCGATTACGTGGGCGATTATTTCCGTGCGCTCAATGTGACGCAAAAATTCTAGACCAAGCCCTTTTCCTTCGGAAGCACCTGGAATAAGCCCTGGCACGTCTGCGATTGTGTAGCGGTATTCTCCAAAGCTGACTACACCAAGATTTGGAACAAGAGTTGTAAACGGGTAATCTGCGATTTTTGGCTTTGCAGCGCTGATTGATGCTACAAGACTTGACTTTCCTGCAGAAGGGAATCCAACTAGCGCAACGTCTGCTATCGACTTTAGCTCTAGGATTACGTCTCGCTCTTCGCCAGGCTCGCCAAGCAGCGCAAATCCTGGAGCGCGGCGCACTTTATTTGCAAGAGCTGCGTTTCCAAGGCCGCCAGCACCTCCTGCTGCGACTACGAAAGTGTCTCCTACGTGTTGCAAATCCGCCAAAACGTTGCCAGGCTTTTTTTGCGCGCCCGATGCGCCCTTCGCCTCAAAAATCACGGTTCCAACTGGCACTGGAAGTATAAGGTCTTCCCCTTTGGAGCCGTCTTTTGTATCTCCCAAGCCCATTGTGCCACTTTGCGCTACGCGATGAGGCATAAATCGGTAATCAAGCAAGCTATTTGCATTGCGATCGGCTACGAATATAACGCTTCCGCCATTGCCGCCATTGCCGCCATTTGGCCCTGCAAGTGGCTTGTATTTTTCTCTACGCACGCCTGCGGAACCGTTGCCGCCGTCGCCGCCTTTAACATGTACTGTTACTCGATCTACAAAATCGCTCATAACTTTACCTTACTTGATGCTCAATACTCGCCAGATTTGACTGCGCTTTGACTGAGCTTGAAATTGCATAACGCATTTCAAGCTCCTTCAAAGCGCTGAGCCGCTTAAGCGTAAAGTCCAGTGGACTTTACGCGCGGCGAAGACGTTCGCGCGCTGTAACGCGCGAACGTCTTGACCTGCCTTTCCGCATTTTGTACGTAATTTAGGCCAAATTTGGTACAAAAAGCGGAAAACACTTACGCACTTTGTAGCTCAAAACGCCAAAATCAACAACAAAAAGCGTCAATACTCGCCAGATTTGCAAAAACAAAAAAGCCGCACCGAACAGGGTGCGGCTAGAAGATTAATGAGTTACTCAGGCGGTAACTACGTCTACAACCTTGCGATCGCGACGAATTCCAAACTTCACATTGCCGTCTACCAAAGCATACAGCGTGTGATCCTTGCCCAAAGCAACGTTCTGTCCTGCATGGAACTTGGTGCCGCGCTGGCGAACAATAATGTTTCCAGCCACAACAGCTTCTCCACCGAACTTCTTAACGCCAAGATATTGCGCCTGCGAATCGCGACCGTTGCGCGAGCTGGACGCACCCTTCTTATGTGCCATCTTGCTGTCCTTTCAGGTTTATAACACCGTCAATCAGGCGATGGCCGTGATCTTGACGAGAGTCAACTTCTGACGATGACCCTTGCGGCGAGCCACGCCAGTCTTGTTCTTATACTTCATAATGCTAATCTTTGGACCCTTAGCTTCGTCGTTAAGAACTTCTGCCTTAACTGTAATCTTTGCAAGATCCTTAGCGCTTAAGGTCACCTTAGCACCGTCAACAACGAGCGCGACCGGGAATTCCACGGTATCGCCCTTCTTTGCATCGAGACGGTTTACGAGGATGGCGTCTCCAACCTCAACCTTCTCTTGATGGCCACCGGCCTTCACAATCGCGTACATAATTCGTTCCTTAGCTAAATTGAAAGCTTTACTTTTGCCTCGCGCGCAGCATTGAACATGCGGCAAGACACCGACTATCAAAAATACACCTACCCCTGTACTAACGTCAAGAGCTAATCTATAAAGTCGAGCTAAACAGTAGAAACTATTGTACTCAAGCCTTATACTTTGGGCGTTTTTAGTTTTCTGATTCGTCTGTTTTTTCTTGCGATTCGTCTTTTCCTTGCGACTCGTCTGTTGCTTCTTGCGATTCAACGGTTGCTTGCGACTCTTCCGCTGGCTTATCTACTGGCTCATCTACTGAAAAATCGCCAGCAAACGCCGCATTCGCAGCATCCTCACTAATCGCAGAATCCGCAGAATCCACAGAATCCGCCAAATCCGCAGAATCCGCATCATCCTTACCGCCGTCCAAACTTCTGCGCAAAGACTCCTCAAAGAACGCCGAAGATGCCGCAGCCGCCGCAATCTTCGCCAACTTAGCGCGCACATCCGCACTAGACTCCTGCTTAACTGTAGGCGCAGTGTCCGCAATGCTTCCGTGGCCGTGCTTATTGGTCTTAATAAACGGATCTCCGCCCTTAAGCGCATACGGATCGGCGTATTCCGAAGACACAGTCGGCTCGTCGTGAAGAATAAACCCGCGGCCTTTGCACGTTGGGCACTCCTCCGAGAACGCCTCAACAAGCCCCTGGCCAACGCGCTTACGCGTCATTTGCACAAGACCAAGAGACGTAACTTCCGCAACTTGGTGCTTTGTGCGGTCGCGCGCAAGGCACTCAACAAGACGGCGCAAAACAAGATCGCGGTTTGCTGGCATAACCATGTCTACGTAGTCGATCATAACCATGCCGCCAATATCGCGAAGTCGCAGCTGGCGCGCAATCTCTTCGGAAGCTTCCAAATTGCAACGAGTCACAGTCTCTTCCAAAGACTTTCCGCGGCCAATAAAACGACCCGTGTTCACGTCAATCGTTGTCATTGCTTCCGTTCGGTCAATAACAATCGAACCGCCTGCAGGAAGATAAACCTGGCGCTCCATGCCCTTTCTAAGCTGGCTGTCGATTTGCCACTTGTCAAACACGTCTTTACCTTCATGCTCTGCAGGATCCCAGTACTCAATCTTGCTTCGCAAATCAGGCGCCATCATCTCCAAGTATTCGCCAATGCGGTCGTACGCGCCCTTGCCTTCCACAATCATCTTTTGGAAGTCATCGTTAAAAATGTCTCGAACAACGCGAATCGCAACGTCTGGCTCGCCTTGCAGCAACTTTGGACGCTTTCCGTGCAAGAATTCCTGGCGCTTTGCTTCTATACGATCCCACTGCTTTACAAGCGACTCAAGGTCTTTTTCAATCGCATCTTCACTAGCGCCATCGGCAGCAGTTCTAATGATTATGCCCATGTCTTTAGGCGCGATTTTGCTTACGATTGCGCGAAGTCTGCTGCGCTCTCGGTCGGATAGCTTGCGACTTACGCCCGTCATTGCTCCAGACGGCACCAACACCAAGAACCTGCCTGCAAGCGTTACTTGCGATGTTAATCGCGCACCCTTATGGCCTATCGGATCCTTAGTAACTTGCACTAAAACAGGGTCTCCCGCCTTAAAAGCAAGCTCCATTCTGCGCGGCTGACCTTCTAGCCTGGTTGTATCCCAGTTGACTTCGCCAGCGTAAAGCACGCCGTTTCTAGCCTGACCAATGTCTACGAACGCAGCCTCCATGCTTGGCAGCACGTTTTGCACGCGGCCAAGGTAAATGTTTCCAACGGTTGCAACTTCTTGAATGTCGGAAACGTAATGCTCTACAAGAATGTTGTCTTCGATTACAGAGATTTGCGTGTGACGATCGCGTTCGCGCACAACCATAAGTCTGTCAACGTTTTCTCGCCTTGCTAAAAAGTCTTGCTCCATAAGCAAGTTCTGGCGGTTGCGCTCCCTGCGATTATCTCGGCGGCGCTGCTTTTTGGCTTCCAGTCTTGTGGAGCCTTCAATATCTGTGATTTCGTCAATATATTGCTGTTTTCTAGACCTTCGACTTTGCGAATCCGTATCCGAAGAGTCAAATCGCGATTCGCTCGTGCTTGAGTCATCTGCAAGCTTAGACCTGCGACGCCTGCGCCTACGCGTGTAAACTTCTTCGTCTTGAGATCGCAATTCTTCTGGGTCTGGAATCAAATCGCGGTCTTCTTGAGAAACCTCAATTTCGTCTACGCTGTACTTGCTTGACGACGAGTTAAAGGAAGAATCCTCGGATTCTGCAGATTTATTGGCATTATCTGCCCTATCTACCCTATCTACTCTAGAGGAGCGCCTGCGACGCCTGCGCCTTGTTACAACGCCATCCTCATCGTCTTGCAAATCGGATTCTTTTGCATAGACTTCATTTGAATCTGCGCGATCAGCGCGATCTGCCCTATCTACTCGATCTGCGTTATCAGCGCTATCAAAGTTATCAGCACTATCAACGCGACTACGAGCAGATTCGTCACTAAAGTCATCCTCAAAATCGCCATAGTCAAGTCTTCTAGAGGCTTTTCCAGCTTTACGATTTTCTATTGGCGCGTAAGTTATATCGTCGTATTCAAGGTCTTCTTCGATTTGCTCAACCTCGGCTGCCGCTCTGCGCTCTGCAGCGTTAAGTCTGCGATTTTTGCGCGATTTTCTGCCATTTTGGCTTCCATACTCGCCGCGCTCACTTGCTTGCGATTCATCTTGATTTGCATTTTTATCTCGCTCAATTTGAGCGTTTTTCTCGTCACGATTTGCTCTAGAACGCACGCGAATCAATTGCGTATCGTCGTCTTGCAAATCATAATCCTCGTCAAAAGTTTCGCGACTGTTTTTAACTTTGGCAGAAGACTTGTTCGAGCGAGTCTTACGCGATTTTTTAGAATTGCGATTTGTGTCTTCACTAAAATCGTCTTTGTTTTCAAATGATTCGCTAAAATCTAAACTATTGTCTGTTGACTTGCGATTATTACGCGACTCGCGGCTATTTCGTCTACTATCGTCTTTGCTACGCGAATCACGCGAATCTCGCGAATCACGACGGCTGTGCGAATCGCGCTTATTACTGCTTGAATCTTCGTAATCCGAATCCGCATCGCGGCTTTCAGCAGAATGCTCGCGCTGAGGCAAAACTGGCTCTTGGAACAAAAGCGATGTTATTGGTCGCAAATGCGCTTGAGATTGCTGCTGTGCATAAGAACTATCTGCCGCAGAATCCGCAACAAAAGGCGCAGAATCCGCCGCCGCTACTCCAGAGCGCAAATCTTGAGTATCTCCGCCTTCAACGTGCAACTTCATCGATTCGCCAGCAGCTCCTGCAACCCTAACTACACGCCTTCCAGCGCGCCTGCGACGCACGCTATTAGTGGCGTCTTTAGTACCAGAAACAACATTAACAACGCCGCCAACTCGATCGGAAGTAGCATTAGGATTTACGCTAACATTAGAATTTACGCTAGCATTAGCACCAGCATTCTCGCTAGCACTAGAATTAGCATTTTCATTTTTATCTTTTTTATTATCGTCTGCTTCAAATACGTTGAAGCTTTCTCGCGTTACTCTGGGCACAATGCTCCTAGCGAAACGCTGCAATCGTCTCGCGCTCTTAGCCTGGAATGGGCACGCTTGTGCGAACCACCCCTCGGGCTGTTAACAAAGTCTAGCTGCGCGACAGCGGACACCTGCCTCGATTAAAAATCATGCGATAAACGCGCGAGGGGATCGACGCCGTCGAATGCTTTGGCGGCTTGCAGCGCCACCGTTCTCTAGTATGCCATATTGCAACGTCAAACAACATACGCTCTTAAAAGTCAATTCACATTACCCCAATCGCAAAATCAGCGCTAAAATCGTTTGCATGGGTTTAATCAGCGCTATGCAAGGCTTTTGCGTAATCGGCATCGTAATTGCCGCAGGCTATGTAACCGCGCGTCTTCGCATCGGCGGATCGCAAGCACAAATGGTGCTTAATCGCGTAAGCTTCTTTGTATCTAGTCCTTGTTTAATGTTTGCAATCCTTGCAAAAGAGCCAATTTTTGAGATTTTCCACTCGTCAATTTTTGTTGCGTTTTTCTCCGCAATGATTGTTGGAATCGCGTTCATCTTGCTTAATCGCCTGTTCTTCCACCTTCCTGCAGCGGATTGCACAATTGGCGCGCTTAACTCGCTTTACTTAAACTCGAACAACATTGGCTTGCCTGTTGCAACTTATATTCTTGGAAATCCCGCGCTTGTTGCACCGATTTTAGTTATGCAACAAGCTGTTTTTACGCCTGTTGGACTAACGGTTTTAGACGTTACAACCACTGGAAAGTGCTCGCTTAAGCGCATTGCTCAGCAGCCTTTAAAACAGCCACTTTTAATTGGTTCGCTTGGTGGAATTATTATTTCTGCAATTTCCGCAAAAGTTGGCTACTTCCCTGTTCCTAATTTTCTTTACGATCCAATTAAGATGATTGGCGATTCTGCAGTTCCAATGATTTTAATTGCGTTTGGCATGTCGCTTTACGGAAGTAAGCCTCTACAAAAAGATTCTAATCGCGCTGCGATTGCTACAGTTGCGATTCTAAAAAACTTAATTATGCCAATTGTTGCGTTTTTGCTGGCTTATTTTGTTATGGGCTTTAGAGGCGCTACGCTCTACGCATGCGTTGTTCTGGCGGCTCTTCCGACTGGTCAGAACGTGTACAATTACGCTGCACGATACAATGTTGGCTTGAGTTTTGCGCGCGACGGAATCCTGTTTTCTACTATTACGAGTCCGATTTTTATTGCGCTAATCGCAGCACTTTTGGGGTGATTAATCCTCCGCACTTTGTAGCTGATTCACGGCGTGTCTAACAACAAAAAAGCGCACAGCTACCTTTGCGATGCTAGCTCATTAGACAATTCGTTAAGTATAGCTTTTCTAGTCCACGCACTCACAGTCATCTTTCTGCGCTTCGCATCATCTTCGATTAAATGCCAAACAGTATCACTTAACCTAACAGTACGCGGCTTCAATGGCTGAGTCTCATCTTCCCAAGCTCTTCCAGAAAACTCTGTAACAGCAGCACCAGAAAAATTGCCTTCCGCTTCTGCAGCCCACTTATCAACAATATCGTCTGTAATAACGAATCCATTTTCTGCCGTATACGTATTCCTACTCATCTTGCATCCCTTATCTCTTGTAAAAATCCTTTTGTAAGCCGATTCGCATGAATTATAAGTATTGCATTGTTCTCAAGCTTTACAAAAAAACAAGCGACATATTAAAAGCTAAGCAATCACAACACTTTGCAATCATCTTGCTTTTTGAGCAAGAAGCAGTTTGCACGCTTCTCGAACAACGTCCCCAACTTTCACACCCTGCTTATCAGCAGAAGCCTTTAGAGCCTCCGCATCTTCAGCAGATATGCGGAAAGTTATAGGCAGCATAGCTTCTTCATAAAGAGGCGGTCTGCCAAGCGGCTTTTTAATACGTAAATTACCAGCTTTTCCATGATATATGCCTTTTTCAGCATCATTTTCCCATTTATCAAGCATTTCATCGGTAACGTCAACGCCACCTTCACCGCGAAAATTAGCCATAATCACTCCTAATATTTCGTATACGAAATGTTATCACATTGTGCCAGAGATTATCAAAATATAGCTAATCGAACTAATCAAAGCATGCAAAAAGCCTAATGCAAATTGGCGCAAAGCATGTAAAAAGCATACAAAAAGGCCCTTGCACGCATTACGCACAAAGGCCTTTATCATATAGTTTCTACGCGTTCAGTGACACTTGCCACTAAACACAGCCAAATAACTTAGTGGCGAATCTTACGGAACGCTGCACCAGCACCAGCCAAAACGCTAGCAGCCAAAGCAGTCAAAGCAACACCAACACCACTATTAGGCAAACCACTAACACCACTCTTCACAGTAATGTTAGTCCAACCAAGCTGATTGCCCTGCTCATCAACAAGAACAACCGTATGCTTGCCAGAATAACCAGCTGGGAACATGGCATCAAACTGAGGCTTACCATTAACCAAGCGAACAGTCACATAATTAGCACCATCAGCACCCTTAAGAAGACGTGGGCTAGAGTAAATGAACGCATAAGCCTTAGCAGAACCATCACGGCTCAAGCGATCAAGGAACGCCTGGTTAGAAATACTCAAAGTCACCCTGTTCACAGCGCCAGCAACAACAACATTATTAGCACCAGCCGTAATCATGCCCTTCAAAGCAGGCAACAAGTCAGCAACAGAAGCAGGAGCCGCAGGAACACCAGCAGCAGGAGCAGACTGAGATGCGCCAGCAGGAGTCGAAGCGGATGGAGTTGTTACAGACGGAGTCGAAGATGGAGTATCATCCGATGGAGTCGAAGGAGTTGAAGGATTAGACGGAGTCGTATGGTCTGGTTCCACAGGATTCACTGGCTTTGGAGTTGGAGTCACTGGCTTTGGAGCTGGTGGAACAACTGGATCTGTATTCTTCTTTTCACCAACAAGCTCTGTCACATCAGCTGGAGTCGACTTGTAGTCGGCAACCTTGTCACCATTAACATTAGCGAGAGCGTCGTGAACGTTAAACTTTGGTGCTTGAGGCTCCTCCTTCTTAGGATTCTGTACTTCTTGAACCTTAGTTTCTTGCTTTACAAGCGTTTCCTCAGCCTTAGTTACGCCCTTATTAGCAGCTTCGAGAAGATTCTTCTTGCTCTTGAGCTGCTTCTGCAACTTTCCAAGTTCTTCTGCCGCCTTATTATAAGCTTCAGAACCAGATGGACCAGTCTGTTCCTTTGCCAACTTGTCGAACTCGGCCTGGGCCGTAGCAACTTGAGCTTCAAGAGTCTTAACATCGTTACGAATGGTTGCGGCCTGAGTGTAAGCCTTAACCATGCTTGTAGCCTTATCGTTCAACTCGTTGAAAGCGGTAGCAATCTTTTGAGCGTTTTCTAACTGTTCTTGAAGCTTTGTCTTTTCAGCACCAGTAGCCTTATTAACCTTTTCTTGCAAGGCTTTAACACTACCTTCGGCAATCTGCTTCAAGAGCAACGCGTTCTGAGCCTTCTGGTTAGCCAAATCCTGTGCCGCCTTAAACTCGGCATCTTCCTTAGTAGTGTCAACCTTTGGAGTTGGCGTCACTGGATTCACAGGAGTCACAGGCTTTGGGGTCTGAGGTTCTTCCTTCTTAGGATTCTGAACTTCTTGAACCTTATTTTCTTGCTTTACAAGTGTTTCCTCAGCCTTAGTTACACCCTTATTAGCCTTTTCGAGAAGATTCTTCTTACTCTTAAGTTGCTTCTGCAACTTTCCAAGCTCCTCAGCAGCCTTATTATAAGCTTCGGAACCAGATGGGCCAGTTTGTTGCTTTGCCAACTCGTCAAACTTTGCTTGAGCGGTCGCAACTTGACCTTCAAGAGTCTTAACATCGTTACGAATGGTTGCAGCCTGAGTGTAAGCCTTAACCATGCTCGTAGCCTTATCATTCAACTCGCTAAGCGAATTAGCAATCTTTTGAGCGTTCTCCAACTGTTCTTGAAGCTTTGCTTTTTCAGCACCAGTAGCCTTATCAACCTTTTCTGTCAGAATTTTAACGCTACAGTCAGCAAGTTGCTTCATAAGCAACGCGTTCTGAGCCTTCTGAGAGGCCAAATCTTGAGCCACCTTAAACTCAGCATCTTCCTTAGTAGTGTCAACCTTTGGAGTTGGCGTTGGCGCCACGTCTGGATTCTGCTTATGCTCATCTGGAGTCTGTGGCTCAGTCTTATGCTCTGGGGCAGGAGTTGATGATTGCGCAGCAAACGCAGTAGAAGCCGCAGGAACAGCAAACGCTAGTCCAGAAACCAGCGTTGCAACGGCAGCGAAAGCAGCAATCGCTTTCTTATTTAACATAACTCATCCTTTCTTCTTTCTCTTCACGAATAACGTGGGAGAATCTGAGCGCCAAAAATCGCATTACGAAATTTCGACTTTTATACACTAAAAATGATGTATACAGCACTCAGAATACCCCCCCCCCCGTAGCCCTAAATCAATATTTTCACACAACAACACGCGTCATTTTTTACACAAACTTTGCACAAATCAGCCTCATTCTTAAAGGAGTCGAATTCGACCCCTCTAAAATTCGGATTGTTAATACTCTCCCACAATCCCCATGAATCACAAGCAAAATTACAAAATCAAGCACAAGCCATATAACATCTAACAACTAGCAAAACTAGCATGCATCAGCGCATAAATACGATTTTATAAGATTTCATAGATAAGAAGCAACAAACTCGGATTATGATACAAACACACTACACAAACACACAAAACCATTGAAAACACTATGTTTTATAGTATATATTTCACGAAAATCAATGTCAATATATGCTGATTTTTCACCAAATCAAGGGTAAAAATATGCCGATTTTTCACGAAAATCGAGGTACAGCGCAATTTTACATTTAACAAAAACTAGCAAAAGCTGGAAGTCTACTTCCAAATTCTGCAAAACTAGCTAACATTTGGAAATCTACTTCCAAACTGCGGATCTCTTTGCGCAGCTACCTTCACACAACTATCTTCGCGATGCTACTTTTGCGCAACTACTTTTGCGAGGCAAGAGAATCAAGGCGAGCACGGAAGGACGGCCAATCAGTGCGCATTGCCGTGAGTAGCTTTAGCTTCGGCACATCGTCAATCGGCACCCACTTAATCTCCATGCTCTCGTCGTCGTGCGCGCACGGATTCACACAATGACCTGGCTTTTCAAACGCAAAAACCGTTGTATAACGCCAATTTCCGTGACTTTCGCAATACGCTCCAACAACATCAATGTCTTGAGACGTTATGTTCGCCTCTTCAAACGACTCGCGCAACGCGCCCTCAATCGCAGTTTCGCCATCAGATATTGCGCCGCCAGGAATCCCCCACGTGCCGCCTTCCGCGCTCCAAAGCGCGCGATGTTGCATAACAACGTGAGTCACGCGCCCAGTGGCCTCGTCTCGCCTAGCGAGCAACACGCCAGCCGCGCCATTATGACCCCAATGCTTGCGCCCACAATCGCACATAACCCATCCGTCTCCAGGCTGATGCACGTTTTCTTTAGGCACTTGTGCGGAAGCGGGATCGTCTTTAATCGCCTCGCCCTCTAGCTTGCGACTATTCCACAAATCTGGCCAAGCGTACCCAAGCTCCGAAACCATCTGCCTTAGCAGCGGCAAGCTGATTCCAAGAACACCATGCGGATCTCCCTGAATTCCCTCAATAAAAGCTCCACCAAAGCCTTCTAGCGTAAAGGATCCTGCCACTTCCAGCGGCTCGCCAGTTTCTACGTACGCGCGGATTTCCTCATCGCTCATATGCGCAAAAGTCACGCTTGCGCGACTCACTTTACACACGGTTTTGCCACTTTTTGCGTCGATTAAGCAATGACCAGTAAACAATTCTCCAGTTTTTCCGCTCATTTGCTTGATTCTCGCAGCAGCCACTTCGGGAGTATGCGGCTTTCCGTAGCATTTGCCGTCTAGCAAAAACATGGAGTCGCAGCCAACAATAAGCACGCTGTTGGAATCAGAAGAAGACTTATTCGCGTGCGCAAAATTGTGAATATCAAAAGTCTTAGTAGGCACTTTTACGCCCGAAAAATCGCGAGTTTGCGCGGTATCTACGTTATGCGTTACGTCTGATTGCGAATCACTTGCTAAAGCGCTACTAGCAGTTTCAGAAGATTCAGTTTCAGAAGATTCAGATTCAGAAGATTCAGCAGCCTCAGCCTCCAGCGGATACCCCACAACCAAATCGCCACTAGCCGAAGCAGCTGTATTTGCCACAAGCTTCCACGACTCATACACTGCAAAAGCCTTTGCTTGCGCCAAAATCGAAACGCGCTCCTCGGCGCTCATCTGCTCCACGCTAACACCTTGCGCATTTGCAGCATTACGCAACGCCGCTGGCTCATCTACCTCGCTCACATGAATCACAGGAATCACGCCTGCAGCAGCCAGCACAGCTCTTCTTGCAGGAGACTGAGAAGCCAAAATCAACGAAACTTTCATATTCCCTCTTTTTGCGATTTCACTTGCTATTTCACTCATAACTTCACTTACAACTTCACACAAATTATTCGCGAGTTATTGCAACACAGCTTGTAGTTGGCATTGCTCATTATGCATCTGAGCATCTCTCAAAATCAAAGACTGTAAATACTTGCTTTTATTTGGCAAGCCATCTCTCTTAGCTGCGCGAGAAATATACTCACTCCAAGATTTTGGAACACGAAAACGCTCTTGTACACTTATTTCGCGCTTTTCCTTTGAGTTTGGTCTACCTGGTCCAGACAATGATGCAAATATTTCAGTTGTATCGGACTCTTCAGAAAGTAAAGTTCGCATAATTTTTGCAGCGTCTTCGCCTGAAAATTGTGCTAAAGGTGGATTACTTGGAGCAGACACATTTTCATCAGCTAAATTCTCATACATATTAATTAAATGTACCACAATTTATCGACCTGACAATTATACAAATATTTTGCAAACTACGCGCGAGATGCAGTTACGCCATGCGAGTCGATTTTTACGCGCAAAACTTTCCAATCGCAGCCACTCAAAAGCGGTTCTGCAATTTTTTCTATTTTTCTAGCTACAATTTCCGCACTTTCTATTTTCGCATTTTCTATTTTTTCGTTTACATTAGTAGCGTTATTTTCCTCTACGGAAGCTTCCGACTTTTCCTCGTAGAACACCGCTGCGCAAGATCCAGCTCCCGAGATTGCAGCCGCAAACCCCTTGTCTCGCAAAGCTTTTACCAAATCCCAAGTTGGTTGCATAAGACTTGCTCGGTATGGCTGGTGAATAGCGTCTTGAGTAGCCGTAAAAAGCAAATCGTTTCTGGAAAGAGTTGTTTTTGCGCAAGAATCGCCAGAATCCGCAGAATCGCAAGAATCAGCAAATGCGCTAAAATCACCAAAATCACCAAACGCAATCGGCAATAAGCAAGCGCGCGAAACGTTAAACACAGCATCTGCATATGGCACTTTTTCTGGAAGAGCTTGACGAGCCATTTGCGTTGAAAGAGTAAAGTTCGGCACAAAGATCGTTGCACGAATTTGCTTAGAAACGCCGTATCGAACAGTGTGGAACTCATCACCATTCTTCCAACTGGTTGTTAATCCGCCAAAAACCGCTGGAGCAACGTTGTCTGGGTGACCTTCAATCGCAGCTGCAAGCTCAAAAATCGCCTGCTTGTTAAGATTCCCATTATGCGCAAAAGCCCAAGCTGCAGCCACGCCCGAAACAATCGCACTGGCGGAAGACCCCATTCCGCGCGCTTGAGGAATGCGATTATGCGCTTCTAGAGTAAATCGCAAACGCGGCAAGCCAAACGCTTCGCACGCTTTGCGAAACGCGCGAACAACAAGATGCGTCTCGTCTTTTGGCAACGAATCTTCGCCTTCGCCATGAATAATCACGCGCACATCTTGCGAATCGTCTTGCGAATCATCAAGCGTAAAAACTAGCGAATCCGCATAGTCAAGCGCAATTCCTGCAACGTCAAATCCCGACCCAAGATTTGCGCTGGTTGCTGGCACGCAAACTGACACACTGTTGCATACTGGTTTCATTTCGCACCTTTTCCGTTCGGCAGCCTACTCAACTACTCAACTACTCAACTACTCGATTACTCAATAATTCGCAAAGCAAGAGGCTTTGCACACACAACATCCACTTTTTGCAAATCGGCAAGAACTGCTTGCAAATCCGCCTCTGTGCAATCTTTTACAAGCACGCGCAAATCGCCAGGGCCGCCGATTCCGCAAGCTGGGCAATCGCCTTCGTCATCGTATTGAGTTTGGCAAAGCATAGGCAATCGTTCCGCGTTAACTCCGTGCTCCGCAAACACGTCCATCACTTCGCCGCAAAGCGCAAGCGAAGTATCTTCCATACTGCATCGCACAACAAAATCCGCACGAATCGAACGCGTGGAAGCCAAGGATTTGGCGTTATACATTGGCACGCTAGCATCGTTGCAGCCGCGCGCTATGTTTCTAGCAGCTCCAACAATATCTCCAACCACCGCGCTTGCTGTTGGAGCGCCACCAGCGCCGCGGCCGTAAAACATAAGATCATCCGCCGCTTGTGCTTTAACAAAAACGGCGTTAAAGCTGCCATGAACGGAAGCCAGCGGATGCTCTTTGCTAACCAACGCTGGGTAAACACTTGCGCTCACTGCGCCACGCGAATCGCAAGCAACCGCCGCAAGCAGCTTAATCACGCGATTTTCTGCACTAGCAGCAGCAATGTCTTCAGCCGTAATCGCGCTAATTCCTTCAACGCTAACGTCATCAATGCTTATTGGCATCTGGAATGCCAGCGTTGCCAAAATCGCAGCCTTGTTTGCTGCATCAAATCCTTCAACGTCTCCTGTAGGGTCCGCCTCCGCGTACCCCTTTTCTTGAGCTGCTCGCAAAGCCGAATCAAAATCAAGCCCGCGCACTGTCATTTCGTCAAGAATGTAGTTTGTAGTTCCGTTTACGATTCCAAAAATTTGCGTGATTTTGTCGCCTACAAGCGACTCTCTAAGTGGACGCAAAATCGGGATTGCGCCTGCAACAGACGCCTCAAAGCTTAAATCGACTCCGTTTTTTTGCGCGCATTCATATAGTTCTGGGCCAAACTTTGCAAGCAACGCTTTGTTCGCTGTTACAACCGACTTTCCGCATTCTAGCGCGGTTTTTACAAATGTGTGCGCTGGCTCCAAGCCGCCAATTAGCTCAACGATTATGTCTATATCTTCGCGTTCGCAAATCGCTCCTGCATCTGCGCTTAAAAGATCTTTGGCAATCCATGGCGCGTCCACATCTTCTGGATGCAAGCACGCGACTGCAGCAAGCTCTAGTGGAGCGCCGATTCTTGCAGATAGTTCAGCGTTTTCTTCCACTATTAGACGCGCTGTTTGCGATCCTACTGTTCCAGCGCCTAAAAGACCCACGCGAATTGGATCTGCGGCAAAGCAATCGTCATTTGCACATTGAGCGCTTTCCAAATTGTTTTTGTCTAACATAGACGCCTCCTAACTTAAATCAATATTCAATTAAATAAATTCAATTTGCACAAACAGCACAAACAGATTCATCTTGCACAAACAGATTCAGCCTACGCAAATAGCCTGCACAAACAGCTTATAGATTCACCCTACACAAACAGCATAAGCAAATTTAGCAAAACGGACGCAATCAAGAATCCCATAACGCCAACAGTTCCATAAAGTGCTTTTGTTCCAGCAGTGCCACGAATCTCTAGCGGCGAATCGTAGAATTCAAGATACCTCTTGCGGCGAGCAAGTAGCACAATTCCAAACACAAACATAACAATCATAAACATTGCATAAAGGCCTATAAACATAAATCCAGGAGCCAAATCCGCAATCTCATGAGTGTTCAAATTTTCAACCTTAATAAGATCTCCATTTGAATCCATCATGTTGTTTGAAATCCACATTGCTATAACGCTGCCTTGGAAGTTTACAATCATATGCAAAAACACGCTGTATCTAAGCTGCGATGTACGAACGTACATGTATCCAAACACAAGACCAAGCCCAAAAGCGTAGAAGAATTGGAACATATTCATGTGGAAAAGCGCAAACGCCAATGCAGAGAACACAATCGCACGCTTTTCGCCATACACGCGCAACCTGTCTATAATTTGCTTTCTAAACAGCCACTCTTCCACAACTGGAGCTAAAAATACCACAAAAAGCAGCGTTTCCCACACGTTTCCGCCTGCTACAATATCTGCAATCCTGTTCTCGGCTTTTCCGCCAGAAATAAGCGCGGAAGCAACAAGCCCAATGTAACTTCCTGCATACATTATTGGCACGCTAACAGCAAAGAATCCGCCAAATTGGCGCAAAGACATAGTAAACTTGCGAGTTTCTACCGCTGGTGTACGCCTTAGAACAAGCATTGCAAGAGGCAACGCTATTAGGTATTGCGCAACATCCGAAGAAACAAATGAGCTTAGCGAAGGTGTTAAAACGCCTTTTGGAACAAACATGCTAATCAATTCGCCAATTAAAAGCGTTGCAAGAATCCACGTAAATAGGAACACGCACAGCGACACTCCTACAGATCCTTGACGCTTGCGCGCAATCGTATACGCGTCTGGATGCTGCTTGTTTGCAAGCTTACGCTGTTTACTCATTTTTACCTCCGACTAGTCTAAAATAACGCCTTCAATAAGCTTTGTGATTAAATCGCTGTAGCTTATTCCCGTTGCTTCCCAAGCTTTTGGATACATGGAAATTGGCGTAAATCCAGGCATCGTGTTGATTTCGTTAAGGATTACGCGACCGTCTTTAGTCACAAAAGAATCCACGCGACTTAGTCCTCTGCCGTCTGCCGCCTTAAATGCTGCGAGCGCCGTTTTGCGAACGCGTTGCAAAGTCTCTTCTGGCAAATCTGCTGGAACTTCAACGTGCGAAGCTGCAGAATCCATATATTTGCTGTCAAAATCGTAGAACTGGTCTTCGCCAGCCTGGCGCTTGTCGAGCACAACCTCTCCAGGCCAGCTGGCTTTTGGCTCTTCACCATCGCGTGCCGCAAGAACAGCGCACTCAATCTCGCGCGCATCAATTCCCTGCTCTACTAGCACTCGCCAATCGTGCTTTGAGGCCTCATAAACGGCATCTGCTAAGGCCTTAGCATCGCGCGTTTCTATTTTTGTAACTCCAAAACTAGACCCTGCTCGGCTTGGCTTTACAAAAAGCGGATACTCTAGTTTTTCTTCTTCAACTTGCTCAAGAATTTCGTTTGCATACGCGCCGAAGCGATTTGCCGCGTCGCTTGCAAACGTGCGCGCGTCCAGTGCGATTCCAGGAGCCACAGCAATTCCCGCCGCCTTAAAAAGCTGCTTTGCGTAGTATTTATCCATGCACGCAGCTGAGGCTAAAACTCCGCAACCAACGTACGGAACTTGCATCATTTCTAGCAAGCCTTGCAAAGTGCCATCTTCACCGTTTGGCCCGTGAAGAACTGGGAAAACAGCGTCAATATGACCTAAGCTTGCAAGCGTGTCATCCGCCTCTCGCACCAAAAATCCGTCGGCGCCCTTTGCTGGGTCTAGCACAACATCGCGCGTTTCTGCGGTTTTTGTGATTACTGGCAGCTCGTCTTGCTCCATGTGGAAGTTTCGCGGATCTTCGCCGCCAACAATCCACTCGCCTTGCTTTGTGATTGCAATGCGCACGATTTCAAATCGACTTTCGTCTACAGCACTGAGCACTCCAGCAGCCGATATGCAAGAAATCGAATGTTCGTCTGCTTTACCGCCGTACAAGAATACTACACGCTTTTTAGTCATTTTTTTCCTTTTATATTTTGAATTATTTTAGTTATTTTGAATTATCTATATATTTTGAATTATCTAAGCGCACAACTTTCGTGCTTCACTACTCTTCGCAAACATCGTTATCAAAAAGCATTGCAAGCATCTCTTGGCAAGAGATTCCTTCTTCCAGCACGCGAGCCATTGCGCTTGCAAGCGGAGTTGCAACTCCCAAACGCTTGCCCATTGCTACAACCGCGCTAGTAGTTGGAACGCCTTCCGCAACGCCATTACTCACAGCAGTTGCTTCTTCAACGCTCATGCCTTTTCCAAGATTTGATCCAAAAGTGTAGTTGCGGCTTAGAGGAGATCCGCAAGTTGCCACTAAATCGCCAAAGCCTGCAAGTCCTGCAAAAGTGCGAGAATCCGCGCCTTCCGCAACGCCCAATGCCGTCAACTCCGCAAGACCGCGCGTTTCAATCATCGCTGCTGTATTTTCGCCATAACCCGCTCCTCGAGCCATGCCAACTGCGAGCGCAACAACGTTTTTAAGCGATCCGCACATTTCTACGCCAATCACATCTGTTGAAACAAACGCCTTAAAGTAGCTGTTTGAGCAAGCTTTTGCAACCACTTCGGCATTTGCGCGATTCTCGCACGCCACAACCGCCGCAGCATGCTGCCTTAATGCCACTTCTTTGCTTAAGTTTGGCCCAGATAGTGCCGCAAAACGGTTGCGAGGTAAGTTCAAGGCCTCACACACAACTTCGTCCATACGCTTTCCTGTTGTGCGCTCAATGCCTTTCATAAGCGAAACAACAATCGCATTTTGCGGAATCTTGCCAGCAAATTCTTCGAGCGCAACGCGCGCAAACTGTGCTGCAATCGCAACTACTACAATGTCTGCGTTTGCTACAGCTTCTGCGCGATCCCCCGTAGCTGTAATGTTTTCTGGCAAACGCTCTACGATTGGCAGCCTAACTTCGTTGCGGTGATTGCTACGAATGCCTTCAACAATTTGCGGCTCTATAGCCCACATTGTCACTTGATTTCCCGCGTCTGCAAGCACCTGCCCAAACGCCGTACCCCAAGCTCCAGCACCCAACACCGTAACGTTCATGTTTACGCCTAGCCTTTCGATTTATGAGTTTGTAAACTACTTTGGTCGTAAGCCATTTGTAGCGATTTACAACTAGTCAAGTTATAGTCAACTTAGTCAACTCGTAGCAAACTTAGTTAATTTGTAGTCAACTTAGTCAACTTTTAATCACACTATTACATAATTCTACACAGTGCGCTTTACGGGCATTTTGTGAAAACTTTATTAGTGATTTATTAGTGATTTGCTTACGATTTTCTAATGATTTATCACTGATTCATCAACGATTTATCGCTTATCGAATCGCAAATTTACAATCGCTATTCTTTCACTCTTTTCATAAGCTTGTAATCGAAGTATCCAGCTGGCGATTTTTCGCCGCGAATCTCTTCCATAATTTCCGTCATGCGCACGCGTACGCGACGAGCCAGCTCTGCAGCAGACTCCATAGGCGGCAAATCGCCCCAATGCTCCATATCTTCAAGAAGATCCGAATAATCAAGACGCGCATCGTAGCACATTACAACGTTTTTCTTTGGCCACGGCCACCAATGATTAATGCTTGCAGCACCCCACGTAACAGCGCAAAATAGCGGAATTTGATGCCCAAGTCTGCGCGATGCTTCGAGCGCAATAATGCCGATTCCTGGCTTCATGCTCATAGGCCATTTTTGAGGGTCGCGCGTAACTGTTCCTTCTGGCCATACGCTAAGCGGCCTGCCATTTGTTAGGATTTTAATCGATTCTTCTTCGATTTCGCGCGCTTTTCCGCTTCTGCGCGGAACTGGTTGCATGCCAACAAGCTGGAACCATTTTCCCATGATTGGCCAATTCGCAAGCTCTGCTTTTGCCATGTATCGCGGACGGCGGCCTTGGTGGAATAGAGAAGTCATTGGCACAAAAACGTCGAACATTGTAACGTGCGTGCAAGCGGTTATAAACACGCCTTCTTCTGGCACATTCTCTAATCCCCATGCGCGCACTTTGCAACGAGATCTAAGCACGCGAGATGTTCCTTCAAGCAATCGTTCGGTTGCCTTTGGATTTTGCGCGTTGATTTCTGCCGTATTTGGCGTCCGCGCGCCCGTTGGGTAGTAATAAGTAGGGTCAACTAACTTGTGTGCGCGCGCTAAGCGTTCTACTTGCTCATCGCTGAGCGGCTTAACTGCGCTTCTAGGCGAAGGTTTTCCTTTAGATACCATACGTCTATTGTGCCGCAAACTATAAACCGCAAAATCTTCCATAAGCACACTACATGATTACGCCAGGTGCTGTAGAGATTCGAGATTTTTCGCAGCGGATGAAGCGTTTCGTTCGCGCGGTCTGAGCGCGCGAACGTCTTCGCCGCACGTAAAGTCCACTGGACTTTACGTTTGAGCGGCTCAGCGAATCGAAGTGCATTCGCGCGCTACGCTTTAAGCGCTCATGCAAGTCGATTCGCAGTCCTCCGATGGTGATTCGCTGAAGCAGCAAGAAAAATCGAGAATCTCGGTGATAAAAGCCACGCAAAAGTCCTAGATATCCAGAAGGTTTGATGTATTTCTCTACGAGCAATAAATAGCGCCGTACTAAAACCTAAAACCTTAGAATATTAACGTTCATAAGCTATACGCAAAAGTGTTTCGTTCGCGCGGTCTGAGCGCGCGAACGTCTTCGCCGCACGTAAAGTCCACTGGACTTTACGTTTGAGCGGCTCAGCGCGCCAAATTGCCTTCTCGCGCTACGCTCTAAGCTCGAAGGCAGGTTGGCGCGCCTGCGAGGAGAGAAATACTCAAACCTCGCGCAACAGCAAATAGAGAAAATCGCTCGCGCGGATTAGCCGCGCTCACGTCTTCGCCGCGCAGAAGCAATGCTTCTGCCTTGAGCGGCTCAGCGAATCGAAGGAGCTTGAAATGCATTATGCAATTTCAAGCTCAGTCAAATCGTGCAACAACTGATCGTAGTTTTGGCACAATCCTCGCTACCAACCCGTGTTTAGGCGAGCACACCCACGCTAGAACAAACATAAAAGTCGCAACCAAAACGATTGTTCCGCCAGTGGCAGTGTCTAAACTCCAAGACAAGTACATTCCAAGAATCGAAGAAGCGCACCCAATAGCAGGCGCTAAAATCATCATCTTTCCAAGTCGGTCAGTAAGCAATCGCGCAGTCGCCGCAGGCGTAATCAAAAGCGCTAAAACAAGCACGTTTCCAATTATTTGCACAGATACCACTACAGCAATCGCAACTAAAACGTATAGCATTCCATCCAACCACGCTACTGGCAACCCCATTGCGCGGCTTGTTTCGCGGTCCATCGAAACGCATACTAGCTCTTTGTGGAACATCATTAAAAGCGTTACGATTATTAGCCCTGTTATTGCTACTACAGCAATGTCGGAGTCTGGGATTCCTGTAATGGAGCCAAATAGGAACGATTCCAGGGATCCTGCATAGCCCGAAGCTTTTGATATTACTACGATTCCAAGTGCAAAGGCAGACACAAAAAATACGCCTATAAACGAGTCTTCGCGAAGCCTGCGATTTTGGCTAAATATTGATACGATTAGCGCGGTTGCAACTCCTGCTAGCGCGCCGCCAAATAGCAAGTTTCCTTGCAAAACAAACGCGATTGCGAGTCCTGGGAACACGGAGTGCGCTACTGCGTCTCCAATAAACGCCATTCCGCGCAGCACTACGTAGCATCCTACAACTCCGCATATTACGCTAGAAAGGCACGCCACTATAAGCGCTTTGAGTAAGAACCAAAGGTCTGGGTTTGTAAGGTCTTGTATAAAGTCGATTGGAGATAGCATTATTTTTCTACCACACTTTCATGCGCCATAACGCGCTCAACTGCTTTGATTAGTGGATTTTGCGGAGCTACGTGGAAGGTTCGTACCCACTGTTCTGTTTGCAAATTTTGCGGCTCATCGTCGCCCACAATAGTGCCATCAAATAGCATTATTCTCGAACATGAGTTAATTGAGCCAATAATGTCGTGCGAGCTCATCAAAATCGCTTCTCCCGACTTTGCTAAGTCCAAAAAAAGACTCGTGAGTAGCTCTTGAGTAGGCATATCTAAGCCTGTAAATGGCTCGTCTAAAAGCATTAATCGCGGCTGCCCTGCAAGAGCGCGCGCAACGAGTACGCGCTGCCTTTGTCCTCCTGAAAGCTCGCCGATTGTGCGATCTCTAAAATCCGCCATTCCTGTGCGCTCAAGAGAAGCAAGCGCTATCTCGTAGTCCTCTGTTTTTGCGCGACGAACGTAGCCAATATGACGAATGCGACCCATCATTACTACATCTAGTACAGAAAGCGGGAAATCCCACGCAATATCGTGGCGTTGCGGCACGTATCCAACGTTGCTTACTCGCGGATTAATCAAAGATTCACCGCTTTTATTAGCGTGTACTTCCAGCTTTCCAGAATGCGGTATTAGCCCCATAATCGCGCGGAAAAGCGTTGTTTTCCCAGCTCCATTTGCGCCAAGAAGCCCCACAAATTCGCCACTTTTAATCGTAAACGAAACGTCTTTTACAACAGTGCGGCTGCCGTAACTTACGCTTAAGTTTTGCGCATTTATAACAGTATTCGCGTCCATATTCGCATCCATATTTCCCTCATCAATACTCATCGCTTAAATCTCACTTAAATCCAACTTAAATCTCACTTAAATCCACCATCAATCTCACTTCAAACACTTTGCTAAAGAATCCGCATTCGCTCGCATCATATCCGCATAAGTTCGCACTTTAGAATCGAAAGCGTCTCCATAAATCGGGCAAACTTTTACGTGCGCTTGCGCCGCAAGCTCTTTAAGCACAGACGAACGCGAGATCAAATTCGGCTCCAAAAACACAGCTGGAATCTCTAAATCGCGCAAAATCTGCTGCAATCTACGCCTATCTTGCACACTCGGCTCGCTCGAAGGATTAATCGTTACAAATCCTGCAATATTCACGCCGTAAGTCTTACCCAAGTACGCAAAAGCGTCGTGCGTTGTAACCAAATTGCGCTTCTCTTTTGGTATTGACGCCAATTTTTTCCGCATATACGCGTCTACATCTAACAACTTGTTAATGTATCGGTCCGCATTTTCGCGATATTTACGAGCATTTTTAGGGTCCACTTCGCAAAGGCGATCTGCGATTGTTCGCACGTATGCTATGCCATTTTTTACGGATTGCCACAAATGCGGGTCAATATCTCCGTGAACGTGCTTTCCTAAAACTGCTTGCGGCAGCTGATAAATCTTCTGCCTTGCAGCTCCCAAAAACCTGTATCCCTGCTCGGCTGGTATCTCTTTTAGCGCGTTAGTCGGAACTTCTACAACAACATCGCGCGGCGCATAATACACGCGTTTTTGCGCAGCGGAGCGTTTTTCTTGCAAAGTATCTACGCGGTACACAAATCCGCGTTTTGCTAAGTCGTAAGCTAAATCTGCATGACCTTTGTTCAGCACTACGCTAGCTCCACGCTTTTTGGCTATTTTTTGCGCGTTTACGCCTACAGCAAATCGCATTTTGGTGTTTCCAAGGCTAGAAACTACCTCGTTTTGCGCGTTTAGCATGTCGGCGTGCAAGTCAAGTGTGTATTCGCCTGGCTTGCTAAATGCCCAGCTTAAATGCGTGTGCGCGTCTGCTGGCAAGTCTACGTGGTCGTTTGCGCTTATTCCGTTTGCGCTGTTAAAGTATGTTTCTACGCTTCCAAAAGTGCCAGTCAAATATGCAAATAGCGCGCCAGGCCCTTTTACTTTTGTTGCTGTTAAGCGTATTCTGTCGGACCTTTTCATGCTGTATGCGTTTGGCTTTATTACAGTTGCGCGACCTTCTTTTGTTGCGGTAGATGGCGCGTTTGATTGTGAAGATTGACCTGACTTTTCTAGTTGGCTAGCTTGTTTTGAATTTGTTTTTGTTTTATTGAGATTGTTTAGCGAAGCTAGTCCACCAGCCGCCGCCGAGGGCGATTCTTCCGCACGCTTTTGCGTATTTTCACTTGTAGCGCCTTGCGCGCTATGCGCTTCCTCGCTCGGCTGCGCAGCCATGCGTTCTGTAGCAAGCCCTAGCCAAATCGTGTCTAAAGACACGTCTTCTATCATCGGAATAATATCTGCCGCGTGCTTAACACTTTCTTCCGCAAGTTGCACATTTGGCACACCTTTTCGCAAATTCGCATCTAAAGCTGTAATTACGCCGTGTTCTTCCAGCATCATGTAGTTGCTAAAAGCTACATCCGCGTACACAACATCTCTAATTGAGCGCAAACGCGGCTCGTACGAATGTGGATCCGCGTTGTCTGGCACAATCGCGCTCACATTTGCCGCGTCTCCTGCCACATTCGCAACCATATCTCGCAAAACGCCTGTAGTTGTAACTACATTAATGCGACCATCGCGATGTACTGCACGATTCCCATTAGCACTACCACAAGCAGAAAGCGGCAAAATAAGCGCAACGGCTGCAATTGCAGCAAGCGAAGAGAACAAAGTTTGCTTTACTTTTTTGGGCTTACGAATCACCCTTACACACTCCTACTACTAATAGCGCAACAACCAGTTGAAGCTAACAAGTCCACGCTTGTGTAGATACCAAATTCCTGCACCCAAAACGCCAAGCACAGCAATAATTCCACCAGCAAGAAGCGAATAAGCAAGTGAAGGATTTCGCTTAAATAATCCTGTTACACCTTTTGCTTCAGACTTCACAACATCGTCATTATCGTTCAACTTCTGTCGGTACAAACTTTTAGCAAGTCTCTTGTTACTAATTTTTGAAACAAGACCTTTATGCTTTTTAGCTTTTCTTGGCAATTGTTTTCCAGAGTGTGAATTATTTGATCCAAAACCACGACCACCAACAAAAGAATTTCCACCACCAACGGCACCTATTCCATGGCCGCCATTATTTCCGCCGGAACGAGGCAAATTAGCAGGTTTTGGTGGATTATAAGGTGCAGAAGGATCAACCTTTTTGCCTTGTGTATCCTTTCTTTCATTACCTTCGCCGCCGTCAGCATACCCCATTGGTGTTTCTTGTGGATCTACACCGACAGCAACATGAATATTGCGAGTTACTGTAGAATTCCCGTCAGAAGCTTGGAATTGCAATGTGTAATATCCCGGTTCGTCGAAATCCCAATTCGCATGAGCATGCGTATTTGCAGGTATCGTATAATCTGTTGCTCCTTGAGTGGAGAAAATCTCTTGATCTCCACCGCCCAAGCCGCCAAACATCCAGACACGTACATTTCCAGGACCTTCAACTCCTGTTAGGCTCAATTGAGTTGGCTTATGCGGATTCATAGACTGATTATTCCAACCCATCCATGGCACACCATCAATTTGTGTTTGCGGTATACGATACACGCCGTTAGTTTTACCAGCATCACCAACTGCGAATACAACTGTATCCGGGTCTCTAAAGACGTGGCTTCCTGTCACATCTTCTTGCACAGCCATATCAACTTTATTTGAATCGCCCGTATATACAGCGATATCAACGTGACCATGATCTATAACAAGTTTGTCGCCCTTGATGTCTTTGAACTTTGTCACAGCAGATTGCTGACTTTGAGAAACTTGCTTTCCGTTTTTAGCGTTATGTTCCCCATTAATAAGACCACCATTATTACTTCCAAAAAGTCCTTGTTGCTGCATTTTTGCTCCAGGCCATGGAGTCACATACACAGTGTTGTTGTTACCGTTAATGAAGAAAGATCCGTTACTTTGTTGCACATTAATGCTGTGATCCTCACTTTGAGAATCATCATTATCATCTGAATCTTCTTCGCCATCTTCGCCACCGTCAAAAGATGCGCCATCATAATCAGCAAAATCCCCAGCTGTTACATCATGATTAGTGACGTGGAATGTATAGACTTGCTCAGAACTTTGCTCCTCGTCACCAACGGTAGTAGTAGCCTTCATTTTTAGCTTGTACACACCAGGACGGTTAAAAGACCAATACATGTGCGAATGCTTTCCACTACCACCATCATCAGTAATGTCAACATCTTTCGGCCAGTTTTCAGCAGAGCCGAGCATTTTCTCATAATCGTCACCGCTGCGACTGTACATAAAAACTTCGCCGTTGTGGGGTGCTTCGATACCAGTTAATGACAGTTTGACTGTTGGATTAATTTTTGTAGAACCAGCTCCCTCATATAACGGTCTAGTATCTAAACCAGGCCATAATGCACCAGTATTTCCAGCTCCAGATTGATCAAAGAACCAGACTACACCTTCGCGAGTTGTTGCGTAGATTTCTTTTATTATCGGATCGTTCTCATCTTTGGAAAACTGCATGATATTTTTAGAGCCGACTTCAAAAATAAGTCGATTCGTATCATACCGAGTGCCATTATGATCTTCACTTTCAAACGCATCGCCCAAGGTACCTAATACCATGCGCTTGCTTGTAGCATCAAAGAAAGTTGCAAAAACGTCAGTATGACCTTTATACGCGTGGCATATTGTAGCTTTACTATCAGCCGCAGGTTGCGAAGCAGTTTTATCTAAGCGAGCAGCGGCACACGCCTCACAATTAGCTTTCTTTATTTCGGCAAAATCTTTAGAAGATTTCTTTCCGCTTACAACAGTTGCGTCACTACCATTGTCAGCAAAAGCCGTGGGAGTTCCCATCATCATGCCACACAAGCACACGCCCACAAACAAAGCGCGAGATAATTTCTTTATACTATTACGAACCATTTTCGTCACACCATTATTTCCACTGAGTACCATCAGATTGCATATTGTCTGATTGAGAATATTGAGAATTATTAATTGGTGACATTATTGTCGTTTCTTGATCACTCACTAGATTTGACAAAGTATTGTCACCATTTGCATTATTCACAGAATTTGCATTATTTGCATACTGTTGATTAGCTTGTGCAGAAACTTGCTTAGCAAGCGCAAGATTTCGTGCTTTCTTGCTTTTAACTACAGCTATTAGTACAAAAATCACAATAATTACGGCAATAATAGCCACGAAAATACCTACGATTTGAAGAACTAAAGCTGTATCGTCACTTTTTTCAGATACTTTGTGAGAATGCTTATGCTTGTTGTGAAGGAGTTCGTGATGATGATTAGCTTCATCTTTTTCGGATTCATCGTTATCTTCTTCATCTTGACCCTCTTCATCGCCCTCGTTGCCACTTGCTCCAGCAGCACTCGCACCTAAAGCAGCATTAGGATCGGTATTATCTCCAACCGCAAAATTAAGAACACGCGTATCGCTTACTGCGCGTCCATTTTTAAGCTTTCCTGAAAAAGTAAGCTTCACATGATAAATTCCAGGCTTAGAAAACACCCAATTCACGTGAGTATGAGCGTTGGCTTCAATCCAGCTGTTTTGCGGATATCCTTTAGTACTATCCCAAAGTTGCTGTGGATTGTTGTTGCCATTTTCTAAGTAAACATGCAGTTTACCTGGGCCGCTTACTCCTTCAAGAGAAAGGTTTGCACCGCGATCGAGCTCGTTAAGCACGCCACCTTCCTGCGTATTCCAACCAAGCCACGGCACATCAGGATTTTGAGTTTGTGGAATTACGTAAAGCTTGGTTCCAGGCTTTTCGCCAATAAAACTGTAGGCAGCATCATCAGGCATAGGAATTATTGAATTGCTACCTAATTTAAATACCACATTTTCTGGGTCTCGCCACACTGGTTCGTCACCAGTATCATCGCGAATCTTCAATTTCCATTTGCCGTCGATTAGCGTTGGTCCAAAATCAGCATGACCTGCTTGAATCATAACTGGCTGATTGCCTTCATTAGCATAAGCAGTTTCCTGCATTGGATTTGGTACACATAAAGATGCAACCAAAGTTACTAAAGAAAATATGAGTGCAAGCAACGCAGTAGAATATACATGCTTTCGTTTTACTTGCAATGTTTCATTTTGTTTGTAATTCATTATTTAAACTTTCTAGTAATAATACGAATATTATTTACAACAATTTCAATTTAGAACGTATCAATGCTCCGCATGCGCCAGTTATTGTGCATAAGCCGACGCTCGCACCTGAAGCTGCAACCGCAACCCACTTAGTCGAGGAACCATCACCTTTTGTATCATCTGAATCATCTTCATACGCTTCATCAGATTCTTCGTTGTATTGCCTTGCACCTTGCAAAGCATGACGTTCAGTATTCTTAACAAAATCAGAGTTATTGACAGAACTATTTTTAGACTTATTGCCAGAATTATTATCTGTTCTTACGAAATTACGAATAGTCTGTCCACTTTTCTTAGAGCTCTTGTTCTTAGTATGAGTTCCGCTTGAATTTTCTGTTCTTGTAAAAGAACTAGAATCAGAACTAGCACCACTTTGCGTATTATTTTTAGAATTATTCTTACGATTAGTGCGGTTAATCTTATTGCGATTCTTCTTTGTGCGCTTGAATTTTCTGTTGGATTTCTTAAAGAAATTAGATTCGAATTGGAATCCACCATTAGAACTAGATCCAAATAGTCCCGAATTTGCAGTGCCGCCGAATACACCTTTCAAAAAGTTCTTTCCACCAACAAAATGCTTAGTCTTATTTTTGCGCTTATTATGACGCTTCTCATGGTGCTTTTTCCCGTGAGGGTTCTCATCATCTTCAGAATCAGAACCGCTTTGATTATCATCGCCATCATTGTTATGAGAGTGAGGAACGCCCTTCATCTCAATAACATAATCGCAAAACTCATCAAACATTTTATTGCGGTAAAGTTCACCGTTCTTTAAAACTAAGGAAGGACGAATCGTTGCACCTTGCATTGACGCATCAAGTTTTAGCTCCAACTTGCTGTTCACGGCACCAGGAATGCGCTTAAATTCGCTTTCTCCTTCCTTTTTTATCAACCAAACATAATCTTTAACAATGGAAGTTACTGGACTTGTCGGATCGTCAATTGGCGCACCGGTAACACCGTCGGTTGCAACATGAGGGTTAAGCAATAATGTTTTCGCGTGTAAAGTATCCCCTGGTTTGAAACGCTTATAAGGAGCAATTGCTTTTACTACAGGATGTCCGTCAGCACCGTGATCTTCAACGGCGATGGTTGCAGACGCAGTATCTTTGCCAACTTGCGTTTCACCTTCAGTTGCGTGAGCATACACTTTCATCTTGTTCATTGCAGGCTCAGCTGGAAGCTGCAATCTCTCAGCAAAAAGAGTGGTTCCATACGCGTCAGGACCTTCGTCAGCACGCACATATCTCCACTCAATACGAGCGCCCTTTGGTTTGTTAACTACTTTTAAGTCTAAACCACCATAACCTTCGTATGAATGATAATGCGGATGAGGTCCGGAATCACGAATATTGCCGATGCGCATATCGCCGCCATCGTCTTTATCCGTGTCTTTATGATCTTTGGAAGCTTCGTGCGCTTCTTCATCATCGTCAGGATTAATAAAATCACCGCGACGGTGCAAATCAAGCGTTTCCGTAATGCCAGAAGCAGGTACTTCGCCTGAATATGTATCTTCTACTTCAAAAGTGTATTCTGCAGGTTCGGTTGTGATCTGCTTCTTAGTGTTCTTATTTGTAATAGTTGCTGCTACTTTTAGTTTGTAAACGCCAGGCTGCGTAAATCCCCAGTTTGCATGCACGTGGCCAGCAGTATGTTGGTGAATTACGCCAGGTAGCATAAATCGACTGCCATCAGTATCAGGTTCGTCGTCTAAATCGTTCTCTTCAAACGATAATTTCTTCGAATTTTTACCAGCACCATCGGTAGTCCAAAGCAGAATGCGCCCGTTCATTGGTCCAGTAACTTGCTGAATTGCAATATCTGCTGTTGCGTCATCTGCGTGAGGTGCGCCAACTAAAGTTGCAGCATAACCTGTGTCCCAACCCGGGAAGAGAGGATTTCCTTTTTGATTTCCGGAGCTATCGAGATAGTAGTATTCAGTAGCGAGCGCAGGAAGCTGCGATTTTGTAGTATACGTGTTTTTTGCTACGTGCAAAGTAGTGTTTTCAGGCTTTAAGAAAGTGGCACCGTCTTTTTCGACGGCCATAATGAACTTACCATTGTATTGAATTGGGTAAAATACGTCCGTATGGCCGTGACTTAGCACTTCCTTTTTTGTAGGATCGTATTTTTCACCAGGATTACTATTTTCTAATGCAACTGCCGGTAAAGCTGCACTAAATCCTGATGCGAGCACGGCAATGGCAAGTATTGCAACACTTGCCATTGCAAAAGCACGTTTCACAATATTCCTAATGACCTTAGTCATAATTATTATTTCGCTCTCTACACTTCATCTTCTCTATTTCGCCTATTCGCGCTCTTCTTTCACGAATGACTATGGAAGACATCTTTACAACGTCTATCAATAATAATAATGATTCTCATTAATAGTCAAGTCGACACTCCGAATAAACAAAAACGCTGGCAGCTCAAAGCAACCAGCGTCGATTATTTTTAATAACTATTTATTAATTATTTAAATAGTTTGTAGCTAAAATTCTCAGCCTTCTACAATATCTGCATTAAGACAAGTCTTAAAGTGACGCAAAGCCCACTCGTGACCTTGTGGATCAAAGCTTGCAACTGCATCTTTGTGAACCACAATCTTGAAGCCAAGATTATACGCATCAACAGCAGTGTGGAGTACGCAAATATCCGTGCAAACTCCCACCAAATGCAGCTCCTCAATATGACGTTCGCGCAGCTTAATCAGCAAATCCGTGCCATTAAACGAAGAGTAGCGAGTTTTATGAATGTAATACACGTTGCTTTTATCTTTATTTGCCTCATAAAAATCACCAAGAGTTCCATAGAGCTCCTGACCATGAGTTCCAGCAATATTGTGAGGTGGGAAAAGCTTAGTTTCTGGATGATACGGGTCGTTTAGATGATGCGTGTCGATTGCAAAAACCACGAACTCTCCAGCGTCAAGAAATTCCTGCGAAATCTCAGTAATACGCTTCTCAAGCTTTTGCGCAGGTTCTCCTACTGTAAGCGAGCCGTCACTTGCAACGAAATCATTCGTGTAATCAATGTTGATAAGAGCCTTTTTCATACATACTTCCGTTTAATTGTGTTAAAGCTACACTTACACATTACTCTTTAGACTAACAAGATTCTTTACACTAACATGTTTTGATACAATCGCACTATGGCAGCTTTTCGCTTTTTGTTGCTCTAAACCGCAGAATCAGGAACAAAACGCGGAAAACAAAAAAGCGGGGAACAATCAAGTTCCCCGCTAGAAAGAATAATGCGGCAGCGTGTTAGTCTCCCACACCCTATCGAGTGCAGTACCCTCACCGTGTCAGGCCTTAGCTTCCGGGTTCGGAATGGGACCGGGCGTCTCACCTGAGCCATGACCACCGCAAAACTAGATTATACACTCACTATAAGCGAGCGGCAAGCTGGCGGTTTGGGAACCGGACATGAACGCGAGCAACAAGAAGAAACAATCATCAAAATCAACAACTTAACCATAATCATGACCGCTTAACACTCCCTAATGTTAAGAGAATTAAACGATAAGCAATACAAGTAGTATCACAATCGCCCATTAGTACTGGTCAGCTCCACCCCTTACAGGGCTTCCACATCCAGCCTATCAACCACGTGTTCTACATGGGGGCTCACACACAAAGTGCAAGGAATGCTAATCTTGGAGCAGGCTTCCCGCTTAGATGCTTTCAGCGGTTATCCCTTCCAAACGTAGCTAACCGGCAGCGCCACTGGCGTGACGACCGGCATACCAGAGGTTCGTCCACCCAGGTCCTCTCGTACTATGGGCAGGTCTCCTCAACATTCCAACGAGCGCAGAGGATAGAGACCAAACTGTCTCACGACGTTCTGAACCCAGCTCGCGTGCCGCTTTAATCGGCGAACAGCCGAACCCTTGGGACCTGCTCCAGCCCCAGGATGCGACGAGCCGACATCGAGGTGCCAAACCATCCCGTCGATATGGACTCTTGGGAATGATCAGCCTGTTATCCCCGGGGTACCTTTTATCCGTTGAGCGATGCCACGTCCGTACGCCGGCACCGGATCACTATCTCCGACTTTCGTCCCTGCTCGACCCGTCAGTCTCACAGTCAAGCCCGCTTGTGCGATTACACTCAAAACCCGATTGCCAACCGGGCTGAGCGGACCATTGAGCGCCTCCGTTACTCTTTAGGAGGCAACCGCCCCAGTTAAACTACCCGCCAGGCACTGTCCCTAACACGGATAACGTGTCGAGGTTAGACGCCAGATATGGAAAGAGCGGTATTTCACTTGTTGACTCCACGCAAGCTAGCGCCCACGCTTCAAAGCCTCCCGCCTATGCTACACGATCCACACCTAACGACAATACCAAGGTATAGTAAAGGTCCCGGGGTCTTTTCGTCCTTCTGCGCTTAACGAGCATCTTTACTCGTACTGCAATTTCGCCGGGCTCCTGGCCGAGACAGTGGGGAAGTCGTTACGCCATTCGTGCAGGTCGGAACTTACCCGACAAGGAATTTCGCTACCTTAGGATGGTTATAGTTACCACCGCCGTTTACCGGGGCTTAAATTCACCGCTTCACCGAAGCTAACGGATCCTCTTAACCTTCCGGCACCGGGCAGGCGTCAGAGCGTATACAGCGGCTTACGCCTTCGCACGCTCCTGTGTTTTTGGTAAACAGTCGCTACCCCCTAGCTTGTGCCACCCCCAACAGCTCCGCATGTAAAAAACATCACCATCAGGGGTCTCCCTTATGCCGAAGGCACGGGAGTAATTTGCCGAGTTCCTTGGCCAGGATTCGCCCGATCGCTTCGGTATACTCTACCAGACCACCAGTGTCGGTTTAGGGTACGAGCGGAATCACACCTCACGTCGAAGCTTTTCTCGGCAAGCAGGATCACCGGAATCAGCCATACGGCCTACCCATCACGCCTCAGCTTAAACATCCCCCGGATTTACCTAGGAGACAGCCCACACGCTTAGCCACGGAAAACCACCTCCGCAGCCGGCTACCTACCCGCGTCACTCCCACGCTAACCTACTACCGATACGCTCCCAACACTAAACCAGAAGAAAACCCCGAAAGGCAATCAACCAGAATAACGAAGGTTAGTACTCTCAGATTCAGTTCGAACGGTGTAACACCGGTACGGGAATATCAACCCGTTCATCCATTCGACTACGCCTGTCGGCCTCGCCTTAGGACTCGACTCACCCGGGGACGACGAACGTGGCCCCGGAACCCTTAGTCATTCAGCGGACAGGATTCACACCTGTCTCTCGCTACTCATGTCTGCATTCTCACTCCCGTATAGTCCACGACAAGTTCACACTGCCGCTTCACCCCATACAGGACGCTCTCCTACCCCGCGTGAAATAAATCACGCAGTCGCGTCTTCGGTGGCGTGCTTAAGCCCCGCTACATTGTCGGCGCGGAACCACTAGACCAGTGAGCTGTTACGCACTCTTTCAAGGATGGCTGCTTCTGAGCCAACCTCCTGGCTGTCTATGCGACTCCACATCCTTTCCCACTTAGCACGCGCTTCGGGACCTTAGACGACGATCAGGGCTGTTTCCCTTTTGACGACGGAGCTTATCCCCCGCCGACTCACTGCCATGATAAACCTAACAGGTATTCGGAGTTTGGCTGCTATTAGTACCCGGTATGGGCCCGCAAGCATCCAGTAGCTCTACCCCCTGTAAGCAATAACATGACGCTGCACCTAAATGCATTTCGGAGAGAACCAGCTATCACGGAATTTGATTGGCCTTTCACCCCTAACCCCAAGTCATCCCCCCAGTTTTCAACCTAGGTGGGTTCGGTCCTCCACACGGTCTTACCCGCGCTTCAACCTGCTCAGGGCTAGATCATCCCGCTTCGGGTCCAGGACATGCGACTAAAACGCCTTTTAAAACTCGCTTTCGCTACGGCTCCCCCACCCGGGTTAGCCTCGCCACATACCACTGACTCGCAGACTCATTTTTCGATAGGCACGCCGTCACCCCACAAGAAGGCTCCGACGGATTGTAAGCGCACGGTTTCAGGAACTATTTCACTCCCCTCCCGGGGTGCTTTTCACCTTTCCCTCACGGTACTAGTACACTATCGGTCAGACAGGAATACTTAGGCTTACCCAACGGTCTGGGCAGATTCACGCGGGATTCCACGAGGCCCGCGCTACTTGGGAATAAACATAAAGAGACATCGCACGACCTGCTACGGGGCCATCACCCTCTACGGCTGGGAATTCAATCCCATTCACATAACACGATGTTTTATCACTCTCCTCAACCCCGTCAGAGGCTGAACAGTCAATCCCACGACCCCGAATACGCAACACCTGACGGTTATCACACGTACTCGGTTTAGCCTGATCCGCTTTCGCTCGCCACTACTCACGGAGTATCCTTTCCTGCAGGTACTGAGATGTTTCACTTCCCTGCGTACCCCCCACAAAACTGTGGTGACCACCCATAACAGTGGCCGGGTCTCCCCATTCGGAAATCCTCGGATCAAAGCCCACTCGGCAGCTCCCCGAGGCATATCGCAGCCCGTCACGTCCTTCATCGGTCCTGTCTACCAAGGCATCCACCATACGCCCTTACCAGTGATACACCAGTAAAAAGCCTATCGCTTAACTCTCTAGACAATAAATCATCACACTAAACGATCACAAAACGATCAAGCGACTCCACCAAAATGGAGCCGGTTGAAATTGATAAAAGTAAAAACAAGCAAAACCAAAAAATAGTCTCACTATTCTTACTCGCGTCCACTATCCAGTTCTCAAACCACCAAACACCAAGAACACAAGCCAAAACCAAAAAGCCTCAACCTGTAATCCAAGGGCTAGGACCGCAACCCCAAACAAAAAAGGGGGGTGGCAATCCGGGAACCCAAAAGCATGCCCAACATACTCACACAAAAAACGTTAACTATTGTTTTCCACACCAGTAACCACACTCAAACCGAGCGTGCACAAAAACTCCGTAGAAAGGAGGTGATCCAGCCGCACCTTCCGGTACGGCTACCTTGTTACGACTTAGTCCCAATCACGAGCCTCACCTTAGACGGCTCCATCCCAAAAGGGTTAGGCCACCGGCTTCGGGTGCTGCCCACTTTCATGACTTGACGGGCGGTGTGTACAAGGCCCGGGAACGCATTCACCGCGACGTTGCTGATTCGCGATTACTAGCGACTCCGCCTTCACGTAGTCGAGTTGCAGACTACGATCCGAACTGAGACCGGTTTTAAGGGATCCGCTCCATGTCACCATGTCGCATCCCGTTGTACCGGCCATTGTAGCATGCGTGAAGCCCTGGACGTAAGGGGCATGATGATCTGACGTCATCCCCACCTTCCTCCGAGTTAACCCCGGCGGTCCCCCGTGAGTTCCCGGCATAACCCGCTGGCAACACAGGGCGAGGGTTGCGCTCGTTGCGGGACTTAACCCAACATCTCACGACACGAGCTGACGACGACCATGCACCACCTGTGAACCTGCCCCGAAGGGAAACCACATCTCTGCAGTCATCAGGCACATGTCAAGCCCAGGTAAGGTTCTTCGCGTTGCATCGAATTAATCCGCATGCTCCGCCGCTTGTGCGGGCCCCCGTCAATTTCTTTGAGTTTTAGCCTTGCGGCCGTACTCCCCAGGCGGGACGCTTAACGCGTTAGCTCCGACACAGAACCCGTGGAATGGGCCCCACATCCAGCGTCCACCGTTTACGGCGTGGACTACCAGGGTATCTAATCCTGTTCGCTCCCCACGCTTTCGCTTCTCAGCGTCAGTAACAGCCCAGAGACCTGCCTTCGCCATTGGTGTTCTTCCCGATATCTACACATTCCACCGTTACACCGAGAATTCCAGTCTCCCCTACTGCACTCTAGCCCGCCCGTACCCGGCGCAAACCCACCGTTAAGCGATGGGCTTTCACACCAGACGCGACGAACCGCCTACAAGCTCTTTACGCCCAATAATTCCGGATAACGCTTGCGCCCTACGTATTACCGCGGCTGCTGGCACGTAGTTAGCCGGCGCTTATTCGAAAGGTACACTCACCCGAAAGCTTGCTCCCAATCAAAAGCGGTTTACAACCCGAAGGCCTTCATCCCGCACGCGGCGTCGCTGCGTCAGGGTTTCCCCCATTGCGCAATATTCCCCACTGCTGCCTCCCGTAGGAGTCTGGGCCGTATCTCAGTCCCAATGTGGCCGTCCGCCCTCTCAGGCCGGCTACCCGTCGAAGCCTAGGTGGGCCATTACCCCGCCTACAAGCTGATAGGACGCGACCCCATCCCATGCCACTAAACACTTTCCCAACAAGACATGCGTCAAGTTGGAGCATCCAGCATTACCACCCGTTTCCAAGAGCTATTCTGGAGCATGGGGCAGGTTGGTCACGCATTACTCACCCGTTCGCCACTCTCACCAACCAGCAAGCTGGTCGGATCCCGTTCGACTTGCATGTGTTAAGCACGCCGCCAGCGTTCATCCTGAGCCAGAATCGAACCCTCCACGAAAAACTTCAATGAAGAGCCAACATAAGGCTCCAATATAAAAGAAAAAGACGAGACATTCTTTAAGGAAAGAACATCCCAACAAAAAACCTCACCATCATTTAACCATCTCTCAGGCACCCCACAATCTGTGAGGCTGACAATGAACTGGCAATAATTAACTAAATAAGTAGTACAGACACGCTCTTGAGTTCTCAAACCACCACCACACCAGCCGGCTCATCAACCTCAACCGAGGAGAACCAGCCGCGCTGAGCAGCAAGAGATAAACTTACACCAAAGCAAGCCCAAAAGCAAATCACACCCAAACCAACAAGCCAAAACCATTGAAACAAAGCCAAAACATCGGCGTGTTGAAAACACGATAAAAACACGCAAAAACGCCACGCAACCACACACCAACAAAAACACAACAAAAATAATCCAAAAAAACAAGAAAAACACCCCCAAAAACCAAAACACGGGAGTGTCGCAAACAAAAATAGATGGGCAATTAACACATAACTGCCCATCTATACAATCTTTATCTATTTTTTACCTATTTTACCTATTTTTACCTTAGATATTTTCTACTTACTTTGACTATTTTTTAGTCACATGGCCACCAAACTGCGCACGCAACGATGAAACTACTCGCAAAGTGTCATCTCCACCTCCGCGAGATACTTGGCGAGCCCACAATGAGCATGCGGTAACTGGGGTTGGAACACCAAGTTCAAGTGCAGCTTCAACCATCCACTTTGCTTCACCAGACTCATTAGCAACAGGAGGCATAGATTCTAATGTAGGATCGTCTTTTGCAGCGCGTGCGAATAAGTCAAGCAGCCAAGACTGAACAACAGAACCTTGACGCCATGAAGACATAACCTTAGCTGGATCATCTATTAATTCTGAACGCATCATTGTTGCAAAGCCTTCACCAAAAGCCTGCATCATGCCGTATTCGATTCCATTGTGAACCATCTTGGCAAAATGACCACCACCAACAGCACCAGCATGAACTAGTCCGTCAGGACCTTCAGGCTTCAAAGTCTCGAAAATTGGTAACATTCTCTGATAATCTTCATCGTAGCCGCCAGCCATCAATGCGTAACCACGAGTAGATCCCCAAACTCCGCCTGAAACTCCAACATCCATAAAATGGATTCCTTTTGTTTTTAATTCAGAAGAATGACGCTGATCATCAACATACCTAGTATTGCCTCCATCAATTACTAGGTCATTATCTTCAAGAAGATTGCTTAATTTTTCGATAGTTGTGTCTGTAGGAGAACCAGCTGGAACCATAACCCATACAATACGCGGACTAGAAAGTCTTTGTACCAATTTTTCTAAAGAGTCAACATCTCGATTTGATTCGGCACTAACGTCGTATCCAACAACTTCATGACCTCCTTCGCGCAAGCGCTTAACCATGTTTCCGCCCATGCGCCCTAAACCGATAACACCTAATTGCATAATAAATTCCTTCTTTCAAATTTTTTAATAACTTTTAATAACTTTTAATAACTTTTAATAACTTTTAATAACTTTTGCAAAACTGTCACAAAACTTATTCAGACAATCTTTTTAATTTCATATGAACACAGGAACAACAGCAGAAACTAGCATAATAATTGCAAGTCCAACAACAGACAATACTGTTTCCATCAATGACCATGTTTTAAACGTTTGCCCTACGCTCATACCGAAATATTCTTTAACCAACCAGAATCCAGCATCATTTACATGAGATAAGAAGATTGATCCAGCACCAATAGCTAGTACGAGTAACGCTAATTGTACTTGATTTAGATTTGCAGCCAAAGGTGCAACAATTCCAGATGCTGTTACGGTTGCAACGGTTGCAGATCCAGTCGCTAATCTAATTAGTACAGCAACAATCCATCCAGCCAGAAGAGGATTAAGATTTGCCTGAACAATGTCAGTAGCAATAACTTTACCAATTCCAGAATCTACAAGGGTTTGCTTGAATCCACCCCCAGCAGCAACTATCAACAAGATACTTGCAATTGAGGAGAACGAAAGACCTACCAGAGAATTCAATGTATCTCTACTCCATTTTGCGCGAATAGCAAATAATATCATCGCAAAAATAGTAGTGATTGTAAGAGCTTCAAGTGGTGTTCCAATCCATGCGATTACACTACCAAATGTAGATTTTGATTGCCCCGTAATATCAACAACACTGGCTGCAAGCATAAGAATTACTGGAAGTAAAATTACGCTAGACGCTTCCGCGAATGTAGGACGATTTTGTGGCTTATCTTCCTTCTTATTGTCTTCTTCTTGCTTAGCTTGAATAGGAACCATTTTTACCATCCAATGAACCATTAGAGGCCCTGCGATTGCTACAGTTGGTATGGCGATAATCAAACCAAAAGCCAAAGTCAATCCAATGTTTGCATGCAAAGCATCAATAGCAACAAGTGGTCCAGGATGTGGCGGTACAAAAGCATGCAAAGCCGATAAGCCTGCGAGCGCTGGTATGCCGAGAGCAATTACTGGCATTTTTGTACGACGCGCAACAAGAAGAATAATTGGTATAAGTATCACTACACCAACTTCAAAGAACAGTGGAATTCCAACAATAAATGCGCTCAGAGCCATGGCCCATGGAAGCTTATGTTCTGGAGCTTTCTTCAGTATGGTGTCACAAATCACGTCTGCTCCACCTGAACGTGTAAGAAGAATTCCAATAATTCCGCCTAAAGCAATGAGTAATCCAACTCCTGATGCTGTGGAACCAACTCCATTAGTAAAGCTTGTAAGACTTTTATCATATGGAACTCCTGCAATGATTGCAGTTGCAATCGAACCAATCATTAACGATAGGAAAGGATGTACTTTTACCACTGCAATAAGTACGACAATAAGCGCTATACCTAATATTGCCGCAAGAATTAACCCACTCATAAATCCTCCATGATTTTGTGAATTGTTTTAATTATTGTGATGCTTTGTTTATAATTCCTTGTGATCTTTTGTTTACGATCAATGCGCTAACAACTTTGTTATTTGCGTTAGTAATTTTTGAATGTATATTTTTGTGCTGCTTTACAATTGTTATGCTTTACAATTGCGACTATTTTTACATTTACAATTGTTTTTGCAGCTGCGATTGTTCATATGTTTTCACTGCTTTGATAGCTCTATGAACCATATCTTCAACAGAACCTTCAATCGATATAACGGTTCCGTTTTCTTCTTTACCTAGAGGCTCCAAAATTGCGAACTGACTTGGCAATAAAGATGGTGGCATAAAGTGTCCTTTACGATCTTTTAGCCTCTGCGCTATTAACTCATGGCTTCCGTTTAAATGCAAGAAGTACACGTTTAGATTTTTAGAAAGAACTTCGCGATATGACCGTTTTAATGCAGAGCTTGAAACAACTGTGTTTTCTCCAAGACTTTCACGCGCAACCATCCATTTGTTAATAAGATCCAACCAAGGCCAACGATCTTCATCTGTTAGCGCAATTCCTGCGGACATTTTATCTATATTAGCTTTTGGATGAAAATCATCACCTTCTGCCAGAGTGTAACCAAGTTGATCACGAATTGCCTCAGAAACAGTAGACTTGCCGCAACCAGCAACGCCCATCACTACAATGTGAATCGCCATAATAGCTCCTTTGTTATTGACAACACTATAAGAATACCACACAAAGACTCTTTGTCAAAGAATTAAGAGTCTTTAATGTGTTATTTTTTGAGCATAACTATATTTTCATTTTCTATTTGCTAGGATGAAACCATAAATATACATAAAACTGCGAGGCAAATATGGTGTCTAATACCACACAAAGTCAAATTTCTAGTGACTTAGTGACCGAAAACGCTCCTTTACATCTATCTATATCAGATTCTCTCGCAGATGAAATAGTAAATAACAAATGGGAGCCAAAAACTAATCGAAAACTAGAAGATATTCAAAAACAATATGGAATATCTAGAACAGTAGCTCGAGAAGCAACAAGACTATTAGCATCTTTGGGTTGCGTACAATTTCAACGCGGAACAGGCGTAATAGCTTGCAATCCAGAAAATTGGGACGATTTAAATACACGAGTAATCACATGGAAACTACATTCACCATACAGAGAAAATGAACTACGAGCATTAACAGAACTTCGTCTTGTTGTAGAACCTGCCGCAGCAGCTGGATGTGCATTACGCGGAGATGTAGAAATACGCTATAAATTGGGCGTAATTGGTCACGATATGGTAAAAGCGGTAGAAGAAAATAGACTGGCAGATTTTCATGAATTAGATATCCAGTTCCATACTCTTTTGCTTGCAAATAGCGGTAACCCGATTTTTGCAAAACTTAGTTCAATAGTCGAAAGCGTATTACGAGGCAGAGTTGAACTTAATCTTTATCCACAAAAACCAAACAAAGAAGCGATATTAAACCATAAAAAGGTAACACAGGCAATTATGGAAGGTGACGCAGCTGCAGCAAGCGCTGCTATGCACGATATTGTAGCCGAAGTAAACACTGCACTTGGATTAGCGGCTTTATAGCCATAAAAGCAAAGCTTAATCAACCTTGCTTAATCAACCTTGCTTAATCAACCTTAAGCCCAAAGAAATCTGCAAGCTTGCAAACACTCGGCCTGCCGTATTTATTAACCAAGCACATCCATCGCTTTGCGTTCTCTTCACCAAAGCGCGCAGCCTTACGCCTATACGTATCTACAGTTAAAAATCGCGGCGGAATCGACTTACTGTTGTATTTATCAGCAACCATCACAATTTCTTGCTCAACTGTACGCGGAACATAATCGCCAGCAGGAAGCGGCAAATTTTGCGCAACAACTTGCTCGCGAGTTAGTCCAACGCCCGTATGATTACGCGCAAATTGCGCAGTATCTTCGCTAAAGCCGTTATCAATCAAATAGTTGTAGCCGCGCAAACCGTGCAAAATATAATTCGGCCCGTCAAACTCCAACTTGCCATTCGCTGCTTTTGAACCGTCTTTAGCTAAAACAAAATACGTTCCAATATCGTGCAACAATCCGCCAGCAAACGCCGCATACTCGTCTACATAATCTTTCGGCGCGATTCCGCCACTAACTTTAGGAAGCTCAAGCAGATTTGCGTCAATCAACTTTTTAAGACACGACTTTGCTAAATCACACCTGTTTTTTAAATCTTCATTGATTTTAGACATTTGACTAAGCATAATTTGCTCAACATCTGCTTGCGACTTATCCGCAAAATCAGCAAAATCCGCAAAATTCTCAAAATCATTATTCAAATTAAGCTGCTTAAAAGCCAACATCTGATTTTGGTGTCTTGCGATCATCCAAGAAATCGTAGCAATAACAACACAATGGCAATGAATAAGATTATAAGCGTCTTCGCTAGGCGAGGCAGCGCGATGCAACTTTTCAATCGTATTAAAATCAGGAATATTTGCAAGCATAACAATCGCACTCCTTAAATCCCATCAATCACAAAACGGCCGTTATTGCAAGCAAGCACACAAGCAAACATAAGCACATGCGCAAGCCAACGCAAACGGCCGATTAGCAATAAAGCAATAATATGGATTTTAGCTATTTTTTAACTGCTTTAATCTGACCAGTATCTATTCTAGCGATTTTGCCAGTATTAGATATTTTAGTCTCCTTATTTTCGGACTTGCTTCCAGACTTATTTTCAGACTTTACTTCTGCAGAAACATTCGCTGCAGCAATATCTCTAGCGTTCATAATCGCAGTTTGCTCGGCATCAACCGAAGCTTGTGCAGCAACATCGTTGCCTTGCAAAGACTGAACAGCTCTAGAAGAAGCAACCTCTTCTCGCTTTAATCGAGGAGGTCTACGAGTGGAAACAAACAACGGCTGAACTTCTACAACAGGATTATACGGAGCTAAGCCAAACCACTTAACTGGCGTTCCAGCAATATGGCGAATCGCATACTTCATTTTTAGCGACAATGCGCCACGCAAAGAAATATTCGACTCCGGCATTAACGCCTTGTGCAAAAGAACGTAACGAATTGGGCCAATATCTGGATCCGCATCTACCTTAGGATACACAGACTGCTGCTGCGGAAGCTCGCCCGTATGCGACAAATCGTGCATAATTTGATGCAAATATGCAGGAATCGAAGGAGAAACCTTAAATCCAAGCTTGATTTTAACGCGGAACAAATAATCCGTTCCAAAATTCTCCACGCAATATTCGCGAGTAAACGGAGCATCATCCGTTTCTACAGAAACAGCCCACCACGCGCGAGCGCGCTTAGGATGATCCGCAAAAATCGAGAAGAAAATGCCAGTATCTAGGCGCTTCATCTCCTTATCGGAAGTCAAATAAACAATATTGTCTGCAAAATAAGGGATTCTAAAATCACTGTGCAACTTATCTAGAACAGGCAAAAAGTCCTTAGGCTTCATGTGCAAACGCTGCGAGCGCTCAATCTTAGTGCCATCTTTCCAAGTGAGCATAATAATCAAAATCGAAGCGCCAAGAAGCATGGTAAACCAGCCGCCGTGCATAAACTTTGCCATAGAAGCTATAAAGAACAAAATCTCAATAATCAGGAATACTGTGGCAAATACCAGAGCGCCAACCTTCTTCTTTTGATACCACATGTGAACCGTAAGAAGTATTGTTGTTGCAATCATGGTAAGCGTAAGCGCAAGACCGTACGCTCCAGATATATGCTCAGAATCCTTAAACACAGCTAAAACTGTAAGAGTTGCAAGACAGAGCACAAAATTAACAACAGGAATATAAAGCTGACCGCGAGTTCGCGCAGGGTATCGCACTTGAAGATGAGGCATCCAGTTAAGGCTGGTAGCTTCCGAAACCATAGTATAAGCACCAGTAATCAAAGCCTGGGATGCAATAATGCCAGCTGTTACAGAAAGCACAACGGCAACGTAACGTAAATTCGGGCTTAGCATCTGGAAGAACGGGTTTAAGCCTTCTATAGACCACAATGCTTTATTGTTTTGATGCTGAAGCATCCAGCTGCCTTGACCGAAGTAGTTTAGAATAAGCGCCACTTTAATAAACGGCCACGTAACATAAACGTTTCCGCGACCAACGTGACCCATATCGGAATACAGCGCTTCTGCACCAGTTGTAGAAAGGAAGATAATGCCCATTAAGGCCATTCCTTGCATATTGTGCGAACTAAACAAGAACTTTAGGCCGTAAATCGGGTTCAAAGCCTCAAAAATCGCCAGATTTTCGCCAATATTCATGATTCCAACAAGCGCTAGGAATCCGAACCAAATCATAACGACTATGCCGAAAACTTTTCCAATTCTTTCAGTTCCGCGCTGTTGAACAGAAAACAGAATCACAATAATAATTACCGTGATCATTAAAGAAAGATTGTCGTTTTCTAAGAAGATAGGCCTAAACGCAGATATTGTGCGCAAGCCTTCTACTGCAGAAGATATTGAAACTGCTGGAGTTAGAACAGAATCCGCAAGGAACGCCGCACCACCAATCATTGCTGGAATCGCAAGCCATGCGCCTTTTCGCCTAATAAGCGAGTAGAGTGCAAAAATTCCGCCTTCGCCCTTGTTGTCTGTTCGCATTGCAACAAACACGTATTTTACTGTTGTGATTAGCGTAATCGACCAAAACACAAGGGAAAGCATGCCATAAACCGCTTCGCGACTAATGTTTTGCAATCCGCCTTGACCTGCCAAGAATGTTTGAGCAGTGTACAAAGGAGACGTTCCAATATCTCCATAAACAACGCCCAATGCCACAATTGACATGCCCAAAGTGAATTTATCGGAGCTGGTTTGTATCTTTGCCCACAATCTTCCAAGCGGGCCTCTAACAGCACTATCCGCAAGCTTTTCGGCCTCTTTAACCTCTTTTGCTTGCTGATACGCCAGCGCCTCTCGTTCTTCGCGAGTGGTGGTTTTCTGAGAAACTTTTGGCGCTTTTGTAAAAGAAGCGGCTTTTAGAATCGCCTCTTTAGGGTTCGTTACTCCCTTAGCAGCCTTCTCAGACTCCTTCGCCCCGTTGCGAAGATCCTTAGCGTTATCGCCAGATAACGCTGAAACGCGTGACTTAGTCATGCTTGATTTTTCCTCCAAAAAGTAAGACCTCTTCTTTGCAATAATCTGCCATAATAAGAAGTCGCATACGGTCTTACTGCTTACAGTTTTATTTATTTGTACCTAAATATTGTATACAACAACAGATATATAAAGCAAAATAAGCGTAGAATCCTTGGAAAATAAGGCTTAATCAAAGAAAGAATATAAGACTAAATCGTCTAAAAACCATAGATTTCTTTCGTTGTTTTTAAGGTTGACTTTGCTACCTCCATCAAAGAACAATCAAGCGCGGTTGCTAACGATTCAAGAGTGTAAGGCACCATATACGGCGCGTTAGGCCGCCCGCGGTAAGGCATCGGCGTAAGGTACGGCGCATCCGTTTCAACAGTTATGTGGTCTTTGCCAATGATTCGCGCAGACTCTTGCAAATCCTCATTTCCCTTATAGCTAATCGTTCCAGAAAAGCTTGCGTACCATCCGTTTTCTTTTAGCACTTGAGCTAAGTCTTTTCCGCCAGAATAGCTGTGAAACACTGTTCGCTCTGGCGCTCCGTCTTTTAGCAAAATTTCTACAACATCGCTATGCGCATCTCTATCGTGAATTTGAAGCGGCAAATTAAGCTCTTTTGCAAGCGCTATATGCGCGCGGAACGAGTCGCGTTGGTAAATTCTTGCGCGTTCACCTGTGCGGAAATAGTCTAATCCCGTTTCGCCAATCGCAACTACTTCTTTTGAGTTATGTACAACCAGCGAGCGCAAGTGTTGCATTGCTTCGTCAAATGGAATATCGTGGTACGGCTTATAAACTACTGGCAAGCCGTCTGGCCCTTCTGCTCCCCTATGACCATGTAAAGGCGCTTCGTTTGGGTGAATCGCTATTGCAGCATGCACGCAATCTGCATGAGCTGCCGCAAAGTCTATTGTTGGCTGCCAATCTGGGTATTCGCAGCCCACTTCAATCATTTTAGAAACGCCTGATGCTTTTGCGCTATTTACTAAATCGCTTGCATTAGGCTCAGCTATTAAATCTCGACCTTTTTGCGCTAATTCTTGATTAAGATTTTTTGCAAAATCCACTACGCTTAGCATATGCGTGTGGTCGTCTGCGATTGTTATGCCTTCTTTAATTAGATTCTGCCATATTTCAGACTGCTCTGTTAAAGAAGGCGCCCAATTGTGCTCACGATGATGCTTACTCATGATTTACAAGTGTAGTCGCAGATTTAACGTGACTTAAAACGTGACTTAAAACGCGGATTAATACAACACATAAAACGCGACTTAAAACGCGACTATTTCGCCTCTTAAACACCACTTTGCGCTTACGCAATCGCCGCACTAATCGCAGCGTATTGCGATTCCACAAGTCTGTAATACGCACCTTTTTGCGCCATAAGTTGCTCATGGCTTCCGCGCTCCACGATTTGCCCATGGTCAATCACGCAAATCAAATCCGCATTCTCGATTGTAGAAAGCCTGTGTGCAATCACAAAAGAAGTGCGATTCTTAAGTAATTGAGCTAATCCCGCTTGCAACGCCTCTTCTGTACGCGTATCAATATTGCTTGTTGCTTCGTCTAGGATCAAAATTCGCGGGTCTGCTAAAAGCACGCGCGCAAACGATATAAGCTGCCTTTGGCCTGCAGAAAGAGTAGCTCCTCGCTCCTCAATCTCCGTATTGTAGCCATTTGGCAATTCTTCAATAAACTCGTGCGCGTGAACAACTCGAGCTGCAGCCTCGATCTCCTCGTCCGTTGCATCAAGCTTGCCGTAGCGAATGTTTTCTTTAACAGTTCCGCTAAATATAAAGCTATCTTGAAGCATAACGCCCATTTGCTTTCGCAAAGATGCTAACGTTACCGAGCGCACATCGTAGCCGTCAATGGTGATTGAGCCTTCGGAAACGTCGTAGAATCTAGAAAGAAGACTTACAAGCGTTGTTTTACCTGCTCCAGTAGGGCCAACAAGCGCAACTGTTGTTCCAGGCTCAATGTGTAAGTCAACTAAATTCAAAATCGGCTTTCCGCCCTCTTCGTAGCGAAAAACAACATCGTTTACGTCAACCTTGCCTTTAATTTTCGGCAATTCTTTTGCATCTGGCTTATCTACAATATTTGGCTTAATGCTTAGAGTCTCAAAAATACGCTCCAAATACACTGAGCATGTTATAAGTTGCGTGTAGAAGTTACCAATGTTTACAACTGGCTCCCAGAAAGTGCTTGAATACCACACAAATGCTATAAGCGTACCCGTGCTTATGTTCATACTGCTCGCGTTTGTTATGCCAACGTAGTAGAGCAGCGAAATTGCTGCGCTTTCAATAATCGAAGCTCCAGGCCAAAGCAGCATTTGCACTCTAACATTTTGCATCCAGGCTTTTCTAACTCCCGACTGCTGCTCCTGGAATGTAGCGTATTGCTCCGATTCGCGCGCAAAAGTCTGAGTTGTTTTTACGCCTGCGATTGATTCGTGCAAATATGCGTTAAGATTGCTTTGCTTATTTGATAGTTTTTTAGACGCTTTTCGTTGCAAAATTTGCAAAGTGCGAGTCCAGATTATAAAAACTGGGAATAATACAAGACTCCACAACGCCATTCGCCAATCTATAGCAAACATTGCGATTAGCGTAATGATTAGCACAAAAACATCGGAAAACACGTTGATTAAACCAGAAGAAAGCGTGTCGGAAAGCGTGTTTATGTAGTTTACTATGCGAATCAAAATCTTGCCGTGCGGACGCGAATCAAAGTAGTCAAACGACAACGATTGCACATGCGTAAAAATATCGCGCCGCATATCTTTAATTATCATTTGGCCGAGTCGCGTAATTGCAAGCGTTCTGTAGGCTAACCCAAGCTCATACAGCACAATAAGCACGCCAAACAATGCAATAAGCACGTACAAATAAGAAACGTTTTTATTAGGCAAAACTACGTCTATAAGTGTTTTTGTAATCATTGGCGTTGCTGTCATAATACAGCTTCCGCTAATAACAACTAAAACTATTTTGACTAATTGCCATGCGTACGGCTTTATGTATTTGCGAACGCGCATAAGCTCGTGCAAATTTACGTGCTCTTCTTGGCTTTCGTCTTCTCTATAAGTGTTGCGCTGCGCCATTCTACTCCCCCTTAGCCTCGTGTGAATCTTCAAATCCCAAAGCTTTGCCCGTTTGCATACCAAGCTGCTTTTTGTAGATTTCCCAATATCTTCCATGCGACGCAACAAGCTGCTCATGTGTTCCGCGCTCTACGATTTTGCCGTGATCTAGCACAACAATCATGTCTGCATCTTTAACAGACGAGATTCTATGCGCAATTGTGATTACTGTGCGCAAGCCGTCTAACCTTTTTAGCTCTTTTTGAATATGCTCCTCAGTTTCCATGTCTACTGCAGAAGTTGTATCGTCCATAATCAAGATTGCAGGATTGTTTGCTAGCGCGCGAGCAAGACTTAAACGCTGCTTTTGACCGCCCGAAAGGCCGACTCCTCGCTCGCCTACAACAGTTTCGTAGCCTTCTGGCATGCTCATAATAAAATCGTCTGCATCTGCGATTCTTGCCATACGCCTAATCGTGTTATCTAATTCTTTGCAATTTTCCTCGTTTTGAGGCAATCCAAAGCTAATATTTCCTGCAATCGTATCGGAAAACAGGAATGTTTCTTGCGCGACTATGCTAACTTGATTCCTAACAGTTTCTAGAGGCCATTCGCGCACGTCTTTTCCATCAATCAAAACGCGGCCGCGCGTAGGATCATAAAAACGCGCTATAAGACTTACAAGAGTTGACTTTCCAGATCCCGTTTCGCCTAAGATTCCAAGCTTTGTGCCTGCTGGAACATCTAAATCAATATCGCTTAAAACTGGGGAATCAAGATCATCTGGGAATGCAAAATCAACGTGTTCAAAAGTTACGCGACCCTTAACTTTAACGTTTTTCTTGGCAGCGCTTGGCAAATCAATATGCGATTCTTGCGTAAGAAGCTTACGAATATTCACGCATCCTGCATTGAATCGCTGCCAATCGTTAATAAGCCACCCAACCATTCTTACTGGCATGTGGAGCATCCAAAGAAAACTGTTAAACGTTACAAACGCGCCCAAAGTCATGCTTCCATTAAGCACAAGCCATCCGCCAAATCCTACTGTTACAAGCTCCAACGCAAAGCCCATGCCGTCAAGCCATGGCATGTATTTTTGCGTGTTTTTTGCAAGCGTAATATTGCGATTAAAGTAGTCTTCATTGCATTTATCGAATTTCTGGGTTTCAAAAGGCTCGCGAACAAAAGCTTTTACAACGCGATTGCCTTCAATGTTTTCTTCTACCATTGAGTTCATGCGTGCAAACGATTCTCGAATCGCAAGGAACTTTGGCCTAGCATTCTTGCCCATAAGCTTTGCAAGCCAGAACAAAAATGGCGTAATCGCCATAAGCGCTAGAGCTAGCTGCCATTGGATTGAAAACATTATAATTAGCGCAAACACAAACATCACTACGCAATCCAGCGCCATATAAGATACCCAGCTTAAAATGTGGCGAATCGCATCCGTATCCGAAGTCATGCGGCTCATAATGTCGCCTGTGCGCGTGTGATTAAAGTACGTAAAGTCAAGTGAATGTAGCTTCTCGTATTCGTCGCTTACAAGGCGATACACGGCGTTTTGGCCGAATCTTTCCATTTGAAGCTGGTAAATATATCTTGAACCTACGCGAACAATCATCATTGCAACCATTAGCACGCATACGTTAAGAAGCAAGTCATGCTGTTTTCCAATAATGACTTTGTCTACAATAAAGCCAGAAAGCAGAGGCATTGTCATTGCCATTGTGTCGTTGATAGTAAAAAGAACTAGCGATACGCCTACTCTCCACATATCTGGCTTACAATATTGTAAAACCCAGCGCACATTGCTCGCGTCTTTGCGTTTACTTGGATTTACATACATGCGCTAGATTCTCCCTTATTTTTGACTTTGCGATTTATTTTTTTTATTAAGTTTTATTAAGTTTATACTATTTTTCTGAGTTTATTTTTGCGCGACTATTTTTGCGCGATTATTTGCTGCGGATTACACGCACGCGACTACGCGCAAAAGCATGTGGCGTGCAGCCCAAAGACCACACGCCACATGCTATAAGTTAAGCAATCAGCTTAGTAAACTTGCGCGAGTTATCGCTACAAATTTACTCACTTCTGCCAACCAATGTTTTCAACAAAAACGTTAGCATATCCAGCAGGACCGCCGTTAGCGAAGCCCTTCTTGTATGCCTGATAGGTTGGAGGAGCAGAAACTGGGAGTGTACCATACTCGGCGAAAGCCATGGACTCACCCTTGTTGGCCAATGCAGTCTGTTCCTTGTAATCGTAGGTCTTGCCAATCTTGGCTAGAACGGCATCAATCTTCTTGCTGCCAGTGCCAGTAAAGTTGGAATCGCTCTTAGAATCGTATACCTGGGAAGCGGATGCCAAGAAGCTCAATGGAGATTGGGAAACCCAAGCCATTGGAAGAACCTGGAAGTCGAAGGAAGCAACAGTCTTAGAGAACTTAGATGCAGGCTTGTTTACAGTCTTGCACTTCATTCCAGCCTTCTTCATCATGGCCTGGAATGCGTTAGCAAGAGCTGCCTGAGTGGAGTCATCGCCGAAGAAGGTAAATGTGAACTGAACGGTCTTACCATTCTTAGCGTAGTAACCGTCTTTGCCCATCTTGTAGCCAGCGGCCTCAAGAGTCTTCTTAGCGTTTTCTACGTTGAACTTACCATCAGCTGGGAGGTTGTTCTTGTAGCCAGCCTGGAACATGGAGAGAAGCTCCGAACCTGGCTGCTCGCTCTTCCAGTTCATACCCTGGAACTGAATCTTGTTGTAGGTGGCAACGTCGAATGCCTGGACAACGGCCTTACGCACGGCCTTGTCTTTGAATGCGCCAGCCTTTGCGTTTAAGTTAATAACACGAATCTTGGTGCTGTAGCCGTAACGGAGCTGAGCGCCCTTAACGCTACGAGCAGCCTTAACCTTATCCTTGGTGGAGATGGAATCCACGGAATCGATTTCGCCGTTCTGGAAGGCGTTCATTGCAGCGGTATCTTCCATACGCTTTACAACAACCTTGTCAAGCTTTGCCTTCTTGCCCCACCACTTTGGATTGCGCACGAAAACAACCTGATCTTCGGTTGCGGACTGAATCTCGAATGGACCTGCGCCCCACTCGTTGTGAGGATTACCTACCCAACCCTGGTTGAACACGGTTGGATCGGTTGCCTTTGGATGAACCAATGGAGCGAAAAGCAATTCCCAAGTTGCGCATGGCTTATTGTACTTAACGATTACTTGCTTAGGATTTGCGCCCTGCTCAACGGACTCAATGCAGTCGTAGCCCTCGTGAGATGGAACGGAGTAGGCTTCGTTCTTGCCATTCATAACTTCCCAAGTGGCCTTAAAAGCAGTGTAATCAATGTCTGTGCCGTCGTTCCACTTAGCCTTTGGATTCAAATCGTACTGAACTACGAGTGGCTTGTCGCTAACCTTCTTAACAGAAGTAATGTAATCAGGGTTGTACTTAACCTTCTCGCCCTTAACGGTATCGTAATAAGGAAGCGATGGCTGGTAGAAGCCCCACAAAGTGGCCATATAAGCGGTGTTACCGTCGTTAGAAGCGTAGTTCCAGTTTGGACCCATGTCGGAAAGCGAGAACGTGTAAGTACCGCCATCCTTAACATTGTCACGAGGCTGTGGATTGTCGTAACGCTTGTCAACCTTAGGCATTGGAAGAGCGCCAGTGTAGGAAGTATCCACACCTGCGGCTGGCTCTTCGGTCATTCCGCCCTTAGCTTTATCTGCCGTAGTGGCGGTTGTACCACCACAAGCGCCGAGCAGCATTGCAACAGAAAGTGCAGCTGCGGCGAATACAGTTAATTTACCTGCATTAGTTTTTTTCATGATTCCTCTCATTCCCCAGAAATGATGTCCACTTTCTGGTATGTGTGTAGAGTATATCTAATCTTTTGACATTTTGTGTTACGACTTTTTTAACAAATGCTGAATTTAAGCTTTTGTTACTTAAGATTTAATCCAGAAAAAAGAAAATTAAATGCAGAAAACCACAAAACAGAAAATTTTTTAGTTTATTTTGATTAAAAAACAAAATATATTACTTTTTTTAGAATTTATGTGCTTGTAACAAAAAATCGCGTGTGTCTTGCATAACACACGCGATCAAAATTGCCCTAAACAAAAGTTTAGGCGTATTCACAAAAGATTAGAATCAGACGCTTGCAACGTCATCAAACGAATCTTCTTCGTTGAGAATAATACGCTTGCGATTCTTCTCAATAACAGGATCTGGAATTGGCACAGCGCTAATCAAAGCCTTAGTGTACGGATGCTTAGGATTATCGAATACCTCATCCGTTTCGCCAGATTCAACAATGCGTCCGTGGTACATAACAGCAATTCGGCTAGAAATATGACGAACAACCGCCATGTTGTGAGCCACAAACAAGTAGGCAACGCCCAGCTTATCTTGCAAATCTTCAAGCAAGTTGATAATTCCAGCCTGAATAGAAACATCCAAAGCCGAAACAGGCTCATCAAGAAGAAGAAGCTTAGGGTTTACAGCCAAAGCGCGAGCAATAGCAATACGCTGACGCTGACCACCAGAGAACTGCGTTGGGAAGCGATCAACCTGATCTGGATTCAGCTCAACAAGCTGCATAAGCTCCGCAATACGCTGACGAATCTCTTCCTTCGACTTCTTTTGAACATGAAGAGGCTCTGCCAAAATATCGTAAACAAGCATACGAGGATCAAGAGAGCTCATAGGATCCTGGAACACGTATTGAATCTTAGAACGAAGCTCGCGACGCTGCTCTTTAGTCAACTTATCGTTAAGCTCGGTGCCGAAGACGGTAATAGAGCCAGCTTCTGGCTTCTTTAAGCTCATGATTTCCATCAAAGTAGTTGACTTACCAGAACCAGATTCGCCAACAAGAGCCACAGTTTCGCCTTCGCGAATCTCAAGGTCAATGCCATCAACAGCGCGAACTTCGCCAACCTTGCGTCGCAAGAAACCGCCACCTGTAATTGGGAATGTTTTAACTAAGCCCTTAACATCCAAAACAACCTTGCGATCCTCGCGAGGAATGCCTTCAAACATTGGCTTAATCGTTTTTTCGGTTTCTGCATGAAGCATCGCGCGAACAGTTTCGCTTTCTGCCTCAAGGCCCATCATATCGCTGGTATCTCCACTCTTTTCTTCTGCAATCAACATATCCATTGTTGGCTTAGAGATTGGAGTTAAGCGGCGAGTACGCTTTTGATCAACGCGCGGAACAGCGCCAAGCAAGCCGATTGTGTATGGCTGAGTTGGGTGAGCAAAAATCTCCTCAACGCTATTATGCTCAACCAAATGACCCGCATACATAACAATAACTTCGTCTGCAACGCCAGCAATAACGCCCAAATCGTGAGTAATGAAGATCATTGCGGCGCCAGTTTCTTTCTGAGCCTTCTTCAAAACATCCAAAACCTGAGCCTGAATCGTAACATCCAAAGCGGTAGTAGGCTCATCAGCAATAATAATATCTGGGTTATTCGCGATTGCCATTGCAATCATAACGCGCTGACGCATGCCACCAGAAAACTCATGAGGGAACGCCTTTAAGCGCTCAGCTGGCTTAGTAATACCAACCAAGTTAAGAAGCTCAATAGAGCGATCACGAATCTGATCTTCGGTCATATTTGGATTATGAATAACCAAAGCTTCCTTAAGCTGATCTCCAATAGAGAACACTGGAGTTAAAGCAGAAAGAGGATCCTGGAACACCATTGCAATGTTCTTACCGCGAATCTTACTCATCTCTGCATCAGACTTTGTTAAAAGCTCTTCGCCCTTATAAACAACAGAACCCTTAACAGAAGCATTCTTATCTAGCAAGCCCATAACAGCCAAAGAAGTAACAGACTTACCAGATCCAGATTCGCCAACAATACCAATTGTTTTGCCGCGATACAAATCAAAGTTCATATTGCGAACAGCGTGAACTGTACCAGCTTCCGAAGCAAAGCTAATTTGCAAGTTGCGTACAGAAAGAAGTGGTTCGTTGTTCTGATTTTCCATTGCAAAGTCTTCCTTATTTGCGTTATTACCCATATCAGTCATGTTTAAACCTCCACAAGCCTTACTCGGCCTTACCAACAGACCTAGAATATGGATCAATCGCATCGCGCAAGCCATCTCCAATAAGCTGAACGGAGAAAGTCAAAACAACCAAAACCGCAGAAGGAACCAAAAGAACCCAAGGAGATGTCATAACGCTACTTTGACCAACGTTAAGAAGAGTACCCAAAGAAGTATCTGGAGCCTTAATACCAAGACCCAAGAAGCTCAATGCTGTTTCGCCATTGATTGCGCCGATAACACCAAGAACCGTGTTAATAATCAAAACGGAACCAAGATTTGGAACAAGATGGCGAACAATAATGCGGAACGAAGAAACGCCTTCAAACTTAGCGGCACGCACATATTCGCGTTCGCGCAAGCTCAAAGTCAAAGTTCTAAGCGTACGAGCGTAACCAATCCAGCCAAAGGAAGTCATGCCAAATGCAAGCCACAACCAATCGTTGCCGCCAGTAGCAGAGCTAACAATCAAAGCAATAAGCAAGAAGGATGGAACAATCAAAAGCATGTCTAGAAGCCACATGCCAACCTGCTCAAACCAACCTTCAAAGTAAGAGATAGCAGTACCAACCAAAGCAGCAATAATCGTAATCGAAATGGAGCTTACAATACCAATAGAAAGCGAGCGACCAAGTCCGCGAACAACCATTGCATACATGTCTGATCCGCCAGGCGTTGTGCCAAGCCAATGTTCGGCGCTAGGAGGAGTTGCAAGAGCTGTAAAATCAGGCTCGTCGTAGCCCCACTTGCTAATCTTAGAGCCAAACAAAGCAAGAAGAATCAAGAGAACAAGTAAAACTAAGCCAACAACAGCGGATGGACGCCTAAAGAAGCGGCGCGTATAAAGCGTTATTTTGCCTGTGCGCTTAAAATTACCCCAAGAATTAGCAGTTGCCTTCTTATCAGCAGCAGACTCTTGAGCCTTTGAAGATACATCTTTTTTACTCATATCAATACACCTACACTATTGCGCAATTAGCTCAAACGAATACGAGGATCAAGCCAAGCGGAGAAGATATCTGCCAACAAGGCCCCGGCCAAAGTACACACGGCTCCGAACGCAGCAATAGCAACAGAACCATTAATGTCGTTATTAGAAATAGTTTGTACGAAGTAGCTACCCAAACCGTTAATTGCAAACACGGTTTCGGTAATCACAGCGCCCGTAAACACGCCTGCAATAGAGAAGGCAACGTCTACGGCAGTAGGAATCAAAGAAGTACGCAAAGCGTGACGACGAATAGCCACATTTAGAGGCAAACCCTTAGCGCGAGCAGTACGAACGTAATCAGCATTCATAGTGTCGAGCAAATAGGTGCGCTGCGTAAGATGGTAGCCAACCATGCCAGGAACAGTCATAACAATTGTTGGCAAAATCAAATGTTGCAAGAAGTCAAGAATAAAAGCAACAGGATTAGAACCCTGGTAGGAATGTAATCCAGTAACAAAGAATAAACGAGAACCAGCAGCGTTGTTAATGCTAATCGCAGCTAAAACAATAAGTAATCCAAACACGGCGGCTGGAACAACAAGCAAGAACGTAGCAATAGAGTTAAGAACCCTGTCTTGCCACTTATATTGGCGAATAGCAGTATAAACGCCAACGCTAACGCCTAAAACAATGCCAAGAACAGTTGCGCAAGTAACCAGCTGCACCGATGCGCCGATTCGCGCTGCAATCGCAGGACCAACAGGTGCTTGTTCTGGGCTTAATCCCCAATCCCAACGAGTAAGAACACCAGTAATCCAACGCAAATACCTTGTAATAACTGGAGTTTGGTCATTAATGTTTGCCAAATCCAAAGAACGGTTAATTGAAGGAATTGGTGGATGCGGATGCCTAGACATATAGTTCGATCTCGGATCCATAAATGCACTTGCCAAGAAATACGTCATGGATACGGATACAAACAGCATCACAACATAATTCAGGCATCGTTTAACGATGTATCGTATCATTGTGACTCTTTTCTACGTCTAAACATTGTTACCTCCATCTGGTAACTGCAAACTTACGCTTGCACACTGCCATCATTTAATCACTAATTAAAAAGGCAAATCATAAGCGTTTAAGGCACACTTAAGCAAGCCCTAATAATTTGGACGTGTAATTAGTATATTTTTAGCTAACCTATGTACATTGCTTAAAATAAACATGTAATAACACGTAATAAATAGTAATCTTAACCAAAATTAATACATAAAATTAGCAAAATATCAAAATATTTAACGAAATTACTTAAAATTTACGAAAATTAGTCGCGCAAATCGCCATAAACGCATAAAAATAGCATGTTTTACATAAACGAAACGCGAAAACTCACGAAAACTAGCGAACACTCACAAACACTCGCGAACAATTGGAGCCGCGCAAAACGCGACTCGTGCATTGAGCAAGCTACAATAACGCTTATTCACTGTTTTTAACAAAATAAAGGAGATATATGTCTGAAAACGTAAAAGCCGTTACACTAAACGACGTGCGCGAATATTCTAAGCATTTTAACGAACAGCGCGCAAATCGAGTAGCAGCAAACGCTTCGGTATCGAGCGGCGTTCTTAAAGCAGCAACAAGCTACCAGGGTCAGCGCGAGCTTCCACGCGAATTTTCTGTAGAACTAAAGCAAGGAACAATAACAAACCAACAGCATTCTGGACGTTGCTGGATGTTTGCATCGCTTAACACTTTGCGCTACGAGCTTATGCATAAGTGGAATCTAGAAGACTTTGAGTTTTCCGAAAGCTACTTGTTCTTCTGGGACAAGATTGAAAAAGCAAACGCATACTTGGAAAACGTTTTGGCGACTTTAGATGAGACATTAGATAGCCGAATTTTTGAGAGCATTAACTACAGTCCGATTGACGACGGCGGATGGTGGCAGATGTTCGTTAACTTGGTAAACAAGTACGGACTTATGCCAAAGAGCGCATACCCAGATTCGCAAAACGCTACCGATTCCGAAGCCTTCGTGCAATACATTAACAGCAAGCTTCGCGAGTTTGCATGCGAGTTGCGCGAAGCACACAAGAATGGCACTTCTATGGAAGAGTTGCGAAAGATGAAGATTCGCGACTTGGAAACCGTGTACCGCATGACTGCAATCGCGCTTGGCGAGCCACCAGAGCGTTTTGACTTCTTTGCGCGCACTAAAGATGACGACGATAAGAAGGACGATAAGAAGAGCGGCGAAAATAGCGAATCTAAGGGCGGCGAAAAGAAGGATGATAAGCCAAAGAGCGGCAAAGACGATCGCCCAATGATTTGCGAATACGGCATTACGCCACTCGAGTTTGCAAAGAAGTACGTGCCGGTAGACGTAAACGACTTTGTAAGCTTGTGCAACTCCCCAATGGAACGCACTCCGTTCAACAAACTCTATCAACTTAAGTACACAACAAACGTTGCAGAGACTAAGGAAATGGAGTTTGCGAACGTTGCGCTAGAAGTGTTCCGCAAAGCCGCTGTTGACCAGCTAAAAGACGGACACCCAATTTGGTTTGCTTGTGATTGCACGCAATTCTCACTAAGGCAAGAGGGCTTCTTTGACCCAGCAGTTGTGCGCGTAGACGAGCTATTCGACGTAAAGTTTACATTCGACAAAGCTAAAGGTTTGGAGTACATGGATTGCCCAGGCAACCACGCAATGACCTTTACTGGCGTAAATCTTAATAAAGATGGCGAGCCAGACCGCTGGAAGATTGAAAACAGCTGGGGCAAAGATAACGGCGAAGATGGATACTACGTTGGATCCGCGCAGTGGTTTGACCGCTACGTTACAGAAATCATTATTAACAAGAAGTATCTTGATGAAGCAACGCGAGCCATACTGGATCAAGAGCCTGTAATGCTTGACCCATGGACGCCACTTACAAAGCGCTGCCGCTAAACTTTATTTAGCACACGCTGATTTACAAACGTAGATTGCATTCGCAAATTACAAATGCAGTCTGCGTTTTTTGTTACTGAATGCATGCTATTTAGCGTTGCGAGATTTCCTATTTAGCGTTGCGCGACTTCCTATTTGGTGTGTAGGAGGGCTGGGTGTTTCTACGCTCGCGCGATTGGCCGCGCTCACTCCTTCGCCGCATGTAAAGTCCACTGGACTTTACATTTGAGCGGCTCAGCGAATCGAGGTGACTTCTCGCGCGCTATGCAGCTCGAAGTCGTCGATTCGCACAACGCTTCGCCTCTTACTTGTTTTTTGTTGTTGCGGTTGTTCCGATTTGGCTTTGATTTTGTTTTTGGTTTGAAGTTTGTTTATAGGCGTGAGTCATTGGATTATTTGGTATCGGCTGCCGCTCTTATACTGTTCGACCAAGAATCACCCAGCCCTCTTACGTGCTTGAACAATTGCGTATTGCTTAATCACCGAGATTCTCGAGTTTATGTAGTGCGATTGTACCGAATTTCCGTATTTTTTGATACAAACGCACTACACAAACAAACAGAACTGTAGTGCGATTGTATTTGATTTTGGTGTTTTTTGATACAAACACACTACACAAACAAGCAAAACTGTAGTGCGATTGTATGGCGACACGCCGTATTTTAGGTACAAACGCACTACAAAATGCACAACAGAAAGAGAAAAATGACACATTTTGCAGATTGAAGTCATGAGTAAGCGGCGAACACTTGAAAAAGATAAAAGATAAAAAGAAGCCCGGTGGGAAAGAGAAAACCCACCGGGGCAGAGAGAAAGAGAGAAGAAGGTTTCAGTTATGGGGTTCGCGAACGAACCTCACTGGTGGAAGAACCATCAGCAATATTCATTATAACCACATTTTTCTCGCAAAACACGCATATAAACTAAAAATTTCCTGAAAATTTTTTCGTATTCCTGACAGTATGCCAATTTTTTGTTACATGCGTCACTATGACTTAAAATTTTTCGCTAAAATCACTCAGATTCCAACGATTTTTTTGCAGCAGCCAATCTTTCTTCGTCAGCTTTACGACGAGCAGCAAGTGCAGACTCAAAACGCTCAAGCTCCTCATCAATCGCCTCTTTAGGAATCTTGGCAAAAATCGGAGTTGGCTTAGCAACAGGAGTGCCAGTAACCAATTCCTCACTTTCCCATGGATGAACAGTTTTTCCAAGCTCATAGTCGCCAGTAATAATCGGGTACTTAAAATCTGGATTATCTAAGTCGCTCACCTCTTCGATTCTTGGAAGCGGCGAGAACACTCCCGTTCCACCAAGAGCTTCCCAAACTTTTTGCGCAGAATGAGGCAAGAATGGAGCAAGCAAATGATTAGCGTCCGAAACAGCTTGTGCAGCAACATGCAAAACCGTTCCAAGACGAGACTCGTCATCCTTAATCTTCCAAGGCTCCGTAGCAGAAATATACTTGTTGATATCCGACACAACGCGCATAGCCTCATTAAGAGCATTCTTTTGATGATGACGCTCAATCAAACCACCAACAATCTCAAAAGCATTAGAAGTTTGATCCAAAAGCGCACGGTCCATATCTGTCATTGAATTTTCATCCAACGGCGGAATCTCTCCAAAATTCTTATTAATCAAATTTGCAACACGATTAACAAGATTGCCCCAACTTGCTGCAAGCTCCTCGTTATTGTGACGAACGAACTCTGCCCAAGTAAAGTCGGCGTCAGAATTTTCTGGACCCGCAACGGAAATGTAGTAGCGCACAGCATCCACTGGGTAGCGCGCCAAAATGTCTTTAACATAAATCACGATTCCGCGCGAAGAGCTGAACTTCTTGCCTTCCATGGTCATAAACTCGGAAGCAACAACCTGCTCTGGCATGTTAAGTGGGCCATAAACGCCAGCCTCGCCACCTTTAGAGCCAGCGCCGTTATACGCAAGCATCTCTGAAGGCCAAATTTGAGAATGGAAAGTAATGTTATCTTTGCCCATAAAGTAGTAGCCAGGAGACTTAGGATCGCACCACCAATCGCGCCAAGCGTCTGGCTTGCCCTGCCTACGCGCCCACTCAATGGATGCAGACAAGTAGCCAATAACGGCGTCAAACCACACGTACAAGCGCTTATTTGGGTTATCAATCCAGCCTTCTACAGGAACTGGAATGCCCCAATCAATGTCTCGCGTAATTGCTCGAGGCTTAACTTCCTTAAACAGACCAATTGAGAAGTTAATAACATTTGTACGCCAACCATCCCTGGAATTAAGCCACTCCAAGTTTGCGTTTGCTAAAGCAGGCAAATCGAGGAAGTAATGCTCTGTTTCTTCAAATCGCGGAGTTTCGCCGTTAATCTTAGAAACAGGATTAATAAGCTCGTCTGGGTCCAGCTCGTTTCCACAAGCATCGCACTGGTCGCCTCGCGCGCCGTCAGCGCCGCAAATCGGGCATGTGCCCTCAATGTAGCGGTCTGGAAGAGTGCGGCCTGTAGAAGGCGAAATCGCAACCTTTTGAGTTCCCTTGTAAATATAACCATTCTTAAGGCACTGGCGGAACATCTCTTGAACAACATGCTCATGATTTGCTGTTGTTGTGCGCGTAAACAAATCGTAGCTTAAACCCAAATCGCACAAATCTTTAGTAATCACGCGATTATAGCGGTTTGCAAGCTCTTGCGCGCTCACGCCTTCTTTATCTGCCTCAACTAAAATCGGCGTACCGTGTTCGTCTGTTCCAGAAACCATAAGCACGCTGTTTCCCTTCATGCGCTCGTAACGCGCGTACACGTCGGAAGGTACACCAAATCCTGCAACGTGACCAATATGACGAGGGCCATTTGCGTAAGGCCATGCAACATTCACCAAAATATGACTCATAGCCAAATATTATCTTGTTCAGCGAGGACACATTAAATAACACACCGAAAAATCACACTAAAAAATCACTATAAAAATCACTATAAAATCACATAGCAAAGTAGATAAATCAAGCATAATCGCGTGTAATCAAGCGCAATCGTACACGACCACATTTAGTCACATATGATTTAGTCACATATAATCACATTTTTTGATGTAAAAAACTAAAAATCCACTTTTCCACAATTACGAAAAATCGCGTAGACAAAAAAGTAAAACACGATATTGTGTATAAAACTTAGAAGATTAAAACCTAGAACAGCAGAACATTACAGAATTACAGCACTAAAACATTACAACACTAAAACATTACAGCACTAAAAAGTTGTCGTATTAAGCACATTACGCAGAAAGGAGAAACATGAGCACTTCAACGTTGAACAAAAAACGCACAATACACAATGACGAAAAAAATAAAAAAGCAATAAAAGACTACAAAAGACGCAAAGAATACAAAACTCGCGAAGAATACGAAGAATACAAAAACTATAAAGAATACGAAAACTACAAAAACGAAGAGATGATTTTATTTTCGGAAAAACAAAACGAGGAGCTGCCTATTCTTATAGACACAAAACACCTACCAGGGCCACTAAGCATGAAGAAACTATGCAATTTTGGAGCATTCAACAACGTTTCAATACGCACTGGATTTACGCAATCTACCGCAAAAACCCCAGAAGGACGATGCAACGTGCTAAAAAATCTGCTTCCAAACGGAACAGTTGCATGCGCATTTACAGCATCTTGGATTTGGCTTGGCGGAAAAATCCCAAACATACTAGAGATAATATCCAAAAGTCATTATCGAATAAAGCCGTACGATCACCGACTACAAGTGTTTAGAAGAAAACTAATGAAAAAAGAACAAAGGGTGATTAAAGACTTGCACGTAACTTCTCCAGCGCGAACTATTTGCGACATTGCACTAACGCCATCAAAAAACATTTACGAAGAAATAAGAAGAGTAGATACTGTGTGCGAATTGGCGCAAAAATACAACACCAGTTTTAAAGATTGCGAAAAAATCATAGACAGCAATCCTTATTTTCCAGGAGCTGCGAAGGCAAAAGAATGGATTAAATACATAATAGACAAGGATGACGTTCTTTATGACTATTAAAGAAAATATTAAGAATTATAGAGCGAGCGCAATGCCGCCCGCAATGCCGCCAAAACCGCCAATTGTGCTTACTGCGCAAGTAGCGTGCTGCGAAAACACAAGCAAAGACGTGCTATGGCATATTGCTAAGAACGTGCCTGCATTAAGAAAATGGGTTGTTGCAAACCCAGTCGCGGACGCAAAAATGCTGGAATACATATCTCAACAAGGCGGGCCAGGCGTTAAACAAAGTCTAGATGTGCTTTTAGAAGCATACGAATATGCAAAAAATGGTGGTTAATTGCTGCTTAATTTTCCACATTTGAACATTTTTCGCTTTTATTGCTGCAACTTTTCCACATTTGCACATTTTTGGCTTAATTTACTACTTAGTTGTCCACATTTTCCTTGATTTTTAAGCAAGCTGCATAAACTTCTTTGCGATTAGCAAAAGAGCCATCATCAAGCGGATTACTGGAAACAACTCGAGTTATAGCGTCTTTGATTCGCAAGCCCTCGTTTTGTGAAAGATCGCAAGCCATTTTAGCAAGCTGATCCACACTTAAATCAACGCTTTGTTGCACAACATCACTTTCGCTAGCGCCCGAAAGTACAAGCACAATCTCGCCACGAGGAGGATCATTTTCTACGCTTTTTGCAATCTGCTCAATAGTTCCGCGACGCACTTCTTCAAAATCCTTAGTAAGCTCGCGGCATAACGCCATTTTGCGATCTGCTCCAAAAACTGCAAGAAGAGCTTCCATTGACTCCGCAATCCTGTGCGGAGCCTCGTAAAACACGATTGTTCGCCTCTCTAAAAGAAGCGAGCGCAAATGCTGCATGCGCTCCCCCGACTTGCGTGGCAAGAAGCCTTCGTAGCAAAAACGGTCTGTTGGCAGGCCAGAAAGCGCCAAAGCATCCAATACGGCACTCGGTCCAGGTGCGCAAGTAACAGGCAAGTCGCGCTCTATTGCGCGGCGAACAATCGCAAGCCCTGGGTCGTTAATTGTAGGCATGCCAGCGTCGGAAACAACAAGAACAGTGCTTCCTTGCTCAACCTTGTCTAGTAAACCATCTGCCTTATTGCGCTCATTGTGATCGTGATACGCAACAACTTGCCCAGAAACGTGCACGCCAAGGCGATTTGCAAGGTCGTAAAGCCTGCGCGTGTCTTCTGCTGCAACAATATCCGCGGTTTCTAGAAGATTAATCAAGCGCGCAGAAGCATCTCCCATATTCCCAATCGGAGTGGCCGCAAGAACAACTTTGCCTAAACTATCTTCACTACTCATCTTAAATCTCCTTATAAAACCTCTTAAGACTCTACACGAATTTATAAAATAACGCACATAATGCACTTAACGCACATTAAAAACAAGGTATTTGATTAGAATTATGCTTAAGTTTATGCTTAATAATGCTTAAGTTTATGCTTAGTAATTATGCTTAACATAAATTGCAATCGCGCAAAACGAAAAGAGATACTATGAAGATTATAGAACGCCAAATTAAAGGTATTGACGGCAGCAACGCGCTTCTAACTGCATATGTTTTAGATGATAATTTAGATAGCGAAGGCGATCAAACGCGACCAGCAGTGCTGATTTTGCCAGGCGGCGGATTCTTGCGCGTTTCTAATCGAGAAGCAGAGCCTATTGCTATGAAGTTTGCTGCCGCTGGATTCCACGCTTTTGTTTTGCGATACTCGCTTGTGCCTAGTGCACACCCTACTCAGCTTTTGGAAGCCGCAGAAGCTATGAGCTTAATTCGCGAAAACGCAAAAGAATGGCATGTAGATGCGCAAAAAGTGGCGATTATTGGATTCTCTGCAGGAGGCCATGTTGCCGCGAATCTTGCGACTAGCGTTAGCGACGATGTTGAAGAAGCAAATGGATACAACGCAAATGATGTTCGACCAAATGCTCTTATGCTTGCTTACCCAGTGATCTCCGCTGGCGAATACGCGCATAAGCCAACTTTCGATCGTCTTTTTGGAGACGTAGATTCTAGTACTCGCGAGCAACTAGTGGAGCAGCTTTCGTTGGAAAATCACGTGGATTCTAAGACTCCGCCTGTGTTCGTTTGGCAAACAATTACGGACCAGACGGTTCCAGTTCAAAACTCGATTATGTTTGTAGATGCGTGCGTTAAAGCTGGCGTAAGCGTGGAAGCGCATTTGTTCCCTAAGGGTCCGCACGGCTTGGCTTTGGCGGTTAAAGAAACAGCTAAGCGCGATGAGAATGGCGCAGTAATTCCTGAATTTGTGCAGCCAGAAGTTCAACAGTGGATTGATCTTGCTTGCGATTGGCTGAATCGCACTTTTGCATAATCTAACTTCGATGCGCGCTTAGACCGCGCAAACGATTACCTGCCATGTAGTGCGTTTGTACCTAATTTACGGCGTGTCGCAATACAAACACACTACACAAACACACAAAACTGTAGTGTGTTTGTATTTGATTTTGATGTTTTTTGATACAAACGCACTACAGAAATTTTAATCACACGATTTTTGGCATAGGAGTTGTTAGTGAAGCTGTAAGGTTGACTTGCACAACCCCAGCTCCAGCGTGAACTTCTACTTTTTTAAGCGTTACAGTGCGAGAATCCGCAGGCGCGTGATCGTCATCTGTCATGGTTGCTGGCGACTTTACAGCAACAAGAGCCAAGCTATCAAAATCAACACCAGCCTTATTGCACAAATCCTGCGCTTCCTTCAACGAATCAGCAAAACCTGCTTTGTCGATTACGCGCTCAACAGGCACACCATACGCCTCGGAGCAAAGCAGATTAATACGCTCGCGAAGCGACTTTCCGCGGCGGCTTTGCGGAACTTTCGTTTCAGCATCCGCAGTGATTACAGACACAAAATCGTCTAGCTGATCTGCCAATCCATCTCCGCCGTCTCGGAAAAGATTGCCAACAATCGGCTTACGGAATCCTAAAGTCTTAGCTTGCTCAAGCAAATCTGGAACCTGCTCATCTTCGCCTTCCCACAAATTAATAAGAGGGAACGTAGGAATATTAAGCGACTCAAGGCGCGAAACGTGGAACGGGTAACGCCATGCAAGAGTTTCGTCATCTTGCCAAGTAGTGGCTCGAGTAACAACAACCGCAGCAGCAGGCCACTTTGCCCCAAACTCGCGAGCAGCAATATCTAGCCACTTTTGCGCGCCGGCATCCGTTCCATACCCTGCTTCCACAACAACAACATCGTGCAACGCGCAAGCCATCTCAACGCTCACAAGGCTTGGAATACCAAGCGAAACGTTGGCAAATGGCCCGCAATGAACGTAAATCGGAGAACCATTAATCGTCTCAGTTTTTGCAGGCTTTACAGCATCTGCAAGAATATTTGTGATTCGCCACAAGTCAACAAAATCGCCAAATTTAACAGGATTCCCGTCTTTTGTACCAGCAATCATAGAAGATACGCGATTTGCTATTTCTTCCATGCTTCGCGAAAGAACTACGATTTGCATAAGCTCACAAGTTGGCGTTAACACAACGCGCTCCGCAACCGTGCCCTTGCCAAAATCAACAGCAATGCTACGTAAAGATCGCGAAGGCACTTCGCTTACACGCGGCACTAAAATCGTGTCTAAAATACCCTCGTCAATCGCCTTTTCTGCAAAAGAAACAAGCAAATTTTGCGCGCATTCAATAGCCGCCATTTCTCCGCACAATCCCCAGTCAATCAACTCTGGGTGCGAAAGCGAGGACTTTCCGCCGCCGCTAGCGCCGCCTTTTGAACCAGCTGCAGTAATTCCCATGCTTGGCTGCCTCAAAACAGCCGCAGCATCTACTCCACGTTCGCGCAACGCGTCTACAAGCGCAATAGTGGTGGTTGTTTTGCCCTCTCCTCTAGAAGCCTTAAGAGGAGTATCAGCTGTAACAAGTAGCACTTTACCGTGCTTTTTTTGCTCGCTTGGATTCCTCTTTAGATAATCCATAAATCCAAAAGCGTCGATTTTTTTAACCAATCCAAATTGTGCAGTAAACGAATCAAGAATGCTCATATTCCCCACTTTCATAAGCGAAAAGCCTAGTTGATGCTGATAGTGTTCAATAACAGACGTTCAATAATAAAACGCGCATAGCTAATGTAAATGAACAATTTTTATACTATACGATTGCATAGGCGTGGTATAGCAATATTACATTAAAACTATGCGCGTTATTAGTAACGTCTATAACAGTTTGCGATTAGTGATCGGATCAATTAAAACCATTCTTCATACGCATGCTAGTTATGTACAGAACTGTATCGAGCAAAGAATCGGTTTCTTTCTTCAACTTTGCAGACATATCTTCATTTGCTTTAGCCAAAGCCGCGCGCACGTCTTCGTTTCTAAGCTCTGCAATAATAGCTTCAGGATCGCGAACTAAATCATCGCAATCTTTGCCTTCACAACCTTCGCGCTCTGGCTCGTAATCAGCCAAATCAACGCCAAGAAGCTCTGCTACAGCAGCATCCGTAGCCTTAACCATTGCGTGACCAAGCGAACCAACAACTTCTTGGTAGCGCTCAATCGCGTTTGCAGTATCGTTAAATGCGGCATCCGCAAGAGCTGCAATAATGCGATTTTCCCAATAGAAGTTTTCGCTTGTTACGCGAGTAGTTGTATCTTCCAAATACTTTGGAGTTTCGTTTACATTTGGATAGAACGGCACAAGCGCATTAAACGGGTTAGAGCCATACGCCATCCACTGAATTGCGCGCATTGGCTCTGGCATGTAAGGGCGGATTTGCATAACAGCAAGCTGGCTTTGGCGATTGATGCCGATTGGTCGGAAAAGATGACGCGTATGCTCATCGCCAAGCTTGCCGTAAGGATCGTACTCAGTTCCCTGATAGTGCGAGCTTAAAACGTACTTAATATCTTCAACAGTCACTTTGCGCTCAGGCTGACGCGCCCACGGAATATCGTTGCTATCTGGCTTGTGATCCGCATCTTTACCATCCCACACTTCGTCATAAGGATTCAAGAAACGCTCCATAAACCACGCGCGCGGCGTGTTGTACACATGATCGGCGTCCGAATGAGAGCCGAAAGCATCTCGAGGATTAAACGGCGAAGCGTTTTCCACAGACAAATCTAAGTGGTTTTCTTCAATAAACTCAAGCAAATCAGCCGAGCACATGTGCTCTTCTTGGTCTCCCAAAGCATCTTCCAAATCGAACTCGTCAATTCCAAGCTGGTTTGGCATAACAACATACGCCTCGTCTGGAACGCGCTTAGCAATCCAGTGGTGTCCGCCAACAGTTTCCATCCACCAAATCTCGTTTACATCCGAGAACGCAACGCCGTTCATCTCGTAAGTGCCGTACTTTTCTAGCAACGCGCCCAAACGTTCAACGCCTTCGCGAGCGCTACGAATATAAGGCAAAACAAGCGTTAAGAAGTCTTCTTCGCCAATTCCGCCAGACACTTCTGGCTTATAATCAGCGTCACCTTCTTTGCCTTGCGCTTTTTGAAGCTCCACCATTGGGTCTGCGCCCAGCACGCGCTCGTTGGATGTAAGCGTTTCGGTAGCGCTCATTGCCACGTTTGCTTCGTTAACGCCAGCTTCTCCCCAAATTCCTTCGCGCAAGTCTGCGTTTGGAACGCTTGTGTATTGCATTGGATTATCTGGAAGCTCTACTGTTACGTGGCTAAGCACGGACTTATAAACGCGAGGCTGGTCTTGTGGCTTTACTACCACTAAGCGCTTTGGGTTAAACTCTCCATTTGCGGAGTCTTCGTTACGCGCAATAAGCGTGGAGCCGTCGTAGCTCGCTTTGCGTCCTACTAAAATTGTTGTGCATGCCATATTTGCATCCTCATTTTTCTAATTTTTGATTATTTTGGTTATTTGATTATTTTAGATAATTTTGTTTGTTTAGATTAGTTTTGCTTAGTTTTGACTATTTTACACACGCGCATCTAGTCGTAAGCTGCTTGCGATTTGCCAGCGCGAAGTCATATAAAGCCTAAACCTAAAGCCTAAATCCTATACTCTAAACTCTAAATCCTAAACTCTAAATCTTAAACTCTAAGCTTTTCCTCGCAAATATAATCCGTTAACGTCTACATACGAATCATAATGCCTGATTTCATTCATCATTTCGTTAAGGTAGAAGCCCTCTTTAAGATTTGCAAGAGGCTTTTGCGTGCCGAACACTTCTAGCATGTAGTCGTGATCCTTGTCTGGCGGCTGCGGGCCATTGTAGCGCATTGTAATCGCAGGGTCCGTGCATCCAACAAATCGGCTAGCTTGCGAGTTTCGCCCTTGTACAACTTCTGGAATCATGGTTGGCATTGTGCGAGAAAAGTCTTGCGGAATTTGCAAAGCGCGCGAGTCGTTAAAGTCAAACATAAGCGCTTCCACTGGAACATTTGCTACAACCCAATGAATCCACTGGAATCCGCACACTGGTATAGCGTCGTCGTCTACAAATCGCCAATGCAAGTAGTGCACAAAATCAGGCAACTTGTCTACATAAAATGGAAAAGATACGACTGGAACGCCGTTAATCTTGTTTTCTTCCGGCGCAGCTTTTGCAAAGTTGTCTGGAATAGTGGTGAAATCTGCAGAAATATTCATAATTTAAGTATCTACTACCGCTGTGACTATACGAAAAAGCAGATCATGTCGCTCGCGCGGTCTATGCACTAAAAAGCGCGTAGAAAAAACTTCCGCACTTTGTACCAAATTTGACCTAAAAATGGTACAAAACCCGGAATTATTTTCCGCACTTTGTACCAAAATCCACACAAATTTGGTACAAAACCCGGAAAATCGTTCGAGCGCGGTTACGCCAAGCTAGGTAGAGATTCGAGATTTTTTGCAGCGGATGAAGCGAACCTCAGCGCCGAAGGTGGTGATTCGCTGAAGTAGCAAGAAAAATCGAGAATCTCGGCGATAAAAGCTACGCAAAAGTCCTAGATATCCAGAAGGTTTGATGTATTTCTCTACGAGCAATAAATAGCGCCGTACTAAAACCTAAAACCTTAGAATATTAACGTTCATAAACTATACGCAAAAGTGCGCGTCACTTGCGAGGAGAGAAATACTCAAACCTCGCGCAACACCAAATAGGAGAATCACTCGCGCGCGTTACAGCGAGCATAAAAGCGCTTCAAAAACAAGCGTTGCGTTTCCATTGCCAGCAAGCCGCTTTTTTGCCACCGCAAGCGCATCAAGGCATTTAAGCGCGCGCTCTGCTGTAATTTTTTTAGAAAGCTGAATAATCTCTGCTTTAAATTCTTGATTCACAAGTGGCGTTTGTAATTGCGCATTGTTTAGCACAACAAGCACATCTCTGTACACGCTGCAAATCGCGTCTATTGCGCGGTTTAGAACATCTCTTCTTACGCGAGTGACTTTGCGCTTAACGTCGTCTTTTTTGCCAATCGCATTGTATGCGCTACGAATTTTAGGCGGAATTTTATCTGTTGGCTTAATGCCATTTATGCGCAAAAACTCGCTTTGCTCTTCTTCCACGCACTTTTGCACTTCGTCTTCTGCCTGCGCTTTAGCATCTTCGATTAGCGTTTGCGCAAGCATAATCGCATCTATTGCGCTGCTAAGACGCAAAACACTTGCAACAAGCTCTTCCCGCCCGCTTCTAGCACGCTCGCTTGTAGCATAAAGCATTGCCAAATCAACGTTTCCTTGCGCAATTCGTGCAACGCTCTCCGCTGTTTTTGCATCAACGTTCGAGCGTTTTTGCACGTATTCTTGCACATCTTTGTCGCTTGGTTGCACCAAATTCACTATTTGAGACCTGGAACGAATTGTTGGCAAAACATCTGCCGCGCTTGCAGCGCAAAGAATCCATATTGTGCGAGGTGCTGGCTCTTCGATTTCTTTTAGCAAAACGTTTGTTGTTCGCTCAAGCATGCGCCCAACGTCTTCGATTATTATGATTCGCCACGGTGCAACACTTGGCATTTGCTCGGAAATTGACACAATTTCGCGCACTTCGTCAATGCTTACTGTAACTTTGTCTGTGCTTAAAATGTTTACGTCTGGGCTTGTTCCAGCTAATACTTCACTTGCGATTTTATCTGTATTTATTTGAGTATTTGTATTTATTTGAGCCTTTATTTGAGTTGCGGAGTCTTCAGCGGCGCGGAAGCTTGCGACTTTTCCGCGCGATTGCAATGCTGCTGCAAAAGCTCTTGCTACTTTTGCGCACCCAAATCCCGAAGCGCCACAAATAAGCCACGATTGCGCAATTTTGCTTGAATCGCCTTGCGCTACTTTTTTAAGACGCTCAACAACTTGCGCTTGACCAACTACCGATTCCCAAACGTCCATTGCTAAAATCCTAGAGTCCTAAAATCCTTGATTTTCTTGCGATTCTGGCGATTTTTCGCAACAGTAACGCACACCAGCATCATCCATCAACTCGCACACGTCTTTAGCAATCAACTTCGATAAGTCGCAAGCTGGCAAAGTGGCGTCTAAAACGCAAAATCTTTGCGCGTTTTGTTTAGCAAGATCCAAAAACGCTTCACGCGTGCGGCGTGCAAAATCAAGCCCTGCACTTTCCATGCGATCCGCCTGCCCATGCAATCGCACAGCAGCATCTTTCTCGCTCATATCTAGCAAATACGTGCGATTTGGCCAAAGGCAATTAGACGCCCACTCGCTTAAATCACGCACGTCTTGCATAGTGAGTTCGCGCCCACCCGATTGGTACGCTAGCGAAGAATCAATGTAGCGATCCGTTATAACAACCGCACCGCGCTGCAACGCTGGAATAATGATTTGCGCAGCATGTTGAGCGCGATCCGCCGCAAAAAGCAGCGCCTCTGCACGCGCAGAAATCGCTCCGCCGTGCAAAAGAATCTCTCGCAACTGTTTTCCTAATTGCGTGCCGCCAGGCTCTCTAGTAACAACAACCTCGAGTCCGCGCGCGTGCAAAAAATCGCGCAAAGCTTCAACCTGCGTGGTTTTTCCAACGCCATCTATGCCTTCAAAAGATATAAAAATACCCTTAAGACCATTGTTTAAGCCGCTAATCCCGCTGTTTTTAACACATATAGCCATTTTGCATACCTCTACCAGGTTTACTCGGCTTTAGACGTGGACTTTTTTGCTGTGCTCTTTTTTGCAGCAGGCTTTTTAGCTGCAGTTTTCTTAGCAGCCGTCTTCTTTGTTGCCGTTTTCTTAGCGGCCGTTCTCTTGCGCTTTACAGGCCCTGCCGCGCGTTTTTGCGCCAAAAGCTCAAACGCAACTTGCGGCTCAATCGACTCAGGCGTGTATTGCTTTGGAAGCGTGCGATTCGTAACGCCATCCGTAATATAAGCTCCGTAGAAGCCGTCTTTAATTACAACTGGCTTGCCGCTTTCTGGGTCTTCTCCAAGCTCCCTAAGTGGCGGTTTTGCAGCTCCACGCGTGCGCTTGCCGTACTTTGGTTGCGCAAAAAGCTCCTTAGCTTCGTCTAAAGTCACGCTAAAAATCGCGTCTTCGCTTGCAAGTGAGCAGTTATCTGGCTTAGAATCCGCAGCTGAATCGCCAGAATCCGTTCGCTCGTAAGTCTTAGTCAAATACGGGCCGTATCGCCCATTATTCGCCTCAATCCTTGCGCGCTTAACCTCGCCCTGCTCGTCAACTTCTTCTACAACGCCAACTAATCGCGGCAAATTCAAAAGTTTCAAAGCGTCTTGCAAAGTTATTGTTGCAGGGTCCATTGTTTTGAACAAAGACGCCATTTTTGGCTTAGCTTTAGCAGTCTTCTTGGATTTTGCAGATGACTTTGCAGAAGACTTTGCGCCAGTCTTAGCGGAATCGTCGGTTGCTTGCGACTTACCCTCGCCCGAAGCCTCATCCGCAGCCTCAACAAGCGCAACGTACGCTCCAAAACGCCCGTTCCTAACTTCTACACTGCCGCCAGTTTGCGGATCTGTTCCCAAAACGCGCGGGCCGTCGGAGTTGTTCTCAATCAAATCTCGCGCAACCTGCTCACTCAACTCGTCTGGAGCTAAAGTGCTTGGAATCGAAGCTCTGCGCGCATTGCCCTCTTCGTCTAGATTCTTAGTATCTTCCAAATACGGGCCGTATCTGCCTACGCGCACGTGCAATCCGCCGCCAATATCAATCGTGTTAATCTCTCGAGCGTCAATCTCGCCAAGCTGATCAACCTGCTTTTGCAAGCCTTCACGCATTGCAAAGTCGCCAGCCGCCGCAGAATCGCCAGCAACCGCCGCCTCGTCATCTCCAAAGTAAAACTTGTAAAGCCAATCTTTACCAGCTTCCTCGCCATGCGCAATGCGGTCCAAGCCATTTTCCATGTCTGCCGTAAACGCGTAGTCAACGTAAGTTGGGAAATTAGATTCCAAAAGCTTAATAACCGCAAAAGCAAGCCAGCTTGGAATCAACGCGCGCCCACGCTCATACACATATCCGCGGTCAATAATCGTAGAAATAATGCTAGCGTAAGTCGACGGCCTACCAATCTCTTTAGCTTCAAGCGTTTTAACTAAAGACGCTTCCGTATAGCGAGCTGGCGGCTGAGTTTCATGACCATCCGCGCTAACTTGCAAAGCTTTAAGAACATCGCCATTAGCCATAGGCGGCAAAGCCTTAGACTGCTCGTCTTCGCTAAATCCGCCAAACACCTTCATAAATCCAGCAAACTCGATAACGGTTCCAGAAGCTTGGAAATTAGCCGTTCCAAAGCTGCCAGCTAAAGCGTCTAGCTTAACTGTAGCTGTAAAACCAGTGGCATCCGCCATTTGAGACGCAAGCGTGCGCTGCCAAATAAGCGTGTAAAGCTTAAGCTGATCGGCAGGAAGCACGCCAGCCAAATCCGCAGGATTCCTAAAAGTAGATCCAGCAGGACGAATACACTCGTGCGCTTCTTGAGCGCCTGCAGAAGTCGTAGCATACTGCTTTGGCGAATCCGCTAAATACTCGCTGCCAAAACTAGACTTAACGCAATCTCGAGCCGCAAAAATCGCCTCTTTAGAAAGCGTTACAGAATCCGTACGCATGTAGGTTATATAACCGTTTTCGTACAAAGATTGAGCCGCGCGCATAGTTTGGCGAGAGCTCATAGACAAGCGGTTTCCAGCAGTTTGCTGAAGAGTAGACGTTGTAAACGGAGGCAACGGGCGGCGGCGATACGGCTTAGTGTCCATTGAGTTTACAACAAAATCGGCCGCGCCAAGGATTTGTGCAATCGCGCAAGCGTCTGCCTCGCTTAAATAGTGCGCTAAAGCAGATTCGCCCTTGGCTTTTTGAAGCTCTCCAAGCGAGTTAAAATCTTTAGAACCAGCCAAACGCGCTCCGTTTAGAGCCGTCATTCGCGCCGTAAAATCAACGCCGTTTGCACTCAAATCCGCGCAAACATCCCAGTAGCTTGCTTTTCTAAACGCCATTCGCTCGCGCTCGCGCTCAACAATCAAACGCGTTGCAACAGATTGCACTCGACCAGCCGAAAGACCTGGCCCAACTTTACGCCACAAAACTGGCGAAAGCTCGTAGCCGTACAATCTATCCAACACGCGGCGAGTCTCTTGCGCGTCAACCATATGATTGTCAACGTCTCGCGTGTTAGCAAGCGAAGCTTGAATCGCGGGCTTTGTAATCTCGTGAAACACCATGCGCTTTACTGGCACTTTTGGCTTAAGCGCTTGCACAAGATGCCAAGCAATCGCCTCTCCTTCGCGATCCTCATCAGTCGCAAGGAACAACTCGCCCGACTTTGCGAGCGCAGCCTTTAAGTCCGAAACTGTTTTCTTTTTATCTGCACCAACAACGTAGTATGGCTCAAAACCATTGTTTACATCTACGCCAAACTTGCCAAATTCCGCCTTTTTAGCAGCTGGCACCTGACTTGGCTGCGCTAAATCTCGAATATGGCCTACAGACGCCATAACCGTGTATCCGCTTCCAAGATATCCGCCTATTTTACGCGCTTTAGTGGGAGACTCCACAATGACAAGCTTATTCTGCTCTGTCATACTCTCTCCTTTCATTCATATGCATTCTATATGCAATTCCGCGCTTTTATTACTAAATCCACGCCAACTCTAACGCAATATGCGCTGCAAATTCTGCAAAATCAACAAAATCAAACTTTGCGAAATATCAGCATATACTCCTATATATACCACTTTACTTATTTTTTATTCAATTTTAATTATTTTTTTATTCAATTAGACGATAGTTTTTATTTAATTAGACGATAGAATCTTCAACAAATCGCTTTCATCAGGCTGACTTTGCTCATCGCTTTTTGCTGAAGATGCAGGCGCTGAAGATGTAGGAGGCATAGGAGGCGCGCCGACTAATCCGAGTCTACTTAAAGGAGCAGCCGCGCATTGCTTAATAACCATTAAAACGCCGAAGGTTAGGCTACACGCACCTGCAACAGCCCAATATGTTAAAACGTGCGAAACGCCAATCGCCCATTTTGCGCCCAGCTCAATGCCTGGCATGATTTGATAAAACATGTATGCAAAATACGCTATGCAAATAACGCCCATTGTGATCATTGCAGTTCCAACAATTTGCACGCTTATAGACGACTTTCTGCGACCAGGCAAATCCATTGCAGAACCGCGCGTAAAAGCCATTACAGCACAAGAGATTGCGCCCACTATTAGTACCGACATTACAACGTCTGCAGGCCTATGCCAGCGGCCTCCCATAAGTGCCACAGCCAGCAAAAACGTTATTAACGCTGCTCCAGCTGCAGCCCATGCTCTAAACGCGCGAGACGCCGCGCAAACAAGTATTGCGCAAGCAGCCGCCATTAAAAGAGTGTGGCCAGAAGGTGCGGAATTTTTTGCAAGAGTAGCAATGTTTACAAGCATTTGCCTAGGAAGAACGCGTTTTAACGGCTCCGCAGCAAGCGATAGCGCGAATATTGCGCAGCATTGCGCAAGCAGCAACCATCGTTTTCTTATGATTGATATTATTAATGCCGCAACGCAAATTAGTGCAGATAAAACTATAACGATTATGGAACTTCTAAGCGGCGCTAAAATTGCGGCGAATGTTGGCGGAATGGCACTATATCCAAAAGTGCTGATTACCATTTCTTCGTACGATTGGCCGATTGGTGTTCTAACAGCTAGAAGCCACACAAGAGCAGCAGATGCAGCAAAAATCAATGCGAATATAGCGCATAACACGATTGTTGATATTCTAGGGCGATTCATCAATGGATCGAGCTTAGAAATATCTTGGTTAGCTGCGCTGCTTTGAGAGTTTTGGCTATTTTGGATATTTTCGCTAATATCGCTAATCTGGCTGCCTTCTAATAGACTCATACCAAGCATTTTATCAAACAACACTCCATGCGCTCCATAGCGCTATTCCTCACGACTATTAAGCCGTGAGGAATAGCACGCTCTAAGCGCACAGACAGGTCATGTCGCTCGCGCGGATTAGCCGCGCTCACGTCTTCGCCGCGCGTAAAGTCCACTGGACTTTACGCTTAAGCGGCTCAGCGCTTTGAAGGAGCTTGAAATGCGTTATGCAATTTCAAGCTCAGTCAAAGCGCCGAGCGTCTACAGCGTCGAAGTTGTAATCAAATGTAAAGTCACTTGGCGTTGCGTTTGAATCAGAATCATTAGCTGGAGCTTCATCAAAACTTGGCGAGAAATCGAAATCAGACGAAGTCTCAGTATCCTCCGAAGGAGTCACATCAAAGCTTGGCGTGAAATCGAAGTCCGAAGGAGTATCCTCACTTGGCGTTACATCAAACGAAGGAGTGAAGTCAAAATCAGAAGGAGTATAAGTATCCTCACTTGGCGTCACATCAAAACTTGGCGTGAAATCAAAGTCAGACGGAGTATAAGTATCCTCAGACGGAGTCACATCAAACGAAGGAGTGAAGTCGAAATCAGACGGAGTCTCATCCGAAGGTGTCACATCAAAGCTTGGAGAGAAGTCAAAGTCAGACGGAGTATAAGTATCCTCAGAAGGCGTCACATCAAAACTTGGCGTAAAGTCAAAATCAGAAGGAGTATAAGTATCCTCAGAAGGCGTCACATCAAAACTTGGCGTAACGTCGAATGAAGGAGTAACGTCATGCTCAACACCTGGCTCCTCCGAAGGCGTCACGTCCGAAGCGTCAGGCGCAGCAATCGCAGCGCCACGCGAAATATCACCAACGCTCTCGCCCTCTTTATCAACATTTATTGTGGTCCATCCAAGCTGCCTTCCGTTCTCACCTACAAGCAAAAGCGTATATAAGCCGTGGCAGCCTTCTGGAATTGAAACATCAAAGGCCAGATCGTCATTATTAGGATTGCCTGAATAGTCCTTAGCAATAAGGATATCGTCATCTTTATAACTTGACGAAGTCAGCAGCACTGGTTTCTCGCCGTACGCATCCCCAAAATCGTCTACACTGCCCTTATAGAGGTATGCGCGAGATAGAACCAAAAGAGGATCACTTATAATCTTGTTCATATCTGCGTTAGGATATATTCTTCTTGTTTTAATCCTAACATAGCTAGGCATTCCAGCTTCTGCACCAATGCTTTTATCTAAGACTAAGTTGCCTTTTAAGTTTGGATCAACGTCACTCAACGATGCAGGCGCTGGAGCATGCGGATAGGAATCGTCTCTAGAGACTACTGGCGAAAAGTTATCTAAGTACGAAAGATCATAATTGCCAAACTTAGATTTTGTAGGAGTTGGGTCTACAAAACTATTTGACTTTGGATTTTGCATGCCATTCGTAACATTATTTAAACCATAATGAGCACTGTAATTCCTAATAGAAAAGCGCATAGCCTCTGCAAGATCTTTGTATGCTTTCTTCAACTCTTCTTTGCTTTTAGCTGCATCAATACGCTTCCAGTGTTTTTCAAGCAAATACGAATCTTCGCCATCTTCCTTAGTAAAAGAATGAAAATGATATTCGTATCTTCTAATTTCCTCTTTTATTGAATTAAGAAGCTTTTCGCTAGCAGCATCAAGCTTGCCAGTTTTACTTGCCATTCGCGTATTGTTAGACGCCATTAACATGTCGTAATACAGCTGAAATGCGAATTTGCCTTCTCCAGTTGGATTTTTGCCCAAGTCATAATGACTATAGATAAGACCAACGCCATCCGTTGTGCCATAAAGCTTTGCAAGGTTAACATTCGTGCTTCTTTGAACGCTTGCGTACGAGTCAGCAAACGCAGGCGCGCCCGCAATAAAGCAAGGAGCCGCCATCGAAAGACCTGCTACCACTAACGCAATCTTTTTTGCGACTAAAGTTTTATTTTTCATAATATTCTTCCTTTTTCTTACTTACGATTTTTGATACGATAACGCTTTTGCGCTCCGAATTGGAAAGTCGTTAGCGCGGTCTAAGCGCGCTAACGTCTTCGCCGCACGTAAAGTCCACTGGACTTTACGCTTAAGCGGCTCAGCGCTTTGAAGGAGCTTGAAATGCGTTATGCAATTTCAAGCTCAGTCAAAGCGCCGAGCGTCTACAGCGTCGAAGTTGTAATCAAACGTAAAGTCACTTGGCGTTACATTTGAATCAGCGTTTGAATCAGAATCACTAGCTGGCGCTTCATCAAAACTTGGCGAGAAATCGAAATCAGACGAAGTCTCAGTATCCTCCGAAGGAGTCACATCAAAGCTTGGCGTGAAATCAAAATCAGAAGGAGTATAAGTATCCTCACTTGGCGTCACATCAAAGCTTGGCGAGAAGTCAAAATCTGGCGTCACATCCTCAGAAGGCGTCACATCAAAACTTGGAGTGAAATCGAAGTCCGAAGGAGTATAAGTATCCTCACTTGGCGTAACGTCGAATGAAGGCGAGAAGTCAAAGTCCGAAGGAGTATCCTCACTTGGCGTCACGTCGAATGAAGGCGTGAAGTCAAAATCAGAAGGAGTATAAGTATCCTCAGACGGAGTCACGTCAAAACTTGGAGTGAAGTCGAAGTCAGAAGGCGTCACATCAGGTGTCACGTCAGGAGTCACGTCAGGAGTCACATCCGAAGGCGTCTCCTCCGAAGGAACAGGCGCAGGCGCAGGCGTAACATCACTTGGCGTTACGTCCGAAGGCGTCTCCACACTTGGAGTCACATCATAAGGCTGCCCATTAACGTATGCATTAATAAGCTTTTGATACTCGTCCAGTGTAAATGGCGCCTTATTGCCTTCCAAGTAGCTAGCTGGAACAGCTTCCCAAGATATAACAGTGCCGTACTGGTCGCTAATGTTTCCGCTAGTAAGACCCATTGCCGTAAGCGCTGGATGTATAAAGTTTAGGTAGTGGCCAACTTTAAGATAATATTTCGAGTTTATTTCTTCATCAGACACGCCCTTAGCTATAAAGTCATCGTACTTGGCTTTTTCGTCCGTAATCCACAGTTTCATTGCACCAGTCATGGTATCCGTGGTGTTTCCGCCGTCGTAGATTCCGCTATCGTATGAACCCCAAGCCAAATTCTCAAAAGTCTTATAGTGCTTTGCGTGGCCAAAAACATTGGCAGAATAGAACGCGTCATTTATTGCTACTGCCGTCGTATAAAGACTTACGCCAAGAGGCTTAAGCCCACGACTCTTGCGATACTCGTTAATCGCGCGCATATACGATATTGAATTATTCAAGCGCGTAATGTTATCTGGAGAGTCTTCGCCGCTATTAAGCTTTACCTTTGAATCGTACCAGTCTGGCTTTTCTGTAAAACCATGCAATATGTCAAAAGCTTTAGCTGCATCATCGCGCTGAGCACGCGTAAAGGATTCATTATCCATTACGCTTGCAAAAAGCCCGCTAGCAGTGCTTTTTGCGCTGGTGCTATCGTAACTGGTTGCTGGGTGCGCGTAGTTAGATACTGTTACATCGCTAGCAAAAGCGGTGTTTGCAGTAGCTCCAAACATAGAAACCGCTGAACCAGCCAGAATTGCGGCTACGGTTGCAGCGGTGAATTTTTTAGAAAATGAACTGAAAGAGTTGTTAGAAAATGAATTGAAAGCCATTTTTTCGGCAGATTTTGGAGTTTGCTTTTTCATGGATTCTCTCTTTTACTATAGGGGTTTACTATAGGCCTTTGCTATAAGACCTCCGCTATAGGCTTTTACTATAAGCCTTTGCTACAGAGACAAATAACAAAAAAGCTTTCGGCTTTGAATGCCCCTAGTAGCAAACAAAACCGAAAGCAACACGCTCAACACCTAAAACACACTATCTAACGTTAAAACTCCAAGAAGAAAGAAAATTAATAGCAAATCAGAGTTTAAGCAATTAGTAAGCACGCAATTGGCATATCAGCAAGGCGCTTCCCTACAAAACCCCTTACCAACCGTTGAGCGCAAGTATAAACGCTCTTAAATTTCGAGCCGAGGGTATTTATCTAGCTGCGCAATTAGCAACGCGATTAATAATGCGATAAAGCGATTTAAGAAATTATGCGCATCAATCGCAATGCTTAAACTACGCAGCTAGACAAATTTAGTTTTTACGCTTTTAGCTTAGTGACGAGCCTTGCGAACAGCAGCACCCATGCCAGCGAGCATGGTGGCAGCCAAAGCGGTCAAAGTTACGCCAACACCAGTACCAGGCAACTTCTTACCGCCATCCTTCTTCTTCTCAACCACAGTGGTCTTAGCACCAGCAGCAGCACCATTAGCACCAGCCTGGCCTGGCTTAGCAGCACCTGGCTTGCCAGCATAGCCTGGCTTTACAGAACCTGGGGTAACGTGAGAAACGCCTGGCTGGTAGTTAGCAGCAAGTGGCTCTAAGTCATCTGGCAAAGCGTAGCCAGCAACCAATCCGGCGTCCTTAGCCTTAGCAGCCTTGAATGCACCCTTGTAAGCAGCCCAAGCCTTCTTAGCACCAGTAAAGGCCTTAGTAAACTCGGTCTTAGCATCGTTGAAAGCCTTAACAGCGTCGGCCAAATCTTCCTTAGCGTCCTTAACAGCCTTCTCAAGCTGAGCAAGCTCAACCTTATCAGCCTTGGTAAGCTCGTCATGAGCAGTCTTGAAACTTGCAAGAGCAGCATTTGCGCCATCAAGCTTTGCCTGAGCAGCCTTGGCTTCAGCGTACGCAGCATCGTACTTGGCGTAAGCCTTCTCGAGCTTGCCATTAGCTTCGTCGAAATCAGCGCTGGTCTTTACCAAAGCAGCCTTAAGAGTGGACTCAGCTACTTCAGCTTTTGGTGCTTCTGGCTTGTAGTCGCGAAGAGCAGCCTGAGCAGTAGCCAAGGCAGCCTCAGCGGTATCTACAGCCTTCTGAGCATTAGCAGCAGCTTCAGCTGTAGTCTTAACAGCAGCCTGCTTAGCCACGAACTCGTTAACCTTGTTTATCTCATCTTGATTCAACTTAGCAGTTCCATCCAAGGAGTATACGCCAGTCTTGTCGTCTTTCTTAGCACCAGTTGGAACAGTATTCTCAACAGCTTTCCAAGCATCGGAAGCATCCTTAGCCTTCTTATCAGCAGCAGTCTTAGCATCCTGAGCAGTCTTAAGACCCTCTTCAGCGGTCTTAACAGCAGCCTGCTTCTCCTCGAGAGGAGTAAGCTTCTTTTCAGCTTCCTTCTTAGGAGCTTCAGTCTTGTCAGCAGCGAATGCTGGGGTTGCCATTGCGAAGCCAGCAAGCAAAGTTGCGCCAGCAGCGAAAGCGGCGATAGCCTTCTTATTCATCATTTTATTTCCTTTCTTCTTCTCCCCCACTCGCAAAGCGAACAAATCGCAATGCGGCGAGGAAAATATAAAACGCGCGTTTACGCATTCCATCAACGGTTATCCACCGTGTGATGTTGCTATTAACATACCCCCCCCCCCGTTTGAAAAAGTCAAGCACCAGCCACACATGCTAAACCGAAAAAAATGATGTTATACACAAACTAATCCACAATAAAGGCCACATTGCCGTAAAATTTGTGGATAAACAACTCTTAAACCGTAAAAATACGCATTTCAAGGTTTTTGAAGAATTTTCCCAGCTTTTTTTAAGGAAAGACTTTTCGCGCGTGTCGTATACGCAAACAATCTTCCACACTTTGTTTCTGATTCCGCTTTTTGTACGTAATTTAGGTCAAAATTGGTACAAAGTGCGTCAACCGTTCGCGCGTTACAGCGCGCAAACGTCTTCGCCGCGCAGAAGCAATGCTTCTGCCTTAAGCGGCTCAGCGCTCCGAATTACCTTCTCGCGCGCTTTGGAATGAAAAACCTATTTTTTTGTTGCTTCTTATCTATAAAATCTTATAAAATGACATTTATGCGCTGATGCATGCTAGTTTTGCTAGTTGTTATATGTTATGTGTCTTGTGTTTGATTTTGGGGAATAACCCTGATTGCTTGTGATTCATGGGTTTTGTGTTAGAAATGTAGTTTTTGTTGCATGGCGCTAGGTTTACGCACATTTTTAGGAGGGTCTTATGGTAGATGGGAATAAAAATTTAACGATTGCGGAATCTAAAAACGCGTCTGTTGGAATGATAATAGATGCTAAATCAATAAAAGAGAAAATCTACAACATTCGCAATCAAAAAGTCATGCTTGATGTGGATTTAGCTGAAATATACGGATACAGTACAAGAGCGTTCAATCAACAAGTAAAAAATAACATAGAAAAATTTGATAACGACTTTATGTTTCAGCTAACCGCTGATGAGTTCAAAAACTTGATGTCAAAAAATTCTACATCAAGTTGGGGTGGTCGCAGAAAGCTTCCATATGCTTTTACTGAGCAAGGTATTTATATGCTCATGACAGTGTTAAGAGGCGAACTTGCCACAATGCAGTCGAAAGCGCTTATTAGAACTTTTAAGCAAATGAAGGATTATATTGTTGAAAATAAGGATTTTATTGGCGCGAACGAGTTAGCGCAGCTTGCGATTCAAACAAGCCGGAATACTAAAGACATAGCGGAAATAAAATCTAAAATGGCAACGAAGGAAGATTTTAATAAGGTAATGGATAATTTTATTAATCCAGATTCGTATAAACATTTTCTTCTTATGGACGGCAATAAAATAGAAGCGGATCTTGCGTATTGCAAAATATATAAGTCAGCTAAGAGAAGCATTTATGTTGTAGATAATTATATTGGTCTTAAAACGTTGGAATTATTACGCTTTGCTGGTGAAGGTGTTGAAATTGTAGTTTTTAGTGATAATGCTAGGAATAAGAATATGCTTACGGAAAGTATGTTGAGCGATTTTGTAAGCGATTATCCTAGTGTTGATTTGAAGTTTAAGACTGCTGGTAGGAAGTATCACGATAGGTATGTTGTTATAGATTATGGTACGGATGATGAGACTGTCTACCTTTGTGGCGCTTCGTCGAAAGATGCTGGCGGCAAAATCTCGACTATTATGCAAATAGAATCTTTTAATTTGTGCTTGTATCATGCGATGTTTGATGAGTTGTTAAAGAATCCCGAGTTGGAGTTCTAAGCGCGCGGGCAAGGCGCATGGCGCAATACAAAAAAGCCCTCTCCGTGGTCCGCATGTAAAATACATTAAGCGTGGAGAGATTCTGTTAATACGATTTTCCCATGGAATTTTTCAAGAGTCAATATAGACACGCCATATTTTAAGTACAAACACACTACGGTTTTGCGTGTTTATGTAGTGCTTTTGTATCAAAAAACGCCGAAATTCGGTACAAACGCACTACAAAAAATGAACAAAACATTGAACAAAAGTCAACATAAGCAACAAAAAGTGGGAAGCTGCTTGAGCGCTTAAAGCGTAGCGCTAAGGCAAGTCGTCGCGCAGAATACAGAAAACCCCCGCGCACCCACCAGAGGCCACTTACCCTTGCTGCATTCCTGCCCTGGGGGGATTGGGTGACGTAGTGCCACGCGGAGGCTCTACCTATATTACACGATTCTGTATAAAAGTCGAGCGCAAGCCAAGCGCGTGCCGAGCGCAAGTCGCAAGCAGCCGAAGATGGAGCGCGCAACAAGATGCATCGCTAGACGCAATCACAAGTCGCAAGTAACCGCAACATTAGACACGCCACTAAGCGCGCCACACGCTTTTACCGCTCTTCTTTGCATCCTCAACATCTGCATTAAGCTGCGACTCGTCTGCCTCAACATCTCCATTAATATAGCGCTCAACAAGCTCGCGCGCCTCACTATCTTCATGCTGAACAGCTGGCGACTTCATAAAGTAAGAGCTAGGAGCCAAAATAGGGCCCGAAAGCTTGCGATCCAGCGCAATCTTCGCCGCGCGCACAGCGTCTATAACAATACCTGCAGAATTAGGCGAATCCCACACCTCAAGCTTATACTCCAAGCTAAGCGGAACATCGCCAAAAGTGGTGCCCTCCAAGCGCACAAACGCAAACTTGCGGTCGTCAAGCCAAGCAACATAATCCGAAGGGCCAATGTGCACGTTGTGGTCATCCATATCGTGCGGAACAATCGAAGTAACCGCGCGCGTTTTAGAAATCTTCTTCGACTCAAGCCTAGAGCGCTGCAACATGTTCATAAAATCCATGTTTCCGCCAACATTAAGCTGGTAAGTGCGGTCCAAACGCACTCCTCTATCTTCAAAAAGTCGCGCCATAACTCGGTGCGTAATCGTAGCACCAACCTGGCTTTTAATATCGTCGCCAATAATCGGAACGCCTGCATCGCGGAATTTTTGCGCCCAAACTGGGTCGGAAGCAATAAAAACAGGAAGGCAATTTACAAACGCGCATCCAGCTTCCATAGCTGCCGTAGCATACGCCTTGTCTGCCTGCTCGGAGCCGACTGGCAAGTAAGACACAAGCACATCTACGTGCAAATCGCGCAAAACTTCGGCAACATTTACAGGCTCTTCTTTAGATTCGTCAATCATTTGCTTGTAGTAGTCGCCCAAACCATCGTAAGTAGGGCCGCGCTGCACAGTAACGCCAAGATTAGGCACATCCGCAAAGCGAATCGTGTTGTTTTGCGAAGCATAAATTGCCTCGCTTAAGTCATGGCCAACTTTTAACGAGTCAACATCGAAAGCGGCTACAAACTCAATATCTCGCACGCGATATTTCCCAAAAACGGCATGCATTAATCCTGGAATTTTATCGCCATCATTGGCATTTTTGTAGTATTCAACGCCTTGAACTAACGACGAAGCACAATTGCCAACACCGGCAATGGCAACGCGGATACTCATATAAACTCCTTAACAAAAATCATCGGCACAAAAACGCCGCACTAATACACTTTTATAATACTAGCTTTTACAAATATTACATACGATATTGCATATGATTGAAACGATATTACATATGGTTAAAATTCCTCGTTACGCATGATTAAGCACGATTACATATGGTTAAAATTCCTCGCCAAGCGCTAACTTGGATTGTATGGTTGCAAATAGTAATGGACGAAATTCGCACTCTTCTAGCCAAAGGCGCACTATAAGAAGCGCGGGCGATGGCACTGGAGCTGGCGCTGGCGCTGGCGCGCGCACAAGGCGACCATACAACCGACAATACAATCGCTCATACAATCGCAGAAGCCACAGAAGAATCCAAAAAAACTTTAGGACAAAACACCCGATTATTTTTTGGGCGCTAATCGTAGTTTTTACGCCAATAATCCTTGGAATTTTAACGGTTGCGTGGATGTACGTAACAACAGACATTCCGCAGCCAGACAAAATCGCAATGGCGGATAAAACAAAGGTGTACTACGCGGACGGAAAGACGGAAATCGGCAGCTTTGCGGAGCAAAATCGCGAAATCATAAATTGCTCCGTTCTAAAGCCGTATGTTGGAAACGCAATAATCGCAAGCGAAAACAGGTCTTTCTACAAAGACGGCGGAATTGATCTTAAGGGAATTGGTCGCGCAATAATCCACAACGTAACGTCTAAAGGCCGTTGGGGCGGCTCTACGATTACGCAACAATACGCGGAACGCTACTATCTTGGCGAAACAAAAACGTATTTAGGCAAGCTGCACGAGGCCATTCTTGCGCTAAAAATCGCGCAAACACAAGACAAAAGCACCGTGCTATGCAATTACATGAACACAATTTATCTGGGACGCGGAGCGTACGGAATCCAGGCGGCAGCAAAAGCGTACTTTGGCGTGGAAGCGAAGGATCTTACGCTATCTCAAGCGGCAATGCTTGCTGGAATAATCCCTGCGCCAAGCAGCTGGGACCCTGCAATCATGCCTAAAGAGGCGAATATGCGATTCAAGCGCGTGCTAAAAATCATGCTTAAAGACAAGTACATTACAAGCGAAGAATACAAAAACGCAAAAATGCCGCAAACCATTAATCAAACTAAGCAAAACATGTACGCGGGGCCGCAAGGATACCTATTGCAAATGGTTCGCAGCGAGCTTACAAGCAGCGGCGCGTTTACAAAAGAAGACCTAGATACGGGCGGATACCGTATTATTACAACAATCGACAAAGCTAAGCAAGATTTAATGTTTAACGTTGCAAGCCCGACGGCTGGCGCGCGCGGAATTACGCCGCAAGGAGTGCAAACGGGCGCAATGAGCGTAAATCCTAAAGATGGGTCGATTATATCTGTGTACGCAGGCGACGACTACCTTTCTAAGCCGCTAAATAACGCCACTCAAGCGCTTTACGAGCCTGGAAGTACCATGAAGCCGTTTGCGCTGATTGGCGCGATTCAGGCTGGCACGAATCTAAACACGCTGTTTAATGGAAATACGGGGCTAAAGTTTAAGGGAATCGAAAAGCCTGTAAACAACTTTGCAAACACAAATTGGGGAATGATCAACCTTTATAAAGCAACAGCAAACTCTGTGAACACGCCATTTATGGCTTTGCAAGAAAAGCTTGGGCAAAAAGGCGTGGCAAATACGGCTGTTATGGCTGGTCTAAATGCGCAGCGCGTTAACGGCAAGAATCCGTTTACTGTTCTTGGAAACGACCCCGTGCATATTAGTGAGATTGCGCGCGCGTATTCGACGATTGCAAACCAGGGGCGCAGGCCAGATTTGCACATTGTTTCTAGCGTTAAGAACCCAGACGGCAAAGAGTTTTATAGGGCGCCGACCGTTGGAAAACAGGTGTTTGCGGCTGCAGACATGGCGCTTGCTATTAAGGCCATGCAAGGCGTTGTGCAATACGGTACTTCGCCAGAGGTTAGAGGCGTTGGAAAGCCGATTGCTGGAAAGTCGGGAACCGCTAACGATGCTTCGGCGTGTAGTTTTGTTGGATTTACGCCGAGTGTTTTGACTGTGTTTGCTATTTGGAATCCAGATGCGCAAGGAAATCCTTTGCCTGTGCCAACTTTCCGCGGATACCCTGGAGGAATCGGATATTCGGCGCATTTGTTTACGCGATACATGCGCGCGGCTCTGGCTGGAACGGCTGCGGAAAAGTTCCCAGAAGCTAAAGATAACGGCAAAATTGGAGGTGTTGACGGCACTTGGGGGCTTGGCGGAAGCAAGCACGAATTTGCGGACGACGATAGCAGCGAAAATAAAGAAGATAGCAAAGATAAAGATAAAGCAGATAGTGCAAGTGGCGCAAGTGGCGCTAATAAGGAAGATAGTTCTAGTAGTGAAGATCGTGCGAATGGCGCAAATGGGTCGAATGGGTCTGGCGAGAATGGGCCGAATAACGGGAACGGCTCGGCTGGCGGCGGCACTACTAGTGGCGGAAGCGCAGGCGATGGGTCTGGCGCGGCATCATCTTCTGGAGAAAGCGGAACTACACAAACGCAAAGCGGCAGCGATTAATCGCGCTACAAACTTCCGCTTTTTGTAGCGATTCACAGCGTGTCGAACAACAAAAAGCGGAAATAGTTGACGTATATTACTGCGCAATGCGCTCAATAACGTAGCGCTCAAGCGCTTGCGGCGTAAGGTCTTTATATCCGTCTAAGTCCGCAAACTGAGGCCCGTCGCTAACGTCTAAGTTAGAGTACGCTCTTTGCGCAAGAGTCGTAGCTCCCGAAGCTGCAGCCGACTTTAGCCCTGCAAACGAATCCTCAATCGCAATGCAATACTTCATGTTTTGCGCGCTAATGCCAAGCAATCTGCCTGCCGCTAAATACGGCTCTGGGCTTGGCTTTGTAGGGTATCCGTCGTCTCCGCAAATAAAACCAGCGAAGGCACCTTTAGGCGCATGATCCACAATATTTTCAACAAGTCGCCTTGGCGAATTGCTCACTAAAATCGAAGGGATTTTTGCGTCGGCAAGCTTTTGCAAAAGATCTAGAACGTCTGGCACCCATGGAACTTCCACGCTCTCGCGCTCTGCAACGTAGTCCACCATAGCATTGCCGATTTCTTCAACGCCCATCTTTGTTCCGCGCGCAATCATAGCTTCGGCAACGTCTTTTAACGAGCCGCCCGAGTATTGCCACGCAAGCTCTTCGCTCCACTCGCCGCCATGTTCTTTTGCGATTTTAATCTCGGATTCATGCCAATACGGCTCGGAGTCGATTAGCGTTCCGTCCATATCCCAAAAAACTGCTGCCAGCTTGCGATTTGCCGCAGCTGCCATCTCAATTGCCGATTTTTCTGCAGCTAACTCTGTCAATGCATTTTCCTCGGTTGCGCTCGTTACCATTAATCCCCTTTATATTCTTATACACTTATGCACTTATACACTTAAGTGCTACTTAGATTACGCACTTATCCACTTATGCACTTATTGGCGCATATGATTTTGCGATTATCCACATATCCACCATCTATTTAAGCATTTGACTAGTATTTAGAAAAATCTAAACTAATGTTGGCGTATGCACTTGTTGATATAGGCGCAGGCGCTTGTTTACGTAGGCGCTATAGCCCAAACGCGCGCCACAAAACAATCGACTTATCGTCTTCTAAATCATTGCTTGCATAATCATTGTATTGCGAATAGCCATTCGCGCCTCTTGAATAAGAAGACGGCAACTCGCGCTGAGGCACACGAATATCTCGGCGCCAATCCTTTGCGCGCTGCGAGCGCTGAACTTCCACAATATTCCCGTCTGCACTCGCTGCAAAAATGTTTCGCTCCGCACTCGCCGCCTCGTCCACCAAGCGCCTCACTTGCCTTTTAAGCTGGCGATTTTCTTCTTGAAGCTCCAAAATCCGCATTATTCCAGCAAGATTCACGCCGTTTTCTTGGCTCAGCTTTTGCGTTTGCACAAGCCTATCTATGTCTCTAAGCGAGTATCTTCTGGCTCCGCCTTCTGTGCGCTGCGGCATAATCAATCGCAATCTATCGTATTGCCTAAGCGTTTGCGGATGCGTGTCGGTTAGGTTGGCTACGTAGCTTACTGTAAAAATCGGCATGTCGATTTTAAAGCCCACTTCGTCCGCGCCGTCAAGCGTTGCATTTCCGCGCACTAACGCCACTGCACACATCTCATACAGCGCCCTAATTTGGCGATCCAACCTAGCCATGACTTTCCTTTCTACACGCAAACGCTATTCTACGAGCAAACACAAAACGCAAACGCTAAGCGATTTGTTGCTATGCGCGCAAATCCTTCACTTCTTGCTCGTAATCTTCGCCACACGCCTTTTCAAACTCTTTTGCAGCATGTTTTACCGCCATTGTTGACTTTTTTGGAACATGTATTTGCGCAATTCCAACAAACGCGCCATCTTTTCCTGGCACGCCTGCTCCTTCTACGCGTATTCTGCTGCCGCCCGAAGTTCCAGATGGCACCTTAAACACAATCGGTTCGCCGTCTACGTTTTTAAGCGTGACTTTTGCTCCGTGCACAGCTTCGCTTAAAGTGAGCGGCAAAGTGGCCACTAAATCGCATCCTTCAATCGAGAATTGCTCCGACTTTTCCACTTGCACTTGCAAATACATGTCTCCAGAAGCGCCGCCAAACTTTCCTGGCTTTCCTTTTGACTTTAGGCGGATTTTTTGCCCATCTTTTACGCCTGCAGGAATATGAGTTTTGAACGACTCTCCGCCCGATCGAAGCGAAACAGTAGCGCCTTTGAACGCCTGCTTAAAGGTTAGTTTTATAGCCGTTGTAATGTCTTCGCCGCGTTCAGGCGTGTTTTGTGGAGCAGATTGAGCAGATTGAGCATACTGGCCATACTGACCATAGTCTGCACCGCCAAATCCTGCTGCCGATTGCGCGCCAGCGCCGCCCGTAAACATGGAGAATATGTTTTGTATGTCTGGACCCGCGCCGCCCGCGGAAAATCGCACGCGTGAGCCGCCGCCCATTGGCGATCCGCCAAACATCGATGAGAAAATGTCATTAACTCCGCTTGCGTCGAATCCGCCTGAGCCCGTTCCGCCAGCGAATCTTGCTCCGCCTGCACCAAACTGGCGAATCGCGTCGTAGCGAGCGCGCATCTGCTTATCTTTCAAAACGTCGTACGCTTCCGACACGTCTTTGAATTTTTCTTCTGCTTCTTTAGTTTTGTTTAAGTCTGGGTGATATTTTCTAGCGAGTTTTCTGTACGCTTTTGTAATTGTGGCTTCGTCGGCATCTTTGGAGACTCCGAGAACCTTGTAAAAATCTTTGGCTAGCCATTCATTCTCAGCCATTTAAGCTCCTTTTTCTTTGAGCCACTGGCATTTATCTAAACAACTTATATCTAAATAACCTACTCGCGCTGACTGTTTAGAATCTAAACCGACAACACGAGTAGGCATGGGATTTGCATAAGTAAACATTTGACGAAATGCGCGAGCTAAACAAGCGATGACATTAGCGATGACATTAGTGCTGACACTAGCGATGTTTCACGCATTGTTTCACGCTGTTTCATTCTGCGCACACTGCTATGCATTGCTTGGAGACGCCACTACGACTCTCGCCGCGCGTATAACGCGATCGCCAATCCTGTAGCCCGACTCCACAACAACGTCAACCGTTTCCTTCGTAGCATTTGCATCTGGCTTGTGTAGAATCGCATCGTGCTTTGTTGGGTCAAAGTCTTCACCCTTTTCGCCAAACTTTTCTACACCAAACTTTTCAAACGCCTTGTCTAATTTTGCGGCCACGGCTTTGAACGAATCGTCCATTGCGCCGTGTTCGCGAATCCTATCAATGTCGTCTAAAGCTGGCAATAAAGCCGTAAGCACGTCTGTTATTCCATGCTGCCTGAACCGATCTTGCTCCTTGGCTGCGCGGTTGCGGAAATTGATGAACTCTGCTCGCTCGCGCTGCAACGCTTCCAAATACTCCGCTGCCTCTTTTTTGGCTTTGCCAAGAGGCGTTAAGGAATCTTCTTCGCTGCTTTGAGCATCTGCAGAATTGTTATTTTCTTTAGATTTACGCGCGTTGGATTCATCTGCGGTTGCTTGCGATTTTTCAGTTGCGGCGTCTGCGCTAGCGGCCGCGTCTTGCGCAGCACAATCCGCAGAACAATCCGCCGCCGTATCACTAGCCGCATCACTCGCCGCGTTATTCACCGACGCATCGTTAGCAGCTGCAGCGTGCTTCGCTTCGTGCTTTGCCTCATGAGCTTCCTCATGCACTGCACCCTGCGCCGCAGCGCCATCTGCAGCGCTATAGGCCGCATTATCGGCCGCGCTAGCAGACGCCGCACGCGAATCGCCAGAATCCGAAGGCACGTCTTCCAAACCACTCAAGTAGTCGTTGGCGTTAAACTCGGACATTACTTATTATCCTTATCGTCCTTGTCGTCGTCCACCACTTCGGCGTCAACCACGTCGTCATCCTTAGAGGCACCTGCATTTGCATCAGATGCAGCACCAGCACCAGCCTGAGCTCCCGCAGCACCTGCAGCGCCAGCCGCACCCTGCTGAGCGTAAAGCTGCTGACCAATCTTTTGCGCAGACGTCATAAGCTCGCTTTGCGCGCTCTTAATCTTCTCAAGGTCATCACCCTTCAAAGCTTCCTTCAAAGCATTCACCTTGTCGGTAACTTCCTTAGAGATTTCGTCGGAGAGCTTATCCTTATTGTCGTTCACAAGCTTTTCAGTCTGGTAAGCAAAGGATTCTGCCTGGTTGCGAGTATCCGCTTCTTCCTTGCGCTTCTTATCTTCTGCTTCGTGAGCTTCCGCTTCCTTAACCATGCGGTCAATCTCGTCCTTTGGTAAACCAGAACCGCCCGTAATCGTCATGGACTGTTCCTTGCCTGTGCCCTTATCTTTAGCAGAAACGTGCACAATGCCGTTAGCATCAATGTCGAAAGTCACTTCGATTTGTGGAACGCCACGAGGAGCTGGAGCAATACCCGTCAACTCAAAAGTGCCAAGAGGCTTGTTATCGCGCGCAAACTCACGTTCGCCCTGATAAACCTGAATCAAAACGGATGGCTGATTGTCTTCTGCAGTAGAGAACACTTCGGATCGCTTAGTTGGGATTGCGGTGTTACGCTCAATAAGCTTTGTCATAATTCCGCCCTTGGTTTCAATGCCCAAAGAAAGTGGAGTTACATCAATAAGCAGAACGTCTTTACGGTCTCCCTTAATAACGCCCGACTGCACAGCTGCACCAACAGCCACAACCTCATCTGGATTCACGGACTGGTTCGCTTCCTTACCACCCGTAAGCTCCTTTACAAGTTCCTTGACGGCTGGCATACGAGTAGAACCACCAACAAGCACCACGTGATCAATCTGGCTTACGGAGATGCCAGCGTCGGAAAGCACGTTGTTAAATGGCGTACGGCAGCGACCGAGCAAGTCGGAAGTCATTTCCTCAAAGTGAGCACGAGTCAAAGTCTCATCCAAATGCACTGGAGTGCCGTCAGGAGTCATTGCCAAGTACTGCATAGAAATTGAGGTAGATGTTGAAGAGCTAAGCTCCTTCTTTGCCTGCTCAGCAGCCTCCTTCAAGCGCTGCAAAGCAATCTTATCCTTGCTCAAATCAACGCCGTACTTGTTCTTAACTTCGCCAACAAGCCAGTCAATAATCTTCTGATCCCAGTCATCGCCACCCAAGTGGTTATCGCCATTAGTGGCCTGCACCTGGATTGTGGAGAAGCCGTCGTCATCCTTACCAATCTCAAGAAGCGACACATCGAAAGTACCGCCGCCCAAGTCGAATACCAAAATGCGCTCATCTTCCTTGCCTTTTTCAAGGCCATAAGCCAATGCTGCAGCAGTTGGTTCGTTAATAATACGCAGCACGTTCAAGCCTGCAATCTTACCTGCATCCTTAGTTGCCTGACGCTGAGCATCGTTGAAGTATGCTGGGCATGTAATAACGGCATCGGTTACTGGCTCGCCAAGGTAGGCTTCAGCATCGCGCTTCAACTTCATCAAAACCTGAGCGGAAATCTCCTGAGGAGTCCACTTCTTGCCATCAATCTCAACAGACCAATCCGTACCCATATGGCGCTTTACGGAGCTAATCGTGCGGTCAACGTTAGTAACAGCCTGACGCTTAGCGACTTCGCCAACCAAGATTTCTCCCGACTTGCTGAAAGCCACCACGGACGGTGTTGTACGCGCACCTTCTGCGTTAACAATAACTGTTGGGCTGCCGCCTTCAAGCGTTGCAATGCAGGAGTTCGTTGTTCCTAAATCAATACCTACTGCGCGTCCCATAATATCTCCTAGCTATCTTATCTATGTACCTTTTAATCTATGTACTCAAATTCTTGGCAGCCAGCCTTGCGACTAGCCGCTTTTTCTTTTTACAAAACTTGAGTCTAACACACTCAAGTTATTAAAGTCAAGCATTTTTGTGCGCGTTTCGCAAAAACTTAACACTCTCCCACTCAAGTTTTAACCTATTTATATAAATTACGCCGAATGCAGCGGAGATTCGAGATTTTTCTTGTAGTGCGTTTGTATCAAAAAACACCAAAATTCAGTACAATCACACTACAGTTTTGCGTGTTTATGTAGTGCGTTTGTATGACGACACGCCGTAAATCAGGTACAATCGCACTACATAGGTTGCATGGATTACGCCAAACTGAGTAGAGATTCGAGATTTTTCGCCCTGAATGAGATGAACCTCAGCATCTTTGATGGTGATTCATCGAATGAAGAAGAAAAATCGAGAATCTCGGTGATGAAAGCTACGCAAAAGTCCTAGATATTCAGAAGGTTTGATGTATTTCTATACGAGCAATAAATAGCGCCAACCTAAAACATTAGAACATTAACGTTCACAAGATATCCGTAAAGGTGTTTCGCTCGCGCGGATTAGCCGCGCTCACGTCTTCGCCGCCGTAGAAGCACACTGTGCTTCTACGCTAAGCGGCTCAGCGCGCCAAATTGCCTTCGCGCGCTACGCTCTTTAGCGCTCAGGCAGGTTGGCGCGCCTGCGAGGAGAGAAATACTCAAACCTCGCGCAATACCAAGTAAAGACGCGAGCGCGGTCTAAGCGAAAAGGCAGGTCCTGTCGCTCGCGCGTTACAGCGCGCTCACGTCTTCGCTTGCGTTGAAAGCACACAGTGCTTTCAACCTTGAGCAAGCTCAGCGCTCCGAATTGCCTTTTCGCGCTACGCTTTAAGCGAAAAGGCAGGTCGGAGCGCAAGCCATTTTGTGCTATATCGGTTATTAGCTACTAACAGACATCAGCGCAAGCGCGCATCACAGCCAACTACCTAGCGTGCTTACGGCGCTTAGCAGACACTCCAAGTCCCGCCAGCCCAACAAACACGGCAGCAAACGCGCTTAACGTTGCGGAATCAACGCCAGTTTGCACTCCCATGTTTCCACGCGAGTTGCTGCCCTTGTTTGCCTTTGCTGCATTAAGCGCAGCACGAGCCGCACGAAGTCGCATAGTCGCAGCTTCAACCTGCTCCTGCGTAGCGTTAGGATCAGCGAGCACGCGGCGCGCGTTTTCTAGAGCATCATTAAACTCCTTGATCACGCTTGCGTCTACAAGTGCACCCTTAGAACCCTTAGCGCCATTGGCAACATCCGCAAGCGCGCCATTAACTTCTGCATGCAACATAGACTTATCAACCGCGTTCGCATTCGCATTCGCGTTGTTTGCGCCCGTGCTGCCGCCATCGGAATCGTCATCACTACCCGAACCAAGCGAGTTGTAGAAGTCAATTATCCTCTGCTTTATAGCTTGCAACTTTCTGAGCGCCTCATCAACCTGCGCCTGTGTAGCGTTTGGATCCGCGAGCACAGCATTCGCATCGTTCAGCGCCTTGTTGTACTCAGCTATATCCTTGCTATCTGCAATCAAGAACGGAATCGACTTGCGGAATGTAGGGGCATTGCCCGTCTCTTGGTAGAGCTTGTTCTTATCCGTCTTGTAGTCATCCGTAAGCTTAGACTTAGCATCCTGGAGTTTCTTCAAAGCATCATCAACCTGCTTCTGCGTAGCATTCTTATCGCCAAGAACCTTATTCGCATCCTCAAGCGCCTTCTTATAAGCCTCAAGATCCTTCTTAGATGCGTCATCACCCTTAGCTTGAGCGTTTACATACTCAGGCGTCTTGGTGAAGTCGCCATCTTTATCAGCTTCAGACTTCAACTTAGAAGGATCAGTCTTGTAGTCGTCAGTAATCTTCTTCTTGGCGGCTTGGAGATCCTTCAGAGCATCGTCAAGTTGCTTTTGAGTTGGGACTTTAGTACCATCTGGAAGATCAGTCTTTGGCTTTCCAGTAGTGCGATCAAACTTATCAAGAAGATCCTTGGCAGCCTTGAGCTTCTTGTTATAGTCGTCAAGATCTTTCTTAGACGCTTCATCACCCTTAGCATCGGCGTTCTTGAACTCAGGCGTATTCTCAAACGTGGTGTCACGCTGGTCGTCGTCGCCATCCTTTGACAGGTCAACTTCTTCTTGCAAGTCGTGAGGATTGGTCTTGTAGTTAGCAAGAATCTTGTCCTTGATTTCCTTAAGAGCCTTTTTAGCTGCGTCAACTTCTTGCTGAGTTGGGATTTGCTTTCCAGCTGGGATATCAGCCTTCGGGTTGCCATCATCACCGAACAGTTCAAGAAGCTCATTAGCTTTCTTTAGAGCATCTTTGTACGTTTGTACATCTTTTTTGCCGTCAGCATCAGTCTTTGCAGATGCATTCTTGTACTCGGTAGAGTTTTCGAACTTATCTTTGTCTTCCTTTGCTCCGCCGTCGTCCTTAAGCTCTTTTGTTTCTTTCTTAAGAGCATCAGCTTTGGTCTTGAAAGCATCGTCAATTGCCTTTTTAGCATTTTGCAAATCAGTCAGAGCCTGATCTACCTGCGCTTGCGTTGGCTTTGAGTCAGCTGCAGCATTTGGATCTGGTTTATTCACCTGATCGATAATCTTCTGCGCAGCCTTGAGCTTATCATTGTAATCCTTCAGCTTTGTAGTCGCATCATTATCGCCAGCATCAGCCTTTGCAAGCGCGTTCTTGTACGGAACCGATGCCTCGAACGGAGGTATTACATCCTTGCCATCCTTGTCCTTATCGCCAACTTCGTTCTTAAGCTTGTCGGCGTTGGTCGGGTAGCTGTCAGCAATCTTCTTCTGAGCGATATTGAGCTGCTTTACTAACGCATCAACCTCACGCTGAGTAAGCTTGCTTGTATCCTTAAGCTTTTCAGTAATCTTAGCAATCTGACCTTCAAAACCAGTTTGCTTAGTAGCATCTCCCAAATCCTTACCAGCCTGCTCATGCTTTGCATTATTAGTGTCATCCTTGATGGCAGTAGCATTCTTGTATTCAGGAGTCTTCTTAAATACATCTTCTGCGTATTGCTTGGCTTGCTTAAGCTTTTCTACGTCCGTCTTGTAGCCGTCAGTAATAGCTTGCTTAGCCTTCTTCAAGGCCTCAAGAGCATCATCAATCTGTTTCTGAGTTGGATGATCGCTGAGCGTATTGGATGTGTTATCTTGCGCCAACTTGCGTGCCTTTGCCAAAGCATCCTTGTACGCTTTCACATCATCATTGTCTACCTTCTTACCGTCAGCGCCATCCTTCTTCTTAGCATCAGCATTCTGGAACTCAGGCGTACTCTCGAAGTCGTGTTCAGTAGCAGCAGGAGCACCCTCCGCAGTAGACTTCTTAGTTTCTTCCTCAAGCTTAGAAGTATCAGTCTTATACTTCTCAATCTCAGTACGAGCATCATCGAGTGTCTTAAGCGCCTCGTTAATTTCTGTTTGAGTTGGCTTTGCATCTTGCGGCGTATCTTTATCGCCATGCTTCTTCAAAAGCTCCTGAGCTTTTGTCAAAGCTTCATCATACGCCTTCTTGGCTGCGGCGGCGTTCTTGTTCTTTTCTGTATCAGGAACAAGCTTGCCGTCCTGCTCCTTCATGAAGTGAGGATCAGACGCATTGCGATACGCGTCAGAAGTTTGCGTGCCTTCTGTAGGCGCAGTACCCTCTGTATCGCCATGCTTCTTTACGCTTTCCACAAGCTTGGCAGTATCGGTGTTGTACTTGTCAAGCTCCTTGCGAGCATTGTCGAGGGCGGTCTTAGCGTCGTTTACTTGCTTCTGCGTTGCAGCAGGATTCTTGAGCAATTCCTTTGCGGCATTAAGAGCAGCACCATAGGCATTTGCAGCAGCCGTAGCGTTATCATTCTTAGTCTTATCAGCAGTTGTGCCGTCAGCTTGCTTGAAAGCAGGTTGATTTGCATTCTTGAATGCAGGCGTCTGCTGAGTATTGTCATGCTCGTTAACAGACTTAAGCAAATCATCGGTCTTGGTTGCAAACTTGTTCAACTCAGCAGCTGCAGCGTTCATTTCCTTAAGGATAGTGTCAACATCCCTATCCAGAGGCTCGCCTTGCGCATGTGCCTGAATATTATCCAATGCATTCGCATTATTAACATCAATATTCGCATCAGGAGTATTAGAAGTTGGGATTTCTGTATTACCTTGCTTATCCTTAGGCATCTGTTTATTAAGCGCCTGGTTTAGCTTCTTTACGGCATCATCATACTTCTGCTTAGCAGCCTTTGCCGCTTCACTTGCATCATCTGCGGATACGTTCTTATACGCTGGGCTGTTTTGTATTGCAAGGTCATTAAACACAGCTGCCGAAAGCCTGCTGGTATTAGTTGCATACTTGTCGATAACTTTACGAGCATCTTCAAGAGCTTGCTTGGCTTCATCAATCTCTGTTTGAGTTGGAGCCTTTCCACCAGTCTTAACTGCATCTAACTTTGCCTTCAATGCCTTAGCTTTCTGATAGGCATCGTTGTAATCTTTGAATGCTTTCTTAGCATCTGCGTCGCCAGCTTGAGCCTTATCAAAAGCATTGAAGTAGGCTGGCATCAGATATCCGCTAAAGTTGTCTGCAAGAGCTTTCGTAAGATCGTTAGCATCGGACTTATAATTCTCATGCAGAGCGTTTTCGGCCTTAGTTAATGCATCTTTAGCAGCATCAACCTGTGCTTGCGTTGCATCCTTATTTGCAATAACCTTGCGCGCATTATCTAACGCGTTGTCATAGTTTTCAACAGCAGTTTTAGCAGCTTGTTTTTCTTGATCGTTAGCGCCGTTAGTCTTCTTATTAAGCGCATTCTTATAGAAGGTGCTTTGCTTGTTTGCATCATTCTTATCAGGATTATCGAAACTGATCTTTTCAGCGGCTATAAGCTTTGACTTATCCGTAGCTTTAGCATCAAGCGCTGTTTTAGCTTTTTGAAGCGCGTCAATAGCTGCGTTAACGTCCTTTTGGGAAGCGTTTGGATCGGCTGAAAGATCCTTTGCCTTCTTTACAGCAGCATCGTATGCTTTACGCTCATCATCAGTTGCGTTTTGATAGGCTGGGTCAGCGTTTGCAATCGTTTGAGCGCCTTGAGCATCCCTACCATCCTTCACCTTGCCATGCTCAGCGATGGCAGCGTTAAGCTTATCTTTGCTAGTGGTAAAGTCGTTAAGCTTTGCGCGCGCAGCGTCAAGCTTAGCTTTGGCAGCATCAACAGCCTTTTGCGTGGCGTTCTGGTCGTCCTTTAATGCCTTAGCCTCTTCAAGAGCCTTGTCGTAATCTTCCTTGGCTTTCTTAGCTGCTTCATTCTTCTTGGCATCAGGCTTTCCATCGTCGGTCTGGAATGCTTGATCAGTAACATTCTTATACCTATCAGTAGTTACAGTGCCAGGAGTTGCAGCAGTAGCGCCTTCTTTAGCCTTGCCGTTGGCATCAATCGACTGCTCAAGCTTGGTCTTATCTGTCTTAGCACCATCAAGAGCTTTGCGAGCTTTATCCAGCTTAATGGTTGCATTATCAACTTCAGCCTTAAGCTGTTCAGTTAACTGATCATCTGGTGTAGTTCCAACTTTTTCAAGCGTTTGTTTAGCAACCTTCAATGCATCTTCGTAGTCTTTCTTTACCTTGTCAGACGCGTTGTAATACTTCGACTGTGTTGGAACATCCTTGCCCTCAACGTTTTCGGTCTTGTGCTCGCCAATCGACTTCTGCAAATCGCTCGTCTTATGATTCGTCTGCGGCACAAAGATAACGTTAATTGCTTTTGCTGTATTGCCTGGATTGCGGCCTTGCTCCAGATAAACATGCTTATAGTATGTCATTGCATACGGCTCAACAAACAGACGCGCCTTGAAAATCTTGTCCTTTTTGCCAGCTACCGTTACAGAGCCAGCCTCTGTATCCCATGAATACGAACCAGCTATTGATAAATTATCACCGAGGTCTACGTCAGAATTAGAAACTTTCTGATTCCCAGACCAATAAGCGCCACCCATATTGCCAAGCGTAAGCTCGCCCGTTGGCTCGCCATCTTTATTAAGCGCATAGTTCATGTGCGACTTGCGCGAATGAGTACTTGTACCTTCATAGGCAAGCGTCTCGCCGCCTGTAAGGTCGCGCAAACCAGACTTTGGATCCTTTGGTTTAGCTTTCAGCAAACCAAGAATCTTTGTTGTATCAAATTCTTCTGCTTTAGTTGGATCGTAACGGTAGATGATAGTGGTCTTCTGATCATTACTCCAAGAAATACCTTCGTCGGTATCGCGACCATCAATCTTGGTTTTAGTCCAAGTAACGTCGTAATCCGTACGAATATTTGGAAGCTTGGTGAGCTTGCTCTCTTTTACATTAGATGTAAACTCAGCAACTGACTTGTCAGTCTTGATCTTAACGGTAATCTTGTTTTCCGCCTGACCATTAGAGATACCCTTATTAGCATCACCAGATGCAGTAAGATCGCCAGTAAGGTAGGAAAGCGTAATCTGATCTTTGCTGGTAAGACCAAGCTCTGTATTGTCTTTATTAGCTTCGTAAATAGCTGTCTTAATGCGGTCAATCTCGGCGCTTGAATATCCAAGTGGATTAGCCACAAAGACTGCTTTATCGCCAGTTGGAACAGTAACATCCTTTTCTTCAAGCTTCTTCAACACAAGGTCACGCAAAGCAATCTTAGGAGCGTCCGCAGCATCCACTCCGTCGAAATTGATTACAGCTTCGCCCTTATCGTTGAAGGTAACCTTGTCTTGCGGCACATGATTTAGCTGAGCAAGCTTCTTTGCGATTTCTTCCTTAACTTCAGTCGAAACATTAGTCGGGTCCTCAACAATCGGCTTTTCGATACGCGTGTCATAGCGCGCAACGGTAAGGGCGAGCGCCTCGGACTTGTAGCCGAGGTCAGAGACCAGGTAGGTCTTGAGGTTATTCACGCCCGTCACATATGTTGTTGGCTCGCCCGTCTTTGAAGTTACCTTGTTAATAACGGTAGCTAACTGATTAGCATCATAAGCTTGCTGATCGGTAATAATTACCTTGTTTTCAGCAGTATCTGGCGTCTGAACAAATGCGCCATTCTCTCCAGTGCGTCCACCCACGCCTTTAGCTGTGCTTGCAGCGTTAATCTGATCGCGAATTGATTTTTTACCAGTTGCTTCTGTAGGAGCATCTAAGGCAGCCTTAAGCTTATCTTGAATTTGTTGTGCGGTAAGTTCTTCGTTATACTTCAAAACAATTGAGCCAGCTGTTTTAGGCGGAATAAGTGTTGCTGCACGCACAATATTCGTTTTGTAAAGTACTACTGTGTTACCGTTTTTATCTGTACCGTACACATAAATGCAACGGTTTGCAGAGTAGCTTTCTCCACTCTTAAGATTGCCATCTCTATAAAGCTTGGTCATGGTAAGCGTAGCTGTACCATCAGTGTCTACTTTAAATTCGTATGTACCTGAATATGGCTGATGCTCGTTTACAGCAGCAGCATCGGAATAATATTCAAGGAACTTTCTACTTTTAGTATTATCAACAGTATTACCATCAGATGGGAAAATTGCTACTTTGGTAATGGTGCTACCGTCAGAAGGTTTTGCAAATTTAAAGGTAACGGATTGGTTTTGCCCCTTTTCAATGTACACATTGTCAGAAGATCCCCATGCGTACAAGTTAGGAAGCGTGTCTTTTTTATCTTGTGAAAGTTCGATTGTGCTGTTAACTTTTGGAGCTGGTGCAGGGTCAGCTTCACGCACCTGGCCATAATTTGGGCCAGCTAGAGCTCCTGCAGGAGTGCTACTAGGTGCAGGAGTGCTATCTGCAGCCTGCTTATCAGTCTTACCTTCAGCATTATCAGCGTTTACTACAGTCTGATTATCCTGCTTCTTAACCTCAGTCTGCTTATTCTGATTAGTCTCACCAGCCTTCTTCTTAGAATCATCATTCTTAGCAGTTAAATCCTGCGTATTTGCAGACGCAGAAGGATCAACAGGCGTAGAAGTAGCATCCGCCGCCATTGCAGGAGTTGCGCCAAAAGCAATCGCAGCGCCAGCAATCACGCCAGCAGCTCCAGCCGAAAGAGCGGCCACTTTGCGCATATCAACAGCCTTTGTAACACCATTGTTGGCTGCAGAATCAAATGCATTCTTTGCAATCTTGTTGGCGTGCTTACCAGATTTTGTAGTCATTTTCCTCTTCTTTCTATTAGAACAAATAGTCAAAAAGTTTTGAACGCTCTAACCATGAGTGACAAAAAGTCATAAGCTCTAAAGGTAGTTATTTAATTTTCAATAGCGTGCAACTATAAAGGAGTAGCAATCTTTAACAAGTCATTATAACATTTAGAGAATATTTTTGACACTACATAAACAAATGTTTATAGCTTTTGGGGATACATACCCCCCCCCCCAGGCCTTTTATTTCAAGGGTTTTCGCGAGATAATTTTTTAGACATTTCTGGCGATTTTAACACGCCAAGCGCCATTTTTAGCTTAATTATCTAAACATTTGTATATAAGACAACTCCAGTTTTATGTAGCGCGCAACACTAAATAGGAATATCGCTCGCGTTATATTTGCATCACGAGCGAGACAAATATAACGAAATTAAGCCAAAAAACGTTACAAATATCTCATCAATGATGCAAATATAACAAAAATCAGTCAAAAAACGTTACAAACGTCTCGCTCGTGAGACATTTGTAACAAATCTTGGTCAAATCTTTGTCAAAGCGCGCTGCGCAGCAAAATCTCCTCAAGCGCGCGCTTAACAGAATCAGGCAGCGTGCACTTCCATTGCGCCCACTTAGCAACCTCTGGGTGCTGCGGCGCGTGCGCGTTAGTCAAGTCAACGCTTTGCTGGTAGCGCTCAAACTCGCTCTCGCTAGTGTACTCAAGTGCGCAAAGCTCACTTATAGCACTCGCGCTACCACCAGCCTGGCGAATCGCGTCAAAAGCAATCTCCTTGCCGCGGTACGGCATTTGCGCTTGTAAAAGCAGCCTGTAGCAATCGCCAATCTTAGGGTCTTGCGCAATGCACAGTCCGCCATCCACAATCACGCGCACGCAATCACCAACAGGCACATTGCAAACAGAAACGCTAAGGCTTAAGTCGCCCTCTTCGCCTTCATATAAAACTTCCACAGCCTTAGATTCAAGCTGATTTTGCCCAACAAAAACGCGAATTTTGCCAAAGTCTGGGCAAGCAACGCCCTTAAACACCACGCTCCAATCGCGATTAGAAGGCAGCGAATCAACAGCACTACTGCAACCTGTTGCGGCATTGATCACAAATTGTGTAGACGCATTGCCGTCGCGCCAAATCAACTCCATACGCGTATCAGCAGTTTTCCCAGCGCACGCGTCTTCAAATCGGCCATTATCTTCGCGCATAACAAACTCGCCGTTCGCACCTGGGAATGCAAGAACGCGCAAAGATTGCGGATTTTCAACGCTATTCACAGACTTCGCAACATCTTCATTTCGAGCGCAATCCGCTTCACTCGGCAAAACTTGCATTGGAATAATGGCCCCAGCGCGCGCAAACGCTGGCACGCGGTCGATTCCTCGCCAAACCTCAAATCTGCGGCCCGCGCCGCCGCGCGAAACGTAGCGCCTTCCATCAAAGAAATCGTACCAATCGCCTTCTGGAAGCCAAACGGCAGTGCACCCGCGCTCAACTTGCGCGCACCCTTTGCTAACGATTGGCGCAACAACAAGCTGGCTGCCAAAACGGTACTCGTTCGGCATCTCGTATGCTGCAAGCGTTTCTGGCGATTGCCAATACATTGGCTCTACAATCGGCCTGCCGCAAACCGCCGCGCGATAGTTCATTGTGTACAAATAAGGCAGCATTTGCGCGCGAAGTCGCAGCATTTTAACCATCGCATTGCGCGTCTCATCTGGGAAATTCCACGGCTCTTTGCCCGCAAACGGCGAGCAGCTGGAGTGAAGGCGATTAATCGGGCTAAACGCGCCAAACGCATACCAACGCGCCTCCAACTCGTCGCATCGCACGCCAAGCATGTGGCCGCCAATATCGTGGCTCCACCAACCGTATCCAATGTTGGAAGCTGTGGCCGTAAAGTAGGTTTGAAAAGCCAGCGAATCCCAGGTTGTTACGCTATCTCCCGAGAATCCCACTGGGTATAGGTGCGATCCAGGCCCCGCATAGCGCGAGAACGTTAGCGGCCACGCGCCGCCGCGCCCCGAATCCTGGTAATGCACGTGGTTAAGCATCCAAAGCGGATCCAGCCCAGCCTGCTTTGTAACTCCGCCCTGCTGCCAGTCAATCCACCAGAATCTAACGCCCTCGCTCTCCATGCGCCGATGCAAGTTTAGGTATGCGTTCAAAAAGCGCGGATTTGTAAGGTCAAACTCAACTGTCTTGCCGCTTTGTGGGTCAATCCCCATATCGCGCGCAACTTGCGCATAGTCGTCTTCAAACGCGCGCACGCCGTCTCTCGGGTGCAAATTAAGCGTTGCAGAAAGCCCTTCGCTGGTAAGGCTGCGCAAAAACGCGCGATGATCTGGGAACAAATCGCGGTTCCACGTGTAGCCAGTCCATCCCGAACCATACTTTGGGTCCACATCCGTTACGTGCCAATCCATGTCGATTACGGCAGTAGAAAACGGTATGCCTTCGCGCTTAAATCGGCTCATCAGCTGCAAATATTCGTCTTGGCTATACCTGTAGTACCTGCTCCACCAATTGCTTAGTGCGAATCGCGGAAGAAGCGGCTGCGCGCCCGTAAGCTTGTAAAAGTCGCGAATTGCGCCTATATAGTTGTGACCGTAGCCAAAGAAGTATAGGTCTTTAGAGTTTTCTTCAGACTCCCCAGACACACTACCATCCGCCTTTGCACGCGGCTCCACCCATGCCCCGTATGGGTTTTCTTTTCCATCAACAGCAGCCGCATACGCGATTTTTGCCGAGCGCGAATCGTCTAAAACGGCCCACCCATCGCGAGATATTACGCCCGTTCCAAGCTTAACGGCTCCATCCGCCTCGTCCACTGTTCGCGCTGTGCCGAGCAAATTGCCGTGGCACTCGTCGCCGTAATGCCACGTGTTGAATTGCGAGCCTGGCACTCCGCGCACAACAATGCTCAAGCCCTCTTTGCTAAACGGCTGCTGGTTGTATGTAATCAACAGTTTTTCGGTTTCGACTTCTATCCAGCCATTTTCCAAGTTTTTTACACTATATTTTGGATTAATAGATTTTGGATTAAAAGCGCGCGATGCTTCATCTTCGGTTGCTTGCGATTTTTCCGCGGCAAACTGCGTGCTGCCCTCAAAGTTTCGCCTTACAACTGTTTGCGTAGGCGCGTCTACGAATTCGCCGTTTTCGCTCCACTCAAGGCGCACAAGCGAATCCGTGATTAACATAATTCGCCAATTTTTGCCGCTTATAACCTGCGATTCTTTTGCCTTAGACAGCGGATTTTTAGCATAATCGTAAAAAATGTGCGCGTCTTGCACACCCTGTGTTCCCCACGCTTCACGCGCATCTTGTAAAGTCATTCGACCCGCCCTTTTCTACTTACCGCTGCCGGTTGAAATTCCAGCAATAAACTGCTTCTGGAACACCAAGTACACTACTACTACAGGAATAATAGCAAGCGATGCCGCAGCAAACAAACCGCCGTAGTCAGTTCCAAATCTTCCGCTAAACGTCTTCAATCCAACTGCAAGAAGCTGCTTTTTCTCGTCTGTAATCATAAGGAATGGCCACAAATAGTCTTCCCAATTCCACAAGAACGTAAATATCGCGAGCGCAGCAATAGTATTGTGGCTCATTGGCAGAATTATTCTGTGGAATATTCTAGAATCCGAAGCTCCATCTAGTTTTGCTGCTTCAATCAATTCGTCGGATATTCCGCTTATTGATTGTCGGAATAAGAAGATTCCAAATGCGCTTATTAAGCCTGGAACTATAAGTGCACGATACGTATCTTGCCAACCAAAGCTAGTCATCATATCGTATTGAGGAATAATTGTTACTGCCCACGGTACCATCATCGTGCTTATTACTATTCCAAAAAGCAGATTTCTGCCACGGAACCTCATTTTTGCAAATACGTATCCAAGAACGGCACTCGTGTAAATGGCTATTACCGTTTTAACTACCGATATAAACAATGAGTTAAAGAATAGCCTCAAAAAGTCGAATTTCTCTTGAATCCCAACGTAATTACCAAATGTGCTTGGCTTTGGGAACAGCCCACCATCTATGCGCACAATGTCGCTATTTGGAGCAAAGGAAGATACAAACATCCAAATAAATGGCACAATTGTTAAGAAAGACAATAAGAATAGGAATATTGTTAGAAACCATCCAATAATGCTCTTTTTAAGATTTTGTTTTTTCATACTAACTCACTATCCTTAGACGCTTTAAACATTATGAATGTTAGGATTCCAGTGATTATAAACAGAATAACGCTCATTGCAGATGCAATTCCAAAGTTATACTTTTGGAACGCTTGATCAAAAATTAGGTAGCTGATTGTGTACGTTGATGTTCCTGGGCCGCCATTGGTCATAACAAGAATCTGAACATACGCTTGAATATAGCCAATCATAGATGTGATTACTATAAAAAGTGTTGTTGGCTTTAGCAATGGAACTGTTATTCTAAAGAATTTTTGAACACTATTAGCGCCGTCGATTTCTGCCGCTTCGTAAACATCTTTTGGCAGATTCATTAATCCAGCCAGATACAACACCGTTGCATAGCCAAAGTCTTTCCAAATTGTCATTATTATGATTGCTGGCATAGCCCAAGTCGAACTGTGCAACCAGTTGATATTTAAGCCTGTAACCCTATCGATCATGCCAAACTGCGAGTCAAACATCCACATCCACACAAAGCTCACTGCCACCAACGGCGTAATTGTTGGCATGTAGAAAAGACCTCGCAATGTGTCTTTGCACTTAACAAGCTTGGAGCTTAACAACATTGCAAAACCAATGCCAAGAATAACGCGGAATACAACAGATACAAACGTAAAGATTGCAGTGTTTGCAATGGACTTCCAGAATAACTTATCTACTAAAATCTGCTTAAAATTATCCAGCCCAACCCAATTGTATGTTCCAACAAGCGGATTCCATTCATGGAAGCTGCCTGCAAAAGCCTTATATATTGGATAGGCAAGAAAAATCACAAAATAAACAATCAGAAACACTACTGCTATATTCCGAAAGGAGAAGGTTCGAGAAAGAGCAGTGCTTATTTTTAACATACCACCATTATGTTTTCTCATTTTGCTCAAATGAGAATCCTGATTAACTTGTTTCATGATTTTCCTTGCCTTACCTACTGAGCACAGTGATTACGATTTACAACTATCTAACTAGTCTGCTTTGTTTTTACTTGTGCTCTTTGAAGAACTCATACTTACTTTCTGCAGACGTAAACTTAGAATTCTTCATATCTTTGACCATTGTTGCCTGAGCCTCTTTGATTGCATCATCAATAGACTCACCATTTTGCATAACGTTCTGGAAAGCAGCCTTGCTACTTGTTTCCACGGTAGAAGGCGTGATTCCTGGCCAGATTAGGCGATTTGCACGCGGCTGAATCGCAGCCATTACTGGAGCCTTTAGAATCTCAGGATCGTTTTGCAAAGACTTCTTTGCTGGGAACGAGTTCAAATGCTTTACTGCCGAGCGAATAAACGCGTCGTTAGCAAGAATGAACTTAATAAAGTCTTGAGCAACCTCTTGCTGCTCTTTCGACTGATGCGCGTTAATTCCGGGAGTGGATTCTCCATTGTAGCGATCGTACGCAAATGGCTTTTCTTTTGTGAATGTTGGAGTTGGGAAGATTCCATATTCAATATTTGGGTACTTTTCTTTTAGCACACCTTCGAGCCATCCCCAGGCATAAACCATTCCAGATTGGCCGTTTCCAAAGCTTTGCGTGTAATCCGTGCCAAAGTCAGTAGAAATAACCTTGTCTTTGTCGTACAAGTTCTTCAAGAACTTCATGTTTTCACGCGTGACTTTGTTGTCAAAATTAGGCTTCTTGCCACTTTCATCAAAAGCAAGTTCACCACGCTGATAGTTCAATCCTTGATTGATTGCAGCATAAGCATCGCCATTCACGTTGAATCCAGCCTGTTCCATCTTGGAACCATTCCACTTAGTGAGTTTCTTTGCCACTTCGCGCAACTCATCCCAAGTCGTAGGAATGTCTGCCTGAGTTAAACCAGCTTCCTTCCAAAGCTTCTTATTGTAGTAGATGTTTCCCGTGTTGATTACAGAATCAATGTACTTTACATTACCTTTAGCATCTTCATGCGCACTCGCCGTTGCGTAATCCGATTCCATAGCAGCTTTGTCAATCTTGTAGTCAGCAGCGTACGGGCGAATAAGTTCATCTTTGGAATTGTGAATATTAAACAAAGCTGGGCCTTTTGTTCCTTTTAGAGCAAGTGGAAGCTTTGTCCAATAATCATCCCAGGCAACGTTCTTAGTCTTAAACTTCACATTTGGATAAATCTTTTGATAATCCTTAATCATTTCGTAAATTGGATCGGTGGATGCATCTCCCCAGCTCCAATACTCGAGTTGGATTGGCTTTCCTTGATTTACTAAATGATTCGGGTCATACTTTAAAGCTTGACCCATAACAGCTAGGCCTTTGTCTTTCTTTGTATCGGTTACTCCTGCTGCACCACTATTCCCACATGCGGCAAGCGTAGAAATCATTCCTAAAACTGCTATGCAGGATATGCATATTTTTTTAATTTTCATTACTACTCCACTTCCTCGTGAAATTGATGGGTAACTTTATAATATTGCTTTACGTTTAGCTCGGTCAAACATTAAAAATGTAAATGTAAAGGTTTTCATTTTGAATCCTTAATACTAGGCTATTTTTGCATGAATAAATACTTTTTAGGCGGCGTGTCTAAAAATGTAAACCTTTTCATTTATGATAACTAAAAGCAGGGTGATTACAAGAGATGCGGTTAAAACGCTTCAGCTAAAACGCTTAAAAGAGGTGCGACTTGTCAAAAACTAGTATTTGCGATGTAGCAACACTGGCGGGAGTATCGATTGCAACAGTCTCCAGAACATTCGCACACCCAGAAAAAGTCTCCGCATCTACACGCGCCAAAGTCATGCGCGCAGCCGAACAAATGGATTTCACTGTTTCTAGAACCGCTGGAGAGCTTAAAACAGGCAAATCGTATCGCATAACGCTACTAATCGGAAGCAGTAAAATCGAATGGTTTAGCGCAGCAATTATAGAAGGATTAAATAGCGTACTTAACAAAAACGGCTACGACCTTGTAATACACCTTTTAGAGGGAGTTGAACAAAGGAAAAACTTCTTTAAAGAGCTGCCTTTACGCGCAAACACAGACGCAATAATCGTATCTTCATTTGACATAAGCAGCAACGAGGCCGAACAATTACAACGCATAAACGTACCAATTGTTGGAATAAACTGCACAGCTTCTAAAGTGCTTTCTGCATCAATCGGAATCGACGATGCTCTGGGTATAAAACTTGCGATTCGACACTTAGCAACATTAGGGCATAAGCGTCTTTTATACGTGTATGAGCATTTTTGTTCATCTTTCCGCTTTAGCTCGTCAAGAAGAATAACAAGCTTTGAAAACGTGTGCAACAATATTTATGGAATACAAGGGAAAGTACTGCCAATAGACATAAAAGATGACCCTATAGATGCCACTCTTTCTGAGCTTTTTACACAAGAAAATCCGCCTACTGCAATATGCTTCCACCAGGATTCAACAGCAATGCCCTTTCTGTTTAGATTGCAAAAACTAGGAATTCGCGTGCCTGAAGATTTATCGATTATAGGATTCGACAATGGCACTTATGCAAAAGAGGCTGGACTAACCACAATCCGTCAAAATCCTAAAACAATGGCAGAACAAGCTGGGAACATTGCGATATCTCTTATAGAAGGTAAAGCTGTAGCGCGAAGACATCTTACAGCTCCAGTGCAACTTATTATAAGAAATTCTACGGCTGCACCTAAAGCAGAATCGTGAACACGCTTGCGATTACAAGCATCAGCGGATACCACGCATACATAAGCCAGCGGAATTGCTTAGTTTGCTTAGGGCCGTCGCCATACGGACTGCGATAATGCAACACAGCCACGCCAACGCCTGGCGCCAAAAGCGACATAGCGCCGAAAGCGCCAGCAATCAGCTCCATGCGAATCTCGTGGTTTTCTAGGAACCTAAAAATCAAAACAAATCCTAAAAGTAAAGCTCCGCCCCAAAAAATATTCTGCCTAAAGCCGACTTTGCCGAAAAGATTCCACAATATTCCTGCAACCAGGATCACTGCGATTGACGCCACTTTTTGCGCGCCACTAAAACGCGCGCGAACCATGTCGATTCCCGAAAGCACAAAAAGCGCAATAACAAGCCCAAACACTGGATTTTGCGAGCGCATATCGAAAGCACATCCAAAGGTTGTAAAGTCGTACGGAACCTCGCAAATAAGAGCAAGCACAAGAAGGCGGAGCGTGTAAAGGTTGAGGTTATGCGTGTTTTGATATCCGCGAACGAGTAGCCACGCATACCATGGCAGGGCCGACCAGCTTACAACTTCGCACACTACGGCAGCGGTGAGGCTCCACATGTTGGATGCGGAAAGGCCGCCAAAAAGGTGCGGAATCACGGTTGTGCCGAACGCGCTGAGCATCATCATTACAGCGCCGAGCAGCTTGAACTTTTTGAGCGTAATCCCCATTTTTATGTTCTTGTCTGCACGGATCTTTGGTTTTAGCGCGTCCATAATTCACCTCTTGCTCGCACTCGTTGCGTTAAGTGCGTATAACGTTGAGTGCGTATAAGCTTTTGCCATTGTTGCATAATCATTGCAATTGTATCAAACTCCGCATTAAATCTATGTGGCGCGAAATCTATGTAGTGCGTTTGTATCAAAAAACACCAAAATCAAATACAAACACACTACAGTTTTGTGCGTTTATGCAGTGCGTTTGTATTAAAAAACGCTGAAATTCGGTACAAACACACTACAGTTTCGCGTGTTTATGTAGTGCGATTGTACAACAACAAACGATGAAACGGATTATAAAACAAACAGGGCAAAGGATTGCGCGCCGAGTTTAAGCGCAGAAGAATCGCAAGCAACCGCCCCAATCGAAAGCCGCGGCTGCAAAATCGCCTCTGGCGTAAGCCCTGCAAGCGCGCTAAGCGCAATCGTCTCCTCGTTTAATCCAGGATTCATAACCACAACGCATCGATTTATAGCCGCTTCTCCAGACTCAACCGCACACCGCTCGTACGCAAAACTGCGACCATCCACAGGCGCGTGCAACACTCGCCAAGTGGCATCCGCGTGCAACGCCGCGCACTCGTGCCGCAAAGAAATCAGCGCGCGCACCCAGTTAAGCAGCGAATCGCCATGCTGCTCCTGCCCCAAAACCGTTGGAATTTCGCCACTTTGCACGGCCTGCTTGCGCGAGTTTGCGCAAGTTCTTCCATCCGCGCGCGCCTCAACAGGCAGGTACAACTTCGACTTTGCGGCCGTGGAGAATCCAAAATTCTTAGAATCATCCCACTGCATTGGCGTACGCGTGCCCGTGCGCGCATAACCGCCCTCTTTTGTAGGAATATCGCGGTATTTCATGCCGATTTCGTCGCCGTAATACACAAACGGCACACCTGGCATTGTAAGAATCATGCCAAACGCAATCCGCCTTTCGCGCTCGCTTAATCGCGGAGCCAGGCGCGGAGTATCGTGATTGCACGTTATAAAACTAAAGTAGCCCTCGTTGCAAGTGGCCTCATACTGCGGGCAATAATCGTCTAAAAATGGGCAAATACTACCGCCACCGCGCGCATTAAAGTAGCTGCGGTCGTGCTCGGGATTGCTATCTAGCGCATTATCCACATCGCGAGCCAAGCGCGCGTAACCGTTAGGATTCCCATCCCAGCGCCAATTCAAATAGAAGTCCATGTCGAATCCAGCAGCAAGAGCCTGACGCGGCCTGCCCCACTCCGAAACGAAAGCAGCCTGCGGATACTCGGCTTTTACAGCGCCCAGCATTTCTTGCCATGCGCGAATCGTGTTGTCTTTGCCAAGGCTTCCCTCGCCATTGTTGTCGTCGTTTTTTACAAGCGAATCCGCCATGTCTACACGGAATCCGTCCGCGCCGAGCGCAAGCCAGAATCGCATAACATCAACCATCGCGGCGCGCGTTTGCGCAGCCTCAGCGGAATCTGGCGCAGATTGCCACGCGCGATCCCTATGCGCAAAGCCGTAATTTAGTGCTGGCTGGCATTTAAAGAAGTTAAGAATATACGTTGCATCTCGCTCGCTTTCTCCGCCAATAAACGGCATGGAATAGCCACTAAACGCACTGTCTGTCCAAATATATCGCTTGCTAAACTCGTTTTCTTGCGCGCGCGAGCTTTGCTTAAACCACTCGTGCTCTTCGCTTGTGTGACCTGGAACAAGGTCTAGCAAAATGCGCATTCCACGATTATGCGCTTCGCTAAAAAGACGTTGCAAATCCTCGTTTGTGCCGTAGCGCGCTGCCACTTTTTTGTAGTCGCGCACGTCGTAGCCCGCATCCTTAAATGGCGAATCGTAGCAAGGATTTAGCCAGATCGCGTTGCAACCAAGCGATTTTACATAGTCGAGTTTTTCGATTATGCCTGGAATATCGCCGATTCCGTCGCCGTTTGAATCATAGAAGCTTTGTGGGTAGATTTCGTAGAATACGGCGTCGCGCAGCCATTGCGCATGTTCGTTTTGCATGTTTCCCCCGTTTTGTTGGTTTTGTTGGCGTGACCTGTCTAATTTTATTTTACTATTCACATTTCCGCATTTTGTTGTTGATTTTGCCATTTTGAGCAACAAAATCAGGAAAACTTTCCGCTTTGACTGAGCTCAAAATCGTCGACTCGCATTCGACCAATCAATAATAAAATTCCGATAAATTTACTGATTTACAAAATAAAATATAACTTTTTATCAAGAATAAACAACTTTAGCGGAAATTTTTCCAATAGCGCGCAACATGATTTGCCAACTACAATATATACGTGTATACTACACATTGCTTATAAACAGATTTCAACAACAAATGTGACGCTGCAAAAACGCAGAGAAACGTCGAAGTTGCGTCACATGAAATTTGTTACTATGCCACCAAAGAACATGCCAAGCTGGCATGATATAGGAGGTCAAGGATGACGAATATGAAGAAAGTGCTGGGCGCAGGCCTCGCAATCGCCACTATGTTTGGATTTGCTGCATGCGGTTCTAGCACCAACGCTGGCTCCAGCAGCAAGTCGAACCCAGTAAAGCTCACCGTATGGTCTTCTTCCGAAGATCAGAAGGCTGGCGGCTGGATTCAGGCTATGGAGAAAGCCTTCCAGAAGGATCACCCAGAAGTTACTTTTAAGAACGCTGTTGTTGCACCACCAGATGCTGCTAAGACAGTTAAGCAGGATGCTAAGGCCGCTGCCGATGTTTACCTGTTCCCTAACGATCAGCTCGGCGACTTGGTAAAGGCAAACGCAATTGGCGAGTTGAGCGACGATGCTGCAAAGCAGGTTAAGGGAGACAACGATGAGACCATCATCCAGTCTGTAACCGCTCAAGATGGCAAGCTTTATGGCGTTCCATACATGGGCAACACTTGGTTCATGTACTACGATAAGTCCAAGTTCTCCGACGAAGACGTTAAGTCCCTCGATAAGATGCTCGAAAAGGGCAAGGTTGCTTTCGATATTAGCAACGCTTGGTACCTTCCAGGCTTCTACCTTGATGGCAACATGACCCTCTTCGGCGAGAAGAGCAACGATGGCAAGGCCGGCATCAAGATTGGTGATAAGGCTGCCGAAATCACTAAGTATGTTGCAAAGCTCATTCAGAACAAGAACTTTGTAATGGATGGCGATGGCGCTGGCTTGTCTGGCATTAAGAACCACACTGTTGACGCTTACTTCTCTGGCTCTTGGGATGCTGGCGACGTAAAGAAGGCTTTGGGCGACAACTACGCTGCTGCTCAGCTTCCAAAGTTTAAGTCCGAAGACGGCGAGCACCAGATGAAGTCCTTCGCTGGCTCTAAGGCTGTTGCTTACAACCCTAACTCCAAGGCTCCAGAGATGGCCGCTAAGTTCGCTGCATTCCTCGGTTCTAAGGAATCCCAGGAGCAGATGTACAAGCTTCACGGCGACATCCCAGTTGCTAAGGCTTTGAGCGATCTTGTTAAGGATAACCCAGCCGCTGTTGCTCAGATGAACACCATTGCTAAGACTTCTGTCTTGCAGCCAACCGTTCCAGAAATGGGTGCCTTCTGGGATCCAATGAAGACCTTCGGTACTGCATTGGCCAACAAGGAAGTCAACGACGGCAACGCCGCTGCAAAGATTGCAGACTTCCAGAAGGGCTTTGAGGAAGCTCTTAAGAAGTAAGTAATAACTTATGACTATTTTCTAAATATTAAATTCTTTTAAAAGAAAATAATATTTAGAAAAACACGGCAAGGACGCCCCGCTCCCCTAAGAACAGCAAATCGGGGCGGGGCGTTCTTTGCTTGTATAAGCCCCACAATTTTACGGAAAGGCATGTCATGACTGGCACGACATCCACCAAGCGAGGGAAGCGAAAGAAGGCACCTTCTGCCGATGAATTTGTGGCCCCTTCGCAATACTCACTACAGGAGGCTGCAAAGAACGCAGACGCACTGTCTTGGGTTTCGATAATTATCTTCGGTTTTGGTAACTTCGTTCGCAAACAGTACGTGAAAGGTCTCGTATTTCTTCTATGCGAGGCTGGAGTTCTTGCCTTCTTGGCCACAACTGGCGCGGAATATTTACCAAAATTCGGTACGCTCGGCACTAAAAAACAAGGCAGAGTAAAGATTAACGGCTTCTGGCACTACGTTGCTGGAGATAATTCTGTTGAGATTTTGCTGTATGGCGTTATGAGCATTGCAGCAATTATTGTTTTAGTTTATTTGGCTACTTTATCTTTGCGCAGCGCATACAAGGCTCAATCCTTTGTAAAGCGCGGAGAAAAGCCTATCACCTTTGTTAAAGATGTTGAATCTTTGCTCGACCGCCACGCACACGTTGGTTTTATGACTCTTCCAACCGCTGGAATTGTTCTGTTTACGGTATTGCCATTAGCATTCATGATTTCAATGGCGTTTACAAATTACGACCGTGATCACACACTCCTGTTCCATTGGGTTGGCTTAGACAACTTTGTTAAGATTCTTGGAAACACAACTGGAACCATTAATGCTGGAATCTTCTTCGATGTTTTGATTTGGACCCTTGTTTGGGCTTTCTTCGCTACATTCTTGAACTTCTTCTTCGGCATGTTTATGGCAATGATTATTAACAGGCGCACTACTCGCCTTAAGAGCTTGTGGCGCATCTGCTTCTCGCTTACAATCGCAGTTCCACAGTTTGTGTCTTTGCTTGTTATGCACAGCATGCTGCAAAGAGATGGCGCTATTAACCGTCTTCTCATCTCTTCTGGATGGATTCATTCTCCACTACCATTCTTCCAGGATGCTACTTGGGCAAGGGTTACCGTTATTCTCATCAACCTTTGGGTTGGTATTCCTTACACAATCATGCAAATCACTGGTATTTTGCAAAATGTTCCAGCAGAACTTTATGAGGCTGCAGAACTTGATGGTGCAAGCTGGTGGCAGCGCTTTATGAACGTTACTATGCCATACATCTTCTTTGTTATGACTCCATACTTAATTACAACGTTCACTGGCAATGTTAACAACTTCAACGTTATTTACCTCTTGTCTGGCGGCGAGCCAACACCAATCGGCTCTTCGGCAGGTAAGACTGATTTGCTCATCACATGGCTGTACAAGCTTACGGTTGATAAAGATAACTACAGCATGGGCGCGGTAATCGGCATTATGACATTCATTGTGCTTGCGATTGTTGCTTTGATAACATACCGCAACTCTGGCTCCTACAAGAATGAGGAGGGATTCCGGTGAGTAATAAGAAGGATCTTATGCAAAGCGAACAAACTGTGCATAGTACACGCAGCGTTCCATTCTGGCGCGATCAGCGCGTGCGCCGCATAATCGGAGATATCATCACTCATATCTTCCTGATTATTATGTCTATTATTTGGCTCGCGCCAATCGTATGGGTGTTCTTGGAAAGCTTTAACCAAAACACCGCTCCATACCAGACAACGTTCTTCCCAACTAAGTATACGTTTAATAATTACATTCAGCTGTTTACTGAGCGAGAAGTTCTTGACTTCCCACGAATGTTCTTGAACACCTTGATTGTGTCTATTTTCGTGTGCATTATCTCTCTGTTCTTCGTGCTTGTAGTAGCGTTCTGCATGTCTCGCTTGCGTTTCCGCGGTCGTAAGACATTTATGAATATTGCTTTGATTCTTGGCATGTTCCCAGGAATCATGGCAGTTATTGCTATCTACTTCATTTTGAAGGCTTTTGGATTAACGAATGGCTCCGTTGTTCTTATTTCCCTGATTATCGTTTACTCTGCTGGTAGCGGCATGGGTTTCTACGTTATGAAGGGCTACATGGATACGATTCCAAAGTCTTTGGACGAGGCCGCCTACTTGGATGGTTGCACAACTTGGCAAGTATTCTATAAGATTATTCTTCCAATATGCAAGCCTATGATTGTGTTCCAGGCTATTGTTAGCTTCTTGGGTCCATGGCTTGACTTCGTTCTTGTTAAGACGATTGCTCGTACTCAAGATAATTACACTGTGGCTTTGGGCTTGTACCAAATGTTGCAGAGAGAATACATCAATCACTGGTTCGCACGATTCTCCGCTGGAGCTGTGTGCGTTTCCATTCCAATCGCAATCCTGTTCATTGTTATGCAACGATTCTACGAAGAGTCGATGTCTGGCTCTGTTAAGGGATAGTAAGCTCTGCATTAATTGTAGAGTTTGGTGAAATATGGGGGTCGAGCGTTAAAAGCGTTTCGGCCTTCGTATTTTATGCTAAATAATTTAATAAAATACAAAAGGATATATTCATGACGTTCCCACCTTCAACACAATGGCCAGTTTATTCGGGGCAGCTCGGATTCTCGCTTAACGAAAGATCGACCACATTTACGCTTTGGGCGCCAACAGCATCGAGCGTAACACTGCGACTTTTTGAAACAGGAAACAACAGCGAACCTTTTAAAACACGTGATTTGAAGCCATTGCGCGACGGAGCATGGAGAACGTCAATCTTGCAAAGACTAGATGGCGTTTACTACGACTTTCTTGTGACTTTTGCAGATGGAAAAGTGAATCGCACAAGCGACCCTTGGGGTGTTGCTAGCGGCGTAAATGGCGAGCGCAGCCTTGTTATTGACGAAGATCGCGTGGCTCCTGCAGGGTGGCACAAAGACAAATCGCCAGAATTTGTGCGCCATGCAACGGTTGTTTGGGAAACGCACGTTGAAGACTTTAGCAGCAATGCAAATGGCGGATTTAAGCCAGAACACCGCGGTCAGTATCTTGCTTTTACAGATTCGCATACAACTTTAGATTCAGATAGCAACTTCCCTACTGGAATCGACTATCTTAAAAAACTTGGCGTAACTCACGTTCAACTAATGCCAATCTACGATTTTGCGACTGTGGATGAGGTTGCGATTTCGTCTGCACGCAAAGATGGAAAAAGTGTTGATTCGCTTTACAATTGGGGCTACGATCCTCACGCGTACAACGTGCCAGAAGGCGCATACTCCAGCAACCCGTACGACGGAACGGCAAGAATCCGCGAGTGCAAGGCGATGATTGGCGCTTTGCACAAGAATGGCATGCGCGTAGTTATGGATGTTGTTTATAATCACATGTTTGAAGCAGCATCGAACGCGTTTGAAAGCGTTGCTCCTGGCTATTTTTGCAGGCGCAAGGATGACGGCGGATTTGCAAACGGATCGGGTTGCGGAAACGAAATGGCTTCCGACCACCCAATGTTTAGACGTTTTATGATTGAGTCTATTTTGCATTGGGCGCGCTGCTACCACGTGGATGGTTTTAGGTTTGACCTTATGGGCTTAACGGATGCGCAAACTTTGAACATGATTCGTGCCGAACTAGATAAGCTTGATGGCGGCAAAGATATTCTTATGTACGGCGAGCCGTGGGGTGCGGATGCTGCAGCTGTAGCCGATGATTGCCCTATGGGAGATAAAGCTGGGCGCGACTTCCTTGATTCTAGAATCGGCTGGTTTAGTGATGAGTCTCGTGACACGATTAAGGGCAATGTTATGGATCATCGAGACCGCGGTTATGTAAACGGCAACGAGTTCTGGACGGCGGATCCTGTGCGAAACGCGTTTAATGGCTGGCGTGGTATGCCTTGTGCTGGTAAGAGTGTTGGTCAGATTGTGCAGTATGTTTCTGCTCACGACGATTTGACTTTGTGGGATAAGCTGTGTATTTCTATGCGCGACAATGCGTCTAACTGCGATTTTGACGCAAGCGATCCAAACAGCGTTGCAGACATCTTCAGCGCTAACATTCTTAGCGCTGGCATAATTTTGTGCTCCGCTGGAATGCCATTTATGCTTGGCGGCGAAGAGTTTGGCCGCACTAAGCATGGTTGCGATAACTCCTATAATCGCGGAGTTGCTATGAACCAGCTTGATTGGTCTAGAGCTAAGCGATTCCAACCGCTTGTAGACTGGTATAGCGCGCTTATAAAACTTCGCGCTAAGAATGCGGAGTTTTACGATGCTCAGCACACTCGTCTTAATGCATCCGATAATTCTGTTCTTGCGGAGCAAATTGAAAGCGACTTGATTGTGTGCGCTAATCCTATGAAAGATGCGTCTGCAACGGTTGATTTGCCTGAGCCTTGCGCAAGCCGCAAAAAATGGCGCTGTGTGCTGGACTCCAGCGAGTACTTTGATAGATGGATTGGCAGCGCTTCCGGCAGCCGCGCATCAATGCTTTGCGACGATAATGGCGATCCGCGCGCGGTTCATATTCCGCCGCGTACATTCGTTGTGTTAAGCAACAAGCGCGCTTGATTGCTCGAGTTTTTTTAGCGCTCGAATCGCATTTTATCCCGATTTTGTTCCCTTATTCTTGTGATTTGGAAACAAAGTCGGGATTATTTTTTGATTATTTTTGGATTATAGTTGAATATTATATTTTCGAATACTTAGTTGAATACTGAGTCAAATGCTAATATTTCAAGGCAAAACCTTGTAATTTCCTTAATTGTTCCTTATAAATTGCCAAAGTGAGCGAATTATTCCTGCTGTTCTGCTAGAATCATTTTTAGACTTTATACCCCCCTTGCGTATATTCGCGATGGTGGAGAGGAGAAAGTTCAGTAACAAGACAGAGACGCTATTAAAGCACACATTGCATGGCAGCGCTTTGATCTTACAACTTGATAATTAAACAAATATCCCCACCCCCAAACCTAAATGATTTGAAGAATGAGGTAAATATGAACGCTAAGATTGCAGCCGCTATCTCTTTAGGCGCTAGCTCTTTGGCTCTTATTGGAAGCATAAGCATTGCAAACGCAGCAAACGCCGCAGACACGACTACAACCTTGACGCAAGATGTGAAAACTACGCAGGTAACTCCAGTTTCTTCTGTTACACAAGCTGGCGAAGGCTTTGACCGCATGAGCGAAGTTGTTACTGTTGATCCGCAAGGCGATGCTGCTGGTGCTGGTACTAACGCTGGCAATCCACAGCAAGGTCAGACTCAAGGCAATCCTGGTGCTGGCGTTGGCGAAGCAGGTCAAGCAGGCAATAGCCAAACAGACTCCGACCCTAGCGCAAGCACACAAGGCAAATCTTCTGAAAAGAAAGAAGATCATGGCTCCGAAGGCAACACTGGTGCGCAAGCTGGTGGCAAGGATTCTAAAACACCGCCTGAAGAAGCACAAAAGAAGTTTGAAAAAGATGCAACAGAGAAGTTTAAAGATGCAAACAAATATCTAAACGAAGCAACTGCATCATACAATCCAGTAGAAGAAGAAGTAACTAAAACTCAAAACGAAGCCGATGAAGCTATCCAGAGCGTAAATAGCGCAATAGAAAAGAAAACACAAGCTGTAGCTGGAATCGAAAAAGCGAAGAAAGATATAGCAGCTAGAACTCAAGAGCTTAAAGACGCTCAAGGTGAAAATAAAAAAATTATTGAAGAAAATTTGCAAAATTCAAGGCGGGATTTAGAAAGAACAGCTAAAGACGCTTCAGATGCTATGAACCAGATTGCAGCAGCGTCTGAAAAAGTTGTTAAAGTTCAGAAAAAAATCCAAGATGCAGAATCTAAGGTTAACGATGCAACAGATAAAATCTCAGAAAAAAGCAATACTGTTTGGAATATGATTAAAGGTCTTGAGAGTAATCATGGAGATCTTTTTAAGAAAGACGAACATCGTAAAGGCGCATTTAAAATCGTCACAGATAATCTTACTACGTATATAAGCAAATTAAGCACATTGTCTAACAACCTTAACGGCCGCAAAGATTCGCTTGCTGCAGCTGCTAAGAGAGCAGAGGAAGCACTTAGCTCTGGTCTCCCATCTGCCGACGAGCCTGATGCGAATGCTCCGCAAGAGCAAATTCCACCAATGCAGAACCAGCAGAACGCTCCAGCTCCTGCTCCAGCAGAGCCAGAGCAGCAAGAGCAGAATCAAGCTCCAGCGCCGAACGCTCCACAAGGGAATCAACAGACTCCACAGGCTAATCCACAAAATCCTGCAGAGCCAGAGAAACAAACTCCTCCTACTCCTCCAGCGCCTCCAGCTGCCCAAAAACCACAGGCTAAGCAGCCAGAAAACAACGCGCAAGATAGCGATAGCTCTGCTCAAGGAAACTTTGCAGGAAGCCACGCGCAGCAAAACGGCGGCAATTTGAATGTTATTCCAGGCGCAGGCTCTATGGAAGCGGTTCCTTCTGCTCCAGAACCAAAAGAGCCAGCTCCATCTGTTCCAGAGGCAAAGGAATCGGCGCCTGCTCCTATTGAGCCACAATCCGCACCTAAGCACAGTGCTGCTCCAGCAAATCAAACGGAGCCTGCGAATACCGCTAAAGCTGCAGAAGAACTCGTAGAAAACGCTACTGCTATGTCGCAAGCAGCCGCAGAGACTCCTGCACGCACGCCTCGTGCTGCAGCTCCTGCTTCTGCCGCCTCTGCTGCTACTGCAGCAAGCTCCGCAAGCGCAGCAAAGAGCGAAGAGTCAAAGAACACATCTAACGATTCCGCAAAAGCCGAAAGCCAGAAGGAATCCGAAGACTCCAAGAGCGAAGAATCTAAAAACGAAGACTCAAAGAGTGAAGACTCTAAGAGCGAAGACAATAGCAGCGATAAGAGCGCTCAGGCAGCTGCCGCAAACAACGGTGAGCACGCTGCTGGCAACAACACAACGCTAATCGCAGCTGTTGCTGGCAGCATCACTGCTGGAATCGCAGCAATCGGCGCTGGCTGGCACTTTATGCGAATCCGCCGCAAGTAAGTAGCAACTAGCAGCAAACATGCACAAATAATCGCAAATAACAAAACCGCAGTTGGCATTTAGCTTTCTGCGGTTTTTGTTAAATACCACAAAAATCGCCAATATTGCAAACGATATCAATACTTAATATAATGGTTAGCTAGAGCGTGCCTCAATCCAGTGATGTGTTGAGAACCGCACCCTTTAGCATCGTTTGAAATCAATTCGATGCTCGTACATGTGCCACGATTAACAAAGGAGCATCATGAGCACAACAGACAATGGCACAACAACTAACGGCAAAACAAAGGCTGCCACAACTGTGCCCGTAGAAGAAAGCGCAGAAAGGCTTGCTCGCCCACTAGTTAAACTTGCAAAAGCATGCGGAGTTGCAACTTTCTACATAGACCAACTAGGTGACTATACGGAAATTACGGACGAAGCGCTTGTAGGCGTTCTAGACGCGCTGGGCTACCCTGCAACCACAAGCGAAAGCATTGAAAACTCACTAAAACGCGTTCAAGAAAAGCGCAATAGCGAGCTGCTGCCACCAACCGTGGTGTGCTTTATTGGAGCAAAAACGATTGTTCCTATTCACTCTGAAGAAGCTACAAGTAGTCCAGAAAAAATCCATATAACGCTTACGCTAGAAGATGGGTCGGAATACGAAGAGCCTCTTAACAACTTTGAAACAAGCGAAGAAGACGGATTAACTCTTGAACTTCCGCAAGACTTGCCAATGGGCTACCACACTCTTCTTGCAAAAGTCGAAGATAAAAATGGCAAAACTGTTGCACACGCGCAATCAACTTTGATTTGCGCGCCAGCAAAAATCCCACTTCCGCAAAGCGTTCAAGAACGCCATCGTTGGGGATACATGACTCAGCTTTATTCCGTTCGCTCAAAGGAATCTTGGGGCGTTGGCGATTATGGCGACTTGCGCAGACTGCTTAAAGACGCTGGCAGCATTGGCAAAGCCGACTTTATGCTTATAAACCCGATTCATGCGTGCGCACCAGTGGCACCTTTGGAGCCTTCTCCTTACTTGCCAGAATCGCGCAGGTTCTTAAACGTTACATACATTCGTCCGCAAGATATTCCAGAGTACGCGCAGCTTAGCGATAGCCAGCGCAAAGAGGTGGAGATTTTGCACGAGGGCGTGGAAGCGCTTAATAACAATCCAAATCCAATGGATATTAACGCCGCGTGGAACGCAAAACTTCCAGCCTTAAAGCTTATTTTTAAGCAGCCTAGAAGCGCCGAGCGCGAGCAGGATTTTGCAGACTTTAAGGCTCGCTCTGGAGAAGACTTAGACGCTTTTGCTACTTGGTGCGTAGCCTTTGAAGTTTGGGGTGCTCCTTGGGGAGATAATCTTTGGTTTGATACAACCGGCAAAGGCACGCCTCAGATCGACATGCTTAGACGCGAGCACGCTGATTTGCTTGAGTTCCACCGCTGGCTGCAATGGATTGCAGATGAGCAAGTTGCCGCTGCTCACGCCGAAGCTAAGGCTGCAGGAATGGCGATTGGTCTTATGCAAGACATGGCTGTTGGCGTGCACGGATACGGCGCAGACGTATGGTGGAGCCCAGAGCGCTTTGCTAACGGCGTTAGTGTTGGCGCGCCTCCAGACTTCTACAACCAGCAGGGTCAGGATTGGGGCCAGCCGCCATTTGACCCTAATTACTTAGACGAAACTGGCTACATTGCATACCGAGACATGGTTCACAACGTGTTCTTGCATGCTGGCGCAGTTCGCATTGACCATGTGCTTGGTCTTTTCCGCTTGTGGTGGATTCCGCGCGGCCAAGGCGCAAAGAACGGTGCTTACGTTTACTACAATGTGGACGCAATGCTTGCAGTTCTTAGTATTGAGGCCACTCGCGCAGGCGGATTGGTGATCGGCGAAGACCTTGGCACTGTTCCAGCGTACGTTTCTAAGGTGCTTGCTTCGCATGGCATTCTTGGAACTGTTGTTGAATGGTTTACGCACAATGACGAAGCCGAAAAAGCCGCTAAAAAGGCTGGAAAGAAGGAAATCATATTTGCAGATCCTTCTACATACCGCGAATACGCTTTGGCATCTGTTACTACTCACGACATGCCTCCTACAGCAGGCTATCTTGCGTTTGAGCACGTTAAGATTCGCGAAGAGCTGCACTTGCTTACCGATTCCGTAGAAAGCTTCCAAAAGGCTGCTAGCGCAGAGCGAGACGCCATGATGAAGATGCTTTTGGATGGTGGATGGATTAGCAAGGACGCTGCCGAGCATGTAGAAGACCATGTGCAAGAGATTGTAGAGGCCATGCATGCGATTATGCGCACTTCCCCATCTTTGCTTTTGCAAGTGGCACTTGTTGATGCAGTTGGAGAGAAGCGTTCGCAAAATCAGCCTGGAACCAGTACTGAGTATCCAAATTGGCGTATTCCTCTTGCAGATAAAGATGGAAACGTTGTTCATACAGGCGACGTTTTTAAGTCTCAACACGTACTCAATATGGCCGCCATTATGCGAGGCGAAAAAATTAGCTAACAAGCACAAATAACTGTAAAATTACCACCAAAAAATGTAAAAAGAAAGGTTAAAAATACTTGCAAACACTTGAATCAAGAGTATAATAAATATTGATTGTTACTCATGTAGTAACTTCTTTCTCTCTCGCATAGCGCGTAGGTCGCCTGTAGACACGGCTTACGCGCTATGTTTTTGATGTCCTAAGTGAGGCGAGCATCTATGGCGATGTTCGCCTCACTGCGTATTAGACGCAACGTACTTAGCAAACACGCGCTCCAAAAGCGGCGTGTGGAGCATAATTAAAGACCCCCACCCAAGCAAAATCAACAGCGGTAGTCCTTGCAAAAAATACCTTAGTGAAAGGTACACAAGCGCAAAGAACACGCAATCAAGCAAAAACATTATAAGCGTTGTACTAGCGTAACTAACGCCAAAAATCAGCGAATTAATAAGAGTTCTGCCAATCGAGTTTTCAAAGCGCGCTTGCAATGCAAACACCCACTGCGCAACAAGAATCCACAAAATGCTAATCGCAAACTTTATTATTAAAAGCGGAGTAAGTTGCACAAAAATCCAAGACCATATAATTACAACTAAAAGTGGCCCTAAAATAGCCCAAATAATAGTTGCCTTAACAAAATTATTCTTAAAAGACTTAAAGTAGATTGCTGTTGTGTGTGCCTCGCCACGTTCAATCCGTCTAGCTGTCTCGTGAGCGGCCGTAATAGACGCTCCAACCGTTACAAGCGGAATGCTGGTAATAATCATTAGAACAGTAAGCCAGACCGCATCTGCAAACGATTCCATTCCTTGAGCGAACTTAGAATCAGGGCTTCCAAAAGAGATCATTACAACTACTCCCGCCTAATTAAGCAAACTTAAACAAATCTAAAATAACAATACACTATAAGATACGCTTAAACACAAAGATACGCTTAAACACAAATGATGGTGGCTGCAAACACTTGCAACCACCATCATGCGTGCCGAGATTCGAAGGAGAAAAAACCTCAGCCCTTTACCGCACCTGCCATAACACCTTTAATTATGTACTTCTGGCAGATTAGGTAGAAGACTATTATTGGAACAATTGCCATAACCAGGCAGCCCATCATTGCACCCATTTCAACAGAGCCATAGCCGCCCTTCAAATATTGAACTGCAATAGAAACCGTCTTGTACTTGTTCAAATCCAAAGTGAGGTATGGAAGAAGGAAGTCGTTCCAAATCCACATTGTTTGCAAGATAGAAACGGATATAATTGCAGGCCTCATAATCGGCACAATAATCTGGAAGAATATGCGTGGCACAGAAGCGCCATCAATCATTGCAGACTCTTCCAACTCTTGAGGAATGCCCTTTACAACGCCTGTGAAAATAAACACAGCCAAACCTGCGCCGAATCCAAGGTAGATTATCCACAAGCCCCAAGGAGTGTTCAATCCAAGCTTTGTAGTGATGTTGGAAAGCGTGAACATAACCATCTGGAATGGCACAATCATGTTGAACAAGAACAACACGTAAAGAAGCTTTGCAGCCCAATTGTTTACGCGCACAATCCACCAAGCACACATAGAAGTGCAAAGCAGAATCAAAGCCACAGCGCCAATCGTTACAACAATTGTCCACCAGAAGCTCATCAACAAATTCGTGCGGTTAATGCCAAGAACGTAGTTATCAAAACCAATAAACGACTTTGGAGTAAGCGAAAATGGCTCGCTAGCAATATACACCTTTGACTTAAAGGAGTTCATAAACACTAACGCGATTGGGAAAATCCACAGCAAACTCACTACAGCAAAAAGCGTGGTCCAAAGCGCAGGATGCTTAGTCTTCTCGTTCATGCTGCCACCTCCTTAGAAGTTGTCAACCTGTTCTGAATCAAGGCAATAACGGCAACAATAATGAAGAATATAACTGCCTTTGCCTGACCGACGCCTTCACCATTGAGTCTTCCATAGAATGTGTTGAAGATGTTTAATGCAAGCATCTCCGACTTTCTAGAAGGAGCACCATTAGTCAACGCCAAGTTCTGATCGAATAGCTTGAATCCGTTTGTAACCGTTAAGAACGTGCAAACCGTAATAGACGGCATCATAAGCGGGATTGTAATCTTAAACAGCGTCTGCGTTGGGCTTGCACCATCAACGGCAGCTGCCTCAATAACGTCTCCTGGAAGCGCTTGTAAGCCAGCAATGTAAATAATCATCATGTAGCCGATTTGCTGCCAGCATATCAAAAGAACCATGCCCCAGAATCCGTACGTTGCAGAATACGTAATAGCACGGCCAAAGTAGCCCAAGATGCCATTAAGCACTACCTGCCAAACGTAGCCCAGAACAATGCCACCAATCAAATTCGGCATAAAGAATACCGTACGGAATAGGTTGGAGCCTTTAAACTTTTTTGTAAGCATGTAAGCGATTGCGAATGCAATAACATTAATAACAATTGTTGTTACAACCGTAAAAGCTGTTGTAAATACTAGCGAATGAAGGAAGTGTGGGTCGCGCAAAGCCTTGCGATAATTGCGGATTCCAACAAACTTTCCGTCAGTAACAGTATGGAACTTAGTAAAGCTAAGATACACGCCCATTACAAATGGCACTAAGAAGCCAATTACAAATGCAGCAAACGTTGGCAGAGCGAATAACGCCCACCATTTGCGTATTGCTTTTCCACTCATATTAATCATGATTCGTCACTTTCTCCTCCTTGAGTACGCGCCTGTGCGAGCGGCCGCGCTCGAACCAATACTTTTATCTTACTACATGCAACCACAATGTCAAACGTTGTCATTTTTTGCATGTCGCCACTTAAGAAGGCAAAAATCAAATGTGAAAAAAATCCCTATTTTTGGCGATTTTACGGCAAAACCTGCTATTATTGTTCGTATTGCAAACGTTTGTGTAATGAGCGCAAATAAGCACGTGAAAATTCTCATATGCAACACTGCTCATATACTAGCGTTGCATATGTTTTAACAATATTAATGAAGATATTGAGTAAACATTTTGCTGCGCGAATAAAGGAGTTCAAATGCCAGCTAATATTCAAGACGTGGCCGATCAGGCGCATGTATCTGTATCCACTGTTTCTAGATCTTTTACGCGCCCAGACTTGGTTTCCGCAGCAACGCGCAACAAAGTATTAGCTATTGCCGAAAAACTAAACTTTTCAATATCTAGATCCGCAGCGGCACTAAAATCTGGCAAAACACTAAGAGTTGCACTTCTTCTTAGCGACAGCATTCGACTATGGTTTAGCGCGTCGATTATACAAGGCCTAAATCAAGTTCTTCACCCCGCAGGCTACGACCTTTCAATCTTCCAAATATCCAGCAGCCAAGAGCGCGCAGAGTTCTTTAGCATGCTGCCAACTCGCCGAAACGCAGACGCTGTAATCGTTTGCTCCTTCGACGTAAACAAATCGGAAGTAGCTTCCTTAAAGGCCACTGGCGTGCCAGTCTTAGGTATAAACTGCTTGAATCCTATGGATTGCGATTTTGACGCAACGATTAACATAGACGACGATCAAGGCGCGCGACTTATGGCACGCCATCTTATTGGGCTAGGCCACAAAAACATTGCCTACATTCGCACAAACCGCGATATCTCACTGCATTTTAGCGTTTTGCAGCGCTACCACTCTTTTATTGACGAATGCAAAATCAACGGCATTACGCCTACAGAAATCGTTGCCCCCGAAGGATTAGACAGAATAAGCTCAATTGTCTCTTCGCTTTTAAGCAACGTAAATGTTCCTACGGCGATTGCTTGCCAAGAAGACGGCATAGCAATTCCGCTTATGTTCCAGCTTTCTAGAAGCGGATACAGCACACCTGGAGACGTTTCGATTATTGGTTTTGACGATAGTTTTTACGCTAGAGAAACAGGGCTTACGACTATTCGCCAAGACCCTGCAGAAATGGCAGTAGACGCAGCCAAAATAACTTTGTCTCTGATTAATGGCGATTATTTAAGCGAAGAATGCAAATATATTACCATTCCAGCACAGCTTATAGTTAGATCAAGCACAAGTCAACTTGAAAACAATTAAGACAATTATCAGACTAAGGTCATTCTTCCAATAAAGCTATATCTAACTCGATCCATACCTAACTCAAGCTATATCTCACTCAAGCCACACCTAACTCAAGACGCATCTCACTAAAGCCACAACTTACTAAAGATAATTCTTAAAATAAAAAGAGCCTCAAACCATTAGGCTTGAAGCTCTTTTACTTGTCACTAATGCACTGTGCTAATGCAATTACAAAAATGACATATATTAAATTATGAATTTAATAATCCAGTTTTAACCCAATTCTTAGGATTAATCGGATTAGTCCTGATCTTCGTGAGCTTGAGCAACTTCCTTAGCCCAATTGTCAACGAAGGCGCTCTTAACCTTATCCCACTTGCCAGTGCCCTGAGCATACTCAAGCAAAGCAGAGCCAAGATCGTTCTTCCAGTTGTCAGATGGCATCATAGTGAAGTTCCAGCTTACAGGAGTCTTGCCAGACTGAGCGTCTTCAACAGCAGCAGCAGTCAAAGGATTCTCAGACTTCATATCTGCAAAGCTCTTGAACGGAGTGGTGAAGCCCATCTTCTTAGACATAGCTTCCTTGCCGTAATCAGAGGTAAGAACCCACTTCAAGAAGTCCTTGGTTGCCTTCTTGTTAGCATCCGAAGTCTTCTCGTTAATGCACCAGTAGTTCTCGGAGCCAGTAGCCAAGCCTTGCTTCTCTTCGCCCTTAGCACCAATGTAGATTGGGAGCATGCCAAGATCTTCGGCCTTCATGCCAGCCTTCTGCAAGTCGGTCCAAGCCCAAGTACCATTCTGATAGAACACAGCCTTACCAAGCGAGAACTCGGAGTTTGCATCCTCGCCAGTCTTAGAGCTGAGCTGAGTTGCAGGAGTTGTGGAATCAGTAATGTAAAGATCGAAGATCTTCTTGTAGCCATCAAGGAACGTGCCCTTAATCTTTGCTGGCTGCTTGGTAACCTTGTCTGCCTTAAACTCGTAGTACAGAGGAATGTTTGCAAGGTGAGTCTTAAAGCGCCAATCAGAGCTGGAATCGAAGCCAGCAGAAGTGAATGCACCATCAACACCAAGCTCACCCTTACGAGCCTGAATATCGTCCGCAACAGCCTTGAGCTTATCGAAGGAATTAATCTCTTCAGCAGACTTTACCTTAGCATCCTTAAGCTCCGTGTACTTCTTTAACAAAGCCTTGTTGTAAATCAAGCCGTAAGTTTCCATTGCGTATGGAACGCCAACAACCTTGTCTCCATCCTTAAGAGCAATATCCTTGTTTTGAAGCTGCTTGTAAAGCTCGGTATCCTTAAGATCTGCAGTGTAATCCTTCCAGCTTGCGTAGCCAACAGGACCATTCACCTGGAACAGTGTAGGCGCTTCGTTGCCCTTGCTGATTTCGCTCTTAAGGGACTGCTCGTAAGTGCCAGAAGCAGCGTTCTGAACCTTTACAGGAATGCCAGTCTTCTTGGTGTATTCCTTAGCAACTTCCTTCCACTGATCAGCAGATTCTGGCTTAAAGTTAAGGAAGTAAACCTTGCCCTTATCGGAAGAATCCGAAGAACTGGAACCGCATGCAGCGAGCGCACCGAATGCCATTGCGGAGCAAGCTACAAGCGCAATTGTTGACTTAATTGTACGATTCATCATCGAACCTTTCTCCTATGCCGTCGGCCTACCTTTTGGCCGCCGCACCCCTAGGTGCCCTTTCGACATTTTTTATTATGCCTCAAATGCAAAAATATTGCAAACGATAGCAGCGTTGATATGGTGGCGTGTCGTATATCTAAAGCAAGCAAAAATCAGCAATTCCAGCGAACGATTACACGATCGCCCTTATAAGTTCCAAGAGCGCTGTAATGCGCGGTGTCTAGTCGAAGTAAGCGCGCGTAAGAAGCATCAACACCAAGCCATCTGGTTGCTAAAATCCTAAGAATGTGCGCGTGAGCTACAATAATCACATCCTTGCCGCTTTTAAGTTTTGGTAAAACAGAGTCGATTATTTTTTGAGTACGATTAGAAACTTCTTGTAAAGATTCGCCATTAGTACGCACGACTTTTACTGTTTCGCCACTTGGAAGAACCTCTTGGCAAGAATCCGACATAAAATCTGGAAGAGCTTTAGGGCCATCCTTCCAAACGTCCCACGACTCAACACCGCTTAGCGCGGACACATCTTTTCGAGTGCGCCCCTCTGCACAGCCGTAATCCCACTCGGCAGCATATTCTAGCGGCGTGCAATGCGCAAATCCTGCCAACTGAGCTGTTTGACGAGCACGAACAAGAGGGCTTACAAATTGGCAATCCTCGCTAAAACCGTTTGGAAAAGCTTGACGAATCCTGGCGCCTGCGCTTATAGCTTGATTGCGGCCAACTTGCGTTAGTGGAATATCGGTGCGGCCTGTATGCTGGCCAGATTCACTCCAAGCAGTTTGACCGTGGCGCAAAAGCACTAGTCGCCCTTCGGGCGCTCCCGAACATGTTGCTGGAACATCTTGAATCGCGTACGAATCCGTTGTATCTGTTGTATCCGTTGTGCACAAATCGCCATTAACTTTAATGTCAATATTGTTCAAACCGTTCAGCATACCCAACGCCGCCTTAGCACCACCATTTTTAGCTTGCGCTTGGTGCATTAACGCAAGCATTTATCAAGCGGCTTCGCTGCCAACTTGTTCACTCGTACATTTATAACACTTTTATAACACTTCTACATGCCAATTTCTAATTGGTATTTCGTTGCCATTAATATAAAAACATGACGTCAACTCAAAGCAACGCACAGAACAGCGAGCAAAACAATACGCAAAACAACGCGCAAAATGCATATGCGAATCAAACTATTCAAACGCTTCTTAATCGCAGATCTATACGCGCTTTCAAAAATGAGCCAATTAGCGAAGATATTGCAAAAACGTTGGAAGCAGCGGCACAGCGCGCAGCTTGCAGCCAGTTTTTGAACGATTGGTCGGCTATTAAAATCACTAGCAAAGATCTTAAACAAAAACTTTCTAAACTTGGAAATCAAACTTACATAGCAACAGCGCCACTTTTGTATGTTTTTATTATTGACCAGCACAGAAATGCTGCTATAGCGCGTAAAAACGGCATTGATGCAGACGGAAACGATTTTACTCTTAAAACAGGCTACAGATTCTCGCAGTCGCAAAACGACGCTGTTCTTGCACTACACGCAATGGAAACAGCCGCAGAATCGCTTGGACTCGGTTGCGTAATCCTTGGTTCAATTTTGAATAATATTCCAGATTTAATTGAACTTTTGAAGTTGCCAAAATACACGTATCCAGTTCTTGGGCTTGCAATTGGCAAGCCAGACCAAAGGCCAGAATTAAAGCCGTGCATGGACTCGAGTATGCAATTCTTTGAAAATGAATACCCTAGCAGCGATGATGTTTTGATTGAAAAACTTGCAGACTTCGACGAAAGAGTGCATAAATACTACGATTTACGTAATGCAGATAGGCCAGTGGACGCATTCAGTGCACAAATCGCAAAACTTGCTGTAGATTCTGGAGCTAAAAACCACAGTTGCGAATCGCAGCTTAATGCGCAAGGATTTACTTTCAAGTACTGATTTGCTGATTTGCTGATTTTTAGTGTTAATTATTTAACATCAATTATTTAGCGTATACGCGGCTTATATCCGCGTTTTCTAGACTTAGGTTTGGTTGTTTCAAACCGCGAGCGCATATCGCAATACTTACGAATCGCAGGATTTGAATGCGTTAAATGCCAACTTCCGCAATAATCGCATTTATAAACCCACAGCTTTGCTCCGCGTTCAGTAAAACTTTTATCCGCTGCCATAAGAGCCTGCCCTTTGTTGGCATACATTATTTTTTGAGTAGATTCACATCTGCGCGGAGTAAAGAAATACATGTAACCCATAGTATCACCGCAACAAACTGCGATGATTCGCAACTTTATGTAGTGCGATTATACCCAATTTAGGCACTTTTTAATACAAACACACTACAAGATTGCGGCTTGCGCAAAATCGTATTCCAGCAAATCAAAATAAGTTCAATTTAATGTCTTTTTAGTTCAATTCTTAATTATTGCTCAGCCAGAATTTGGTCAAAATTCAAAATAAATTCAACTTTATGCTTGCAAAATGAGTTTTGGCGCGTAAAATTGTCTTTTAATCGCCTCAAAGTTCAATTTATATCTTCTATTTTGAACTTTGTTGTAAGTTTGTTCAATTTAAGAATGCTGATTTTATAAGCTTCTATAAGAAAGACGGATTATGGCACAGAATTTTGCAAACGACCTTAAAAAGGCCATGAAAATCAAGGGATATAAGCAGATTGACGTAATCGAGCTTGCAGCAAAAGATGGCCATAAACTTGGCAAAAGCCAGTTAAGTCAATATTTAAGCGGAAAAACTGAGCCACGCAAAGACGTGCGAGATATGCTTGCACAAATTCTTGGAATTAGCAGCGACGGAATCAAAGGTGGGCATTCTTGCGCAAAAACCGCGCAAAACTGCCAGTCTGCAGAAGAATCACAATTAAATCAGCCACAGCTTACAGAAGAACAACTTTCCCAAACACTCAAACATAGATCTTTCAACAAATCCACCAAACTTGAGCACGTGCTTTACGATGTTCGCGGCCCAGTTGTTGAAGAAGCAAACCGCATGGAAGCAAACGGAACGCATATTCTAAAGCTCAACATTGGGAATCCTGCTCCTTTTGGTTTCCGCGCTCCAGACGAAGTAATTTACGACATGCAGCAGCAGCTTATTGACTGCGAAGGCTACTCGGATAGTCGCGGACTTTTCTCCGCGCGCAAGGCGATTATGCAATACGATCAGCTTAAGGGCATTCCAGGCGTACAAATGGAAGATATTTACACTGGAAACGGCGTTTCCGAGCTGATTAACCTTTCTATGCAAGCACTGCTTGATTGCGGCGACGAGATTCTTATTCCAAGCCCAGACTATCCGCTGTGGACTGCGTGCGCTAGCCTGGCTGGAGGTACTCCTGTGCACTACATGTGTGACGAAAAGTCGCATTGGTACCCAGATATTGCCGACATTCGCTCTAAAATCACCCCTCGCACTAAAGCAATCGTGATTATTAACCCGAATAATCCTACGGGTGTGCTGTATAGTCGCGAAGTTTTGGAAGAGATTGTTAAGATTGCGCGCGAGTTTAATCTGATTATTTTTGCGGACGAGATTTACGACCGTCTTGTTATGGATGGCAAGAAGCATATTTCGATTGCTTCTCTTGCTCCAGACGTATTCTGCGTAACTTTCAGCGGACTTTCTAAGTCACATATGATTGCTGGCTTCCGTATTGGTTGGATGAGTCTTTCGGGAGATAAATCCAAGGCTCGCGACTACATTATGGGACTTAACATGCTGTCTAATATGCGCTTGTGCTCGAACGTTCCTGCGCAGTCGATTATTCAGACTGCTTTGGGCGGATACCAGAGCGTTGAAAAGTATTTGGAGCCAGGCGGACGCGTGTATGAGCAGCGCGAGTATTGCTATAACGCACTTCAAGAGATGGATGGTGTAAGCGTTGAGCGGCCAGATGCTGCTTTCTACATGTTTGTAAAACTCGATCCTGCTCGCTACAACATTCACGACGATGAACAGTTTGCGCTTGATTTGCTGCGCGATCAGAAGTTGCTGATTGTGCACGGCAAAGGCTTTAATTGGCAGACTCCAGGCTACTTCCGCGTAGTTTACTTGCCGCGCTTGCAAACGCTTCGTGACGCAATGGGCAAACTCTCTAACTTCCTCTCCTACTATCGCCAGTAGAAAAAATAATTTTTATATAAAAAAATTATGAATATAGTGCCACGCTAAAAAAAATTTAACGTAGCACTATATTTTTCATAGGAGGAAGGAATCAAAGTATTTACTAAGCAACCTGTTATCTTATAGATGCTACTGGGCCAATCGACTCACGCAGCAGCACAGTAATAGGTAGACATACGTGACGGGATGATGCGCGTTCATACCCAGCATTCAAAGTTTCTACTATATATTCAGCAGCTAAACGTCCTTTAGCTGTAACAGGCTGTTTAACTGTTGTCAACGGTGGATTACTACATGCAGACTCATCTATATCATCAAATCCTGTAACAGAAATATCACGTGGAATTTGCAAACCAGACTGTCTAGCAGCGTCCATTACTCCAAACGCAATAACATCACTAAAACAGATGAATGCAGTTGGTAATACAGAATTATTTTGTTTTATTTGCGCAAAAGCTTCTTCTCCTCCAGTACGAGTACATGGCACTTCAATAACATTTTTCTTATCGACCAGTGGAGCTATTCCATTCTCTTCTAAAGCAGAAATCACACCATCAATACGGCGACGAATTGTTCCATGCCAAGAAAGATACCCATCATCATTGCCTGATTCTGGAGAAATCACCACAAAATTGCGATGACCTAATGAAATAAGATGCTCAGTTAATTCTTTCATAGCGCGCGACTCATCAATATTGATACTCGGAGCCTGGCTATGTACCTCACTGTCAACAATCACAAATGGCTTTCCTTGCTGCATAAGAGCTTCAACTTCACCACGATCTTCTTCTAAACCAGTTACTATAAAACCGTCAACTGCAGCATAAGGAATTGCTTTTAACATAGAATTACGAAGTGGAGGCACTAAAAGAAGCGTCAATCCCTCTCGCTCACAGATTTGCCCAATACCCTGAATAAATTCCGAATAGTATGGATTTTCTAGCACTCGCCCTAATTGCTGCGGTAGTAACAATCCCAAACTATTTGTCTTTTGAGTTCTCAGCATATAAGCAACAGGATTACGCACATATCCTAGTTCCTTTGCAACTGAAAATATGTGTTCTACAGTTTCTGACGATAAGCGATCAGGAGTATTATACGCAAAGGAGACAGCAGATTTAGAGACACGCGCTGCATCAGCAATATCCTGCATTGTAATTTTCTTTCCCATGCTTCACACTTCTTACTTCTACATTATTTTTACTGTTGAGCCTGCAATACGATCATAGAATTATCTTTATTAGGGCGCCAACTATCTCCAACAGTTACACCATTTATAATTCGCCAATTATGATTTTGCAATTGTTGAGGTAGCTTCGATGAATTATATTCTACCAAATTATTACGTGAAATAATCATCAAAAGAGATTCTTCCTTATGCTCTCGCGAAATAATGACAGTATCTTCGTCAACAGCGTAACAACTTTGCGTACCCCTTCGCAACGCAATATGATCACGCCGCAATGCATTTAATTGAACAATTGTACGGAATATTTCAGCATTTGTATCAAGACTATCCCACTGCATACCAGAACGGCACCCAGGATCATTATCGCCAACCATACCAAGTTCATCACCGTAATAAATCATCGGAGCACCTTCGCAGGCAAACATGCAACAGTAGGCAGCTATGCAATCCTCAGTATTATTTTGGTGCGCAGTTAAAACACGCTCAGTATCGTGACTACCCAACAAATTCATCATCCCATGGTGATATCCATACGGTATGCGCTCCTGCAAACGGTTAATACCGTTAACAAAATCGTATGCATTGAACCGCTTCGTTGCAGTAAAACCTAAAACTAAATCACGCAGAGTATAATTCATTGTGCTATCGGTAGTGTCTCCTTGCAGCCATTGAGCGGGGTCTCTCCATTCTTCAGCTATCAAACATAATTCTGAATTTTTTGCTTTAACAACTTGCCTAAAATCCTGCCAAAATTCTGGATAAATAAAATATGGAACGTCAAGACGATAACCGTCGATACCTTGATCAATCCAATATCTCGCAACATTAAAATGATGCTCACGCACCTTTGGATTAAACACATTCCACTTCGGTAGATATTCACAACCAGAACAGGTTTTATAATTAGGTACAGGCAATGACTTAACTGGAAAGTTTTTCACTGAAAAATAATTAACATATTCTGAATTCTCTTCATTTTTAACAACATCTTGAAACATCCAATGAGTTTTACCACAATGATTTAAAACTGCATCTAGTACTATACGTATATTCCGCTTATGCGCTTCATCTACCAATGTATGGAAATCTTCAAGAGTTCCTAAAAGTGGATCGATTTTAAAATAATCGTTTGCATCATAACGATGATTTGTTGCAGCAGAAAAAATTGGATTCAAATAGAGCGCATTGCACCCTAAATCATGAATATAATCAAGTTTTTCTGTAATTCCAGCAATATTACCACCTAAGAAATTCTCACGCGTAGGCTCAGCATCCCATGGATCAAGCGGCACATGACCTTCAGTTAGCATACCGTAGCCTTCACAACGATAGAAACGATCAGGAAAAATCTGATAAAATCTTGCATCAGGTAACCACTGTGGTATAGACATAATAAACCCCATCCTTAATTTTTCTACAATTTCTAATCTTTCATACCAGTATTGGCAATTCCTCTAACAAGCGCACGTTGGAAGAAAAGGAACACAATAATACTTGGTATTGTTGCAGTCAAAGTTCCTGCCATCAAATAATTCCAAGAGGTTCCGTAACGCCCTACGAAGGATGCTAAACCAATCTGAATTGTACGAGTTTCATCCGTATTCGTAACTAATAACGGCCAAAGGAAATCATTCCACGCAAAGAGAAAACTAAAAATACCAAGCGTCGCAAACGCTGGAGACGACAATGGAACGATTACTTTGAAGAATATTCCAAACCTGCCACAACCGTCAATGCGCGCTGCCTCATCAAGCTCTCGAGGAATTGTTGCAAAATATTGGCGAAGTAAAATAATGCCAAACACATCTGCAAGCCTAGGAACAATCAAAGCATACAGCGTATCAACCCATCCCAAATTAGCGACTATCTCATAAGACGGAATAACAATCACAAAATTAGGAATCATCAATGCAGAAAGCAGCAGAATGAATATTGTTTTCTTCAAAGGAAATTCTAAGCGCGCAAAAGCGTAGGCGGCAAAGGCATCAAATATTAAATGTCCTACAACAATTCCTACCGTCATCAATAGCGTATTCCAATAATATTGCGCAAACGGTGCCGCTTGCCACGCGTGAATATAGTTTTCCCAATGCCATGATGTAGGAAAAATTGAAGTATTCGTGTATGTTTCAGCACGCATTTGCAAAGAAGTAGTGAACATCCACAAAAATGGAATGATTACTGTTGCTGAACCTAAAATCAGAATCGCATGACGCGCCAAACGCGACCATAATGATGATTTCATTATTCTTCTCCTTGTGCTCCAGAAACTTTCCATTGAATCATCGTCACGCCTAGCACTAGCGCAAGCGTAATGAACGCTATTGCTGTTCCATAGCCAAAATCACCGAGCTTGAACGCATCACGATACATCATCATGCCAAGCACTTCCGTACCTCCGCGAGGACCGCCACCAGTGAGCATGTATGCAAGGTCGAAGGATTGGAAGCTCGTTACTAATGCCTGAACTACTACAAAAAACGTCATTGGAGATAGCAATGGGAAAGTAATCTTCCATAATTTTTGCCACCCAGTAGCTCCATCTAATGCAGCCGCTTCATACACGCTTTTTGGCAATGCTTGTAACGCAGTTAAATACAAAATAGCGTTAAAACCAATATTTTTCCACACGGTCAAAAGAATTAATGCAATAAGCGCAAGCCAACGATTTTGTAACCAATCTGGTCCGTGTATATTGAATTTCATCAACACACTGTTCACGAATCCAGAAGGATCGAGCATATATTTCCACACAATGGCTGCAGCCACAGAAGATGTAACCACTGGAAGGAAGTAAATACTACGATAAATACTCCTACCTCGTATAGGCGCATCAAGCAAAAGCGCGAGCAACAATCCAGTCAGCACACTTAATACACATACACCAGCAGCATAAATAACCGTTACCATTAAGCTATTGAAAAACTCAGGATCTTGGAAAAGACGAACATAGTTTCCCAAGCCAATAAATTTCTTTTCTGGAGAGAATCCATCCCACGATGTTAGTGAAATATATACAGCAGACAACACAGGGTACAGCACGAAACCACCAATAATAAGCACTGCTGGCAACAAGAATACCGCAGCACATATTACTTGATCTTTCTGGTAGTGCCTGTGCGCAGACTTGAGAAAATGACGTTTTTTCATTACATACTCCTTGATGCAAAGAACTCCGATAGCTGAGTCAACTTCATTTCCTTTGACCCAGCTATCGGCACAGTATTTATGCAATCAGCCTTTGGCAATCACGTCGTTTACTGCCTTTTCAGCATTCGCAAGCGCTTCGTCAACACTCTGCTCTCCAGCGAAAGCCTTCTCCACAGCCTTTGCAAATTCAAAGGAAATCTTTGGATACAATGGCGTATTTGGACGCGTATGAGCAATCTCCATTTGTTCCACAAACGGAATTAAACGAGGCTGTTCCTTCTTAACCCAATCCAAATACTTATCAGACTTTGCAACACTCTTCGTTACAGGAAGCATGCCAGTCTTTTGCGACCACTTGATCACCTGTTCTGGCTGCAAGAACCAGTTCAAGAACTCACCAGCAGCCTTGGCACGAGCGTCAGAATTATGGAAGACGATTGCTTGTTCACCACCGAGATTAGTCGCTTCCTTGCCATCCTTTGGATGAGGAGCTTTCGCTACACCGAAATCAAATGGTGGATCTGGCGCCCAGATGCCAACCATCCAGCTACCTTCCTGAGCAGAACCACCCTTGCCCTTTTCAAATTCGCCCCACTTAGCATATGGGCTCACGCCGCTCTTGATAAGATCCATCCAGAAGTTCATAGCCTTCTTGCCTTCTGGCGTATTGAATGCAGCCTTAGAATTATCCTTCGTCAAGAATTCGCCGCCAGCTTGCCACAAGTTGACCTGGAAGTTCCAAGTTAAACCTTCGCCGTTATCTCCTGCTTGAGTAAGCAAATCATACCCTGGCTTGCCAGTCTTTTCCTTGATTGTCTCGGCAACTTTCTTCAACTCATCCCATGTTTGTGGTGGTTTGTTAGGATCTAACCCAGCTGCTTTATAAACGTCCTTGTTGTACATGTACGCAAGATTATTGGCAGTAACTGGCACAGAAACTTGTTTGCCGTCAATATGACCATAGTCAATCAATGCAGGAGTCACATCATCGAGCGTTTTCGAGCTGATAACCTTAGAAAGATCAGTCAAATTGCCCATTTTTGCAATCTGTGGCACCCATACCAAATCACTTATAGAAATATCTGGCAAACTCTTCGACGAAGCCGATGCACGAAGCTTCGTCATAAAATCAGAATTCGGAACGCTCGCAGTCTTAATCTTAATATTTTTATGCGAAGCATTAAAATCCTTCACCATTGCATCAAAGGTATCGGCATTAGCGCCATCCCAATAATGCCAAATGGTAAGCTGTGTTGAGCCATTAGCGTCGGATGATTTTGCACTACCACACGCACCTGCGCTAATAATCATTGCAGCAGCACCGATTAATGCACATATTTTTGTAAGTTTCTTCATTGTAACCTTCTTTTTATCTGCATATGTTAACTTGCACTCATTTTGCATTTAGAAAATGGGTGACGAACTATTCTCTAAAGCATCAGAAAACAAACTAGTAATTTTTTTATTCTTTGTTGTATGACTACATAACAAGCAAACAGTTTTTTAATTGCCGCAAACACTGGCTCATATAAATCTACATGTCATGTTCACACAGACACCAAATCAAAAATGCACGCTTGTTTCTACCTCCTCCCCTCCAACTCCGAAGACATTATCTTTAGATACCCACTGTTTGTCATCAAGCAATGCCTTAAATTGGAACTTTTTACCTTTAGGTATTCTTTCCATTTCAGTCTCCTTTGAACTGCAATGCTAAACTCTTGTAAATCAATTTACTACATTGTTAAACAAACGTCAATCCCTTAACATAACTACACGTTATATACTTGCCACGCTTGCATACTCTTCGCGACGCAATGAGCAAACGCTCCAGCTTCCTCTCCTACTATCGCCAGTAATTATGCATCTTGCTTGCAAGCCGCAGCGATGCGAATCACGACACAAACAAAAAGCGCAAAAATAAATACATTTCGGAGTAGTTAAGAGTAGTTAAGAGTAAAACACCGCAATAAAACACTCATTTCACTCACAGTCCAGAAAAAGGTGTATATCAAGAGACATATATTATTCAGAATATGAAAGAAAGAAAAAAGAGAAGGAAATGAACGCTGCGGCACGAATTCGCACAACTCTTATTATTGCCGTTTTATCGCTTAATGCTTTTCTTTTAACAAGCTGTAGATTTGGCGTGAGTCTATATCTTTTAATGCATGTTGACTTATCTCACGCAGCGCTTAACGCGGTATCAGTAGCGCTTATGACCTGCATAGCAGCACCGCTTGGCGGAATTATTGCAGATAAATATCCACCAACTAAATTGTTTATAGCGCTAACGTTCTGCTTTGCCTTGTTGTGCACTGGATATGGTTTTGCTTTAGTAGCACAGCATAATCTTATTACTATTATGGTTACGCTACTTGGCATAATATTCGGGTTCTTTACTGCATTTTCTTCACCTAATCAAAAAGTATTGATGGCGTATAGTGTACCAACTGGCGAAAAAACCAAGTTTTTAGCAAGCATGCGCATGTGGATTAATCTCAGCAGGCTTGCCGCACCTGCGATTACTGGCATATTTGTTGATATATGCAATCCTCTCATTTTCTTTACGAGCATTGCTATTGTGATGATACTAGCGGCGCTACCTCTGCTGTTAGTTAATCTAAACCAGCAAGCACAAAATAGCGCAAACAATACGAAAACAGGAACAGGAAGCAATAAAACCGCTGGTTTTGCAGCTTCTCTACACTATATGAAATCTACACCATGGTTAATAGTCTTAGGAGTAGCATCAGCATTACAATCTGGATCATGGCTTGCCGCATTCAGACTAATGGGAGCACACCATTGTCTCACACTTTTTCATTCGGCATCCACGTGGGGAACAATAGTCAGCATATTTAACATTGGCATGATTGTAGGTTCAGTATTATGCAAATATATTGTGCTTCATTATGAGATTTTATACTCTATTTTATTACCTGGATTCCTCTCTATTCCTTTACTTATTTTCGCACTTAATAATTGGATTGCTCTTTTTCTTTGCTCTGCTTTCATTGCAGGTATTATTTTTGACGCCACTATTGTCTATGGGCAAACAGCTCTTCTCGACGGCATACCAACACGCATTCTCGGCGCAACTACTACTTTTACTTCTATTATGGAGCAATGCGGCATTATCGTAGGGTATGCAAGCGTACTAGCATGGGGAAATCTAAATTCATCATTATTCATAATGATTGCAGCTGGCGTAATACTTGTTTCAACAGGTATAGCCTTATGGATTATTCAAGCTCGTAAACAAACATACCCATCAATGCTTACCAAAGATTATTGGACACCATCAACATGGGTAAAAAGAAGCATATAACAAGCTATTTAGCGCGAAAGCGCAATAAAGCTATACAAATGCACACGGCATTATTCACTCAGCCATTGCCAAGCCTCAACCACATTGCTTTGAATCACTAAGCTTTAAGCGAACTTATTCGCTGCGGAGTAACCCCCGTAAGCTCTCAGCGCCTGCCTTTATAAGATTCCCTTTGTAAAGGTTTTCCTAGACAAGATATTCATCATACAAATTCAAGTATTATTATTACTTAAATAATGCTTTTCTAAAGGAGCAATATGATAGCAAAGCATATTACTGTTGGCATTGTTGATGATGATTGTTTTTGTCTACACGGCCTAAAAACATATATTGAACAGGTTGTTCCGTCCTGCAATATTTGCTGGTTGTCAACATGTGCCGATCAAGCAATTCAGTTTTGTCAAAATCGATGCCCAGACGTGCTGCTAATTGACATGTATATGTCTGGGGTTTCGGGAATTAAAATATTATACGAATTGCGAAGAAGACACTCGCTCCCAATAATAATTGCTATAACTTCATTTCCTATCAACGATTATGCATTAAAAGCATCGGCAGCAGGCGCGCAAGGCATTGTTGGGAAAAACCACCCAGAAACTATTTGCGCTATGCTTAGCAGTATTATCCAAGGCGCGTTCAAGCCGCAAATAATAGGCGATCTTCATTTTGACGACACGATGACAGCATTTCAACGTTTGCAAAATAAGCCAAAAAAGGGACGCCTTGCTTTAACGGATCATGAGACTGAAATTGTAAAGTTGTGCAGTAAAGGCATGACCAATGCGCAAATCGCTAAACGTTTATTTGTTGAAACTTGTACTGTGGAAACTATCCTTCGTCGCGTGTTCAAAAAGTTGAATGTGACGAATCGTTCACAACTTATTACCACATGGCTGCATGATGAATATTTAGGAAATGATACACAATGATTATTTTCTTAATGCGTCGTTTGCGAGAAAAGCTTATTGACAATAAAACATTTTTACTATTGGGATGTTTATCGAGCGCAATGGATGCATATATTTACTCAAATAGCGACAATAGCACAATACAACTTGTTATAGTTTACATGATTCTTGCTGCTATGAATCTGTTCCTTTGCTTGCTCCCGCATTTTATGAGCATGTGCTATATTTTTGTGCACCTCAGCATTCTTGTTATTCCTAGTCTGAATCTTCCACCAGTAACTTTCGGGCTCATCATATCATTTGTTTTTATTTCATATTTATATCCGATTCAATTTACACTACCTTTATTCTTAGTAATAGATGCATTACACTACGTTGCATACCGATACCTATCAACTTTGTCTTTCAAGTATCTTATTGCTTACCTTTTAATAAATATATTTTGCGTTTGCACTGGTATTATTTTGCGCATTTATCACCAAAAAATGGTTCTTTATGAAAAAGATAGGCAAACAATTAATAATCTTAATTTGGCTGTGCGAATGCACGATAAATTAACTAATAAGATTGCAGATATTGCACTACAAAGTAAAATAGCATTACTTGACAAGTCTATTTCTAAAAAGCAACGAGAAGCTATTGAAGAAATAAATGATTTGGCAGATCAGGCTTTTGAAGAAGGTCATAATATTATCGACATTCTACGTGGAAATACTGCTAAGCATGATGCTCGAAGCGAGTTCATTCAGCGCATTGAAGATACGCTACAAATGAACGACTCAATCAATGAATCATGTGGATTAAAAGGAAGATCCATATGCAATATATCTAGTAACGATATTCCTGAAGACATTAGCGATGAAATCATCTGTGAAGTTATTGAATTAATCGAAGAACTATATTTGAACATTCGAAAATATGCTTCTTTAGTTTATTACATCAGAATTTCGATACGCGAAAAACAAATTGTTATAAAACAGTTCAATGTTCGATTTTTGGGCAAGAAAAGTAAAGATGTGATTCGCGCAGTATCTCAAAAAGGGCTTCTGCTTCATCGCGATACCCTAAAGCATTTAGGCGGTTCACTTTATTTTCGAGCCTTTGGCAAGTATTGGGAATGTAATGCAGTTATCCCTTTCAAAAATGAACATAACCGTATAAATAGTATACTTTACTGATTCAGTTTAAAAGATTAATGAATCTTGAGTAGTTTTAATTAGTAATTATTTGTAAAGGTTTTCATATACAAGATATTGTTTACCTTTTAGCGCGACATTAATTTATAAATTGTAAAGGTTTTATATACACAATTATTTTCTTGTATTAGAAGGAGAAGAATATGAGTAATTTAGAAGATACAAAAGCACAAATTCCGTCCGTATTTTGGACAATAGCCAATGGCGTATTTCTTGCTAGCGGAATTGCGCTGATTGTAATGCGTAATGATTATCTATGGGGAGTGCCTCAAATTATCGCTGGATTATTTGGTCTTGCAACCATATTTCTCATTAAAAAACCGTGGTGCGCGCAACTATATTTTATAGTATCTTCACTAGCCGTAATAGCAAATGGGCTTATGGAAATATTCGGCATAATCCACGGATCTGGATACGGTTATGTTCCGCTGATTATTGGTATAATTGTTCTTCTATTTATAGGCCTTGATAAGGATGAAAGTTCAAAAGCTCTTGGCATAGCCAAAAATAAGTAAAAGCATTAGACTGCGAATTTTAATATAAAAACATATCACAATTTTCAAAGGCCAAGCTGTAGCAATGTATCCTACGACTTGGCCTTTGATTATTTATCTGTTAATGATTTGTTTTGCATAGAGTTTATATGTTACTGAGTGATTGACTTGCGCATAGCCCCAACCACATTGCATTAAGTTACTAAGCTTTAAGCGAACTTATTCGCTGCGGAGTAACTCCCGTAAGCTCTGCAACATCACGAACCGTCAATCCCTGATTCCTTAATAAGCGGACCGTTTCACGCATAAGCATAGACGCTTCTTCTTGAGTTTTTATAGCTGCAGATTTTGCATCTAACATGCGCTGAAGCATAAGCTCATCTTGCTCACTAAGTTTCGGAGTTACTTTCACGCCATTGACTTTAACATTTAAAGTTGCAGCAGCGTCTTTTACCATTGCTGCAACCTGATCAAGTCTACGTACTTGAGTAAATAATCCTGGTATTTCTGACACTTCTATAGCCCACCAGCCATCGCATCTGCGAGCTATAGCGGTCACCATTTGTAAACAAGTCGTTGCATCATCATGCTCAGTAGCACTCATTGATTAAGTCTTTTCTCCAACTCTTTTCGCTTCACACACATAAGTATATGCCTATTTATCAATTAAGTAAATAGGCATTGCATACAAAATCAGCACAATGAAGTTATACAAATGCAATTACATCACAGGACAATTAGTTTGCACATCCTGTTGGAATCCTGACGGATCTCCTAGTTTTGCTTTACGCATGTGCTCTTTGAAAAAGTTTCTCGTTGCATCATCACAACGGTCTGGACCCATAAACGGCATGCTAGGCACTTTTTCGAGCTCACGCAAAGCTTTACTTGCCGCTTGTTCATTACTAGCATACGTGTCTAACCATTGCCGCTCCCAAGCACACTGATAATAATTAGATGCTTGCGTATCGCCATATCCACTCTGGAACTGAGCGTCTTTTTCTTCTCCAACCAAGTTTGCAGGAGCTTTATATTTTTCAGGCCAACTAAGCTTTGCAACGGACTCCTGATATTCCTTCTCTATATGAGCAAAATCAACAGTCTCTCTAGGTGAACTATTTTGCGAGCGCGCGCCACCCATACCGCTCGCATTATTGTTGCCTACTCCTCCACACGCATTAAACATAAGAATCGCACTAAGCACACCAACAATAAGAGTTGCTTTACCAATAGTATGATTATTCATTATTCCTTCTTTCTTATTTTTTGAAAATTAACGCAATGCTAATGCTGGCTGTAAACGCGATGCTTTTATTGCCGGCACCACACTTCCAGCAAGTGCTGTTATAAAAGCCGCAATAACAGCTCCAATAGCAGCTTCATATGGGTAAACTGGCGGACTGACTGGGCTTGATGCATCCCAAAAACTTGATGCTATAGACACAAGACCAAAAGAAACAGCGACGGCAGCAATCGAAACTATTAGTGCTAAAATAATCGCACTGCCTAACACGAGTGAAGCAATCGACCATCTAGTAGCACCCAAGGCTCTACGTATAAGCAGTTCATGTGTGCGCTGTTCCAACGATGCTAAACCAATATTGATTAAACCTAACGCGGAAACAAAAAGCAATAATGCTGCTACGATAGCAAAACTTAATTGCAATACTGTTATAACATTCTCGTAATCATCACTATTATCATGTCTTCTAATTTCGTTTACTTGTCCACCACAACAGTCATAAAGAGCATCTGAAACATAAGATTTAATTGATTTTTGAGAACGATTTTCTTTATTCAACCAGTAGATTGAGCCTTGAGCTTCTTTTCCAGAATATTCCCAAAGAGTTGGAGCGTAACGTAATAATCCTAGAATATTCACGTATACTTTTGCTGAGTCTACGCCATCGTTCACGACTCCAACAATCCTTATAGGACTCATTTGTGTTGTTTTGCGAGAAGTAATAAATGCTACTTCACCGATCTTGTATCTTTTGCTAGCAGATTGGTTTACTACCATTTCTAATGCGTTGCTTTTATCGCTATTACTAAACCATCTTCCACTTACAATAGGTAAGTTATAAACTTTGTTGTATCCTGCCGTAGTGTAAACAGCATCAACATATTGAAGATTGCTGGTCTTATATTCTTTGCTTATTTTTACACTCTTCGAGGCTGGCATAGAAGCGCTAAACAGTAGTCCAGTGTTTGGTTGTAGCATAACGTTAGCGTTACGGTTTGCGGATTCAATGCGATTTAAGAATTTGTTAAATACTGAATATTCGTCAAAATTTTGTGCTGAAAAAGTAATCTCGTATGTTGGTCTACGACCGTTTAGCTGTTCGTTAGTTGCAATAAGATAGTCCTTACCAACCGTGCCGATAAGCACTGACGCAATAACGGCAATGATGCCAATAAACATTGAAAAACCTGTGAGGAAGGATCTCATAGGAGACAGGCGCAAATCTTTAAGCAGCATAATCATAAAGAACACCGCCTTCCATAGTAAAAATGTGAGAGCAAGAACGAGCCACTTTCATATCATGAGTGACTAATAGTAATGTTGTTCCAGATTCTTGAACACGATCATGCAACACTTGAAGCACTTTTTCTCCCGTACTACTATCGAGCGCGCCAGTTGGCTCATCGCAAATAAGTAATTCGGGATTAGTAACTAAGGCACGCGCTATCGCGACTCTCTGCTGTTCACCGCCTGATAGCCTTCCAGGGTATTCGTTTAGTTTATCTTGCAATCCAACAGCACATAATGCTTCTTCTATCGTTTTTCTTCTTGTCTGCTTGCTTTGTTGTAGTCCTGCGTATAAAAGCGGCAACTCAACATTTTCTCTAATGCTTAAATGCTTAATAAGCGAATAGTTTTGAAAAACAAAACCAATATTTCTAGCGCGCATATGCGATACTGTACTATCACTACACTTTTGGATTGACTTGCCAGAATAATAGTATTTTCCAGTAAAATTTTTATTCAAAAATCCAATAATAGAAATAAGACTCGTTTTGCCAGATCCAGACCTGCCAACTACCGCATATGTTTCACCTTGGTTAAGTAGCATAGAAACAGAGTTGACAGTGGTAAGCCATTCGCCATTGCCTAGTTTTACACGCGCTGACACATCTTGTAATTCAACCAGTGGAACAGGATTGTTCTCCATAATCATTGCACTCCTGGAATGAGATCAGGAGAAACACCTGCTACAACATCACCCTCATGCAAACCAGACGTAATTTCAATATTAGCGCCGTCACTGATTCCAAGACCAACTTCTTTACGCTCCCATTTATCGCCTTTCTTGTATGAGACTAAGCCTTTTTGGACTCTTCCAGCAACCGCACTAACAGGCAGAGTTAGAACCGATTGTTTATGCTTGCCATTAAAAACAAGAGTCGCATTTTGACCTGATTCTACTTCTGCGCTTTTATCTATTAAACACGTTAAAACTTTTGACGATACACTGGGTTTACTTTGCGCACTCGACTCATCTGTTTGAGTTGAATCAGCATTATCATTCTTGCTACTACCCGAGGCTGCAACATCGGTAGAAGTTCCACCGCTTTGTACTATTTGCAAACAATTGGTTGGTCCAACACCGTCTTCAACTTGGAAGCGACCTTTAACATCTGCAATATCTGCAGAACGAAGTAAAGCTTTTGCGTTAAGGCTTATTGAAAAACCTTCATATTTAAGAGTGAATAGCGGGAAAGATTTAGGCATGTCCGCAGATGATTCAGCTACTGACACAACTTTAGCGTCTACGGGAGCAATAACTTTGTTACCAGCATTGTAGCCTAAAATACTTCCAGCTTTTACAGCACTTCCTGCTTTTACCGATGGAGAAAAATTCCCTCTACTTACAGCAGTGATAACAAAGGTAGACGATTGTTCTATTGTTGCTTTACCCGACACAACTTGTGTTAAAGGCTGTTTTTTGACTGAAATAAGTGGAACTGAATCATGTGATGCCTGCTGTTGACTATCATCAACTGCTCTACCAGCGCATGCAGTAAGCAAACACGCCGGCAGAGCAGCCAACAAGAATACTTTCGTAAACTTACGCATAACACAAAGCTCCTTACTCACCAAACTCGTAAACGCATAGAATGCGTTGAAACGAGCCTCTCAAACTAATCCAAAATAAATAAAGTGCTCGGTAACGCTACAATTAACGCTTTCATGATTACCACTTTATTTAGAATTTCAGCTTTTGGTTAATAGCCTATAATCGCCGTAAAGAGTTTGCATCATACTAAATGATGATTTTTATTTATGATTCTTGAAGCTTGCGTAATACCAGAGAATAATCTATTTTGCATAGAGTTTATACGTTACTGAGTGATTGACTTGCTCAGAGATCTAATATCACTCTATTAAATCACCGCTTAAGGCTATCCTCGTTAAGCAAAAAATCGAATAGATCCATAACCGCAATGCACACACTTCTATCTGATATTTTCCAAAGTACTTTGGGTTTTGCAAGATAGAATTAGTGAAAATAGGGCATATTTGGCAATTCTATCTGATATTTTCCAAAGTACTTTGGGTTTTGCAAGATAGGAAGATAATAAGATAGAAAAAATAGGAAGATAGTGCTAGCGAATTTAGGTAACTTTTTACTACTCACGATTTAAGTCTTAAGCAAATCGCCTGCACATTTGCGCTACTCAGAAAATCAACAATAACAGACATAGCACAGTAATAGACATGCGTATTACAAAAATGCGCTGACGCTTTGACACGTCTTCAAATCTTCTAGATTTTGTTAATAAAGACGAAGTCAACGCATCAGCGCTATCAAGTTATCAAGCTATCAAACCATCTACCTCAATGCTCTATGAGCTTGATTAAAGAATTCATACTCGTAAATGCATGAAGTCATATATGCTTGAGCAGCAAGAATTCGAGCCTGTGGGCCAGCTTCTTCAAAAGCTCTCTCAACAAATTTAACCGCCATTCTTACACCTGACTCAAAATCATGAGAAGAATACATTGAAATCCAATCATGATATGGGTTTTCAGGAGTATTATTTTTGACTAAAATTTGCCCCACTTCTTCATAAAGCCAATAGCATGGCAATATGGATGCAGCTCCAATCACGTAGTCTTCTGCCATTGTAGAAGCAAGTAAGTGATTTACGTAAGCTAATGTTACTGGCGAGCAAGGCGCATCAATGCTTATATTTCTGCTTCCAAGCCAATCTCTGTGCAACTGCGATTCCGCTTCTATGCACATAGCTGCGCCCGTAGCCCAATGCACTCTAGCCTCATTATCTGGCGTTTTAGCTCCAACAGCAGCTAGCGCGCGCGAATAACGCTTCAAGTATTCAGAATCTTGACTTATGTAGAAAGCAAACAAGTCAGAGTCAAGCGTTCCATTGCCTAAAGCCTCAATAAATGGCATTTTCATAATGTTGTTATCAACATCTGCACTAGCATCCCATAACGCTTGAGTCCAAGGACCACACGGCTCCACATTTGGCTTTCTAGCCTTGCTATGAGCTTTTACGACTACGCTTTGCGGAGTTAATCCATCTAAGCCATTCGCTTGCATATGCTCCCAAGGAGTTGACGAAGAATCTAATTCCAAACGATAATTACGAGCCGCATGGTTCACAGGCCCATGACCTTTTCCAACATGCAAATCTTTACCGCAAGCAATAGCTTCGTTAAGCCATCTTGACGACCACGCTAAAGCATTCGCTACAGTACTGTAATCGCTTAGCTTCTTTCCTTCTCGCAACGCTAATCCTATGCGCGTAGCTAGAGAAGAAGATAGCGAGCAGCCAGTGCCATGCGTTGTTGTTGTATCAACTCTAGGGCAAGGAACGTGCACTCTGTGACCATCTGGGAACACAACAGTATTTCCAGCATCTTCGCTTGTTAAGTGGCCGCCTTTAACAATAACAATAGTATTGTTTTTTGCACTCCACTCGCTTGCTTGAGCATAAGCTTCTTCAAAATTGGATGCAGGCTGTTTATCGCATAATACTGCGAGTTCAGGTATGTTTGGCGTAATAACATCCGCAAGAGGCGCAAACTCGCGCATTGCATCTTCTGCAGACTTTTCAAGCAGCCTATCTCCCGAAGTTGCTACCATAACTGGATCTAACACAACAACAGGAACAGGATGATTTTTAAGCCAATTTTGAACTAGGCTAATATATGATTTGTCTCCAAGCATGCCGATTTTTACAGCATCAATAGTTACGTCATCAAATACTGCTTCTAGTTGCGCTTGCAAAAAGTCGGTTGGAGGAGTATAAACTTCGCGCACACCGCAAGTGTTTTGAGCAACCAAATTAGTTGTTACACACATTCCAAATCCATGTGATGCCGTGATTGACTTTAGATCAGCTTGGATTCCAGCTCCGCCTGTTGGATCAGTTCCAGCAATACTTAGTACGCGTGGAATAATCGGGTCTTCTAAAGATGGCAAAGAAGATGGCCTTAGGCTTGAATCATATAATTTAGAAATTGATTGCAAAGGTGCTTGAGCTTGCGAAAATTGATTATTCATTATTTTTATTCCTTCGTAATAGCATCGCGTAATTTGCGCGCTTCTTCGCAAGGATTTTGCGCAAGCATTAGAGCAGATACTACGCATAAACCATCTATTGAAGTGCTTTTAATAGGGAATACCGTATTTTCGTTAACGCCGCCAATTCCGAGCGTACTAATGCCGAGTTCTTTAGCGCGTTTAGCAATCTTTTCTACTCCTTCAACACCTAAAGCAGGAGCAGCGTCTGGCTTAGTGGCAGTAGGCCAAATCGGACCTATTCCAATAACATCAGGCAATGCCACATTTTCTTTAGCACATTCGTTATAAACGTAATCTAACTGTTCTAACTTTTCTATAGAAAGCCCAACCATCCATTCTGCAGGAATAGACTTACGCGCTTCAATATAAGGCGTATCTGTTTGCCCAACATGCAAGTTGAGTCCTAAGCTTTTAGCGCAATCTATACGATCGTCAACAAAAATCGGCACGTTTCCGCAACCATTAGCAAGCATTTTGTCTCGCAAGCTTTGAGCTTTATTATTAAAAGTTTCGCTATTTGCGTACTTATCGCGCAATTGAACTACGCTTGCTCCGCCTTTAACGCAATCAACTGCAATATCTTCTTCTGCTCGATTGCTCATCTTTGGGTCTGTTATAAAGTATAAAGACCAATCAACAGGGTCGAGTTCAAATTCAATATTCGCTAGTTTCAGCATCTCGTCTGCGCTCAAATCCATAAGCGCATCCATCCATAATGTTCTAAATGCACCTGGCGATGTTGAGCGTTGTGCTGCCCAAGTTCCTGCTGCAGCAGCGTGCACGTGAGCGGCAACTGTTGCTGCAAAAGGTCGATTTCGATTTGCTCCAACGTATGCTGCCACCAATGCGCCAAGAGAGCAGCCCGTTCCGACTACTTTCGTCATTATCTCGTGACCGCCCGAGACTCGTGCCGAGCATCCGTGACCATAAATAGCGTCTTTTTCGCCAGAAATAGCCACTACCGAGCCATAGAGTTTAACTAGCTTCTTAGCAGCTGCAACTGCTGAATCAACGGAGTCTCCAGCGTCTACTCCCTTACCGCCGCTTTCTTCTCCAGCTAAACCTAAGATTTCGGAAGCGTTTGCACGAATTACAGTAGGATGACTTTTAACGATTTCGCGCGCGTATTGCGTGCGTGGAGCTAAACCGCCAACTGCAACTGGGTCAAGAACCCATGGAGTGTGTGCTTTTACAGCTCCGCGAATTGCAGCATCCATAGATTCTTTGTCTACTGGCCTATACGTTCCAATGTTTACTAATACACCAGATGCGATTTGAGCAAATACTTCAGCTTCTTCTGCGTCTACGACCATTGCTGGCGATGCACCAGCAGCTAGCAGAACGTTTGCCGTTATTTCTTGAACAACATTATTCGTTACGCAATGTGTTAGCGGATTTTTTGCGCGCAAAGCTTCGATGCATTCACGTACATCTTGAACGAATTGCTTGCAACGAGCATTAGTTGAGAATTCACTATTTTTAGAGCACGACACAGTAGTCATGATTTTCCCTTCGCTAGTACTAACTAGATCAGGTTCAACGGGTATAATCTCAGCGCTTTCGCGCACCCCGAACCCATATTTGACTATATATGTTCGTTATGACGTTATTTACGCGCGCGACGACCTACCTTTTCGCTTAGAGCGTAGCGCGAGAGGCGCTTTGACTGAGCTTGAAATTGCATAACGCATTTCAAGCTCCTTCAAAGCGTGATTTGGCTCAAATGTAAAGTCCAGTGGACTTTACATGCCAAATCAGCCGAGCGGCTACTAATAGCCGTGAGGAATAGCGCGCTGTAACGCGCGAACGAGGACCTTCCATGTAGTGCGTTTGTATAACGACACGACGTAAATCAAGTACAATCGCACTACAAGAATACGAGCGTGTTAAGCATTAAAAAAAAAAGCGGGGAGTTTATACTCCCCGCTAGAAAGAATAATGCGGCAGCGTGTTAGTCTCCCACACCCTATCGAGTGCAGTACCCTCACCGTGTCAGGCCTTAGCTTCCGGGTTCGGAATGGGACCGGGCGTCTCACCTGAGCCATGACCACCGCAAAACTAGATTATACACTCGCAATACGCGAGCGGCAAGCTGGCGGTTTGGGAACCGGACATGAACGCGAGCAACAAGAAGAAACAATCATCAAAATCAACAACTTAACCATAATCATGACCGCTTAACACTCCCTAATGTTAAGAGAATTAAACGATAAGCAATACAAGTAGTATCACAATCGCCCATTAGTACTGGTCAGCTCCACCCCTTACAGGGCTTCCACATCCAGCCTATCAACCACGTGTTCTACATGGGGGCTCACACACAAAGTGCAAGGAATGCTAATCTTGGAGCAGGCTTCCCGCTTAGATGCTTTCAGCGGTTATCCCTTCCAAACGTAGCTAACCGGCAGCGCCACTGGCGTGACGACCGGCATACCAGAGGTTCGTCCACCCAGGTCCTCTCGTACTATGGGCAGGTCTCCTCAACATTCCAACGAGCGCAGAGGATAGAGACCAAACTGTCTCACGACGTTCTGAACCCAGCTCGCGTGCCGCTTTAATCGGCGAACAGCCGAACCCTTGGGACCTGCTCCAGCCCCAGGATGCGACGAGCCGACATCGAGGTGCCAAACCATCCCGTCGATATGGACTCTTGGGAATGATCAGCCTGTTATCCCCGGGGTACCTTTTATCCGTTGAGCGATGCCACGTCCGTACGCCGGCACCGGATCACTATCTCCGACTTTCGTCCCTGCTCGACCCGTCAGTCTCACAGTCAAGCCCGCTTGTGCGATTACACTCAAAACCCGATTGCCAACCGGGCTGAGCGGACCATTGAGCGCCTCCGTTACTCTTTAGGAGGCAACCGCCCCAGTTAAACTACCCGCCAGGCACTGTCCCTAACACGGATAACGTGTCGAGGTTAGACGCCAGATATGGAAAGAGCGGTATTTCACTTGTTGACTCCACGCAAGCTAGCGCCCACGCTTCAAAGCCTCCCGCCTATGCTACACGATCCACACCTAACGACAATACCAAGGTATAGTAAAGGTCCCGGGGTCTTTTCGTCCTTCTGCGCTTAACGAGCATCTTTACTCGTACTGCAATTTCGCCGGGCTCCTGGCCGAGACAGTGGGGAAGTCGTTACGCCATTCGTGCAGGTCGGAACTTACCCGACAAGGAATTTCGCTACCTTAGGATGGTTATAGTTACCACCGCCGTTTACCGGGGCTTAAATTCACCGCTTCACCGAAGCTAACGGATCCTCTTAACCTTCCGGCACCGGGCAGGCGTCAGAGCGTATACAGCGGCTTACGCCTTCGCACGCTCCTGTGTTTTTGGTAAACAGTCGCTACCCCCTAGCTTGTGCCACCCCCAACAGCTCCGCATGTAAAAAACATCACCATCAGGGGTCTCCCTTATGCCGAAGGCACGGGAGTAATTTGCCGAGTTCCTTGGCCAGGATTCGCCCGATCGCTTCGGTATACTCTACCAGACCACCAGTGTCGGTTTAGGGTACGAGCGGAATCACACCTCACGTCGAAGCTTTTCTCGGCAAGCAGGATCACCGGAATCAGCCATACGGCCTACCCATCACGCCTCAGCTTAAACATCCCCCGGATTTACCTAGGAGACAGCCCACACGCTTAGCCACGGAAAACCACCTCCGCAGCCGGCTACCTACCCGCGTCACTCCCACGCTAACCTACTACCGATACGCTCCCAACACTAAACCAGAAGAAAACCCCGAAAGGCAATCAACCAGAATAACGAAGGTTAGTACTCTCAGATTCAGTTCGAACGGTGTAACACCGGTACGGGAATATCAACCCGTTCATCCATTCGACTACGCCTGTCGGCCTCGCCTTAGGACTCGACTCACCCGGGGACGACGAACGTGGCCCCGGAACCCTTAGTCATTCAGCGGACAGGATTCACACCTGTCTCTCGCTACTCATGTCTGCATTCTCACTCCCGTATAGTCCACGACAAGTTCACACTGCCGCTTCACCCCATACAGGACGCTCTCCTACCCCGCGTGAAATAAATCACGCAGTCGCGTCTTCGGTGGCGTGCTTAAGCCCCGCTACATTGTCGGCGCGGAACCACTAGACCAGTGAGCTGTTACGCACTCTTTCAAGGATGGCTGCTTCTGAGCCAACCTCCTGGCTGTCTATGCGACTCCACATCCTTTCCCACTTAGCACGCGCTTCGGGACCTTAGACGACGATCAGGGCTGTTTCCCTTTTGACGACGGAGCTTATCCCCCGCCGACTCACTGCCATGATAAACCTAACAGGTATTCGGAGTTTGGCTGCTATTAGTACCCGGTATGGGCCCGCAAGCATCCAGTAGCTCTACCCCCTGTAAGCAATAACATGACGCTGCACCTAAATGCATTTCGGAGAGAACCAGCTATCACGGAATTTGATTGGCCTTTCACCCCTAACCCCAAGTCATCCCCCCAGTTTTCAACCTAGGTGGGTTCGGTCCTCCACACGGTCTTACCCGCGCTTCAACCTGCTCAGGGCTAGATCATCCCGCTTCGGGTCCAGGACATGCGACTAAAACGCCTTTTAAAACTCGCTTTCGCTACGGCTCCCCCACCCGGGTTAGCCTCGCCACATACCACTGACTCGCAGACTCATTTTTCGATAGGCACGCCGTCACCCCACAAGAAGGCTCCGACGGATTGTAAGCGCACGGTTTCAGGAACTATTTCACTCCCCTCCCGGGGTGCTTTTCACCTTTCCCTCACGGTACTAGTACACTATCGGTCAGACAGGAATACTTAGGCTTACCCAACGGTCTGGGCAGATTCACGCGGGATTCCACGAGGCCCGCGCTACTTGGGAATAAACATAAAGAGACATCGCACGACCTGCTACGGGGCCATCACCCTCTACGGCTGGGAATTCAATCCCATTCACATAACACGATGTTTTATCACTCTCCTCAACCCCGTCAGAGGCTGAACAGTCAATCCCACGACCCCGAATACGCAACACCTGACGGTTATCACACGTACTCGGTTTAGCCTGATCCGCTTTCGCTCGCCACTACTCACGGAGTATCCTTTCCTGCAGGTACTGAGATGTTTCACTTCCCTGCGTACCCCCCACAAAACTGTGGTGACCACCCATAACAGTGGCCGGGTCTCCCCATTCGGAAATCCTCGGATCAAAGCCCACTCGGCAGCTCCCCGAGGCATATCGCAGCCCGTCACGTCCTTCATCGGTCCTGTCTACCAAGGCATCCACCATACGCCCTTACCAGTGATACACCAGTAAAAAGCCTATCGCTTAACTCTCTAGACAATAAATCATCACACTAAACGATCACAAAACGATCAAGCGACTCCACCAAAATGGAGCCGGTTGAAATTGATAAAAGTAAAAACAAGCAAAACCAAAAAATAGTCTCACTATTCTTACTCGCGTCCACTATCCAGTTCTCAAACCACCAAACACCAAGAACACAAGCCAAAACCAAAAAGCCTCAACCTGTAATCCAAGGGCTAGGACCGCAACCCCAAACAAAAAAGGGGGGTGGCAATCCGGGAACCCAAAAGCATGCCCAACATACTCACACAAAAAACGTTAACTATTGTTTTCCACACCAGTAACCACACTCAAACCGAGCGTGCACAAAAACTCCGTAGAAAGGAGGTGATCCAGCCGCACCTTCCGGTACGGCTACCTTGTTACGACTTAGTCCCAATCACGAGCCTCACCTTAGACGGCTCCATCCCAAAAGGGTTAGGCCACCGGCTTCGGGTGCTGCCCACTTTCATGACTTGACGGGCGGTGTGTACAAGGCCCGGGAACGCATTCACCGCGACGTTGCTGATTCGCGATTACTAGCGACTCCGCCTTCACGTAGTCGAGTTGCAGACTACGATCCGAACTGAGACCGGTTTTAAGGGATCCGCTCCATGTCACCATGTCGCATCCCGTTGTACCGGCCATTGTAGCATGCGTGAAGCCCTGGACGTAAGGGGCATGATGATCTGACGTCATCCCCACCTTCCTCCGAGTTAACCCCGGCGGTCCCCCGTGAGTTCCCGGCATAACCCGCTGGCAACACAGGGCGAGGGTTGCGCTCGTTGCGGGACTTAACCCAACATCTCACGACACGAGCTGACGACGACCATGCACCACCTGTGAACCTGCCCCGAAGGGAAACCACATCTCTGCAGTCATCAGGCACATGTCAAGCCCAGGTAAGGTTCTTCGCGTTGCATCGAATTAATCCGCATGCTCCGCCGCTTGTGCGGGCCCCCGTCAATTTCTTTGAGTTTTAGCCTTGCGGCCGTACTCCCCAGGCGGGACGCTTAACGCGTTAGCTCCGACACAGAACCCGTGGAATGGGCCCCACATCCAGCGTCCACCGTTTACGGCGTGGACTACCAGGGTATCTAATCCTGTTCGCTCCCCACGCTTTCGCTTCTCAGCGTCAGTAACAGCCCAGAGACCTGCCTTCGCCATTGGTGTTCTTCCCGATATCTACACATTCCACCGTTACACCGAGAATTCCAGTCTCCCCTACTGCACTCTAGCCCGCCCGTACCCGGCGCAAACCCACCGTTAAGCGATGGGCTTTCACACCAGACGCGACGAACCGCCTACAAGCTCTTTACGCCCAATAATTCCGGATAACGCTTGCGCCCTACGTATTACCGCGGCTGCTGGCACGTAGTTAGCCGGCGCTTATTCGAAAGGTACACTCACCCGAAAGCTTGCTCCCAATCAAAAGCGGTTTACAACCCGAAGGCCTTCATCCCGCACGCGGCGTCGCTGCGTCAGGGTTTCCCCCATTGCGCAATATTCCCCACTGCTGCCTCCCGTAGGAGTCTGGGCCGTATCTCAGTCCCAATGTGGCCGTCCGCCCTCTCAGGCCGGCTACCCGTCGAAGCCTAGGTGGGCCATTACCCCGCCTACAAGCTGATAGGACGCGACCCCATCCCATGCCACTAAACACTTTCCCAACAAGACATGCGTCAAGTTGGAGCATCCAGCATTACCACCCGTTTCCAAGAGCTATTCTGGAGCATGGGGCAGGTTGGTCACGCATTACTCACCCGTTCGCCACTCTCACCAACCAGCAAGCTGGTCGGATCCCGTTCGACTTGCATGTGTTAAGCACGCCGCCAGCGTTCATCCTGAGCCAGAATCGAACCCTCCACGAAAAACTTCAATGAAGAGCCAACATAAGGCTCCAATATAAAAGAAAAAGACGAGACATTCTTTAAGGAAAGAACATCCCAACAAAAAACCTCACCATCATTTAACCATCTCTCAGGCACCCCACAATCTGTGAGGCTGACAATGAACTGGCAATAATTAACTAAATAAGTAGTACAGACACGCTCTTGAGTTCTCAAACCACCACCACACCAGCCGGCTCATCAACCTCAACCGAGGAGAACCAGCCGCGCTGAGCAGCAAGAGATAAACTTACACCAAAGCAAGCCCAAAAGCAAATCACACCCAAACCAACAAGCCAAAACCATTGAAAACACTAGCATCCATCGGAGTGTCGCAAACACGGCTAAAACACGATAAAAAGTCGCCAGCAACCAAACACCAACAAAAACACAACAAAAATAATCCAAAAAAACAAGAAAAACACCCCCAAAAACCAAAACACGGGAGTGTCGCGCAATCAACATAAGCAAAATACAAAATACACAACGCAATACAAAATACACAACGCAATCAAACAACTACATATATGCACACAACATGTGCGCGTGCTATATATAGGTATATGAGAAATAGCGAGAAAAACAGCAAGGGCAGCGCACACCATCACATTGTTGCGCTAACAGGCGCAGGAATATCTACAAGCGCGGGTATTCCAGACTTTCGTGGCCCAGATGGAGTTTGGACTAAACACCCAGAGCAAATGAGCGTTTACGACATTGACGCATTTTTAAGCAGCGAAGAAGAACGCATTTACTCTTGGCGATGGCAAAAAGAATCGCCAGTTTGGAACGCTCAGCCAGGAACAGCACATAAATCGCTAGTAAAACTTGAGAAAGCTGGGATGCTGGACTTAATCGCCACTCAAAACTTTGATGCGCTTCACGAAAAAGCTGGAAACAGCACAGACATTGTAGTGAACTTGCACGGAAGCATTGGAACATCTCATTGCATGAGCTGCCACGCAAGCTACAATACAGCAGACATTATGCGCGACTTAAACGTACACCCAGATCCACATTGCAGGCGCGCGCTGCCGTACCGCGGAAACATGCCTTGCAACGGTCTTATAAAAACGGACGTTGTATATTTTGGGGAAGCTCTGCCCGAAGGCGCAATGGAACGCAGCGCGCAGGCGATTATGCACGCAAGCGAGCTGTGGGTTATTGGCTCCACGCTAGAAGTGTTTCCAGCCGCAAGCCTTGTGCCACTAGCTGCTCGCGCAGGAGTGCCGATTACAATAATGAACCTGGGCGCTACGCAATACGATCATTTGGCAGAGCGCATAATACGCGAAGATATTGCAAAGGCTCTGCCAAAGTTAGTAGACGAAACTATTGCAAAGTAACTATTGCAAAGTAACTCCAAAATAATTATTGCAAGCTAACGGCAATTCCCTCCCACGGCGCAAGCGTGCCATTTTTAAGCGATTTAAGGGCATGATCCGCGCTGTACGTAGAAATCATCACATCATCATACGATGCGCCGTTAGAGGCGATATTACGCAACAATTCGGCACTTTGAGCAGGTATTGCTACAGATGAATCCGTCATATTTACCATTACGAGCAACTTCTTTACAGAAGCACAAGGCAAATCGCAAGCAACCGCGCTTGAAGAACTCACACCATGCTCAAGACCTGCCTCATCTGCCACATCTGCCTTAGCATTATCACAAGTCTGCTCAACCTGCCTAATAAACGCGTAAACGCACTCGTCATCCGCATCAACCAAATTCCAAGAACCAGCCGAAACAACAGGCTGCAAATGACGCAACTCAATCAAACGCTTGTAGAACGAGTAAACGGAATCCGAATCTTCCATTTGCTCCGCCGCATTAATATCTACATAATTAGGATTCACGCTAATCCACGGCTGCGCATTATTTTGCGACGGAACATTAAAAGGCATGAATCCCGCATATTTAGACGCATTCCACTGCATTGGAGTTCGAGAATTATCGCGACCGCGCTTTGCGAGCGCATCCATCATAGACTCCGCAGACTGAATATGCGCTTCTTCTACGCGCTGCTTAAACATATTCAACGCTTCCAAATCGCGATACTGCTCAAGACGCGTAAAGTGCGCGTTTGTCATGCCAATTTCTTCACCCTGATACACGTACGGAGTACCGCGATGCATATGAAGAAGCATTGCAATCGCCTTAGCAGAAAGCACGCGCATCTCATCACTAGCCTCACTACCCCAGCGAGAAAGCGCACGCGGCTGATCGTGATTATTAAAGAACAGGCTCGCCCAACCAGCCTCGCTAACTGCTTGCTGCTGATCCGTCATTGCGCGCTTTAATGCCGTCAACTTAAGAGGAATAGGATTCCACTTAGTTCCATTTGCGCAATCAACATTAACTTGATCAAACAAGAAAAGCATGTCTAGCTCGCCATTAGCAGGATTTGTAATATAAGTGTTTCGATGCGCGGAAATTCCAGGAGCTTCGCCAACAGTTAAGAAACCTTCGCGACCCTTGAAAACCGCTTCGCGCATCTCGCGCAAAAACTCGTCTAAGCGAGGGCCATCGGAGCAGAAGAAATACGGTGAAGAGTAGCCGTCATCGCCTGCTGGCGCATCTTCAATCTGCGAACCGTATTCTCCAGGCAAACGCCCTTCGCTATCTATGCGCTTAGAAATTTGCGTAATTACATCCATGCGGAAGCCGTCAATTCCGCGATCCATCCACCAATTCATCATCTTGTACACTGCAGCGCGAACGGCAGGATTTTCCCAATTCAAATCTGGCTGCTTTGGCGAATACTGATGGAAGTAATATTCGCCGCGCTTTGGATCATACGTCCACGCCGAGCCGCCAAAATACGAACCCCACTTATTTGGCTCCGCACCTGGTTCTCCAGGCACACATCCTTTGCGTGCTGGCCTCCACCAATACCAATCCGCGTAGTCGCTAGAAGCATCTCTTGAAGCCTGGAACCACGCATGCTCGTCGGAAGTGTGATTTACTACTAAATCCATAACAACTTTAAGGCCGCGCTTGTGCGCTTCTGCCAAAAGCTCGTCCATATCTTCCAAAGTTCCAAAAAGCGGATCAATATCTTGATAATCGGAAATATCGTAGCCGTTATCGTCTTGTGGAGACTTGTAAACAGGGCTAAGCCAAAGCACGTCGACACCTAAATCAGCCAAATAGTCAAGACGCGAAGTAATGCCCTTCAAATCGCCTATTCCGTCGCCGTTAGTGTCTTGGAAGCTTCGCGGATAAATCTGATACACAACTGCATTTGCCCACCAAGGGTTTGGCGTAGCGCCGTTTGTGCGCACAGATTGCGGCAAGTTCGCTCTATTAAAAGTAGTCATATAAACCCCATTAATATTTTTATTATTTATTTTTATTATTCACAACGTTTACAATTCTATACTTTAACTATCTTACAAGCACATTTTTTAAGCACTAACAATATAAAAAGCGACCCGCAGTAAAACCGCGAGCCGCGCCTCCTTCTCATTCATTGTAAGAGCTATAGAGATACTATCTAAATTATTGCTGATTATGTAATCTAAATGCAAGCTCCGCCAAATGAACTCCGTGAGTCAAGAACTCGTGAGTGCGGCACACGTAGTCATTTTCGCGACCAAGCTTCGCAATATATCCGTTTATATAATCAACCTCTGTTTTGCGACCGCGACTCATATCTTGGTACATTGAAGGATAGTGCAAAGGATTTGCAACACGGCTCACATAGTCAATAGCCTCCAGCTCTTGCTGACGAGTATTGACCATACGGATTCCTGCGCGATCGCACACGTCGTACGCTTCGTTAATAAGTTGGCGAGCCATATCCATAGCCCCTGGATACGAAATAAACTGACCCATCTGAATCTGATACATTGTGCACAAAGTATTAACTACGGAATTAAAAACTACCTTCGCCATGCACGTGCCCTTGAAATCTTCCGTAATAGTAGGATTCAAGCCAGCAGCTTGAAAATCATCACGCATAGCAAGCTCAACATTGCTCACTTGCTCGTTCAACGCGCACATATTCATTGTACCAACGCCAACTTTACCAATAAAATCAACGTCTCCAGGACCATTCAGAACAGTTGCAATCATTGCGGTACCGCCGTAAATTCGATCGTCCGAGAAATATTGCTGAAGCTTTTCAAAATGACCCCAACCGTTCATTGCAGCGAACACAACCTGATGATCCTTAAACAAAGGCTTGCATCGCTCCAACATCTCCGCAAGCTGCATCTGCTTCATAAACACAATCCACACGTCTGGATCGCCGTCATAATCTTCTGGAGTATACATATTGATTGGCACAAGATGGCGATTTTCATGGTCACGACTAACCATTACTCCACCTTGCTCGCGGACTTTATTCACATTTTCATCCCAGGCATCAATAAAATCAACATGAATACCAGCCGTCTCCTGCAACAAAACGCCATAGCGATATCCCATAGCGCCCGAACCGATCATTGCATATTTCATGTCACTCATAATGACACCTCCCTGTAGGTAAAGTGGCGCCCATACATAAATTCATAAATTTCATTTATATGGATTACGCGCAAGCGACCACGAATATAACAAAAAGCAGAAGACCGAATGAGTGAAAAACAATCAGTCAACTGCTCTTTGGTTTTTATAGCATATTACACAGTTTTTTGAAAATGTCAAAATTTTTCTAATTACATCTTTACAGCGTTTCTAATTAAAAAATTATTCAGTTTTATCTATGATTTTCGAAAAAATTACGCAATAATTGCACACACTGCGATTCGCAAACGGAGCCAAAAACTTGCGGATGCGAGCCAATATGAGGATCTCGCAAAATATCCCAAACAGATCCGCATGCGCCAAGTTTTGAATCCCATGCGCCAAAAACAACGCGACTAATATGCGTTTGTAAAATCGCGCCAGCGCACATTGGACAAGGTTCCAAAGTAACAACAAGCGTGCAATCGCTAAGATTCCAAGACTTGCGCACATCTGCCGCCTGCCTAATCGCAAGAATTTCTGCGTGAGAAAGAGGGTCCGCGTCTTGCTCGCGAAGATTAGAGCCGCGGCCAATAATCGCACCAGAACCATCTACAACAACAGCGCCAACTGGAACTTCTCCACAATCGGCAGCAACTTGTGCAAGTCGCAATGCCTCTTGCATGAGTGAAACATATTCGCGCGCGCTGAAAGTCACATTAACCCCGAAGAAATATTGTGCAACGCAAACCAAGAGCGAATATCGCCAAGTTCTTCCATGTGAACTGCGTGGTCAAGCCCGCGGTAACGCTTCTCTTCGAGCCACGTATGCTCCTCAAGCCAGGCTGCAGCCGCAGAAAACTCGTAAGGAGCAATAACAGCATCATCCAAGCCGTAGCCAAAGAAAACAGGCGTGTTAAGATCCGCAAGAACGTCGTCGTTAAGAGAAATATCTTTAGCAATATTAGGAGCTACAAAGCCAGAAAGCGCAACGGATGCGCGGTAGCGATCTGGATTAAGCCTAAGAACATGAATCGCAAGAGCCGCACCTTGCGAAAAACCGAATGGCACAACAGCGCGGTCTTCGGGAACGTTCGCCGCAACCCACTCATCAATCGCAGCAGCCGCAGCATACATATCTCGGTCTAAGTCATCTCCATTAGGCACAGCATCATGGAACCAACTGTAAGCGCCTTGAGCCAAGCGAAGTGGAGCACGCAAAGAAATCGCATCGTTATAAGGTGCCACAACGCGCATTAAGTCAAGCAAATCGTCCTCGTTTGAACCCCATCCGTGCAACAGCAAAAGAAGAGGCCTTGTGGCGTATGCAGATGCTTCGCTTCGAGAATACTTAGCAACGCTTACATGCAAATCTTCGCCGAATCTGCCTGGAACAACACTAGATTCGCGGCCAGCATGAAGTCCATTTGAAGCTCCAGAAGCATTGTCTTCGCTGCCAAAATCATTATTGTTAAATTCGCCGTTGTCGAACTCACTAGAGATCACACCGTTATGATTAGTCATAACTACAGCATACGGCACAGCTTTGGCATTTATAAACGCGCGAAGACTATATAAAAATTTAACCCCAGCCGCTTGGACTGGGGTCTAAATTTAAGGAAAAAATATGAATAAGCTTTCGTGAATTACCTTTTAAGTTTTTCACTAATATTATGAAAACACACAATCCTTAGCGCTGCTAGTGAACTAGCTGATAACTTGCTGAAAGTTTTCTACTTTTCCCCTGATTTTTCTTAAAAATCAATACTAATCGAGGCTAATCAAGACTAATCAAATCTTAATTAAGACTAATCTTCCAAATTTGCGCGATAGAAGTTCTCGTAAGACCTAGACGGAGTTGGACCGCGCTGACCTTGATAGTGAGATCCGTTAACAGAAGAACCGTAAGGATTCTCACATGGAGAACTCAGCTTAAAGAAGCACATTTGCCCAATCTTCATTCCTGGCCACAATTTAACTGGCAGCGTACTAACGTTTGAAAGCTCCAAAGTAATGTGACCTTCGAAACCTGGGTCAATAAAGCCAGCTGTGGAATGAGTCAAAATTCCAAGACGGCCAAGCGAGCTTTTGCCCTCTAAGCGCGCAGCAATCGTGGAATCCAACTTCACATACTCCCAAGTGGAGCCAAGCGCAAACTCGCCAGGATGCAAAATCCAAGGCTCATTTGGTGCAACCGCAAACTGCTCAGTCAACTCCCCCTGGTTTTCCGCAGGATCCACGTACGTGTAAGCGTGATTATTGAACAAGCGGAAGAATCGGTCGAGCCGCACATCAATCGACGCAGGCTGCACCATTTGTGGGGTCCATGGAGTCAAATCAATATGACCCTCGTCATGAGCTTTGAGAATGTCGCGATCAGACAACAGCATAACGTCAAATCTCCTTGCGATAAAACTTCGTAAAACAAACACTTAAACACACTTATATGCCAAGTGTAGCGCGTGCCGCGGTCGAAAATATTAGGCAGATATTGCAACAGAAGATTCGCCTTTGCGCTTAGCAATAAATCGCAAAACGCACTTTCTTAACTCCGAAGCAATAAGCACAACCATTGAAAGCCCAAGGCACTCCACCCACTCCATAAAGTCGAGCGGAACTGTGCCAAACGGACCATTAAGGAATGGTATATAAATTACAGCAAGCTGCAACACTACGGAAACTGCGATTGCGCCCCAAAGCCAACGATTTGCAAACAAGCCAACAAACACGCTTTGCAAATGCGAGCGAGATGCAAGAGCATTAAGCATTTGAGCAAACACAAGAATAGTGAAGCCCATTGTGCGCGCATGAGTCATTTGGGCAGCATGAGTTAAAACAGTTGTGGAGCGGTCTGTAAACAATCCGCCAGCCAAATGCATATCCATGCCAATCAACGTTATAGCTGCCATAATCACGCCAATAAACACAATGTCTCCCCACATTGGCTTATCAATAACGCTATCCGTAAGTCTTCGCGGACGCCTATTCATAACGTCATCCGTTTGCGGATCAACACCCATTGCGAGCGCAGGAGCCGCGTCCGTAAGCAAATTAATCCACAAAAGCTGCGTTGCGAGCAAAGGCAAAATCACGCCTACAGAGTTTGGCTGCGTAATTCCCAAAGCGCCAGCAAACACTACACCACCAAACACGGTGAACACTTCGCCAACGTTGGAGCTAAGCAAATATCTCAAGAATTTACGAATATTGTCGAAAATTCCGCGACCTTCGCGCACAGCTGCGACGATTGTAGAGAAGTTGTCATCTGCCAAAATCATCTTGGCGGATTCTTTAGTGACTTCCGTACCCGTAATGCCCATTGCAACGCCAATATCTGCCGACTTTACAGCAGGAGCATCGTTTACGCCATCACCAGTCATAGCAACAATATTGCCTTGCCTTTGTAGCGAGGAAACAATCGCAAGCTTGTGTTCTGGAGCAACTCGCGCATACACGCTCACTTTGCTAATAGCATCGTCGAAAGCAATATTGTCGTCATCTCTAGAAAGCAACTCGTCAAGCTCATCGCCAGTAAGAGCATGCTCATCTTTTCCAATAATGCCAAGGTCGCTAGCGATTCGAGCAGCCGTAAGCGGATGGTCGCCAGTAATCATAACAGTTCGGATTCCAGCACGATGCGCTTGAGCAACGCTATCTCGAACTTCGATTCTAGGAGGATCAATAATCGCAACCATGCCGTTCCAAATCAAATCAGATTCCAAAACGTCGCTTTGCTCAGCAACATCTGCGATTTGGCCAGCAGCATTAGAAACCATGCCGCTAACTTTAGCTAAACTATCTACGCCAAGCGGCCTATACGCCATTGCAAGCGTGCGATAAGCTTCGCCAGAGAGCTTTTCCACATTTGCAAGAATTTCTTCGCGGTCTCCTTCTGTAAGCGGACGAACAGCGCCAGCTACTGCGATTCGCGTGCAATAAGAAAGCAAAACATCTGGAGCGCCTTTTGCGCAAACAATAAGATTCCCAGAATCCGAATCGTCTTTAACAACAACAGACATGCGTTTGCGCTCAGAAGTAAATGGCACTTCCGCAACGCGACTAAGATGCGCGTAACGCTTGTCTGCCTTGGTTTTGCGAGCCGCAACAATAAGCGAAACCTCGGTAGGGTCGCCAACTGGCTGCCATGCGTCAGACGATTCATTGTAGTGCAAATCGCCATCGTTTGCTAAATACCCAGATCCGAGCGCACCAATCACCTCTGTAGCTAGAGCTGGAGGAACCGCCAAATCCGCATCTAAAGAACCCAGCAAAACCATTCGTCCTTCTGGCTTATATCCGCTACCCGTAAGCTGTACTTGGCCGCTAGGCGTTATAACACGCTCAACAGTCATCTCGTTTCTAGTTAGAGTACCCGTTTTGTCGGAGCAAATAACAGATGCAGAGCCAAGAGTTTCTACAGACGAAAGCTTTTTAACAACAGCATGATGCTTTACCATGCGCTGAACGCCCAAAGCAAGAACAACCGTTAAAATAGCAGCCAAGCCTTCTGGAACAGCAGCAACAGCAAGAGAAACAGAAAGAAGCAAAGAATCTATAACGTCTTCAATAGTGTGGAAGCCTTCAAGAGCCCACATAGACGCAAGCACAACGGCTGCAATAATACACACTGCGATTCCAAGAACCTTAGATACGCGAACCATCTCCTTCTCGAGAGGCGTGGCTTCTTCTTGCGCGCTAGAAAGCATATCCGCGATTTTTCCAACCTGAGTTTTCATGCCAGTAGACGTGACGATTGCGCGGCCAGTGCCTTGCGTTACGGCAGTGCCATTAAACACCATGTTTGTGCGGTCTGCCAAAGACTTTGGCGAAGCTAGAGTTTCTGGACGCTTGCTAACGGCAACCGATTCTCCCGTAAGGCTTGCTTCCGCAACGCGCAAAGAAGCTGCTGCAATAAGCCTTGCATCTGCAGAAACAGCATCGCCTTCGCCAAGAACCAAAATATCTCCAGGCACAACATCCGCTGTATCTATGCGCATAACTCGCCCATCTCTAAGAACAGACGTTTGTGGAGCGCTCATTTTTGCCAGCGCCTCAACCGCTTCTTGCGCGCGCGACTCTTGAATATAGCCCAAAACTGCATTTGCTATAAGAATCACGATTATAACTATTGAGTCAAACGGCAAAACTTCGCCGCCACTTTCGCCACCATGCTGTGCGCGCTCAACAAACCATGCGATTGCGGAAATAATAGTTGCCGCTATAAGCAAGTAAACAAGCGGATCTTTAAACTGTTCGAGGAACCTTTTCCACGCTGGCGTTTTAGGAGCACCAGCTAGAGCATTCGGGCCAAATTGCGCGAGCCTTCTAGAAGCCTCATCGCTACTTAGACCAGTAGAAACATTTACATTAAGCGCATCTGCAACACTTTGTGCGTCTTGCAATGACGGATCTTTGGATTGATCGCTTTGATCAACCATATTTTCCCCCTTGGGAGCGCCGCGGAGTAGTCAATAATCAAGATTTATGCAAAGTTAACTCAAAATCTTGATTATTGCGCGGTTGTGGATTATTGCAATAACAATAATTAAGTACCGTTCTATTATGCCACATAAAGCGCCAAATACTAATGCCTCGGGGGCGTGTGAGAATAAGAATATGGCTATGAAAAAAGGACCGACCAAGGGGTCGGGTGGAAAACATCGTAACGCATTGCGCGGCAAGGGGCCTACTCCTAAGGCAGAAGATCGCGTTTATCATAAAGCTTATTTCGCTAAAAAAGCTGCGATTAAGCGCACTTTTGCAGATCCGCGTTTGGCTGCAAGACGCAGAGTAGATAAGTTGGGCACAGATAGCGATGAGTTGGTTATTGGGCGAAACGCAGCTCTTGAAGCTTTGCGCGTAGGCGTTCCTAGCACGCAGCTTTATGTTGCAAATCGCATTGAGCACGACGATCGCACGCGCGAAATCGTTAAGCTTGCTGGCATGCAAGGCTTGCGACTTTTGGAGGCAGATCGCCTGGAGATGGATCGCATTGCTCACAGCACTAATCATCAGGGCATTATTTTAAAGGTGCAGCCTTATCAATACTCTTCGTTGCAAGAGCTTGTTGATCGCGCAGAAAAGAAGGCTCGCGCTATGGAAGCAGCGGATTCTGCATCTGCACGCATTAACGCACGCCCATTGTTTATAGCGCTAGACGGAGTTACCGATCCGCAAAATCTTGGTGCTGTTATTCGATCCGCAGCCGCTTTTGGCGCAAATGGCGTAATTTTGCCAGAGCGCAGAAGCGCATCTGTTACGGCTGCAGCTTGGAAGGTTTCTGCAGGAGCCGCAGCGCACTTGCCTGTTGCTCGCGTTGTGAATTTAAACAAGGCGATTCAAGGTTTGCGCGAGCGCGGATGGTACGTGATTGGCCTGGACGGCGGCGGAGACAAGCTTGTTGGCGAAACTGGCTTTGAAACCGATCCGCTTGTTGTAGTTCTTGGAAGCGAAGGCAAAGGCATGAGTCGCCTAACGCGCGAAGCTTGCGATGCTATTGCTGGAATCCCAATTTCTAGCGCTGTTGAATCGCTTAACGCATCCGTTGCTGCTGGAATCAGCTTGTATGCTGTTGCTAATGCGCGTAGGCTTGCCGCTTTAAGTCAAAATTAGCAATTGTTTGCAATTAAGAGTATTGCGGATTTAAGAGTTAACGGTAATGCGGATTTTAAAGCTACGCAATTTACAAAGCTCACATAACGCGCGCACATTGGCACAGCTATTGGCTTTTGTTCTATACATTGCGATTATTGCAATCGTAATGTGTTTCCACGAACCTTGGTTCGACGAAGCTCAAAGCTGGCTGATTGCGCGCGATTCGCCAATCGCAAGCATTTTTAGCATTAGAACACATTACGAAGGTCACCCTCCTTTTTGGAATCTTTTACTTGCGATTGCAGCCAAAAATGGCGTTCCATACGAGTTTGGAATTAAGGGCATTCAGCTGGTTTGCGCAAGCTTACTTGGCGCGTGGCTTATTTTTAAGTCGCCTTTTAAGCACGCAAGTAGCCTTGTAACTTTTCTTATTCCGTTTACTTATTTTGCTTGCTTCCAATACGGAGTTACTTCAAGACCGTACGCTTTGCTTTGCTTTGCTTAAGCTTGCTAGTAGCGGCACATTACTGGAATAGTGCGGATTCTAAGACTTCTAGCGCTTGCAAACTTGCGATTAGTCTTATGTTTATGTGCCTGCTTAGCGTGTATGGAATCGCGTTTGCTGCAGGATTTACGATTGCTTGGATTTGGCGAGTTTTTAGCAAGAATATTAACAAAAACCTTAACGAAGGTCTTAGCAAAACTCGCAATAAAACTCTTGATTTTAATGCAATTTTTCACGCGATTAAGGCAACAATTATACCGTCAATCGCATCAAATTTGGCACGACTTATATCTTGGGGATTAATCGCCATTTTTGGCGTTGCAAACCTTGCTCTTGCATGGCCAGCAAAAAACGCGTTCGCCACTCGCGCAACGATTGATGGCAATTCAACAATCGCAAAATGCTTTGCTTTTATATTCGTAATGCCTTCCGAAAGCATGTTTACAAGCTTTTATGGCGATATTTCAATGCGAAGAATGCCTTTTGACTTTTTGCCAATTGCAATATGCACGCTGTTTAGCCTTGCGATTTGGGCATTTGCAATTAAAATCACCATGCGAAGAAAACTTCTTGCAGTTCTTGTAATCCCTTATCTCGTTCTTACAATCGTAGCTGTTCGCTATTTTACGCTTCACCACGCAGGTCTAATCTTTGTGTTTTTGCTTAGTGTGCTTTGGATAAGTCACATAAAAGAGCCACTTAGCAGCAACGATATTCCTGCGATTTTTGTTAAAATCGCCACTACTAAATCCAGATTTATAAAAAACAAAGCTTTGAAAATCAACTTACTAATCTCAATAATCCTTGCACCAAGCCTAATTTGGAACGCGTTCGCTTGCGTAAACGACATTCTGTTTGACTATTCGCCTTCTAGAGCCGTAGCGCAATACATATCTAGCAATCACTTGCAAAATAAGCGTTTTGTAGCATCTTGGCTCCATAATTACGAGCAAGTTGACGAAAGTAGAAACGTTATTTCGCACGAAGAAATCGACACTCACCAATATTCGTGGCTTTTAGTGGGCGCAAACCCTTATTTTTCTAAGAATCTTATAGATTGTGCCTACAAAAACAAGACTTTTATAACAAACGAAAGTTCTAGCGCAAAACAGCAAGAAAAAGAGTTGGCAGCGTGCGCCGCAAAGGGCGAGCCAGAGTTCTTTGTTAGCGAATCCATCCAACCGTGGTACTACTTCTTGGCATTAAACTACAACATTTCGCACTACAAAGCGCACACTGTTTCCAACGTTAAAACATCTTGGAAAGCTCTTGTTTGGGAAAGCACTGCAACTATTTACGAGCGAAAATCGAACATAAAATAGGCAAAAGCGGTTGTTTAGCAATCACTAAGCAATAAACTTAGCAACCGCTAAACAACCACTAAATAATCCCTAAACAACAGCTACAGCAGCTCAATCTTTGGATGCTCGGCTCTAAACTCGTTTGTATGCGAATCGCTAGCATACCCAAGCGCAAATCCAGTTAAAAGCTCCATGTTTTCTGGAATTTCAAACTCCGCGTCTAATGGGCTCCGCCAAGTTGACAAAACACCAAGAGGGCAAGAGTCAACACCTAAATCTTTAGCAGCAAGAAACAGAGTTTGCAACATAAGGCCAGCGTCCATTGCAGCAAACGGCATAAAATCGCGCCTAGCTAAAACAAAGCCAATAACGGGCGCTCCAAAAGCCTCGAAATTCCTGCGCGTATGGGCGTTCCTGGCTGCAAAATCGTGCCTTTCGATTCCTAAAATGCGAATATAACGCTAGACCGAGTTTAGCGCTTCGCTGCTTTAAGTCGCTAGGATACGGCTTTGCAACAGGAACGTCGCCATTAGGCGCTGACTCTTGAGCAAACTGAGCGCGCTCAGATTCGCTCAAGCTCTTATCTTTGGCTTTAAGCATTGCATTGCACTTATCTAAATAAGCTTTTACAATGTTGTCTTTTTTGCTGCCTTGCGCAATAGCAAGCGCATAAGCTCTTGTGTTGCTCCAGCTTGGTGCAAGAGAAGCAGTGTGCAATATTGACTCTAAAACGTTTTGCTCAATCGGCTTGTTCAAAAAGTCGCGTGCAGAAAACCGCTCCGATGCAAGTTGGCTAAAATCTTTGTAGGTCATGGTATCAGTTTACCAAAAACCGAATGGGTCAAAAATGCCACCGTCGTCGGAATCGTCGTCTCCGCCTCTAGGAAGCTGATCCAAAGTGTCGTCGTCATCATCCGAAGAATCGCCGCCATTGCCATTCTGGCTCTTCTTATCGGAAGAATCAGGCTTCTTGTTGCCGCGCTTTCTTAGCGAGCGAGGATCTTGACGAGTTGCTCCATTAACCGCAGCTTCTTCTTGGTTAAACTTGACTGTTAGATTTACAGTTCCATTACCGCGAACAACCGTTATTGTTGCTTTATCTCCCAAAGCGGTAGCGCGCACAAATCCAAGCAGCGAGTAGTTGCTTGTAACAGACTTGCCATTAAACGCTACGATTGTATCTCCAGCACGCATTCCACCTTTTGCAGCAGGAGCACCAGGCGTTACAGACGCCACTTGAGCGCCGCCACGCGTAATGTTATTTTGCGTTACATTTACGCTTTTAACCATAATTCCAAGAGCAACGTGCTTTACAGAACCATGCTTAATGATCTCGTTTACTACGCGCTTAACAAGGTTAGATGGAATAGCAAAGCCGATTCCAATAGAACCTGCTGTGCCACCTCTTGCAGAAGTTGCAGCAATAGACGAGTTAATACCAATCACTTTTCCAGAAGCGTCAAAAGTTGGGCCGCCCGAATTACCTGGGTTGATTGCGGCATCAATTTGCACAGCATTTGTAACGATTTCCGAACGACTTTGATCATCCATAACAGAAACTGGGCGATTAAGCGCAGAAACAATGCCTGTTGTAGCAGTATCGTCGTATCCAAGTGGATTTCCGATTGCCATTATTGGCTGGCCAACCGCGAGCGCGTCCGAATCCGCAAAATCAACTGGCTTTACGCTGCTAGGCAAACCGTCTACTTTAAGAACAGCCAAATCAGTAGTTTTATCTGTTCCAACAAGCTTAGCCTTGTAAATCTGACCGTTAGAAAGCGTTACTTGGAGCTGTTGCATGCCAGCAATAACGTGGTTGTTTGTAACAACATGACCTTGCTTGTCGATTATTGCGCCAGAGCCTTTGCTCATGTTTTTGCTATTGCGCGCCTGAATAGACACAACTCCGCCAGAAACGTTTTTAGCAACCGAGCGCCAATCGGGAGACTGACCTCCTTTTACTACGGCTGTTCCTTTTGAAGGACTTTGCGCACCCACATCTGCAAGTGTTCCCGCGCCTGGAATAGGAATCAAGCCTTGAGTGAGAACAAACGCCATTACAACAACGCACACAATTGCAGAAATAATGGATGACACAATTGCCACCATTATTGTTGAGTTTTCTTTAGATTCCGCCTTAAACCCGCGCTTTTTATAAACCACATTTGGAGTTTTGCCTGGCATTTGGCCTGGCGCTTGATTTAGCACTTGATTTGGCGCTTCAGCAGGCTGACTTTCCGCGCTATTATCCGCGCTATTATCCGCGCTATTACCATCGCTATTATCCGCGCTATTACCATCGCTATTATCATCGCTCAAATCGTAAGGATTGCCGAATCTAGTTTGCTTTTGCTCTCCATTGCTATTATATGGATCGCCATATGGCAAAAATGGGTTATCTAAATCGTTGCCATATTCTGATTTCTCATAATCACGGCTATTTGCGCTATTTGCTACACTTGCACTACTCGCGCCATTTTGCTCTTGATTTTGCAACGATTCGCCAAAATTATTAGAATCACCGCTATTCTTATTTGCATCACTATTAGCATCGCCAGCATCTACAGGACCATACGCTCCGTATTCGGGAGCTGGTCTATAAATCTGCTCTGGATTCACATGATTTTCCTGCACACTCGTTGGCTCCGATTGGCTTTGTGAAGCATTGCCATTTTGCTCTTCACTAGAATCGTAGGCCTTAGAATCGTAAATATCGTCAGCCATTAATCCTCCTTAAATCTTTTACAAAGCATACTCTAATCTGATTACACAAATTCATACAAGCTAATATGCAATTAATGTGCAATTTTTACACAATTTTGCGTTTACAATACGAGTTAAACGTGCCGCTCTTAAAATTACCTGAATATTTAGTAGTATAAATGCCGTATAAATACCACATATAACCCATAAATTAGCTAACTATTTTTATAAAAATTATAAAAACACGTAAAATTTAACGAACGGCTGCTTGCGACTTTTCCGCGCGCAATGCCGCAACTTCTACGCGTATCGTCATGCCTTCTAATAGAGTAAAAGGTATGACTAATCTTATTGAACACCCACGCGGAGCAGAGCCTGGTAAGCCAGGAGATCGCAGCGAATTCTCGTTTACAACAAAAACGCGTTTAGAAAATGCAGCAGACGGCAAGGGAAAAGACGGAGCCAGATACGGCCGCACTGGCGTGATTCGCACGCCTCATGGCGATATTCACACGCCTGCGTTTGTGCCAGTTGCAACTCAAGGCGCAATGAAGGCCGTGCTACCAGAGTCAATAAAAGACCTGGGCGGCCAATGCATGCTTTCTAACGCATTCCATTTATATGAGCGCCCTGGCGAAGACATTTTAGACGAAGCTGGCGGTCTTGCAAAGTTTATGAACTGGGATGGCCCAACTTTTACGGATTCTGGCGGATTCCAAGTGCTTTCGCTTGGAGCAGGATTCAAAAAGACGCTTGCAATGGACGTTACGGGCATGAAGTCCGACGACGTAATCGCAGCTGGCAAAGAGCGCATGGCATTCGTTGACGAAGATGGCGTCACTTTTAAGTCTCCTCTAAACGGCTCGATTCATAGATTCAGCGCAGAAATCTCAATGGGAATTCAGCACAAGCTTGGCGCAGATATTATGTTTGCTTTCGACGAGCTTACAACACTTATGAACACTCGCCGCTACCAAGAAGAGTCTGTTGAGCGCACCTTCCGATGGGCCAAGCGATGCGTTGCAGAACACAAGCGATTAACCGAGACGCGATTGGGAAAGCCATATCAGGCGTTGTATGGAGTTGTTCAAGGCGCAAATTACGAGGATTTGCGTAGGCGCGCGGCAGAACAAATTGCTTCGCTCGACTTTGACGGCGTTGGAATCGGCGGCGCAATCGAAAAGCGCATTATTGGAGATACTTGCGCTTGGATTTGCGATGCCATGCCAGAAAATCGCCCTCGCCACGTGCTTGGAATCGCGGCAGTTGACGACATTTTTGCTTGCGTAGAAAACGGCGGAGACACGTTTGATTGCGTGGCACCTGCGCGATGCGGCAGAAACGGCGCGATTTTTACTCGCCACGGGCGATACAACGTAAAGCGCGCGGAATTTAAGCACGATCAGGGTCCGCTTGAAGCTGGCTGCGATTGCTACACTTGCACGCATTATTCGCGCATGTATGTTAGCCATTTGCTGCGCGCTAAAGAGATGAACGGATACACGCTTGCCACTATTCACAACGAGCGATTCTTTGTTAAACTTCTAGACGACATTCGCGCGTCGATTGACGGCGGATATTTTGAAGACTTCCGCGACGAATCGCTTGCGCACTACTACGAAAATGGCTCGCGTGGATAGTTTGCTTGTTGCTGCGCGCTTTGACCGCGCAGCAACATGATCTGCTTTTCCGCGTTTTGTACGTGATTTAGGCCAAATATGGTACAAAGTGCGTCACATCTGTTCACGCGTTACAAGATTACATAGGTTACGTCAAGTGAAGTAGAGATTCGAGATTTTTCGCACTGAATGAGATGAACCTCAGCATGAAATGGTGATTCATCGAATGAAGAAGAAAAATCGAGAATCTCGGCGATGAAAACCACGCAAAAGTTCTAGATATTCAGAAGGTTTGATGTATTTCTCTACGAGCAATAAATAGCGCCATCCCAAAACCTAAAACCTTAGAATATTAACGTTCATAAACTATCCGCAAAAGTGCGCGTCACTTGCGAGGAGAGAAATACTCAAACCTCGCGCAATACCAAGCAAAGACGTGAGCGCGCTCTAAGTCGAATGCACTTCGGAGCGCAACACACAAGGGTAGTATTTGCTAAAAGCGCGCAAATATGGTAGCTTTGTGGTCTGTATGCGAACGTGGCGGAATGGTAGACGCGCTGTCTTCAGGTGGCAGTGAGTGTATACTCGTGCGGGTTCAAGTCCCGCCGTTCGCACTCTTTAAGAACGTTGATTTTTCAACGTTCTTTTTTATTTTGTGGCAACGACTGCAACATCATGTGCAACAATTGTGCATTTGCTTAAAAATGTGTGATAGACTGAATAGTGAACGTCATAAGACGTCATACGTGTTAAAACATTGGTGTTTTAATTTTTACGGTCATGGAGGACTAAAATGGAACGTCGTTCAACGAAGACGACGAACCTGGGTGAAGAAATTGCCAATATCGGGGGTTCGGCACACACGCGATTCAATCATGCCGTAATAAAAATTACACCATCTAGTGAAATCAAAAAATATAGCGAAAGCGCATCGAGCATCAATCGTAAAGATAAAAACGATGAAATAAATAAGAACGAAGGAATAATAAGGTTCAAATTTGTAGCAAATACGGATTGCGATTTATTAAATATTAAGCCCGCGCAAAAGTCGCAAGCTTCCGCGCATCAAGAGCACGCAACTCCAATAATAAAAATAAGTATTAAAGAAGATGCTCCACTACTTGTTGCGCAAAATCTTTTAGAAGATAGCGCAGACGCAAACGGTGCGAAAGAAATTGCGCTACACATGGAAGATGCGCTAGGCGCATGCGATGGGCGCGAACACGATTTTGCAGTAACGTACGGCAGTTTTGGAAGCCGATTCTATTTAGACGGATACCAATGCTTTGCGAGCGCAACGAATCTTGGACCGCAAAGAGTGAGCGAAAAAGCGGCCGAAGCGTGTGCAGCGCAGGCAGAATCTTCGCAAATCTACGACTTTTACTACTCAAACCACTTGCCAAATCCAGAAGAAATCGCGAATTCGGCCACACAGGCACAGCCAGACATATGGTTTGCAGGACCTACGATTTGTGCAAGAGACATAAAACGCGTATCTTGCAAGTCGAGCGGAACTTTGCACATTCAATTTAGATTGCGAGGCCCTGGCCAACACGGAGTGCTTTTTGCTGCTGGAACTGCTGGAACTGTTGGAACAAAAACTAATCTAGAATCTAGCGAAAAAATAAGCGTGTACGCAGGGCCAGAAGGCATAAAAATCACGCTAATCGACGACGAAACGTGCATAAAAAGCGTAATCGAAGCAGCCGCAAGCGTTGACGACGGCGAATGGCACGACTTGATTATTCGCGCAAATCGCGGAGCAACCGACATTTACGTAGACGGATACAGCCAGTCGCACAACATAGGGCAATTCTGGTTTGCAAACATACCAGAATTAGACGCCGTAAGCATTGGCGAAGACTTGCGCGGAGTGCGATTAATGGGCGAAGCTAGAACAGGCGGAATCTACTTTAGCGCACTAACCGAAGGCCAAATCCAAAGAATATCAAAAGTAAAGCCACTTGTAACAACTGCATTATTCGACACGGGATATGCAAACTCGCGCAGCTACAGAATACCTTCGCTTGTAAAAACGCACATGGGAACGCTAATCGCAGGAGCAGACCAGCGAACAAGCGTTTCAAACGACGCTCCAAACCACATAAACTTTGTGATTCGCAGATCCGCGGACGGCGGCAAAACGTGGGGGCCTTTGCAAACCGTAATCAACATGCCTGGCAAAAACCTTGGAAAACTAGGCGCGAGCGCAATCGACTCCTGCCCTGTTTTAGACCCAGAAGGCAAAAGCGAAAGAATTAACGTATTAATAGACATTAATCCTGGCGGAATTGGGCTAACAAATTGCAAAACCGCTGTAGGCGTAGACGAATGCGGAAGAATCAAGCTAATAGACCGCTTAGGCGGCAACTACGCGGCAGCAATGGACGCAAGCGCGGCCGTAAAATTGCCATGCGATTCTAGCGAAAAAGAATGCTCAACAAAGTGGATAGTTTTGCCAGATGGAAGTATAAAAAATAGCGATTCGCACAATGACTTATGCAATAACTCGCACAGTAATCAAACTTGCGACTGTTCCACGTGGAACATATGGAAATCGCCAGAAATCGCAAGCGAAAGTCAACCATTATTTGCCGAAAAAACGTGCTATATAGCGCAAATTTATTCTGACGATGACGGCAAAACGTGGAGCGAGCCACGCTTAATCGACCACATGATTAAAGAGCCATGGATGAGCTTTGCTGGAGTATGCCCAGGGAACGGAATTGTTATTAGACAAAACGAAAAACATTACGGCAGAATACTCGTACCATTCTATTGCAGCGGCCAAAGCAAATCGCACTATTCTTCGGGAGCGCTTATTTCGGACGACGACGGCAAAACGTGGAGCCGAGGCAAAATGATTAACGAAGGGCGATTAATCAACGGAAAAATCGTAGACCCTGCAACAATGCAAGACGACGATGCAACAAGCTCCGAAACTGTGTTTGTTGAACGCAAAAATGGCGATATTCTAGCATTCTTCCGCAATCAAAATCGTTCGGGATGCGTAGGCAAAGCCATTAGTCACGATTGTGGAGAAACTTGGAGCGAGCTGATTTTTGACACAAGTTTGCCAGAGATATTCAGCCAGCCGAGTGCAACCTGCTTTAGCAGCGAAAACGATGGAAACGCACAAAACGCCGACTGCATAGCGTTTGCAAACGCAAGCCAAATGATGCCATACCGCGGACGCGGAGTTGTGCGATTCAGCTACGACGGCGGGCAAACGTGGGCAAAAAGCGTGTGCATAAACCCGTTCCACCACGTTTATCAATGCCTTAGCTCTAGCAATAAACGAACTTTGCAACTACTGTGGGAAAGAGAGACTACTGGAATTTATATAACAGCAATAGATTCCTCGCTTTGGCAGCAAGATAGTTTGCAAACAGGTTTCACAAACAAAGTACACACAAACGAAAAAATGGAAGACACAAAAGAGAGAAGACTCACGCGAACTGAAAGGAGCCAAAATGGAAGAGACATTTAGCAGCCGCGAAGACGATGAGATGACAACACTAGACCGCTTATCGTTATTGCAAGCAAGCTCTAACTCCGCTCCAATCGCAGCAAGAAAGCGCTGCGATGAAACAATGGACGCAATCAGATCGCTTATTTTAAGAGAACGCTTGCAACCAAAAGACATGCTGCCAACTGAGCCAATGCTATGCAATTTGATTGGCGCATCAAGATCATCTGTACGCGAGGCGATTCGCAAGCTGGAAGCGCTTAACATTGTGGAAGTTAAGCAAGGAAAAGGCATGTTTGTTGGCTCGCTATCTTTGGACCCAATGGTGGAAACACTCGCTTTTCGATCTTTAATCTCCATTAATAAGAATTTTGAAGACTTAAGCAATGTTGTAGAAATGCGAAAATTCCTAGACCTTGGATGCGCGGATAAGGTGGTTGAGTCGATTAAGGGAACGCAGCAGCCAGAGCTGGAGGCGCTTTCGGAAATAATGGCTAAAGAAGCGCATGCTGGAAAAACGTTCTTGGAACAAGACATTGCTTTCCACACGGGCATTTTGCGAGCGGTAAACAATACGATTGCAGAGCAATTCGTGCGATGCTTGTGGCTTGTGCATATGGCTGTTTTGCCGCAATTGGGGTTGGAAGTTTCGGACGAGCTTGAAAAGACAGCTAGAGCGCACGAGCTTATGCTTAAAACAGCTATTGCGGGAGACGCAGACGGATATAGGCAAGCTGTAAACGACCATTACGAGCCTATTCAGTCGATTTTGCTTAATAGACTGCAAAAGCACTAAATAAATGGAAGAACCGCTCACTAAACGAGAGCGGTTCTTTCATCTTCAATGGTGATGCCTGAGTACTACAGCATCACGATTAATCGCAACGATACGATTTACGTTACGAAATTTTATGGCCGTCGCACCAAACGTGCTCAACTGCCAAAGTTCCTGGATTAAGCAAAAGCAAATCGGCAGCATATCCCTTTTCAACCAAGCCCAAAGGAGCGCTAGTTATAGCGTTCGGCTTATCTACTCCAAGCACGTGAGCAGGAACAAGAGTTGCCGCAGCAATCGCCTCTGGCAAACCAATGCCAAGCTCTTTAACAGCGCGCTTAATAGCAACTTCTAGAATCAAAGTAGATCCCGCAATAGCGCCATTAGAAACAAGCCTTGCGTGGCCGCCTGTAACAGTAACGTCTAAAGCGCCAAGCTTATAAGCGCCATCTGCGCATCCTGTTGCAGCCATAGCATCCGTTACAAACGCAATCCTTCCAGCCGCTGCCTTAAACGCCATTCGCAAAACTGGGTTTTCAACGTGGAAACCGTCGTTAATAAGCTCAATCGTTACGCGCGAATCCTCCAAGGCTGCAGGGATTGGACCTGGCTTGCGGTGATGAATGCCGTTCATAGCGTTAAACATGTGAGTCATAAGCGTAGAGCCAGCGTTAAAAGCCGCGCGCGCGGTTTTATAATCCGCGTCGCAATGCCCCACTGCTGGAATCACGCCAGCTTCTACAAAGCGCTTAATCGCCTCCATGCCATGTTCTCGCTCTGGAGCCAAAGTAATCTGGCGCAAAGTGCCATCCGCCGCCTCAAGCAACGCCTCAACGCGCTCGGGAGTAGGGTCCACTAGGCAATTAGGGTCGTGCGCGCCTTTTCTAGAAAGCGCCAAGAACGGCCCCTCTAAGTGAGATCCAAGCACATCTGGTCGCGTTTGCATAACGCGCTTAACAGTACGCAAATTCTCTTGCATTACGTCAAGAGGGTTTGTAATCAAGCTAAGAACTTGCCTAGTTGTTCCATGAAGCATGTGATACGCGCGCGCAATGGCAATCCCTTCAGCACCATCGTCAAACGAATGCTCCCATGCTCCGTGAGCGTGCAAATCAATGTAGCCTGGCGCAGCAAAACAGCCACGCCCGTCTACAACGCTTAAGTCAGATGCGCGCAATCCGCAAGCATTAATCGCAAGCGCAAGATCCTCATCTAAAATGCCCGTTTCTATAATCACGCCATCTTTAACCAAAATCCAAGCGTTAGGAACAATTCCGCGCACGTCTACAACGCTCACGTTACGCACTACAAAATTGCGCCCCTCACTTGATTTTAGTGAATCATCAATCTTATTTACGGCGTCTAAATATGCATTTTTTGACATTTCACTCACCTGCGATTGTGCTTTTGAAGTTTGTGCTTTTGAATACGTTACTTAATTTTAGACTTGAGTATCAGATTCCTTGCCAAGATGGCTTATTTGCATACACCCAACGATAGTAGTCTGCCAGCTTAAGCTTGCTTGCTGCATCTTCGTCTACAATCACAGTTGCGTGCGGATGCATTTGAAGCGCGGAAGCTGGGCATAGCGAGCTTACTCCGCCTTCTAGCGTTGCAGCTACAGCATCTGCCTTATTTGAGCCAAACGCAAGAAGAACAAGATGCTTAGCGCGCAAAATCGTTCCAATTCCTTGCGTTATGCAATGAGTTGGAACTTGGTTAATATCTCCGTCGAAGAATCTGCGATTATCTACGCGAGTCTGCTCGGTTAGTGTTTTAACGCGCGTACCTGACGCAAGCGAAGAGCCTGGCTCGTTGAATCCAACGTGGCCATCGGAGCCAATTCCCAAGATTTGCACGTCAATTCCGCCAGCAGCAGCAATAGCAGCATCGTAGTCAGCTCCAGCGTGCGCAATCTTGCTGCCCTCGCTTAATGGCGCTCCGTTAAGAACATCTCCTGGAACATGAACTAAATCTGGGTTTAGGCCGATTAAATCGGTTACGGTTCTGCGGATTGTGCTGTGGTAAGACTGTTCGTGCTCTAACGACAATCCAATGTATTCGTCAAGAGCAAATCCGCGCACGCGACTTACGTCAACATTATTTTCTTTAACAAGCTTTGCAAGATGTTCGTAGGCCTTTAATGGGCTAGATCCCGTAGCTAAGCCAAGTACTGCATCTGGCTTGCGACTAATCAAATCTACAACTGCTTTTGCGTAAAGCTCGCCAGCTTCATCTTGATCTTTTACAATAATAACTTCTGCCATCTTTGCTTCTCCTTTAAAGCTTTAATTAGCATAATTAGCAATTTTTAAGCAACATTAATCAGTAATTATAAGCAATTATTAGCATTTATTAGCATTGCGGCATACGAATTAACGCACACCGCAACGCTATTTACTTACTATGCCAATAAATAAACGAATTATTTAAGTGATTTATCTAATAAATTATTAATCTAATAAAAACCGCTTAAGACGTTACTTTGTGGAATCGCTCACTTCTTGCGGAGTCTTTGCCAAAGTCAAGCCAACTTCCTTAAGAACGCCAGCAACGGCTTCAACGTTTTCTCCCTTAAGTGGGCAAACTGGATCTGGCATCTGATTTGTGTCAAACACGCCAAGCAACGCCATTGCGGTCTTAAACGCTCCAACGCCAGCGCCAAAGCCTGCCACACCGCTAGGAACAGTAACGATTCGCATCAAAGCAGCAAGCCAATCCTGCTCCTTCTTAACCGTTGCCCAATCGCCAGCCTGAGCAGCCTTCCACATGCGCACGTAGCCAGTGGCCTCAACGTTTGCAAGTCCTGGAACAGAACCGTCTGCGCCAGCCATGTATGCGCCGTCAACAACAACCTCTTGACCCGTAAGCAAAGTCAATGGGTGACCAGCCTTATTGTTGTCGTCTACAAGGAACCTGAACGACACGTCGTCGTTGGAAGAATCCTTAACGCCTGCAAGAACGCCATCTTTACCAAGCTTTACAAGCAAACCGCCTGGAAGCTTTGTGTGCACGCAAACTGGAATATCGTAAGCAAACAGTGGCAAATCTGGAACAGCTTCGTGAATAAGACGGAAGTGGCGCTCAACTTCTGCCATACCGCCAAGTGCGTAGAATGGCGCTGTTGCAACAATCGCAGAAGCCCCAAGCTCCTTAGCTTCCTTTGCATGCTCAATAACGCGGTTTGTTTCCGTATCGATGCACCCAACCAACACTGGCACGCGGCCGTCAACAATGCGCATTACGGTTTCAATGATTTCGCGACGGCGCTTATCTGTGCTAAACGCAACTTCGCCAGAAGATCCAAGCGTAAATAGGCCGTCTACGCCTGCCTCAATCATTCGGTTAAGAGAGCGCTCAAAGCTAACAACGTCTACTTCGCCGTCTGCCGTTAATGGCGTAACTACTGGTGGAATAACGCCGTGGAATTTTTCTGCCATGATTAAACTTCTTTCGTATTTTTTATTATTTATGACTTATTGATTTATGATTTATGACTTTAGATTTTGCAATTAATGGGCGGCCTGCATGGATTTACTGCAAGGTCTTAACAGACCGCCCGCGCATTCAAGCTAGCGACTAGCGACTAGCGCTTGCTCGCACCGCTCACACTATTTGCACTCTTCTTCCGTTGGGTGCAAAAGCGAAGGAGCCGCGCCCATCAAAATCTTTGTGTACGCATCCTGCGGATTGTTAATCACTTGGTGAGTTTCGCCGCGCTCAACAATCGTTCCGTGATTCATAACAACAACTTCGTCGGATATGTATCGGATTGTTTGAATATCGTGGCTAATAAACACCATTGAAAGATTCAGCTTCTTCTTTAAGTCGGAAAGAAGATTCAAAATCTGAGCACGCACAGAAACATCCAAAGCGGAAGTTGGCTCATCTGCGATTATTGCATCTGGATTAAGCGAAAGCGCACGAGCGATTGCCACGCGCTGACGCTGACCGCCAGAAAGCTGACCTGGCAAAGCGCCAAGAACAGAATGAGGCAAACCAACCATTCGGATTAGCTCCTTGGCTCTAGCATCGCGCTCAGCTTTGCTTCCAATCTTGTGCACAACAAGCGGGTCAATCAACTGGTCAATCACACTCATGCGCGCATTCAAAGCCATTGCTGGATCCTGGAACACAACGGAAACCACGCGTCCAATATCCATGCGCTCTTTTGCAGTTCTATGCGTAACGTCTTGACCTTTGAACAAAACCTTGCCGCTTGTTACTTGCTGGAGTCCGCACATAATGTTTGCAGTAGTAGACTTTCCGCAACCAGATTCGCCAACAATACCAATCGTCTTACCTGGCATAAGCTTAAGATTCACCTTGTTTACGGCCGTAATCTTGTTCTTATGGAATAAGCCAGATCCTGCTCGAGTAGTGAACACCACTTCGGCGTCGCGCAGCTCGATGATTGGAACATCGCCATTTTCGCTTTGAGTTTTGTTTGTTTCGTTAACATTCATGTTCATCGCACATCTCCTTTATCGGAGTTGGTCAAAATTGCGGAAGGCACATCCGATTCTGGCTCTGGAGGCGCAGCGTAGAAGTGCCACGTTCCTGGAATGCGCTTCATTACTGGGCGCACGTCAAGCCCTTGATCTGGATGAGAAGAACGCGGAGCGAATCGATCTCCCTTAGGGAAGTCGGATGGGCTTGGAACCGTTCCTGGAACCTGGTGCAATCTTGGAGCACCAGCCTCAATGGAAGTTACGGAGCCAAGCAAGCCGCGCGTGTACTCATGATGCGGATCGGTGAGGATTTCCTTAGTGGAGCCTTGCTCAACAACCTGGCCTGCGTACATTACGGTAATCGAGTGCGCAACCTTAGCAACAAGAGCCAAATCGTGGCTTACAAACACCATTGCGAATCCAAGCTTTTCGCGCAATTCGTTAAGAAGGTCAATCACTTGCTTTTGAACAGTAACGTCCAAAGCGGTTGTTGGCTCATCTGCGATTATCAACTTTGGATCTCGCGTAAGTGCCATTGCAATCAACACGCGCTGACGCTGGCCGCCAGAAAGCTCGTGCGGGTAGGATTCAAGCGTACGCTTTGGATCCAAGCCTACAAGCTCCAGCAACTCTTCGGCGCTACGAGTACCACCTCTAGAAGTTAGCTGCTTCATTTGCGCTTTAATAAGCATTGATGGGTTTAAGGAAGACAACGCATCTTGGTAAACCATTGCAATCTCGTGGCCACGCAAAGCATTGTGCTCCTTTGGGCTAAGCTTTACAAGATCCTTGCCATTAAAGAGGATTTGTCCGCTAATCTTAGCTTTTGGATCAAGCAAGCCCATAATCGCAAGCGAAGTGATTGACTTACCGCAACCAGATTCACCAACCAAGCCCATTGTTTCGCCTGGACGAACAGAGAAGCTCAAGTGGTCTACAACATTTACGCTGCCGTAGCGTGGGAACTGAATGCACAAGTCTTTAACCTCAATAACTGGAGGCTCCGTAGACGTTGGTTGCAAGCGATCCGTGCGCTTTAACTCTGCCTCGCGAAGCTTTGCCAAAGACTCAACCAAAGCATCGTGCTGCTCATTGTACGCTGCAACTGGATCGGTAAGAATCCTGTCTTCCTTGCGAGCAGCATCCGCATCTGCAGCACTCTTAGCTACTGGAGCGGTTGGAGCTGCAACCATTGCATCCGTAATGCCCTCAGAAAGAATGTTAAGGCACAAAACGGTAATCATGATTGCTAAGCCTGGGAACAGTGCCTGCCACCAATATCCAAAGATAACGCCTGCCTTAGCAGAAGACAAAATGTTGCCCCATGTTGGCGTTGGCTCTGGAATACCAGCGTTGATGAAGCTAAGAGAAGCCTCGAACACGATTGCGTCTGCAACAGAAAGCGTTGTGAACACCATAACTGGAGCTGCAATATTACGCGTTACATGCTTGAGCAAAATCCAAGGTGCGCGAGCGCCAGAAACGATTACTGCACGCACGTAGTCTTTTCCATATTCGCTTATTATGTTTGCGCGCACAATTCTTGCGATTTGTGGAACGTAAAGCACACCAATGGAAATGATGATACCAATCATGGATTGTCCAAGAATTGCAAGGCACACAGCTGCTAATGCGATTCCTGGGATAGACATTACTATATCAATCAATCGCATTATAAGCTCAGATATCCAAGTGCGGCTCACAGCTGCAATTGCGCCGATTATTGCGCCCATCACCAACGCAAAGAGCACAGACGACAAGCCGATTACCAGCGAGTAGCGAGCGCCGTACATAACGCGCGAGAACACGTCTCTACCAAGGTTATCAGTGCCAAACCAGTGCGCGCCTGTTGGCGGCTGATAATTTTGCGTAATCTTTACTGGGTCGCATGGCGCTAGGAATCGCGCGAATACTGCGCAGAACGCCAATATTGCAATCACAATAAGCGAGATCTTAGAGCCTAAGCTCATGCTCTTAAATCTGTTAAATTTGATGCCTGGCTTAGATGCGGCATCTACTACCTGACTTTTTCCAAATAGCATGTCACACCGTCCTAATTCTTGGGTTGATTAGCACGTAAAGCAAATCAACAATAATGTTTATAAAGATGAATGCGATTGCAACAACCAAAACAACGCCTTGCACAAGCATTGGCTGGTTGCCATTAATGCCGTCGAACATTGCGGTACCCATTCCTGGTAGTGCAAAAATAACTTCGATAACGATTGCACCACCCATAAGGTAACCAATCTTCATGCCAAGAGTTGTGATTGGTGTAATCAAAGCGTTGCGGAACACGTTTCTAGCAACAACCACGCTCTTTGGAATACCTGCGCCGATTGCGGTTCGCACATAATCCTTATCCAATTCCTCTACCATAGAGGTTCGTATGATTCGCGTAAGCTGACCTGCTACTGGAAGGCCTAGTGCGAAGCAAGGCATTGCCATTCTTGCAATGTACGCTTCTGGATCTTCAAAGAACGGTACAAAATCGCCAGAACCTGGGAGCCATGCGAGCTTGATTTGCAAGACGTAAATCAAAAGAACGCCGAGCCAGAAGGATGGAGTTGCGATTGCAATAATCGAAAGCACGCGAACCGTTTGGTCAACCCAAGTATCGCGGTAAAGCGCTGCAAAAACGCCAAAGATTACTGCAAAGATTATTGCGATTAACAAACCGATGAAAGTTAGTTGCAAGGTAATTGGGAAGGCGTCCGCTACTCGTTGAGCTACAGAATCCTTGTTTACACCATAAACACCCATGTTTCCTTGGAAGAGTCCAACTATATAGGACCCAAACTGCTCCCACCATGGCCTATCGTAGCCCATTTCGTGTCGGAAGGCTGCCAGAGCTGCTGGAGACGAGTTTTCGCCTAATGCTGCAACTGCTGGATCGTATTTAGAAAATGACATAAGGAAGAATACGAGGAACGTAACACCGAATGCCATGAACGGCAGGGCGATTAGTCGCCTACCTAAAAGTCTAAGAAAATTACTCATAAGACATCCACACATCCATTGAAGAAAATTATTATTTTGCATAACAAAACCGACCCATCTGCACAAAGGCGAGAAAGGTAAACAGTTGGGTCGGTTTTGCGGTTAGAGGTTAGGGAAAATGAAGTTTGTTACTTTGACTTGCACCTACTTTGTTAGCTTTGCTTTTACAAGGTTGATGCCAGTGGAGCCGATTGCATTCCACTCAGCCAATGCGCCCTTCTTTACAGCGGTCGTAGTCTTACGATGGAAGAGTGGGTACAGAGGCACTTCGTCGCTAATCAAGTCGAAGCACTGGTTCCAATACTTCTGGCGATCTGCTGGCTTGGATGCTTCAAGAGCTTCGTCCATAAGCTTGTGGAGCTTTGCGTATCCTTCGGAGTTCTTCCAGAATGTACGCTGACGGGTCCAAGCGTTGTCACCGTACCACCAGCTCATAAGCAAGTCTGGGTCGTTGCCAAACACGGATGGATCGCCTGGGGCAAGAACCATGGAGTAGTTTGCGTCGTCGCGGTCGGTAATCTGTGGGTAAAGTGCAGAAGACTTCATAGACTTGATTTCTACATCCATACCAATCTCAGCAAGATCATTCTTGATTTGTGGAGCGAGCTGAGTAATCCAAGTGTGGTCTGTTGTGTAAAGAGTGAACTTTAGTGGGCCACTTACGCCAGCTTCCTTAAGCAAGCTCTTTGCCTTAGCAACATTCTTGGTGTAAACGTTCTTTGCCTTGTGGTAATTTGCGTAGTTCTTTGGCAAGAAGCTTGTTGCTGCCTCGCCCTGGCCGCTCATCTGGTTGGTAATAAGCTTGTTTACGTCAATTGCGTAGAGAGCAGCTTGGCGAACTCGCTTGTCGTCGAATGGCTTCTGCTTTGTGTTGAACATAAGGAATGGAAGAGTGAAGCCCTGTGCGGTCTTAAGCTCGGATCCAGATGCCTTCAAAGTGTTGAATGCCTGTGCTGGAACCATTTCCATTACGTCTGTCTTTCCACCTTGCATTGCGGTTACGCGAGCAGTATCGTCAACGGTTACATTCCAAACCATCTTCTTGGTCTGTGCCTTGTACTTGCCGTTGTAAAGATCGTTGCGCTCAAACTTTACTTGGTTATCTGTAATCGATACGTACTTCCATGGGCCAGATCCGATTGGCATATTCTTAAGATCTGCATCAGACTTTGCAGATGGAACAATCTGAATCAAAGCAAGGCGCTGCTTGAACAGTGGGAACGCCTTCTTTAGCTTAAAGATTACGTGACGATTGTCTTTTGCTTCTACAGAGTCAATAAAGTCGAGCATAGAGATGTAAAGGCTGCCCTTTGCGGTTGTGCGCTTAAAGGAAGACACTACGTCTGCCGCTGTTACTTCCGTTCCGTCCGAGAACTTAGCAGCATCGCGAATTGTTACTTCGTATTCAGTATCGGAAATCTTCTTTGGCTCACCTTTTGCAAGAGCGTTGAAAACCTTAAAGTTGCTGTAATCAAGAGCGTAAAGTGGCTCTGTAACGTGCCAGTTTGCTGCCATTGGCAACGCGCCAGAGGTTGTAGACGGCGCAAAATCACGGCTTGCGTATGCAACCTGTGCGGTAATCGTGTCTTTAACAGCAGTCTTTGCTTTTGCTGCCTTGTGGGATTTAGCTCCACCGCAGCCAGAAAGCATCATTAATGCGGCCACACCAGCGGCGATTGCCACGGTTAGCTTCGAGTTAATTCGTGCCATATTTTCTCCTCACCATTGAGTTTGGGTTTTTTGCATTTCGTCTTCGAATGCGAAAACATATTAAATTATAGCGCGTGCGTTATTTTCACGTTACTTCAAACATAAGAGGTCTGATGTCTGATGTCAAGTTATGCGTGTGTCGAATTTGTGAAAATTTTGATTATTTTTTACTGTACAAAAAATTAGAACAAAACCGCACATAATCGACACACATATAACCACTATTTTTCTTTATTTGTTACTTACGCGCGCTAGGCGAATCTGCGGCTGCTTGCGACTTTTCCTTAACGCACTCAACCGCATCCGCCTGCCAACTCGCCGCTTACAACTTTGCTGCAAACCAGCGCGTAATCGATGTTGGGTGCGTAATCGCAGTTCCAACAACAGCAGCCCAAGCGCCCATTTGCATAACCTTGTGCAACTGATCTGGAGTATGAATACGCCCTTCGCAAATAATTGGATAATCTGGGAAAGCTTGCAAAATCTGGCCTAAAAGCTCAAAATCTGGGCCGTCCGTTTTTGGCCTTCCAGGAGAAGTGCCAGCCAAAGTGGTAGATATAATATCTGTTCCACAATCCGCCGCGCGCTTGGCATCATCGAAGTTTCCGCAATCTGCCATAACCACTATGCCTTCGTCGTGCAAAGCGCGAACAGTTTGCTCGTAAGTGAGCCCATCTGGGCGCGGCCTATCTGTAGCGTCAATCGCAATAATATCCGCTCCAGCAGCAGCGCAGCAACGCGCATGACGCAAAGTCGGAGTTATGTAAACGCCTTCGTGACCATCTTTCCAAATGCCGATTACAGGAACATCAACTTGTCCTTTAATCGCAGAAATATCCGACAATCCTTGGCACCTAATGCCAACAGCTCCGCCTTCTACAGCCGCCATTGCCATTTGTGCCATTGTTTCTGGGTGCCTAAGCGGCTCCCCTGGGTACGCCTGGCAGCTAACAACTAGGCCGCCCTTGATTTTTTCAATCACAGGATTCATATAGATTCCTCCTTTTTTCAAATATGACTAAACTAAACAAAATTAAACATATCTAGGCGCAATCAAACGCGATTAAACGCGATTTGAGTGAACAGCCCAAGCTGCGCCAATCAAAGGAGCAGACCCACCAAGCTTGCCCTTAACAATCGGCGTACTTTTAATCAACGTTAAAGCAGAGTCTTCAAACCCAGCGCGCATAGCATTCCACCAAATATCGCCAGCTTCTACAACAGACCCCGAAAGCACAATCACATCTGGATCTATAAGATTCGCCATTCCTGCAACGCACTGCCCCAAGGCCCTGCCGCTTCTAGCCAGCGTTTCTTTAGCGTGCTCATCCTGCCCAGAATTTGCGCGCACACAAACCTCGTAGCCGTTTTGCGCAAGCTCGGTTCCTTGTGGAAGATTGCTGTTGTAAAGAGTCGCCAGCCCCGTTCCCGATGCCACTGGCTCAATGTGGCCCGCATGCGCTCCGCAAGAGCAGTCAAAGCCAACTCCCAAATCACTAACAACGTGGCCAGCGTGGCCTGCAACTCCGTGCGCGCCCGTAAACAGCTTGCCGTTTACAATAATCGCGCCACCAATTCCAGTGCCTATGCCAACAGAAAACACAATCGACTTTCCGCTGCCTGCTCCGTAAATCGCTTCTCCAAGGCCGTGACCACCAACGTCGCCAATCATATAAACTGGCAAATCGGTTACGCGCTTAAATGCGTCGTAAATTCGCTGACCTCTCCAACCTGGCAAAATGTCGGTAGCTGCTACGATTTCGCCAGTTTTACTATTTGGCACTCCTGCAGCCGCTATTCCAATTCCGCTGATTTTTTTGCCACTTTTCGCCGCATCTTCCAATATTTGCTTTGCGCGCGCTACTAGGCGATTCTTTATATCTTCTCCGCCTTTTGCAGCTTCGGTTGGCATAGAGCCATAGTCTTCTACTGTTGGAGACGCACAATCTGCGCTTTCTTTGCCAAAGTTAGACTCTGCGGACCCTGTAGGCCCTGGTAAAGTCACCAATCCGTACGCGATTTTTGTTCCGCCTATATCAAAAGCAAGATACGTAGAGCGAGAATCTTTTACTTCGTTCATAACAATTTCCGTTTTCTTTCTTGCGTTTGCGACCTTATTTTTACTATCTACTAAGACTATTTACTAAGCCTATTCACTCACCCTGCGCCGCGCTTACAGCATCGTGAATGCGCGCCAAATATCCCAAGCGCTCCTCCACGCTCGCGTCTTGCGGAACGCACACTTTTGCGCCCAAATAGTCGATTGCATAATCGTCTTTTAGCGCCTCACGAGTGGTTTCTTGAATTTCTTTAGACGTCATTAACGAAGTCGGCTCATCTGGGTTCATTGGCAAGTGGCCATCAATCCACTCGTATCCGTATTGTGTTGCATCTGGACCAGCTCCCGAGAACATTAATCCTTGCAGAACGCCAGCCTGCCTTGCAGCTCGCACGTGCTCCACTGCCGCTTGAGCATTTCGCTCTTCTACAACGCTTCTTCCCCAGTTGACTGTGATTCCAACTCCAGCATCTTTTGCAATTTGAATCTCTTCTTCTAGCGGCAGGAATCCTTTTTCTGGATTTTGGCCTTCAATATATCTATCGCAATGCTCAATCACCAACTTTGCTCCGCACCAATCGAGTTGCGCGAGTTCTTCTAGCGACTTTTTCATTGCATCCGCTTGCGCTAAGCGAGTCGGAGCCGTGTGTATTTCTACATGAGATATATCGCAGCTATCTCTAATGTCTACAACGTTTGCGATTGCTTCGCGAATATCCTTAAAGAATGCGAGCGCGCGATGCCTGCCTTCTTCGCTTGGGCTTGCAAGTCCAAATTCTGGATCTGGATCAAAGTTTATGTGACGCATTGTTCCAGGAATTGCCGTAATCGTGTTTGCATGCCAATGCGATGGTATTGCAGATGCTAGCCACGCGCGATTTTTTGGATCTGCCAAATCTCCTGGGTATGGAATCTCCGTTCCGTCAATCCAGCTTTGCTTACCCAACAAATCGTAGTATTTTTCTTGATCTTCGCGAGTTTTTGGCAACGATGCATATGCGCCTACAACAAATTTAGCTTTCAGCATGATATCCTCCTTGAAATCGTAGCTGATTTGTATTCTGATTTGTCTTTCGACTTATCTTTCGATTTGTCTTTTGATTCGTAGATTACACCAATATCACTACAATTCGTCAGACGTCTGATAAATCTTTGTGCTTGCGACTAAATTGTTTTCAAACTAAAGCAGCTTTTGTAAAAACATTAAATTTGATAAATTTGTAAGGTTGAGTCAAATTTATTGAATTGCTCTCAATAAGACTTTCCAAATCGTCAAAATAAAACTGTATAAAGTAAGGATTGTGGTATGAGAAAGGTAAGTACTATTCGCACAATTAGTGGAATTGTATTAACTTTTGGATTGGTTTTTTCGTCACTGCTTGGAATTCCCGCGTTGACGTCAACAGCAATTGCAAGTGAGACATTGCCATCTACCACACCTCTTACCGCACAAACCGCTCACGACATTTCAACTGGCAGAATTCGCCTAGAAAATGGCCAAATTGACCAATTGTTGTATGGAAAGCCAGCTCTAGATCCAAATGAAGACAGCGATGGCGATGGACTTAAGAACAGCGAAGAGCTTTACACGTACACAAAAGATGGACGAACATACTACGGATACAAGTCACATCCTTTGATTAAAGACACTGATGGCGACGGATTAGACGACAAAGACGATAAAAATCCTCGCAGGTGGGATATTAGCCCTCGCGATATGGCTCTGTTTATGGAACTTGCGTATAGGGAGGATAATTACGTAAATAAAGTGCTTGACGACAAGCATGAGCTTACAGAGATTTACAAAGATCGCAACGAATATAAGCTTATGCATAACGAGCTTGCGCCATATTGGAAAGTAAAGAAAACATACCACGAGTCCGATGGCTTTGACGCTGTTCTTTTTGAAAATGTTAATCCTGAATACCCATTTATTGAGCAAAACGGCGTGCAAGTTCTTGGAATCCGCGGAACCCAAGGAGCAAAAGATGCAAGTCTGGACTTAAAGCTATTCTTTGGCGGCGAAATTAGCCAAGCAACCACTACAGAAAAACTTATGGATGAATTAAACAATAATCATCTAGTGAGCAATCTGTACGTTACTGGCCATTCTTTAGGCGGATATTTAACAGAACGTGCGCTTGTTTATGCTAAGCGGAAAAATTACGATTGGTTTACCAAAGCTTATACATTTAATGCTCCAAAAATTAAGGGAAGCGTTTTTAGGCCATCAATGAAGAAACGAGCCGAAGAACTAAACGAACTTACTAAAAAAGGTTACGCTGAGCATTATGCCACAAAGAAAGATACGCTTATAAGCTTTATTGGTCATGTTGATGGTGCAAAAATTATAGACACTGGAAACAATGGTCACAGCTCACGCAACTTCCTAGATAAAAAGATGGACAATCAGCTAGGATTTACCGTTGGAAACAGAAAACAGATTGATGGCACTGGAACTGTAAACCCAGGAGTTACAAAAGTTAAAGAAACTCCAAAGCCTGCAGAAGTAAAGCCTTACGAAGAAACTTACAAGCCAGAAGTTAAAGAAATTCTTCTTGCAAACAACGAGCCTTCACCAAGCGATTTTAAGGATGCTTTAGCAAACGCTAAGGATCTTCCCCAAGGAGCAACTTTTGAAGATGTTACAAATCGCGATTTAATTAACATCTCTAAAGCTGGAGACTATACAGGCAAGCTTAAGATAAAAATAAATGGCACTAAAACGATTGAAAAAGAATTTACTATACGCGTAGTAAATATGCCAGAAGTCACCGTTAAAAGCGATGCCAACCTTCGTTTTGAGCTAAATTCTACATTCCCTAACGATTTTGACGCTAAGAAATATCTTGATGGAGTACCTAGTAACGCTAAAGTTTCTTTGCTCAATACGCCAAATATGAACACTAAGGGCGTACAAGACATTACTGTAAAAGTAAGCTTTGTTAACGGCACTAAGCGAACGGTAAAGATTCCCGTAAAAATCTATGAAGCAACGCCTTGGGCAAATTTGACTCCAGCACAAGAGAGCATTCCGTGGACAGAACTAACTCCAGCAAAGAAATCAATACCGTGGACGGAGCTAACGCCAGCGAAAGAAGTAATCCCATGGATCAACCTAACTCCAGCAACGCCAGTAACGCCAACACCAGCACCACAACCAGAGCCTAATATTCCTACACCACCTCAACCTCAACCTCAACCAAATCCACAGCCACAACCAGAGCACCCACAGACTCCAGTTCCACCTACACCGCAACCAAATCCAGAGCCTGCAAACCCTACAAACAATACAACGCCGCAGACTCATCAAACTCATCAGCCAACCCCAAATGTGGAATCTCATGAGCCGCCTAGCGAGACTAATAGTCCACAAACTCCTAATGCTAACAATAACTCACCAAGCAAAAGCTTTGTGGAAATTAACAACAATACAGAATCGCTCACAAATCAGAAGCAGGCACCAGAATCAACAGAAGTGCCAGAAGCACCAAAGAGCATTGCTGATTTGCTGCCAGAATTAACCAACACTCTAACTGTTGGAAACAATAACATTGCTTATGCAGGAAAGAACAATCAGATTACTGTTTCTCTAAACACAACAGCAGAATTCATGCGTAAATTGCAACTAAACAAAGCAGTAAAAGCATACGCATACATTTATTCAAGCCCTAAGCTTCTTTATAGCGTAAATGGAACAAGGCATGTAACAGTTCGCATCAACAAACAGGGCAAAGCAATATTTGATGCGATTATTCCACAAGAATATAGCGGCAATCACACTATTGTTCTTATCGACGAAAATGGCAAGCAAGTTGCATGGACTAATGTGTTAGTAAAGAAAAACGAATCTTTGCAAAATAATTCTTCAAGTGGAATTGTTTCATCGCAAACACATAGTGCTAGTGTAAACAACAAGCTTCCTAATACTGGAATACAAGTGATTCCAGCTGTTTTTAGCACTGCATTAATACTGTTTGTTTGCACAATCATTACAGCTGCAAAAAAATCACATCTAACTAAATAGCTAATGCAAAAAACTAAATACTAAATACTAGATAAAGACCAGCTTGCAAACAACCAAGCTGGTCTTTATTTATTCACTCAAATGCATTGCATTCCCACAGCGCGCTTAATGGTATTGCCCACAGATTATCTGCCCACTGCATAATTTTTTGACCCATATAAACAACATATCCGCGCTTAAATTCAGGTTTTTTAGAAAGAGCTACAAGCCCCTTAAAATCGTTACGATTCACCATGCTAGAGCTTTTTACTTCCACTCCAACCAGATTCCCACGGAAGCTTAGCACAAGGTCAACTTCTTTAGGACTGCTACCAGTTTCACGCCAGTAGAAGCAATCTGGATGCGTTTTAGACCATTGCACAGCAGGCATAATCTGATTTACAACAAAGCTTTCTAGTAAGTTCCCATACGTAACGGGATCTTCCAAAGGATTATGACCCTTACTGATCATTGTTTGAACACTTAAAGACGTATCGACTGGGTGTATTTTTGCTCTAGTAAAAGTTTGACGATTTGGCGCAGTTTTTATATTCGGTAGATAATTTATTAAGAATCTACGCAAGAATACGCTAATGTAACGCTCAATGGTTCGCCTATCTAAAGCAAGATCTTGACCTATTGAACTCGTATTAAGAATCCCACCAGGCTCACATAGCAACTTATTAAGTATGCTAACAGCCATGCTTCTGTCTAATCGTTCTCCTGGAAGAATGGTATCTCCCAACACTGCAAGAATATCGTTTGAAACAAGCTTTTCTCTCTCCCAAGCCTCGTAAGAATCATATGATTGCTGATATTCTGGGAATCCTCCCGCAGCCATAATTTTATATACTTCTTCTCTGCTTATTTCTTTTTCATATTTAAGATTTGGATTACTTTCTATAAGACTATCTACAATATTTCTACTATTTTGAGTAATTTCACACTGCGTAAAAGGACTCATTGTAAAATGCTGAGCGCGTCTAGCAAGAGGATCTTGACCATCTAGTCCATTGCGATTTATAAGTGCACTACCTGTTAAAACATATTGAAGACTGTTTTCCGTTGAATTATCAACTATTTCTTTTATTGCAAGAGGCAAATTTGGCAGCCTTTGCGCTTCATCAATAACAACTGGAGTACTAAGATTTTTTAGCCAACCATATAAATCTGTTGATGCAAGCACAAATGTATTTTCATCCGCAAGGCTCACGTATGAGAATCCTTTAGATACAAGCTGACGCTTTGACATCATAGTTTTACCTACAGCTCTTGCGCCTTCAAGAATCACGACTTTTCGTTTTGATTGAAGAATAGAATCAGCAATTGGTCTAGGAAAATATGCGCTCATAAAAATAAGTGTACACAAAAACGTATTTTTTGTACATTCAATGTACAATTTTTTATACATCCAATGTACAAAAACTACGATTTACACATCTCTCGTCTAATATCACACACAAAATTCATACCAAAATCAAGGGCCCGAAGCCCCAAAAGTGTGTAAAAAAAAATCATGTCTTAGACCTTGCAATACAAGCGTTTTGCCACAATCGAATCTGGGCTATTCTTTACTTGCAAAATCATTCTAAACAAAGATATCCCAATATTTAACACAGATTCACGTTACTAGTTTTATCAATCACTATTGTTCCGATAAATTAAATATGTTATTCCGCTACTGTTTATGTTATTCCGATAAAACGTTAAAATATAATAAAATGCAACAATGATTAAGGGTATTTTATGTACATAACAGTAAAGCAAGCTGCTGAAAAATGGGGCATATCAGATAGACGAGTAAGAATTCTATGCTCCGAAGGGAAAATTCCAGGAGTATATCGAGAAGGAAGATCCTGGAAAATACCGCATGACGCAGCAAAGCCAACCGACGGAAGATATAAAATTAGCGAATCGCTAATTCCAATCATAAAAACTAAATTAGAAACCCTTAAAAAAAGAAGACCCCTAACTGAAGGGGAATTAGAAAGACTTAATGAAGAATTTCTAATAGAATATACATATAACTCAAACGCAATTGAGGGAAACACTTTAACACTGCGCGAAACAGACATGGTTCTTAGAGGGCTTACTGTTGATCAAAAATCATTAAAAGAGCATCTAGAAGTTATTGGACACAAAGAAGCCTTTGATTACGTAAAGCAGCTTGTTAGCGAAAATAAGCAGATAAATGAAAAAGTTATAAAAGACATACATTATTTAGTTTTAGCCAGTAAGAGAAAAGATAGAGGCGTTTATAGAAGAGTTCCCGTTCGAATTATGGGATCTACACATGAGCCACCACAACCATATTTAATCGCTTCAAAAATGGAAGAATTATTGAAAAAATACAAAAACAGCAATGAAGATATTGTTACTAAACTTGCTCGTTTTCATATAGAATTCGAAAGCATTCATCCTTTTATTGATGGAAATGGAAGAACAGGAAGACTGCTGGTCAATTTGGAATTGATGAAAGCAGGTTACCCACCAATAGATATAAAATTTACTGATCGCTTGAAATATTATGAAGCTTTTGATGAGTATCACTCAAAACATAACGTGTCTGCCATGGCAAACTTGTTTGCAAGATATTTAAATCAAAGACTTGATTTGTATTTGTCTATTTTAGAGTAATGATTATTTTTAATTAAAGCTACGCGCAATTGGCTTTACTGTTATTCTCTCAGATAGTTGACTGAACTATTAACAGCACTGTGGTCGAATCTCCGACTTGGCCACAGATTCTGATTGGCCTATAATCCAATATTTATACAAATGCATTGCGTTGCAAGCGCGCGATTATAAAACTTGTATACACAAAAACGTATTTTTTGTACATCCAATGTACATTTTTTATACATCCAATGTACAAAAACTACGATTTATACATCTTTTGTCTAAATATCACACACAGAATTCAGACTGAAATCAACAAATCACAATCAAACCAAACACAACATATAACAAACATAGCCTTCTGAATTTTAATTAAACTCAGAAGGCTATTATTTTTAATAAACTATTTAATCTAGTTATGCTACATAGCTATCTTTTTTACTCTTAAAGATGGTTATAGCTGCAATGCTTACAACAAGAACAGCAAGAACAATCAATGGCGCTGTGAAGTAATTTGTGTAGAATTCACGCACATCAACATCTACGGAATTGATAGTCGCAGCATAAGTTGCCCAAGACAATACGCCTAATACAACATCAACAATCGCATATACATATGCGTTTTTATACAACTCTTTAACTGACTTGCTGCTTTTAACCCAAAGCATTACAGACAAAACCAAGCCTATTAACATTGATGCAACAGCAACAAGTGCAAACAACATATCTAACATAAAAAAACCTCCTGCCCAATTAAATCCTCTACCATAGCGGATTTAATACGATTTTAATTTAACTAAGACTTTCGTGTCAATATTAAAAAAAAAATTATAGAATTTTGCACATTATTTTCACATTTAGCGTACTTCTAAGACATAAGAACAAGCCACAAACGTTGATATATCAACGTTTTCTACATGGAGCGGACAACGGGAATCGAACCCGCCTCTGAAGCTTGGGAAGCTTCCATTCTACCGATGAACTATGTCCGCATGTTCGGTTGTTTGCGATTAATCCTTACCGATAATCTGCCTGCAAACAAGCAAATAAGTGCCAAAGAATCAATCTAAAAAGCAAACCATCTAAGAATATCACGCTCCGCTAACCGCTACAACTCCACCAGAAACACCTTTGCCGTATTCAATATCGTATTTAGTGCCATTCTTAAAACGAAACACGCTATCTCTATCTGGCTCAACGTAATCTACTTCTCCACGTGCATCTTCTTGCACAAGACTTTCCATCTTACTAGACATAAGCATTAAAGAGTCAACTCGCTTGTTAACATCTGGCTGCCTAGAAAACAGCTTTAAAAGCTTGGAATCGTAGTTTGCAAACGGATTTACAATCATCAGTGAAGCAATAGCTTGCACTCCCGAATGCAAATCCATCTTATGCATCTTAACTCCGTAGGAAATTTTGTTTAGAGCAGAAGCTAAAGCCGCAGGGTCGCCAGTAAGCATACTTGCACTTCGATCTGCATCCAGCTCGCGCACTCTAGAAATCGCAAGCTTAACAAATAGAGAACCAAGCGGCACAAAAATGGCACTTAAAACCTTGCCAATAACTTTTAGTACAGGGCAACGCCTTTTAGCAGATTTTGCACACTCACTTCCCGAATACATAAGCACGTACCCAAAATACGTAACAACTGTTGCGATTGCAGATGCAACCGTTGAATTCAAAATATCGTGATTATAAACATGAATAAGCTCGTGGCTTACAACGCCACGCAACTCGCGCTCGTTTAGAATATTCAAAAGACCACGAGTGCAGCAAATTGTTGCGTGACGCTCGCTTCTACCAATTGCAAAAATATTCGGACTATCTGTTGGAGCAACATAAATGCGCGGCATAGGCTTTTCGATTTGCGCAGAAATCTCGCGAACAATGCCGTATAAAACAGGTTCGTCATTCTCGCTAATTTCGCTAGCACGCATAATGCGAGTGGCAACTTTTCCAGAAAGCCAATAAGCACATAAGCTTAAAATTATTGCAATAATTGCAAACCAAACCAGCATCGACAAACGCAATCCAGCAACAATCCACAGCAAAGCAGCAAATAGCCATATTAGCGAAAACAACACTACTGTTTTCAAATTGTTGCAATAGCGCATACCCATGTTGCCAAACATGATTTTGATTTTAATAATCGCAACTGTAATTTTGCTGAATGAAAACTGTATATTTAATGTTTATGATTTAACACACTTAAAACAGATGAATAAATGTTGAAAAGTGGCCACTTTCTGCGCAATTTGGCTACAGTTTAATGGCCACTAATCAATGTTTACTAATCAATGCGTACACTCAATATAAACTATTGTTTAATTTCCGCTATATCCATAAGCATTTGTTTAGATACGACTTTTTTGCGAGCGCGATTTTCCGCTAATCCAGATTCCACCTCGAAAGCATCAATCCTCTTCCACCCTTCAAAATCAACCACTTTGACTCCTCTAGATTTAAGAAGATTTTCAATAGACTTAGGATCTCTATCTGTTGCCAATCTTCCAGGAAGTGCAGGAATCTCAGAAAGCGCAGGAAGCGCGGTTTCACATTCTTCGGTCGAGCTTTTTGCCAAGTCTTCCAGCATATTTTCAACAATTTGCAGAGCGTCCGACTTTGTAGAGCCAATCAAACCGACTGGTCCTCGCTTAGCCCAACCAGTTGCATACAAGCGCGGGCAAACAACCCCATTTTGCGCAGAAGTTAAAATCCTGCCATCGCTGTTTGCAAGAAGCGCACGAGAAGAGTCGTAAGCAACTCCACTAACCTGCGCAGGCTTATATCCAATCGCATGGTAAACCGCCTGAACTGGGTATTCTTCAAACTCGCCAGTGCAAGTCATTTTGCCATCCGCGCTTGTAGATGTGCGCTCTACTCGAATCGCACACACTCGCCCATCTTTGCCTAAAATCTCAACTGGATTTGCGTTAAAGTGAATAATGTAGCGCCTATTTGCAGTATTGCCCTCAAAGTCAACGTTTCCACCATCTTCCATATCTTCACTCAAATCGCGTATAGCAAAAAGCTCTTCTACCATTTGGCGAGTCAATTTGTCTTTTCCAGCAACATCAATTGTTTCGTCGTCCAGGTCAAAATCGCTTTCGTTTACAACTATTTGCACACCAGAAAGCTTTTCCATCTCACGCAATTCTTGCACGGAGAATTTAGCTTGAGCAACGCCTCGTCGAATAAACAAGTGAAGTGTTTTAGCCTGGTTTTTAAGTAAACCATTGTAAACGTCGTCGGAAATATCCGTGTGCTCTCTAAGATAATCAGCATCTCGCAAAAGCTCGCGCGCAACATCCATAGCAACGTTTCCGCCGCCAATAACAGCCACTTCGCTTGCATCAAGCGGCCACGTACGCTCGCTGGTAGGATATCCGTCGTACCATTCCACAAACTTTGCAGCGCCATAAACACCGTTTAACGATGCTCCTGGAATACCAAGCGGCTTATCTTCTACAGCGCCCGTAGCAAAAAGAATTGCGTCGTAGCGCGGCAATAAATCTTCTAGTGTAATATCTTTGCCAAATTCAACATTCGCATACAAGTGAATATTTGGATTATCAAGCGTTTTAGCTAATGCATCTGCAATAAATTTTATACTCGGATGGTCTGGAGCAACGCCATATCGAACCAGGCCAAATGGCACTGGCAACTTTTCAAATAAATCGATTCTAGCGGCCGTACCCAAGCCCATGCCGTCGCCTAGTTTTTTAAGCTGACGAAGAAAAATATCTGACGAGTAAATTCCAGCAGGCCCCGCGCCAATAACTGCGATTCGCAATTCGTGCGAATCCGCATTATAATTCGTTTCCATAAATTTTCCCATGTTGTTATTCAAATTTTGTTATTCAACTTTTGTTATGTTAAAACATTACATTTTGCGTGTTTCGAGCATTCTTAAGCCTAATCTTTTTGAAGATTTACATAATCGCTTCCTTAAATGCTCCACTACTTAGACTAGCGCCTTGATTCATTCAAGAAAAGAGCAAAGTGAATATTGTCACTTACGCACGTTTGCCTTTCAACGCTGTTAGCGCCCACAAAATTGACACAACATCAATCATCTCTTGCATCATAGCTCCAAGAACGGCAGGAATCAGCCCAAAAGCAGCCGCAATCATGCTTATAACAGCCAAACCAATTCCCAACATAACAGCTTGAATCATAACTCTCTTCGTGTGTTTTGCAACGCTTACAGCGTTTGCTACAGCATAAATGTTGTTGTTCATAATCACAACTTGCGCGCACTCCGAAGCTGCTGTATCCGTGCCATCTGTTAAAGCCACACCAATGTTTGCTGCAGCCAAAACTGGAGCATCATTTACGCCATCTCCAACCATCATTGTTACGCGCTTATCTTTTTTCTTATGCATAAAGCTGCTAAAGATGCCAAAACTGCCGCAATCTTCTTCGCTTTTGTAATCACTATAGTGCTGTTTTATGCACTCAAGTTTGTCTTGCGGTAGCAAATTAGCCTTTACTCGCTCAATCCCAACGCTTTTTGCTATTGTTTGAGCAGCTTGCAAGCCGTCTCCTGTAAGCATGCTTATTGAACGAATGCCAAGCTCCTTTAGTTTTTGAATCGTTGATTTTGCATTTTCTCTAGGCACGTCTTTTAGAACGATTCGACCAACAAGTTTGCCATCAAAAGAAACGTATGTTGCCATTTCGTCGGCAGCAAGTTTTTCAAAGTTGCTTTCTATTTTTGATATATTTTTTGCGTTTTCTATATTTTCTATATTTTCTACATTTGCATGTTTGGCTTTATCTTCGGCTGCTTGCGACTTTTCCGCGAGCTTGCCAGGGCACGCATTCAAAACGTAGCTTTTTCGCCCAACTCTAACGTTTATACCATCCACACTTGCGCATATACCTTGCCCAGCAGTTTCTTTAACACCGCTTATAACTGGATATTCGCGAACGCTTGGAAGTTGCGGAATAGCAGATGGATGCGCGTTTTGCCAAAGATCTGCTCCAGCTTTTGCAATTCCTCCTGCAAGAATGTGCTGCGAGTAGGTTTCCAAAACACCTGCAAACATTAGGATTCTATTTTGCAACCCACTATTTTCTTGATTTACGCCATCTTTGCCATCTGCGCTATCTGCGCTATCTTCGCCATCTTTATGATTCGCTAAATCCACTCTAACAACTTGAGGCTGCTTAACAGTAAGCGTTCCCGTTTTGTCGAAGAAAACATCACTTACACAACTTAATTGCTCTAAAACATCCTGACTTTTTACAACAATCCCAAGCTTTGCAAGCCTTCCCGTTCCTGCCATAAATGCCACCGGCACAGCGATTAATAGTGGGCAAGGCGTAGCTAGCACCAACACTTGCGCAAATCTTAAAGCCTGCCCAGATACAGCCCAAGCGCTAAATGCAATCACAAAAGAAAGCACCGTAAATGGAACGGAAAGCATATCCGCAAATCGAACTACAACTGCCTTGGAGCTTCTTGCAGATTCAACCAACTTCATGATTTTTTGATATTGCGAATTTTGCGATAACTTAGTTACGCGCATAATTAACACAACACCGCCATTTACACACCCAGACAACACTTGCGCGCCAGCAAACACTTCACGCGGAAGCGACTCGCCATTTATTGCGCTTGTGTCTAAAACCGCAGAACCGCTTAAAAGCTGACCATCTACAGGAACCGTTTCTCCTGGAAGCACAACTATTACATTGCCAATTTTTAGATCTTCAACTGGAACTGTTTTGTATCTTTGCAATTGGCTAGAAGACTTTACATCTTGCAATATTGGGCATTCTTTAGAGTTATTGTTACATTTTTTACACGATTCACAACTAGTAAAATCTTTAGGTTCTTGCAATGCCTCTAGCGAAGATTCATCGCTTACTTTTCTAAAATGATTATGATCAAGCAGAGCACATTGCTCACAAGATTCACCGCACACTATTCCAGGAAGTGTCATTAAATGCGCGGTTTGAGGAAACGCATTTACTAAAAGCGACAGATTTTTTTGCGCTGCATCTTGCGCAAAGTCTTCGATTGCACCGCCTGTAAACACCATTACAACAATCAAATAACTTGCCCAAAATTCGCCTATACAAAGCGTTGCGAGCAATGCAATAAACGCAAGCAAGTCAATTCCAAGCGTGCCATGCGCCAAATCATCAATCATACTTAAAAGCGACTTAGCACATGTGTATAAAACTAAACATGTTATTATACTTTGCCCGATTGTAAGGCTTATTTGCGCATTAAAATCAACGTTTATCAGTGAAAATAGTTGATTTAACGTCTTGCTTATAGCTTTGCAAAAATCGAGTATAAAACTTAGATTGCTAGAATAAAACGCCGCAATAAACGGGAACAAAACTAAAACGATTACTAATTGAGGAGCACGACGGCAATACGCTAAAAGTTTACGCATACACTTTCCTTACGCTGATCAGGTTAACCGCGTTAAACGCTGCTAACACACGATTTCACGCCTTGTTAACCCATTGAGCAGCTATTTATAAGATTTATAACAGCAAGCCCAATACACGGCGTAAGAGGTTATATTGACTTAACAAATTTAGTTTACCAAAAGGCCTAGATGAGAAGCATTCTCATATAGCAAGACGCGCGCAAGCACAACAAACACCCCAAAACACAATACGGACCCCATGCATGAAAAAAGGGCTTCTAGCAAATGCTAGAAACCCTATTTGTGGAGCTAAGGAGACTCGAACTCCTGACCCTCTGCTTGCAAAGCAGATGCGCTACCAGCTGCGCCATAGCCCCATTCGAAAGAATGATGTTCATTCTATCGTGGGCCCGGGAGGACTTGAACCTCCGACCTCATCCTTATCAGGGATGCGCTCTAACCACCTGAGCTACGGGCCCAACTTGTATGTTGAAAACATACAAGTAGTTAGATTAGCACATGAAACAAAAATGTCAAATAGCAAATCTAAGCGTGTCGCAAAATTATTCTACAAAATTACTCTAAATGACTGCGCATAAACCACTGGAACTTTTCAAGCTGCTGAACATGGTCTTGAATAATATTTGAGCTAACAATATCAAGATTATCAAGCTGTGCAATGGCATTTCTATCGTCCGCAATCATATCGTTGTAATACTCAATTAATGCTTGCAAATATTCTTTGGTGGACTTTCTACCACTAAGAGCAAAACGCTTCCAAGTGCGCGAAGCTACAACATCGTCCGCGCGACCAGATGGCGAGCCTCCAAGCGTTGCAATTCGCTCAGCTGTCTCATCTGCTTGAGCCAAAACTTCACTAACTTGAGGGTCAAGCATTTCGTGAACTGCAATAAAGTCTGGACCCGTAACATTCCAATGCGCATGCTTTAAGACTAAAGCAGCTTCCTGCTCGTGGCTTAAACGATTTTGTAAAACCGCAATAGCTTTTTCGCTAGAAACTTCGTCTAAACCTGGCACAATATGCATTAAAGCCATAGTATCCTCCATTTTTTGTTTTTTATTAATTTTTGTTATTGATTTTGTTCAAATCTTTATTTTGCTCTGTTTTTCTAACTTCAATCGTAGCAATTCTACGACCATCCACTTCTGCAACAGTCATATCGTAGCCATCCGCATCGTGCAAAACAGCGCCAACCTTACCCATCGAGCCTGTGCGAGCCAGAAAATACCCTGCAACCGTTTCGTAAGGGCCATCTTCCAATTCGATTCCAGTAACGTCTGCAAAGTCTTCAATCGTCATTCCGCCATCAACAGTAGCTACTCCGTTTACAAACGCTGTAGACTTGCTATCGCGGCTTAAATCCGACTCATCTGGCAAGTCGTACTCGTCTCGAATATCTCCAACAAGCTCCTCGGTCATGTCTTCAAGAGTTACAATGCCATCCGTTCCACCATACTCGTCAATAACAACCGCAAGATGAACCCCTCGCTTTCTAAGAAGCTCAAGACTTGGGAGCAACTTAGACGTTCCAGGAAGACTTATTCCCTCTCTAGTTACGTCTGCTACTGTTTTTGCGTTTGGATCTTTAACATCCAGCAAATCTCGAACGTGAACAAATCCAATAACATCATCAAAATCCTTGCCTGTTACTGGGTACCTAGAGTACGGAAGCTCGCGAATCTTTGCAGCAGCATCTTCTAGACTTAGTGAGCCATCCAAAAACTCAACGTCTGCACGAGGACGCATGACTTCTGCAACAATCGTCTCGGAAGCGTCAAAAACATCGTCTAAAATCGTGCGCTCATCTTGACTAAGTTTTTTATTGGAATTAACTAAAACGCGCAACTCTTCGTCGGAAACTTCACTTTCTTTTTCGTTTGGATCGAACCCAAGAAGGCGCACAAAACCGTTGGTATTCTTAGCAATCAACCATATTAGGGGCTTGCATATTTTAGAGAACACGTCTACTGCAGGAACAACAGTCCTTGCGATTTGCTCCGATCGCTGCATTGCGATTCTTTTTGGAACAAGCTCAGAAATTACGATTGAAAAATACGATATTATAAGCGTTAAAACAATAGTCGTAAGCGGGCCTGCTACATGTTTTGAAACACCCCAAGACTCCACTAATGGCACAACATGAGGTGCTATTGCAGATTCGCCAAAAGATGCCGAAAGAAAACCAGAAAGCGTAACTCCGATTTGAAGAGTGGAAAGAAAAGTGTTTGGATCGCGGGCGATTTTTGCTACGCGCGCTCCTCGCGCATCCTGCGCTTCCATGCGATCCAGCTGCGACGATCGCAAGTTAACAAGCGCAAGTTCGGTTGCTGCAAATATGGAACCAAACAAAAGGAACACAACAATGAGTGCAATGTTAAAACCCAACGACATACTTGCTATCTTAGTTGAATTTAGCTCATATAAAAAGTGCGTATAAAAGCAATGTTAATAATGTTGATAATATGCGGATAATATGCGGACAATAAACAAATACGCGCAATCAAGTTCTATAGAAATACCCCGAAGGCGCTTTATTCAAATCGCTAGCGGATTCAACTTTAAGAACAATTCCATCTTGCGAATAACCTTTTAGCCCAACTTTCCCAAGGGCTATTTTGGCTTTAACAACAACCCATTGATGATGCTCAAATCGCATATTTTTGGGCATTTGTGCAACAAAACCAAACGGGCTCATATCTAAAATGCAACAAGACATAAACTGTCTAGATATGCGAACTTGATCTTTAGAAAGCGTAGATTCTTTGCTTATAAACCCTTTTACAACAATCGTATAATCTTTGTATTTATCAAAATTATGGTCAATTTCGTTGTACCAATTGCCAAAATCATCGTCTGCAACAACAATTTTTTTATTAACTACATCTAATCCGCTTAAATTTTTTTTATTATTTTTACGATTAGACGCGATTGCTATTGCGCGACCAGAAGCATACTCGTCAAAACCTGCAGACTTTGCAAAACCGCTCGCAAGCGACGATTGAGACATTTGAAGTGGAATCAAAATAATAAGCATTGGCACTACAATTGAAACCATTATTTTTTTGCAATCTTTAGCATGTGCAGGGAAAAGTCCAAAAAGTGAGCAAATTCCCAAAACCAAAAGCAAAATCGCAGCAAAAATAAGATAAGCAAACGCGCGCGGAGTAGTCAAAATTGCATAAGATCCACTTAGAGCACTGTGCATTAAAGTTGCAGAAAAACAAAATAAACACAATGCTTGAATAATGCTTGCAAATGTTATTTTTTTAGACAATTTTGCAGAATTTGCGGAATTTGCGGAATTTATATCACTCACAGCATTACTCCCCACGCAAAATGAACAATAAGCGCAGCAAACAAACAGAACACAACAATCGTTGCAATTAAGCGCAAAACAAAGCTAGTTTTGCAATCTTCAACAAGCATAAGCGTATTTTTTATGTCTAGCATTGGCCCAAAAAGCAGAAAAACAATTACTGAACTCATTGGAAGCGAGGAGGCCAAAGAGCGCGCGATTACAGCGTCGGAACTGGAGCAAAGTGAGCTTGCATACGCTATTAACATCATTGCTGGAATTGCCACAAAAACAATTGTTGTATTAACCTTTGATGCAGGATCTGCACCAAGCCAAACGCGAATAATCGAAGCAACTATCGTTCCAAACAAAATTATTGGCATTAGTCGCATAAAATCTGAATAAATGTGATGTGCGTAAGTTTTCAAACTATTTTTAATACCAGACTTAAAGCTGGAAGAATTTTTATACGAAGAATGGCCACTTTGCGACTTATTGCAGCCGCCGCAATACGCACAATCCGCACAATCCGAACAATCAGCGCGAACTTTTTCCAATACATTTCGCCTTAAAACTTGCGACTTTACAGGAAAAATCACAAAGCTAACACCCACTAAAAGAGCCACACCAACACCCAAAGCCACTCGAGTTACAGCAACTGCTGGAACGTCCGCAAACGCGTACCAAGTAGCCCAAATAGAAACAGGATTTACCACTGGAACAGCGCACAAAAACGTTACAGCACAAGGCAATGGCAGCTTTCGCGCAACAAGACGAGAAAAAGTTGGAACAACAACACAATCGCAAACAGGAACGCACACACCTGCAAAAATCGCAGCCAAAAAGCCGTTTGCAATAGACTTTGGAGCGTGTTTTTCAATAAAATCTTCCGTAACCCATGTTTCTACAGCAGCGGAAACAAGAACACCAATTAGCGTAAAAGGAACAGCTTGCAAAAGCAAGCCAGAAACACCCCTAATAACAGTGTTTACAGGCAACCACGGGTTGCGCGCTTGCAAAGCTGGAAGCATTGCAATAATAAGAGCTACAAAAGGCACTCCTGCAATCAAAAAAAGATAGTTTGCAGAATTTGCTTGTTTTGCTTTACTTGCTTTTTCTACTTGGCTCGTTGTTTTTGCTTCGGTTTCTGTTTTTAGCATGACAACACTTCCACCAAGCCGTCACTCATTCGATACCTTGCTCCAACAAGCATCAAAGCGTCTTTGAAAACAGCTTCGCGAATTATTTGTGATTTTTCGCAAATTTCAGCCAAAATATTAGACACGTGAATACGTTCAATATCATCTGTATCTAAATTTTCCTCAACACCTGCGAGCGCAGCAGGCCCTAAAGAACGCAGTAATATTGACTCGCTCGACTCAATTGTTTCGCTTGTTTTATCTTCGCCGTATTCAGAAACCAGCTTTTGCACGTTCGGCAAAACAGCCTGTACAGCGCCGCAATGCTCATGCCCAAGCACAACCAACACTTTTACCCCCAAATCACTTACAGCGTATTCTAGCGAAGCTATTACGGCATCATCCAACACTTCTCCAGCTGTGCGAACAGAAAAAATATCGCCCAAACCAGCGTCGAATATAAATTCTGGAGCAACTCGCGAATCTGCGCACGAAAGCACAACAGCTCCAGGATGCTGACCGCCAATAAGTTTCATGCGCGATTCTGAATTTACGCCTGCATGATCTGAATTGCCGTCTGCAAATTTGCGATTCCCTGCAAGCATTGCGTTTAATACCGATGTAGCTAAAACTGAATCTTCATTAGCAAAATCTTCGCTGACTTCTTCTTGCATTATTACCTCCTACACTGGCATTGGCAATATTTTCAGTTGCTTAAAGTGTAAAATTTTTGACTTAAAATATATTGTATCTTTCGTAGTAAATAAGAATTTTGTTTAAGAATATAAGCCTATTATCAAAAAGGCTCCCGTATTGCAATTCGCAAATACGAGAGCCTTCTTGATTCAGTAATTTATTAAAATCATCCAGTGTTTTGCAAGCCTGCAGCAACACCAGAAACTGTGCAAAGAATCAAGTAAATAAACTCTGCTTGCTGGCTTTCGCTAAGCTCTTCTTTATCTACCTTGTTGCGCAACTTATGCAATGCAAGTGACTGAATTACAGAAAGCGCGTCCACGTAAGGCGAGCGCACGCGGATTGCCTGGCCAAGCACATGGCGATGTTGCAACGGCCACTTATCTCCAACAATTTGCAAAACCCACTTGCGCGTAAGTTGCATTTCCGAAAGCACCTTATCGCTCAAATCTTCGCGATCTCCAAGGCTTAGATACATGCAAGCAATGCGCTCATCCGTTTTAGCCAAAGACATCTCAATGTTGTCAATAAAAGTGCTGAAAAGTGGCCACTCTTCGTACGCTTTGCGCAAAGTTTGCAAGTCGCCAAACTTTTCGCAAGCTGTACCCAAGCCGTACCACGCTGCCAAGTTGATTCGAGCTTGTGCCCAAGAGAAAACCCACGGGATTGTGCGCAAATCATCCAAAGACTTTGCGCCAAGGCCTCGCTTTGCAGGGCGAGAGCCGATTGGAAGCAAACCAATCTCGCTAAGCGGAGTAACGGTTGAGAACCACGGCGTAAAGTCATCTGTTTGAAGCAAATCAATAAAACGATTATGCGCTGCAACATCAAGCTTTTGAGCCATATCCGCATACTTATGCGTCATCTCTGTGTTTGTTTTCTCCACGCTTGGAGCAGACTGAAGCAAAGTTGCTGCAGCAACAGATTCCAAGTGGCGAATCGCCAAAATTGGGTTTCCGTATCGAGCAAAAATCACCTCGCCTTGCTCAGTAAGCTTAAATCTGCAATTTACTGACCCAACTGGTTGAGCCAAAACAGCACGGTTTGCAGGGCCTCCACCTCGTCCAACAGCGCCACCGCGACCGTGGAACAGCGTTAGGTCAATATCGTGCTTTTTAGCCCACTGAGCAATGCGCTCTTGAGCAGAATGCAAAGCAAGCGTTGCAGAAGTAGGGCCTGCGTCTTTGGAAGAGTCGGAGTAACCGAGCATAACTTCCATCTTGCGGCCAGTGGCCTTTAAGCGAGCTTGAACTTCTGGAATCTTAATGATTTCTTCCAGAACATTAACCGAATTTTGCAAGTCTTCAAGCTGCTCAAAAAGCGGGATTACATCGATTGTTGGCGCATCTTGAGGGTGAGCAAACGCAAGGCGATTAAGCTCAAACACATCGCGAACATGCTGAGCAGACTTTGCAAACGATATAATGTAGCGGCGAGCAGCGCGCATACCATTTCGCTTTTGAATAGCACCAAGCGCGCGGAAAGTGTCTAGAACTTCGCGAGTCATTGGCTGAAGCGGGCCGCGCTCCCCATGCAAACCGTGTTCGCGAATATCTTCCAAAGCGCGAGAATGCACGAGCGAATGCTGACGGAACTCCATTTCCACCATGTGGAATCCAAATGTTTGCGCTTGCCAAATAAGATCTTGCAATGGACCATAAGCCGCGCGCGAATCGCCAGCAGCCGCAAGAGACCTTTGTACAATGTGCAAGTCTTCAATAAAATCTTCGCAAGAATGATACATTATGTCTGTATCTCGGCTAATTGTTCTGTGCAAACGATCTGCCATAACAAGCATAACGGCTCTATGCGGCTCGCTATTGGAAACGTCGGATGCGCTTTCCGTTAGCTGCTCGCTCATTTCTCGCTGGCGATTCCAAAGCTCCAAAAGCTCAACACTTGGAGGAGTTGTGCGCGTTTCCATTGTTAAGCATTTTCCAACTTCACGCGTACGCGCTTCTAGAGCAGCAAGAACGTGGTCGCTAAACTTTCTAGCAACTTGCCTGCTAACTTTTGCCGTAACATTTGGATTTCCGTCTCTATCGGAGCCAATCCAGCTTCCTGGGTGGAAGAACGCTGGGCAACGCGGCGGCACTAAGCCAGCCTTCTTACCTAGCAACCAATCGTCAAATCTGCGATAAACCAGCGGAATCGTGTTGAACAAAGTGGCGTCAAAAATGTCTAGAATCGTGTCCGCTTCTTCAACAGGAGTTGGCTTTTTAAGTGCGATTGGAGATGTACGCAACAATGCGTCAATCTCGTTGTATAGCTTACGATAATTCTCGCGCTTATCCGATCCGCCTAAAGTATTGTGCTTACTTAAAAGCTGCGATATTCTGCGGATTTTACCAGCTACAGCCTTGCGCCTAGCTTCTGTTGGGTGCGCAGTAAAAACTGGGTGGAACTCAAGCTTTGCAAGCAATTCCTTAGCTTGCGCAGGGCTCATTTCTGTAAGCAACTTGTGATATGCGCAAGTTAGCTCGTTCACTGGATCTACTGGATTAGAATCCTCAACGTCGCATTCGCGCTGATGCAGCACAGAAACCCTGTAGTTTTCTTCGCAAAGATTTGCAAGATGGAAGTATGTAGCAAACGCGCGCGCAAGCAATTGCATATCTGGCAAATCCATGCCATTGATTTTTTCTACAGCCTTGCTTAGTCCGTCGTTTTCTGTTTCTTGAGCATCAAGCATTTGATTAAAGTGTGCTGCACTTGCGTCTACAGCATTTAAGCGCACTTCGTCAAATACGGTTAATAATTTTTCATCAAATTCGCCTAAAACATCGCGCAGAATATGCAAGCACAAATCCATGTCTTGCTTAAGCGATGCTGGCAGTTCGCGCTCCTCGGGACCTTTTCGCCCTAAACCAGACGTTACAATCGTTGCGTCTGCTGGAGTTACCTGTTGATTTTGAGTTGTCATCAGACCTCCTTGTGCTAGTCATAAGGTTGCTTGGTCATTCGACTTCCACGGCTCCTCCGCGGTTATTTAGGTCAAAAGTTGCAAGCCCACAGCCTTTGTTTCCAGCGAGATTCCAAAATAATTGTGAACCGACCTTAGGACTGATTTTTTATATAAATTTTTTATATAAATTTTTATAGGCAATGCAATGCGTATACTAAAAAATTGTGAGCATAGAAGAGAATAACGCGGATAGCAGCGATAGCAATAGCAGCAATAATAACGGCAGTAACAGCGATAGTAATAAGCCAAAAATACTTTCGACTGGCCATATTGTTGGAAAGCCTTCTGGCCGTTTTCAAACGCATGCGATTCCGCTAGATATGGAAGATGTTGAGCGCGATTGGGATAAACCAGTTACGCAAGCTGGAATTGCAGCAAAATCCAGCATTATTATTCGTGTTGGCGCTTTAGGTTTAGGCGCTGGAACTGGAAGCTACCGCGTTCGCGAGCTTATGCACCGCGTTGGCGAACCTATGGGCGTGAACGTTCGTGCAGACGTTAATTTAACAGATATTGAAGCTACTTGCACAGATAAGCATGAGCGAATTACAGAAGTTGTTGACTTGCCTACTACTGGCGTAAACACGGAGAGAATCTGGCTTCTTGAGCACTTTGCAGATTGGTTTAACGTTAAGCTTGGAAACGATTCCTTATACCATTCAAAAGCCACTGTTTCCAAGGAATTAGTGGATACTCTTCAAGCTAGCAGTAACGAGAACGCGATTGTTCAAACAGCTAAGCAGTCGGAGGAGCACGCTGCAAAAGTCGAAGAAAAAATGGCAATTCAAGAGGCGATTCGCAAAGAAAAACCTCGCGGAATTTTTGCGCTACAGCCAGAAAAAACGTATGTTGAGCATTTTTCTCACGTTCAAAATGTCAAGAATGTTAAAAATGCTCAAAATAGCCAAAATAATTTGAATTCAGATCTTAAAAACAATTTCACTACTTCCTCTAACGCAAATCCTGCTGGCGATTTCTCCGCGCCGCTTACAGTTCGTCAAGTTCACGACCGCTTAGACTTAATCAAAAACCGCAAGCCTCTTTATAAACCTTGGTTTGCTGGCCTTGCCTCTGCAGTAGCATGCGCATCCTTCGCATTTTTGCTTGGCGGCGGCGCTTACGATATGCTTGGCGCTTTTATTGGCGCTGGAATTGGCCACTACGTTAGAAGACGCATGTTTATGCATCATCTAAACCAATTCGTTGTAACGTTTATTGCTGTTGCTGTTGGCGCTTTAAGTTGCATTGCTTCTTTGCGCATTATTGGTTGCTTTGACCCTTCTGCTTTGCATCACAATACGGCTTATATTGGCTCTGTTTTGTTTGTAATTCCAGGCTTCCCGCTTATTACAGGCGGCTTAGATATTGCTAAGATTGATTTTCCTTCTGGCATTCAGCGGCTTTGCTACACAATGGCGATTATTCTAATGGGCACTCTTGCAGGCTGGATGGTTGCAAGCCTTGTTCAGCTAGACCCTCAAGGCTTTACTCCGCTTGGCTTAAATCCTTGGCTTAATGCTGTTCTTAGAATGATTACAGCGTTTGCAGGCGTGTGGGGATTCTCCGTTCTGTTTAATTCTCCTCAACGAATGTGTTTTGTTGCTGGAATAATCGGAGCAATTACCGATACTTTGCGCTTAACAATGGCTGATTTTGGCGTAGCTGCAGAGATCGCAGCGTTTACTGGCGCTTTGCTTGCTGGTCTTTTGGCTTCCGCTTGGCGTGCAATTGTGCATAGAGGCTGGGCGCCGCAATACTTGGGATATCCGCGCATTGGTCTTACGGTTCCATCTATTGTGATTATGGTTCCTGGACTTTATATGTATCGCGCAATGTTCTATCTCGGTCAGTTTAATACTCTTCCTGCTTTAGACTGGACTTTCCGCGCGTTTATGGTGATTATTTGCTTGCCATTAGGGCTTGCAGTTGCGCGCGTTATAACAGATAAAAGCTGGCGATACGACATTTAGTCATAAGCTAATAAACATAAAACGCCCAGCTACTACTGGGCGTTTTATTTATGCGCGTTCTATTTGCATGCAATCAAAATATGCAATCAAGAAAGCTTTATCAAGCAAGAATTAATCAATACTTCATATTCATTGCTTCGCGTACTTGATCAAGTGTTTCTTGTGCAATCGCAGCAGCTCGCGCATTTCCATCATGCAAAATATCTCGAATTGAATCCATATCTTTGGCCAATTCCGCTCTACGCTGGCGGTGTGGAGCAAGGAAGTTGTTTACAGATTCAATAACGTACGCTTTTAGTGCTCCTGCGCCCGCGTTGCTGATTTCTTGCGCAATATCTTTTGGATCTCTGCCTGTAACCAAACCAGCAGTAGTCAAAAGCGCAGAAACTTGCGGACGAGCCACTGGGTCAAAAGTAATTGTGCGCTCAGAATCAGTTGGACTCTTCTTAATCAGCTTTGCTGTTTCTTCTGCACTTGCGCCAAGCATAATCGAGTTTCCGTAAGACTTGCTCATCTTGCGGCCGTCTAATCCTGGGATTTCTGGCGTATCCGAAAGAATTGCAGCTGGCTCTGGAAAAACAGGATTCTTCTTTGCGTATCTCTCATTAAATCTGCGAGCAATCGTGCGCGTAATCTCAATATGCGGCAAATTATCTTTGCCAATTGGCACAACATTTGCTTTGCAAAACAGAATATCGCAAGCTTGATGCACTGGGTATGTAAGCAAAAGTCCTGTTAAGGCATGACCAGAAGCTTCCATTTCGGCTTTAACAGTAGGATTTCTATGCAATTCGGCTTCTGTAACTAAAGACAAGAATGGCAGCATAAGCTGGTTTTCTGCAGGCACAGCGGAGTGCGTAAAAATCATGGTTTTCTTAGGGTCAATTCCAGCAGCCATGTAGTCAAGAACAAGGTTTAGCACGTTATCTTCTACGTGCTCAACAGTGTCTCTATCCGTAATCACCTGATAGTCTGCAATAATCACGTTTGTGTTTACGCCAAGATTTTGCATTGCGACACGCTCGCGAATCGAACCAAAGTAATGACCTAAGTGAAGTCTTCCTGTTGGCCTATCTCCCGTAAGCATTGTAAAGGAGCTAGGATTTGCTTTTAGCTTCTCAAGCGTTGCGTCTGAACGTTTTTGAGCTGCCACAAAGCTTGCGCTTATCTCGTTTCCAGCAGCTGTAACCTGTGCTTCTTCTGCCATTTCTAACTCCTTACACACGCAATTTTTCTTGCGATTTTTACGCCTAAAATATGGCTTTTATGGTAAAAGTTCACTCAGACAATATACTCTGTTGCGGCAAAGTGGTACGCTCTTGTGTGATGAATTGATTGTTTCGGTAAATTAGAGGGGGTCAGATGGGCCGCGGACGACAGAAGGCAAAGCAACAGAAAATTGCCCGTAAGCTCAAATACCTGACGACCGATACGGATTACGACGAGCTTGCTAAAGAGCTTAATACTCACGAGCCTGGTCAAGGATCCTTCGATCCGTTTGAATCTGATAGCTACAAGAATGAGGATTATCTAGATAATCAAGATGATTCCGAAAGCTTATCTGTAGAAGATGATTCTAAAGACACCAACACTAATGCTGGTAATGATAGTGTTGGTAGCTTGCATGATTCCGTTTCGAGTGGAGATGACGATTTAGACGACTACGCCGAGTGGGCTGCTCAGTCTGCCGCTCAGGCCGCTACTAAAGACAAGTCGTCTAGCAATTCTGGCGTTGTTCATCATCACATTCCTATGCCTATGCCTAGTTTTATGCATAAGAACAAGTAATTTTTGCACAAGAATTTGCACAAGAACGCTTAATTCTATATGTAGATAAGCATGTAGGCAAATACCCTTAGTTAGCATTAATTATTAAAAAGAGCTTTTGTAAGTTCGGGCAGCAAATTGCTTAAATCGTCTCGCTCTCCAACTGCGCTTATATTCCCAATTTGCTGCTCGTAATCCCATTTTGTTATTGCGCAAGAAAGTCGCAACCAAACATCTGGGTCAAGTTCTATAACATCTGGCGGTGTTAAATTATGCGGATCTGAATGTGGTCCTTCTAAGATTTTTACAGCTCCCCAAGGCGCCACTCTTACCTCTACAGCGCATCCTGGAGCTATATGCTCTAGCACATAAAGCGAGTATCTAACAGCCATTGCTTCATCGTTTACGCTAACGCCTATTTCGCTTGTGTTTATGCAGCACAAATCTTTTTTATTGTTCGTAGAATCTATTTTCATAGAATTTATATAAGATTTTGCACTATTTACCCACGTTTCAAACGATTTTTTAGCGCCACTTATATCCGCTTCTCGTATAACAGCCATATTTGAATTATCTCACGAATTGTCTAAGTATTATTTGCGATTTTAATGTTGTTTTATAAAAGTCATATTGTGAATAATTATTAATAAGGGTTTGGGGTTGTGGTATCATCAACAATGAAAACGTGTGCATTGCCGCGTACCGTCTTGTTAAGTGCAATTTGGCGCGGCTACAACCAGCATAATCAAGGGTTGCTATTCGCACATTTTAGGTAAATATATTATTCACGGCACAAGGAGTCAAATATGACTAAACACGTCGCGCCTAAAGCCAAGACTACTGCGGCGGCATTTGCCAAAGAACTTCAAGAAAATCTGAAGTACACCCAGGGTGTCACCCCAGAACAGGCCACTACGGCTGATGTGTATGTTGCCGCTGCTACCGCTGTCCGTCGTCATTTGATGGACTCTTGGATGCAGACACAGCATGACATGATTAACGGAAACACAAAGGCTGTTGGCTATTTAAGCGCAGAGTTCTTAATGGGCAAGCAGCTTGAAAATGCTTTGCTTAACGCTGGCCTTACCGATCAGTTCAACAAGGCTGTTACAAAGCTTGGTTTTGAGCCAAAAGATGTTATCGATGCTGAGTATGAGCCAGGTTTAGGTAACGGCGGTTTGGGTCGTCTCGCAGCCTGCTTTATTGACTCGCTCGCCTCTATCGGCGTTCCAGCATTCGGCTACGGCATCCAATATCGTTACGGCATTTTTAAGCAGCGCTTCGACGAGCAGGGCAAGCAGGTAGAAACCCCTGATTACTGGCTTAGCAACGAAGAGCCATGGGGTCACGTTGACTACGGCAGAGATCAGCGCGTTAACTTCGGCGGCGAAGTTGTTGAAGAAAACGGCAAGCGCGTTTGGAAGCCAGCATGGGCTGTTCGCGCAGTACCAGTTGACTACATGGTTCCAGGCTACAACTCTGGTCGCGTAAACACTCTTCGCTTGTGGACTTCTAAGTCTTACGACGAATTTGATTTGCTCACCTTCAACAAGTCTGAGTACTTGGATGCTGTTAAGCCACAGGTTGAAGCAGAAAACATTTCTAAGATTCTTTATCCAGAAGATTCCACTCCACAGGGCAAGGCTTTGCGTCTTGAGCAGCAATACTTCTTCGTAGCTGCTTCTATTCACGACGCTATTCGCGTGTTCTATCCTGGTCAAGATAAGCCAGATCTTACAACCTTCCCAAGCAAGATCAACTTCCAGTTGAACGATACTCACCCAGTTATTGGTATTCCAGAGCTTATGCGCGTTCTTATGGACGAGTACGGCTACGATTGGAACACCGCTTGGGGCATTACTACTAAGACATTCAACTACACTTGCCACACGCTTCTTCCAGAAGCTTTGGAAGTTTGGCCAGCCAAGCTTATTGGCGAACTTTTGCCACGCCACCTTGAGATTATTCAAGGCATTAGCGAGCAGTTCCGCAACGAGCTTCGCAGCAAGGGCGTTTCCGAAGATCAGGTTGAGCGTATGCGCATTGCTACCGACGCCGACGAAAATGGCGAAGGTGCTGTAGTTCGCATGGCTTACTTGGCTACCTACGGCGGCTCTTACGTTAATGGCGTTGCTGAGCTTCACTCTGAGTTGTTGAAGGATGTTACATTAAAGGACTTCTCCAGCGTTTACCCAGATAAGTTCAAGAATGTTACTAACGGCGTAACTCCTCGTCGCTTTGTGCGTTTGAGCAACCCACGCATGTCTGCTCTTATTACTGAGGGCTTGGGCACCGACGCATGGCAGGGTGATTTGGAGCTTCTTGAAGGTTTGAAGCCATTGGCTGACGACAAGGCATTCGTTAAGAAGTTTGCTGAAGTTAAGAAGCAGAACAAGCTTGCCTTCGTTGATTTTGCAAAGCACAAGTATGGCTTTGAAATCAACCCAGACACTATGTTTAACACCATTGTTAAGCGTTTGCACGAGTACAAGCGCCAGTCCATGAAGATCCTCCAGGTTATCTCCACATACGCTGGAATCAAGAATGGCACAATCGACGTAGACAAGATGCTTCCACGCACCGTGTTCTTCGGCGCTAAGTCCGCTCCAGGCTATGCTATGGCAAAGCTTACTATTCAGCTTATCAACAATGTTGCTCGCGTTGTGAACAACGATCCAGCATGCAAGGGCAAGCTTGCAGTGTTCTTCCCAGAGAACTACAACATTGAACTTGCTATGAACTTGATTCCTGCAACCGATTTGGATGAGCAGATTTCTCAAGCTGGTAAGGAAGCTTCTGGCACCGGTAACATGAAGTTTGCTTTGAACGGTGCTTTGACTGTTGGTACTCTCGATGGTGCAAACGTTGAGATTCGCGAGCGCGTTGGTGCGGAGAACTTCTTCCTCTTCGGCATGACTGTTGACGAGGTTGAGAAGCTCTACGCTGAAGGCTACGATCACGGCGGCTCCCGCAAGTACTACGAGTCCGATCCTCGCTTGAAGACAGCTGTAGACATGGTTGCTGACGGTACATTCTCCAACGGCGACAAGAGCGTGTATGAGCCACTCGTCAACGATTGGCTTACTCACGATTACTTCATGGCAATGGCTGACTTTAGCTCTTACATGGATATTCAAGCTCAAATTGAGGAAACTTACCGCGATCCTATGAAGTGGGCACGCATGGCTGTGTTGAACGTAGCCAACTCTGGTTACTTCTCTTCTGATCGCTCTATCGAAGATTACCTCGATCGCATTTGGCACACTGGCGCTCTTCCAACTGCCGAATAATTATGTAAAAGCATTTTAATATTGCTTTAATAAAAGCTGTGACTAGCGTTTGTTGGTCACAGCTTTTTTATTTATAAAAATGACTAAAAAACGACTATCAAAATAAAAATAAGGTGTGAAGCTATGCACTACGAGTGCAATACTTCACACCTTATATAGCTAAAGATTTGAGTATAAGAATTTTAATTCTAACTAAGCCTCAACTGCCTTAGCTGCTTCAGATTCTTCCTTATCTTCTTTTTCTGCGCCTATGTTAATTGGCGAAGAGCTGTTCTCCCATGGCTGCTCCCATGGATCGTAATCAGGATTATGCTGCTTGTAAACATACAATGCTGCAATACCTGCGAGCAGTGCTCCAAAGAGCAGTGCAAAGAACTTCCAACCGCCAGAGGACCTGTTCTCCATGATGGCTCCTTTCGTTAAGCTGACCTGCTCGTCCAAGTCAACGTTTGTATCGAGTTTACTCGTGTATTCACTATAATAGTGATTTTTTTTAACACTTGCATCTTTTTATTATATTTTTATGCACAAAACACCATAAATCTTACAAAACATTTTTAATGACCATTATGGTTGCTACTTATGTATGCAAATTTGTGTATGCAATTAGATAATGTTATTTTATGAACAATTTTGACATAAACACTATTGTTAAGCGCTTTAAAACTAATTGCAAAACCGCAACGTATTCAATTATCTACATTTGCGTGTTTGTGTGGATTATTGAGATGATTCTTCACACTTTTTTGCCAAGCGCATATCAACTATTTGTTGAAAATACTGCTTTTGCGCCATTTTTGATTACAAAAGCAAGCTGGACTTGGTTTACGTCTATGTTTGTTCACGCGCCAGAACTTACGCACATTCTTTTTAACATGATTTGCTTGTATTCGCTTGGCGTAGAGCTTGAGAGATTCTTTGGTAAATGGAAGTTCTTTTTCTTATACGCTATTAGTGGGCTTGGTGGATGCGTTGCAACTCTACTTTACTCAAAGCTTACACAAGACTGGGTGATTGCAGCTTATGGGGCTTCGGGAGCGATTATGGGTCTTATTGGCGCTCTTTTGGTTGCGCAATGGCGACTTGGCGAAAGTGTTAATGGAACTTTAATTTGGATTGGCCTAACGCTTGCAATGCCTCTTTTGGTTCAAAATATTGCTTGGCAAGCTCATATTGGTGGAATTGTTACTGGAATAGTTCTGTCTGCTTTACTTGGCACTAATAATCCTCTTCTTAAAAAAGCATCTTTTAATGAGCGATTTGCTGTTTACTCTTTACTAATACTTATTGTTCTTCTGGCAATAAGCGCATTCTGTTTGCAATAAATAGCGTTAAATTACACGCGTGTAGTTCTCCACAATTGTGGACATAAATGTGCATAACCTGGGTATAACATGGGTATATCTAAATAAGTTATCCACATTGTTATACACAATCGTTGATAACTCTGCATTTTTAGCCATGTTAACAAGTGTATAAAAGTTATCCACATTTTTGGAAAATTGTGACTTTCTCTAAACCTTAATTAAAAATAGAATTATGCAATCTAACAACATTCACACAAAACAACTACAAGATCAAAATCAGCAAACTATTGATTTTATTCTTCAAAATCAAAACACAAACCCAAAAGAAGCTGCACTAAAAGCGTCTAATAACCCAAACGTGAATGTTGCTTTTGCTGTTAATCAAATAAGCGGAAAGCAGATTGCAAAAACAAAACTGCCAATGTGGTATAAAAACAATCAAGTTATTTACCCATCACATATTTCTATGGAACAGTGCTCGTCGCAAGCAACCGCGCAATATAAAGCACGCATCGCAAATCGTCTTATAAAAAACAACAATATTGATAAGTGCAAAACAACTCTAATCGACTTAACTGGCGGATTTGGAGTAGATTGCGCAATTATGAGCCAAGAGTTTTGCAAAGCCATTTGCGTAGAAACTCAAGAAGAACTATCGGCCATAAGCCAGCACAATATGACTGTTATGCGCTTAAACAATGTTCAATGCGTAAACTCAACAAGCGTAGAAGTGCTAGAAAAAGTAGACTACGCAACGATTATTTATATTGACCCAGCAAGACGAGATAAAAGTGGAGCTAGAACGTACGCGATTAAAGATTGCACACCTAATGTTTTAGAGCTAAAACAACGCATGCTGCAAGTAGCAAAATTTGTGATTATTAAACTATCTCCAATGCTTGATTGGAGAAAAGCTGTTTGCGACTTTTGTGGAAACGTTAGTCAAGTACACATTGTTTCACACAATAACGAGTGCAAAGAGCTGCTTTTAGTATTGGACTCAAACATGCATTCAAATATTGAAGTTTATTGCGCAAACAACGATTCAGTAACCGTTTTTAACGCAAAATACAATCCAGACTTAAATAAAGTAGAAGAAGCGCAAGAGACGCAAGAATCGCAAGAATCACACATAAAAAGCGAGCAAAACTCAAATGATTCAATAAGAGATTGGAAAAACTGCGCTAAATATGCCTATGAGCCAAATTCTTCAATTATGAAGTCGGGATGTTTTAAGATTTTAAGCTCTAAATACAACGTGTTTCAAATCGCAAGCAACAGCCACGTTTTTATATCTTGCGAATATAAATCAGATTTTCCTGGAAACATTTGGAAAATAAATAATATTTGCAGCTTAAACAAAAAAGAAATCAGTAAAGCTCTTTCTAAAATAACTTACGCAAATATTGCAACATACAATTTTCCACTAAGCGTAAACGACTTAAAGAAAAGGCTTAAGTTAAAAGACGGTGGAAACACTAGGATTATTGCAACTACCGATTCTAAAAATAATCATGTTCTTATTTGTGCAAGCAAAGCGGAGTAATAAACACACAAAGCACGCATATAAAAATGGCTGCACGCTTATTACATGCAGCCAAAATCAAATATTATCTACAAGCTATATAAAGCTATCAAGCTATATACAAACTATCTCCAGCACATTGTCATTAAGAACCCAGCCATAACCAAGCATGCTGCAATCAAAAGATTAAACGCTCCAATTCCTGGAATTGGCAAAGCAGGATTCAAGTAATAAATAACAGCCCAGAACAAGCCAACAATCATAAGCGTGCAAAATAGTGGAACAAACCATCCAGCATTAGCTTTAGTGCCCTTAATGGACTCTTCAACTCTGCGAGTATTTTCTTCTTGACGCTTCATCATGCGCTGTATTTGCGGAGACAACGACTCTTTATCGGCAGTTGCGTTCAAAACAGCTTCAACCTGTTCCATAGGAACACCATACAAGTCTTCTTTAGAAGAGTTTTGAGATTCATCCACATCGGCAGATGAAGTGGTATTCAATTTATTCAATTCTTCGTCAGCCATAACAGTAACACTCCAATCAATCGGCTACACGTTATAATAATAGTTACACTCGAACGCAAGAAGAAGAATGGGTAATATGGCAAAACAAACAGGTAAACACGGCGCTAGAAAATCGCTGTTAGGAAGCGTTGCCGTTGCCCTAGCAATTTGTTTTACTGGTTACTTATTCGTTACTAATTTGCGCATAAATCGTACTGCATTTGTAACTTCCGATACGGGGCAAATGGTGGAAAGAAATTCTCAAAGAGCAAAATCTTTGAGAGAAGAGGTTAAAGAGTTAGATTCTAAAGTTAATCTTCTAAACAAAACGTTAACAAGCAGCGCAAGCGGGTCTGATTCTTCCGACGATACTGGCGCAAGCACAATACTTCCAGCAATACAAGGACCAGGAATTACTGTAACGCTAAACGATTCGCCACTTTGGAAAACGGCCGTAAACGGGTCTGGAAGCTCCGCAAACATAAATGACTATGTAATCCACCAACAAGATATAGAAGCCGTTGTAAATGCCCTATGGAAAGGCGGAGCGGAGGCTATAACAATTCAGGGTCAAAGAATCTTGTTTAATTCAGCTGTTGTTTGTATTGGAAATGTGCTTATGTTGCAAGGCCATCAGTACTCGCCACCGTATAGAATATCTGCTATTGGTTCAATAGAAGACATGATAGAATCGTTGGATAATTCTCCAGCAATTCAAACATATAAAGACTATGTCAGTACTTTTGGACTGGGATGGAAAGTGGAAAAAAGGGGAAACTTAAAGTTCTTAGAGTCGTCTGCCCTGTTGCAGCCTCTAAGGTTTGCTTCGGTTCCAAAAGATGCCGATATTATTGGAAATATTCCCCAACACCATTCCACCAAACAATAAAGGAGTAAAATGAAGCGTTCTAACTACAAGCACGAACGTAGCGAAGCCAAAACAACAAAGGCTAGCGCACTTTGGACAATAGCTGGCGTTGTTGGAGAACTTCTTATAGCTTTTGCAGTTGTTTGCGCATTGTACATTGTCTGGCAAATGTGGTGGACGGGCGCTCAATCCGAGCATGTACAGTTTGAAACCAGAGAGGCTGTTTCGTGGAAGAATCCTGCTGCTGGTAAAAAAACCAAGATTGCTCTTCCTCAAGTAGACGATCCTCCTAAATTGCAAAAAGTAAAGTATGGAGAACTTGTTGCTCGAGCATACATTCCTAGGTTTGGTAATCAATGGGAGCGCAATATTGTTGAAGGCGTTAGCCTAGAAATATTAAATAGGCGAGGACTTGCACACTTCCCTAAAACAGAAATGCCAGGAGAAATTGGAAACTTGGCTATTAGTGGTCACCGAAATGGTTACGGTCAGCCTTTAGCAGACGTTGACCGATTCCAAAAGGGCGATCCTATTATTATTCGTACAAAAGATTATTGGTTCGTTTATAAGTACGTTACTCACAAGATTGTTAGACCAGATCAAAGTGAAGTTCTTGATCAAGACCCAATAAATCACAGCAAGAATCCTAAAAAGCGCATGATTACGCTTGTTACTTGTGAGCCAAAATATTCAACTCCTGAGTTCCGCTTTATTAGCTTTGGCGAGTTTGATTATTGGGCTAAGGTTTCCGACGGTATTCCTAAAGAGCTTTCTACGGTAGATGCAAACGGTCAAGTTAAGTTTGTAAACAACGAGCAGCAGTCTTTGGCTTCTAAGCTCGATTCGCTTGTTCCAGTTATACTTATTGCTATAGTTGCGTACATTATTATCTTCGCTGCAGCAGCTATCGCTTGGCAATGGCCTCTAAGACGTCAAATCCGAGCTGGATTAAAACCAAAGCCAGAATTCAGCATTTTTGGCGGACTTATGCGATTGCAGCCTGGTATTTTGCCAATAAGATTAGTTCTTTGCGCACTAATCTACGTAACAGCAATTGCAATTCTTATGCAATGGATATATCCGTTTGCTTCGGCAACAATTCCATTCTTAAGAGAAATGTCTGCATACACAACAACGATTTATTAAATCGCTACTAATAAGCTAGGAATCTATTAGTTTACAGTTTACTTGTCTAATTAGTTTTCTAGCTTATTAGATTACAAACAGCTTATAAATCATTGGTTTGATAGCTTATTAAAATAGCTTATTAAAACACAAACTATTAATTAATCTTAGTAGCTTACAAGTTAAATAGCTTACAAGTTAAATACAAATGCCGCCTAGCACCGTTAAAACAACGGCAAGATAGGCGGCTTCTTGTTATTTATCACTATTGCTTGTTGTTGCAGAAGATGAGCCAGATGTTGAAGTTCTTCCAGGCTTTGTAGTGGTGTCTACAGAAGGCTGGGGAGTTTTTACAGTAAGCGTTATTGTAGAGCCTTTATCTATCTTAGACCCTTCCTTTTCCGACATACTATCAACAATATCGTCATCTGTAGCGGAGCCATCAGCAACAACCTTAAAGCCCTTTGCTTCTAGTATTTGCTTAGCTTGCTTTAACGTTGATGTTCCAAGAGCAACATGAGGAACTTCTACCTTAGGCTTTCCTTTAGAAACATACACAGTTATAGCGCTATGAGGTTTTACAGCAACTCCAGAAGACGGATTCATTTTAGTAACCATTCCTTCTGCAACAGTGTCGGATTCTTCTTCTACGGTATTAACAGTAAATCCAAGATTTTGCAATTCTCCAGCAACAATATCTTTGGACTGCCCAACCATTCCATCTGGAACCTTAGTTAAGCCAGAAGAAATGTACAAAGTTACCATTGAACCTTTATCGGCAAACGAATCTGCAACTGGGTCAGTTCTAGTAACGTGATTCTTTTTAACGTCTGTACTATCTTCCACTCTAACGTTAGAAATCTTAAATCCTGCGCGCTCAAGAGCTTTTCTAGCTGCTTCTTGCGATTTTCCAGTAACATCTGGAACCTTAGTTGATTGAGGACCAATAGAGAACCAAACGCTAACTCTAGACCCAGACGCAACCTTCTCTCCACCTTTAGGAGATTGCTTGGTAAAAGTACCTTCTGGCTTAGTAGACTTATCGTCTTCCAAAATATCTGGAATAAGACCAAGCGCGCGAAGTTTTTCTTTAGCAGCATCTTGAGTTGTAGTTTCGCTAAACGTTGGAACAACAATATCTCCAGCTAGCTTACTGCGATTTAGCATAAATAGAATTCCGCCAACAACAATCGCGCAAACAATCGCAGACACAACAGAAGCAATAACAATTCGCTTACTTCTTTTTGCCTGATTTGCAGCGCGCTGAGCGGCTCTTGTGTTGTAGCCCGTATTTGGATACGCATCAAACTGGCCTGTAATCGCGCCAAAACTTTGAGTAGAGGCAGTGTCTGCCGCTCCAATAGCTTGAGTTGCAGCATTCTGCTCTGCCTGCTTTCTTGCGCGCATATTAGCTAAATCGGTTAGCGGATTAAAAGCTGCTGCAACAGGAACACCGCCGTTCATAAACGCTAATATGTCGTTCTTAAATTCAGCAGCCGTTGCATACCTATTCTGCCTATCTTTTGCCATTGCTTTTGCGCAAATCTTATCCCACATTGAAGGAAGACCTGGAACAAGCGTACTTAGAGGAGTTGCAACTTCTGAAACATGCTGATATGCTATTGCAACTGCAGAATCGCCAGTAAAAGGCGGCCTTCCAGTTAGCATCTCGTATAAGACGCATCCTGCAGAATACAAGTCGGATCTCATATCCACCTGTTCTCCACGCGCCTGCTCTGGAGACAAATATTGCGCGGTTCCAACAACACCTTGCGATTGTGTCATTGTTGTTGCAGAATCGTCTAACGCTCTTGCGATTCCAAAATCCATAACCTTAACAATGCCCTGCTCGGAAATCATAATGTTTCCAGGCTTAATATCTCGGTGAATCACGCCCATTCTATGCGAATACTCCAAGGCATTCAAAACTCCAAGCATAATTTGTTCGGAATCTCTTTGACTTAAAGCACCATTCATCTTAAGAATATCGCGAAGCGTTTTTCCTTTAACGTATTCCATAACAAGATACGGCAAATGCTCTTCTACGCCATTGTCGTCTACAACAGACTCTTCTCCAGAATCATAGATATTCACTATGTTTGGATTATTCATTTGCGCAATAGAATGTGCTTCTCGGCGGAAACGAGACAAAAAGATTTCGTCATTTGCCAAATCAGAACGCATGATTTTAACAGCAACGGTACGACCCAAGCGCTTATCTTCTGCGACTCGCACTTCGGCCATTCCACCGCGGCCAATCAATTCACCTAATTGGTACCGTCCATTCGCTAATGAGGTAGGCATTGTGTTACTCATTGCTGCTCCTTGCGGTCGTTATTATTCAAAATGTTAATAATATTAACTTGTGTTTTTGGAACACTTCTAACGCTGCGTTTAATGCGCTGAGCATTGGAAGAATCTATTGTGTTTTTATTGTTAAACGCTGTTTGCTGATCCAAAAGTCTTCGTTCAATTTTTGCAAGCACTTTTGAAACAACAAGAGCATCTTTAGGTCTATCTTTTGGATTCTTAGAAAGCATTGACATTACAAACTGTCTTAATTGAAGGTCAACACTATCTGGAAGAGGTGGAACAGGGTCATTAACGTGTGCGGCTGCAATATCTACAGGCGTAGTTCCAGTAAATGGCCTATGTCCACAAAGTCCTTCGTATGCAACAACTCCAAGAGAATAAATATCGGACTGGGCAGTTGCTTGCTCTCCTTGAGCTTGCTCTGGGGAAATATATTGAGCTGTTCCAACAACCATTCCATCTTGAGTAATCTGCTCTTGGTCGCTAGAGTACGAAACGCCAAAATCTGTTATCTTTACGCTTCCCGTTTCGGAAACCATAATATTTGCTGGCTTAACGTCTCTATGAATAACACCGTGGGAATGTGCAACAAAAAGACCTCTTGCAGTTTGAATAAGTATAGGCAGCAATCGCGTTGGCTCAACAGTTTTTTCTTTATGATATAAGTCTGCTAAAGACTTACTAGGAACATACTCCATAATCAAAAAGCCAATGCCATCATGCTCGTAGTAGTCAAATAAAGCTGCAATATTTGGGTGAGCAAGATTGGCTGAATTATGCGCTTCTGCTCTAAGTCTACGCAATTTAGCTTCAACATTGCTTGTATCGGTTCTAAGCGCTTTAACGGCAACAATCCTGCCAAGCTGTATATCAAAGCCCTTCCAGACTTCCCCCATGCCTCCTTGTGCAAGTCTTCTATCTAGTCTGTATCGATGATGAACTAACTGTCCTTCAACAAGTTTCATTGCTTAAGCGCCTCCTTCATCACCTGTCTCATAATTGGCCCTGCTGTAAGCGTTCCATACGTACTAGCATTGTGAATAACAACTGCTACAGCTATTTTAGGATCTTGTGCAGGAGCAAATCCAATACCCCACCCATTAATAGCTTGATTTCTAAACCCAATTTGTGCTGTTCCCGATTTTGCTGCAACAGCAACATTTGGCAAAGAAAGATTTTGATTACTTTTTACAACTACACTTTGCATCATAGCATTGAGTTTTGCAGCACTTTGTGCGCTTAAAGCTTGACTCATAACGGTAGGCGTTGTTTGAGAAATAACAGACAAGTCACTAGACCTTACGCAATCAACAAGCGTTGGCTTCATAAGTGTTCCATTATTTGCAATAGCAGCTGCAATCATAGCATTTTGAAGAGGAGTAACCCTAGCATCTCCCTGACCAATTGACTGAAGAGCAAGTTTATCTTGCGTAGGCTTTTGATTAAGCAAAGACGCAACAACCCTCATTGGGAATCCTGTTGAATCAGATCCGTCTAAAGTAAATGAGCTAAATAATCCAAACTTTTTAGCCTGCTTAACAATCGCATCTGCTCCTAAAGAAACTCCTAGTTGTGCAAATGCAGTATTTGAAGAATAAGCTAGAGCATCTTCAAAAGATATTTGACCATTCAATCCGCTAGCGCTTGGAACAACATTTGTAAGATGAGTTTGCGTTCCTGGAAGAGTGTACGAAGATCCAGCTGGAATCGAAGTATTTAAATCATATTTTCCAGTTTCTAGCGCAGTTGCCGCAACAACCGTTTTGAAAGTAGAACCAGGAGCATAAAGTTCAGATATTGAATGATTTAGCATTGGATTATATATGTTAGATATAAGATCCTTATATGCTCTGTTTACTAAAGAAACATTGTGAGATGCAAGAGAAGAAGGATCGTAGCTAGGCGTACTAACCATTGCTAGTATTCTTCCAGTTTTTGGCTCTATTGCAACTAAAGCGCCATTCTTGTCTTTTAGCAGATTGTATGCAAGAGTTTGAAGCTTAGTGTTAATAGATGTTTCTATAGAAGCACCTCTGTTTTCTGCTCCTGTAAATAGAGACTTAAACTTTTGAAGGAATAGCGCGTCGGATTCTCCACTTAAAAGCTGATTTCTAGAAGCCTCTATTCCTCTATCTGCTCTTTGACTTATTGAATAATAACCCGTTATTGGAGCATAAGCAGGGCCGTTAAAATATGACCTTTGATACACGAATGCATCTTTAGATGGATCTGATTTCGCTAAAACAGTTCCATCGGATGCAAGAATTGCTCCTCTTGGAGCGCCAAATTCGTGATATAGCGCGCGCCTATTTCTAGGATCAGAATTTAATTCGTTTGCTTTTATAGATGTTATATACGTGCTAGAAATACATAAAACAACAAACAACACAATTACTGCACTAAAAAGCTGCTTCAAACATTTATTCATAAGATTCACCCCCATCTTCTTTAAGATTAGAGGAGTTAAGATTAGAGGACTTATTTTCTCTTTGCTTAAGCTCTCTTTCCCTAAGAGCAGCTAAAGCTTCGTATTGGAAAGTATCAGACGATATAGCAGCCTCTGGCTTATTAGCAGCATTAGATATAACAATCAAAATAGATGCAAGCACATAGTTTGCAACTAGAGAAGAACCACCAGCTGCCATATAAGGCATTGTTAAGCCAGTAAGTGGAATAACAAGCGTGATTCCGCCAACAACAGTAAATACTTGGAACGCCATTGTAAAAACAAGACCAGATGCAAGAAGCTTTCCAAAACCGTCTTTAATCTTCATAGCAGTAATCATGCCCGACGCAATAATAATCATGTAAAGAATTAAGACTATAAACAAACCAGTTAATCCTAATTCTTCCCCAACCGAAGCGTAAATAAAATCGGAATTAGCAAGTGGCGTTAAAGAAGGATGACCTTGGCCTAATCCTGTTCCAGTTATACCTCCTGCAGCAAGGCCAAATAATCCAGTAACAATTTGAGCAGACCCACCTGGGAATCTGTTGTAAATAACTGGGTCGTATGGGTTAAGCCAAGCGTCAACTCTGTATTGAACGTGTGCAAAAAGCTTAACAGCAACTAAACATCCAATTATAAATGCTATAAAGCCTATTGCAAGCCAGCCTTTTCTTCCAGTTGCAACGTAAAGCATAGAAACAAACATTGCAAAGAACATTAATGATGTTCCTAAATCGTGTTGCACAACAAGCACACACATTGAAGCAGCCCAAACAAGCGCTATAGGACCCATATCTTTGAATCGTGGAAGATGAATTCCAAAAATCTTTGTTCCACCAACTGCAAGTCTGTCTCTATGATCAAACAAGTATGCTGCAAAGAAGAAAGCTAAGAATAGTTTTGCAAATTCTCCTGGCTGAATAGTGTGGTTTCCAAAGCCAATCCAAATTCTCGCTCCGCCAATTTCCTTACCGATTATTGGAAGCATTGGAGATAAAAGGAGAACAAGACCAATCACCATGCTAACGTACGAGAATCTTCTAAGAATCCTATAATCTTCTAGAACCATCACAAAAATTATGGATAATACAAGAGCAACACAAACCCAAATAAGCTGTTTCATAGCAACATTAGTGTTGTGCTGTTTATCTATTCTTGCAATCATAACAGTTCCAATAGCTGTAAGAAGAAGAATACAAGGGAGTATTACCTGACTAGAATAAGGCTTTTTTACAATCAAAACGCCCCACAAAACAAGGTATAACGCCGTTGTTAAAACAAGCATACCAACATAGTTTGCTGGAACGAATCCATCAATCCTTAGAAACATTTGTAAAAATGCTATTGAAGATATAATTACAGAAAACAGCAACAAAGATATTTGCTTAATGCGCATACTAAACATGTTCACGAGGTTTTACCTCCTGAATCATTGCTTGAATCTACAACTCCACTATTATTTCCGTCTTTATTATCTGAATTAGAAATAATACTTTTTGGCTTATTACCACGCTTCTCGCTTTCTCGAGCGCGCATTTCTCTTCCAATTAGCCTTGCATGACCTCTTGCTTCTTTAAGACTGCTAAAACTAATACCTTCATCAAGCTGATCTTGCCAAGACTTATCCAAATTCTTGACTTTAATATTTGTTTCTTCAATCTGGTGTGAAAGCTCTAATCCAAATATGTTAGTAGGAACACCTTGGTAAATAACTACTTTGCCGTTTCCCTTGCCAATGTAGTATTGCTTTTGAGTCCAAGAATAAACAAGATAAGCTCCACAAGCAACAATCGCACACACAACAAGCGTTGCAAAAGCAACACCTATTCTCATCCATCTTCTTCTAATTCTATTTGCTTTGTGTGCTTCTGCCTGTTCTCTTTTTACAGCACGCTGAACATCTGGATCCCTAGGATCTGTTGATATTCTACCGTTCTTCTTTTTTACAATAGGAATCTCGTTTGTGTCTGTAGATCTTAGCTCTTCTTCGTTTCTTAAATGCGAAGGCTGCACAAGTCGAGTAGTTTCTACAATTTTCTCATCTTTTTCCGCCGATTTTGCGTCTGTTTGTATAAGAGCAGCAGCTCTTTGAGCAGGAGAATCCTTACCTTCACGCAATGGCGGCGTAGAAGAAACAGCCTTATTAACAATATCTGCTATAGACTCTAAATCTTTGCTTGCAGCACCGCCAATTAATGGAGTTTGGTGAGGCAAGTCAAAAGCATCTGCGTCTAGTGCCAAAGTTGCATCCGCTATAACAGCAGTCGCATTATCTGTGCTTCCTGCTTTAAGTGCCATAGAAACAAGTTTTTGAGCACACTCTTCTTGATTAGATACAGTGCTCATAACTTCTTGAATTGTGGAATCTTCTAACACTCCACACACACCATCCGAGCACAAAAGCCAACGATCAGAAGGGTGTGCCTGCCTAATAGCAATATCTGGCCTTGGGTCAATATCAAAATCACCTAAAACGCGCATAACAACATTTCGCTGCGGATGATTTCTTGCTTCTTCTGGCGTAATGTGACCCGTGTCTATTAAATGTTGAACGTAACTATGGTCGCAAGTCATTCTTATAAGATGATTATCTCGCAACAAGTACGCTCTAGAATCACCCAAATGTGCAAGAACCCAGTAACCATTTACAAGAGATACGGCTGTTACTGTTGTTCCCATTCCAGCAAGTCTGCGCTCTCTTTTGGCTTTGCCAACAATTGCGTCGTGAGCAGCCATAATCGAGGTTTCCATCATTGAAGAAACAGCTTTTACATCATTTGGCCTTGAATCTTGCTCAATGTGAGCTAAAGACCTAATTGCGATTGTAGAAGCCGTATCTCCTCCAGCATGACCGCCCATACCGTCGCAAATAGAGGCCAATCTTTCTCCAGCAAACGCAGAATCTTGATTATTGCTTCTAACAGTACCAACGTCGCTAACAGCTGTTGAATACATAAACAACGCTTTGTCTATAAAATAGGCCTTATTTAAGCTGCTTTTTTCACTTTTTACAGCATTATTTACTGGATTATTATTTGCATCGCTGCTATTTGCAGACTCACTACTTACAACGTTTGCAACACTTGCAACGCCATTACTTACAGAATCAACTTGATCTTGCTGCTTTTGACTACTTGTTTTATCTTCAATGTTTGAATCGAATTGCGCCATTTACTTACCTCAATTCAAACATTGTTGCTCCGATTCGCACAGACTTGCGCGGAGGCAAAACAACAGGTTCATTAACTCTACTATGACCTATCATAGTTCCGTTAGTGCTACCTAAATCTTCAAGAACCCAAGAATTTACAGATTGATTAAAATACACGCGCGCGTGATGAGAAGAAACAAACTCGTCATTTAGAACAACCGTATTGTTTGCAGATCTTCCAAGAGTTACGCCAGAAGGCTCCAACGGGAATGACGAACCAGCTAAAGGACCATCAATAATAACAAGCAAAGTTGGCATTTCAGCTTGATTATTCTTCTCTAAATTAGCAGAAGCAATATTGTTATTTCTTAAAGATTCATCATTAGAAGGATTTGGTCTGCGATGAGACTTATTCTTCCAAGCTTTAGACTTTTTAGGACTAAAAATTTCAATATCTTTTCGTAAAGATCGAACAGCAAACCATACGAATACCCACAAAAGTACTAAAAAACTGTACTTAAGTATAGCAAAAGTCAACTCGGTTAATATCATGCGTGTACTCGTATCTCTTTACGTATTCGTCTACTACTCCTGATCTTGATCCGAAGCCCAATAAAGAATACGGGTGCGCCCAATAGTAATAGTGTTTCCATCTAATAGCGTTGCTGCTGGAGTTTGATGACCTTCAACATAAGTACCATTAGTGGATCCAAGATCCCTAGCAATAACACCATCTGGTGTAACGTCTATTCCAAGATGTCTACGAGAAATTCCAGGATCATCAATAACAATATCGCAACCAGAACCTCTGCCTAATATTGTGCGATCTTTTGTTAACAAATACCTATTCCCATTAATCTCCAGCATTGGATGATTTTCTGACTGCTCTTGAGTTGTTACAGGAACAGCGTTTCCTGGAACAGAATCAGAAGTTAAATTGAAATCACCTTTGGTAAGATCAGTATCTTCTTCAAAAATAACTGCAACTGGGCCAACAAAAGCATAATGCTGACTTTTTGCATATTGTGTAAGATTATCCGCAAGCTCATTTGCTAAAGCTTCACTACCAAGCTGATCAAAGTCTGGAGTACTAAGCTTAAAGTGATACTCATTTGGTGCAACCGTACGATCGCGATCAATTGGCATAGACTGGTTATCAATTTCTCGCTCTAATGCACTAGAAAGATCAACAGGTTGCAAGTCTTTAGACCCGAATTTTGCGAAGACTCCATTCATTGCACCTTCAACGCTCTTCTCAAGTCTGTCAAGCACGCTCATTGTAAACCCTTTCTACCTTTTCCTCATATTACTCGTCACCTCGTACGGTGTACAAATCACATCTAAATACCAAACATGCGTTTGCTAAATTTATTTACATACTTGTTTATATACTACATTTTTACAAAATTATGCAAAATAAACAAATAAAACTTATAAACCAATTTAATATTACAAGTTTATTATATATTTCTAAGTGTAATCTTTAATTATGAATCAAAAAAATAAGCTTTACGAATTTTTAGAAAAAATAAAGTTCTATATAACTAATAATAAGAAGTGTTCTACTGTTATACTTCTTGCGATTTTAGTTCCTTTAATTGGAAAACTTTTGCTTGTTAATAGTGCAGAAAGATCTTTTGAAGCAGGAATCGTAGCATTTTTCCACAACTATTCTCCGTCTTTTATAATGGCTCTTTCTAAATTGCTTGCAATAGTTTTTTCTACAAAATCATGCATTGTTATACTTTTTATTTTGGCTGTTATTTCTTATTTTATAAAACGAGATTGGCGCATAACTCTAATACAGCTTGCGACTTGCCTTTTGCCAATGATTTATATTTTTGCTGTTAAATTCATAGTTCATAGACCTAGGCCATTTATTGGTGTAAAAATTAAAGTTCCACCAGATCCAAGTTTTCCAAGCGGTCACACTGCAGCAGCAGTAGCTATTTGTTCAATGGCTCTTATGATTATTTATATTGCAAATAAGTCTTTCTTAAGGCTTGGATTAATCGTTAGCATTATTATTGTTGCTATTGTTGCAATTTCTAGACTTGTTGTTGCAGCACACTTCCCTAGTGATGTTTTAACTTCTGCAATAATGTACCCAATACTTGTTTTGTCTATTCTTAATCTATCTAAAAGTAATAGTTTTATTTACAACAAAATATTAAGAAAATTAAAATAATATAGATATCAAATAGACATCAAATATTAAATAGCAGAAGGGATTTTCTATGTTTAACGGTTTCAAAAAATTCATTGCAAGAGGTAGTGTAATCGACATGGCGGTTGGTGTTGTTATGGGCAGCGCCGTAACTTCCGTTGTTACTTCGATTGTTAAAAACATTATTAATCCGCTTATAGCGATAATTTGCGGAAAGCCAGATCTTGATGGTGTTTTAACAATAACAATAAATGGTGCAACAATCTCTTTTGGTGCAGTTATTGGATCAATCTTAAACTTCCTTATTGTTGCTGCAGCTGTTTATTTTTGCATTGTTCTTCCTATTAACAAGTTAAGAGAGATTGGTCTTCCTTTCTTGCAATTTGAAAAAGAAAAGAGTGATGAAGAAAAACGCAAAGATCGCGAAGAAAAAATGATTAAAATTTTGGAAGATATTCGAGATCTATCTTATAAAAAATAGTTCGTTTAATGATTTTTATAAATAATTTTTATAAAAATAATCCCCACTAATCTACTTAAAGTTTAGTGGGGATTAATTTTATGAGATTAAATTATTAATTATACGTGCTTTTTGCTTTAGTCATCACCAAGAGTTAAGTGAATTCCACCAACTAATGATCCAACAACGTTATAAAGCAAAGATCCAATTGCAGATAATAATGTTGCAATAACTATTTCTACAACAGAAAAAATTATTACAGCACTTAAAACAGTTGGCAAAGAAAAAACGTCTGCAAGGTTAAAACCGTTGCTATTTAAGCCTGTTGATGAAACAATCTGTGTTACTTGATCAAAAACACCAATCATGTTTAGAAATAGCCAAACTAATCCCGCTGCAATAACTTGTATTATTCCGCCAGCAACACTTAGCAAAAATGTTACTTTTGCAACACTCCAAGCATCTACTCTAACTAGGGAAAGACTCATCCTTCTAGCTCTTGGTTGAGTAGATTTTCTAACGCTATACGCATTAGAAGAAGACGTAGCTGTTGCACCTACTGTTCTTGGAGAACTAGTATTAGATTCTCCACTAACTTTGCTATTGGATGCTTCAAAATCTTCACTCATCTAAGTTCCTTCCAATAGTTTTTTCTGATGATTCTTCATTTTGAGTTTCATCATCATCTCTTTCCTCGTTTCGAGCAATCGAGATGATTTCATCACCCTTATCTGGCTTTGCTAAAGTCACTCCTTGAGTGGTTCTACCTGTGCGCTTAACTTCGTTAACGTCGGAACGAATCACTTTACCAGACTTCATAATTGCCATTACTTGATCTGTTTCTTCAACAATCAAAGCACCAACCAAAGAACCGCGGCCTTCTGTAAGCTGTACCGCTTTAACACCGTAGCCGTTTCTTCCTTGCAAACGATACTCTTCAATAGCTGTACGCTTAGCAAATCCTTCGTTTGTAACAACAAGAAGATCTTTGCTTGTATCTACCGACACAACATCCATATCCAGCAATTCGTCGCCTTCTCTAAATCTCATGCCTTGAACGCCTGCAGTTTGACGGCCCATTGGTCGAAGTTGCTCATCATCTGCTCTAAACTTAAGGCTCATACCAAGTTTAGAAACAAGAATAATGTCATCTTCTGGGTTGCACAAAGCTGCACCAATCAGCTCGTCTGTTGGCTCCCCAGTTTCTTCGTTTGCCATTAGTCGAACAGCAATCAAGCCACCTTGTCGTGGAGAATCATATTCTTGCAAAGCAGTTTTCTTAACTTTTCCAGAACGAGTTGCCAAAACCAAATACTTTGCTACATCATAATTTTGAATTGACAATACCGCTTGAATTGTTTCTCCAGGAGTAAATTGAAGAAGATTTGCAACATGCTGACCTTTAGAATCTCTTGATCCTTCTGGAAGCTCATATGCTTTAATGCGGTAAACGCGTCCGCGATTAGTGAAGAACAAAAGCCAATTGTGAGTAGATGTTAAGAAGAAGTGATCTACAACATCATCTTCACGAAGCTTTGCGCCCTTAATACCCTTACCTCCACGGTGTTGTGCGCGATACTCGTCTGCTTTTGTACGCTTAATATAGCCTGCGCGAGTAACTGTTACAACAACGTTTTCTTCGGCAATAAGATCTTCAACGTTCATTTCTCCCGAGAATGGAAGAATCTTAGTTCTGCGCTCATCTCCATATTTTGCTACGATTTCGTCAAGCTCATCGCCAACAATCTTGCGCTGACGCTCTGGGCTTGCAAGAATATCGTTGTAATCTTCAATCTTGCGCATTAATTCTTCATGCTCGTCGAGAATCTTTTGACGTTCCAAAGCTGCGAGCCTACGAAGTTGCATTGCAAGAATAGCATCTGCTTGAACTTCATCAACATCAAGCAAATTCATCAAACCAGTGCGAGCTGTTTCAACATCTTTAGAAGATCTGATTAATGCAACAACTTCGTCAATCATATCCAAAGCTTTTAAGTAGCCTTGCAAAATATGATCTCGCTCTTCTGCCTCGCGCTTTAAGTAGCGTGTACGCCTATCAATAACTTCAAGCTGATGACTTACCCAATGACGAATAAACGCATCCAAGCTCAAAGTTCTAGGAACACCATCAACAAGCGCAAGCATGTTAGCGCCGAAAGTTTGCTGCAATTGCGAATGCTTATACAAGTTGTTCAAAACAACTTTTGGAACAGCATCTCGCTTAAGAACAAGAACCAAACGCTGACCAGTACGGCCAGACGTTTCATCGCGCATATCTGCAATGCCTTGAATCTTACCGTCTCGCACAGCTTCTCTAATAGAAGCAGCTAAACGATCAGGATTAACTTGGTATGGAAGCTCAGTAACAACCAAGCACATACGTCCCTTAATTTCCTCGGTATTAACAACAGCGCGCATTGTAATTAATCCGCGACCAGTGCGGTACGCTTGCTCAATTCCCTTGTGGCCTAAGATTGTTGCTCCAGTAGGAAAATCAGGCCCTTTAATTCGCTGAATTAATGCTTCTAGAAGCTCGGAATTACTGGCATCTGGGTGATCTAAAGCCCAATGTACGCCATCGGCAACCTCGCGCATATTGTGAGGTGGAATATTAGTTGCCATACCAACAGCAATACCTGCAGAACCATTAACTAAAAGATTTGGGAAACGAGATGGCAAAACTGTTGGCTCTTGAGTTTTTCCATCGTAGTTTGGCAAGAAATCAACAGTATCTTTGTCAATATCTCGAACCATTTCCATAGCAAGAGGCGCCATACGGCATTCTGTATAACGCATTGCTGCTGCAGGATCATCACCTGGGGATCCAAAGTTTCCTTGACCATCAACAAGCAAGTATCGCATTGACCAAGATTGAGCCATACGAACCAAAGTGTCGTAAATAGCAGAATCACCATGAGGATGATACTTACCCATAACATCGCCAACAACACGAGAGCACTTGTTGTATCCGCGATCTGGCCTATATCCGCCATCGTACATTGCGTAAATAACGCGACGATGCACTGGCTTTAAGCCATCTCGAACATCTGGCAAAGCACGCTCAACAATAACAGAAAGTGCATAAGCAAGATAGGATTCGCGCATCTCTTGTTGCAAATCCATATGCTTTACGCGAGCACCCTTCATTAAGCCATAATCCGTATTATCTGCTTCTTGCGGGCTTTGTGGCTCCATTGAACCGTCAGGTAACTGATCTGGCTCTTCGCTATTATTAGCGGCATTTATTTCGTCTACCACTGTAATTCCTTTTTATTAGCTTTAAGTTTATTTGCTTTAATGCTTTTACTGACAATTTTTAACAATTTTTAAGCGTCAATAAATCTTGCATCGTGAGCATTACGTTGAATAAAGAGCCTACGAGGTTCCACTTCGTCTCCCATAAGCATTGAGAAAGTTTCATCAGCTCGAGCAGCATCTTCAATATGAATTTGCTTTAGGATTCTGTGCTCAGGGTCCATTGTTGTTTCCCACAATTCCTGATAGCTCATCTCACCCAAGCCCTTGTATCGCTGAATGCCTTCGCCTTTAGGAAGTTGTCTGCCTGCAGCTTTACCTTCTGCAAGAACTCTGTCTCGCTCTGCATCCGTATAAACAAAATCATGCGCACCCTTGCTCCACTTCAAGCGATAAAGAGGAGGCATTGCAACGTAAACGTAGCCTGCTGTAATCATTGGTCGCATATAGCGGAAGAACAGTGTTAAATTCAATGTAGCAATATGAGCACCATCAACATCAGCATCAGCCATAATAATGACTTTGTGATATCTAACTTTACTTAAGTCAAAATCTTCACCATAACCGCCACCAACAGCAGTGATTAAGGATTCAATAGTTTCCGACTTCATCATTCTGTCGATTGATGCGCGCTCAGTATTCAAAATCTTACCGCGCAATGGCAAAATTGCTTGCGTAATAGGATCTCGTCCTTGAATTGCGGAGCCACCTGCGGAATCACCCTCCACTATAAACAGCTCGCATTCTTCTGGATTATTAGACTGGCAATCCTTCAATTTATCTGGCATTCCAGCAGTTTCAAAGATTGACTTTCTACGAGTATTTTCGCGAGCTTTCTTAGCTGCAAGACGCGCACGCGATGCTTCAATTGCTTTTTGAATAATGTTCTTTGCTTCACTTGGATGAGCGTCGAACCAATCTCCAAGCTTTTCGGTCATAACTCGCTGAACAAAAGTCTTAGCTTCGGAATTACCAAGCTTTGTTTTAGTCTGACCTTCAAACTGTGGAGTTGTAAGCTTTACGGAAACAACTGCTGTTAAGCCTTCTCGAACATCGTCTCCAGAAAGATTAGTATCTTTTTCTTTTAATATGTTCTTTTCTCGAGCATAACGATTTACAAGAGATGTAAGCGCAGCACGGAATCCTTCTTCGTGAGTTCCACCTTCTGTAGTAGAAATCGTATTTGCAAAAGTATGCACCGCTTCCGAATATGCAACAGTCCATTGCATAGCGATTTCTGCAGAAATACCAATCTCAAGGTCTTCTGCCTCAAAATCAATAACATCTGGCTCTACTGGAACAGCTTTACGAGATTTAACTAAGTAATCAACGTAATCTTTAATTCCGTGATCATACTTGTAGCTAACGCTTTGATGCTTTTCTTCGCTAATTGATTCATTTTCTCCAGTGACTTCATCCACTGCTTCATCGGGTTTACGCAAATCGGTTAGAGAAATCTTCAATCCCTTGTTAAGAAAAGCCATTTGCTGGAATCTAGATCGCAAAGTTTCAAAATCGTACGTAGTTGTTTCAAAAATTGCGCCATCTGGCCAGAACGTTACAGAAGTTCCCGTAGATTCACCATCTTCCATTGGCTGACCTTTTTTAAGAGGAGCCGTTGGATGCTGATCTACATACGTTTGAGTCCAATGGAATCCTTGACGACGAACTTCGATTTCTACACGCGTAGAAAGAGCATTAACAACAGATATGCCAACGCCGTGCAAGCCGCCAGAAACAGCGTATCCGCCGCCGCCAAACTTTCCGCCAGCGTGAAGCTTAGTCATAACTGTTTCAACACCAGAAACACCTTCGCCTGGTACTTCGTCAACTGGAATACCACGTCCATCGTCCACAACTTTTATTGCATTGTCTGGCAAAATTGTCACTTCAATGTGAGAAGCATAACCAGCCAAAGCTTCATCAACTGAATTATCTACAATCTCGTATACAAGATGATGCAATCCTCTAGGGCCAGTTGAACCAATATACATACCTGGCCTAATTCGAACTGCTTCCAATCCTTCTAGAACTCGAAGATCACTAGCATCATAATGTTCAGGAGAAAGTGAATCATCTAGCTGAGCATCATCTAGTTTATGTTCTTCAACAGAATTTTCCATTGAATTATCTTCAGTGTTTAACACTTTAGATCCCTTCCCGTATTACCTCATGCCAAGAGGCATTTACGAGGTCTATACACGCTAGAAAGCACAAAAAAGGGTCTTCTAGCGATTTAACTATATTACATAACATTCTACACATGCATAATGACCGCTCTTTATTAAGAGCCATTATTAGTGATTCTTAATATTAAACCTACTGTTTATTGATTTTTTGCCTGTTTTTTGCAAAGATGGGCCAACTATTTTGACTTCTTTAATATTAATATTCTTAGAATATTCAAATATTTTTTTCTCAAGCATAGGCTTGCAATAGCTAAGTTGCGTATACCAAACATTTGATTTTGTTCTAACAATTAAAACGCCATCTTTTATTTTGTCTATATAACAATTCAATGATGCGCTTTTTCCAACTATTTTCCACCAATCTTCGCGCATTTTTGCTATAGAAAGTTGCTCATTCCAATTGTTTTGATTAGCAAAATTTGCAAGTAAAGAATAAAGATTTTGTGGATCTCTACCAGGTTTTCCAAAACTTTCTAAAGCTTTATAAGCATTCTGCTCGTTAACTACCTTTTTTATTGCTTTCTTTTTAATAGGCGTAAAAATTAGTTCTGGAAGCTTTCTTGTATCTAATTTTAGTATTTTATTTACGGGAATTTTCATCTAATATCCCCTAAGTCAGTAGATTTATTTTGGTTATTTTCAATATAATCAACACTATTTTTACGACTATTAACAATATTTTCCAATAAAATTTTATGATTAATATCAATATTGTTTTCTAAAGATTTAGAATCATCTTCATTTTGATCTTTTGCTATTTTAGACACATCAATAATCGAGTTTTCTAACACACTTTTATCTTTTGGTATATCACTTAAAGACGCAACAGTAATAAAAACTTGATCTTGATTTTTTGCAAATTCTAAAATTTGTTTTCTTCTAAACTCGTCTAATTGTGCAAAAACATCATCTAAAATAACAATAGGTTTTTTCCCATTCTTTTTTTCTAATGACTTAAATAAAGCCATTTTTAATGCTAATGCAAGAGTCCAAGATTCACCGTTTGAAGCAAATTCTTTTGCATTATAATCATTAAGCAATATAGTAAAATCGTCTCGATGAGGCCCTATTAGATTGTATCCTCTTGCAACTTCTCCATTATAAATTCTTTGAAAATGCTCACTAATCGCAAGTCTAATAGAATTATCATTACTTTCTTCAAAATCGTCTTCAAAATTATTTTCGCTAAAATCAATCTCACTAAAAGAAGGATTATATTCGATTGAAGCAAAATTAGATGAGTTAGAAAGATGTTTAACAATATTTGAAAAAACATTATTAAGTAACTCTATTATTTGTTTGCGTAATTTTGTAAGAATTATTCCAGTTTCAATAAACTTAGCAGTCCATACTTCTAAATCAGAAACCGTATTGTAATTATTCATTGAATTTGGTGAATAATTATTAGATAAACTTTTTAATAGTGCAGAACGCTGCTTTGCAATATGATTATATTCTTGCAAAATAGGCAAATAGTTTGGTATTAATAATGCTCCAGCTTGATCAATGAATGTTCTTCTAACAGTAGGATCTGAAACAATCAAATTTTGGTCTCTTGGAGTAAAAGAAACACAAGGAACTAAGCCAACTATATCTTTCATATATAGAGATTTTTTACCATTAATCCTTGCTCTATTAGCACCCTTTAGATTAATGCTTAGCTCAAATGTTGTTTCGTCTAAATTATCTAAATTATCTGAACCATCTAAAGTATTGATATTGCAAGTATTGCTAAAATCCTTAACATTTGCTCGTATTGTAGCGCAATTATGATTTATCTCTATTAATGGCGTTAAAGAAGATACTCTATGACTTGTTCCTGTTGAAATAACTTCTAACGATTCAACAACATTAGTTTTACCTAAACCGTTTGAACCTACTAGAACATTCATTTTGGGGGAAAAGTCGAGTACACAACTACTCCACGAGCGAAAATGGTCTAATGCAAGCTTTGAAACATACATTTATTTGGCTACGTTATTCGTTATAAGTATTTGTTTTAAGGATGCATTGGAACAACAAGATATCTGTAATTCATTGATTCATCTCCATCTGCTTCTTGTTGACCGTTAAATTCAACAGGCTTAACAGCAGACGTGATTTTAGCGTGAATAAATGGCTCACTAATAGCGCTTAATCCTTCAATCAAGTAGTTAGGATTAAAAGCAACAATAATATCTTGACCATCCATATCTATGTCAATAATTTCTTTTGCTTTAGATTCACTGTCGTTTCCAGCACTTAGAGTGAGTTCATCTTCCGCAAAAGACATGTAGATTGGAGCATCTTTTTCTGCAACAATAGCAACGCGTTTAATTGCGTTAATAAGCATTTGTCGATTAATAATTGCGTGAATAGGATACTCGTCAACAAAAAGACGATCTACAGAAGGAAATTCTCCATCAATAAGTTGAGAAGTGCTAACTCTTCCAGAATTTTCAAATCCTAGAATAGAAGGTTCTTGCTCGTTTAAGTTAATAACAACATTTTGATGTTCGTCAACAGAGCGCGAAATATCTTTAAGAATGCTTCCCTTAATAAGAGTTGAAGTATTTATATCGCTATGTTCTGGAGTCCACTTAAAAGTGGAACGAGCAAGACGATATCTGTCAGTAGCTGTAAAAGTAACAGTATCGTCTTCAAAATGAGCATGAATTCCTGTTAGAACTGGCCTATCTTCTTCTCTAGAAACTGCTACAGAAGCCTGATTTACAGCCTGAACAAAAGTAGGAGCATCTACTTGACCAAGTTTTGAAGGAATTTCTGGTAAATCTGGATATTCTCCTTCTGGCATAAGCTGCAAAGTAAATGTTGACTTTCCAGAAGTAATTGTAAGAGTTGTTTCGTTAGAAGATAAATATGTTTTTTCTGCTGGCAAAGATTTTGTTATATCTGCAAGTAGTCTGCCTAAAACGAGCACACTCCCTGCTTCATCTACACCCGCTTCAACGTGATGACGACTAGAAAGTTGATAGTTAAATGCGCAAAGCTGCAAAGTTCCGTCTTTTGCTTCTAGCTTTAAGCCAGCAAGAATAGGATTTGCTGGACGATTATCTATAACGCGAGTAGTCCAAGATAGTGCGTCTGCAAAAGAAGCGGAATTAACTTCAACTTTCATATTTCCTCATTTCAGTAAAACTGTGTTTATTCTATCTCATTGGCTAATGAAAATCTAATTTAGAAATAAGTGCTAATCGTTAATAAAAAATATTATTATTATTCAAAAATAAAGTAATAATAGTAATAAGCAATGTGGAAATGTTAACATGTGACTAGAAAAGCTTTGTTAAAGCCATTATCCACATAAGAAAAATGTGGATAACCTATGAGTAATTGTGTGCAAAAAGAGTCGAGTTATCCACATTCGGAGCTATTTTTTCATTAATTCACATTTTGAGCGGCTTTATAAACAGTTTATTCACTTTTTTAACGGCGTTTTCCACCACTTATTCGCAGGGTTTAACCACATTTGTGACTAACTATGTGGATAACTTTTTTTATTTTAATTAACAGAGTTGTATAGATTTGTGTAAAACTACTTTTTATTCGTAGGATTTTGCTTTAATCGAACAGTTAATTCCATAACATAGTTATAGATTTCCTGCTTTTCTTGCATCTCTCCGCTAATGCGCGTATAAGCATGCATAACAGTCGTGTGATCGCGGCCGCCAAAGACTTCGCCAATATCAACAAGACTCATACTTGTCATTTCTCTAGCTAAATACATTGCAATTTGACGTGCCAAAGCAACATTCTTAGTTCTAGATCTGCCAACAATCTCGTCAAAAGTCATATGGAAGTACTTAGCAACTTGACCAATAATATCTGTTGGACGAATTTCAATATCGGAAGCAAAGAAGTCTTGTAAAGCTTGTTCTGCCAAGGATTTGCTCACAGGTTGATTACTTAAAGATGCAACGGCTGTAACTCTAGTTAAAGCACCTTCAAGCTCACGGATATTCTCTGTAAAACGCTCCGCAATAAGGTCTAGAACATCGCTAGGGACGTTAGAATTATTCATTAATGCCATCATTCTTAGAATGGCTATTCGGGTTTCTAAATCAGGCGGCTTAATATCAACAGTTAAGCCAGACTCAAATCTAGAAATAAGTCTTGATTCAAATCCTCTAAGATTTTTAGGAGCAACATCAGAAGCAATAACAATTCTTTTACTTGCTTGATAAAGAGCATTAAAAGTATGGAAGAATTGTTCCAGAGTTGCTTCTTTTCCTCCCAAAAACTGAATGTCATCGATTAAAAGAACATCAACTTCGCGGAAGCGCCTATTAAAATTAGCGATTTGACCCTGATTTTGACTTGTGTTTTGTAAAGCCTCAATAAATTCGTTAGTAAATTCCTCGCTTGTAATATAACGAACCTTAAGTGAAGAATCCTTAACAAGAGCATAATTGCCAATAGCATTAAGCAAATGTGTTTTACCTAAACCAGATCCGCCGTAAATACATAAAGGATTAAAGTCTTTTCCAGAGCCTTCTGCAACAGCTAAAGCAACTGTGCGCGCAAAACGATTAGAATCTCCAGGAACAAAAGTATCAAAAGTTGCGCAAGTATTTAAGTGAGTAACGGGATCCCTTTTTATTGAAGAAGGAATTTTTGCTTGCGGATTATTAATACCAGAATTAATACCAGAAACATCTAAACCAGTGTTTTGCATGGTATTTAAGCCGGTTGCGTAGTCAAAATCTTTTTGAATAGGAGTATTGCTAGATGAACCAACATTTTCAACGCTATTAGTGTTTACAAGATTGTTAGTATTTTCAACAGATTGTGCGCCAAAATTTGATTTTACGTTCTCTAAAGAGTTGCTTTTAGAAGAAGATAAGTCTGAATTAACGTTTGTATTTTCTTCTAAAGATGTTGAAAATACTCGGGAAGTCTCGTTTACATTTTGATTAAGATTGCTTAAATCGGAAGTGCTGTTAGTGGCATTGATGTTAGCGGCTGCACTGTTAGTTGAAGTATTGTTATTTTCTGATTGAGAAACAATCTTAAATGCTGGAAACATATCTTTTCCAGTACAAATTTTTAATGATGTAAGAAGAGCTGAACTAAGCTCATTTTGCAAAGCTTGCTGTGTTTCTATATTAGAGACGCAAAGAACAATAGTAGTTCCAAAAATAGATTCAGGTTTTACGCTTTCAAACCAGCTTTTATCGCGGTTGCTTAAAAGGGCATTATGACGCAATACTGCAAGGGTATTTGACCACACAATAGTGGCTTGCGCATTTGGATCGCTAAAAGAATCCGTCATGCTACACCCCCATAAACTTGCAGAAACATTTATTCGATTCTTTACGCTTAGACAAAACAGATATGCAAAACAGAGATACATATCCATTCGCGCGCGTAAAGAGTGCTAGTAGAATATGTTTACTCCGACCCTAAGAAGTTATCCACAGCCTCGCGTGTTGAAAATACTTAATTGTGAATAACATGTGTGTAATTTGTGGATAAGATAAAAGCTTTTAATCCACATTTTTCAAGGCTTTTACAAGTTGTTTGATTTAGTGAAAATGGTACAGAAAATTTTACGGTGTTGAAAAATTTGACTTATTAAAGCGTACTTATAAACACGTTTAATCAAAAGTTTTTTGACTATTGGTGAGGGGTAATAGTAATTTAGTATAGCTTGACTCATACGGAGCCGTGCTTTTGCATGGCTAAATACAGGAGCGTTAGTTATGAAGAGGACATTCCAGCCTAACAACCGTCGTCGTCACATGAAGCACGGCTTCCGCGTTCGCATGCGTACGCGTGCTGGCCGCGCAGTGATTAATCGTCGTCGCGCCAAGGGCCGTAAGACACTATCTGCCTGAGATGGGGCGCGTCGTAAAGCATGGATAGGCTGAAAAGCCATCGCGATTTTGTTGCGGTGCTCAAAAAACGACGCAAGGTGTGTTCACGGGATATCGTCGCGCATTACAACATGCGTGGCGGTATAGCCGTGTTAAACGCGCTTAACGAAGGCGAAAAAACAAGTCTGAATCAGATTGCCACGGGTCGTGATGGTAATACACCCGCGGCATTTTGTGGTACCTTAAATCAGCCTCAACAAAATGAAGCTGACTTAAGGCTAGGGCTTGCTGTATCTAAAAGCGTAGGAAAAGCTGTTATTAGAAATAAAGTAAAAAGACGCTTTAGAGTAATAGCAAAACAGCATCAATCGTTACTTCCAAATGGTTGTGACGTAGTTCTAAGAGCTAAATCTACTGCTGCTAGTGCATCGTTTGAATCATTAAATGAGCAGGTTAAAAAGATTTTTGAGAAAATAACCAAAATTGTTCAAAATCAAAGCCAGCAAATAGCGCAAGAAGAACACCAAGAATGCCAACTAAATCAACCATCAGAATCGTTGAAAATCGGCGAAAACAACAATAAGTTGGTTTAAGGAATAGTGATACAGCTATGAATAGCAGAAAAAGTGTTGTAGCGAATTTGATTATAAAAGCGATTCGCTGGTATCAACGCGCGATTTCTGCTAATAGACCAGCTTGCTGCCGATACTACCCAACTTGCTCAAGATACGCTATTGAAGCAATTAGCCGCTATGGAGCGTTTAAGGGCGGTATCCTAGCTGCTTTGCGACTATTGCGCTGTAGACCATGGACCAGCTGCAGTATTGACGATGTACCACGCAAATATTCAATTTTTTATCGTTGCGCTTGGTCCAAAGCGCATGAAGAGCCACGGTTAACTCCCTTGGCTGATCAAGACAAGGAAAACTAATGTTTAATCAAGACCACTTTTTACTTGATAATGGAATTTGGGGATGGTTCTATAAAATCCTTACGCCAGTTGAGTGGCTTATGACTCAAGTAATGGCGCTTTTCCACAAGCTATTTGTTCTTATTGGAATGAATGAAATTGGATTCTCCTGGGTTCTTTCAATAGTCTTTCTTGTGCTTGTTGTGCACGCGTGCATATTCCCTGCCTTTATAAAAAGCATTAAAGGTATGCGCAATATGCAAGCGATCGCTCCTAAAATGAAGAAAATTCAGCAAAAGTATAAGGGTAAAAACGATTCTGCTAGCAAAGAAGCCATGCAGCGAGAAATGATGAAGCTGTATCAGGAGAATAACGCAAATCCTGCTGGAAGCTGCTTGCCAATGATGATTCAAGGCCCAGCATTTATGAGTATTTGGTATACGCTTTCTGTTATTCCATTTATTGCTAGAGGAAAGCATGCTTCTTTGGGTGCTTTTGATGTTGCTACAGCGCAGCAATTTGTTAAAACGCATGTGTTTGGTGTTGGTGTTTCCGACACGTTTATGACGGTTCAAGCAGGCGGAAAAGTTGTTATTGTAATCTTTGTTATTTTGATGTGTGCTGCAATGTGGTATATGCAATTTAACAATATTCGCAAGAATCTTCCTCCGGAATCTAAGCAAGGCAGCCAGTACACAATGCAAAAACTTATGATGTGGGGATTCCCATTAATCTATGTTTTCTCTGCATTCGCTCTTCCATTTGCAATGCTTGTTTATTGGCTTGTAAACAACATTATGAATATGCTTCGCTCTATTTGGCAGGTGTATGCCTTCCCAACTCCAGGATCTCCTGCAGCCGAGGAAAAAGAAAAGCGTGATTACAAAAAAGAAACAGAGCGCAGAGAGCGCGAAGGTTTGCCTTCTATTGAAGAAGAAAAGCTTCAACAGGCTCGAGAAGAAGCTAAGCGCAGAGAATCAGAAGGATTCCAACGTAAGCAGCCTAATCGCAAGCGAAAAACAAGTAAATAATGTAAAAACAAGGTAAATGTGAATTTATTTATTAGATTTATTAAAATTATTAAAATAATTTATAAATTTGGATTTATCTTCAGTTAAACTGTACACAGAATTGTGATTCTTGACATTTATTGAAATTAAGGAGTATGTAAATGGCACAAGACGAGACCAGGAGCATTGACCAGCTCAATGAGGAAGCTGATATAGCTGCCGATTACTTAGAAGGACTTTTAGATATTGCCGACTACGAAGGCGATATTGAAATGGGCGTTCGCAACAATAGGCCAATGATTCAAATTGTTGCGGATGATGATTCCGACATTAAGCATTTGATTGGTAGAGATGGAGAGGTTGTTGATGCTTTGCAACAATTGAGCCGTCTAGCTGTTCAGCAAAAAACTGGTGAAAGATCGCACTTAATTGTAGACGTTGATGGGTTCCTTAAGCGTAAGCGTCAACATTTGCGAGATATTGCGTTGGATGCTGTTGATGAAGTTCGCGAAACTGGTGATTCTGTTGATTTGAAGCCAATGAATTCGTTTGAGCGTAAAGTTATTCACGATACAGTTAGAGAAGAAGGCTTAAGGTCTAGGTCTCATGGAGAAGAACCACACCGCTACGTTACTGTTTATATGCCTGCAAGTGCCATTGAAGATGATGATTTAGATGAAGATGTGGATGTAGACATGGATGATGTAGACGTAGAGTTGGATGAAGAATATACAGAGTAACAATTAGCTTAAATAAAAAGTAACACAATGGAACAAAAATGTTTTATTGTGTTACTTTTTGTTTGAGGGGCTGATTTGCGGAAAAGATTTTAGATATGGAACAGGCTGACAATTTACAAAACAATGTAGATGAAAACAATGTAGATGAATTAGATAACTCCCCTTTGTTGAGTGAAGTCTTAGGCAATGCTATTGATAAATGTAAGATGTTTCACGTGAAACTTAAGGAAGAGGGATTAGTTCGCGGCCTTGTTGGTCCTAGAGATATGAATATTCTTTGGGAAAGGCATATTCTAAATTCTGCTGCAGTTGTTCCATTTGTTAAAAAAGCAGTTGAAAAGTCAAATAAAAAATCCATCGCAGATGTTGGAAGCGGCGGAGGTTTTCCAGGAATTGTTGTTGCTGCTTGTTTGCCAGATTGCAAAGTAACATTAATTGAACCAATGGAAAGACGAGTTCTTTGGTTAAAAGAATGCGTAGAGGTCATGGGCCTAAAAAATGTTACAGTTTTTCATGGAAGATCAGACGAAGTTATTGCTAAAGTTAAGTCTCACGAAATTCCAGCCTTTGACGTAGTTACATGTAGAGCTGTGGCACCTATGACAAAATTGGCTGGATGGACCATTCCACTATTGGGCAAGAATGGCCAACTAATCGCGTTAAAAGGAAAGTCTGCACAAGCGGAGATTGATAAGGCTGAAAAGATGATTAAAAAAGTAAAAGGGTTAGATCCTAGAGTAGTTGATGCCCCTGTTGCTAAAGGCCTTCAATCAACAAGTGTTGTAATAATTGATAAAGGCTGATTGATAAAGGCTGATTTAAGTTTTGTGATTTAGTTCTGTACTTTTATGCGCATTTATTTTGTTGCGTTAATTTTCATTGAATGTTTCACGTGAAACTGAGTAAAGATGTTATATGTTTCACGTGAAACTGTGTGTTTTTATAATATTTTTGTAGTATTTTCTGCAATTTTTATGGTGTTTTATGTCCATAGAAGAAAGGAAACTTGAAAATACTACGGTTAAATCGGTTAGTTTGGTAATTTCCCATAGGTGGGCGGGGTGGTGTGAATGGTGGAATCAGCAGAAGATACAATTAAACGTATTTTTGGGGATTCTGGATCTTCCTTGGGCAGTGAGTTGGCAGATATAACCAGTCGCTTCCATGCCATTGATGGCGTTGTGTTCCCTAAGCCGAAGACTACACGTTTTATTGCGGTTGCGAATCAAAAAGGCGGAGTTGGAAAAACCAGTTCCGCTGTGAATTTGTCGGCAGCAATGGCTGTTGGTGGGTCAAAAGTTTTATTAATTGATATGGATCCGCAAGGTAATGCTTCTACGGCAATGAATATACCACATTCTTCCGCAGATCCTTCTATTTATGATGTTATTGAAGGAAGAAAGACTATTGCTGATGTTAAACAAGAGTGCCCAGATATTGCAGGGCTAGATGTTGTTCCAGCTTCGATTGAGTTAAGTGGTGCTGAATTAGAAGTTGCTCAAATGGAAGATAGGAATAATCTTCTTAAGAACGCAATTGATGAGTTTTTAAGCTCTAGCAGCGAACATTACGATTACGTTTTTATTGATTGCCCACCTTCTCTTGGTCTTTTAGTAATTAATGCAATGTGTGCTGTGCACGAGATGCTAATTCCGATTCAAGCAGAATACTATGCTCTTGAAGGCTTAGGTCAGTTGATTCGAACAATTGGTTTGGTTCAAAAGCACTATAATCCTGCGCTTGTTGTTTCTACAATGCTTGTAACAATGTTTGATAAGCGAACTCTTCTTGGTAGGGAAGTTTTTCAAGAAGTTAAAAATCATTATCCAAATATTGTTCTTAATACCACTATTCCGCGAACTGTTAAGATTCCAGAAGCGCCAAGTTTTAATCAAAGTGTTATAACCTACGATCCGCATGGAACAGGTGCTGTGTCTTATAGAGAAGCTGCATTTGAGATAGCTAATAAGTCTGATGTAATTTTGTCTGTTATTGATTCAAAAAGAGAGGGTAATTAGTGATGAGTGCAAGTAAATCGCGTTTGGGTAAAGGATTGGGAGCATTATTCCCTGCACTTCCTGGAGAAGATAGTTTAGATGAGTTTGCTAACAAAAAGATTGAAGATGTTTCACATGAAACATTAGAGAGTAGCGACACTTCGAGCACTGTTTCACGTGAAACAGACAGTAAAACCGTAGATAAAAATACGCAAAAAAATGTTTCACGTGAAACCAAAGTGTTTGTCAAAAAGACCGCCAAAGTTCCTAGCGTTGATGACTCAATTTCCCCGCATTTAAGCCAAAAATTAGATAAAAATAATTCTGTTTCACGTGAAACAGTGCCGTCAATCGCTAGCAAAAATAAGCATTCAGCAAAGCGAACTTCTATGCCGTCAATTGATGACGTTACAAGGCCAATTGACTTTTTCTTTGGTGATTCTGCTTCTAAGTCATTTGTTTCTTCAAAGCAAAAGAACGAAGATAATGATAAAAATAAAGTTGCAGAAAAAATATCGCAAGATAAACAAACAAGCCAAGCGCAAGATCTAAAGCCCATTGAAGGTGGCTATTTAGAGTATTTAGAGCCGAGCGATATTGTTCCAAACGCTCATCAGCCGCGTACGATTTTTGACGAAGAAGAGCTTCAAGAATTATCTGCTTCAATCAAAGAGGTTGGAGTTTTGCAGCCAATTGTTGTGCGAAAAATCAAGGATGTAAGTAAAGATGATTTACACAATGCTCATTATGAGTTAATAATGGGCGAGCGAAGGTGGAGAGCAACACAGCTAGCTGGTCTTAAAAAGATTCCAGCGATTGTTAGAACCACTTCGGATGAAAACATGCTTAGGGATGCCCTTTTGGAGAATTTGCACAGAGTTGCATTAAATCCGTTAGAAGAAGCTGCAGCTTACGCTCAAATGATTGATGATTTTGGACTTACGCAAATTCAGCTTTCTAAATCCGTTTCTAAGTCCCGTCCTCAAATCGCAAACACCTTGCGACTTTTGAATTTGCCAGCCAGCGTGCAAAAACATATTGCGTCGGGAGTGCTTTCTGCAGGTCACGCCCGCGCTCTTCTTGCATTAGCTTCTACAGAAGAAATGGAAAATCTCGCAAAACGTATTATTGCAGAAGGCTTATCGGTTCGCAGTACGGAAGAAATTGTTTCGATTAAAGTAGACAATGGAGACGATTCTTCTAGAAGAACTAGAGTTAAACGAAACAACAAGTGGGTGTCTTCTCCAATTAGAAAGCAGCTTGAAGATCGATTCTCCACAAAAGTTGCCATTAAAGGAAGCGAAAATCACGGAAGAATCGAAATAGTATTTTCTTCTCCAGAAGAACTGCATCGAATAGTCAATATTTTAGTAGATAAAAAAGATTAATAATAAACCCCCAATAAGCTGCTAATACAACTATTGGGGGTTATTGTTTCACGTGGAACAAAAATTATTCTTCGTTCAAATTAGTTAAATCATTCAAATAGGCTTGTGCATCAAGAGCCGCGCGGCAGCCCATGCCAGCAGCAGATATTGCTTGCCTATACACGCTATCTACAACATCGCCAGCAGCAAAAACGCCAGGAACTGAAGTTTTAGTAGATGCTCCTTGCACAGCAATAGTTCCATCTTCATTAAGCTCTAAAGCACCATTTAAGAAACTTGTAGATGGGGAGTGGCCAATAGCAACAAAAATTCCGCTTGCCTCAATATTTTGAGTCTCGCCAGTTTTAACATTCTTAACAGTTACAGATTGTGCATCTCCATCCACGCCGTTTACAGAGCAAACAACAGAATCTAAAACAAAATTGATTTTGCTGTTTTTGCGCGCGCGGTCAACCATAATCTTAGACGCGCGGAATGAATCGCGCCTATGAATAAGCGTTACGCAAGAGCCAAAACGAGTTAAGAAAAGCGCTTCTTCGAAAGCAGAATCACCACCGCCTACAACAACAATAGGCTTTTCCCTAAAGAAGAATCCGTCACAAGTTGCACAATAAGAAACACCGCGGCCCGAGTACTCCTGCTCTCCTGGAACGCCTAATTTGCGCACTTGTGAGCCCGTAGAAACGATTACAGCCTTAGATGTATAAGTTACACCATCGTCGGTTGTAACCGCTTTTAAATCGCCATTAAAATCTACGGAAACAACATCGTTAAGCAAGATTTGTGCTCCGAATTTTTCTGCCTGTTTTTGCATTGCTTCCATTAAGTCTGGGCCTAAAATGCCTTCTGCAAATCCTGGATAATTTTCCACTTCGGTAGTGTTCATAAGCTGCCCGCCAGGTGTTAGTGCTCCAGCAATAACTAGAGGGCTGTATCCAGCGCGCGCTAAATACAAAGCAGAAGTGTATCCAGCAGGACCAGAGCCAATAATAATTACGTTTTTTTGTACAGTTTTCATAAAATATTCCTAATATTCCTAATAGTTTTAATATTTTTTAGTAAATTCTAACGTAGTTTATATATAGCCCATTCATTGGTATAGACCCTTGTGGAACCCACAAGATAAAGTCTTGCGCAGTTATAGGCTTTTTGAACTTTACGTCTGTTACTCCGCTAGCGTCAAAAGTAAAGTCTGCAACTTTTTCTCCAGCGCTAGGATCGTTCTTGGAATTTGCAATCAAATACCCATGCCCGCCCGAAGAGCGAATCGAAACAACAAACCTGTATGCTTCTTGAGGCTGAGTTAAGTGCATGTAGTAGCCGTAGCCGCGCTGATTGCCCGTATCTTCCAAGAATTGCTGAATATCTATAGGGTAAGGCGTGTTGTTAGTAGGCATTTTAGGCTTTGGTACTTGCTTTACTTTCTTGCGTTTATTTTGTTTCTTATGCTTGTTTTTAAGGCTATTATTATCCTTATTGCTCTTATTCTTTTCGCCAGCCTTCTTTTCGCCAGCCTTACTCGTATTGTTCTTATTTGGTTGCTTTTCTTTAGATGAATCGCTTTTATCTTCCGAAAGAACGCCTTGACTTCCAAAAGGCACATTTTCAACACTTTGCGAATCCCAAGAATTAGATTTTGCAAAGTTTGATGGCGCTTCGTGAGAGTTAAAAAGACTATGCAAAGATATTGCAAAAACAACAACTACCAGCAATGCAACAACGCCAATAGCTAAGACTTTTGTAGAAAGTCCTCCAAAAATCTTAGCATCCGCAATATCTACATTGTTTTGATTTGAAGATTTCTTTGCTTTTAAGTCGTCTTGATGCTCGTGAGGCTGGAAGCTAGGAGGCATGGATGAGTGAGACAATAATCCAGCATTTTGGCTGCTGTAATCGCCATATTCCTCGTTTTCTAGCTCCTCTTCTCGCAATGCTCTAGCGGATTCTTCGCCAGGAGCAACAAAACGCCCATTGCTGTCTACAACAGGCACTCTTCCTGTTGATTCGGCTTCTAATGGCAAGATTTGCGGCTTAGAAAGCAACTCCGTGTGCTTTGTGTTACTGCTTAGAAGGTCTTCAAAGTCGAATCTTCTAGGCATTAGTGGAGAAGATAAGTCATCTTTTTGTGAATAATCGTTTCCAGAAGTTAGCGAGTCTAAAGTGTTTAACGCGCTTTTATTGCCATTTTCTTTTGCGTACGAGTCGTTTGTAGAATTATTGCCAATGTTTGCATTCTTGCTATTCTCGTTATTTTTATTTTCGCCAACCTTATTCTCTTCGCTTGCTTGCGATTTATCGGTTGAATAGCTAGGGAAGCTTGTGTATGTTGAAGACAAATTGTGGAAAATTGAATCATCGGCGTCTAGCTCAGTTGGAGCTAAAATATTCGCCATTTCTGCTGCAGCAATATCGTGGAAGTCGTAGTCCGTTCCAGTTGAATCGGACTCTGGCAAAGAATCAAGTTTTTTCCCAGAATTATCACCATTTCTTTTTAGCAAAGCACTTAAAGCACCAATGGTTTTGCTTGCATTTTTAAGACCAGTATTTTTAGCGTTTTTGCCAAACTTGTTAGGCTTTTCGTCTTCGTTTTTTATTGATAAATCACTTGAATCTAAAATACCAATAGATTCTTGACTTGATAGTTCGTTTTCAAGCAAATCTTCGTTCTTAGATAATCCTTCTGGAAAATCAATAAGATCATTGTCTTTGCAAGGTAAAAGTAATGCTTTTTGAATAGAAGATTCGCTTGCATCGTTGTTAAGAATAATATCTTTTTCGCTAAGCTTTTTAACAGGAGTATATGTGCCTAAAAGTGCCAGAAGCTCCCCAATAGATGCTATTGGAATAATGCTTGAATCCTTAGCAGAAGAAAGGCCTCTTTTGCAAATCATAACAAATTCGCCAGGAACGCCGTCTGCAAGTCTAGAAACGTTAAAAACTGTGTTATTTTGCGTGTATCCAGTGCGCGTAAGAAGAGCATATAAAAGCGCAGAAAGCTGATGTGTTGCAATGTTTTCTACACTTTGTGGCAAGTTTTTAGACTGTTCTTCGCTTTTATTTTGATTTTCGCTTTTGTTTTGCGAATCCTGCGAATTCTGTGAATCCTGCGCGTCTTGCTTATTTTTAGTATTCGGCTTATCTTGTTTGTCTTGCGAATCCTGATTTGTGTATTCAACAGTAACGTCTTTTAGTAGAGGGCTTATTGGCGCGCAAGCTAGCTCTACTCCATTATTTGTGATTCTTACCGTGTTTGTTGAAATAGCATAATGAGTTATTCCAGATGCAAGAAGTTTGCTAAGCGCGTTTGCTGCTTCGGCAACAATAGAGCGTATAGCTTCGTAGCTAAGTGTAGAGCTATGCGATTTTATGTAGTCGTCTACAGTTATTCCAGAATCCAACTCAGTTATAATAATAGCAACATCGTCTATGTTATGAATTTTTAGAACTGGCGTAAATTTGCGGATTCTAGAGAGTGCAAGAGTAGAAGATATAGTGTTTACTTCGGGAAGGAATCTACGGTCGCGCACAATAAAGAGCTGGCAATCTCTAGCAAGTATGCGGTCGCTAGCTTTCCATACTTGAACGCCTGCTTCTTCTCGCAAAGGTGATATTAGAGCATAGCGATTAAGTATAATATCTCCCAACTGAGGTTTCATCTACTCCCCGTCTTCCTACATGAGTAATGAATATGCGTAAATAATAAATTCCATCAATTATTTTAATTGCAGAATTTAGTAAACGCTCCTTATTTTTGCAATTATTGTTGTTTAATTATTTTGATTTAATTATTGCTCACTGTGTTGATTTATTTTCGATCTAATAATCCTAGTATGTGCATTTTTATTATTTTCACTATGATTAGTCTGTTTATTATTTAACTTGCTTTTATTGATGTTTTCAAGATTCAACAAAAATGGCAGTTTTACACCGATTCTTCTAAGAATTGGATTAATAAGACCTGCCAATTCGCTTGTTCTTAAAAGCAAAAGAGTAGATACGTAAACGATTACAAGAATAATAGTTATAATTGCGCAAACAAAAATCGCAAGCAACCATCGATTAACACCACGAAGCTTTGGTGAATCTAAAGAAATCCACTTGTAAACAAATTCTCTAGTCAAAATTCCAACAACAATAGAAACAATCGAAGCTGCAATCACCTTTATGTGAGTAACAATAAGCTGCTTATCGTCTAAATTATTGTTAAAACGAGACCTAATCATTTTAACAAGAGCAGGAAAAGTAAGAATGTAGCTAAATGATGCAGCTGCTGCTAAAGCGCTAACCCAGTAGTTTGGCGGAAGGAACTTTATGCAAGAAAACACAATAACAAGTTCTACGCAAAGTTGCGCTGCGCAAAACATAAATGGATGCTTTCCGTCTTCAAAAGCGTAGAATGTGCGTTGAATAATCAAATAGGCGCTAGATAGTGGCAAACCAATAGAAAGCATCATAAGAGGATCGGCCATCAAGTATGCTTCTTTTATGCTAATTGAAGGAAGCAGAGCCAAAGAGATAGGCATTGGAATAACAATAAAAGCAACGCTAAAGAAGCACATTAAAATGCTAACGCTTCTAATGCAAGAGCTTAAATCTGCGCGAACTGTAGATAAATCGTGTTGTGCAATCGACTTGGAGATCTTTGGAAAAACAGCGGTTGCAACCGATACAGCTATAAGCGAATATGGCAGAATAAACATTGTGTATGCGTTTTGAAAAGTGGCGTTTCCTGCAACATCAAATTGGCTTAATCCCAATGTTTCTTCGGCTATAGAAGGTGCGCTTGTTGTTATGTGAGTTGTGGCCATTGTAGAAAGCTGACTAACAGCCACGATTGCAAAGCTCCAAGCTGCAACGGGGCCCATAGAACGCAAGCCAATGCCACTAATGCCAAAACTTGGCTTATACTTTAATCCGATTTTTTTAAGAGGAATAAACAAAACAAGTGCTTGAGCTGCAACGCCTAAAGTCCAAAAGCCTGCAGTTAAAAGCATTGTAGTGTTGTTCCAAAAATGCGCAGGCTGCCTACTTGCATTTCCAAAAATCGCAATAAACACGCCAAATCCCGTGCAACTAACAATGTTTGCAGCAACCGAGCTCCAAGCGTACATTGCAAACTTGCCTTTAGCAGCCAGAACTTGGCCGAGTACGGTATAAAGGCCGTAGAAGAATATTTGAGGCATACACCATAGCGTAAAAGCGTTTGTAAGTGCAATCATTGCTGGGTTTGATCCAACGTAAAGCCATGTTAAAACAGGTGTGGCAATCGCCATTAAAATAGTTACGCCTAAAAGCAGAATAATAGCAAATGTTATTAGCTTATTTAGCCTATTTTTTGCATCTTGTTTTTCTAGAGTCTTAACGATTTGTGGAACAAGAACAGCGTTGAAAATTCCGCCAGAAACAAGCGTATAAATAAGCTGAGGAATCATAGACCCAGCCTGGTAAGCGTTTGCTGCCAAGCCAGTTGTGCCAAGGGCTGCGGCGAGCAAAATTGTTCTAATCTGGCCAGTTATTCTAGAAGCAGCTGTGCCGCTTGCCATTATAATCGAGTTGCGGCCTACTGAATTCATTCGTCTGGGTCCTTTTTACGATTAAACTGCCTCCAAAGCCCCAAAGCTCCAAGTGCAAAAGCAAATATTATAATAATCGTACCGCTTTTATCGCTGATTTGCAGCGTGCTTGTAATCGCTGTTTCTTTAGTGCCACTAAAAACGTTGTGGTTTCTATCTTCTAGAGCAAAAGTGGCTTTAACTTTGCTAGACGTTGTAGATCTAAGCGGCAAAATCACCTGGGATTCGCTATTTGCTGCGATTTTAACTGGTGTTTTTCTTCTAGTTACTATTTCCATAGAATTGGTATACGCAGTTAAATATACGCTAATTGGGTATGGGTTTGTGTTGCTTATTGTAATCGGCATAGTTGCTGTTTCGCTTACAAGAGTAACGTCTTTTGGAGGAATAATATTTATTCCAGAAATGAGCATTTTAGCCAAATCGTGAGTGCCATTTTTGGTTTGTGTCTGCGATTCGCTAGCGTTGTTCGATTTACTAGCGTTACCTGGTTTACTAGCGTAGTTGTTTGATTTGCTAGCGCTATTTAACGTACTATCTAGCTCTCTTTGAGCCATTGCGTCAAAAAGTTTAATAAGATTTTCGCTCCAGCTTTTGCTATTTTGATTAATTTTTAGCTTTGCATTTTGTTTTGCAAGAGATTGAGCATCTGATTCGCTAGTTTTATGATGATTAAGCTCATTGCAATCAAGAATGCTGTTTATAAATTGGTTTACTAGCATTCTATCGGAAGCTAGTTGGTTAATCTTAGCTTTGCTTGCGATTAATGATTTTCCTTCGATTGAACTCGCCTTAGGAACTGGGCTATATCCAAGGTGCTCTTTAGTAATCGCCTTTGATTGTGTTAAAGAATTTATATCTAGAAGACTAATCCAAGGCGATTTTTCTAGAATGCTTACAACTGATTCAATTAAGGGTATAGAAGAATCTGGGCTAAAAGTTAGTAGCAAATGCCTAGGCATATAAGGCTGTTCCATCTGATAGAAGGCGCTTTGCGCTGCAAGCCTGTTTAGAAGGCCTGCGCTAGTAGATTCTGCTGCTGATTGAACGTTTGTAAAATGTCCATTTATTAGCTCGTTAAGTGTTTCTTGGCAAGAAAGCACTTTTACTACGCCAGAAGATGTTTGAACCTCGTAAACACCATTTTTTACTGCAAAACGGTTTGCTAGAGGGTCGAATCCGCTAGTGGCCACTACTGTTTTGTATCCGTTTGCGGCAGCCTGTTCTAGTGCGCGTAGAGTCCATTTTTCGCCTGTTTGAAAAGCGTAGGAATCAATATTTAACGGCTCTGTTGTGGTATTTTCTAACACAGATGATTTTTTACTCCAAGAATCTAAACCAATTCCAGCTAGTTTATAAGAAACATGATTTTCAGATTCTGCATACCGGCTTATGTTAAAACCGTTATTTTGCATAAATACGGAAGGTGTAAATGTTGGTTCACTAAATTTAAGAGTGTTTGGGTCTGCTATTGTTTGCAACTTTGGATGCTTTTGAACAAGATTTATCAAAGAAGTAATGCGCTTAATACTGCTTTTACTAAGCCTGATTTTTCTGTTAGTTGTAGAACTTGCTGTAGAGCCTGTTGTAGAGCCTGACAAATCTTCTTGCGATTCACTAATCGTGTTAATAGAAGGAGAAATATTGTGCTTGCTAATGTTAAAACGCCAATCGGAAGATTTTGCGATTATTGGCATTAGTAAAGTCACATTAATTGGCGGAGTTTGAACGTTTTTAATGCCAATATTTGCTCGAGTTACAAACGATTTAACAGAATAATAATGCTTAAAATCTAAAGAAGAATACGTTATTGAAACAGGTTTTGGACCCCAATAAATAATGTTTGAAAGATTTTGACTGTTTGCATCAACGTCGATTTGCGCGCTATAGGATTTTCCGCTTGCAAGCGCTGGAACACTAATTTCGCCTATTAGCTGAGGCGTTGGAATCCTAGACTCGGCTTGGCTCCATTTTTGCAAGTCGGTTCTAGACATAAAAGTGTACCAAGGGTTAAAAGTGACTTGAATTTTGCCTTCTGGAAAATCTTTAGAACTGTTGTTTTTAAGCAGAAGACTAATGTGGTATCCGCTTTTATCTGTAAGAATCGAAGTTGACTTTACTATTTTTAGCGAAATTCCTTTGGATTTTGTGTTATACAAAGAGTAGGAGCTTAGGGAAGACTGATTAGCATACGCGACTTTTGGTGCGAAGAAAAATGGGAAAGTCGCAAGCAAGAGTGCCATTAGAATTGTGGTTACGCAAAGTCTTAAAAACGCGTTTTTTTGCGACTTACGCAACTGGTTTTTTGAAAAATCAATCACATTAATCACATTAGTAACGTTAATCACGGTTTTGCCGCCTATTCGCCTTTTTAGCATACATCCATGCTATTTTTCGTTCGTTTGGGTAGCTTAAAATGTCGTTAAGGTTCTTAAAATCAACCCAAATCGCGTCTTCTGCTTCGTGATCTGGGTCTCCAAGAACAGATAATTCGCCGCTAACATACTTAAGCGCAAAGTGGTGAACAAGTTTATGCACACGCTGGCTTGTTCCAGTAAACCAGTAGTCGATAGTTGCAATTGAATCAACAACTTCGCCAAGAATACCCGTTTCTTCGCGAATCTCCCTAACTGCTGTTTGTTGCGGTGTTTCGCCTTTTTCAATATGGCCTTTTGGCAAACACCATTCCATGTGGCCACTTCGCGAATGCCGTGCTATAACCGCGACACGCCCAAGAGAGTCAAAAACTAATCCTCCAGCGGAATATTCTCGAACAATAGGCAAATCCTGTGCGTCTAGAGAAGCAAAAGTTTTAGGGCCGTCATTAACTCTTCTTTGAGGCATTAATGCAGGAGAAGGAGCATTAATAGAAGATATTTGCTGCCTGGATTCCGTTATATTAACATGAATGTTTTCAACAGTGTAACTGCCCGAAAAGCCCGAAATATCAACAAAAATCGACTCCTCTTCTTCGGCTTGTTGTGGCTGAATTTTGCTTTTCATTCTAGCAACATCAAGAGGAGTGACTCGAATGCTTGGAGCGTTTTGGGTATGATTATCCGAGGCTCTGGCGAGCATGCGTCTTAAGTCTTTCGGAGTAACCATACACTCCACCTTACTCAATCCGCTGTGCATTGGGGTAACGGTATGCTGGAATGTAGTTTGATTTTTGCTGAAAGGGTGTTTTTAAGCGTGTCTGTGAACTTTGAAGTTTGGCCAGAAGCCATAGAGTTGGGTAAATTATTTGCCGATCACAATTACGAGTTGGCGCTTGTTGGCGGCCCTGTGCGAGACATGCTTTTGCATAGAATTTCGCACGATCTTGACTTTTGCACATCTGCTAAGCCAGAAGAGTTTGAACCACTTCTTAGGTCTTGGGGTCATGACGGTTTTTGGGACATGGGTCGAAAGTTTGGCACGCTTGGAGCTTTGAAGCGTAGAAAAGACGGAACCGAAGTAAAAGTAGAGATAACAACTTACAGATGCGATGCTTATAATCCAGATTCTAGAAAGCCAGAAGTAAAATATGGCGATACTTTGGAAGGTGATCTTTCTAGACGCGATTTTACTGTAAATGCAATGGCTTTGCGTGTACCAAGTCTAGAATTTGTGGATCCATTTGGCGGAGCAAGCGACTTATCTAAAGGTATTTTGCGAACTCCAGTAGACCCACGTCAATCTTTTGACGACGATCCTTTAAGAATGATGCGTGCTGTTCGCTTTGTTGCTCAACTTGGATTTAGCATTGAAGCAAGCACGGCTGAGGCCATTTTGAGCATGGTTTCTAGATTAGATATTGTTTCTGCGGAGCGCGTTCGCGACGAAATAACAAAGATGCTTCTTTCGGCAAATCCGCGCGCAGGAATTGAAGCAATGGTTGATTCTGGTATTGCAGATAGGGTTTTGCCAGAAATTCCTGCTTTGCGCTTAGAAATTGATGAGCATCACAGGCATAAGGATGTTTTCGAGCACACAATGATGGTTCTTGAGCGCGCAATAGCGCTTGAAACAGATGACGAAGGTGCTGTTCCTGGGCCTGATTTGACTTTGCGACTTGCGGCTCTTTTGCACGATATTGGCAAGCCGCGTACTAGAAAGTTTGAAGACGGCGGAAAAGTTAGCTTCCATCATCACGATATTGTTGGAGCTAAAATGACTCGAAAACGCATGAAAGCTTTGCATTTTGACCATCATATTATTGACGATGTAAGCGAGCTTGTGAATTTGCATTTGCGATTCCATGGCTACGTAGACGAGCCTTGGACGGATTCTGCAGTTAGAAGGTACGTTAAGGATTCTGGGCATTTGTACGAGCGGCTAAATCGCTTAACTCGCGCAGACGCTACTACACAAAACAGGCGCAAGTCGCTTATGTTTGAGCATGCTATGGACGAGATGGAAGATCGCGTACGCGAATTAAAAAAGCAGGAAGATTTTAACGCAATTCGTCCAGACTTGGATGGCAATGAAATCATGAATCTTCTTGGCCTAGAGCCTGGCCCGATTGTTGGGAAGGCATACAAGCACATGTTGGAATACAGACTAGATAATGGTCCTGTAGAGCACAGTGTTGCTGTTGAAGAGCTTAAAAAATGGTACGAAAGTCAAGCTGAATAAAGCGAATCACGCAAAGCGTCTATATAAGCGTCTATACAAGCTAGAATACTACTGAATAGGCTTGTGGTTTGCAGCTTTTGGAAGATTCTTAATTGTGTTATACGCTGCGCAGCCTCTAATCTCGTTAATCGTAGCTCCAGCAGCAGGAACGTCGGTTTTAGGACGAAGATTGCTAAAAGTGGTTCCTAAAACAACGTCAATAAGCTTATCTTGACGGTCGTCCATGCGCAAAATAGCGTCCTTAAAATTGGCAACTAGTGTATAAGCTTCGTTAATCGACTGTTTTCCAAAATAGATTGTTGTGCGCTTAACGCGTGTTTCGCTATTTCCAACTTCGATTAAGTTAAAACCGCGATTTCTAAGGCCTTCCCCGACTGCTCGCGCAAATCCGCGGAATTTTGTTCCATTTAGAACGCGTATAGAAACAGCGCGATTATCTATATAAGACGCTTTATTTTCGTCTTTGTTTTTTATAGCACAAGGCGCTTGAACGCCATAGTTTGGGTCTACTTCTGGAGTTCTAGGAGCAGCGATTCCAAAAAGATGCGATTGCACAATAAGAGCTAGAACAAAGGCAATTGCAACTCCGATTGCAACAGACGATAGCACAAATCGTTTTCTTTGATACATGAACTCTCTTCGGGCTAGTCGCTCGTCGTAAAACTGCGTCATGCTAACTTCCGATCTGTACTGTGTGCTTGTATTGTGCGCATTGTGCGTGCGTATGCGTATGCATAAGTGTTAGCTATTTTACTTACTATGCATGACGGCATTTATCAGCGTACTTTAACTGTTAAAAGCTTTAGACAGAGCTAAAAATTCGTCGCAAGTTAAAGTTTCGCCTCGTCTTGTTGAATCAATCTTAGAAAGTTCGTAGGCTTCTTTAGGAACAATGCCTTTCAGTGCTGCATTTAGCGTTTTTCTTCGCTGTTGGAATGCTGCATCAATAATCTTAAACACTTTTTCTTTTTCTTGCTCGCTGCCTTTTGGATTATCGTTTCTCTTAAAGTACACTAGCGCGGAGTCAACGTTTGGAGCAGGCCAAAATACGTTTCTGCCGATTAAACCCGCTTTTTGAGCAGTACCGTACCAAGCCAACTTTACGCTTGGAGTGCCATACGTTTTATTGCCAGGCTGCGCGCATAAGCGATCTGCAACTTCTTTTTGAACCATTACAAGAAAGCTTGTAAGATTATCGAATTTTTCTAAAAGAGTAAGAATAATCGGTGTTGCAACGTTGTATGGAAGATTTGCAACAAGCGTAAAGTGCGCCGCTTTTGCTAAATCGGGAACGTCTTGAGCGTTTACCTCTAACGCGTCTTTAAGAATCACATTAAACCGTTCTAAAGCATTAGGCATAAATTCTTTAACGGTTCTTGGCAAACGCTTAGCAAGATGCGGATCTATTTCTACAGCAGTAAGATTTGCGCCCGCTTGAAGAATCGCAAGTGTAAGAGAGCCAAGACCAGGGCCTACTTCCATAACAAAATCGTTTGAATTAATTTTTGACGCAGCAACGATTTTTTTAACTGTTCCTGGGTCAATAACAAAATTTTGACCAAACTTTTTTGTAGGCGTAATGCCCTCTTGTGCTGCGATTGCGCGAATATCTACTGCTCCAAGAAGACGGCCTTGTTGATTTTCAATATTATCTTTCGTCAATTTAATACCATCCAAACTTTAATACCATCCAGTTTCTTGTGAATGCTTCCACGCTTCGCTAGGATTTCCGTATTTACTTCTAATGTAACTAAGACCCCACGTTATTTGTATTGACGCATCTTCGTGCCAATTTGCTCCCGCGCTCGCCATTTTATCTGCTGGAAGTGATTGCGGAATTCCGTACGCGCCAGAGCCTTTATTTTCTGCGTTCCAGCGCCAATTCGATTCTTTTGTCCACAATTTAACAAGGTCTTCCCACATTGCTCCAGTCCAACCAAGTTGTGCGCACGCTGCTTGAGCGTAAAGTTTTGCTTGTTCGGGCGTTGCATGAACCATGCCGTTTGGGTTATCTGCGGGTGCAGGTGCGGGTGCAGGGGTTGGTGTTGGTGCAGGTGTTTGTTTTATAGCTTGTGAAGTTTCAGCAGTTTGCTTAGAATTTTGCTGATTGTTGTTATTATTTTGTTGAATGTTTTGATTTTGCGCGCCCTGTTGTGCGCTCTTGTTTTGTGTATTTTGTTGATTCGTGTTTGTTTTTTGCGATTGAGTTTGATTATTTGGTTTCTTGTTTTCTTCTTGTTTATTGATTCGTTTGCTTGGCTTAGACTCGTTTTGTGTTCTAGGAGTAGACTTTGCGCCAATTGCAACAATTTGATCAATCGACGGCTTAACAATTGACTGCTTTATTAGCGTTGCACTTTGAGCTTTGCCATCCACATAAGTCACGTTATACAAATCTATGCGCTCGCCATTTACGCCAGCTTGTTTAATAACACTAGCTCCTATTGCAAGACTTGGGTCGATTATGTTTACAGTGCTAAATGGAATAACAACGTTTCTAGATTCTTTTCCATGCGTTACTCTAAGAATGCGAAGCAATGTTTTTCCGTTTTCTTCGCTAACAGTTACTTGGTCTTCTTTTCCTAAGACTATTCCTAAAGAATCAAGAATGGAGCTTGCTGGCAGTGTTCCGTCTGGAACAACTCTTGTTTTGTTATCGCAAATAACTGTGACTGGTCCTTTTTTGTTTATAGAAAGTCCACCAGTAAGCTTGTTATAAATGTTTTGCAAATTAACAGTTATTTTTGCAGCATGATCTGCGTTTGCTTGGAAGAATCCGATTAATTGGTCAATGCTTGTTGCAACAGTCCAAAATGGTATTGTTACACCGTCTACTGTAATGGATGTTTGATAAGCGCTTCTAACGGTAACAGTTGCGCGATCTGCTAGTACGTCTCCCGAAGTACTAATAACTTGGTCGTGTGTTTTAACTGGTACTTTTTGTTCTTGTAGAAGTCTTTGTGTAGTAGATGCATAAGTTGTTACTACTTTAGTTTTGCCATTTATGATTAAAGCAATAGATTTACGCGCAGAAAGTGCAAAAATCCCAGTGCTAGAAATAACAAGAGCTAGAACGCATATAAAAACGCGTAGTCTTCTCATTATTACAAACCGCTGAGGCGTCCATCTGCGTGCCATTCAACCTCACTTTCAATGCAAAACTGAATTTTAATTATAGCAATGATTACAATCAGCCAAAAATAAGACTATAAGCATATGATCTAACTCATTAAAAATGCGTTAAGAAGAATCAGTCTTAAATTATAAAATTATAAAACTATAAAACTATAAAAGGTAAAGGGGGGCAGGAGAGAAGGGGATTTGTCCTGCCCCCATGAGGAGGAGCTGGTTGGGGGACGCTCCATCCTCATGCTCGGAAACCCTGAGTTGGGGGAAGGTTCCCGAGAACTTACTCAAGCGAAGTAATCAGCATAAAGTATTTTTGTAAGCTTTACGATTCATCATAAAATAAATCTATTTATAATTTATTATCTTATTATTGTTATTGTAAATTTACTAAAAACTTTTTATATGCTTATGACTCATAATATGCATACAAGTGGATTTTTATAATTTAGACCGTTTTTGTTATGCAAAACGCCTATAAAATGGAGCCTCCTGCCGGGGTCGAACCGGCGACCTGCCGCTTACAAGGCGGCCGCTCTGGCCATCTGAGCTAAGGAGGCGAGTTCTTGCACGCTAGTTAAAAATCTTCGCGAGCAAAACATTGATTAGTGTATCAGCACCCGTTGCCAAGTGCAACTTTTGGAACCAACACACTAATCAACAAGAACTAGTCAAGAGGATTTGGCTGATCTTTATCTGTTACCTTTGGCATAACACCTTCAACTCCAACCTTAGACTTGTCTAATCCAATAGACTTAAGAATTGCATCTGGAGTACTAAGCTTATTCTTACTAACCGCAACCATATCTAGCAACTTTCCGTTGATAGTGGTTGTTGGCGTTGTCATAGCTCCCTTATTCGCTCCACTAACATTCCACAAAGCCTTGCGATTTGGTGTATCGGCATTAATAGCGTTTTGCCAATCAAGATAATTTCTGTTGAATGCTTTGTTTGCCACTTCTTCGCTAACGCCCGCGTTTATGGCTTGCTCAATCAGCTTTTTGTTGCTAACAGGCTTGTAGTCGTCGCCTTCTTCTGGCTGGAAGTCTTCTGCAAAAATGTTGTTAATAAATTGAAGTAAGTGCGAAGGATTGTCGTCGTTAGAAGAAATGTATGCGATTGCGCCAGTTACGCGTGTTGAATAGTGGTCGCTAGAAATTCTATCCAAGAACGACATTGGGTGAATCTCAAGGTTGATTTGGCCGGCTTTCATCATTGCAATAAGCATTTGATCGGAATCGCGATTAAAATTACCGCATCCTGGGCACAGAGGATCGGCATAAACCGCTATAGTCGGAGCGTTTGGAGCCGTTGTGTTATAGCCGTTTTTGCTGATTAAAATTCCGCCTTGTTCGTTTGCGTACTTAGGCTTTTGATTAGTCGTAAGATTTTTAACAGCTCGTCTTGCTTGTTGAGCTTGCTCGACATTCTTTTGATTTTGCGCATTAGTGGCGTTAAGAGCTGTAATTCCAATTGCTGCAATCATGCCAATTAAAATGACAACAACAACAATTCCAACGATTGTTTGTTGGCGTAATTCTTTAGCTTTGCGCGCTTGAAGATTTTGATTTGATTGATTTTGCGCGCTTTTGCTACTGTTAGGCATGCCTATCCTTTCCCTGATTTTTACAAATAACATACATAAGTAAATTAATCTAAAAGAATAGTTTAGATTACGGTATCAACGGGCTTAATCGCCATCGGTTGCTTGCGATTTTCCCGCTCCGCAAATGGCCCCTGCTCCAACGGCGAATATTTTAGTTTTACCTAATATAAAAGAAATAATCCATCCTGCAATAAATCCAATAATGTATCCAATTGAAGTTGGTGAACAAATATCTGGAGCGTATGTTGGTAAAATCACGCTAATTGACCAAACTTGAACTTTGACTAATTGGCTAGATGCGTGGATTAAAATTGGATACACATATGCTCCAATAATGCCTGCTATTGCAAGAGTTAGGATTTTTTCAATCGAGTATGCGATTGCTTTAATAAAATGCCACGGTATGCTAGCGATTCTTATGAATACGTCTTTTCCGCCAACGGATTCGTTAGCGCATTTTCTGCGTACGCTTGAGCAAACATTGTATCCGATTGTTGCTGTAATTAGCATAAAAATAAGATTTGCTGCAAGCGCATCTATTGGAGAAATCGCAGCTAGTAAGCTTGCAAGAGTAAGGAATATAGCCGACGCCACTCGCCCACGAAATAAGTATTTATTTACGTTTGGATGCGGATTTTCGTCTGGATTAGGCAGCACAGCAATTTCGGGCGCTTGTTCTGGATCGTTTGCGACTTGTTCCGTCTCTGCAACTTGTTCTGGGTTGTGCGCGTAGACTTTGGTAATAGATGTGCTAGTGGCGTCTAGCAAAGATGTTGGCGCGGAATCTATTAAATCCGATTCTGTAGAGTGTAACAAAGTTGTATTGTCAACATTCTTAGAAACCCACATTTTTCTAGGGTTTTCTGGAAGTTTTTTTGTTTGAAAAGTCGTGTTAAAATCGTGAGTTTTGGCATTATTAGGTACAGTTTCTCCACTAAAGCTGTTCTCAAAAGGGTAGCTTGAATCCTGCCAGTCTGTAGGGTTCATGGCATCTTGGAAAATTGCGTTTTCAAGCTGTTCTGGAGTGCATCGCTCGCTTCTTTTAGGATTCAATGCGCTTTTGAACGCTTGCATTGTTCTTATTGGAAGGCCATTAAGATTTGCGTTCCCAGATGCTGCTCTTTCTAAAACTGCCATTATTGGCTTGGTTCCAAAAACAGGCTTTCCTGTTGCTGCAAAAGCTAAAACGGCAGCTACGCTCCACCAATCTGTAAGTTCGCTCGATTCTCCACCTTCAATGATTTCTGGAGCAATAAATCCTGGGGTTCCCATTACAAGGCCAGTTCGCGTAACATGCGACTCGCCCTGCCCCATAGATATTCCAAAATCAACTAAAATGGGGCCTGTAGTGGAAATCATTATGTTTGTAGGCTTAATATCTCGGTGAATTATGCCCGCGCTATGAACTGCTTTTACGGCGTCGATTAGTTTGTGCGCAAGTCGTTCTAAATCGCCACCAACGTATGGGCCGTTAATTGCAACGTCTTCTTTAAGATTGTGGCCGTCAATAAGTTCTGTGACTATAAAAGCGATTGAAGCATCAAGCTCCATGTCTACTATTGAGCACACGCCTTCGTGGTGTATTTTTTGCAAAGCTAGCGCCTCGCGCCTAAGTCTAAGTCTTGCTTGCTCTTGCGGATTGCTAACTTCTGCAGATTCCAAATCATCGTCTTGGTTTTCTAGCATTGATGCGCGCAAAATCTTCATTGCGTAAAAATGGCCGCCGTCGTCTTTTACTCGCCAAACGGAGCCCATCGCGCCGCCGCCTAGTCGCTCAATCAGCGTGTATCCGCCAACATTTTGGCCAGAGCGCAAGTCAAACATGCTCACATCTTCCATAATGCATTATGTTAGTGTGCAGCTATGCCAATTTGTTTTTTAACACTAAACACGCGATTTTATAAACAAATGTTTATATATCTACTGTAAAAGTAATCGTGTTTATAAGCCTTTGTTTATGAGTGATTTTTATACTCGACACGCCGAAGTGTTAGAAAATACTGTAATTTTGCTGTTTTTACTGAATAAACATGATATATTGAATCATGGCTCAACGAAGAGAACCTTCAATGAACCATGTAAGTAAATGTGGACGATTGACGCCGCCGATGTAGGACTTGGGGTCTTGAGTGCACACCCTTCACAACGGATCGTTCGGCACGTACCTGCCGATGAAAGGAAAATATCATGGCAGAAGTTGTATTTGATCATGTAACTCGAATCTACCCAGGCAACGATAAGCCTTCGGTTGATGATTTGAACATGACTATTAAGGATGGCGAGTTCCTTGTACTCGTTGGTCCATCTGGTTGCGGTAAGTCCACAACGCTGCGAATGTTGGCTGGTTTGGAAGAGGTTAACAAAGGTCGCATTCTTATTGGTGGTCAAGACGTTACTACAATGCAGCCAAAAGATCGCGATATTGCAATGGTGTTCCAGAACTACGCATTGTATCCACATATGACTGTTGCAGATAACATGGGCTTTGCTCTTAAGATTGCAGGCGTAAACAAGGAAGAAATCCGCAAGCGCGTTGAAAAAGCTGCTGAAGTTTTGGATTTGACTGAGTACTTGGATCGTAAGCCAAAGGCTTTGTCTGGTGGTCAGCGTCAGCGCGTTGCAATGGGCCGCGCAATTGTTCGTGAACCAAAAGTCTTCCTTATGGATGAGCCTCTTTCTAACCTTGATGCAAAGCTTCGCGTACAGACTCGTACACAGATTGCAGCCTTGCAGCGTCAGCTCGGCGTCACTACCCTTTACGTGACCCACGATCAGACTGAAGCTTTGACAATGGGTGACCGCATTGCTGTTATTAAGCTTGGCGTTTTGCAGCAGGTTGGCGCTCCAACCGAGCTTTACGATCGACCAGCAAACGTGTTTGTTGCAGGCTTCATTGGTTCCCCATCTATGAACATTAACCAGCATCCAGTGGTTGATGGCAAGGCTCAAATTGGCGAAGATTCCATCACTCTTCCTGCAGAAGCTGTTGATAAGCTTACGGAAGAAGATAAGGGTCAGATTATTGTTGGCTTCCGTCCAGAAGATGCAAGCTTGGCAACTTCCGACGATCCAAACGCCTTCTCCTTAAAGGTTGTAAACGTGGAAGATCTTGGCTCCGACGGTTACATCTACGGAAACATCATCACCGATGGATCTCCAGAAGAAGCATCTACAATGATGAGCGATCAGAACAAGCTCACAACGATTCGCGTGAACCCACGTGCGCTTCCAAAGGTTGGTGACGTTGTAAAGATTAAGATTGATCCATCCAAGATGCACCTGTTTGCACCTTCTACAGAGTTGCGTTTGAACTAGCGTTTTCTTGAGCGCTTGATTCTTGTTTGATTCTTGTTTTAAGCGCTCAAGATTTCTGTATAAGGGTATGGCGGGGTTCGCTAGGCGAGCCCCGTTTTTGCATGATTTAGCCGTTTTTAATTTATATTTAATTTATATTTGATTATTTGCGTTCATCTTTACATGTAGACTAGATTTTATGGAATGGAACGAAACTCCTTTAATGGATCCGCGCGCTGCACAAGCAACATCGGTTTCTGCTCTTAGCGAGACCGTATCTTCTGCGGAACCTCCAGCGTTGAAGATTACTGCTGCAAGCTCTAATCCTCAAATGTTTATGCTTCCTTGGGAGCTGCCGCTTTCTCAATGGCCTACAAATCTTTTTGTTAACCTTCCTCGAGGCATATCTAGGCACGTTGTGCGTTTTGTGCACGTAGGCGACGAAGTGTACGCAATGAAGGAGATTACTCGTCAAGTCGCGGAGCGCGAATATGAGCTTTTAAGACGTTTGCGCAAGCTGGAACTTCCAACAGTTAAGCCAATAGCGGTTGTTGCTGGTAGAAAAGATAAGAATGGTGAGCCGCTTGAAGCAATGCTTGTTACTCGTCATCTTAAATTCTCACTGCCTTATCGAGCACTATTTGCTAGAACCTTGCGCCCAGATACTGCGGAGCGTTTGATTGATGCTCTTGCTGTGCTTATGGTTCGCTTGCATCTTTCGGGATTCTATTGGGGAGATGTTTCGCTTTCTAACGTTCTGTTCTTGCGAGATGCAGACGCATTTACTGCGTTTTTGGTGGACGCGGAAACTGGCGATTTGCACGGAAGCCTTACCGAAGGCCAGCGCGAGTACGATATTGACTTAGCTCGCACAAATATAATCGGCGAATTAATGGATTTGAGTTCTGGCCAGCTTTTGCCTGGAGAAGTTGACGAAATTAGCATTGGAAACAGGCTTGTAGATCGATACCATTCGCTTTGGAGCACGCTTACAGACGTAGATAAGTTTAGTCCAGACGAAATGTGGCGTATTGAGCGCCGCGTGAATCGTCTTAACGAGCTTGGATTTGATGTAGACGAGCTTGAGATGAAGACTTCCGAAGATGGTCGAAGAGTTTTGGTTAGACCGCGAGTTGTGGACGCTGGATACGCTTCGCGCAAGCTTCTTCGACTAACTGGCTTAGATGTGCAAGAAAATCAGGCGCGCAGGCTTCTTAACGATTTAGACGCGTACCGCACCTCTACATGGCGTCAAGGTGAAGAGCTGGAGATTGTTGCTACAGACTGGATGCGCGAAGTGTTTGAGCCTACTGTTCGCATGATTCCGCCTGAGTTTAGGTCGCAGATTCAGCCAGCGCAGTTCTTCCATGAAGTTTTGGATCATCGTTGGTTTATGGCAGAGAGCGTAGGTCATGACGTTTCCATGCAAGATGCAGTAACAAGCTACATTAATAACGTCTTACCTCAATACAAGATGGATAAGCGTGTTTTGGCTGCGATTAATGCGGATGCGGATTCTGGCGTTGTAGACGACGAGTACACGTATTCCACGCCTGCGCCTGCAGCTGCTCCTGCAGCCGCTCCTGCGGTTGCGGCGAGCGACGACGATGACGAGTACGATCAAGACGCAAGTGTTTGGGCAAGCTGAGCTTTTTGTGAGCTTTTGCGTGCTTTTGTGAGCATTTTTGTTTTGCTAGCGTTTTAAGAGATTCCTTACTTTGCATCTGTTTTACACCTGTTTTACATTTGCTTTACTTTTGTTTAGTGAAGTGTGGAATTATTCTCTCTGAAATGTGGAATAATTCGTATTTATTTTAGGAATTTTGTTAATTTCTTTTGTGAATGGTGATAGAATTTTCTTGTTAGTTGTCAATGATTGCCAACTAATCATAGTTATTTATCAATTAATCAAGGGAGATTATTATGTTAAAAGGTGTAGATTCTATAATTCCTCCAGCGTTGCTGAAGGTTCTCTGCGAAATGGGCCATGGAGATGTTTTAGTATTGGCCGATGGAAATTTTCCAACTGAGTCTGTAGGAAAAGACGCTATAGTTGTACGCTGCGATGGTCATGGAACTTCGGAATTGCTAACTGCAATCTTAAAGTTGATGCCACTCGATCAATACACCGATAAGCCAGCTACACTTATGGAAGTTGTTCCAGGAGACCCTTGCGAAACTCCAATCTGGAAAGAATATGAAGATATTATTGCTAAATACGATAAACGTGGAGCAAGCACTTTAGGAACTCTTGAAAGATTTGCGTTCTACGATGAGGCAAAGAAGGCATATTGTGTTGTTGCCACGGGTGAGCGTGCTCAATACGCTAACATTATGCTGCGTAAGGGCGTGGTGTTTGCTGGAGAGTAGCGTAAATAGGTAAATAAGTTTATATTTATATGCTATTTATCTGTTATTTGCTTGTTATCTGTTTGTAGAGATATAGAAATCTAAGTGTTATAGCATAAAAGCACTGCGTTTAACAAGATGATTTGGAATTTAAGAACCATCTGCTACGTGCAGTGCTTATTTTGTGCCCCCTGTGGGACTCGAACCCACAACCCAAGACTTAAAAGGACTCTGCTCTGCCAATTGAGCTAAAGGGGCAACAAATGCCTAGTATACTACATTTTGTAGACTAATCCAACTTCTCCGATGTTGGCGTGTTAATTTGCAAGTTGTCCTAATTGCATAAGCTTATCTTTGATTTGACTTGCAGATGGCTCAACCATAAAGCTGCCGTCGCTAAAAGTCACAACAGGAATATGCTTCTGACCGCTAATTTCAACAGCTTTTTGAGCAGCTCCGTCTTCGGACTCAATATTGTGCCAAGTAAAAGCAACGTTAAACTGGTTAAGCGCGGACTTTGCGCGAATGCAATCGCCGCACCAATCGGCTCCGTAAACATTGACTAATGGCAAATTTTCCATAAAATATCACCCCAATTCAGTTTGATTGTAGAGTGGCCATTAAAGTGGCTTGCAAATGTAGCATAAATTTGCACTCATAATGGTCTGTAAAATCATTGTATTAGAACACTAATATTTGTGTAATTTTTGCGAATAATCAACAATTTTAACTAAAATTTGAGCAAATTCCCTTTAATGTGTCCCTTTAATTTCATAGGCTTATTATATGAACATGGTTATGGACTTAAATTTGGTTATATGGTTTACTGTTGGCGCAGTTATTTTAGCTGTTGCTTTAGTGGCGGTAGCTGTTGTTTTGCGAATTATTGGAAAATCGAATGGCCCAGTAATACCTACTAGCAAAGAAGACCCATTGTCTAGTAGTGCTGAAAATAATGGCGATTTTAGCGCACAATTACCAGAAAATGCAACGTCTAGAATGGCTAGGCTTAGAGGCAAGCTTGCAAATAGTCAAAATCCTTTTGGACGCGCGCTTTTTAACATTTTAAGCAAAGATAATATTAGTGAAGACGACTGGCAAGATGTAGAAGATACGCTTTTAATGGCAGATGTTGGCGCTCAAGCAAGCGAAGAATTAGTTGAGTCGCTTAAAAAAGACGCCAGGATTTCTGATGCTGCCAGCTCGCAAGAGGTTCGCGAAACATTGCGCGCGAAACTTCTGGATGTTGTTGGAGTCAAAGCAGATAGAAGTCTAAAAGCAGATTTGCAAGATGCAAATAAGCCAAGCGTAATCATGATGGTTGGCGTAAATGGCACTGGAAAAACCACTACTGCTGGCAAGCTTGCGCGACTAATGGTTTCTAAAAATCGTTCTGTAATTCTTGCTGCTGCCGATACTTTCCGCGCGGCTGCTGCCGATCAGCTTGAAACTTGGGCAAATGCTGCAGGCGTTAAAGTTGTTCGTAGTCAAAAAGATGGCGCAGATCCTGCTTCCGTGGCTTTTGATGGCGCTACAGCTGCCAAAGAAGAAAACGCAGACGTTTTGATTGTAGACACGGCTGGAAGGTTGCAAAATAAGGCAAATCTTATGGAAGAGCTTGGCAAAATCCGCCGCGTAATCGAGAAAACTGTTCCCGTAGACGAAGTGCTTTTAGTACTTGATGCTACAACTGGCCAAAATGGAATGGCTCAAGCAAAAGTTTTTGCTCAAGCTATTGGAATTACGGGCGTTGTGCTAACAAAGTTAGACGGCTCCGCAAAGGGTGGAATTGTGATTTCTGTTCAACGCGAGCTTGGAGTACCTGTAAAGCTTGTTGGATTAGGGGAAGGTCCAGACGACCTTGCGCCGTTTGATCCAGAAAGCTTTGTAGATGGCATTTTGGCGTGAGCTGCTTTTGGTTTTAGTCGCATTTTAGATTAAGTAATTTTGCTTTAGTAACTTTTAGCTTGAGTTGATTAGAATATAAATTAAATTGCAACCACCGATGGCTGCGTTTGTGAGGTGAAAAATGACCGCAATGGATCCGCAATGGGCGTTACTAGCTGCCGCATTAGTGTTTATAATTACGCCAGGAATCGCACTGTTTTATGGTGGCCGCGAGCGCGCAACGTCAATGGTTAACATGATGATGCTTTCCGCTGGTGCAATTGCGGTAACAACTATAGTTTGGACGCTTTGGGGTTGGTCAATGGCCTTTGCTGGAAAAGACATGATTGGCGGCGTTGTTGGAGACCCTGTAAGCGGATTGCTGCTACGCGATTCGATGGTGGCAGATCACGGCATTTTTACTTCGATGGACGCAAACACTGGTCTTGCTGGCGGAATTCCAGCGGCATTTAGACTTGCGTGCGCTGTTGTTGCTGTGGCTCTTATAACTGGAGCGCTTGCTGGTCGAGTGCGCTATGCGATTTGGCTAATATTCGTTGCTGTTTGGGTAACGCTTGTGTTTGCACCTCTTGCGCACATGGTTTGTGGAGGCGGTCTGCTTTCTCCTAATGGCGCTATATCTCAGGCTCTTGGAATCCAGGTTCATGATTTTGCAGGCGGATCTTTGTTGCATGTAGCTGCGGCAGTTTCGGCTTTAGCAATTGTTCTTATTATTGGCGGTCATGCTCATTTTCCTCTTAAGAATTTTGTTTTGCATACTAAATCTTTTGCGTCTTTGGGTGGCGCAAATTCGGAGCACAAGGGCAATTTAGTTCGCGCGCTTTTGATGGAAGTAGCAAAGTCTAATAAGACTAATGATTCTGCTGCTTCTAGCGATGATTCTAAAGCTAAGGGCGATTCTTCTTTAGAAAACGCTAGCGAGCTTGCGGTTAATGGCCATTTTTCCAATGTTTCTGCACGAGCTCCGCACAATGTTCCATTTGTTGTTCTTGGAATTTTCATCATTTGGTTTGGATGGCTTGGCTTAATGATTGGATCTTCTGTAGGTCTTCCAGGAGTTGCTGGATATGCATGGGTTAGCTCAACTATTACAGCGTCTGCGTCTATGCTTGCTTGGGGCGTTACGGAACGCTTGCGCTCGGGGTGCTTTAGTGCTGTTGGTGCAGCTAGTGGAATCATGGCTGGTTTGGCTGCTAGTGCTGCCGCTGCAGACGTTATAGCGCCTTTGTGGGCGGTTGTATTGGGTGCAATTGTTGGAGTTGTTACATGCCTTGCTACGCATTCTAAGACTTTTACTCGCTACGATGGTGCGCTACACGTTGTAAGCGTAAATGGCATTGCTGCGCTTATTGGCATTCTAGCTGTTGGATTATTTGCGGATGCAAGCGGATTGCTTTCCACTGGCGATTGGCATCAGCTAATTGCGCAAATATGCCTTCTTGCAATCACAATTCTTTATTCTGGAGCCGTTAGCGCGTTGCTTGCATTTGGATTAGAGAAGCTTTTTGGTTGGAGAATATCGGAAGCTAAAGAGCGTAAGGGCGTTGATTTAGCGGATCAAGGTGAGCGTGCGTACGATTTTTCTGGTATTGCTCAAGAAAAATCTGCGATTGACGCTGAAGATAAGACGCAAATGTGACACACTCGGATTGCGCAATGTGGATAAAACTTTTAGTTATCCACATTTTAGGCGTGTTGCTGTGTATATCTATAAAAGTTGTCCACAAATGGGGGATAACTTTGTGGATATCCTGCGGATAACTTTTTTGAAATCATATTCAGTTTGCAATTCAAAAAGTTTTATGATAGCGATTGCATAATTCAAGATAAATGATTCAATTACCAAAAAGGCATGAAAAGGCGTTAAATAGGCCATTATTATGAGCGATCAGAGTGAAAATGTTAACAAAAAAGACCTATTGAAACATATATTTTCTCTAGCTATTCCTACATTTGGCCAGCTTATTGCAGAGCCAGCGTTTGTTTTAGTAGACACTGCAATAGTTGGGCATTTAGGCAAAATGCAACTTGCAGGGCTTTCAATAGGCTCAACCGTGCTTTTAACAACAACGGGGCTATGCCTGTTTTTGGCGTACAACACCACAAGCCAAGTTGCAAGGCTACTGGGTGCTGGCAAAAATCGCCAAGGGCTAAGCGTTGGAATGGATGGATTGTGGCTTGCGCTTGGGCTTGGAGTTGTTTTAACGCTTGCTTTAATGCTGTTTGCGCGTCCGCTTTGTCAAAGCTTTGGTGCAAGTGGCGAAACGCTTAAAAACGCGATTATTTACACTCAAACTGTTATGCCTGGATTGTCCGCAATGTTGCTAATTTACGCTGCAAATGGCATTTTTAGAGGACTTAGCAAAGTAAAAATCACGCTTTTTGCTGCAATAAGTGGAGCTGTACTAAACGCTATTTTAGATATTCTATTTGTGTTTGGAATGAACCTTGGCATTGCCGGGTCTGGAATAGCAACGATGATAGCGCAATGGTATATGGGCATTGTTTTAACGCTACCAGCGATTTTTTGGGCAGCTCGAGAAAAAGCACGTTTGCGTCCACAAGCGCGTAACATACTTAAAAGCGCTGGAAGTGGCGTTCCGCTGTTTATACGCACATTGGCATTACGCGCGTGCATGGTGGCAACTGTTGCAGCTGCTGCGCGACTTGGAACGAACACTTTAGCTGCATATCAAGTTGCAAATTCTTGCTGGAATTTTGTTATGAACATATTAGACGCTATAGGAATTGCAGCTCAAACGATAGTCGCCTCCGCGCTTGGAGCTGGATTATTAAAACGCGCTAATGTAATCACAAAAGTTTGCGCGCAAGTAGGAGCATTAAGTAGCGTAATCGTTGGAATTCTAATGATATTTGCAGGATGGTTATGCTCTCCGCTGTTTAGTCCAAATGCAGAAGTGCAACTTTTGGTTTCAATCGGAATGACGATTCTTGGAATTTTCTTGCCTCTATCTGGATTTATGTGGGCTTTAGACGGAGTGTTAATCGGGGCTGGAGATCACAAGTATTTAGCCAAATCGTGCTCAATTACAGCAGTTGTGTATCTTATTGTAATTAGCGCGGTTTGTGTGGCAAATGTGGCTCTTTTTGCGGGAGATATTACTAAAACAATATCGCTGTGGGTTGCTCTTAACGCTGTGTATATTGGCGGACGCGCGCTTGGAAATTCGCTTAGAGTTAAAACGGATGATTGGATGAAGTGCGCAAATCTGTGATTTGTTAGGTTGATTTTTAAGTTGATTTGTGACTTGTGATTTGTGACTTGTTACTTTTAAGTTGATTTGTAAAATCGCAAAGCATTTAACTTACGATTTGTGTTAGTTTATATAAACTTTTGTTTGCGTGCTCCGTGCAGACGTTTATACTCGATTTTATGGCAGATAATGATATGTGGCAGTCAAATCGAAAAGACTCAAACCGATTAAACAACGCCAACGCTAATGTTAGCTTGTTTGACAAGGTTCCGCCTCACGACGAAGATGCGGAAATGGCCGTTTTGGGCGGAATGCTAATGAGCAAAGATGCTATTGGCGAAGTTTCGCAAATCCTAGAAACAGCAGACTTTTATATTCCAAAACATCAAACAATTTACGACGCGATTATAAGCCTGTTTTCTGGGTCGCAACCAGTAGACGTTGTTTTAGTTGCAAACGAGCTTCTAAAAGACGAAAACCTGGAGAAAATTGGCGGAGCAGATTACTTGCATAGCCTTGTAGCATGCGTTCCTACAGCTGCGAACGCGCTATATTACGCGGATATTGTGCACAAAAATGCGATTTTGCGAAACGTGATTGCTGCTGGAACAAAGATTGCGCAAATGGGGTATTCGGCTACGGGAGATCAAGCAGAAGATGTTGTGAACCTTGCGCAATCCGAAGTTTATGAGATGAGCTCTGGCAAAGTTCATCAAGATTATTCCGCTATTGGTCCAGTTGTGCAAGACGCTCTCGAACAGTTAGACAAGTTGCAAAGCAACGAGATTGAAAAAGGTGTTCCAACAGGATTTAGAGATATTGACGACATGACGCAAGGCTTGCAACCAGGGCAAATGGTAGTCGTAGCTGGTAGGCCTGCAATGGGAAAGTCAACTCTTGGAATCGACTTCGCTCGTTCTGCAGCGTTGCATCACAATATGACAACAATCGTGTTCTCGCTAGAAATGAACAAATTGGAGCTTGCTCAAAGAATAATCGCAGCCGAAACGGATATTCCAATGACGGCAATGCATCGCGGAACTGCAGAAGACATTACAACAGATAGGTGGACTAAGCTAAACGCGTTTTGGTCAAAAATGAAAGACGCTCCGCTTTTTATAGACGATAGTCCAAATATGAGTCTTATGGAAATTCGCGCAAAATGCAGGCGACTAAAGCAAACGAACGACTTAAAGCTAGTTGTAATCGACTATTTGCAGCTTATGACTTCTGGAAAGAAAGTTGAATCTAGGCAGCAAGAGGTCTCCGAGTTTTCGCGTGCGTTAAAGCTGCTTGCAAAAGAGCTAGAAGTGCCAGTTGTTGCATTAAGCCAGCTAAACCGAGGGCCAGAAATGCGAAACGATAAAAAGCCTCAGCTTTCGGATTTGCGCGAATCGGGATCTATCGAGCAAGACGCAGACGTTGTGTTTCTTGTGCATAGGCCTGATTTTTACAACAAAGAAGATCGCCCTGGCGAAGCAGACATTATTATGGCAAAGCATCGCAATGGTCCTACAGAAACGTTTAATCTAGCTTTTCTTGGAGCAACGTCTAAGTTTAAAGATATGCCGCAAGGATACCAGCCGCAATCATATGCGCAAGGGAACGATGCTGTTGGAGGCTATGATGGCCATGCTGCTTGATGCTTTTATGCCTGCTGTAGGAAAGCTGGTTCGCGCGGTTTCTAGAGCGTTGCGCCACGGTGGAAGCGCCTTACCAGGCAAAGTTGTAGAAACACTAGACCGTGGGTTTTTAGCTAGAACGCTAGGGAGTTTGCCTTACGGAGTTGTGCTAATTTCGGGAACTAATGGCAAAACTACTACGACTCGCATGGTTGCGTCTATGCTCAGAGATGCTGGATTGCGCGTGTTTACAAATCCTACGGGATCGAATTTTACGCGCGGAGTCGTGGCGTCGCTTGTGCAAGAAATGCCTGTTTTTGGCACAAAGTTAGATGCGGATATAGCTGTTTTAGAGCTTGATGAAGCTTATGCTGTGCATTTTGTAAATCAAATAAAGCCGCGCTATTCGCTTCTTCTAAACGTTATGCGAGATCAGTTAGATAGATTTGGCGAGATTGACACTACAGCTAAATTGCTGAGTAATGTTGCGCACGCGACTAAGCGAGTAGTTGTGTTAAATCGCGAAGATCCGCGAATTTCCGCGCTTTCTAAAGACGTTTTGTCGCCTTGCAAAGTAAAGTATTTTGGTTTGGATGATTCGTTAAGAAGCATGTTCCCAACCGACGACGATTTGCATAGTGATTTGTATGGCGATTTGGCTGGCGATTTGGATGGCGATTCGCGTAGTGATTCGCATGATGATTCGCGCAATCTTCCGCATGCAGATGTTGTTTTGGCAAAAGTTGATGGCAATAAAGCTGATTTTTTGATTGATGGTCATAGAAAAACTACGAGCGTTAAGTTGCGAGGCGTGTATAACGTTTTTAATGCTGCTGCTGCGTCTACGATTGTGCGCGCTATTTTGGCGGATGCTGCTAAAAAAGATGCAACGCTCGCAAAATTCAACGACGATGCGCTTATGGATGCGATTTCTCGCGTAACGCCAGCATTTGGGCGAGGTGAAGTAATCGAAGTTAACGGCGCTCCTGTGGAGCTTGTTCTAGTGAAAAATCCTATTGGATTTAGACTTGCGCTCGCTTCTTGTAAGCCTGCAAATCATGACACAATGATTGCAATTTGCGACGAATACGCGGACGGTCGAGACATGAGCTGGCTGTGGGACGTTGATTTTACGAGCCTTAGCAGCACTGGAGTCGCTTGCGTTTCTGGCACACGCGCGTGGGATATGGCTTTGCGTTTGCAATACGACAAAGTTGCTTCTAGAAACGTGAACACTGATTTAGAAGAAGACGTTAAAGCCTTTGTAAATGGCGATTTTAGTAGCGATGATAAAAATGCAAAACGCATATATTGCACATACACTGCAATGCTTCGCGTGCGAGCTACATTGGGGCAAATCGCAAGCGTTAAAGACGTTGGAGTTGGAAAGTAAAGAAAGTAGTCGTAATGAATAATATGAGTGATATTAATGATATTAGTCAAGCGAACGCTACTAATAAAGCCGAAAATCGCGTATTAGACATTGTGTCGCTGTACCCGAAAGACATGAATATTTACGGCGACTATGGCAATGTGCTTACGATTATGCGTAGAGCGGAATTGTACGGTTACAAGCCTGTGCTTAACGAGTACAATGTTGGTGATGCTTGGCCAAAGCGAGTAGATATGATTCTTGGCGGAGGTGGCCAAGATCATGGTCAAAGTAGAGTTACAGATGATTTATTTGCACGCGCAGACGCGATTCGTGATCTTGCAAAAAATGGCGTTCCAATGCTTATGATTTGCGGGCTTTACCAGCTTTTTGGAGAGTATTTTGAAACCGTTGATGGGCAAAAGCTTCAAGGAATTGGAATACTTGGCGAGCATACGGTTGGTAAAGACGTGCGCATGATTGGAAATCTTGTGGAGCATAGTGCCGATTTTGGAGATATTGTGGGCTATGAGAATCATTCTGGGCGCACAAGCTTGCAAGATGGAACGCAGCCACTTGGATTGGTTGATGGCGAAAATTGCGGAAATAACGGTGAAGATCACACGGAAGGCGCTCGCAAGTACAACGTTATTGGCACTTATATGCACGGTTCGGTTTTGCCAAAAAATCCGCGTTTGTCTGACTTTTTAATTCGCACAGCTGCGCAAAATCGTTATGGAGAATTTGCGCCAAAGCAAAGTGACGCTCAGCGCGCAGAGCTTGCTAAATTAGACGAATTAGCAGATCGCGCTCGCCAAGTGGCCGTAACTCGTCCGCGGTAAATTAACATAGGCATATGCGCGATTTAGTAAAAATTTGATTGATTATTTTATTTTATGCGCATAGTGTGTATAATCTTTTTATGAGATACAAAGAGATTGAAAAACGTCTTAAGAAGGACGGCTGGATACTTTTTGCACAGCGTGGAAGTCATTGTCAATTCGTACATAAAACTAAAACAGGTAAAGTCACAGTGCCTAAACATCCAGGTGATATTAACCCATCTGTTGTTAAGTCAATTTGGCGTCAGGCGGGAATTAGTGAAGCAAAGGTGAAATGATGAAATTAGCGTATCCTGTTATTCTTACTCCATACGAAGATAATAGTGGGGGTTTTGTTGCAGAAGTCCCTGATTTGCCAGGGTGTGTAACTGGCGGTAGTAATCTTGCAGAGGCTCTGATTATGGCAGAAGATGCAGCAAGTGGATGGGTTCTTACAGAACTCGAAAGTGGTAAGACTGCGCCAAAAGCTAGTGATATTAGTGATATTGTTGTAGAAAATCCTAATTCAAAGTTGTCTATGGTTGCGCTTGATATGGATTCCTATGCTGCAAAATACGGTTCTCAGGCAGTTCGTAAAAATGTTACTGTTCCAGCTTGGCTTGACACTTGGGCACAAAAAGCTGGCATCAGCTACAGTGGGGCTTTGCGCGATGCTTTAGAGGCTTTATATGCTAAAGGAGCTGTGAATAAAGCTTAGTTGTATTATTAGCTATATTATCTGATTTGTTATGCAATATTGCACAATCAATTAATACAAAAGCCTGCTGAAGCTTGCAAAGTGTTGCAAATCAGTAGGCTATTTAAATGTAGAACTGATGAGTATATGATTACATAGCCGCTGTGTATATTTGACAACTGGTATTTATTGTGATAAAATAATGAAAAGGGATTTTATATAATAATGGAGTTATATATGAAAAACAAAGTTGTCTTGCATTATACATTTATAGCTGCGCTATTTTCTATTATTTTAATATTGTCATTTGCTAATGTTGCTCAAGCTGAATCATCTGACTATAAATCAGAGACTTATGTAGATTTTCCCAAAAAGCAGCATAAGACAAAATTTCAGAGTATGTATTTTTCTTTACTAGATACTTATGAAAATCCAGAGTTAGTAAAAAAGTTCTATATTTCAAAATATTTTACAGAATTACAAAGAATACAGAGCGAAGCTATGCTTCCTTCTCTTAGTGAAGAAACAGCTACTATTTACAAAAATTCTCTTTTTAATTCCTCGCATAAAGATAACAATAATGTAACAAAAATATTGCAATTTCTAGATATATATGAGAATAAATATGAAAATAATCAGATTCTATCAGAATTGCATAAATTAGAGTTAAAAGTATTAAAAAATGAACTAACACAAAAGGAAGCTATTAATATTGCAAAATTGTGGCTTCCATCAAAGCAGGAGGTTACACCTCGCAAACCTTTACTTACTGAGAGAAATTCAGGCATAAATCTTGAAGCGGCCAGAGCATATGCGCGAGAATGGGCGTGGAAAATAAATCCAAAATATGGTGAAGAAAAAAGTAAGTTAATATTTCCGGCAGATTGCACAAATTTCGCTTCGCAAATTCTATATGCTGGTGGTATTGGTATGGATAAGCATAATGATGTATTTAAAGGGTGGTGGTGGAAAGCTAGAGGAGATCGTTCGGTTTCTTGGATTAATGCCAATGTTTTTAAAAATTATATGGGGTATGGATTTAGTACAAGTTATTGGGGAATGTTAGTAGATAATGTTAGGGATGGAGATTTTATTGGTGTTGATGAAAGTAATGATGGTACTGTCGATCACATAGGGTTTGTATTCCTAAAAAGCAACGGTAGATTGCGTATAGCTCAACACACTGAAAATTATTTAGATTGGGATAAGAATTGGTATTCATTCAATGGTGAAGGAGCTTATTATCGTGTTCGTCGTTAAATATTGGAAAGAATGGTTTTTACCATTATCTTTTGTATTTTTAGCAGTTTTATTGCTTATTAAAATGCCAGGAAAGTATCCAGCAGATTTTGATTTAAGTCTTTTGGGTGTTGTGTTAGTTTCAATTATTTCACCAATAATTCAAATGATTGTTGGGTTGTGTAATAGAGGATTAATTCGTAAGAAAATATTAATTATTATTGATAGCATATTAATACTTGCTGGCTTTATTGAAATATTCTTTGGCCAATTTATTGTTGTACATGTTTTGAATCGTGGAATGGTCAAGTACACAATGGATCGTGGACCGCAAGTTAATGTTGCTACTGTTGCAGCTGCATCTATCGTAGTTGTCTCAATGGTATTATGGAGTATTCACGAACTGGAATTTAATAGTAATAAAATTAAACGAATATGAGACCGACAAATAATTAAAGATGTAAATACAAAAGCCTGCTGAAGCTTGCAAAGTGTTGCAAATCAGCAGGCTATTTTGTAGTTTTATTTCTAGCTTTTGATTCTAGTTTTCGTTTGATTTAGCTGGTGATTATTAGTCAATCAAGCCGTACAAACGATCGCCAGCGTCGCCAAGACCTGGAACAATATAAGCTTTGTCGTTCAAATGCTCATCTACAGCGCAAACAACAACCTTAAAGTCAATAGAAGGATCAATCTCCTTCTCAATGCGCTCCAAGCCTTCTGGCGCTGCCAAAATGTTAATAGCAGTAACATCTTTAGCGCCGCGCTCTGCCAAATAATGCGTAGCAGCAATAAGAGTGCCACCAGTAGCAAGCATTGGGTCAAGAAGGAAGCATTGACGACCAGTCAAATCTTCTGGTAAACGATTAGCATAAGTGACGATGTCGAGAGTTTGCTCGTCTCGCTTCATGCCAAGGAATCCAACCTCAGCGGTTGGAAGAAGGCGAGTCATGCCGTCGAGCATACCAAGACCAGCGCGCAAAACAGGCACAACCATTGGGCGTGGGCGGTTCAAATGCTTGCCAGTCATCTTGCAAATAGGAGTTTCAATCTCGCGATCGCTAACTTCCAAATTGCGTGTTGCTTCGTATGCTTCGAGAGTTACCAATTCGGAAACTAACTCGCGGAAAATATTAGATGGTGTATTCTTATCTCGCAAAACGGTGAGCTTGTGGTCCACCAGCGGATGATGTAAAACATGAAGATCCATACCTTCTAGATTAGTGCAAGCATTGCACGTTAAGCTAGCGGCGTGCCGTGATTATTTAGAAAAAATATAAACAATTGTTAATGAGGGTATAAACAATTGTTAATGAAGGTTGAATTTTGTGAATTGTTGGAGAATATAAAACATCTTAAAAACGCTGACTTGCGAAAGCGCCTGTCGGCGCAAACGCCGCTCGCAGCGGCAAAAAATGGAGCCCGGGGCTTAAGCACAAGCCAGCGTCACTCCCGAGTATACATGCTTTTCGATTTCAGCGCGCCGCGAATAATCTAATCAAGCTTGCCTGCCTGCCATAATTTTGCGCCGCTAGCAAAGTCTAAAGAAAGCGCGTGCATGTTTGCGCAAGTGTGCAAAACGTTGGCAATTTTTTGCGCGCTGCTGCTTTCAGAATTTTGCGTCTGGCCTAGTCTTTTTGCGTACGTGCGCATTCCGCGCGAAATAATCGCGCTAAACGCAGAAGCGCGATATAGCGCAACAGCAAAATCGCCAGTAAACGCGCCAGAAAGAATCGAGTCTGCAAGTCGCGCAATATCTTCTTTTGTAGGAGACTCGTCAACTCCAGTAATCGCCGAAGCGCTAGTGGCCTCTGGCTCGCCAATGCGCCAATATGCAGCATAAGAGTCGCCATTCTTGCGTAGTGATGTTCTAAGCAAATACAGTCTCCAAAGCATTCCAGGAAGCGATTGTGCCTCTGCTTTACTCCACAAATCCGCAATAATCTCAATGCCTTCGTTTTCTACCAAGTTAAGCACGCGCGCAACAATCTCGGGAGTTTGCGTTTTATGAACGCGGTTCAGCAAGACGGCTGCGGAAGTGTGGCTAATCTCGCTTACGATTTGCGGGTCGGTGCCACCTTCGATTTGCGCGAGCATGGCTGGATCCATTTGCGCTGGCCTGCTAGGGCGATTTGCGCCGATTGGACTTGGCATAAACGCAGATCTACTCGAGTGAATTGAGCCAGATTTTGAATTTAGATTAGTAGACAATTGGCAAAACCTTTTCTATGTTTACGATTTTAGGGCCTTTTTCGGTGCTTATAATATGCAAAACTACAGCACTTCCTGTAGGCATGTATGGGGATTTTTGACTAAGTATGCGTTTATTTGCTTTTGGCTTAGAGATATCCCGTAAATGCGCAAAAAATGTTCCAATAATTGGGCGATGCAGACACATAACTGTTGTTGTTTCTGATTTTGTTTCTGATTTTGCTGTTGCTGTGTTGCCATCGCTAGCTTCATCTATAAGATTTTTGATTTCACTTACTAGCACGTTTAGAGTTGACTTTGGATTTTTCTCGTGAAAATCTTCTGTAAGCTCCGCCACTTTTTCTATATTGATTGAAGAGTTTTTTGCAAAAGCGTCTACAGTTTCCAAGCATCGTTTCCAAGGAGACGAAACAATTTTGTTTGGAGCATAGCAAGCAAGCTCGCGACCAAGCGCGTAGGAGGCGGCGGAGCCAAGAGGCGTGATCGGGCGAGTTGCTTCGCTTCCTTGCCAAGCTTTTCGCGATTCCGCTTTTCCGTGACGCACAAGAATAAGCGTTTTATAATTTGCTTGCCCAGATTTGATTCGCTCAAGGAATGCGTCTAAAACAAGTTGATCACTATCGTGCGTAAGTTTTTTGCGTGCGTCTTTGGGCGCAAGCCAAATAACATTGCCGATTTCCGTAGGCTTTGCTGGTTTTATTGGGCCAAATGCTGGAAGTCGTTTTATTGCATCGCTTTCGCTTATTTCGCGCATCATCCAGTAGTGGATTCGCTTGATTACTTCTGGCTGACTGTTATTTTGCGAGCCGCTTTTTGTGCTGCTTTTTGCAGACGATTTTTTGCCTTCGTTTTCGAGTGGATACTCGATTTGCGCAATGTGCGGCCCCAGTGTAACCGCGTATCCTGTTTCTTCGCCAACTTCGCGCACAGCAGTGTGACGATGCGATTCATGGGCTTCGTTCTTACCTTTTGGCCAGCTCCAATCGTTGTATTTTGGGCGGTAAACAAGGCAAAGCTCTATGTTGTTTTCGTTTAACACTTGATTGCAAGCGTTGGAATCGCTGCCAACATTACCGAAATCTTCGTTTGGATTTGTGCTGTTCGGCTTGCTTGGCTCGCTCTTTTTGCTAGTAGTTTTGCGCAAGCGGTAGATGATTCCGCCAGCTGCTTCAACATATCTCTTCGCTGCTGTTGCACTCATATTCACTATTTTAGCGTTTTTCTTTCGCAACTTTTAGTTGTGCTTTAATCTTTTATGTTTTTAATGTTTTATATTTTGTACATAGTCATGACTGATATAAAAGTGCGTAGAAAATCGGATTTGGGATTGGAATTTATAGTTGAATTAAATTTGATCTTTTTGTGTATTGAATTTATACTAAATTATGTAGTTGTTGAAATTCGCTAGTGCTGTGAGGGTTTATATGTCCAAGACAATAAAAGTTGCTGAACTTTTTGCAGGAGTAGGTGGATTTCGTCTTGGATTAGAAGGATATATGCCTTCCGAAGGAAACGATTTTACGGCAGTTCCAGCAGGGCCTTTCAAAACAGTTTGGGCAAATCAGTGGGAACCTGCTGGGCAAGAATCCAAGCAATTTGCGTGGAGATGCTATGAGAAGCGTTTTGGTAAAGGTAGCTGTGTTAATGAAGATATAGCAGAAGTGCTCAAAAAATTTGAACACGGGGAATGTGATATTCCAGATTTTGACATGCTTGTTGGTGGTTTTCCTTGTCAAGATTATTCTGTGGCAAAACCGTTAGCATTGTCTTCTGGAATTGACGGCAAAAAAGGCGTTCTGTGGTGGAGTATTAATAAAATGTTGGAATTGCGCCACCCTAAATATGTTCTACTTGAAAATGTTGACCGTTTATTAAAATCACCTGCCGCACAGCGCGGTAGGGATTTTGCCATTATTCTCTCTTGTCTTTTTCGCTTGGGGTATAGCGTAGAATGGCGTGTTATTAATGCTGCTGAGTATGGAATGCCGCAAAGGCGTAGACGCGTATATATTTTTGCAGAGCATGATTCTAAAAAATGGCCCAACAAGCTTTCTCAGCTTTTGCAAAACGGTGTTATAGCACGAGCTTTCCCAATATCTGTTGCAGAAAAAAATGCTGCGCAATATGAATTTTCTATTAGTGACAATCCGTATGCTATATCTCAAGATTTCGGCAAACAAGCTAAAGTGAGTCTATTCCAGAATGCTGGTGTTATGCAAGATGGAGTAGTTTATACCGTTAAAACGGATGCTGTGTTTTCTGGCAATGCAATGACACTAGGTAGCGTTTTAGTCGATGCCAATCAAGTGCCTAAAGAATATTGGATTGAAGAAGATAAGCTTGCTTCTTGGCAGTATCTTAAAGGCGGTAAAAGGGAGTTGCGAACAGCTTCGAATGGATTTGAGTACATGTATTCCGAGGGGCCTGTTGCTTTTCCAGATAAAATTGATGCACCAAGCAGAACTATTCTTACAGGTGAAGGTGGGAAAAGCGCTAGCAGGACAAAACATGTTGTTATGCAAGATGGCAGATTGAGAAGGCTCGTTCCAGATGAGCTAGACCAGCTGCAAATGTTCCCTAAAGGTTGGACGAATGATGGAATGAGTGATGGCCATAGAGCGTTTTGTATGGGAAATGCGCTGGTTACTGGTATTCCTCATAAAATTGGTGAAATTCTCGCTAATGACATTTTGGTATAAAGTTCATATCTAAATAATTATGATTATTTGTAGGTTGCGTAGGAATTGAGTTAATAGGAAAATGTAATAAATAAAGTTGTGCGTAAGAAGAGACAGAATGGTGGAAAACATGTTTAATCATATAGGTGATAATCGCAAGTTTTCGGACATTGACGAAATAACCGCTCTTCTTACTGGAATCAATGGCAAAACTTTTCGCGAGATTGATAAAACTGGTCGTGGTGAAAAAGCAGGCAACAAGGGTTCTTTAGGCAATATTATTGAAGAATCAGTTTTCGGGTATTCTATAAATTCCGATAAGCAACCAGATATTATGGTTGCTGATGAATTTTATGAATTGAAAGTTACGCCTATTCGTTCAAATAAGAAAAATAAAATAGTTGCTAAAGAACGTTTGGTCGTTGATATTATCAACTATTTGACGCTGTGTAATGAGGTTTTTGATAATTCATCATTTTGGCAAAAAGCGCGTCAGATGATTATTATTTATTATCTTGATAACAGGATTGATAAAATTAACCAATCCAGACTTGATTGCACTATTTACGGTTCTTTTGTATTGAAATATGAACCTGGTGAGCTAGAAACAATTCGTAAAGATTGGGAATACATAAAAAACAAAGTAGCTTCTGGTTATGCAGATAGGTTAAGCGAGTCCGATACTAATTATCTTGCTGCTTGCACTAAGGGAGAAACGGCTGCAAAGTCGTTGAGAGATGCTCCTGCGCCAAGTGGATTTGAAAGTAAATATATACGTGCAAAACAACGCGCGTTTTCGTATAAGCCTAGCTATATGACCATTGTTGCACAAAGAGTTTTAGGTGACGGTAGTCTTTTTGAACGGTTGCCAATATCTATTAACGAAAATCTTAATGATTATGTGCAAAAGAAGATTGGGCAATATGTTGGTTCTAAAATTTCTGATTTGGCCAACAAATTTAATGTGGAGCTTAAAACGCATTATTCTTTTAATTCGCAGCTTGCACTGAAGATGTTGGGTGTAAAAAAGAACAGAATAGAAGAAATTGAACAGTTTGCTGCAGCGAGTGTGACTCAATTAAAAACTACTGTTTTGTATGATGATGGTAAACCAGAGCAGAATATGTCTTTCCCTGCATTAAAAGAGGATGATTGGGCCGAATTGGCAGATCCAAATATGCAGTGGCATGATTCACGATTGTATAAGTTCTTTGAGAATAATAAGTTCTATTTTGTTGTTTTTAAAAGCAATGGGAAAAATAGAAAATCAACTTGCTATAAAGATGATGTTTTAGTTGGTGGTTTTTTATGGAATATGCCCGAAGAAGATATTGAAAAATATGTTGCGCCTGCATGGAATAAAGTGCATGAGATTATGATATCTGGTAAATCTACTGGCTATGGAACGGATGAGAATCAGCTCCCTAAGATGTCATTTAATCACGTATTTCATATGAGGCCACACGGTAAAAATGGCAATGATGTTATAACACTTCCAAACGGTGAAACTATCACCAAACAATGTTGGTGGCTAGATAGGCTGTACATTGCCAAAATAGTTGCTGAGCATATTGGTCAGATATCGCAGGAGATGGTGCCCGAGATAATCAGGTGATTACAGCTTCAGCTTCCAATCCTTAAGAAGATAGGAATAGAACTGCTATATAGTATGTGAACAATATTATAAACACTCAATTTTCACATAAATTCTCCCAAAACTGGCAAATTATGGCGTAAAAAACTTCCTAAAACTGGCAAATTATTGCTCAAAAAACCTCCTAAAACTGGCAAATAATTACTCAAAAAATCTCCTAAAACTGGCAAATTATGGCGTAAAAAACCTCCAAAAACTGGCAAATTGTATGTAAGTTTGTGAGATTTAGTGTAAGTTAGTGGCGCTTGCGGGAGCGCGGGCGTGCGTGCGAATCGCTCGTGCGGAGTTTAGTATTGGCTTATAGCAAATCAGTTGCCAGTTTTCATATATTTACGCTGCCTACTTGTTATTTTCCTAGTGCTTTTACTGTCATCTTCACTGTCGTAATATCACAGTCATGACTGTGATAAAAGTGTTGTGACTGTCATTTTTTCGATTTTGAACGTGATTTGCTATATTTTGACAGTGATATTTCGCGATTTGACCGAGATGTGCTGATTTATGACAGTCATTCTGGCTGACATGACTGTGTGTATGCGCGACTGTGTGTATGCGCGACTGTGTGGATCCACGCAGAACGCGATTCGTGAGTATGCCTAAAAAAGTCGCAGCTCGTCTGAATCAGCACCGCGCATATCGTCATAATCCAAAATAAGGCAAGTAAATCCTCTGTCTTGTGCAAGAACGCGCGCTTGTGGACTAATTGTTTGAGCTGCAAAAATGCCGCGAACGGGCTTAAGAAGTGGGTCGCGGTTTAGCAATTCGCAATATCGCGTAAGCTGCTCAACGCCGTCAATGCCGCCATTTCGCTTAATCTCAATAGCAACGTGAACGCCGTTAGAATCCTTAGCCATAATATCCACTGGTCCAATCGCAGTAGGGTATTCGCGTCGAACAAGCTTTGCGCCTTTGCCAATGCGTTCAATTTGCTCTGCTAAGTAATGCTGTAAATGCTCTTCCACGCCGTCTTTAACAAGACCTGGGTCTTCGCCTAAATCGTAGGAAGAATCGCTATAAACGTGTTGCAAAACTATGCGAAGTATGTCGTTGCCCTTTTTTGCTGCGATTTTTAGAACAGTTCCATTTGCAAAAACAGATTCGGCATTAGACACGGTATTAGATTCTTCGCTAGATTCATTAGATTCGCTATCTAATTCAGATTCGCCAGATTCGCCAGATTCACTATCAGATTCTTCAGAATCGCCAGAATCCTTCTCAACGTGCATCGTGCACGGAGCAACCATCCAATTTAGTGGTTTATAAGAGCCAATCTCCGAAAAAATAAGCACGCTTCCGTCTTCTTTAATAAGCAAAACGCGCTTAGCTGTTGGAAGACTTGCGTTAAGCCTACCCGTGTATTTTGCACTACAATCCGCAACAATAATTCGCACACAAAAAGCGTAGCATAAATCGCGTAACTATCTGCACAAAAACTATCTACCCAAAACTTCCGCTAAATCGCGTAAACTATCTGCCCAAAGCCGCCGCTAAATCGCGATTCTGCCAGCGCTGATGCAACGCGCAATAGCCTCCAAAAAGCAAGAGCCAAATAAGGCCGCCAATCGCAGATCCACGAGTGTCTTCGCTAATAAACAGCGTTATGTACACAAACACAAAGAACGCAATCGTTAGCGAATTAAGCAACTTATAGTGCGGCATAACAAAGCCGTCTGGCATAAAATCAGCCGAAGCGCGGTACTTTCTGTGCGTAACCATAATCAAAATGTAAATCATGATTATTACTGCCGAAGATGCAGAAGCAAACACAATAAACGCGCCATGCACTCCAGGAATTGAGTTAATAAGCGGCGAGAACAGGATTAGTGCAGCAGAGAAAATGATTGCTCGCGCAGGAACCTTAGTGCGCGAAACCTTGCGCAAATGCGAAAGAACAGGAGAATTAGATTCCAGAGCAATTTGATACATGTGCCTTCCTGCAGAATAAAGCAGTGAATTAAGCGCAGAAGACGCTGCTGTAATAACAACAAAGAACACGAGCGCCGAAGCCCAATGAAGTCCCGCATATTGGAAAACCATAATAAACGGAGACATGTAAACGCCTTTAGAATCGGTAGCTTTAAATTGTTGCCAAGGAACAATCAGCATGATTGAAGCGAGCGCTCCAACGTAGAAAATCAAGATTCGCATAATGATTTCATTAATCGCCTTTGGCAAAACTTGGCGAGGATTCTTAGTTTCCGAAACTGTAACGCCTACAAACTCAATAAGCTGGTATGCATAGAACACCATTTGGAAGCTCATCAAAAATGCCAGCCATCCATTTGGCATAAGCGAGAAGTTGTTGAAAATATTGTCAAAGCCTGCGTGGCCTGCAGGATTTGCAACGCCACTAATCTCCGTTGCAGGGTAATGGTAGCCAATAATAACCATCACGGCAGCAGTTACAATAAGGGCAACGATTAGCGTTATTTTGATCATTGAGAACCAAAACTCTGTTTCGCCAAATAGCTTTACAGCAACCAGATTTATGCACACTAAAGCAGCCAAAAACGCTACTTCTATAAGCCATTTCCAGCTGCTAACGTCTATGCCAAAAGTTTGGAAGAAAGTAACGCAATACGTGCTAACTGCCGTAATCTCACTCATGCCAATAAGCACAAGCACTATCCAATACGACCATCCTGCAAAATTGCCCCAGCCTTTGCCTAAATATCGCGTAATAAAGCTAATAAACGTGTGCTGATTTGGGTCTTTATACATGAGTTCGCCAATGCCACGCATAAGCAAAAACATGATTAGGCCAACAATTATGTACACAAACATAATGCTTGGGCCTGTAAGACTAATGGATTTGCCCGAGCCTAAGAATAGGCCAGTGCCGATTGTTCCACCTATAGCAATGAATTGAACGTGTCTTTTTGTAAGGCTGCGCTCCATCTTGTTAGTGTGACCATTGTTTGTGTGGTCAATATCACTCATTGCTATAACTCCATTCTTTTAGACGTGAGCTTTCAATTTTATAGGAACCCTTAAATATTGGATTATTTATATTATTTGGATTATTGTTAAACATTTTTTAACGCATATAGGATTATTCCACACTTTTAAGCGAACTTACAGGGTCAATGCGGTCCAATGCGGGATTAGTTGACCATTGAACAATCAAAGCAAAAATCAGCGTTGCAAAGCCAGCAATCGCATAGCTTAATGGAGAAACCTCAACCTCAAAATACAGTGCAGGCATCTTTAATGCGTTTGTTAATAGACTTGCGACCAATCTTCCAAGAGGTAAGCCAACAATCACGCCGATTAGAGTAAGAGTAAACATCTCTTTATGAACGTAAGCGTGAACTTCTCTACGGTAGAATCCAAGAACTTTTAGCGTTGCCATCTCTCGCGAGCGCTCCGAAATATTTGTGCTTGCTAACGTGAATAGCACGGCTAATGCTAAGCCAGCAGCCAAAGTTACTATAAGCGCAACAACTGCATTCATTAAATCGAAGCTAAAAGCGTGTTTCATACGCGTAATGCTCATAACAGCTAGAATGCCGTTTTTGTTTGCAAACTGATCTGCGTAACGCATTTTTGCGTCATCGTTTCCGCGAAGGCGCATCATTAGTGCATTATTCTTAACATTTTTCCCATTTTTAAAACCGAATATTCTTTCATAGCAACGAGAAGTCATATAAATGTTTGAACCAATAAGATTACGCACGATTGCGCGCAACTTCACTTTTGCACGCTTAAAACTTGAGTTTGTTATTGTAATGTAGTCTCCACTCGAAATGCCCAGCGAAGATGATGCGCTTTGTGAAAGAAGCGGACCCGAGTCATCAAGCGAAATATTTTGCAAATTATTGTTAACATCTTGAAGGCGAATCATTTTAGACAACGTTGCCGAATCTTTAACAACTACGATTTGCACGCTTTCGGAATCTTCAACGCTGCTATTATGTGATTTGCTGTTAGATTTGCTGTTAGAATTACCATTATTCGCATTGCTTTTTGCGATTTCTCCAGAGCTAATGTAGGCAGGCAAAATGGCATCAACAAGATTGTTGGATTTATCTTTTTGCACGCTTTTCTTCATATTCTGGAATGCATCTGGAGTAGAAATAGAAATCATATCGTAGTGGTAAATGCCGTCATATTGGCGTATTCCAAGAGTTGCTACAGTATCGTTTAACGCTAAAGCACATACGATTAATGCCGTGCAACCAGCTACGCCACCAATCGTCATAAATAATCTGCTTTTAAAACGAGCTAGATTTCTTATAGATACTTTGTTTAGGAAGCTTAGACGATTCCAAATAAAAGGTAATCGTTCAAGAATCACGCGAGCTCCAGCTTTTGGAGATTTTGGACGCAATAATGCCGCTGGAACTTGCCTTGTCTCCCTCCAGCTTACGATTATTGTGCATATTGCAACTGGTATTACAAACGCGAGCACACAAAGCGAACCGTAAAGCCAGTCGTATCGCAAAACAACTCCAGGAACTGTGTACAATCCGCGCAAAATCTTAAGTAGTAAAGATGGAATCGCTAAGAATCCTAGAATATCGCCTATTCCACCGCCTATAAAGCATGCAAAAATCGCAAAGAAAGCGTGTCTTGTTATTGCTGCGCAACGACCATACCCTAAGCTTAAGTATGTTCCAATTAGCCCTCGCTCTTCTTCTACCATTCTTGCCATGGATGTAAGGCTCATCATCATTGCTACTACAAGAAAAAGCACTGGGAAGGCATATCCAAGTGACTGAATTGAAGCTACGTCGGATCTTAAGCTAGCATAGCTTCCATTCTCAACGCGAGTAGTAATATACCATTTTGCTTTAGGAACATTCTTTTTTACTTCTGTCTTAATTTTTGCGTAAATTTGCGCACGAGCCTTAGCTAAAACCGAGTTGGGAGCGTTTTTAAGCATTGGCATGTTGACTATAGTTTGATCTACTTTTTGATTAGCTTGGTCTTCTATAACTTGATTTGTGCGCGCTTCTTCGCAATCATTTTGCACGCCATTTTTAATTTGGTTTGAAGCATTTGCCACAATTGCGCGATACTTTTGTGAAAAATTGTTAACTCGTTGAGTCTCATCTAGGCGCACAGAAATAGACGTGTATGGAAGATTATTTGTGTTTTCAGTAATCGCAGAGGTAAAAATTGGGTAGCGCGATACTACAGAATTGCGGAAAGCTTTTGATTGATACCCTTTTGGATTGTCTAAATCGTTTATGTCTAGCACGCTTCCTGTGATTAGAAGCTTATATTTTTGATTTTGATTCGGTTGATTAGACGAATTATTTTGATTATTTTGATTAGCATGATTAGCGTTCTGTTGCATACTCAAAAACAGTGTGCTACCAACGCGCAATCCACTATCGTGCAAAAATCGCTCAGTTACGGCAGCTTGGTGATTATTAGTTGGCATATTGCCGCGCAGTAGATGCAGTCGATTTAGATTTTTAGAATTGTGATTATATTGAACGAGGTTCATTGCGTAAGACAAACTGGCATTATTTAGCGGGTGGGCGGTGGCTTTAAAAGACTTTTCGCCCTCGGCTTCGCTAACAATGGGCAATTTTTTGATTGCTTTAACATCGTTTTTAGTTAATCCAAGAGTAGATACGATTTGCAAGTCGTAAGCTTTGAGATTTGTGTAAACATTGTTTGCACCAAGAAGCATGTCGTTGCAGCCTGCGTAGATGCCTGTCATAACAGCAACTCCAAGCATTGCTATAACGGCGAGTACGCAAAAACGGCGCCATTCATGAATCCACATTCGTACGGCGCTAATAAAAACTATTGGCAAAATGGAGTGTGCGCGCTTAGTGCGAATCGCAGTTTTACGCTTGATTATCTTGGATTTTACAGTCTCAATACTCACTACAAATCACCATTCAATATCTGCAATTGCTGTAGGATTTTCTTGAACAGTTTCGCTTACGACTTTCCCAGAATGGAATCGCACAACTTTGTGTGCCATAGGAGCAATCGCCGCGTTATGCGTAATAATAAGAACCGTCATGCCTTCTTTTTGACAAATATCTTGAAGTAATTGCAAAACAGCTTTTCCAGTTTCGTAATCTAATGCGCCCGTTGGCTCGTCGCATAAAAGCAGCTTAGGTTTTTTAGCTAGTGCGCGCGCAATAGAAACTCGCTGCTGCTCGCCGCCCGAAAGCTGGGCTGGAAAATTGTTAAGTCTGTTTTCCAAGCCTACGTCAATAAGTGTTTGAGCTGGGTCAAAATGATCCGAGCAAATCTGGGAAGCAAGCTCCACGTTTTCTAATGCCGTTAAATTTGGAACAAGATTATAAAATTGAAAAACAAATCCAATATCTTCTCTTCGATACTTTACAAGCCCACGGCCATTTAGCTTTGTAACATTTAAATCGCCAACAGTTACGCTACCGCTTGTTGCTGTATCCATGCCGCCTAAAATATTCAATGCTGTAGTTTTTCCAGCTCCCGAAGCGCCTAAAATAACAGTTAGTTTGCCGCGCTCGGCTGTAAAACTGGCATCATCTAGCGCTCGCACGACGCCTGTACCAGATGGGTACTCTTTTACAACATGATCAAATGTTATGTATGCCAAAATTACACCTTACTTATGGGACTTGCTGGGTTTTCTGGGTTTGCGGGGTTTGCGGATGCTCTATTGAAACAGCGATACGCCGCGTCTTGCAGTACAATATGCGTTGCCAAGCCAAGTGTGCCTTGAATTTGGCCAAACAGCGCCAAGACGCGCGGCTCCTTGACTTATCCAAATACTTGGAACCCTTCCATCGGAGCTTTTTGAGCCTAAAAGATTAAATCCATTCTTACTCTCAAGCCAATCAGGATGCTGCGTTGCAATCGCTAATCCTTCTTCTAAAGTTAAAGGAAGGCGCTCGTCGGAGTCTATAAGCTTTCTAGCAACATCTGGCTCGCGATTCAAATACGATGTACCCGTATGTGGGTCAATCGCAAGGTAAAATGGCCCTTCTGGAGGCTCAAAACCATCTTGTGGCAAGAAACTAGCTATATCTCGAGGCGGCATTGTTGTAAACCCAGCCATTCGCTCAATGCTAGTTCGAGAAATCAAAGATTCTGGCGAAACTAGCTCGCGAGTAGGAACAAGAAGAATGTTTGTTCCCAAATCGCTTTGCTCAAGCGCGCGAATGAGTGGCAATGCTAAAGCGCGAAACGCCGCTGCGCTCATATCTGCAACATCTGGGTAGCCGAGAGCCACAATGCGGTCAAGCTGCTTTTGTATTTCTTGCGAAGCAATAGACATAATTACATCTTACGTAAAATTTTCTACAATCGCGAGTGCGACCTAGCTCGATTAATACGCAAATCCGCGCTTTTTAGCTACGATTTCCGCCAATTGTACAGCGTTAAGCGCAGCGCCTTTGCGAAGATTGTCGTTTGTAATAAACATTGCTAATCCGCGCTTTCCATCAACTGCTTGGTCTTGGCGAATGCGTCCAACGTAGCTTGCGGACTTTCCTGCAGCAAGCTGAGGAGTAGGAATATCGTCTAGCGCAACGCCGTCGGCCGATTTCAACACATCGCGAGCCATCTCTGGAGTTACATCGCGATTAAATTCGGCATTAATGCTCATTCCGTGGCCTGTAAAAACTCCTACGCGCACGCATGTGCAGCTTGCTGCAAGATTTGGCAAGTGCAAAATCTTACGACTTTCGTTGCGAAGCTTTTGCTCCTCGTCGGTTTCTTGCGATCCGTCATCAACAATCGCGCCAATAAATGGCACAACGTTGAATGCGATTGTGCGCGCAACTTTTGTTGGCTGCGGAAAATCAATCGCATCTCCATCAAACACAAGCTTATCCGCTCCCTGATCTAAAGCCGCTTGCGCTTCGTTCATAAGTTGCAACGCGCCAGCTCTGCCAGCTCCCGAAACCGCCTGGTAAGAAGATACAATAAGTCGTTTTAAGCCAAAAGCGTCAGAAAGCGGTTTTAGAACAGGCATGCACGCCATTGTTGTGCAATTTGGATTAGCAACAATTCCACGCGGAATATCGTTCAAATCTTGCGGATTTACTTCTGCAACTACAAGAGGCACATCGTTATGCATACGCCATTGAGAAGAGTTGTCGATTACTATTGCGCCAGCATCCGCAAATCGCGGCGCCCACACTTTGGATGTTCCACCGCCTGCAGAGAAAATCGCAATGTCTATTCCGCTTAAATCTGCTTTTTCTACGTCTTCTACAACAACATCTTTGCCGCGATAGTTCAAAACAGTTCCAGCAGAGTGTGCGGAAGCCAAAAATCGCAAGTTTTTAATTGGAAAATCGCGCTCGTCTAATACGCGGCGCATAACCATTCCGACTTGGCCAGTGGCACCTAAAACCGCAAGGTTTACGCCCGTGTTGCTTATAATTGCCATTTTGTCTCCCTTATTCTGCGATTATTTTGCGATTTTCTTTGATTTTTGCGATTATTTAAGCGTGATTTTGCGTGATTTTGCGCGCGATTAGCGTCCGCTTCCTCCATAAACAACGGCTTCGACTTTGCTTGCGTCTAATCCGTAGGCTGTGTGAAGAGCGCGAACCGCCTCGTCGAGCTGCTTTACTGGAACAATCGCCGCAATGCGAATCTCGGATGTGGAAATCATAAGAATATTAATTCCGTGATCGCTTAGAGCTGTAAAGAAGGTGGCTGCAAGACCAGAATAGGTTTTCATTCCAACGCCAACAACTGCGACTTTTCCAACAGAAGGGTCCACGTCCATAGACGTAAATTGCAATTCGCCGCGCGCGCCCTGCAAAACCTTGCAAACGGCGTCTAAAGCCGAGCTTGGAGCTGTAAGAGATATGTCTGCCGTCTCTGTGGATGCGCTTGCCTGGGCAATCATGTCTATGTTAACGTCTGCAGCAGCAAGAGTTGTAAATACTTTTGCAGCGTTTCCAGGCTTATCGGGAACGCCTCGAAGAGTAATCATAGACTCGCTTCTATCGTGCGCAACGCCAGAAATCACAGGGGTCTCTGGGCCTAAGTCTGGGAATAAATCGCCCATTGTTGAACGAATATCTACATTTGCTATTTTATTTGCCATTTTGCCGCCTTCTGTCTATTGCCTATGTCTATTGTCTTTTCTTATTTACTTTGTATTATTTACCGTCTTATTTTGTGTTTTATGCCTATATCTTTTAATAAATAATTAACTTAGATTTGGCAGGCTCTTTGGATCTACGCCATTAGGAACAACCAAAGTGCCATTTCTGTGCGAAAAAGAGCTTCGAACGTGCAATGGCATGCTAAATCGTTGCGCATATTCAACGCATCGCAAAGCCAAAACGCGCGATCCGCAAGACGACATTTCTAGCATTGAATCGTAGTCAATAACGGGGATTCGCTTTGCTGTTGGAACAATTCTAGGGTCTGCTGTAAAAACGCCATCAACGTCTGTGTAAATCTCGCAAATATCCGCACCCAAAGCTACAGCCAGCGCCACTGCCGAAGTATCTGAGCCGCCTCGCCCAAGCGTTGTGTCGTCGCCAATCTCGCTAATTCCTTGGAATCCTGCAACAATAGCAACACTGCCTTTTTTAAGCGCGTGCTGAACGCGATCTGGCTTAACAGCGCGAATATGCGCCGCTCCAAATTGCGCGTCCGTCATAAAACCAGCTTGCGAGCCTGTAAAAGAGTATGCGTGCGAGCCTTGCGCGTGAATCGCCATTGCTAGAAGGCTCATAGAAATGCGCTCTCCTGCAGTCATAAGCATATCCATCTCTCGTGCAGGCGGATGCGCATTTACGCTCATTGCTTGGTCAATCAGATTGTCTGTTGTGTCTCCCATAGCAGAAACAACAACCGCAACGTCGTTTCCAGCAGCTTTTGTATCGAGAATCCTTTTTGCTACGCGTTGAATTGCGTCCGTGTCTTCTACAGACGAACCGCCGTATTTCTGCACTATAAGAGCCACTCTAACCCCTTATGTTCAGCCGTATGCTTCTAAAGCACGCGCGTTAGAAGAACTAATCTAAAATCAGACTACAAAATCAGATTACCAAGCGTGCTCTATTTATTTTTATTTTGCAATATATTAGTGGCGTGCATTCTGGCTAGCGGCTGCTTGCGACTTTTCCGCGTGCAATTTCCGCGTGCAATCTCTAAACATCTTGCCTTCCTGCAAAAGCGCGCCCAAGAGTCACTTCGTCTGCATACTCAAGGTCTCCACCAACTGGCAATCCGCTTGCAAGCCTAGTCACCTTTATATCAAGCGGCTCAAGCAGTCGTGCTAAATACGTAACTGTTGCTTCGCCTTCTATATTTGGATCTAGCGCTAAAATAACCTCTTTTATTTGCGCGTCTTTTAAGCGCTCAAGTAGTTGCGTTATTTTTAAGTCTGCAGGTCCCACGTTTGCCATTGGATTAATCGCTCCGCCTAAAACGTGGTAAACGCCTGCGTACTCGTGCGTGCGCTCAATGCTCATAATGTCTTTTGGCTCTTCTACAACGCATATTTTTGTGTGATCTCTTCTAGGGTCTAAGCAAACAACGCAAGGGCTTTGTTCGCACACGTTACCGCAAATTTCGCAAAATCGCACGTTTTCTTTTAAGTCGTTAATCGAGTTGATTAGTTCTTGCGCTTGCGCGTTAGAAGACGAAAGTATGTAAAATGCAATTCGTTGTGCGCCTTTTGGGCCGATTCCAGGAAGGCTAGAAAATGCGTCTATAACTCTGCCGATTGCGCCTTCGTACGATGACACATTATGCATTTATTCCTCTTGCTTTCTTTTACGAGCATGCGCGTTTTTAGGATTATTTGGGTCGCTTGCGCCGAATTCTTTTACAGATTTGACTTCAAACATTTTTTCCAAGTCGTCTATGCTCAAATTTGTAGCGGATTCTAAAGACTCGTCTTGCATTGAGCATTCGTCTTCTTGAGCGCCATTTATGCCCTCTGCAGAATGAGTTTGTGCTTGTGACGACTCTTGCGACGACTCTTGCGACGGAGCTTGTTCTTGCAATGATTCTTGCGATTGATAAGATTCTTGCGTTTCTTGCACGTTTTGCGCACTGTTAACTGGCTTTATTGCTTGCTTTTCTTGCTGACTATGCAGTGCTTGCGATTGCTGAGTTTTATCTTGCGACTGCGTTTTATTTTGCGCTCGCGCAGGTGCAATTGCGTCTCCCATTGGAGCGGAAGCCATACTAGCCCAAGCGTCATCTTGTGATGCGTCTAAATGATCATCTAAAGGGTTATCTAAATGATCATCTAAAGAATTATCTAAAGGGTTATCACCGCCTAAAGGGCTATCAGCATTTAACTCGCTTTTCTCGCTTGTGTTTTTGCCAAATCCTTTTACAATTCCAGCTTTGCGCATAAGTAATTCGCGCTTAACTTGCGCAAGCTTTTGCGGATCCATTTTTGCTACAGACTCAACTTTTTGTCCATTTTCCGCAACAGAATCAGGCGCGATTGAAACATCTTTACCAAAAACGTCTTTTACTTTGCTCATAACAACAACTGGCACTTTTTTGCCATCGTAAGGAGCAGTCGTGCAAAGAGCAAGAGCAAAAGCATGCTGACTTATAGGCTCATCAAATGTTAAAACAAGCTTTCTTTTTAGCGGATTGCTTTCGTCTAATCTAACTTTTGGAACGTGATTTATTTCTACGTATTCGCGAACATCGCTTGGAAGACTTTTAACAAGATTGTTCCAAGCTTCGTCAACGTCTAAAATTTGAGGCGCGCTTGTAGTTGCGCTTGCATTTGCATTTGTGCTAGCGTTTGCGTTTTCTGGCTGTTCTGGCCACTTTGCAGCTGTTTCTGCAGTTTCAATCGCATTTGCCGCAGCCGACCCAATAAAATGCTTTACGTTCGCTTTTGGCGCTTCAACATTTTTTGCATAAACTTGTGTTTGAATGTTTTCGCTCGAATCCGTTCTAGTGCAAAGTAAGCGTGCAACAAGAATTTCAAGATTCATTCTAGGCGAAACAGCATTTGCCATTCCTGAAAAAGCATTATTTACGATTTCTGCCATTCTAGACAAGCTTCGCAAAGTGAGCTGACTTGATTGACGTTGCAAAACTTGCATGTCTTCTGGCGATAAATCCCCAAGCAAGTTTTTAGCACTATCTACTCCAGCAGAAGCCAATAGTAACAAATCGCGCAAGCGACCAAGCAAATCTTCTACAAACTTGCGACTATCGAAGCCTCCAACAATAACCTTTTGCACAGTTTCGTAAAGTTTTGCTCCGTCTTTTTCAATAAGAGCGTCAACAACATCTCCGATTAAGTTAGAAGGCGTAAATCCAAGAAGAGCAACCGCAGAATCTAGCGATATAACGCCATCTACGGAGCCAATCATCAATTGATCTAACACAGAAAGCGTGTCTCGCATGGAGCCGCCGCCTGCGCGCATGGCAAGTCGAAGAACGCCTTTTTGTGCTTTAATGCCTTCTTTTTGGCAAATACTCTCTAAATACGGCCCCATTACTTCTGGCGGAACTAGTCTAAACGGGTAGTGGTGAGTTCTAGAACGAATTGTTCCAATCACCTTATCTGGCTCAGTTGTAGCAAAAATAAACATAACGTGCTCAGGCGGCTCTTCCACAATCTTAAGCAAAGCGTTAAAGCCTTGAGGAGTTACCATATGAGCTTCGTCTAAAATAAAAATCTTATATCTATCTCTTGCTGGTGCGAATCCTGCACGCTCGCGTAATTCTCTAGCGTCGTCAACGCCGTTGTGACTTGCTGCGTCTATTTCTACAACGTCTATAGAACCTGGGCCGCCTGTTGCAAGATCTTTACAGCTTTGGCATTTTCCGCACGGCTTAGAAGTTGGCCCTTGTTCACAATTAATGCATCGCGCTAAAATTCGTGCCGAACTTGTTTTTCCACATCCGCGCGGTCCAGAAAACAGATACGCGTGCGTAATTTTGCCTTGATCAAGTGCTCTAATAAGCGGAATCGTAACCTGATTTTGACCAATAACACCTTCAAAAGTGTCTGGTCTATATCTTCGATACAACGCAAGTGCCATAACTATAACCTACCGCCAACTAGATATTAACTTAAATCCGCTTACTGTTTAAGCAAATCATCTGTTCCATTTTAATCATCTAAGTACTGACATGCTAACGATGCGCACTCTACTACATGTTACATTATGGTTCACTCGCTACAATCCACTAAACCCGCTTTAGCGCTTACTGTTATTCTAGAGGCCATTGGAACGTGTAAAGGAACGCTTAATTTTAGCGATACATCGTTATCTTTTTCCACACAAGACTCAATTTTTGCATTGTTTGCTGTAGCCGTGTTTTGCGCGATTTTGCAAGCGTCTCCGTGCATGTTTTGTATAGCAACTGCTCCCGATATTGCCGCTGCATTTGCTAACGCGTAGGCGCGATGTTTTGAAACAAGAATCGTTCCAATAACCGCACAAAGAACCAGAATAGAGCAGATTGCGGTTACTAATCCTATGCCAAGCATAGTTCCAGATCCGCAATCCGCTCCGTGCAAATGTTTAGCTTCTAAGCATTGCGTTATTAATCGCTTAGCTCTTTTTTGATTCATATTAAAACCTGACTAATGCGCGCTTCTACTTGCATTGGCAAAATCTTCAGCGGGTCTGGCACAACTGGGCAACTAACAACAATATCTGCCATATTTTCAACATATTCGACTTTTACAGAACTATTTTTTCCAGATACTTTATGCACTATATTTTGAGCTTCTTTAGAATCGTGTGTTGATGCAATGTAGTAGGCAACTTGGCCTGCTGCATCGTTGCAATTCATTGTATTTACTACTGATTTGCCTACAAAAATTAACACTATAGCAAGAATCGCAACTGTAGGTAGAATAATCGCAAATTCTGCGGTTACTGCACCTAAATCTTTAGCATCTTTAACATTTTTAGTATCTTTAGTGAATTTAGTGCTTTTAGTTTGCTTGTAACTATTTATGCTTGTATTTTTTGCATTCCTTTTGTTGAAAATATTCAAAAATATATAATTCTTCATTTTTCTCATTTCTTTCGCATTAGTGAATCTCCATTATTAGTGTTTATGCTTAGTTCTTTAGCATTTCTTTAATCTTGTTTAACTGAATCTTGTTTAACTGAATCTCGTTTAATCTCATCAAATCTTGTTAAATATCAACAAGAGCTTAGAATGTTTCACGCAATGTTTCACGCGTATATTCTTCTGTACATTAGCTAACGTGCAAAGCTCTTTTAACAAGTTCGCTAATAGCTGTGTGCACAGCTTCCGACTTAGCAATAGCAATAAGAACTGTTGCAAAAGCTGTAGCAGCTATAAGAACAACCGCATATTCTGCAGTAACCGCTCCTTCGTCTAGTTTCTTTAGACTGTTATCCAAGCGGTTTTGCATACTATTGCACGCCTGTTCTGCTTTAATCAATCCTTTGTTTGCGTTTGTTGTAAACTTGCAACAAAGTTTTGAAAATGCTTTAGCAATTGTTTTCATGTTACTTACCTTCCTTTCTTTTATTTATTGTTTATTTTTTATTTATGTACCCAGTTTGGATACAAATTTTTAAGTGCCATTTTTAAGACTTTTATATGCGACTTTTTATATAAAATCGTTTTCACTGCGATTTTTCACTTCGATTTGCAGCTAGTGCATAAATGATGCAACTGTTGGCAAAATGCCAACAAAAATAAACGCTGGCAAAAAGCACAATCCAACTGGTAAAAGAAGTCGTACAGAAAGTTTAGAACTTTCTTTTTTTGCAACATTCTTCATTGATTGCTCGTAGTTTTGCAAAACGGCGTTAAGTACTGGTACGGGGGAGCTTCCGTAAATCCAAGATTCACGCAAAGAATTTTTTAGCCATGTGCTCAAAATCAAAGACGTGTAAGCGTTCTTATCTTTTTTACTAAAGCAAACATGTGGCTCACTCCAAGCTTCTCTCCAAGTGCTGCCCGAAATAAGCGCCTTAGAAACGCGACTTAGCCAAATTCCTTTTGATGCAGGCAAAGAACAACCAACTACGTCTAGTGCTCTAGTTATTGCAACACCACTTTTTAGTGCAACTATTATCATTTGCAAACCAAGAATCGGATCTATATCGCTTAGTATGTTTTGTCTAAAATCATAAGTGTTTTGCATAAAAACGCTCGGTTTAACGGCGCGCTCATAGAGTGAGCTAGATGCCATTTGCTTAGAAAAAAGTTTGCACAAAATAATTATGTATGCAACTAAAATAAGCCAAATAATAATTGCTCTTAGCATTTATCCTCCTTTACTGCATTAAGTTTTGACTAAAAATACTTCTTAGATTATTTTTTTATTGCTGTTTTGATTGCGTTTTAATTGCCATTAAAAGAAGCAGATTGCATTGCGTTTCTAGAATTTTTAAGGATGCGCGCAACCCAAATAACTCCAACCGCGTAAAATGCCATTCCAACGCCTAAAAGCGTATAGCCCTTGTAGTTTGTAAAAATCATTAGTATTGGGTTTGCTCCCAAAAGCTGACCAGTTAAAAGAGACAAAAATGGCAGTGCAATAAGCAACTTAATAGTGGCTTTTGGCATTGCAAAAACTTCCGCGCTTAAATCATCAACCCTTTTGTTTGCATAATAAGAATCCGCAACAGATTGAACGCAATCTGCCATTGGGCAGCCAATCGAATTACTTAATTTGTATACACTCATAAGAGATTGCGCTATTTTACGAATGTCTTTTTGTTTTTTGGCATTTTTATAATTTTTTGTATTCTTTGTATTCTTCGCGTTTTTGAAAGAGCTATCTAAACTAGACGTGATTGTGCTTTCGCTTAGTCTAGAATCAAACCACTGTAATATGGATTCTGCATTTATTTGCTTGTTGTATGCTTTGCGCGCATTGCCATTAGCATTGCAATCTGAGCATACGCCAATAATTGACTCAAACGAAGCTCCCGATTTTAATGATGCAACAAGAGATGCTAGCGACTCTTCAATACTCATGTTAAATCCTTTGTTAGCTTATTTTGCTTGTTAGTTTGCTTGTTAGTTTGCCTTATTTTTGCCCGTTTTGCTTTTTGCTTGTTAAGCTCTTAAAACTATTTGCGAATTTAGTGGCAAATGCCATTTAGACGAAAACTCTTTCCATGCTAAAGTGGCCTCTATTTGCGTGTCTTTAACTCTTAAAACAGGAACGCCTTCTAGTGCGCCAGAATCATTAGATCTTAAAACTCCAAGCTCCTTTACAACGCGTATCCCGTTTACGCGCTCGACGTGAATAACAACGTCGAATGCGTCTGCAGCAAGAGCGCAAAGTGCCATTGGCTCCAGCCCTGCGAGCAGACCAAGTGCCATTAATCGTGCTGGAACTTTTTGCACTTTATCTGCGTGCAAAGTCGTCATTCCGCCTTTGTGTCCGCACGTAAAAACGCGCAATAAATCAGCGATTTCTTTTCCTCTGCATTCTCCCAAAATGATTCTGTCTGGCCGCATTCGCAAAGTGGCTTTTACAAGCTCTTGTAAATCAATGCATCCTGCGCCTTCAACGTTTGCCTCTCTTGTTGCTAAAGAAACGTAATCGTTAGAAACGCATCCCAATTCCCTAGTTTCTTCAACAGTAACTATTCTGTCTTTTGGATTACAAGAAGCTAACAGAGCCTTCATAAGTGTTGTTTTTCCCGAACCTGTGCTACCTGTAATCAAAATATTTGCGCGACTTTCAACAAGTAAATAAAGAATTCTAGATAGTTCAATTGGAAACATGCCTTTGCTACTAAGCTCCGTTAAACAGTAGTGTTTTAGTGCAGGGAAGCGAATAGAAATGGCAGCTCCGCTCAAAACTATCGGTGCAATAAGCGCGTGAATTCGCACACCAAGTGGACTAGAAGCGTCTGCAATTGGGCATGCGTCGTCTAATCGTTTACCCAATTGAGCACAAAGCCAGACGGCATATTCGCGCAAAACACTGGGATTATCAAACGGGATTCTTGGATTGTATTCATTAAGCCCAAGTCCAAAGTCTGCCCAAACTCTTCCCTCGTCTGTAACAACAATATCCGTTACATTTGGATTATCTGCAATATCTTGCAAAATTCCAAAATCAATATCTTGTAAAGCCATGCCTACCACCAACTATTTTTGAAAATCTGCCAAACGCATAAGAAGAATCACCTTGCGTGCTAGATGCCATTAAACCCGATTTGCGCGAGTCGCCAAGCAGCCATATGGTGATTTTTTCTACCGCACTTTGCGCGCATTTTGGTATGCTTCTAATCCCATACCCACCAATTATGTCTTCGTACATCTTAGAATCGTGACCAATTGGGCCTTCTACATTGCAAAGTAAATAATCACAAGCTTCTGTAATCTCTACTGGGCAAAATCTGTTAGAAAGTCCGCGTGGATTTAAGCCTGCAACAATATAAGTTAGATTTTCCGCGTAATTTTTATGATCCAACTCTAGATTTTTTAGATGCGCTCGCAATCGAGCTAAACCTAAAACGCTAAGCTCCGATGCAAAAATTGTTGGAACATTCGCTAGAGTTGGAAGACTTTGTAAAAGCCTTCTTGCCGAAAATCCAGATCCAATATCTACAATCACAACGTCGCAAGCTTTAGCAAGACCTCTAATTGCGGCCTCAATAACCCATGGCTTAGGCTCCTGATTTTTCCAAGGTGAGTAGGCCAGAATATCCACATTGTTCCAATGCAAAAGCTCGCAACGCAAAACGTAACCGTCTAGTCTTCCTAAAGGAGCTTGAACCTCTTGCAATCTTCTGCCTTCGTCTTGCTCCAATCCAAGTAAAACATCTAAACCGCCATTAGAAATATCTGCATCGATTAAAGCTACAACGTATTTTTTACTAGCAATATTGCTTGCAAGAAGTGCAAGAGTAGTGCTTAAGCCAATTCCGCTATTTGCTGCAGAACCAATTACAACATTTTTTGGAAAAGGCTTTAGCGAGTAGTTCAAGCTTCCAGTAGTTTTTTGAGCAACACTATTATTGCGATCGTCTTGAAGAACACGATTGCTTATAACGCCAAAATCTTTGTTAAACGTAGGATTTTCAGCCAGTTCACAACTGCGATTAAAAGATGCAATAACAGTTGAGTCGTTAACATTGTTAGACTGATTAATGGCGTTTTTAAGCGCACTCGCCTGCGGAGGGTATGTGTTAAGTACCCTAGCGGCGCACGAAGGCGCATCGTAATTATCAATACTCATATTGCTCATGCAGCTATTGAATCGCATACAAAATAAATAAGCAATACTTTTGTAAGAATGTGGTTAAAGGCTCAATAAACGTTGCAAATCCGCCAAAAAGTTATCCACATTGCTGTTTTAGCGTATTTTTGTATAAGCGTATAAGCATATTAGCGCACGAGTTTTGGATTGGAAGCCATGTACCTTTCCAGAAGTTCGCCATAGATTGGCTTAGTGTGCAAAATATCGGATACAAGAAGCGCAATAAAAGCAGATGCAGCAACTGGAAGAGTGTGAATCATTGTTCCCGACATTTCTACAGTTAGCAAAATCGAAGTGAGCGGAGCTTTTACAGAAGCCGAAAGCGTGCCAGCCATAACACACACTGTAAAAATTGGCATTAGCTTTGCGTCAATGCCAAGAATCGGAATGCTTATTATTGCGCGCGCAGCAACGCCGCCTGCTAGCGCTCCAACAGCAAGAATTGGCATAAAAATTCCGCCAGGCGCTCCGCACCCAAAGCTTGTAGAAGTAAATAGCATTTTTGCAACAAACAGAATGCACAGAAGCGCTATGCTTGCTTTTCCATATTCAGAGAGCTTAACAAGATTCGAGCCTCCGCCAAGAACTTCTGGCAAATATAAGCCAACAGGAATCGCGATTAAGCATGCTATAGATACAGGAGCCCACTTTGGCAAATATTTATACATCGTTTGCAATCCAAGTAAGGATCTATTCATTAAAGAGCCAATAAGTCCCGCAAAAATGCCAAGCGGAATCAGCCAAAAATGAAGTGTCATTGGTAAGTCTGGAATCCTTCCAAAGTCTAAAACAGGTCGAAGTCCAAAGCATGTTTGAGACACAAAGTCCGCGCAAATAGATGCAGCAGCAGCTCCCATAAGAACTGTAGAAGACAATCCGTGTTGAACTTCTTCCATAGCAAACATAAGCCCAGAAAGTGGAGCGCTAAATGCTGCAGATAAGCCAGCTGCAGCTCCAGCGGTTACAACATAGTGTTCTTGCGTATCGTTTTTATTGCCTTTTCTAAAAATGCGAGACATCATTTGCGCGCCGCAAGCTCCGATTTGAATCGAAGGGCCTTCGCGCCCAAGAGATAAGCCAAATAGCGAACCCAACAATCCGCCTACAAATCGAACAGGCAAAATAGTGTTCCAACACATTTTTAGACCGCGCTGAACGTATCCAACAACTTGTGGAATGCCGCTTCCAGACGCCATGCTTTCTTTGCGACTCATCCAGCCAATAAAGAATCCAGCAACAATCGCAAAAATCACGCAAGGCGCAATCCAAAGCATGTTTTGCAGCATTCGCGCATACATCCATCGCGCAAAATCGGTTCCGTACTCAATCCCAAGTCTATAAGTTGCTACAAGCGCTCCCGAAACAAGGCCAACAACTACGCCTGCAAGAACCATCTTCCATCTAAGATGCTTAAGTGTTTTAAGAATGCGATCCGAAAAGTCGCGCAAAAAGTCGCGTATAAAACCGCCTACGTTCTTTAAAGTCACAATAAACCTATTCTTAAATCAAATCGCAAACAAATACACAAAGCATTTTAACATTTTAATAACACAATAAACGTTAATTAATAAAATACATTAATTAATAAATAAAATACGTCAATTAATAAAATTAAAAACTAAGACTTTAGAAGTAAAAACATTACAAAACACGGTCCAGCGTATGCAATAAATGCGCACAAGAATGGCACTATTAGTTCGCTAATAAAAAGACATAGTCCAAGCTTGATTTTCTTTAGCTTAAACAGGCTTACGATTTCTAAGATTGCGGTTGAAAACGTTGAAAATCCGCCTAAAAATCCCAATGCGCACGTGTAGATAATAGTCGAAGCAAAAGTTAAATCGTATATAATCGAAGAACTTAAAAATACAACTAAGCCCATTATAAAAGACGCAAAAGCGTTGATTAGCAAAGTCGCGATTGGAAAATCATGGTTATAAACGCGCCCGATTGCGTCAGATATTGCGCAACGAAGAACGGCGCCAAGTCCCGCAAAAACAAGAGGCAGCCAAAAAAGAACGTATGCGTAAGACATCATTTTGCACCGCCCCTGTTAGCGTCTATTTTATTGATGGCGTTTGCATCACCAGCATTTTTTACGCTGCCATTGCCTTTAAAAGCAAAAATTTTATCTCCAATTAGACTCCCAACAAGCACTGCTAAAACGCCAAGAACCATAGACAACGCCATAATGGCAATTACTTCTACAATGTTCATTGCAGTAAATGCGGAATGCGCGCCCTCAAAGGCAAAAGTAGACATTGTTGAAAGTCCGCCGCAAAATCCTGTGCAAAAGCCGTATTTTATTAAGTCTTTATTTTTGCTGCGCAATCTATTTGCTACAAGCGAACTTACTAAAGCAAGAATAAAACATGCTAAAACGTTAGATAAAAGAGTTGCAAAAGTAAAGCGGCTAAAAAGCATAGAATATCCCGAATCCCAATGCATGCCGTACGTAAAAACGCCTATTTCACTACGCACAAAAGCGCCAAGCAATCCGCCAATAAAAACAACAAAATAGATTTTTAATCCAAGTGATTTATGCTGGCGCTTTTTAGGCAAATCTGGGCGATTTTTTCTCGGAACACTCATATTTTTAGCCGCCTTAAATCGCATTTAATATGTATTTAGTCAACTATTTAGTCAGCATTAATAGCATTAATCGATCAACGAATGAACGCTAATAATGTGGTCGCGCTGAGGGCCAGTGCCAATTGCAGAAACACGGCAATGGGAAAGTTCTTCCAAGCGCTTTACGTAGCTTTGAGTGTTTGCAGGCAAGTCTTCAAACTTGTGCACTTTAGAGATATCTTCGCTCCAGCCTGGAAGCATCTCGTAAATTGGCTTAGCGCTAGCAAACAAAGACTGATCTACTGGCATCTCGTCCACACGCTCAACGCTTCCGTCAGTTAAAGTTACATCGTAAGCTACGCAAACGGGAATCTCTTTTAAGCCAGTCAAAACATCTAGCTTTGTAAGAACAATATCAGTTAGGCCATTTACGCGAGTAGCATAACGGCTAACAACAGAGTCAAACCATCCGCATCGGCGAGGGCGACCAGTAGTTACGCCATATTCGTGACCCTGCTCGCGCAGCCAATCGCCGCTTTCGTCCAAAAGCTCTGTAGGGAATGGGCCTTCGCCAACGCGCGTAATATAAGCCTTAGCAACACCGATTACGCGATTAATGCGAGTAGGACCAACGCCCGTACCCGTGCAAGCGCCTCCAGCTGTAGGATTAGAAGACGTTACAAATGGGTATGTTCCGTGGTCAACGTCTAGCATAGTTGCCTGGCCGCCTTCAAAAAGCACGGTTTTACCATTTTCCATTGCCTGGTTTAGCACAAGCGAAGTGTCGGCAACGTATGGCTTTAAGCGCTTTCCAAGTTCTACGAGCTGGCTTGTAACGGCATCAATATCAATTGGGTGCTGGTTGTAGAGCTTAACAAGCATTTGATTCTTTTGATGCAAGCTGGCTTCTACTTTATCTCGCAAATGATCCGCGTTAAACAAATCGTGTACGCGAATTCCAACGCGATTAATCTTATCGGCATAAGTCGGTCCAATTCCGCGACCCGTTGTGCCAATCTTGTGCTTTCCAAGGAATCGCTCCGTAACTTTATCGATTACGCGATGATAAGGCGTAATAACATGCGCAGACTCGCTAACAAGCAGCTTCGAGCAGTCAACGCCGCGTGATTCTAGCGCGTCAATCTCTTCAAAAAGAACCTCTGGGTCTACAACAACGCCGTTTCCAATAACGGGAGTTACGTTTGGGCTGATTATGCCGCTAGGAAGTAAGTGCAATGCGTAAGATTCGTTTCCTACAACAACAGTGTGGCCAGCATTATTGCCGCCATTAAAACGTGCAACAATATCTACCTTAGAACCAATTAAATCAGTTGCTTTACCTTTGCCTTCGTCACCCCATTGAGCGCCAATAAGCACAATTCCAGGCATGCTGAACCTCCATTTTTGAGCTAACGTTGCCCAAATAAACACAATTCCTACGTGTTAAGATTATCGCAAAGCCAATACCGAATAATGCCAAATAACGCCTAATAATATTTGCGATTGCGCTATTTTAGAGCTGTTCTAAAGCTATTTTAAAGCTTTTCCAGCAGACCCAAGCTGCACGCATGCTTCAACAACACGCTGAGCCATTGCTTTTTCTGCCTCTTTGCCCCAAGACCTTGGGTCGTAAAGTTTCTTGGCACCAACTTCGCCGTCGATTTTAAGAACCGAGTCGTAGTTGTGGAACATGTGGTCGGCGATTGCGCGCGTAAAAGCGTATTGCGTATCTGTGTCAATATTCATTTTTACAACGCCATATTTTACAGCTTGCGCAATTTCTTCTGCTGTAGAGCCAGATCCGCCATGGAACACTAGCAAGAATGGTTTTGTTGGCACGCCAAACTTGCGATTGCACAAATCAAGCTTGTACTTGTTGTATACAGCGCTTTGAATGTTGTCTAATAACTGCGGCCTAAGCTTAACAACGCCCGGCTTGTATGCTCCATGAACGTTTCCAAACGTAAAAGCTGCCATGTATTTTGCGCAGTCCTCTAAACCTAATCGCTCAACAACGCGCATAGCGTCTTGGGGAGTGGAGTACAGCTTTTCGTCAATATCTGCTCTGTGGCCGTCTTCTTCGCCGCCAACTGCGCCGATTTCAATCTCTAGAATCGTGCGCGCTTTATTTGACTCTTCTAGCAATTCTTCTGCAATGTCTAGATTGTGCTCAAGTTTAACTGTGGATCCATCCCACATATGCGACTGGAAAATCGGCTCTTTGCCGTTCGCAACTTGATCTGCTTCATAAGCTAAAAGTGGCCTAATCCAATCGTCTAAATAGGCTTCTGCACAATGATCTGTGTGCAATGCAACCGTAATGTTTGGGTATTGTGCAGCAACTTGATGCGCGAATTGCGCAAATGCGATTGATCCAACAACGCGATTATTTACGCACTGGCCAGAAAAATATGCGGATCCTCCAACAGACACTTGAATAATTCCGTCGCTTTGTGCTTCGGCAAATCCTTGTAGTGCTGCGTTTAAGGTCTGTGTGCTAGTAACGTTAATCGCAGGGTAGGCGTATCCGCCTTTGCTGGCTGCATCAAGCATTTGTGCGTAACGTTCAACGGTTGCAATAGTCATATTTTTATTATGACTCTAAGCGCGCATATTTTTCAGATTTTGCTAGATTTGTTACTATTTTTGATTATTTTTGATTTCTTGATGACGCTTTTTTGCGGCAGCTACAACAAAATGTAGATACTCTAGCGCGATTTCTTCTTTTAATCCAGATTCTTCAGCAATTTTTTTAAGTCGATTCGCCTGGCGATTTTCCCTAGACTTATCTTCTGTAGCAAGATTTGCGCGAGCTTTTATTTCTCCGACTTTTTCCGTAACTTTAAAGCGCTCTGCTAGAAGCGAAACAATTGCATTGTCAATATTGTCAATCGACTGACGCAGCGCAAAAATCTCATTCATTGAATCGTTGCAATCACTATAATCGCTGCAATCGTTGCAATGCGATTCATCAAAATATTCGCGTGCGTCAATCGACTCTTTAGAAAAGTTGAACATGCTATTTTTAGTCAAAATAAGTTTGCAAAACCATTGTTGTTTCTGTGCTAACTGGAACAACACGATGAATTGTGTTGATTAGTTCTTCTAGCTTGCTAGGAGTTGCAACGCGAACAACAAGCATAAAGCTTGGGCTTCCAGTAATCGAATAGCACGCTTCAATGCCGTCAATGTCTTTCAACTTGGTTGGAACGGAAGCTTCTTGCTCAAAATCAAGAGGCGTAACCGCCACGAATGCGCTTACTGGCAAGCCTCTGCGCTCGTAGTCAATCAAAGCGCGATATCCAGTTATGATTCCTTTGCGCTCGAGCTTTTGAACTCTGGATTGCACAGCGGAAACAGACAGTCCAGAAGCTTTGGCTAGCTTGGTTAATGTTGCACGGCCATCGTGCTCAAGAATATCTACAATAATTGCATCCGTAGAATCGATCGGAGCAACTGTGCTCGCGCTGGTTTCTAAGCCAGAAGGAATATTATTTTCAATCCTATGAGAGTTTCCCGTCATGCGATCTCCATCCTCATACAGCGCCACCAAAATCTTTGTTTTGCTTCTTCGACTTTAGCTGCGCCCCCTGCAGTCTCTTCAATCGTATCGTATTTTTTAATGAAAAAGAACAAAATTAGATAAAAAATCACGGTTTTTCACATTATTTAACACATGTTTACATATATAAACTTTTGACCATTCTATTTTTATGTATGTTTTTTGTATGTTTTATGCATGAGATTATTAAAAATGCCTCATGATTATTAAATCAAGAGGCATTTAATTTAGATTATTATTTTACGCGAAAACTTTACGCGATTGCGCCTGTTCCGCCATTTGTGGAATTGTTGGCTTGCTGAACAATAGCCGCAAGAAAATCGCGATTAGAAGCGGTCTTCTTTAAGCGCGGAACCAAAGTCTGATAAGCCTGTTCTGGCTCCAGTCCGCCGAACAATCGCCTCAAGCGATAAATAATCGGCAACTCTTGAGCAGGAGTAATCAACTCTTCGCGGCGCGTGCCAGAAGAATTGATATCTACAGCTGGGAACAGTCGCTTATCTGCCAAATCGCGGCTCAAACGAAGCTCCATGTTTCCAGTGCCCTTAAACTCTTCGAAAATAACTTCATCCATCTTTGAACCAGTTTCCACCAAAGCAGAAGAAATAATAGTCAAAGAGCCGCCATTTTCAATGTTTCGTGCAGCACCAAAGAACTTCTTAGGAGGGTAAAGCGCTTGAGCGTCTACGCCGCCAGAAAGAATACGGCCAGAAGCAGGAGCAGCAATATTGTATGCGCGAGCAAGGCGAGTCATGGAATCAAGAAGAACAACAACATCTTGGCCAAGCTCTACAAGCCTCTTAGCACGCTCAATCGCAAGCTCTGCAACAGTAGTGTGGTCTGATGCTGGGCGGTCGAATGTAGAAGAAATAACCTCGCCCTGAACAGTGCGCTCCATGTCTGTAACTTCTTCTGGGCGTTCGTCTACAAGAACAACCATCAAATGTACTTCTGGATTGTTAACAGCAATCGCGTTAGCAATATTTTGCAAAGTGATTGTTTTACCAGCCTTAGGAGGCGAAACAATCAAACCACGCTGACCCTTGCCAATAGGTGCCACAAGATCAATGATTCTGCCAAGCATGCGATTTGGCGTAGTCTCTTGCTTTAAGCGTTCATGCGGATACAAAGGTGTGAGCTTAGCAAATTGTGGGCGATTTTGAGACTCTTCTACGCTCATGCCGTTAATGCTGTCAACACTTTGCAAAGGAACGAACTTTTGACGCTGATTCCTGCGATCTCCCTCGCGAGGAGCGCGAATAGAGCCTTGAACCGCATCTCCCTTGCGTAAGCCGTACTTTTTGATTTGGCTCATAGAAACATAAACGTCATTTGGACCAGGCAAATAGCCAGAAGTACGCACAAATGCGTAAGATTCAAGCACATCTACAATGCCAGCAACTGGAACAAGCTCTTCTTTTGGCTCTTCGCGACGTGGAGCTTGCTCGTGAATCTCGTGCTCTTCACGAATCTCGGAGCGTTCCGCACGTTCAGTACGTTCCGCTTTAGAATCGTAGTCGTCTCTAGTGCGTCGCGTTCTGCGCTGGAATCTATCAGATCTTTCTGCTTTAGAAGTGTAATCATTTTCTTCGCTAGAGCGAGTAGACATACGCATTCTGCGCGATTCCGAGTTGCGGTTAGCGTTTGGAGCAGAAGACTTTTCGCTTGGCAAAGTGGCAAGAATCTGATCTAAATTAGCATCCACTTCGTCTGTTTTAGCAAAATTACTACCATTATTTTGCTCAGCGTTTACGCTTGCATTTGTACGAGCGTTATCTTCTCTCGTAACATTTGCAGAGCCTTCTTTGCGATATCGATGAGTCTGATTTTCGCGCGCAAAATTGCGATTACGCGTCCCACTATTTGCATCGCTTGAATCAGAAGAATCATTAAAATCGCGATTCGTGTCAATGCTCGAGCGGAGTTCAAAAGAAGATGAATTGTTTTGCGTTTCGTCGTCGCTTTGAGAAACACGATTTATTCGTAAAGTGCTTTTAGGAACATGAACGCTAACACCAGCTGGAGCATCCCCACCATTGCGCGCAGCAGTTAGCGTAGCAACCAAATCTGGCTTGCGCATTGTAGACGTACCGCGCAGACCCATTTGCTTTGCAAGATCCTTAAGCTCCGAAAGCTTCATATCATCAAGATTTTGGCTTGTTGCCACAGTTATGCCTTTCCCTAACTCCAAGATAGACTGCTTGGAGCTTTACGTGGAAGATTACGGAAAATCCGTTGTGAATATAACGACAAACACATATCAATGTGTATTAATCGCTGATAAATGTATGCTACTACACTCATACGACTCACAACACACGCGTGGCAATGCAGACGTTATAAACGTTACAAGCGCTACTTCTTTTCGTGATACGATTTTTCGGTATTAACAGACCAAACGTTATCTTTAGACTTCTTACCACTATCGATGTTTTGTACAGCTTCAATAGCAGTTGCCATTGAGTGATCCTGGTTATTGTAGCGGTGCTGGCCATTTCTACCAACGCAATACAAGTTGCCAAAACCGTCTAAGTACTTAACAAGCTCAGGCATTTGAGCATAAGTGTCAAAGTAAGCAGGGTAGGCCTTTGGAACGCGTTCGCGATGAGCGTCTAAAACGTCATCTTCGCTGTCAATAACTTGCATGCGAATCAGCTCGTCAATGGCGTTTTTGCGAGCCTCTTCGTCGCTCATATTCCAAAAATCGTCGCCTTCGCTGCAGAAGTATTCAAGACCAATCCAAACGGTATTATCAACATCCTTAACAAGGTATGGACTCCAGTTGTTAAAGATTTGCAAACGTCCAACCTTGTAGCCAGGGTCTTGAACGTAAATCCAGCAATCTGGCACAATAGGTGGGTTGCCAAGCGTTGGAATGTCGGTAGTGTTGCGCAAACGCATGCGCTTAACAAGCAAGCCAACAGTCACAAAATCGCGGTAAGGAAGGCCAGACGCAACTTTTTGCAAGTCTTGTGGAACTTCTGCATTTGCATCGCCATGCGCGCCTTGCTCAATAGACGCAACCAAATCTTTAATTGGCATAGACGAAATAAACTGATCTGCACGAAGCTCGCTGCGTTCGCCATTTTGATTTTCAACAACAACGCTGCAAATCTTGCCGTCCGCCTGCTTTATGGCAACAACCTTAGAGCCAGTTAAAACAGTAGCGCCATTTTCTCGGCAACGGCGTTCAACAGTCTCCCAAAGCTGACCTGGACCAAGCTTAGGGTACCAAAATTCCTCAATTAAAGAAGTCTCAACTTCTTTCTGGCTTGCCTTATTTTTAGGCATAAGCTTAGAAATAGCGTTCTTCAAAACTTCAACAATGCTCAAGCCTTTAACGCGCTGAGCGCCCCAATCGGCAGAAATCTGGCTTGGATGCCTTCCCCAAAGCTTTTCGGTGTATCCTTCAAAGAACATGGAATACAGCTTTTTGCCAAAGCGATTAATGTAGAAGTTTTCGAGGTTTGTTTCTGGCAACTTGTGAATCATGGACCAAAGGTAGCTAAAACCAACTTTCATGGTAAGAGCAAAGCCCATAGATCGCAAGGTGGATGCAGAAAGAGAGATAGGGTAGTCAAAGAAATGATGATTCCAGAAGATTCTAGAAACACGATGACGCTTAAGCATAACCTCATCTTCCACTTCTGGGTCTGGGCCTCCAGCCTCTAAATCGTGATGCCTGCCAAGCTTCTTATCGTCGTAAGAAGGAGCGCCCTGAAGAGGCAGCATATCTCGCCACCATTGCATAATGCGATCGTCTTTAGAGAAGAATCGGTGTCCGCCAATATCCATGCGGTTTCCGTTGTATTTTACGGTGCGAGAAATGCCACCAAACTCGCTGGTTGCCTCAAGAACAGTCACATCGTAGCGGCTAGAGCCGCCATCTTTTACAAGCTCCCAAGCTGCCGTCAACCCTGCCGGACCGCCACCAATAATCACTACAGATTGTTTCTGGGATTGTGTATCAGCCAATTTTCCTCCATAACTAAAAACCGCTTTATAAAGTCAAAAACGCAAAATTGCAAGCACGTATATGTATTAAAATCTAAACGTAAGCTTTACTAGCATACTCTTATCACGCGATAGATTCTGGAATATCGATATCCGTTTTTTGAACTTCCTCAACGTTTACGTCTTTGAAAGTAACGATTCTAACGTTTTTTACAAATCGCGAAGGTCGGTAAACATCCCACACCCAAGCGTCTGTTAATTGAACGTCAAAGTACACGTCTTGACCTGCGGAGCGCACGTTAAAATCAACCTTATTTGCCAAGTAGAATCGGCGTTCTGTTTCTACAACGTACGTAAAAAGCTTAATAACGTCACGATATTCCTTGTATAACGCAAGTTCGGCGTCTGTTTCGTAATTGTCGAGGTCTTCGGCGCTCATCGCTTCCCTTCCGTTGGTGTGATTGATGTGATTGGTGCGATTGACGTATTTGATGTAGTTTTATCGGCTGCTTCGTCTTCTTGAGCACGCTTGCGGCCTCGTCCTATAATACGCCACCATGCGCGCTTAGAAGAATCATGTGTGTGCTTAGCACTAGACTCGGCTTGTTCGGTTGCTTGCGACTTGCGCAAATCGCCATTTTTAACTGGGATTGCAATCGAATGCTCGTGCGCGCTTAGGGCCTCGCAAACTCCAGGATTATCTTCGATAACGTGTAATCCAAAAGCGTCTAGCGAGCGAATCGCATCGTACTCGTCTACAAGAGTGTCCATAACAACAAAATCTTGATACTTTTGGCTTTGAGAATCCCAAAGCGCATCGCGAGCAGTTCCCGTCTTCATAAATCCAAGCGACTGATATACCGAAAGTGAGCGCGTGTTTGTTGCAGGAACGCCAACCCAAATCCTGTGCAAAGCAAGACCAACCTCGCTTGGCGCAAAACCGTAAGTCATAACTCTAGGCATTGCATCCCTAGAATACCCACGACCCCTATAGTCGCGTCCTAGAATCACCTGGATCCTAGCGGATTTAGACCAACCGTCAATGTCAATCAAAAATATCATTCCAATAATATTGCCATTAGCATTTTCGGAGTCATCAATAAAATCTGGCACAATTGACCATGCGATTGTTGGGCGCGATTGAGCGTCGCTAGAGGCGGCATCATGATTAGATTTTGCCTCAGTGCTTCCAGCCGAAGACCATTGCACCGAACGATTCACCCACGCGTGAACCATGGCGCGCTCCGATTGCGAATCTTTGCCTGTTATAACGGCTGCTCCATCAAAAGCATGCAATGCGTCCAGTTGCGCCAAATCTTCGATTGTTGCTGGCCTAAGACGTGCCATTTCGCCGCGTATTGGTGGAATTGTAATATTTTCTGGCAACTCGCGGTGGCTTGTAGAATCAGCATTGAATCCTTGCATATTCACCTTTTTCGTACAATCGACTTACGTGTTACAAAAGCTTACAAAAAGCGCTACAGCGATTAGTAAAAACCGCGTTATAAAATCGCACTTTTTGCACCCTATACAATGCTATAAAACACAAAGTTAAAACGCAAAGTATAAAGCGCAAAAAGTGCAAAGTAAAAGCTAATCTAAACTAGCCCTTGATTTTTGCCATTACAATCTTAGTAACAGCTTTAGCATCAGCCTGACCCTTAGTTGCGCGCATAACAGCACCAATAATCGCGCCCATCGGCTTCATATTGCCTGCCTTAAGCTTTTCTGCAACTTCAGGATCGGCTGCAAGAGCAGCGTCAACAGCAGCTTCCAAAGCGCCGTCATCGTTCATAACCTTGAATCCGTGCTTATTAACAACTTCATCAGGCTTGCCCTCGCCGGCCAAAACGCATGCAACAGTTTGCTTAGCGAGCTTATCGTTAAGCTTACCGTCTGCAATTAGCTTTTCAACTTGCGCCACATCTTGCGGAGTAATAGGCAATTCTTCCAAAGTTACGCCACGAGTGTTTGCTTCGCGAGCAAGCTCACCAAGCCACCACTTCTTAGCGCCAGCAGCACTTGCACCAGCTTTAACGGTTTCTTCAACCAAATCAAGAGCATCCGCGTTAAGAATATCTCGCATTTCAAGATCGCTAATGCCCCATTCGCTTTGCAAACGGTTACGGCGCTCGCGAGGCATTTCTGGCATTTGTGCCTTCATGCGCTCAATATGCTCCTTAGTGATGTGGAGCATAACCAAATCTGGGTCTGGGAAGTAGCGATAATCGTCGGCGTCCGACTTTACTCGGCCGCCAGCAGTAGTCTGAGTTGCCTCATCCCAGTGACGAGTCTCCTGCAAAATCTCGCCGCCTTCGCTCAAAATAGCAGCCTGGCGACGAATTTCGTATTGAAGCGTCTTTTCGATTCCGCGGAATGTGTTCACATTCTTAGTTTCCGAGCGCGTACCGAATGAATCGGTTGGCTTTCTGCGGAGCGAAACGTTTACGTCTGCGCGCATATTGCCCTGCTCCATACGAGCATGGGAGATGTTGAGAGCGCGAACAATATCGCGAATAGCGCGCATGTATGCGCCTGCGATTTCTGGAGCGCGGCTGCCAGCACCTTCGATTGGCTTAGTTACAATCTCGATTAAAGGAACGCCTGCGCGATTGTAATCAACCAAAGAATGATTTGCGCCTTCAATACGACCGTCAGCGCCGCCAACGTGAGTATTCTTACCAGCATCATCCTCAATGTGAGCGCGCTCAATCGGAACTCGGAACACAGTGCCATCTTCCAGCTCAACATCCAAGTAACCATTGCCATTAGTAGGCTTATCGTACTGGGAAATCTGATAATCGCGAGGCATATCTGGGTAGAAGTAGTTTTTACGAGCAAATTGGCTCCACTCAGCAATCTCGCAATGCAATGCCAAACCGAGCTTAATCGCGTAATCAACTGCAGTCTTGTTTACAACTGGCAAAGAGCCTGGCAAACCAAGGCTTACAGGAGTTAGCTGAGTATTTGGCTCGCCACCAAAAGATACTTCTGCTGGGCAAAACAGCTTTGTGCGCGTGCTAAGCTCAACGTGAGTTTCCAAGCCGAAAACTGGGTCAAACTGCTCCACAGCATCGGCGTATTTCATAAGTTTTTCAGCCATGAGAATCCTTCTTATTTAAGCTTTATTTCACTTTACTTAGCCAATGAATCGAGCCAACCAGCTTTAAGCGACTTCCAGATTGGGCCGCTCCACTTTTCTTCGAGCGCTGCTTCCAACGCTGCTGCAGGCTTGTACATCTTTTCATCATGGCATTGCGGAGCAATAATCTGAATGCCAACAGGCAAGCCATCATCGCTCAAGCCAGCTGGGAGGCTCAAAGCTGGAACGCCAGCCATGTTTGCAGGAATCGTAGCAATATCGTTCATGTACATAGAGAGTGGATCGTTCATCTTCTCACCAAACTTGAATGCCGTTGTAGGGCTTGTTGGGGAGACTAGAACATCTACCTTATTAAACGCTTCTTCAAAGTCGCGAATAATAAGCGTACGAACCTTTTGTGCAGAGCCATACCAAGCGTCGTAGTAGCCAGCGGAAAGTGCGTAAGTGCCAAGAATAATACGGCGCTTTACTTCGTCGCCAAAGCCAGCTTCGCGAGTTGCAGCCATCATGTTTGCAGCAGTTTGAGGCTTATCTGCTGGTGGCATTACGCGCAAACCGTAGCGCATGCCGTCGTAGCGAGCCAAATTAGAGCTAACTTCGGAAGGCATAATAATGTAGTAAGCAGCCAGCGAGTAAGGGAAGTGAGGGCAGGAAACTTCCGTAACCTCTGCACCCATATCCTTAAGCAGCTGCACAGCCTCATTAAAGCGAGCTTCAACGCCTGGCTGGAAGCCATCGCCACTAAGCTCCTTAACAAGACCAACTTTTACGCCCTTCAAATCTCGGCGAGCGCCCTCGCGCGCAGCCTGAGCCATTGGAGGAACAGGAGCTGGAATCGAAGTGGAATCGCGCCTATCGTTGCCGCCAATAATCTCTTGCAAAAGTGCAGAGTCAAGAACGGTACGAGAAACAGGTCCAATCTGATCCAAGGAACTTGCCATAGCGATTGCACCAAAACGGCTAACACCGCCATAAGTTGGCTTTGCGCCGACTGTACCAGTTAAAGCACCTGGCTGACGAATAGAGCCACCTGTATCTGTACCCAAAGCAATAGGAGCCTCGAATGCAGCAACAGCTGCAGCTGAACCGCCGCCGGAACCACCAGGAACACGCTCAGTATCCCAAGGATTGCAAGTAGTTTGATAAGCAGAATGTTCTGTAGAAGAACCTTGAGCAAACTCATCCAAATTAGTCTTGCCGAGAATTGGCATGCCAGCTGCTTTGAGCTTTTCAATAACAGTAGCATCGTAAGGCGGAACCCAGCCTTCAAGAATCTTAGATGCTGCAGTAGTAGGAATGCCCTTAGTAACAATCATGTCTTTAATGGCAATTGGAACGCCTGCAAGCTCAGGTAAGCCTTCGGCTTCGCCATTAGCGTTCTTTTTATCAAAAGCATCTGCTTGTTCAAGTGCAACATCTGCAGAAACATGCAAGAATGCTTTGATTTCTGGCTCGGCTGCTTCGATTACTGCCAAGTGAGCTTCAACAAGCTCGCGGCTAGAAACTTCTTTAGCTTTTACAGCTTTTGCCATATCGGCAGCAGAAAGCTTTACTAAATCTTGAGTATTAGTCATGTTTATTCCTCCCCCAAAATTCGAGGTGCTACAAACATGCCAGACTCACTTCTAGGAGCGCCAGAAAGCGCTTCTTCTTGAGTCAATGGCGTAGCAGGCTCGTCTGGGCGCAAATACGCTTCAAGAGGTACTGGATTTGCAGTAGGTGGCACATCTTCGCCAGCAACTTCCTGCACTTTGTTAATAGATTCTGCAATGACGTTTAATTCGCCTTGCAAGCGACTGATTTCTTCGTCGCTAAGCGCAATCTGGGATAGAACGCCCAGATGCTCAATTTCTTCGCGTGTGAATGTTGGCATAACCTCAACTATATGTGTGATGCGTGACCTTCTTATAGAAGAAAAAAGCAATATTGATAAAAGATTTACACACGTTACTGTAGAAATATTTTCCCAATTTTAGAACATGATTGTCGATCCATATTTTCTAGGGAAAATTATGTGTAATATTAAAAAAATTTTATTAGTGAGACAATAAGCGAAATAACAATTATTATCACATACAGTTTTCATAAAATTAACGAGTATAAAATAGTGAAGACGAGGGTCTATGCATGTCAACACGCCATGAAATGGAAATAATTCAATAAAAGAATGTTGGCATTCCAACCTTCTTCATACGTTTATTTGCAGAATAAAAAAATTTGTTTTATTTCACTATCCCAGAAATAAAAAAGCATGTAATAATTAAATGCTATGAGATATTAAGCTAATGCAGCGAAGCATTCCATGCATAGAAGCAAATAAGTTACGGTATCTCATAAAAAATAACATAAAATATAAAATTGAAGGACACATATGAATAACACAAAGTTCTACCGTAATGCAGCAATGTTGCTCCTCGCGGGCGCAACTATTATTCCACAATGCTTAGCAGCACCAGCAATGGCCGCTCCTGCAGCTAAGGATTCTGAGCCAACCGCATCTTGCGCAGCCAAGAAGGACTCGTTGAATAATTATTTGTGGGATTTGCAATACGATAAAACAAACATTCTCGCCCGTCATGGCGAAACCATTGACAACAAATTCTCTAGCGATAGCTTCAACAAGGGCGATGAATTCGTTGTTGTTGAGCATCAGAAGAAGAACATCACAAATACAACTTCAAACTTGTCGGTTACTTCCGCCAACGATGATCGCGTATACCCAGGTGCTCTTTTCCGCGCTGACCAGAATTTGATGGACAATATGCCAAGCCTGATTTCCGCAAACCGCGCTCCAATCACGTTGAGCGTTGATTTGCCAGGCTTCCACGGCGGCGAAAGTGCTGTAACTGTTCAGCGCCCAACCAAGAGCTCTGTAACTTCCACAGTGAACGGCTTAGTTTCCAAGTGGAATGCACAGTACGCTGCAAGCCATCATGTTGCAGCTCGCATGCAGTACGATTCTGCAAGCGCACAAAGCATGAACCAGCTCAAGGCAAAGTTTGGTGCTGATTTCGCCAAGATTGGCGTTCCGCTGAAGATTGATTTCGACGCTGTGCACAAGGGCGAAAAGCAGACTCAAATTGTGAACTTCAAGCAGACCTACTACACCGTAAGTGTTGATGCTCCAGATAGCCCAGCTGACTTCTTCGCACCATGCACTACGCCAGAAAGCTTGAAGAGCCGCGGAGTAGACAGCAAGCGTCCGCCAGTATATGTGTCCAACGTAGCTTACGGCCGTTCAATGTACGTAAAGTTCGACACCCGCAGCAAGAGCACCGATTTCCAGGCTGCTGTTGAAGCTGCAATCAAGGGTGTTGAAATCAAGCCAAATACCGAGTTCCACCGCATTTTGCAGAACACTTCTGTAACTGCTGTAATTCTCGGCGGCAGCGCAAACGGTGCAGCCAAGGTTATTACCGGCAACGTCGACACGTTGAAGGCTTTGATTCAAGAAGGCGCAAATTTGAGCACCTCCAGCCCAGCAGTTCCAATTGCTTACACCACTTCCTTCGTCAAGGATAACGAAGTAGCAACTTTGCAAACCAATAGCGATTACGTTGAAACCAAGGTTTCTTCCTACCGCGACGGCTACTTGACTTTGGATCACCGTGGAGCTTACGTAGCTCGCTACTACATCTACTGGGATGAGTACGGCACCGAAATTGACGGCACTCCTTACGTGCGTTCTCGCGCTTGGGAAGGCAATGGCAAGTATCGTACAGCTCACTTCAACACCACTATTCAGTTCAAGGGCAATGTGCGTAACCTCCGCATCAAGCTTGTTGAGAAGACCGGCTTGGCTTGGGAACCATGGCGTACAGTATATGACCGTTCCGATTTGCCACTGGTTCGCCAGCGCACAATCAAGAACTGGGGCACCACCTTGTGGCCACGAGTTGCTGAAACTGTGAAGAACGACTGATACTTATCACAATTTCAAAAAATAACTTAATAAAGATAATTTAATAAATAATAAATTAAATATAAGTGAATACAATTAAGGGCTTTATCTTGTAGTCGGTTACGAGATAAAGCCCTTGTTGTTTGCTAAATATTATTTGTAGTTAAATATCGCGATGTTTTTCAACAACGTGGCCAATTGCATACATGACTACGCCCCAAGCGAGAACCACCAAGCCTGATTGCCACCATGTAAAAACATATGCGTTTGGTGGAAGTTGCCGCCCAGAACTAGCGGAGACTCCTAAGAATTGGCTTGCAGCATTGCCTGGCAAAATCTGAATAAGTATTGAAGTCCACTTCGCAAAATTGCTTGCAAGCATAATAATGCTAACAATGGCCTGCAGAATCATCACGGCTCCAATAACGCACATAATTCCGCCAGCAGTTGACTTGCAAATCATGCCAAAACCGTAGGCCATTGCTGACACAACAACCATAATTGCAGGAGAGCCAAGGAACAGAGTAAGCGGCAATTTCCACACGTTGCTTCCCGATAATCCGGAAATGTTATCTCCCATAAAAGCTAATTCTGCAGCAGCTAAAGAAACTGCCATTGCAATAAGTTGGGCTACAAAAACATAGATTGCAACCGCAATAAACTTAGCCGTAAAGAACATACCCCTTTTAGGTACAGCCGTAAGAGAAGCCTGAATTGAAGTCGTAGAATGTTCCGCAGTTACAGCAAGCACTGCAAAAATCGCCAAAACAATCAAAGATATAGAAGCAAAGCTAACGACCAAGCGGAAAATGCTTTCTTGAGATGCAATAAGGTCACTTTTATCGCTCGGTCCAACAGTAATTGCAGCGCTTGATTTACTTTGATTTGCTCCATTCTTAATGTCAACTTTAGACATTGCTTTCTGCACAAGCGCGATTATAAAGCTGAAAATTACTGGCAAAACAATTGTTAATGCCATGCACCACCACGTAGACGCAAGTCCGCGCAGCTTAACAATTTCAGATTTAAGCGTGTGCATAAATGTAAGGCGTAAGTGCTGAGCGTTCATGCTACGGCCAGTCTTGTATGCGTTAGATTGATATGCATTAGATTGGTGTGCGTTAGATTCAGCCAATTGCACTTGCTGATTTGCTACTTGCTCACTCATTTTGCACTCCCATCATTATTAGATTGCTCTACGTTTTGCTCACTCGGCTTTTGTTCACTCGGCTTCGAGCCGCTGCTAGGAACAGCCTTCGTTACATACTGCTCTTGACCGTGTGTAAGAGCCAAATATGCTTCCTCAAGTGACGCGTGCTCGTAATTAAGCTGATATACCAAAATTTGATTATCCGCAATTTCTCGCGCAATTTGACTTAGTTCGCAATCTGTTATTCTAAAAAGTTCGCCTTCTTGAACGTCTTGAGGTGTGCGATTATCTGGCAAAATCTTGCACTCAGGATGATTTTGAGCAAGCACTTGCTTTAGCTTTTCGCCTTCTGGAGTTACAAGTCGCACAGCGTGCTGCGAATGTGCATCAACAAAATCTTGAACCGTTGTGCGCTTCAAAATTTCGCCATGCGCAATAATCACAAGATTATCTGCAGTAAGCGCAACCTCGCTCATTAAGTGGGAACTAAGTAAAATTGCACGGCCTTCGCTTGCGTAATACTTGCATAATTCGCGAACCCACTTAACGCCCTCTGGGTCTAAGCCGTTAATTGGCTCGTCCAAAATAAGATTGTGTGGGTCTGCTAAAAGTGCTGCAGCAATCGAAAGACGCTGACTCATACCAAGCGAGAAGGATCCCGCTTTGCGGGTTTTAACACTTGATAATCCAGTAATATCAATCACTTCGTCAACGCGCTTTTTTGATATTCCGTGAGTTAACGCGAGTGAATACAGGTGATTGTAAGCCGTACGGCCCCTGTGAGCAGACTTTGCGTCAAGAACTGCTCCAACTTCTGTCATTGGAGAGGCAATTTTTGCGTAAGGTTTGCCGTCAATAAGAGAAGTGCCACTATTGGCATGAATAAGATTTAACACACAACGCATGGTAGTAGATTTACCAGCGCCGTTAGGGCCCAAAAAGCCCGTGACTTTACCGTCTTCGGCAATAAAAGAAACGTCGTTAAGCGCTGTTTTTTTGCCAAAACGCTTTGTAATATGTTGGAATTCTAACATAAATTAACAATATCACAAATAAAAAAAATACACCTAAAATGTAAGTGTTTATGAGTACAGGCTAATGCGTTTTAATTAATATTTTTGTTGAGATTTTGCTGCTGAAATTTCAATTAATTGCTTATTAATATTCAGCAATTTGGTGCTGCATGCTGAGCAATCCACGCGTGCATGGAAACAGCCGCGGCTGCTCCTGCGTTTAGCGAGCGAACAGAGCCAAATTGCGAAATGTAAACAACGTCATCTGCCATTTCTAGTGCTTTTTTAGAAAGACCCGGACCTTCTGCACCAAAAAGCATAAGGCAACGTTTAGGGAACTTGTATGTTTCCATAGCAACTGCGCCTGGAATAATATCTAGCGCTATAACGCGCGCATTTTTAGCGTCTTGTTCTTGAGATTTTGCGATTTTTTCGGCTTCTTTATTGCCTTCTGCTTGTGCTTTAAGCAAAAGTTGATGCGCTTCTTCTGCTTCTTTAAGCATATTTTCGCGCCAATTAGTTACTAGAGTTTCAATAGTTGGGCAGCACTCAACGTATTGGTATAGCTCGGTCATTAACGAGCCTTTACGATTCCATTTATGAGGCCCTACGATATACACTTTTTTCGCAGTAAACGCGTTTGCAGTGCGAACCATAGAGCCTATGTTGAAATCGTGAGTCCAATTTTCTACAGCTACTTCAAACTCATGACGACCTTTAGAATCGAGATCCGCTTTTATGGCTTCTACTTTCCAGTACCGGTAACAGTCTAAAACGTTACGCTGGTCGCCTTTGTCTAGTAATTCAGTGCTAAACCGCGCATCATAATTTGGCGATTCTGGATTATTTGGACGAGGCTCACCTGGGTGTTCTTCTTCCCACGGGCCAACTCCTATAGGTCGAAATTCTGGCTCATCGGAAGCTTTTGCAGCCAAAGTAATTGGATTCGGTTCGTGCATGTGTGAGTTTTGCTCCGTTTAATACTTTTGCTTAGTATTGGCAGCTAGTCTTTGCAGCTAGTCATTACAGCTAGTCTTGGCAGCCGTCTGTTGCGCAATCGCCTGTGCAACCTGACTTGCAGTGGCCTCCGCAGCAGTTGTCTTCGCAGCATGGCTCAGTGCAACCGTCATGAGCACAATCACCAGTGCACTCTACCTTGCAATGGCCACCGCAGCAATTATCTTCACAGCAAGGCTCAGTGCAACCATCGTTAGCACAATCTCCCGTGCATTTAACCTCGCAATGACCGCCACAGCAGTTGTCGTTGCAGCAATCTTCGTGATCTGCATCTGCACGTAATTCTTCTTCACTGAAAGCTTGAACAAATGCCATTTTAGTACTCTCCTCGCTTATTGGATTTACTAATTGAAGATGCCTCGTGCCTTGTTCGTCGGCGTCAACACCACCAATTAATGCAACTATAGCAAGAATTTGCGCGCCTTGCTGATTAACAATGCCAAAATCAAGACTTAATTCATTTCCGTGTCGTAAAGTCACAAGCGAAGAAGTTTGAACATACGATTTTTCAGAAAGCCAAGAATCAAGCAACAATACTCGCTTGCCTTTAACTGACGGACCTTTTGTTGCAGGGAAAACAAAATCCATAACGAAGCCGTCGAGTGCAATTCCTTTACGTTCTGCAGCATGAATAAGTGCAAAAACCATCGGCACTGCAGCAGCAGTTAATGCTCCAACTGCGTCAACATCGCGCTCTAACGAATACCCAGCTTTCTCAATTGCATCAAAAAGAACATCACCAACCAGCTTAGAGCCGCGCTGATTAAAAGTAACAGAAAACAGTTCGCTAAATGGTTTCGCACTCATATCCGCACAAAGCATGCGTTTAAGTTCCGCGCGTTCCTCTTGTAATTCTGTCATTTTTGCACTCCTTAGCGTTAGAGTTCTTCAATTTTTGATGCTTTGATGTTTTTACGCTTAATGATCTTCTACTGATACTTCTGGAGCGCTCAGCTCTTTAACATCAGCTTTATCAGAATCGATAAGATCTATTGAAGCAATAACTTTACTTTGATCTAACTTCTGAAGTTTACGCGCTGTTACCAACACTCGCGACTCAAGCGAGGAAGCAAACTTATTGTAAGCTGCGACTGTTCTTGCCAAAGATACGCCAAGTTTTGAAGCATTTTCTCCAAGAACCGCAAAGCGATCGTACAATTCTCGAGATAAATCGAAAAGTTCTTTTGCGTCATCTGTAAGACTTTGCTGCTGCCATGCGTATGCAACAGACTTAAGCACGGCCCACAAAGTAACTGGGGAAGTGAGTGCTACTTTTTGCGCAAAAGCATCATCCATAAGCGTTGGGTCCGCTTCAAGAGCTGCCTGAAGCAACGCTTCGTTTGGAATAAACGCAACTACAAAATCTGGTGCTGTTTCAAAAGCCTGCCAATACGCTTTAGCTCCCAATACTCGCACGTGTTCTCGCAAAGCCTTAGCGTGCGCTTTTAGAAGCTCACTTCTTCTAGCCAATTCTTCGTCACTTGCATTATCTGGAATTTCACAAGCACGTTGATAATCCGCATATGGAACTTTTGCATCAACTGGAATTGTTTTGCCTCCTGGCAGATGCACAACCATATCTGGCCTCTGCTGTTCGCCATTTACTCCCGTTACAACAACTTGCGTATCAAAATCAACATGCTCAAGCAAGCCTGCGGATTCCACAATATTCTTTAGCTGAGCCTCGCCCCAAGCTCCGCGAACCTTGTTATTACGCAATGCTGCAGAAAGCGAACTTGTTTCGCGGTCAAGCCTTGTTTGCTGCTCGCTTAATCCTTTAAGCTGAGTGCTCAGCACACCCATTTCTTGCTTGCGGCCTTCTTCAATCTGCGAAACTTTATTCTTCAAAGCTTCGAGATTGTCTTTTACTGGAGCAAGCGCTTCCAAGACTTTGCCTTGCTCTTTCAAAGTTTTTTCACGATTTAACCGTTCGCGTTCTTCTCGTTCTGCTCGCAATTGTTCTTCGCGATTCACTCGCAATTGTTCTGCTTGCTGCGCTTTAGCAAGTTCTGCTTCAACAAACTTTAATCGCTCAGCAAGCTGCTCTGATTGTGTGCGATATCGTATAGCCTGATTGCCATTTTCTTGAGCTTGAGCGCGCGCTTGCTCGTACTGCGAGCGCAATTCGTTAAATTCGCGTTGACTTACGCCATTAACGCCTTGCGTTCCAGAGTTGTGCTTAACAATAGCCAACACAACAATGGCGGTTATTACAACAGCAACCACCATTAAAACAAACATCACAATATTATCGAACATACGTTCTATTAAACACTACTGGTTCGACTTTTGAAACATAATTAGACACGCGTATTATTGCATAGAAAAATAAGCGTTATGCAACAAAATAGCGCGCTGCCTACTGGAAAATAATCCAACAAACAGCGCGCTTTGTTTTATTTGACTACATTATTTGGCTACATTGAAGAATGCAGGCACTACGCAATCTTTAGGGTCACATGGTCGCTAGTATTCTCACAATCCGCAACTACGCGAGCACCATCATGCACCTTTCCAGAAAGCAGCAATCGAGCAAGCTGATCGCCAATTTCCGTTTGAACCAATCTACGCAAAGGACGAGCACCATAAACTGGATCATAGCCATGCTCCGCAAGCCAAGCGCGAGCAGAGTCACTCACATCCAAGCTAATGCGGCGGTCGCTCAAGCGTGCAGCCACTTGACGAACTTGAATATCCACAATTCCACCAAGCTCTTCGCGGCTCAACGGATGGAACATAACAAGCTCATCCAAACGGTTGATGAACTCTGGCTTAAACTCAGCGTGAACAGCGTTCATAACAGCCTTGCGTTTAGCAGTATCGTCCAAGCCTTCTTGCACAAGGAATTGCGAGCCCAAGTTTGATGTCATAATCAAAATCGTATTCGTAAAATCAACCGTTCTACCCTGACCGTCAGTCAAACGACCATCATCCAAAACCTGCAACAAAATGTCGAATACTTCTGGATGTGCCTTCTCAACTTCGTCAAAAAGCACTACAGAATACGGGCGCCTACGCACAGCTTCAGTAAGCTGACCGCCTTCCTCGTAGCCAATGTAGCCAGGAGCAGCACCGATTAGACGAGAAACGGAAGCCTTTTCCATGTACTCGCTCATATCGATGCGAACCATTGCACGCTCGTCGTCAAACAAAAAGTCAGCAAGAGCCTTTGCAAGCTCCGTCTTACCAACGCCAGTAGGACCCAAGAATAGGAACGAACCAGTTGGGCGATTTGGGTCTGCAATTCCAGCACGGCTTCTGCGCACAGCATCCGCTATAGCCTGGATTGCTTCGCTTTGGCCAACAACGCGCTTAGAAAGCTCCTTTTCCATGTTTAGCAGCTTCTCATTTTCGCCTTGCATTAAACGACCAACAGGAATACCCGTCCATTCGCTAACAACTCCAGCAATAGAATCAGCATCAACCTGGTCTGGAACCATTGGCTCTTTCGCTTCACTCTTAGCATTAGCAGCCTGTGATTCCGCTTCTTCCAAAGCTTTTTGAATGCTTGGAATTTCGCCATACAAAATACGGCTTGCTTGCTCCAAATTGCCTTCGCGCGTGAATTTGTCGGCTTCTACGCGCTTAGCATCGAGTTGCGCTCGCAAATCGCCAACCTTGTTATGGCCAGCTTTTTCCGCATCCCAACGCGCTTTCAATCCAGAAAGCTTTTCACGAGAGTTAGCTAATTCTTCCTGCAACTTTTCTAAGCGTTCGCGCGCAGCAGCATCTTCCGCTTTCTTTAATTGCATTTCTTCCATTTCAAGACGCGTAACTTTGCGCTGCAATTCGTCGATTTCTTCTGGCTGAGAATCAAGCTCCATACGCAAGTGAGCTGCCGCTTCATCCACCAAATCAATCGCCTTATCTGGAAGTTGTCTACCAGTAATATAACGGTTTGAAAGCGTTGCTGCAGCTACGATTGCATCGTCACTAATCGTCACCTTGTGATGCGCTTCGTAACGTTGCTTAAGCCCACGCAAAATCGTCACCGTATCTTCAACAGAAGGCTCGCCAACAAACACTTGCTGGAATCTGCGCTCAAGAGCGGAATCCTTTTCAATATGCTCGCGATACTCGTTAAGCGTAGTTGCGCCAACCAAGCGCAGCTCGCCGCGCGCAAGCATTGGCTTAAGCATATTGCCAGCATCCATTGAACCTTCTGCAGATCCTGCGCCAACAACAGTGTGAATTTCGTCAATAAACGTAATAATTTGACCGTCTGATTGTTGAATTTCCTTCAACACTGCCTTTAAGCGTTCCTCAAACTCGCCGCGATACTTCGAACCTGCAACCATCGAAGCTAAGTCGAGGCTGATAAGACGCTTATTTTGCAAAGTCGTAGGCACATCTCCTGCAACAATTCGCTGAGCCAATCCTTCTACAACTGCCGTTTTACCAACGCCAGGCTCGCCAATTAGCACAGGATTGTTCTTCGTGCGGCGAGAAAGAATCTGAATCACGCGACGAATCTCCTGATCGCGCCCAATCACAGGGTCAAGCTTTCCCTCACGAGCGCGCGCAGTCATATCAACCGAATACTTTTCGAGCGCTTTGTAGTTGCCTTCCGCGTCCGGACTTGTCACTTTCGCACCTCCGCGCACAGTTGGCACAGCCTTGCGCAACGCATCTGCCGAAACATTGTGCTTTTTGAAAATATCTGCAACAGAATTCGGCGCGCTTGCAACTATGCCAATAAGCATGTGTTCCGTAGAAACGTATTCGTCTCCCATTTCGCGCATCTCTTTTTCGGCTTGACTTAGCGCAGCTAAAAGCTGACGACTTGCATCTGGCTTAGTTGTAGTTGAGCCAGTAGATGAAGGCAATGCCACTAATGCGTTGCGAATTTCAGCTCCGATTTGTTGCGCATCTGCACCAGCCTGAGCAATAAGCGCGCGCACGACGCCCTGCTCTTGGCGAAGCAAGGCATCGGCCAAATGTAACGTATCAACTTGCGCATTGCCAGCTGCCGCCGCGCTTTGCACAGCATCACTTAATGCATCTTGCGCTAAGGTTGTAAACTTTTGTTCCATATTTACCCCCATTTGCACCGCTATCTAGCGGATTTTAGGTGATTTGCGTGCGATTTTTGCAATTACACTCAAACCACATTCTGTCAATTTCTAAAACTTGAGTCTACTACACTCAAGTTTTGTTTTCAAGATGTTTGTGGCGTTTCCTTAAATCTTCGGTTGCTTGCGACTTTTCCGCAGCAAAGTCGTCAATCGCAAAGTCGTCAGTCAAATATCAAAAATAAATAAGTATCAAAAATAAATAAGTATCAAAAATAAATAAGTATCAAAAATAAATAAGTATCAAAAATAAATAAGTATCAAAAATAAATAAGTATTAAATATGTCGTAATCTTAAAAATATGAGAATTGCACGTTTTTCCTATAATGAAGTTCCTCAATACGCGTTTGTTCAAAAAGACGAAGCAGACGGCAAGGATTATTTAGTAGCGCTAGAAGGTCATCCACTAAGCCCTCAAGGAGTTAAGCCAACAGGCAAGCGCTACGAGTTAGATGCCGATGGCGTGCGCCTGCTTGCGCCAGTGATTCCTTCAAAAGTCTACGGATTGGTAAAAAACTACGATACGCGTTCTGCTGAAGAGCGCGCATCTTCTGCTGCGGCCGCGTCGCATACTGCAGCGGATATGGTGATTTTTACAAAGCCAAGTACTTCTGTAGTCGGTCCAGACGATCCGATTGTTATTCCTGCTTTTTCGAACGATATGAATTTTGAGCCAGAAGTGGCTGTTGTTATGGGCAAAATCGCCAAAAATGTGTCGGCAGATGCTGCAATGGACTATGTTTTTGGCTTTACTTGCGTAAATGACGTGACTTTGCGCGATTGCGCAGGCAGCGACCCAATGTTTACGCGCGCAAAGGGCTTTGACACTTCTTGCCCACTTGGCCCATGGATTACAACAGAGCTAAATTGGCGAGACGCGCATATATCCTTTACGCTTAATGGTAAAGATGTGACAGAGGCGGACGGCACTACAGCACGATTAATCCACAGTATTCCAGAGCAAATTGCTGCGATTTCAAGCTTCTCAACGCTTCTTCCAGGAGATGTGATTTTGACTGGAACGCCGTATCCAGCAGGAACTTTGCGCGCTGGTGACGAAGCGATTGTGCATGTAGATGGCATTGGTTCGCTGCGCAATGTGATTATGCATGCGTAACGGCAATAAAAGTAAAAGATAAAAATCAGAAGCTAGACAAAACTTAATACTACACAAATGCGCGCGGGCCAAAGATTGCCGAACCGATTCGAACCATCGTCGAACCTTCGGCAATCGCCCACGCAAAATCGCCGGACATTCCCATTGAAAGCTCTAATTTTGCAGAGTTTCCATCATGATCTTGCGCTAGTTGTTCACTCACGCAATCTCTAATTTCTCGCAATTTTGCGAAACCACTTCTCACTATTTTTTCATCATTCACGCGCGCTCCAAGCGTCATTAATCCGCGCAAATTAAGCGATGGCAAACTAGATATAGCGAGTGCTTCGTCAATCGCACGTTCTGGAGCGCACCCAGATTTCGTAGCTTCTCCCGAAACGTTCACTTCCAGCATAACGTTTGTGCAAAGTCCCAAATTTTGCGCGCGAGCAGATATTTTTTGTGCAAGATCAATGCCATCAACCGACTGAATCCCATTTGCAAGCGGCAAAACTTTGTTTATTTTATTGCTTTGCAGCTGACCAATTAAGTAGAGCGGAATTTCGCCGTTTACACCAACGCTTAAGCCTTCTTTAGCAGCCTCTGCGCGTAAAATCTCGGCTTTTGCAACAATTTCTTGCGTACGATTTTCCCCAATTACGCGCACTTCAGCACGAAGCGCTGCCATGATTTCGCCAACATCGCGCGTTTTAGTTGCAGCAAGCAGCGTAACAGACCCAGCTTTGCGCCCGTAACGCGATTCGGCTTGAGCAATGGTGTCTTGCACGATGTGCACGCCGTCGGCAATTTGACGCGTACGAACACAATCAACCTCAGTATTCGCTAAATCTTTTTGCGTCATATATGCCATTTATTGCCCCAATCTATCAGTCTAAATACATAGTTTAGTCGAGGAAGGGCACGGATTTGTCGGCTAGGTTTGCGCGAACAGAATCCCACGGCGTGTCAAAGTTTTCAAACAACGCAAGCGCATCGTTTGCGCTCATATCTACAGGCTGATTTTGACCAGGATTCCTGTATCCCAAAAGATACATGCAATAGCCAATCATGCGCTCGGCGCTCCAGCCAGATTCTCGAAGCGCGCCAACGTCTAGCGAGTGCTTACTTTTTGCGAGTCGCTCTCCTTGAGCGTTATCAATCAGTGGCAAATGCGCAAATTTTGGCTGCACATAATGCACGCCATGAGCTGCAAAAAATCCAGACTTTTCTAGCAGCTCACCAATCCAAATCTGAAGCGCAGCAGAACGAAGCAAATCGCGGCCGCGCACAATATCATTTACTCCGCTTAAAACATCGTCAACAACAACAGCAAGCTGATAAGAAAAAACGCCATCCGCGCGGCGAATCACCATGTCTCCCAAATCGCGATTAATGTTAAACGATTGCTCCCCAAAAATCGCGTCTTCAAAACTCACATTCGCTTGCGGCGAATCAGCCGAGGGAACAGCAAGTCGTAAAGAATGTTGCTGATGATTTTGCAAACGCTTTTCGATTTGTGCCAGGCCTTCCGCAGTTTTGCGCAGATTTCTGCACGTACTCGGGTAGCGTATAAATCCGTCGCCTTCTTGCGGCGCTGCGATTGCTCGAATATCGGAACGCGAGCAAAAACACGGGTAAATCAACGAATTTCCGTCGTCGTCTTGCAAAGATTCCAGAGATTCCAGAGCTTCTTGGTAGATTGCATTGCGATTATGCTGATAAATCTGCTCGCCAACCCAATCAAGCCCAGCCCAATGCAAGTCGTCAATCACTCGCGCGCTTGCATCTTTTGGCATTCTAGCAATGTCCAGATCTTCCAGGCGCAAAATCATGCTTCCACCTTGCGACTTTGCGGAAAGCCAAGCCGCAAGCATAGCAACCATGTTTCCAATATGCATACGCCCAGAAGGAGTGGGTGCGAATCTACCAATTACGCTCATTTATTATGCTCTAAAATTGTGCTTATAAAATTACGCTAATAATTTATGCTAATTTACGATAAGTCTAATTTACGATAAATCTAATTTACGCAAATAGCGACTTAAACATAAGCACGCCCAAGATTGCGCCAGCAGTAGGAGCTACGACTGGAATCCACGCTTCGCACCAGCGAGAAGAACCCTTGTGCGGAATTGGCAAAATGGCGTGAAGCAAACGCGGCATAATGTCTCGAGCGGGATTCAAAGCAGGACCAGTTGGGCCGCCCATAGAAGTCACCAATCCCCAAACAACAAAGCCAACTACGATTGATGCGCCAGCCAAATTCTTCTCTCCCCAAGGAGAAGTTAGGCAGCAAAGAGCTGCCAAAACAAGCACGAGCGTGCCAAAGAATTCGTTGAGGAAGTAGTTAAGCTTGTTATTGTAGGCATCCGTAGTGCAGAACGTGCCAAGAATTGCTTCTGGCTCTTCAGTCTCGTTGTAATGTGGCAAATAAGTTACGTACACAATAAGCTGGCCAACAAGCGCGCCCAAAAGCTGAGCAACAATATAAGGTGCAACATTTTGCCACGGGAACATGCCATTTATGGCTTGTGCAATTGTCATAGCAGGATTTATGTGTGCGCCAGAAATTCCGCCGAACATGAGCACTGGGAACATAACGCCAAAACCATAGCCCATAGCAATGTTTAACCAGCCTGCGTGATGACCTTTAGTGTTTTTAAGTTCAACATTGGCAACGGCTCCATTGCCAAAAATCATAAGAATGGCAGTGCCAATAAACTCGGCTGCCAACATTACTGTAAATGAATGTTGCATGGTTCTTCGATCCTTCTTAATTGTTTTGCTGCTACCTAATAAATCATTTTCAAAGAAGCTAAGAAAATGAATTTCAACAATATTGTTTCAGCAATTGTTCTTTGATAGTTTCCCCTAAGAGCCAGACAGTGTGAGTGGCATAGCGCGTGCAATGCGTGTAGTGGGAGACTTAGTAGACGGCGGCGAACTAAAATCCACATCAAAAGAGGCTCACCACCTTGGCGAGCCTCTTGTTTACAAAAACAATCTTGCGGATTCATCTGCACAACATCCTCGTTGCAACGGTAAAAGTCTTAAGTATCCGTCCAACGTAATTGGAATCTAACATCCATACATTTTTGTGGGTTACCGCTCTTTTAATTTGTTCTTGTGATTATTATTATCACAACTTTTTACTCAAGAGTAAAGTGCAAAATTGCTTTTGTTAACATATTGTAATTAGTGTTCATTCGCACATAAAAAATAGATGGTTTTGCATCATTTTGTGAACATGCAATGGTTGTCATGTTCAAATGCGTTCGCATATTGAAGATATCGGCGTGTCGAGCACTAGCCACCGCCGACACTCAGTCGCGCACATCCCTTACAGCGCATACAATTACGGAGTATGGTACAAATTTTTGACGCTCCCTCAAAGGCGATTTTGCGCGGCCAGATTGCAGAGCACATCGCCGAAGACGAAAAGGCAGAAAAACGTGAAGCTCGTGAGGGCGAGCTACCGTTGCCAAAAGATCGCTTCTTTGACCGCGAGCTTAGCTGGTTAAAGTTCAATCGTCGCGTGCTTGAGTTAGCGCAAAATACCGATTTACCACTTCTTGAACGCGCTAACTTTGCAGCCATCTTTGCCTCCAACCTAGACGAGTTCTTTATGGTTCGAGTTGCAGGCTTAAAGCGCAGAATCGACTCAGGAATCGCAGTAACCGCTGCAAGTGGGCTTAGTCCACGTCAACAATTGCGCGCGATTAGCGAGGTTACGCATCGTCGTCAAGATGAGCATGCGCATTATGTTATTGACCACATTTTGCCAGAGCTTGCTAAGCAGCGCATTGTTATGCTCAGTTGGGATAAGCTCACTCAATCCGAAAAAGATAGGCTTTCAGATTATTATCGCAAGCAGGTTTTCCCAGTATTAACGCCACTTGCGGTAGATCCTGCACACCCGTTCCCATATATTTCTGGCAAGTCAATCAACTTGGCTGTTATTGTTGAAAATCCAAATTCTGGAAAGTCGCATTTTGCTCGCGTAAAGATTCCAGATAATTTGAATCGTCTTGTTCCAGTTGATGATTTAACAGACGAAGAAGGCCGCGAAGAGCGCTACGGATTCATTACTATGGAAAAGTTGATTGCAGCGCATTTGGAATCGCTTTTCCCAGGCATGATTATTAAAGAAGCTCGCTCATTCCGCGTTACGCGTAACGAGGATATTGACGTTGAGGAAGACGATGCAGAAAACTTGCTTAACGCTATGGAAAAGGAGCTTTTGCGCCGCAGGTTCGGACCGCCTATTCGTCTTGAGATTTCCGACGAAGCTAGCCCATTCTTATCGCAGCTGCTGGCTAATCAATTGCGCGTAAGCCCAGAAGAAGTCTATCGTTTGCCTTCGCCGCTAGATATGACGGTTCTTTTTGAATTGCAAGCGTTGGATCGCCCAGATTTGAAGTATCGTCCGTTTATTCCTACTACAAATCGTCAGATTGCAGAAGTGGAAACTAGCCACGCGCAAGATATTTTCGCTTCGATTCGTGAGCACGACATTTTGTTGCATCATCCTTACGATTCGTTCTCTACGTCTGTTCAAGCGTTCTTGGCGCAGGCGGCGGCGGATCCAAAGGTGCTTGCAATTAAGCAAACGCTGTACCGCACGTCTAGTAATTCGCCGATTATCGACGCTCTCGTAGACGCGGCTCACGCTGGCAAGCAGGTTCTTGCGCTGGTGGAGATTAAGGCGCGATTCGACGAAGATGCCAACATTGCTTGGGCACGTAAGCTTGAGCGCGCAGGCGTTCACGTTGTTTACGGCATTGTTGGATTGAAGACGCATTGCAAGCTTTCGCTTGTGGTTCGCCAAGAAGCCGAAGGATTGCGCCGCTATTGCCACGTTGGAACTGGCAACTACAATCCTAAGACGGCTCGCCTTTACACAGATTTGGGCTTGCTTACTTGCGATCCTGTAGTTGGTCAAGATTTGACTCGCTTGTTTAATCAGCTTTCGGGTTATGCTCCAAAGTCTAGCTTCCATCGCTTGCTTGTAGCTCCTCGCACAGTTCGAACTGGCATTATTGAGCGAATCCGCAGGGAAGAGGCGGCGGCTCTTGCTGGAAAAGAAGCGTGGATTAAGATTAAAGTCAATTCTGTTGTTGACGAAAAGACGATTGACGCTTTGTATCGTGCGGCTCAAGCTGGCGTAAAGATTGACATTGTGGAGCGTGGAATTTGCTCGCTAAAGCCTGGCATTGAAGGCTTGAGCGAGAATATTCGCGTTCGCTCTATTCTTGGCAGATTCCTTGAGCACAGCCGAATCTACGCTTTTGCTAATTCTTGCGGTCCGCAAATTGGCGACGGCCCTGCAAGCGGACCAGAAGTGTGGATTGGTTCGGCAGATCTAATGCACCGCAACCTTGATAGGCGCGTTGAAACGCTGGTTCGCATAAGCGCCCCAGACCAGGTGGAAGCGTTGATTCAGTACATTGACTTGCAAATGGCGGATTCAACGGTTTCTTGGTGGATGGATGGCGACGGCACTTACACGTTGCATTCTCGCGATGCAGAAGGCAGGCCATTGGTAGATAGCCAAGAATACTTGATTCGCACGCATACGCGTAAGCCGCGCGGTGTTAATTAGCTTACGATTAGCCAAAAGCCAGGGCATTTAGCTCTGGCTTTTTTGCTTCTACTGCCTTCGCGCTTTGCCCAAGATTTGTTACATTTGTCTCGGCGGTGAGACGTTTGTAACGCTGGCGGTTTCCCGACTTTGTACCAAATTTGGCAAATAGTTCGCGCGTTACAGCGCGCTCACGTCTTCGCCGCGCGTAAAGTCCACTGGACTTTACGTTTGAGCGGCTCAGCGCTCCGAATTGCCTTCGCGCGCTACGCTCAAAGCGCTCAGGCAGGTCGGAGCGCGTACAAAAATTCCGCGCAAGATTTATTCAAGCGCGGCATAACATTAATCGCAGTTTAATCGCAAGTTAACTTGCAACTGAATTCGCAACTAATCACGAAGCGTAGAGAATATCTACAACAAAGTAAAGCGTTGAATTTGCAGGAATCGTTACGTTTCCTTTTGCGTCCTTCTTGTCTTCTTTGCCATATCCATCTTCTGGCGGAATTACCAAAAGAACTTGTGATCCAACTTTCTTTCCAGCTAAGCCTTTAGTCCATCCTGGAATAACTTGACCAGCCAGCGAGAAGTCTGCAGGAGTGCCGCGCTTCCATGATGAGTCAAATTGGTACAATTTTCCGTCTTTGTCTGTAGTCCATCCAGTGTAGTGAGCGGTTACTGTGCTTTTTTCGGTAACCACTTTGCCGTTGCCTTCAATCAAAGTTTGAGAAATCAACTTTCCATTTGGCACGTAGTTATTCTTATCTAATGACGGTGCGCCAGACTTATCAAGAGTTACCTTCGGCAGATTTTGCGGAATATCTTTGACCTTGTTGCCTGTTGCGCGATCAAGAGTTTTCATTGCAGAAACAAGAGTTAACACCATTACGTACGCGTCTTGCTTAGTTTGTGGATTTGCAGGAATTCCAAACGCAATCGTGGAATTAATCTTCCTGCCCTTAAGCAGCGTGTAGTAAGACTTGCTAGTAACACCCTTTTTAACAACAATTGAGCAGTCTGGCTTTCCTTGCTTCCAGGTGTTCATAAGCTCTTTGCCGTTTTTAGCGTTGTATACAATGCCATTAGCGCATACGCGACTATTTTCTGGGATTTTAGCGCCATTTCCGTCTTGCAAAATGGCGTAAGAATTTGGCTTAACATCTATAGGCGCTGTTAACTCAACCTTTGGCTGCTTTCCTAAAGCTCCGCTAGCCTTAACGCCGCTTAAAACGCTCATTCCAGCTGCATTTGCTTCGCTGCTTGCTGCGCCATTGCTTGACTCGCTGTTTGCGCTACAAGATGCTAATCCAAAGCACATGGCAATTGCGCTCGCAGCACAAATTACTCGAGTTATAACTGATTTAGTCAAATTTAATTTGGTTTTTGTCATAAGTTTAAGACTATAACTTGCATGTGATTTTGGTGTGATTTAACTAGCGATTTGTGTGCGATTTTAGTGTGATTTAACTAGCGATTTTAGCGCGATTTAAGAGCGATTTAGTCGCAATTCCAGCGTGATTTATTGCGCAAAACATCAAACCTTATAAAAGATTAGTAAAGATTGTAGAATAGATAGCAGTGGATAAAATATAACGAATTTAGAATTACGTTAATAAGTTTGTGCGCGTGCGGGGTGCCTAATTGGCGGCGTGCCAAGCTTAAGAAAGAGGTTTGATGCAACGTCCTACAAAACGAGCTAGGTTTATGCGAGGAGTAGTGGCCCCAATTTTTGGCCTTCTTGCTGCTCTTAGTATTGTTCTTGGTGTGCTTAACGCAACTGTTTGGAAGCCAAGCTCTATTGTTTCGGCGCATGCAAACGTGTATGGGTCTAGATACATTGTTACAGATCCAGGCGTTTTGAATCTTGTTGACTATAGAGTAAAGATTAGCGTTGCGGCACTAAATAGTCGCAAGCCGATTTGCGTTGCAGTTGGCTTAGCTAAAGATGTTCGTGGATGGACTAAGGGTTATTCCGTTCAGCGAATAACGGGCCTTAATAACTGGAGTAGTCTTTCTACCGATGTTATGAAGGCAGACGATAACGCGCGTGTAGATAGCGCAAAAACGGCCGATTCTAAGGTTTCTAAAGACGTTTCTAAAGATGCTTCTAAAGACGTTGATTTTAAGGATTCCGATTTATGGACTAACGCCACTTGCCAAATGGGTTTGGCAAAGTTGTTTGTAAATGCTGCCGACTTTGAGCAAGTGGGGAATGCGGCGGATTTAGCGATAAAGCAGGAGTCGCAAGAGCAAAATAGTGCGCAAAGCAATGCTCAAAATGGCGCGCAATCGCAGACTTCTCATCAAAAATTGTCGTCGGAGTTGCAATCAAAAATTGCACGCAGGGTTCTTATAATCGATCTTGGTAAGAATTCTCCCGAAGCTTTCGTTGAATTGCGTTGGCGCAGGCATAATCTTCCTGATTTTGCTACTCCTATGTATTTTGTAGGAGCGCTGTTTATTTTGCTATGTGGCCTTTCGGCTTCTGTGTTTGCAATGGCTCCGCATCGCAGACGAAACAAGCGACTTGTTGCAAGCAGAACGGGATTGATTAGTGTTGAAAACAATAGCCAAGAAGAAGTTAAGTTCTCGGAGGCTTTGGCTGGAACAATAGCTGGCATTTTTGGCGGTCGCAAAGACAAAAAGTCTAAGCATAAAGTGGGTTCTGGTGCGCATGCGCGTCACGGAGTTCACGCAAGAACGCGTACAACAAAGTCGCAAGCCGCTGGAGATTCTTCTATAAGCGTAAAGTCTGGTCTAAATTCTTCCCCTACTGCGGCTTTAGACGAAACAACTGTTATTTCTAAAGATGATTTGCAAGCTTATTTTGCAAGGCTTGCGAGCGAGTCGGGTTCTGATTTTAAGGGCGATTTTGCAGCAGGGAATAATGCTGCAGGGAATAACGTTGCAGGGAATAACGCTGCGGAGAATAATGCAGCGGAGTCTTTCGACTTGTCTAGCGCGAATCAGTCGGAGCAATCGAAGGATTTGCATGAATCTGCGGAATCTAGCGAATCTAGAAATTCGGGAATCGCAGGGAAGCCTGGAGAATCACAAAAATCAGAAAAATCAGAAAGCGCATCTAAATCGGAATCTGGATTTGCAAAAAAGCGCTACAAGAAGGAATCATATAAAAATCGCAGCGATCGCAATAATCGCAAAGAAAATTCTGCTGGAGGCTCCAAGAAAGCCAATCGCGGTGAGCGTAAAAATCGAGATGGCAGAATGGATGCAGAGTGTTATAAAGACGATGCTGGGCGTAAGAGCGATAATCGCATTGTCGAAAATCTTGGCAAACCGTCGGCTGCTTTCGATTCTACTAGTGCAAAGCCTGGCGATGCAAAGCCTGGCGAAGCAAGGCGAAAGTCGCGTAACCAGTTTAACCATCGTGACTACAGAAGCCAAAATCGTGGCAAAAATCGCAAGTATAAAGGCTCAGAGAATCGCACGAGTGGCTCTGCAAGTGGCGGAAATACCAACGGCAACAAGTCCAGTAATAACGCTAATCATGATGCAAATGGCTTTAATAATGCTAGCCATCAAAATGCCAGCCGCCAAAATGGTTCACAAAATGGCTCCTCAAAACCTTTAAAAAACCGCAAAAAATAACGTATTTTGGAAAGTGTGACTATGTTTTATGCTCATAAAATCAAGCACTATGCGCGTTTTGCGTGTGTTTCGGTAGTTGCTTCTGCAATGTGCCTTACGCTTTGCGCTTGCGAAGGCCAAGTTCCTAAGGCTGCAGAAGGCTCTAGCGTTAAAGAGCTTCCAGATGTAACGCCAATCAAAGAAAAAGATATACGTTTAAGAGTTTTGCGCTCTTTAGAAAAAGCTAACGAAGAGAAAAACGCAAGTAATCTTGCAGAATACATGAGCGGACCTTCGGCTCTTGTGCGCGCAAGCGAGCTGGCGATTGCTGCAAAAACGGGCAAGCTAGATGCAAAAACCACTATTCCGCGTGAAGTTGCTCAAACAATTGTTCCAACAAACGCAAGTTGGCCGCGCGATTTAATGACAATTACCACAACAACAAAAGACCAGCAGTCTAAACGATTGTTGGTTATTCGCCAAGATAGTGCGCGCTCAAACTACAAGCTTTGGGCTGTTGCAAGGCTTTTCCCTGGCGTGCATTTGCCAAAATTCCCAGTTCCTTCAATAGGAGCTTCTATGGGTAAAGCTAATGATTCGGGACTTGTTATGTCTCCACACGCGGCTGCTGCAGCGTATGCGGATGTTTTGCAAAGAGGAGAATCGAGCAAGTTTGCAAAGTATTTTGCTAATGATTACTTGCGATCAAAATTAAGCGAGCTTTCTAAAACAGTTCAAGCTGGAATGGAGCGAAATAAGGGATCTCAAGAACAAGTTTTTACTCCTGTAACGAACCAGATTAGCGTTATGCGCGCAAGCGATGGGAGTGATTTGGTTATTGCTCGCATTGATTCAGTTTGGACTAGAAAAGCGGGAGAAGGCCGCGAATCTAGGCCAGCTTCCGACGAAGAAAAAGCGTTATTTGGGGATTCTAAGGCCACTTCTACAATGCGCGTGACTTATGTGAACGTTATTGCGATGGTTGTGCCTCCTGCTGGTTCGGACGCAAAGATTATTCCAGTTGGAGCAGAACGTCAGCCTATAAAGGTAGAAGCGTTGTAGAAGCGCCTTAGGCTTTCTGTAATGCGTTTAACGCCTTATAGATATTTGTAAAGCAATACAAGCAAAAGAGGAAATATGGTTGATTCACAATCTATGGGTATGAACCCAGGCGGATTTTCGCTTGCTGGTGCAGTAGACCTAGAAGGTGTAAAGCGCAAGGCTGAGGCTCTTGCAAAGCGCGAAGCTGCCGAAAAATCTGGCAAACCGCAGTCTAAAATTCCACTTGCAGGCGGATATGTGATTGATGTTAACGATCAAACTTTCCAAGCAATGGTTCAAACTTCCGTAAGTTTTCCAATTATTTTGCTTGTTTGGCAAAAAAGTGACGAAACTTCTTACGACTTAGCGCAAAAACTTGCGGATTCCGTTAGTGCCTTAGATGGCAGAATGCAGCTTGCGCGAATTGATGCGGATGAAAGCCCATCGATTGCTCAAGCTTTGCGCGCGCAGCAGCTTCCAGCTGTATATGGATTGGTTGGTGGCAGGCCAATGCCTATTTGCCAAGGATTGCCTAGTGAAGATGAGTTGAATCAGATTTGTAGTGCCATTTTGCCGCAATTAGTTAAAGTTGCGGAAAAGTCTGGTGTTGCTGGAACGGCTCCTTATGTTGATTCGGCATATTCTGGTGTAGACGATAATTCTGCGGATTCTGGCGACTCTGCGGATTCTGGCGACTCCTCTAGCATTCCACCTGAGCACAAAATTGCACACGATGCAGCTATGAATGGCGATTATGCTCTTGCTGCGCGCGAGTATGAAAAAGTATTGCAAGCTAATCCGAATGACGAATTGGCATCTCGTGAGCGCGCTAAGGCTTTGCTTCTTAGCAGAAATATGAATACAAACGTGGAGGCTGTGCGCAAGGCTGCTGGCGATAATCCTGGCGATGCTTCCGCTCAGCTTGCTGTAGCAGATGTAGATATGATTGACGGCCACATTGACGATGCTTTTGGCAGGCTTCTTGATTTTCTTGCTTCTCACAAAAATTGCGCAGAGGAAATTAAAAACCGCATGCTTGAGTATTTTGCAATGCTTCCAGCTGGCGATGAGCGTTTGAATCGCGCTCGCCGCCGCCTAGCAATCCTTCTTTATTGATACATCAGATATGTCACGCTAAAGAAATTGAGTTAGCTAAAAGAAGGTATTGAAAATGAATGAAGAGAGTCTGCTAAGAAAATTTGGAATGACATCCGAACAAATTGATAAGGATGTTGAGGTTTTAGAAGATGAGAACCAAGATGATGGAGTAATAGGACCTGTATATTATGGGCTACATGCGGCTTCTGCAAAAGATGAACCTTTAGTTAGTATGACAATAAAACTCCCTAAAGCGCAGCTTGAAAGCATAACAAGAGCATCGAAAAGTTACCATATAAGCAGAAGTGAATATGTTCGCAGAAAGCTTGCAGGAGCAGTTAGTTAGTAAAAGAAAAGCCAAGATTCGCATTCGTGAGAAATATGCGATTCTTGGCTTAAGTAGCGGGGCATGGATTTGAACCATGGACCTCTGGGTTATGAGCCCAGCGAGCTACCGAGCTGCTCCACCCCGCGTCGGCTACTTTTAGCAGCTCTATCTACGATAGGGGCAAATTTGGATTTGTCAAGTCTTCGGCGTGTTTCTCGCATAATTTTATCGCGCAAGCAGTTTAATTCTAAACAAATGTGGAGTATAATAAACAAGTGACTAAAGCTAGTTATTAAGAATTTGCGCACTTGCTATAATCGCAACACTCGTTAATAATCAGCAATATAACTCAAATATAACTCAAATGTACAAACTAAGAGTAGAATCAGCTTTTTAGAGATATGTTTTCGTTTCGCACATACGTCAACGAATGAATTTACAGGATTTACGGTTTTACAAACTAGCTTGTGAATAACTTTATACTTAACGCAACTGTATTGTAAAAGAGTCCTAAAAGGAGGCACGAATGAGTGGAGCTATAGAAGTTTTAGCGAAAGCTGCGCATATAAATGTTGCGGCGTTGCTAGCTTCAGCAAAGCCAGAGATGCCAAGCATTAATGACTTTTTGCCGCCAGAGATTTTATTCCAAGGCACACCTTTTGCCATGAATCGAATTATTATGGTGCGTCTTATTATGGCCGTAATCGTTATGATTATTTTTGGCATTGGAGCAGCCCGCGCAAAAGTGGTTCCAGGAAGATTCCAAAGCGTGCTAGAAATTCTAATGGACTTTGTGCGATTTAACATTGTGTACGAAATGATTGGCGAAGAGCGCGGAAAGCGTTATGTGCCAATGATTACAACTCTTTTTATAACAATATTCTTCTTTAATCTTTGCTCAGTTATTCCAGGCTTAAATATAGCTGCAACCGCAACTATTACAGGGCCATTAGTGTTTGCTCTTTGGGTTGTGTGCCAATACTTAATCACTGGAATTAGAGAAAAAGGATTCCTAACGTTCTTCCGCGAATCCTTGTTCCCAGCAGGAGTGCCATGGCCGATTTACTTTATTCTTACGCCATTGCAGCTGCTGGAATTATTGATTGTGCGACCACTTTCGCTTACAATCCGTTTGTTTGCGAATATGATTGCTGGCCATTTGCTGGTGGCCACTTGCCTAGTATTCACCAACTTCTTTGTGGTGGATTCCAGCAATAAACTCCTTGCCTTAGGCGGTGCATTATGGCTGCTTGGTGGCATTCTGTTTACAGTATTCGAAATAATAGTCGCAGGCTTGCAGGCGTTTATTTTTACAGTTCTTGCATCTGTGTATATTTCGGAAAGTTACCCCGAGAAAGAAGAAAAATCTGCTGTTGCTATTGCATAGATAGTTAAAACTAATTAAAGCAAACAAATAAATCAGGTTTAATAATCTTAGGGTTTATAACTGGTTACTGTTCCTAAAGAAAGGAAACCAATGAATAGTATCATCGCTCTCGCAGGATTGACGGGCAACCTTAGCATTCTCGGCTTTGCCGTTGCTACTCTTTCCCCTGCTATCGGAATGGCAATGGTTGTATCCAAGGCTATGGAATCCACTGCACGTCAGCCAGAAGTCGGCAACCGTATTCAGTTGTTCATGTTTATTGGCTTGGCATTCATCGAGGTTCTGGGCTTGCTCGGATTCGTTGCCTACATTATGGGAAGCTGAACCGAACGAAACAACTCGTTCCAACGCATACAAGTGTTGAAAGAATAGAAAGGACAAGCCATGGCATATGCAGCCGAAACTAATAAACTGGCGTTGTTCTTGCCGGAGCCTTACGACGTTATATGGTCGCTGGTTATTTTAGTTGTTCTTGCAGCGTTTTTCTATAAGTTCGTTATGCCTAAATTCCAGGCAATTCTTGATGAGCGCGCAGAGAAAATCGAAGGCGGAATGTCTAAAGCAGCCAACGTGCAGCGTGAAGCTGATGAGCTAAAGAGCCAGATGGAAGAAGAACTCGCCCAAGCTCAAGCAGATGCTGCGAAGACTCGCGAACAGGCTCGTGCACAAGCTTCCAAGATTGTTGATGAAGCAAGACAGCGTGCAGAGAAAGATGCTGCGAAGATTATTAGTGAAGCTCAGCATTCCATTGAAGCTCAGCATAAGCACGCCATGACTAGCCTCCAAGGAGAAGTCTCGGTACTCGCTGCGGCGTTAGCTGGAAAGATTCTTGCTTCTAAGCTAGATGACGATACCGTAGGCTCCAAGATCATTGATCATGTGATTGATGAAGTAGGAGACGTTAAGGATTCGGCGCAAAACAAGTAGTCAAAGCAAGCTTTCACTAAGTCTTAAGTTTTAAGTCTTATGTCTTAAATCTTAGTGTTGCTAATCGCTACTTAGTTTTGCATAAATGAGGAGGTACGGATGCCAGAAAAGGCATCGCGAGTGAGCGAAAACTTATCGCGTTCTTCGCTTGCGCAAGCCATTTCAGATGCTCATGACGAAGCTCAGCGCATATCTGATGAGCTTTCAACAATGATGGATACGATCGAAAAGTATCCAGAGCTTTCTGACGCCATTACCGATCCAAATAGGTCTTCGGAAGATAAATCTCGCTTAATAGACGAGCTTATTGGAGGTAAGGCGCATCCCGTTGTTTTGCGCATTATGCACTACCTGGTAGGAACTTGGCATGGTGGCGCAGAAAGTGGCAAGACGGGCAGCTTTGGCGGCGCATGGTCTGGTTTTGAGCGCGAAGCAGGCGAAACTTTGGTTACTGTTACAACCGCTCAGCCTCTTACGGATAAGCAAATCAAGCGTTTGATTGAGATTTACAGCAATAAGTTGGGTCATCGTGCATACATAAACCCAATCGTAGATCCAAACGTGCTTGGTGGAATGCGTATACGTATTGGCGATCAAGTAACAGACCGCACAATGTTAATGCAGCTTAAGCAGCTGCAGCGTTCTGCGCGCAATGGCGCTTGGACACAGGCAGTGAAGTAATAAATTAAGGAGAATTATGGCGGAACTATCTATTGATCCCGCCCTTATACGCAAGGCACTTGACGGGTTTGTTGACTCGTACAAGCCAGCAGACATGCCAACGCAAGAAGTTGGCTATGTTGTTACGGCTGGTGACGGCATTGCGCACGTAGCTGGATTGACTGGCTGCATGGCAAACGAGCTGCTCACCTTTGAGAACGACACCCTGGGTCTAGCGTTTAACCTTGATGCTCACGAAATCGGCGTGGTTATTCTAGGCGATTTTACGGGCATTGAAGAAGGGCAGGAAGTTTACCGCACTGGCGAAGTGTTGTCTGTGCCAGTGGGAGACGCCTATCTTGGTCGTACAGTAGACCCATTGGGTAATCCAATTGATGGTCTTGGTGCGATTGAGTGCAAGGAGCGTCGTATTCTTGAAGCCCAGGCTCCAGACGTGATTCATCGTCACCCTGTGGATGAGCCTTTGTCTACTGGCTTAAAGGCTATTGACGCAATGACGCCAATCGGCCGCGGTCAGCGTCAGTTGATTATTGGCGATCGTCAAACTGGTAAAACCGCAATCGCAATCGATACGATTATTAACCAGCGCACAAACTGGGAAAGTGGAGATCCAAAGAAGCAAGTTCGTTGCATTTACGTAGCAATCGGACAAAAGGGTTCAACAATCGCTGCTGTACGTCAAAGCCTAGAAGAAGCAGGCGCTATGAAGTACACAACAATCGTTGCAAGCCCAGCTTCGGATTCTGCAGGTTTTAAGTACATTGCTCCATACACTGGCTCTGCAATTGGTCAGCATTGGATGTACAACGGCAAGCACGTTTTGATTGTTTTCGACGACTTGTCTAAGCAAGCAGAAGCATATCGTTCAATTTCTTTGCTTCTTCGTCGCCCACCTGGGCGTGAAGCTTACCCAGGCGACGTGTTCTATCTTCACTCTCGTCTGCTAGAAAGATGCGCAAAGCTTTCCGACGATATGGGCGGAGGCTCAATGACTGGCTTGCCAATTATTGAGACCAAGGCAAATGACGTTTCTGCATACATTCCAACTAACGTGATTTCCATCACCGATGGTCAGATCTTCTTGCAGTCCGATTTGTTCAACGCGGGTCAGCGCCCAGCAGTCGATGTTGGTATTTCCGTGTCTCGTGTTGGTGGTGCTGCTCAGGCTAAGGCTTTGAAGAAGGTCTCTGGCATGCTTAAGATTTCGTTGGCTCGTTACAAGTCTTTGGAATCCTTTGCAATGTTTGCTTCCGATTTGGATGCAGCTTCCAAGGCTCAGCTCACTCGTGGCGCTCGCTTAACCGAGTTGCTTAAGCAGAAGCAGTTCTCGCCTCGCTCTATGGAGCAAGAAGTTGTTTCCGTGTGGGCTGGTACTCATGGAAAGTTAGACGACATTCCTGTAAAAGACGTGCTTCGCTTTGAAAGCGAGATGTTGGATTATCTCGATAAGGGAACCGACATTTTGCAGGTGATTCGCGATACCGAGGACTTTACAAAAGAGACAGAAGCAAAGCTTGATGCCGCAATCGAAGATTTCCGTAAGTCATTTAAGACTTCTGCAGGAAAGCCTTTGATTGTTAAGGATTCTTTGCCTCCTGCCGAGAATCCTGCTCCTGTTGAGAAGGAAAAGCTTGTTGCAAAGCCAAAGTCGGATGGTCGCGATTCAAGCAATAACGAGTCTGAGGGGAAGTAGCGTATGTCTTCCCAACTTGCATTGAAATCGAGAATTATTTCCACACAGTCTTTGGGTAAAATCTTTAAGGCTCAGGAAATGATTGCGTCTTCGCATATTGCAAAAGCGCGAGATATTGCACTTAACGCTAAGCCATACAGCGACGCAATTTTCGATGCCGTGCAGGCGTTGGTAGCTCATCACGAAGCAAACATTAAGCATCCAATCTTTGGAAAAGAGCGTGCGGGTAATCGCGTAGCCGTTCTGGCGTTGACTTCCGACCGCGGAATGGCGGGCGCGTTTACGTCTTCGATTATTCGAGAAACCGAGGCGCTGCTTACAAAGCTAGACGCCGAAGGAAAGCACGCAGAGTTGTATGTGTATGGTCGCCGAGGTGCAACCTATTACAAGTATCGTAATCGCGACGTTGCAGGCACTTGGGAAGGGTCTACGGATCATCCTGATGTAACAATCGCAGAGCGAATCTCCGATACTTTAATGGACGCGTATATGACTCCCGAAGAAGATGGCGGTGTTAGCGAGCTTTACATTGTGTTCACTGAGTTTATAAACATGGTGAGGCAAAAGGTTCGCACTCTACGCATGCTTCCAGTTGAGCTGGTTCCGTTAAAAGACGGCGAAGAGTTTGCTATGCATCGTCCTGACTACGAAGCAGCTTCTGGCCCTTCGGCTTCGCTTTCTTCTACGGGTGCGGTTTCGGCGCGTGAAGAAGCTGTTAGTCGCAGTAATCCAGATGCTGTGGAATATTGCTTTGAGCCTAGCCCAGACGAAGTTTTGGATGCAGTTTTGCCAAAGTATATTCAGTCGCGTATTCACGAATGCTTGCTTACATCTGCAGCTTCCGAAACGGCTAGTAGGCAAAATGCTATGCATACGGCTACAGACAACGCCCGCAATTTGGTGGATGATTTAACGAGAAAGCTTAATGCTTCTCGCCAGGCTTCCATCACACAAGAACTTACCGAGATTATCGGCAGCGCTGATGCGCTGAATAATGAGGAGGAATAGGAGCATATGGCTGAAAATCAGACCACAGCACCTCCAGAAGATGCAAAGGAAGACGACCCAACGGCTGGCCGCGTAACCCGTGTTCAGGGTTCCGTGATTGACGTTGAGTTTCCAGTTGGCTATCTTCCAGATATTTACAATGCTCTCAAGGTTGATATCAACACCGTTGGAAACACGGAGGGAGATACCGTACACGAGATTACGCTGGAAGTTGAGCAGCACCTTGGGGATTCAACTGTGCGAGCAGTGGCGCTTAAGCCTACGGACGGCTTGGTTCGTGGCGCTTTAGTGCGAGATACTGGTGGCCCAATTTCTGTGCCTGTTGGAGATGTTACAAAAGGTCACGTTTTTGACGTTACTGGCAACATTTTGAACGCTAAACCAGGTGAAAACATTGAGGTAACTGAGCGCTGGCCAATCCACCGCAACCCACCTGCTTTCGATCAGCTTGAGTCTAAGACTCAAATGTTTGAAACGGGCATTAAGGTTATCGATTTGCTTACCCCTTACGTGCAAGGCGGAAAGATTGGTCTGTTCGGCGGTGCAGGCGTTGGCAAAACCGTGTTGATTCAAGAGATGATTCAGCGCGTTGCTCAGAACCACGGCGGTGTGTCTGTGTTTGCTGGCGTTGGCGAACGTACTCGTGAGGGTAACGATTTGATTGGCGAAATGGCAGAGGCTGGCGTTTTGGAGAAAACGGCGCTTGTCTTTGGCCAGATGGATGAGCCTCCTGGGACTCGTCTTCGCGTGCCTCTTACCGCTTTGACTATGGCTGAGTACTTCCGCGATGTGCAGAATCAGGATGTGTTGCTGTTTATTGATAACATCTTCCGCTTTACTCAGGCTGGTTCCGAGGTTTCTACGTTGCTTGGTCGTATGCCTTCTGCAGTTGGTTATCAGCCAAACTTGGCAGATGAGATGGGTGCGTTGCAGGAGCGTATTACTTCTACGCGCGGCCATTCCATTACCTCGCTTCAGGCTATTTACGTGCCTGCAGATGATTACACCGATCCTGCACCTGCAACAACGTTTACGCACTTGGATGCAACTACTGAGCTTTCGCGAGACATTGCAGCTAAGGGCATTTACCCAGCTGTGGATCCTTTGGCTTCTACTTCTAGAATTTTGGATTCTCGTTATGTTGGCCAGGCTCACTACGATTGCGCTAACCGCGTAAAGGCCATTTTGCAGCGCAATAAGGAGCTTCAAGACATCATCGCTTTGATTGGTATTGATGAGCTTGGTGAGGAAGATAAGACCACTGTGAGCCGCGCTCGTAAGATTGAGCAGTTCCTTGGTCAGAACTTCTACGTGGCCGAAAAGTTTACTGGCCGCCCAGGTTCTTATGTTCCAGCAGACGAGACGATTGAGGCGTTTACGCGCATTTGCGATGGCGTTTACGACGAAATCCCTGAGCAGGCATTCTCTGGTATTGGCGGTATCGACGATCTTGAGCGTCGTTGGCACGATATGCAGCAAGAGTTTGGTGCGTGATTATGGCAGAAAAGCAAGTGAAAACGCTGCACGTTAGTGTGGTTGCAGCCAGGCATCCTGTCTGGGAAGGCGATGCTAAGTTTGTTGTTATTCCTTCTGTGAATGGCACAATGGGTGTTCTTCCTGGGCATGAGGCTGTGCTTGCGTTGATTGATCACGGATTTGTAAAGGTTGACGACTTGCAAGGCGTTCGTCACGTTTTTAAGGTGACTGACGGCTTTTATTCCGTTGACAACGATCACATTACGATTGCTGTTGAGCATAGTTGCAACGTTGATAAAGACGGCAACGTTTTGCCTAACGCAAAAGTTATTTAGCCTGACTCTTACGGCTTTATAAAACCTAAGCTTAATCGGCTTGTATATTGCAGGAGTTTGCGATTATTTATCGCGACTCCTGCTTTTGTTTTATTTGTGTTTTATCTGTTTTAGCGTTTGATCTGTTTTATTTCTGTTTTATCCCTGTTTATCTGTTATGGAAAGGTTATAACAATACATTAGGGGGGTAGGGTATCTGTATACTTTGTAATGATTTAATTTAAGCCTAAGTTGAATCACTTATTGTGCTGTTTTAGCAAATAGGCTCTTCGCACGATGATTCGTGATGAGAGGAAAGGAAAAGTATGTTAAGTAAAAAAGCGATTGCCGCATTTGCAGCGGTAGCGACTTTTGTTTCGGGAATTGCGTTTGCAATGCCAGCGTTGGCTAGTAGTGCGACTCCAGTTCCAGCGAAAAGCACTGGAGAATCTGCTAAGCATCCTTCTGTAGCGAAGCTCGAAAACCGTGTAAAAAATTCTGGTCTTCTTAAAAGTGAAATTAATGAGATCTTAAAATATGTAGACGATAACGCTTCGAAAGTTACTGGTTATGGTGACGGTAACGCTAGTGTTGTTAAGTACGTAGAGGATATGATTGTTAAATATCGTGCTATGCATCTTGATGTTATTGGTTTGCATGAGCTTGCTAATAAGGTGCGTGGAGAAAAAGACTTTAAGTTGTCATCTGATATTTTCTTTGGCGCCAATGGTCAACCTGCTACTAAAGATGATCGCGATAAGGCTCAAAGCGCATATGCTAATGGCAAAGCTGCCTTAGTTAAAAAAGCTAAAGAATCTGGGCTCGATTCTCTTGCTAACAAGATTAAAGAGTCTAATTACAGTTCTTTAGATTCTTTGAAAAATTTGCTTAACGAAGCAGAGAAGTATGCTAAGGAAGATTTAGTTAAGCAAGCAAAAGCTAAAGGTTTCAACTTTACTGCTACTCTTATCAGCAAAGCCGCAACTCTTAGTGGCGCTCGCGCACTGCTTAATGAAGCTCAAAAAACAATTACAGATAGCGCAATTAAAGGCATAGTAGACCTCGGAACATCAGAGGAAGAGTTTTTGGCGAATTTAAAAAAAGCTGGTAAAACGGCTACGCCTTCCCAGATTGAATTCTTTAGAAAAGAATTGCAAAAGCGTCGCGATGGCCAAGAAAAATCTTATACTAATGCCGTTGAATTAGCTCAGCTAGTTAACACGGGAATGTTTACTGCTACTAGCAATGAAAAAGCTGCTGTTGCACAGTTCCTTGAAGTTGTAAAGAATTTTGGCAATAAGACTTTCAAACAGTTTAATAATGCTGAAGCAAATCAAGCTGGCGCTGCTGCTGTAAACTTTAATAATAAGATTTCTGCAGGTCTTAAGAATGCTATTAAAAACTATAAGGACGAAAAGGAAGCTTTGGCTAAGCAGGCAGACGATCAAGGCTTCCACTTTATAGCTAATTTGATTCGCAAATCTAAGAAGTCTAGATTGCTTTATTTGGAGAATCTTCTTGCAGAAGCTAAGAAGAGCAAGAATAGTGAGCGTGAAAAGAATCCAGGAGCTTCTGGTGATGTTCTTCCAGATAAGTCTGAAGAAAAGCCTGCAGATAAGCCTGCAGAAAAAGCTCCATCTGCTCCTTCTGCTTCCGATTCCAATGCTACTCAAGATTCTTCCACTAAGACTGAGTCTTCTGAGAAGACAGCTCAAGCTAAAGCCGTAGTTCCTTCGGCTCCTGCTAGCGTTGATCAGCTTAAGCCAGAATTAAAAGGTACGCTAAAGGTTGGCTCCAACAACATTGCTGTTGCAGGTTCTGCAAACAAGGTTTCTGTGAACGTTAACAACAAGGCATTCCTTGATCGCTTGCATCGCGAGGGTTCTGCCAAGGCTTACGCGTTTATGTATTCCACTCCTAAGCTTTTGCGTAGCGTGGATGGTAGTGATTACGTGACTGTTAAACTTGGCACTGATGGCGTTCCTTATTTTGATGCGCAGTTCCCGTCTGGTTATTCTGGTAAGCATACTGTTGTGCTCGTAGATGAGCAGGGCAATCAGCTTGCTTGGACGGATATTACTGTTGCAAACAATGCCACTAGCCAGGGTGATGGTAAGAGTGTTTTGCCTGTTACTGGTGCTGCTGGCGTTTTAGTGGCGTTTGCTGCTTTGATGTTTGCGGCTTCTGGTGCAGTGTTGCGTAAGGTGCGTAGCTAATTAATATTACTGCTGCGTGTTAGCGCTATTGTTTTAGGGCTTTCGCGTGTGTTCGTTTGCGTTCACACTCGAAGGCCCTTTTTGTATTCTGCTTATGTGTTTTCCGATTGCGTTTTGTTTGCTGCGTTCTGCTATTTGACTTAGTTTGCGCTAAGTAGCCATTGCGCTATGTCTATTACGCGTATTCCTTCAATGTCGTAGGAATCGTAGTATTTTTCACTTTTGAAAGCAAACACGTATTTCTACTTTCAAAACTGTAATATTTTTTAAGTTTTGAAAGTGAACCGTCTTGTGTAAAATCCAAAGTTTAGGTTATCAATGACTTAAACTTACGAAAAATAAAAGTTTAGGTTATAAATGACTTAAACTTGTGAAAAATCGAAGTTTAGGTCATAATATTTATAAGATTCGTAAGATTGTAAAATTCATAAAGTTTATGACTATGCAATTTTGTGACTTTGCAATCAACGTAAGCATTGTTTTAAGAATTTCTAAATTTTCTAAAGCGGAGTAGAGACTTATTATGGTAAATTTGCAAAAACAGTTACTTGGAAGCGCAAATATGCCAATGCGCAGTAATCGCCCTGCAATAGTCGGCAAAAATATTAAAAATCGCGATATTTACCTTAATCAGCTTATAGCTTTCAAAGATACAGAGCCTGTAAAAGTTGTGACGGGTATTCGTCGCTGCGGCAAGTCAACTCTGCTTAAGCTCATGCAAAAGTATCTACTCAACTCTGGGGTTGAGCAAAATCAAATTATATCTATAAACTTTGAGTCGCTCGAGTTTCAAGATATGAGTTACAAAGACTTATACAATTACGTTAAAAGTCGGATTGAATCCAACAGTATTGAATCCAACAGTATTGAATCCAACAGTATTGAATCCGCTGATATTGAGTCTTCTAGTATTAAGCATCCTAAAAAAACGTATCTTTTCTTTGACGAGCTTCAGCGTATAGATCGTTGGGAAGATGCAATTAACTCGTTTCGTGTAGATTTTGATTGCGATATCTATATAACTGGCTCTAACGCATACCTGCTTTCCTCGGAGTACTCAACGTACTTGTCTGGTAGGTATGTGGAAGTGAAAATGTATCCTCTTTCGTTCAAAGAGTTCGTTGATTTTCAGGATTATTCCATTGAAGAATATAAGTCTCCGCTCGGCGATTTGAAAAAAAGAGCGGTGAGCGCGAATGGTAGTAGTGTAGAGCTTGATGACTTGTTTGCAGCTTATATGCGTTACGGTGGTATGCCTGCAATCTGTGATATTGCTTTAGAATCAGGTTTTGATCAGAGTAGTGCAATGACTTTGCTGGACGGAATTTATTCCACTGTAGTAGTTCGCGATATACTCGAGCGCGAGAAGCGCCGCGGGCAAAGGCAGATTACAGACGCAGATCTTCTTAGAAAAATCATTATGTTTTTGGCAGATAATATTGGAAACAATACGTCATTAAATTCTGTGTGTAATACGCTTTCTTCTGAAAATCTTCTTGATGCTGTTGATAATAATTCTCGCGTCTTGCGCGCGCGCGGCGGCAAGCCTGCAACTCAAACTATATCCGCATATGTTAGTGCGTTAAAAGAATCTTACATGTTTTATGACGTTAAGCGCTTTGACATTAAAGGAAAGGATTATTTGCGCACTCTTGGCAAGTATTACATTGTTGACATTGGGTTGCGTAATTATTTGCTCGGATTTAGAGACAGAGATAGAGGGCATGCGCTAGAAAATGTTGTGTTCTTTGAGCTTTTAAGGCGCGGATATGATGTTGCTGTTGGCAAAATAGATAATTTGGAGGTGGATTTTGTTGCGACTTCTGCTTCCGAAAAGCTTTATATTCAAGTAACTGAAAGTATGATGGATGAGTCTGTGCGCGAGCGAGAGTTAAAGCCGCTTCGTAAGATCCAAAATAATTACGAAAAGCTGGTTATTACTTTGAGTAAGGCTTTAGATGATAATTACGAGGGCATTCGCGTTGAAAACATTGTTGATTGGTTGCTTAAGTAGGGTCTATAAGTAGGAATTACAAGTAGATGCTAGTGTTTTAGGGCTTTCGTTTGTGTTCGCTTGCGTTCACGCTCGAAGGCCCTTTTGTATTCCGCTTATTGCTTTCTGTTTATTATGTTTTGAGGCTTGCGTGAATGTCTTCTCACTTCGCAAAATTAAAAAATTTTCAAATTTGCGAAGTGGGATTTGGCTGGTTTTGCGAAGTGAGGTTTGCTTGGCATTAAAGCGCGTAAATCATGCTACTCGAAACGAGTGGCGTTATGTTGATGTTGTCGATGCTACCTATGTTTCTATAGTGCGTTTTTGCGAAAATGTAGGTATAGATGAGTATTTTTGCGTGCTATGCCTTCATTTTGCCAAAATGTAGGTATAGAATGCGACTGCCTGTAAACCATGACGACATTTTGCTGTTTTGTGGCTTTTGGGGGATATTGTTGTGGTTTTTTATGATTGATAGAGTGTTTGATGTTGGGAGTAAGGCAAATGATGTTTTTGCGTGAGGAAAGCGATGTTTAGGAACGTTGTGGCGATTGAGCGCGCGCTTGGAACTGGGATTATTATCTCTAGCAGCGTGCCGATTTCGCAGCGCGTGCAGAAGCGGATTCGCGCTTTTGTTGAAGAGTATGAATCGGTACTTTCGCGCTTTCGTGCGGATTCGCTTGTTTCGCGCATGGCTTGTGCGGAGCATGGTGGCGAGTTTGAGTTTCCAACGTGGGTTCAGCCACTTTTTGCGCTTTATAGCGAGTTTTACGCTGCTACGCATGGCGCTTTCGACGCGTGCATTGGCGCGGATCTGCTTGCGCTTGGCTACAATAATTCTGTGCAATTCGTTCCAGAGTCGGCAGCTAGCGCGAGTTCTAATATAGGCAGTTGGGCTAATTATCGCCGCTCTTTGCCGATTGCTTGGTCGGATATTTCGCAAGATGGCGGCCGTGCAACGCTTTGCACAAATCAGCCAGTGCAGCTTGATTTTGGTGCAGCTGGAAAGGGCTATTTTGTAGATCTTGTAACACAGATTATTAAAGAGGAGCTTGGTAGTGAGATGCCTGCGGATAGCGATTCGCATGCGGATTTTGATTTTCTTGTAAACGCTGGCGGTGATATGCGCGCTTGTTTTAGCGAAGAGAATGATCAAATAAAAGTGGCTCTGGAAAATCCGTTTGACACAACTCAAGCAGTTGCAGTTGCATCAATCGCAAGCGGAGCATTGTGTGCATCGTCTAGTGCAAGAAAGCGTTGGAAAGTAAAAGAAGCAAGTTGCTTAGGTAAAGATGCAAGTGGCTTTGAGTCTAATTTAATTGCGACTCACTTGATTAATGCGCTTGATGGCATTCCTGCTTGCGATTTATGCGCAAGTTGGGTTTATATTCCTGCTAAAACTTGCGATTTTCCAACAGCTTACGCCGATGCGCTCGCAACTGCGTTGTTTGTATCGCAAGAAAGCGATTTGCAAAAAATCGTGCAAACTACCAGTGCTGAGTTTGCTGTAATCTCGCCAAATAGTGCGCTTCGCAAAACGCGCGTATTCCCAGCGCACTTTTTTGCCGAATGATGCTGAATAATGCAGGATAATGCAGGATAATGCCAACTAATGCCCAATAATGACGATGCAAGTTAGCTGGCTTGCAAGAATCGAAGCTAGACGCAAGCGATGCGAGTGGTGTTGCTGCTGATTGTGCGCGTTTACAGTAGAATATTAAAGAACGCTTATTTAATTATTGCGTAATATTGCGTAATATTGCGCTTGTTTAATTAGCTTATATATTGCGCATGCGCTTGCACGAATTGCACGAATAGGGAGCAGCAGAATGGACACTCGCAAAGAAGAAGAACGCGCGGAATTGCATCGCACGATTTGGAAGATTGCCGACGATTTGCGAGGTTCCGTTGATGGTTGGGATTTTAAAGCATACGTATTGTGCACTATGTTTTATCGCTATATTTCCGAGAATTTATGCGATTATATTAATAAAGATGAGCACGAATCTGAAGGCGGCGATCCAAACTTTGATTATGCAAAAATAAGCGATGAAGATGCTGAGCCTCTTCGCAGTGAAATGATTAGTGAAAAAGGCTTCTTTATACTTCCTAGCGAGCTGTTTTGCAATGTGTTGAAGCGTGCTCCTCAAGATAGCAATCTAAACGAAACATTAAGTCGTGTGTTCCGCAATATTGAAGCTTCTTCTCAAGGAACTGATTCGTCTGGCGATTTTAAGGGATTATTCTCCGATTACGATGTGAATAATATTAAGCTTGCAGATACTGTTGAAGGCAGAAATAAGCGTTTTGTTAAGTTATTACAAGTGATTAGTGAGATGAAGCTTGGCAGCGTAAACAACAACGTGATTGAGGCTTTTGGTGACGCTTACGAATATTTGATGGGCTTGTATGCGTCTAACGCTGGCAAGTCTGGCGGCGAATACTTTACGCCTGCAGAAGTCTCAATGCTGCTCACGCGTCTTGGAACAGTTGGAAAATCAAGCATTTCCAGCGTGTACGATCCCGCGTGCGGTTCTGGGTCGCTTCTGCTAAAAGCCAAAAAAGTGCTTGGTATTGAAAACATTAATGGCGGTTTTTACGGTCAAGAAAAGAACGTTACTAGCTACAACTTGTGCCGCATGAACATGTTTTTGCACGATGTGAATTTTAACAAGTTTGAGATTACTTGCGGAGATACTCTTATAAATCCGCAAATCGATGCTAATAAAAAGTTTGAGCTGGTTGTTTCTAATCCTCCTTATTCCACGAGTTGGGAGGGGGATTCTAATCCGTTGATGATTAACGATCCTCGTTTTGCTCCAGCTGGAGTTCTTGCTCCAAAAAGCAAGGCAGATATGGCGTTTGTGTTGCACTGTTTAGCGCATCTGGCGGAAGATGGTGCTGCTGCTATTGTTTGCTTCCCTGGGATTATGTATAGAGGCGGAGCCGAGCAAAAGATTCGCCAATATTTAGTTGAGCATAATGCTGTTGATTGCGTGATTCAACTTCCGAGCAACTTATTCTTTGGCACTTCGATTGCTACGTGCATTATGGTTTTGCGCAAAAATAAGCGGAATGATACTTCTATATTGTTCGTTGATGCGAGCCGAGAGTTTGTAAAGTCAACGAATAGTAACAAGCTTTCGGACGAGAACATTGAGCAGATTGTTAAGTGGTACACTGCTAGGCAAAATGTGGAGCATAATGCGCACGTAGCGTCTTTGGAAGAAGTGGAATCCAATAAATACAATCTTTCCGTTTCTACATACGTTGAAGCAGAAGATACTCGCGAAAAGATTGATATTACGGAGCTTAACGCGCAATTAAAAACGATTTGCGCTCGCGAGCAAGAGTTGCGCGAGCAAATTGAGAAGATTGTAAGCGAGATTGAAGCTGGCAGCGTTAACTTTGATAATAGCGAGGTGGCTCAATGACTAGCAAGCTTGAGGATTTAATCGCTGAGCTTTGCCCTAATGGTGTGGAGTATAAAGTTTTAGGCGAATTATGTAATATTTGCACTGGTAAGTTGAATGCTAATGCAAAAGATGAAGATGGTATTTATCCGTTTTTCACCTGCGATGCAAACCCTTATAAAATTAATGAATATGCATTTGACACATCAGCAATATTGATATCAGGAAATGGTAGCCAAGTAGGTCATTTAAATCAATATGAAGGTAAGTTTAATGCTTATCAAAGAACTTATGTCTTAGATAATTTTAAACTCGTCATTAAACCTTTTTTATTTCATTTTATGGATGCCTATTTAAAACCATATATTATGGTGAACTGTAAAAAAGGCTCCGTACCATATATCACATTACCAATGTTACAAAGTTTTAATGTCCCTGTACCTCCGTTGGAGGTACAACGTGAAATAGTCCGTATATTGGACTCTTTCACGTTACTTACAGCAGAGCTTACAGAAGAGCTTACAGCTCGTAAAAAGCAATACGAGTATTATCGCGATACCTTGCTCACTTTTAACGATAATAATCCTCTACACTCGCTTATCCAACGCTACTGCCCAAATGGTGTTGAGTATAAGAAGATTGGCGAGATTTGCAATATTTCTGTGGGAGGAGATGTCCCTAAGAATTCAATGTCAAAGCAAAAAACTGAAAAGTATTCTGTTCCGATTATCAGCAATGGAATCGGAGAGAATGCACTTTATGGGTATACGGATGTGCCGAAGGTTAAAGAACCTGGGGTAACTGTAGCGGCAAGGGGAACTATTGGATATGCAGAATATAGAGATTATCCATTTTATCCAATCATCCGTTTGCTTACCGCTATTCCAAAGGATGCGACAGCTGTAAATACTAAGTATCTTTATTACTGTCTGCAAGGTAAACAGTATAGCAGTCCAATGGGTGGCATTCCTCAATTGACGGCTCCAGAACTGGAAAAAGTGAGCATCCCCGTTCCGCCTCTTGAAGTGCAGCGCCAAATCGTACAAATTCTGGATCGCTTTGACGCATTGTGTAATGATCTAACTCAAGGATTGCCTGCAGAAATCGAAGCTAGACGCAAGCAATACGAGTATTATCGCGATCAACTCCTAACCTTCAAGCGTGCGTAATTAAAAATTCGAGTGTGAGTAGATAAGAAGGAAGCAAAATGAAAATTGTGTTAGAGAATCAAGATAGCACTGTAATGTCTACGTTTACGCCAAGCGCGCGCAACGATGGCAACTATCAAAGCGAAGCGCAACTCGAAGAAGAGTTCATTAACATTTTGCAATCCCAAGGCTACGAGTATGCTCACATTCACAACGAGAAAGATCTTATAACAAACCTTCGAGTGCAAATCGAAAAGCTCAACGACTACCATTTTTCAAATGACGAGTGGGAAAGATTTTTCAAAGAAAATATTGCAAACAGCACTGACGATATAGTTGATAAAACAGATACTATTCAGCGAGATAACGTTAAAATACTCAAAAAAGATGACGGCACAGATAAGAACATAACTATTATTGACAAAGAAAATATTCACAAGAATATTGTGCAAGTAATCAACCAGTATGCTGTTAACGCAAACGATAATGCAAACGATAATGCAAACGATAATGATGCAAATGGCCCTGCGCGTAGTAATCGTTACGATGTGACTGTTCTAGTAAACGGCTTGCCAATGGTTCACATTGAGCTAAAGCGCAGAGGCGTGCCTATTAGAGAAGCGTTCAATCAGATTAACCGTTATGCTCGCGACTCATTTTGGGCTGGAAGCGGACTATTTGGATACGTGCAAATTTTCGTAATCTCAGACGGCACTGAAACAAAGTATTACTCTAACTCAACTCGCAATAATGCTTACAAAGAGCAGAAAAGTAGAGGATCTAGCAAAAGCACAACAAGTAACAGTTTTGAATTTACAAACTATTGGTCCGATGCTCAAAACACTATAATCTCCGACTTATGCGATTTTGCTAGAACCTTCTTTGCAAAGCACGTAATTCTTAACATTCTTACAAAATATTGCGTTTTTAATGCAGAAGATTGCTTGATGGTTATGCGTCCATACCAGATTACTGCAGCAGAAAACATAGTGAATCGCGTAAAATACATGTTTGCTAATGCGAGCAAAATGCCAGCATCAGAGCGTCAAAAGGGTGGTTATGTTTGGCATACTACTGGATCTGGTAAAACGCTAACTAGTTTCAAAACATCGCAGCTAGTAAAAGCTTTGAAAGACGTAGAAGGCAAGAATCTTGTTGACAAAGTTTTGTTTGTTGTAGACCGTAAAGATCTTGACTATCAAACAATGAGAGAATACGACAGGTTTGAAAAAGGAGCCGCAAATAGTAACACTTCAACATCTGTGCTTACAAAACAGCTAGAAGACAATACGGAAGAATGCAGGCTTATTATAACCACTATTCAAAAGCTTAGTAGGTTTATAAGCAACAACCCAAGTCATGAAATTTACAAAAAGCGCATAGTGTTTATTTTTGACGAATGCCACAGAAGCCAGTTTGGAGGCATGCATGCAGATATTGTAAAACACTTTAAAAATGCTCTGCTTTTTGGGTTTACTGGCACGCCAATTTTTGAAGCGAACGCTGCTGGCTCCGACGCTGCGCATATTTCTACAACCGAGCAAACCTTTGGACCGTGCTTGCACACGTACACAATCATTAACGCGATTAACGATAAAAACGTGTTGCCATTCCGCGTGGAATACGTTGCTACTGTAAAAACGTCGAGCGAGCTGGAAAAAGCAACCGACGAATTGGTTAAAGATATTAATCGACCAGATGTAATTAGGCACCCAGAGCGCGTGCATAATGTTGTTCAATACATTATTGAGCATTTTACTCAAAAAACGTATCGCAACGAGAAAACTTACAAGTACAAGCGCATTCTTAACGTTAAAGAACTTGCTGCAGATAAGCATAATACTTTAGAGGCTAAAAAATCTTCTGAAGAAGTTGACATAAACGGCTTTAATTCAATCTTTGCTGTTGCAGACATTCCTCTTGCAAAAGCGTATTACAACGAGTTCAAAAAGCAGCAGCAAAATCTGCCACCAAGCGAACGCTTAAAAGTAGCAACTATTTTCAGCTATGCAGTAAACGAGGGTGAATCAGATTCTTCGGCGTACGCCAATGGTATGGGTTCTCTTGGAGAAGAAAATTCCGAAAGTACTGCAAATCTAGACGCAAATTCGCAAGAATTCTTGGAAAGCGCAATAAAAGACTATAACGAAATGTTTAATACTGCGTATGATGCGTCAAATAACAAATTCCAAAACTATTACAAAGACGTTTCAATTCGCATGAAAAATAAGGAAATTGACGTTTTGATTGTAGTTAACATGTTTCTAACTGGTTTTGATGCAACAACTTTGAACACGCTTTGGGTAGATAAAAATCTTCGCATGCATGGGCTTATTCAAGCGTTTTCGCGCACAAATCGAATCTTAAATTCCGTTAAAACATTCGGAAACATTGTGTGCTTTAGGGATTTGAGTTATAGAGTTGACGAAGCGGTAGCTCTTTTTGGAGATAAAGATGCGCAAGGTGTTGTGCTTTGCCCTACGTTTGAGCAGATTTTCAACGGTTACGTTGACGCTAAAGGAATTGAGCGTTGTGGATACAGTGATTTAGTAAATGAGCTTATGGAAAAGTATCCGCTGCAAGGATTCAACATTGTTGGAGAAGAGAATCAGAAAAAGTTTATATCGCTTTTTAGCAATATTTTGCGCTTGCGTAACATGCTGAAAGCTTTCGATCAATTCAAAGGCAAAGAGATAATCAAAGAGCGCGATATGCAAGATTACTTGGGGCATTACCAGGATTTGCATGAAGAGTGGAAGCGCAAAGAGCAAAAAGGCGAGATCGCAGACATTACGGATGACGTTGTGTTTGAGATGGAGCTTGTGCGCCACGTAGAAGTAAATATTGACTACATTTTGATGTTAGTAGAACATTACCATAGCAAGCATTGTAAAGATAAAAATGTTCTTGCCTCTATTAGGGTTGCGGTTGACTCTAGCCCGCAGTTGCGTAGTAAAAAGAAGCTTATTGAAGGGTTTATTGCGCAGCTTAACGAGAATGAGCTTGGGAAGCTTGTGGATTCTGAAGGTAACATTACCGTTTACGATTCTAACGGCAACAAGTTGAGCATTGTTGATTGCTGGAGCGAGTATGTTGAGAAAAAGTATAATCATGATTTGGCGCAGCTTGTGCAAAGCGAAGGATTAAACGATGCTTTGACTCGCAAGTTTATGGAGAAATCTTTTAGCGCTGGCGAAGTAAGTGAGCTTGGTACAGACATTAATGATTTAATGCCTAGAATGAGCAGATTTGGCGCTGCGGCTCAAGCGCGCGCTGAGAAGAAAAGTCGCATTGTGGAAAGTATGAGAAACATGTTTAATGAGTTTGTTGGACTTATTGGCTTTTCTCAATACAATTCGCAAAAAGATTGATAATTATCGTTATCAATATCATTTTTGTAATATTTGCGAGTTTTTTGCTCTGAACTATATCAATCTACCTGATATATCGATATTATGTTCATGGGGTTACTTGCGAGGCGACTTCAAACATAACAAAACGGAACAAGTTCTAATAAAACAGAACAACCGCGTGGAAATCGCCAAAAAATTTGAACGATTAAAACTGAAGACTAAAAACTGAAGCTAAAACTTAAAGATAAAAGCTCCAGCAAAACTAAAAAATAGAACGAAAATAAAAGAAGTTGGGTGCGCTCGATGGGGATTAGAGCCAAAGGAGATATGGAGACATTATGCACGCGTGTGCAAAAGCGCGCCAAAAAGCACAGCAAGTGTATGCATTTTTACTTGCGATATGCGTTTTTGTAAGTTGCGCAATAGGGTTTGCTGGTGTTGCTGGAATTGCTGGAATTGCTGAGCTAATCGCGGCTCCAACGCCTGCTTATGCTACAGATGCCAATAAAACATACAACACTTGGTCGGAAGTTGCTTTAGCTATTAAAGATCAGCTAGAACAAGGCAAAAGCGAGTATGCAAACGCAAATATGGCAGGAGCAGCAACCAGGTTTCAAGCTGCATACAACTCTGTTTATGTAGCTTCAAACATGATTACAGTTGTGCGAGATACGATTAGTCAGAATAAAGTTCAATCGCAAAGTGACCAATTCCAACAGTTACAAACGTTGGTATATCAACAAAATCAGGCCGCGCAAATTAGTGAAGTTGTATCTACTCTAGAAGCAGACGTTGCGCAAACCGCAACTCAATTAGACGCAAACGCAAGTCTAGATAAGCCGAATGTTTATGCATCCAAATTGCGCGCTCAAATCGCAAAAGAACGCAAAAAACTCGATGCTGCAAAAAAGAAGAATCTTGGGCGAAACGGCAGAACTTGGGGCCAAGTAGCGCGAGAAATGAACGTTATACTAGATAAATCTGCATCAACATACAAGGCAGCAAGAGGAAACAAGCAAGAAGTTGCCAAAGCTGTTGATTTAGTAAACGAAGCCTACTACCAGTATTACGAAAAGCTCGGCTTTGAGAAGAACGTTATGAACGCAATAAGCGGAAGCCGAGTAAGCACTGTTGAATATCAATTCAAAGAGTGCAGACAAGCTATGAACAATGGCAAATCGTTTGCGCAAACAAAAAAGTTCGTTACAGATCTTAAGTCAATGCTTATTGAAGATGCTGCAAAACTAGACGGCGGAGCGGCGGCTAATGCCAATCCGTTTATGCAATTTATAACAAGCTCCTTTGGTCAGGCTTTTATAATCTTGCTGCGCGAAGGGTTGGAAGCTCTGCTGGTTGTTGCCGCAATAATCGCGTATCTTATTAAATCTGGGCACAAGCACATGGTTAAGTACATTTACATGGGGCTTGTTGCTGGAATTGCGGCGTCGCTTGTTGTTGCTGCGCTTTTTGGATTGTTGTTCAATGGCTCTGGCCCGCAGCAAGAGATTACGGAAGGCGTTGTGGCGCTGTTTGCAATGCTTATGCTGCTGTACACAAGCAATTGGATGATTTCAAGATCTTCTGTGCAAGCTTGGAACGAGTATATTCGCAACCAAACAACGGCAGCTGTTTCTAAAGGCAGCTTGATTTCTCTAGCGTTGCTAAGCTTTCTAGCGGTGTTCCGCGAAGGCGCAGAAACTGTAATCTTCTACCAGGCGATTTTTGCTGTATCAAGCGGAGCTGACTCCATGATTTGGGGCGGATTCGTGGCCGCAGCCGCCGTGCTGGTTGTAATCTTCTTGCTGATTCGCTTTGCATCTGTGCGCATACCGATTCGCCCGTTCTTTGCAGGAACAAGCGCGCTTATGTGCATTTTAGTTGTGATTTTTGCTGGCGGAGGTGTGCATGCGCTTATAGAGGGCGATGCGCTCGCTGGCGCGTATATTCAAGGCTTGCCAACTAACGATTGGCTTGGATTCTATCCGTACGTTGAAACGATTTCGGCGCAAGTCGTAGCTGCAATCGTAGTTGTTGCGCTGCTGTGCGCGAGTTTTGTGCGCGCGCGCAAATCGCAAGCAACCGTTGGTAACAGTTAACGGATAAGTCAAAACTAAAAATCAAAACTAAAAATCAAAACTAAAAATCAAGCAATAATAAACAATAACTAATAGAAAAGGTTAGATATGAAGAATAAAAAGATGATGGCAATTGCAGCCTTAGCGCTCGCAGGAATGCTAACACTCACTGGCTGTGGCGCAAACGGAAACGCAGCAAAGTCTGCGTCAAAGCCACAAGCATCCGAGCAAAAGGCTGACGATAAGGGCGGAGACAAGGGCTTTGAAGAGGTTCCAGTTGGACCTAACCAAGACCAGAACATTGGCCCGCTTACGATTGGTGCTGTGTACTTCCAGCCAGTCGACATGGTTCCAGCAGGCATGGGCTTAAAGGCAAGCGAGGCAAGCTTCCACCTTGAGGCAGATATTCACGCAAACAAGAAAGGTACACAGCTTGGCTACGGTAAGGGCGAGTTTATTCCAGATTTGACTGTGAATTATCAAATTATTGATAAGGCGAGCGGAGACGCTGTTGTAAAGGGTACGTTTATGCAAATGAACGCTTCCGATGGCCCACACTACGGCGCAAATGTTAAGCTCGATAAGGCTGGAAACTACAAGTTGGTGCTTTCTGTTGAATCGCCAGAAAAGAAGGGCTGGATGCTTCACGTAGATCCTGCTACGGGCGTGACTGGCCGATTCTGGACTGAGCCAATTACTGCTACATTCGACGATTGGAAGTACACTCCACGTCAGTGGTAGTTTTGCGCATGAAATGCATTAGTAATGCATAAATAGCGCAAAATAGTGCGAAATAGTGCAAAATGGCGCATAAATAAAAAACAAAAATAGATAACAAATAATCACGTAAACAGCAAAGGAGGGAGACATGCTCAGGCTGTTCGTTACAGTACTTCCGGGGCTGCTCCCTCTTGCGCTGCTTACAATGGGATTAAGCGCAACTCTAAGCGTTGGCGAGGGGCGAGATAAGCCAATCAGTTCTCGCTGGCGACTTTTCGGCTTGGTTTTTGGAACAGTTGCGGCGCTTGTTTTTGCATTTTTGCGCGCAAGCGTGGTGATTAATCAGCGCAATTTTGTGAATCTTCCAGCGCTTTGCATTGCCGTTCCGCTAGATATTGCAACAATCGCTTGTGTTGCTGCATCTGGCAAAACGGTTGCAAAATGGCGCAAAAATCCGCGGCCCTTGCACATAAGCAATGCAATTGGCGCGCTATGCCTAGCGTTTACAGTGTTTTACGCGCTTCCAGACGTGATTTTGCAGCTTACGATTTTCGTTGACTCCAGCACGCCTCCGTTTACTTCCGACATGCTTCTTCGCGCGCTAGGATTTATTCTTGGCGCGGCTGCTGCGGTTTGCATAAGTCTTATGGTTCGTTCTTTGCGCGCAACCGCCAGTAAAGTCGTCTTTAGAATCGCAATTATTCTAAGCATAGTAATCTTGCTAATTCAGCATTTAACGTCTTTGTTGCAAATTATGCAAGGAAGTATTTTGCTGTATATAGACGATTTTTCGTTTAGCATTCTTGTTTGGCTTATAAACAACGCTCCGCTTATGATTATGGCGCAAATTTGCGTGTTTTTGATTCCTGCATTTGCGTCTATTGTGATTGGTTTTAAGACGCCTGTAGTTGGAGAAAATCCTGCACAAATCCGCGCAAAGCGAGCGTTTAAGCGCAAGTCTAGAAGGTCTGCGCTTGCGGCGCTAATGGCTGCAATCGTAGTAATACTTACACTTACTGCTGGCGTGTCTCTTATGAATATTAAGCCAACGCTTACGCCGCCAGAACCGTACGAATTGCATGATGGCGTAGCAACAATCAACTTTGTTCAAATTAGCGATGGCCACTTGCATCGATTCCAATACAAAGCTAAAGATGGCACTGTTATGCGCTTTATAATCATCAAGAAAAATGGTGGAGCGTATGGCGTGGGCTTGGATGCTTGCGAAAATTGCGGAGATGCTGGCTACTACGAAAAAGATGGCAAGATAATATGCCGAAAATGCGATGTTGCTATAAACTTGGCGACTATTGGATTTAAGGGCGGATGCAACCCGATTCCATTCCCGTACAAGGCTGGTGGTGGCAAAATTACCATTCACACAGCCGATTTAGACGTGCTTAGCTCGCACTTTAAGTAGGAGTGCTTGCAAATGTTTATGATTCGAATGGTTGCGCGATCTCTTGCAAGACAGATTAAAAAACGAGTTCTTATAGCGATTGTTGTGTGCTTGAGTGCGTGTGTAAGCGTGGCAATGCTCAGTGTTGTTTACGACGTTGGAGACAAAATTAACGCGGAACTTAGCTCTTACGGATCCAATATTATTGTTCAGCCTAAGTCGAATGCTGTTGTGAACGACCTGTATGCGTCTCGCACAAAGTCAGCTTATAGTAATTCGCAATCTTCGCAATCTTCACAAACTTTGGCTGATGCGGAAAGCGAAGAATCTACTGCTTTTTTGAAGGAATCGGATGCTGCAAAAATCAAAATGATTTTTTGGGCGTTTAACATAACGAATTTTGCGCCAAAACTAACGATTTACGCAAATCTTAAAGCAAATCTTAAAGCAAATTCTTCTGCTGAATCTGCTAATTCTGCTAACTCCACTAATTCTGCTAATTCAGTAGTTCCGATTGTTGGCACGTGGTTTAATCGCAAGCTTGCGCTCGCTTCTGGAGAAACAACAGTTGTTGGCGTGCAAGGAATGCGGTCTTGGTGGAAGATGATTGAAGGCAGATTCCCACGCGATTTTAAGCGCGAAGCCGCTGTTGGCACAAATCTTGCTAAAAGTCATAATATAAAAGTTGGTCAGCGAATAAAACTAACTCGTTCTGGCAGGCAAATCTCACTTAAAATTGTTGGCATCTACGATTCTGGAGATAGCGACAATAATGCGATTTACGCGGATTCTAGCGAAGCTCAAAGCCTTGCAAATAAGCCAAATATGGTTGAGGCGATTGAGGTTAAGGCTTTGACTACGCCAGAAAACGATTTAGCGCGTAAAGCAGCTAAGAATCCAGCGGCTCTTAGCCAAGAAGAGTGGGAGACTTGGTATTGCACGGCTTACCCAAGCTCGATTACTTACCAGATTGAAGAAGTGATTCCAGGAGCCGTTGCAAAGCAAGTGCGGCAAGTTTCGGCTATGCAAGGCAGCGTGCTTAACAAGACGCGCGCTGTGATGGTGCTTATGACGGCGCTTAGCTTGGTTGCGGCGGCTGTTGCGGTTGCAAATCTTATGGCGGCTGCGATTTCGGAGCGCTCGGGGGAGCTTGCGCTGCTCAAGGCGCTGGGTGCGCGCGATGGCGCTGTTGCGCGGCTAATGCTTATGGAAACAGCGGTTATTGCGTGCGTTGGTGCGCTAATTGGCATGATTGCAGGCTTTGGAGTTGCACAAGTGATTGGATTTGGCGTGTTTGGTTCTGCGATTTCGCTTCGACCAATGGTATTTGTGCTGGTGTTTGTTCTTCTTGCGATTACTGTTCTTGCTGCCGCTGGCTCTTCTATTCGCTCTATTTTGCATGTGCGTCCTGCGGAGGTGCTTCATGGGCGTTAAATCTGGTTCGGGTATGACTTCTAATAGCGCAATGTTTGCGACTATGCTCTTTGGCGCGGTTTTTCGCCGAAAGTCGCGTGCGCTTATGGCAGTAGTTGCCACTCTTGTTGGTGCTGCAACGCTATTTTGTTTGGCTGCAATTTGCATTGTTGTTCCTCAACAAATGAGTGACGAAATGCGCGCATATGGAGCGAATATTATTGTGACGCCGCTTGCAGGCGAGTGGAAAAATGGCATTGATCGCGCAATGGTTTTGCACACTAACGACATGGTTCTTGCAAAAGGCGCTATGCGATTCTCTACGTACCGTTACGAAAATGTGCGCATTAATGCGGCTCCGTACGTGCTTGCTGGAGTAGATGTTTCTGCTGTTAAGTCGCTTAATAAGCATTGGAATGTGGACGGCGCTTGGCCTAGCAGTGGAAACGTTATGGTTGGGCGAGATGTGTCTACTGCTATGGGCTTGAAGATTGGTTCGCGCATTGCAATCGCGTATCGCGCTGGCGATAATTCCTCGGATTCGCATAAGCCTGCACAAAAGTCTCAAGGTAAGTCGCAAGGTAATCAAGCAGATAATCAAACAGGTAATCAAACGGAAAAGTCTTCCCAAAATAAGCTTGTTGAAGGCAGAGTTTCCACGGATATTATGGATACTCACGGCACAACTTTCCGCGTTTGCGGCATTCTAGATACGGGAGACGCCGAAGATTCCATGCTTTACGCAACTAACGCGGATTTGCGTGTGCTTACAGGCGTTAAGCGCGGTGCGGACGTGATTGCTTACTCGTCTTCTGCGCCGAACGTAGATGCTGTTGTGCGCAGCATTAACGATATGACTTCTATGCGTGTTCGCGCGCAACAAGTAACCAAAGTTACGGCTGCAGACACTGGCATTATTGCTATGCTTCGCAGCCTATTTTGGATTGTTTCGCTGGTTGTTCTTGCGTTGATGATGGTTGGCGTAAGCACTACGATTTCTTCGATTGTGCAACAGCGCAGAAATGAGATTGGCTTGCGCAAAGCTTTGGGCGCGAGTGCTAAGAGCATTGGCGTTGAATTCACTGCGGAATCTGGGCTTTATGGCTTTATTGGCGGAATCGCAGGTACGGCAGTAGGGTATGGTTTTGCGCGTTTGCTTGCGTCAATGGTGTTTGCGCGAGATTTGAGCGTGAATTGGTGGCTGGTAGCGTTTTCTATTGTGTTTAGCGTTGCAGCGTCTTGCGTTGCCGCGTTGCCGCCTGTTTTGCGCGCGTCAAGAATCGACCCTGCGATTGTGCTTCGAGAAGAATAGTTTAGAGTGATTTTAGAATGATTTTAGAATGTTTAGTTAAGGATTTTTAAGGATTTGATATGGCAGAGAATGTAGAAAATAGGCAGGAAAATACAGATTCCAAGACAGAAATGCTGTTGACTTTGGACCACGTTTCCAAGATTTACGGCTCTCTTCGCGCTGTTGACGATTTGTCGCTTACTGTGCCGCAAGGCGAGTGGCTTTCGATTGTTGGCTCGAGCGGCTCTGGCAAAACTACGCTAATGAACATTATTGGGTGCATGGACTCGCCGTCTAAAGGATCCGTTGCTTTGCAAGGCCGAAAGCTCGAGGATTTGAACGCGGGTCAGCTTGCAGATGTTCGTAAAAACGTAATCGGTCTTGTGTTTCAAAAGTTTTATCTTGTGCCGCATTTAACAGCAGTTGAAAACGTGATGGTTGCGCAATATTATCATTCAGTTGTAGATGAATCGCAAGCAATGGAAGCCTTGGAGCGAGTTGGATTAAAGGATCGCGCTCACCATTTACCAAGCCAGCTTTCTGGCGGTGAGCAGCAGCGCGTGTGCGTTGCGCGTGCTCTTATTAACTGCCCGAAGTTGCTTCTTGCAGATGAGCCGACTGGTAATTTGGACGAAAAAAATGAGCAGATTGTGCTCGACTTGTTTAAGCAGCTTCACTCCCAGGGCACTACGATTATTGTTGTAACGCATGATTCTTTGGTTGCTCAATGCGCGGATCGCGAAATCATGCTTAACCACGGTGTGCTTGTTGGGGAGCGTTGGAATAATGATAGTGCGCGCAAAGAGTACGAGGCGATTGGTGGAAAACCTGCGTTTACGAGCGCTCACGTTGATGAAAGTGTTGCAGAAGCTTTGCAAAATCATGAGCCTACTAAATCGCCTAAATTAGCGAATTTAGATGATTAGTTTTTAGATGATTAGTTGCGTATGGTTTTAATTTAAGATTTAAAGGCGATGATTTTATGGTTTCAGATAATATGTTTCACGATGTTTCACGCTGCAATAATTTGCGTGATGATTTGAAGTCTAAAAAAATTGCAAAAACGGTTGCTGCGATTGCTGTTTTAGCTAGCTCAAGTGCGTTTCTTGCATCTTGCGGTGAGCCGAGTGCTGTTCCAATGAATGATGAGTTTGCTGGTAATTCTGGTCAAAGCGAAAACGATAGTGGCAATGCTTCGAAATCTTACGATTCTGGTGCTCAACAATCGCACGCTTCTGCGCAAAGTGAAGATTCTGGGGACTCTAAAAACCAATCTAAAACCGATACTGGCAACTACAAAGATGGCGATTACAAAATCAAAGCTACGTATGGCCCAGTTGCAGAAGACAGTATTGATGTGAATTTAAGCGTTGCAAGCGGCAATGTGAGTAGTGTTGAAATTACGCCTCACCCGTTTACGCCAATCTCCAAAAAACACATGAGCGCTTTTAGCGAGGCTATTCCAGGTAAAATCGTTGGAAAGCCGTTGAAAGATTTGCATATCTCGGTTGTTGCTGGAGCAAGTTGGACTAGTGATGCCTTCAACAAAGCGCTTGACGTTGCTCGTCAAGAGGCCTCAATTCAATCCGCAAAATAATTTACAGCAACCTTAATTTTTAATATAACCGTGATTATATTGTTGAATATTTGTGTGTATTAATAGGGGTTAGTACTGCAGTTGTTTACAATACTAACCCCTATTTTGTTTATTTTTTATGAAATTATTGCTTATTTATTTTTATGCGCTTTAATTTTGCTATTACTACAGCAAGTCCGAATATTGCAATCGCAGCAAAGGCAGTTAGTAATATTTCGCTTCCTGTTTTTGGAAGTTGGTTATTATCGTGTTTGCGTTTTTCTGCAATTTTATTATTCGGATTTTCTTTTGGTTGTGGCGCAGGGTTTGGTGTTTTTTCTGGCGTCGGCTTATATTTTGGCCATGGTGTTTGTTCTGGGGTTGGTTCTGGAACGGGTGTAGGTTCTGGAACAGGCGTTGGTTCTGGAACAGGCGTTGGTTCAGGAACTGGTGCTGGCGGTGTTGGGGGTGTCGGCGGAGTTGGAGGAGTTGGAGGATTATATTCTACTGTGAGAGAAATATCATTAGCGCCTGCTGCTGCGTCAGAGTTTTTCCCTTCGCTTGTTTGCGAGCCGTTCCAAGTAAAGTCAAATAATTTTGTTGTTCCATTAAATGTTGCAGCTGCGTGGAATGAGCCCGATACGGTTCCAACAATTGTAGCTTTTCCGGAGAAATCTTGGTTTATCTTTATTCCCGGAATAGTGATTTTCATTGCGTCGCCAAGATTTGTTTGTACTGCTGTCTGTAATTCCGCATACGTTTTAATACCAGATTTCAAATTAATAGTAACTGTTACAGTTTTGTCTTTAACTTGCACATCCTGGATAGCAAAAGTATCTGAGAATCCATCGAGCTTAAGCGTATTTTTTGTGATATTTTCAGGCAGCGTTAAACTGTCTGGGATAGTAAATGTAGCCATGAAAGAAGATGTCATATCGCTTAGAGCAATATTGCTATAATCTGTCGCTTTTACTTTGTTAAATTTATTTTCTATCGCTTTCATTTGGTCTTTTACTACTGAAGCTGTGATTGTGCCAGTGAAATCAATAGTTTGTCCTGGTGTAACTTTGTATGCTGTAGTTGCTGTGTTATCGCCAGTTAATAAATCTGCAGGAAGATTAATATTCTCCTGCTGTATGTGTTCAATGCTTGGATCAATCTTCCACTTAAGGTAGAAGGTAAGATCATCGTTCACTTTTGGATCATTGTCAATAGTAGCTTTTTCTGTTCCATCCTTGTCTTTGAACCAGTAGTAGTAATCTGTGCTATACACATAGCCAAAGAGTGAGTTTTCTTTTTTCTCATTTATTAAATGATAATATTTGCGCGTGGCAAGATTCGTATAATTTGCATCTGAATCGGAACTTGCTTTGCCACTAATGCCAGGTGTGTCTATATTGACATTATCATCCAAACTTTTAATAAGATTGATTAGCGTCTTGTTTTCGCTAAATTTTGCTGTTTTCTTAACAACAGCAACATCTCCACCGTGCTCATCTTTTTTAATCTCAAATACTTTTGTATTTTTCTTAAAAATACTGCTATCGGAGAAAGTTCCGCCGTTTGCTGAGAATTTTACTGTAAATTCTTTTTCTTCCCAATTTGCATATAAGTCAATTAAGTTTTTATTCTTCGCTATAGCAATATTGCTACCTGCTTTTACAGTCTTGCCTTTGCCGTTTTTCTCTGTGGTCCAACCTTTGAAGACCATTCCTTCGCGGGCAAATTTTGCATTATTCTTAATAACTTCGTCGAATGAAAGAACTTTGCTGGTGCGTTTTGGGTTAGTTTCACTAACAAGGTATGTTGCATCATCTTGAGCGCAATTATGGTAGCGAACAGCATAAGATGAGGCATCTTTTTCCCATTTTGCATACACTGTTGTGTCGCTTGTTATAGGCATACTTTCAGTAAATTGTTGCTCTTTATTCTCAGCGTTCTTGAAGAACCACCCGAGGAACTTATATCCAGGAGCAATTGGATTTGCTGGTACTTCAGTACTTCCTCCTGCCACTGTTTTTGCAAAGTTTAATGCGTAACCTCGTACGGCAAGGGATTCTTTTGCTTTAGTTGAAGAGTCAGAGAATATAGCTTCTTTAGCTTTTTTAGAATCCTCAGCATTTGTATCATTGAGCTCGAATGTCACTTTTGCTGCTGGAACCCATACGTGCTTTTTGTTATCTTTAGAAGCTTTTTTAACTGAGTATATGTAGGCATTTCCATTTTTGTTAATTGGTTTTATCTCATTTACAGAACTATCAGCAAGAGTAAAGAGACTTAGCCTTTCATTACCGTTTTCTTTACCGTTTACAGGAACAGTGCTTCCCCTGTTGCTGTGATAATCAGGAGCATATGTAACCATGTGCGAGCCTCCAGTAACAACATAGCTATTTCCTGTTCCAGCTCCACCATCTGCATTTTTGATTGCCGGGCTATCTATTAAGCAGTCTTCTCTAAGTTCAATAGATCCGTTTTCCTGAGCTCCAAAAAGCGCTCCACTATTTTTTCCATTGCCTTTGATTGTAGAATCGGAGATAATTACTTTTCCGGTATTTACATTTAAGCCGCCAGTGCCACCATTATTAAATTCAAGAGTAGAGTTGGTAACAGTTAATTTTCCGTTTGATATTCCAACGGAAATGCCTGCTGTAGATCCTGCATTCGCAACAATTCGTGAATTATTGGTAACAGTTGAGTCGCCTTGAATTGTTAAACCAGTTGAGTGCCTCCAACCAATTTTATTAATCACAAACTCCGAATTATCCATGTTTAATTTGTTTACGTAGTATGACATTCCAAAGCCTGCTACAGTAAGTGAAGAATTCTTCAAAGTTAAATCTCTTGCATCAAACCATGTGCGAATTTGTGATTTAACGTTAATAGTAGCGTTTTCGAAAGTAATACCATCAGCATAAAAATCTGTATCACAGTTGTCGTCAGCAGTAATTGTTAATTTATCTTTGCTTGTACCTTTTACTGTTCCCGCAAGGTAGATTCCGTTACTGTCTTTTACTCCGTTATCTTTGAAATTGTATGTGCCGTCCGTAATAAGAGAGCCTTCTTCTGCTGTAAGTGCTACCTTAAACGCAGTCATTTTCAATTCGCCGTCACCGCGAAGTGTGGAACCAGATTTCAGCGTGATTCCATCGTTGGCACTATTCGAGCCTGTTATTGTGGCGCCGGATTTATCGATAGAAAGTGTAATGCCTTGTGGAATTTCTATAGGTGCATTAAGTGAAAAATTGCCTTTAATGTTGATATTTGCAGGTTTTTGTGTGGCTTTTTCAAGAGCTTTTTGAATAGTTTTTAATGGCTTACTTTCAGATCCATCGTTTGTGTCTGATCCGTTTGTGCCATCTACAACAAGTTGTGTTTTTGGAGCTGGGTTAGTTACGGTTACTTCTGTTGATGGGGGGGGGTAACAGCTAATGCACTTATTGGATATACAGAAAGTAGCGACATTGCTGCAATGATAGTTGAAGCAGTAAGTATGCGCATGCCTTTATATTTATTATTTCTTCTCATTGTTAGCTCCATATTATCTGCTGAAGTTTGGCATTAGTTAATGCATCGTATTAGTACAATCTCTACACTATACCCGTAGAAGGTAAAAGTATACTCGTATTTGTATTAAACACGATAGTTTGTGAATATTTGCAAATGCTCTAATTAATAGTGCAATATCATCTGTGCTGTGTGTTTATAGCAGCAAAATGTTGAATATTTCATATAAAATATTCCCATGCAAATTCTTTTTTTGGACGAGAGTGGAACTGCACCTAAATGTGATGCTGTAGAGCAAAATCCTTATTTTGTTTTGGGTGGATTAGTTATTCCTGAATCGAAATGGAAATCATTACAAAGTAATCTGCACGGATTAAAAAAGAAATATGGGATTGAAGGGGAAGTTAAGTGGCGTTATTTTATTAATCATCCATTAAGCAACAAGACCACGCCTCTTTCTAATTTAAGTGTTAATGAATTGAATGAATTGCGTGAGGATCTGTTTAAACTGATTTCGGAAAATGAAAATTTTAAAATTATTGCTGCTGTAGTGAACACTAAGGAGTATTACGATAAATATAAAGATGACAATGCTGAAAATATGTATCACACTGCATTTGAAAAAATATGTGAACGTTTTCAGTATTATCTTCAAGATTTAAGTAAAAATGCTGGTACAAAAGTTTATGGAATGATAGTTATTGATGCTCGTAATAGTAAGCAAAATAAGCAACTTGATGATTTCCATTTTGATTTACTTAATAATCATGACTCACATCGAGCTGATTATAACAATCTAATTGAAGGATTATTTATAGCAGCTTCGCATCACAGTGTAGGTGTGCAGTTTGCAGATTTAGTTGCAGGAGCAGTTTATAGAAAATGTTCTAAAGGAGATTCAACTTTTTATAATATGATAAGAAATAACGTTCGTAGAAATAGTCAAGGTAAAGCGGAAGGATTTGGAGTAGTAGCTGTACCTAGTGGTAGCCGTATTATTGAAAAGTGAAATAATAAAAATAGACGCCGTGTTGAAGATTAACCTCAAACCTGCAATATGGCGCAGTCACGACGTGTGTAAATTATATCATAAATTGCTTATTGTTCGCAATAATGCGTTTTGGTACTACAGTCACCTTAATCTTTGACTTCAAAAATAGTGCCTTCGTTGCGAATCATCGTTGCGGGCGTGGCGGCGGTTGTTGCAATAAATGGAATAATAGCATTACTGTATTCGTGCATGAACTGTGCAAAATCATGATCCCAAGAAATAAGCGCAACGTACAAAATAAGGAATTCGAATGCTGTAAATATTGCCCACTTAAGAATCCAAATAAGCGTTTCTTTAATAAGTTTTATATAGTACTTGCTCATGAGTTGTTTCCCTTCCAATTTGCTGTTTTGTTCGTGAGTATTGTAGCTAATTCATGTGCATTGCTTCTCGTTCGTATGTATTTTGTATTTCTAGTATAAATGCCGCAAGTCTTAGAGCAACATTATGTACTAAGAACTTAGTACTCAAGATTGCACGGAAAATGTTTGTAATTAGACTTAAAGCAACGCACAAATATGTTGCGCAAATACGTTACAAATAAAGGAGATACAAACATGAGTAGCGCAAATATGGGTAGTGTAAGCATGAGTGATTTTGGCATAAACTCTTGGCAGCCAGAAGATAACGTAAACAAAATAGGAAACGTTAGTGAAAATAGCATTAATCAAATTCAAAAGCAGGAAGATAACTTTGCGGAAAATAGTAGCGAAGAGCTTTCACAAGATGAAATTGATGAATTAGCTAAGCAATTAGAAGAATTCTTTACAAAATATATTGTGCTAGAAAATGGCTCTTTTGTTGTAAAAGAGGATGCTATTATTGCAGACGGCTATGGCGATTACATAGAATATTTTCGCAATGCTGCAAAAGGATTAAATCTTTCAATGGAAGATCAACAATAAGCTTAGATCCTTAAAAGCTTAAATCCTTAAAGTCTAAATCCTTAAAAATCGCTTTCATCAATAGGGTGACCTTGTGGGCGCTTTATTACTCGCCACAGAATCACCAATGTTACAACGCCATTTGCAATTCCATAGTAATAAATCCAAGGAACGTGAATAAGCCCACAAATAAAGCATGTAATAATATTTGTTAAATTATTTAGATAATTGCTACGTATTTGCTTATTTTGTGATTCGACTTTTTTGCGCTCTTGCTCAAGAGTAATTATGTAATCTTTGTTGCTTTCTATATTCTCAACATCATTACTTGTTCTGTTAGCGCCTGCGCCATCAATCTTAGATATATTATTTTCTATATACGCATTTTTTTCTTTAATAACGCTTTTACGCAAGAAAAAATATGCATAAGAATACAATGCAACAGAAAGAAGTCCTGGTACAAGCCACAAAACGAAGAAGCCAAAGCTACGCATAAAAGCAGCTGTTGAGGCAAGCGCCACCGCAGCTACTTCTGCGGAGTGCAATACTACTAGTCGTTTTGTCATATAATCCTGCTGCAATCATTATTGAAAATGAATTTTCAACGCAACCAAAAGTCACATATTGTTACTTATTATAACCAAGTTTGACTTACATGCATTACTTGTAATCATTTATTACTACACAATTTGCCCTACTTTGCGCGCGTTTATAAAGTAGAATATAAGAAAAGTAGCGTGTGATTGCAAGAAAGCCATTATGCCAAAAACGTATGCAATAGTAGATAACGACCCATTAGTTTTAGCGGTTATGCGAAACGTGCTCAGCAAGCTTTTGCCAAGCGAGTACGTGTGCAAATGGTGCGTAAAATCAGGCGTGCAAGCTTTGAAATATTGCCAAGTAGCAAAAACTACTCCAGATTATATTCTGATAGATATGTCAATGAAAGACATGTCTGGAGTAGAGGTAATACGCGCAATACGTGAGAAAAACAATAATATTGTTTTAATTGGCATGACTTCTTACGATTGTAGATCCTACGCTTCGATGGTTTCGCAAGTTGGCGGGCAAGCGATGGTTGCTAAAGACAATTTCAAAGGGCTAGCAGAAGCTTTGCAATATTGCGATAAGCAGAATGTGTATGGCTGCCGTTGCGTTAAAGATGTTGTTTACGATTTTGCTACACCGCAAGAATCTTTTATTAGGCTTTCTAAATCAAGCTCACGCAGCGTTTTGCCTCCTCAAGAATTAAAAATCATGGATTTGCTCGCTAAAGGCTACACGACGAATCAGATTGCGGCTCAACTTGGTCTTATGCCAAACACTATTAACACGCATATTCATAGAATTTACAAAAAGTTGCATGTTTCTAACCGAGTGCAAGCAATATCCGCGTTTGCTGCAATGCAAAATCGTGAGCAAAATAGCAATATGCAATATTTTAATGATTCGCCGCAGAATCATCCGAATTTTTTGCAAGAAACGGATAATGCATGTTAATGAAAACATTTTCGCGCGTTATTGAGTTGGTTAAAAGCTGGAAAATTCAGCGAACTTTATTCATAATATTGGCGATTCTTGTAGTGTCAATGGATGTGCAATCTTGTAATACGGCTGGTCTGTGGCATAATCCGCAGCAATCTGTGTGCCAATACGTTTGGATGTTTGCAATATTTCTTTTGATTGCTTTTTCGCGTCAAATATCCCTCGTAACTCCGATTTTGTATTGCGTAACGCTGGCAGTACCAGGCGTAAATGCAACTTGCTTTCTTTTTTCATTGATCGCTAGTATGTTTGTTGCAGGCTTTTACGATTCGTGGAAGTATTTGCTTTGTGCGTACATAGTTTCGCTGAATATTATGTACTTTGCAAAAATGGCTTACATTCCGCTTACTTTCCCTTGTTTTATTCTTATTTCCATGATTTGCGGTTACGCTTTGCGCAAGTATTTGAACATGTTGGAAGAAAATAATCGCGCAAAAATGGATATTGTGCGCAGTGAGTTCCAGTCTTATATTGCGTCTGTTGCATTGCAATTGCATGACGATGTGAACAATGAGATTACGGATATTACATTGCTTGCGACGGATGCTTTGTATGCAGAGAGCGGTGAGCATACAAAAGAGTCGTTAGAGCAGATTGTTGAGCATTCTCGTAATGCGCTTTCTAAAACGCGACTTGTTATTAATCTTCTTGAGCAAGCTGAGCATAAGTATGATGATTCTTTAGATTCGAATATTGCTAGTATTGCTAGCACGCAGTTCGTTTATGGTTCTAATGGTAATAATTGCATGACTTTGGCTGATTTTTTATGCAATATTCGCGCACGATTGCAATCTGAGCGTAAGATTTGCGAGCAGCTTGGGTATTATGGCTCGATAACAGTTAATGATGAAAGTTCATTAAGTAACGATTTTGCTGCATCTGCAACTGTTAGTACTGAAAAGGCTCAATGTGCTATTCGCATGTGCAGTGAGTTGCTTACTAATATTCGCAAGCATTGCAATACTAGCGTTGATTTTTCTATGAACGTTACTGTTGATGAGCGCGAATGCAGAATAATGTGTATGAATTCGATTTCGACGTTGAATAAGTTTGGCGAAAGACTTGTTTTTGGCAAAGGGCTACTATTCCACAAAAAATCTGTGGAACGTTTAGGTGGATCTTTAAGCGCGCAAAAAGATGACGACACTTGGCTGGTCAATGTTGTTATTCCGCTAAACTAGCATCACTCAAATCATGCGTTATCGTGGCAGTTTTTGCTAGATTTGCAATTTTTGCCACGATAACGTGTATAACATAGCAACGAAACAGCATTCTGCATTGCAAATTAACCGCCTACTTGCATCTGCCATGCAGCAGACACGTCCAAATACTCGGTTGAAATATGTCCAAATACTCGATTAACGCGCAAGAGAAAGCACAATAAGTATCTTGCACAATGGCTATTTCTCTACATGAAGCGGAACGTGTACATTAATAATCCACGAATCGCCATCTTCAATAACTTTAAAAGTTCCGCCAACGCGTTCCGCAAGCATCTTATGAAAACGCAGTCCATATCCTAATTGCAAGTTAGCAAGAATACCGCGTTGCGCACTATTTATACACGTAATGTGACATTCATTGTCATTAAGCATTACATTCATAGCGTATTCTTTAGGCTTTGCAGCATGCTTTTTTACGTTTGCAAGTAGTTCTCGGCAAATATATTCAATTTGAGCACATTCTTCAAAAGGCAAACGCATTGACCGAGAATCTTCAGCAGTTAAATCACTACTCAAGTCAATGGAACCAATATAGCCAAGCTTTTCAAATGACTTTTGTTCACAGTCAAATAGAGCGCGTAAGCCTGTGCAAAAATCTTTATAACATGTAGTCGATTGCATAACATCGCTAGTGCTTGCAGTTGTAGCATTGTCAAGAAGAGAAATGATATTGCGTGCTTTATAAATAGTTGTAGTAGCACGTTGAAGAATCTCTCGCGAATTTTCATGCTCTTGGTCATGAGTCGTTTGAGGTTCAATAGATTGTTGAGCCATCATCATAATGCTGGAAAGTTCATTAGTTACTTCATCGTGCATGCGAATTGCGGCAATAGTGGCATATTTTTGAAAAACGTTGTAACGCTGTGCAAATAACTGTTCCTGCTGTTGGTGAATAGTAGAAATATAGTATTTTACGATTGCGCTAGAAATAAGAACGATAAGAAGCCACCACGCTAACACATGAGCGTTTTGAAAATCGCAGATAATAAAGAACCATGAAGATACTCCGCAAGAAGAAAGCACAGTGTACCAAGGCTGAGTGATTACAGCAATTGCCAAACAGATCAATATGGTAAGCATCATAGATGAGTAGTTGATATTTGGCGCAATAATTACCAACGGCATCCAAATGAGCACAATAAAAGATGCTTTACGAGGCCATATTGCAATGCACAAGCATATTACAATCCATACTATTTCAACTGTAATTGCATGCCAATTAGAATAGTAATGAAGATTATTATAAGAACAAATTTCAAGAATCAAAGTACAACTTATGATTACACCAATTCCAATTTTCTGCCAGGCATCATGCGGCAAAAAATTGATCATACGCGTTAATAATTTCATAACTACCTACTTTTACACGTTAATTTCTTACACGTTATATGTCATGCGAATACTTTGCGAGCGCAGCAAGCGCCTGCATTCGACTTCGGACTTGAAGTTTTCCATAAATACGCCGTAAATGCGTGTTTACTGTTGAAACTTTCACATTAAGCTGATCTGCAATCTCTTTCGTAGAATACCCCTGTTTGCATAAGCGCATAATTTCCGATTCTTGAGGAGACAAAACTGAAGTCTTCGGAAGTTGAGAAATCATATTGAATGATTCTTGCGGAGTGTGAAAATAGTCAATATATTGTGGCAATTCTGGACAACCGTAGCTTGTTGCGCGCGATTGGATGGCTGCAACTACGTCTGCTAAATTATCTTTATGCACTAGCGCTTGACCACCCGACTTAGCAACTTGCAATACGTATTCATCTAGCATGTAGGAAGTAATGCCAATTAAAACAATATTGCTATTGCGCTCGCGAATTGCTTTAATTACATCAACACCACTCATTTCTCTCATTGACATATCTACTAAAAGTACGTCAGGAGTATTTTCTGTAACGCAACGATGAATAGCTTGTTTTGCAGAAGAACACATCCATGCACAAACAAAGTTTTCAGGCAAACGACTTTTCAGAAGAAGTTGCATATATCGCAATACAAGCGTGTCATTATCAACAATTGCGTAAGTAGTGTTCATACAATATATTGTATCTTGTTTTGGAATCCACTTATCAAGAGATGTGCGATTGTATTGTTTTTCTCAAATTATCAAGATTGTACACATTAAAGTGCCATACGCTAGCACTTTCCGTTGGCACACTCCATTCTTCGGTTTTACCATTCGCAGTAAAACGAATTATTTGAGTTGTTGGCTTACTTATAACTTCAAAATTAGTGAGTTGATTCCACGCAATACGACGAAGATACTTATCGTCTAATTTAGCTAGATTACCCGAGCCTAAAATGACATTCGGATTAACAACAATAAACTCATTATTAGTGGCAGCAATAATACGCGCAGCAACGCCTTGCTCTACATAGAATAATTTAGGTAACAAAAATAGTTTGATTAAATCTTTCCACCAAGGGTCGTATTTCATTGTAAATACATACGTCTTATCAACTGAAAGATTATGCGCTTTAAAGTACTTAACAATATCATCTTCTCTTATACCGCGCAAAGGATTAGTCATAATAAGCACCTCCTTGTGATTCTTGTTTTGTAAATTACCAACATACTAACGTGCAGATTTTATCTACACAAATAGGCGTACCTATTTTTAACGATAGTGCTTTTAGAAAACTTTTAAAAAACTTTTACTATTAGCAGTTTGTATGTTCCTAACAATCAACATTTAAGAATATTTCCGTTTTGGAACTATTTTTAAATATCCGCGTACTTACCGAGTTATCGTGGCAGTTTTTGCTAATTTTGCAATTTTTGCCATGATAACGTGTGATTGCGTTGAGCATATTGAAAAATAATATAATTTAGATTATTATAATTACGATTATAATAATCGCGATTATATTAGCTAGAGTGCAGATTCAGCAGCCATAAGATGCGCTGAAAAATATTGCAATTATTGGCGTAACGGCAGGTGGAATATGGTTTTTGTTGGTAGACAAGACGAGTTACGAGTACTTGAAAAACTGTATGAAAACAGCAATCGCTCGTTCCAGATGGCAATAGTTTATGGTCGAAGACGAATAGGAAAAACTTCGCTTATTTCACAATTTTGTAAAAATAAGCGCGCAATACTTTTTACTGCTCGCGAGCAAACTAATATCGAGAATTTGCGTGATTTCTCGCGCACTGTGTACGACTTCTTCAATCTTCCATCAACTACAGGATCGTTTAATAATTGGAACGACGCTCTCGATTTTGTTGCGCAACAATCTAACGCCGTAGACCAGAATGCTCCTAAATCTCCACTTATTCTAGTTTTCGACGAATTTCCGTACGCAGCTCAAGCAGATAAATCCTTAGCGTCAACATTCCAAGTCGCAATAGATCATAAATTTAAAAACGCGAACATGACTCTTATTTTGTGCGGCAGTAACGAAGGATTCATGGAAAGTGAAGTGCTTGGCAAAAAGAGTCCGCTTTATGGAAGACGTACCGCACAGATTCGCTTGCAACCATTTAATCTTTTTGAAGCATCTGAGCTTATGCCAAATAATGCTACTTGGGAAGATAAAATCAACTATTTTGCATCCCTTGGAGGAACACCATACTATATAGAGCAGTTAGATAATAAGTCTTCGTTTGCGGAAAATCTTGAGCAATTATGCTTTAACATTTCGGGAATTTTGTACGCTGAACCAGACATGCTCATGCGCCAGGAATTGCGCGATCCTTCAACATACAATAGTGTGCTAAATGCTCTTGCTACAGGATGCAATACTCCGACTTTAATATCGGATCGCATTGGATTGCCAGCTACATCAGTGAACGTGTATTTGAAAACACTAGAAGGACTTGGATTAATTGAAAGAAATATTCCATTTGGCATGAATCCACTTCATTGCAAAAAAGGATTATGGCAGATTTGTGACCCATTCTTTGCGTATTGGTATAGGTTTGTAGCGCCTAATAAAGGATTGATCGAACGCGGACTTTCACACGCTGCCGCAAGTAGTGTTCTTGGTGGCGAGCATGAAGTGTTTAGTACTTTTGTAGGTCAACAGTTTGAGAAAATGTGCGAACAGTGGATTGTGCACCAATGCAAAGTTGGCGGAATGGACTTTTTGCCAACTAAGTTAGGTAAATGGTGGGGTGCGGATCCTATTGCTCGTGAGCAAACCGATATTGATATTGTTGCAGAAGACGATATTAACAAGCAGCTTCTTATTGCGGAATGTAAGTGGCGTAATAATCTTAACGAAGCTGAAGCAGTTAGCAAGTTGTTACAGCGCGCAACTTTAGTTGAGAATGCAAAAAATAGCGATTATAAGAAAATATTTATGCTGTTTACAAAGTATCCAACTTCTTACAATCCTCGTCATGCTAAAACAAGCATCAACTTTGTTGACGCACAAACAATGTTTTTTAACTGATTGAGCGACAATAGTTACGACCATATCGCGCAGCCATAATCACACGTTATCGTGGCAGATTTTGCTAATTTTGCAATTTTTGCCACGATAACTTCATCTTCTCATATGTTACGTAAATATATATCTTTATTATTTTTGCGACAAAGCGACAATTCTGGCGACATAAAAATGTCGCTTTGCGTCATATCTCTTATGTTTATTCTTGACAAACTCATACAACAACTTTAATATTTTTAATAAAAGTTTAATTTAATTAAAGTTTATAGTCTGAAGAAAGGGGTGATATGGATCATATTCCAAAATGGATTGCTAATCTCACAGACGAAGATATGTCGTTTATAAAGAACTTTGTATTATCGTCTGGATCGTTAAAAGAAATGTCGCAAATGTATCAAGTCTCTTACCCAACGATGAGAATCAGGCTTAACAGGCTCATTGAAAAACTGCGCATAAGTGACAATGAACCAGAAGACCCGTTCGTTCTTTTAGTAAAGAGTCTTGCTATTGACGATAAATACGATGTTGACACAGCTCGAACACTCATAAACGAATATAGAAAAAGAAAGGATGAATCATGAGCTATGCATTATTTGGTCCGATAATCGACATTCTTATTGCACTTGCTATATGTGCTTTAGTGTTCTTTATTGCAAGAAGTCTTATTCGCTATGCGCATTCTCTTAAGAAAAACGATAAGTCATCTAAGCAGTCTGCAGAAGATAAAAGAATTGCGTTACAGGACTTATAAAACACAAAAAATCACGCGTTATCGTGACAGAAATTGCAAAAATCACAAAATCTGCCACGATAACGCCATAAGTGCGGGGATATTTAAGAATAGTTACAAAACGGAAATATTCTTAAATAATTAAATAAAAAAGGTTGCTTATGAAAGTGCATAAGCAACCTAATTAATTAGTAAAGCGACTGGCGACTAGAAATCCCAATCATCGTCGTCGGTTTCAACAGACTTGCCCATAATGTAGCTGGAACCAGAGCCAGAGAAGAAGTCGTGATTTTCGTCGGCTGCAGGAGAAAGAGCCGCAAGAATCTCTGGGCTTACGTGAGTTTCTTCTTCGCTGTACTTAGCAGGATAGCCAAGGTTCATCAGAGCCTTGTTAGCGTTATAACGTACGAAGTCAAAAACGTCATCGTGGAAGTCAAATCCTTCATAAATCTGACCAGAATACTCAACTTCCAAATCATACAAAGTATCAAGCAAGTTCATAGTGAACTTTTCAAGATTCTTCTTATCGTTCTCGCTTCTAAGCTCCAAACCGCGCTGGAACTTGTAGCCAGAATAGTAGCCGTGAATCGCCTTATCGCGCAAAATCAAGCGAATCATATCGGCAGTGTTCATCATCTTTCCGCGAGAAGCAAAATAAAGCGGAAGGTAGAAGCCCGCGTAAAGAAGAAGCGAAGAAAGCATAGTTGCAGCAATCTTGCGCTTAAGTGGATCTTCGCTCTCGTACTCGCAAAGCACGGTGGTAACGCGCTGCTGCAAAACGTCGTTTCCAACAGCCCAACGGTAAGCCTCATCAATTTCTTCGCTAGAGCAAAGAGTAGAGAAAATAGAGGAGTAGGAGCGAGCGTGAATTGACTGCATAAAAGCAATATTCGTGTAAATAGCCTGCTCGTGCTCTGTGCGCGCGTGCTCAATCTGGCAAAGCTCACCAATAGTTGCCTGGCTGGTATCAAGCAAAGTCAATCCTGTAAAAACGCGAGTAGTTGTCTTGCGTTCAAGATCGGTGAGGGAACGCCAAGAAGGAATATCGTTGCTCAGCGGCACCTTTTCTGGAAGCCAGAAGTTAGCAATAAGACGATTCCAAACGTCCAAATCTTTGTCGTCAACAATATTATTCCAATTAACTGGGCGCACGCGCGATCCGTGATGGTAGCGATACTGAGCTGGAGTGATGGAATCTGCCATCATAGCGTCATCTGCGATTACGCGATTTGTGCCGAAAGGCTTATCGAGGCTACTTCTAAGCTCGGTTGGGCTGAGTTCTGTCATAATTACTCCTGATTCTGTGTTTACGTTTTATAAAATTTTTAAGTTTTTGATTTAATTTGCGAAAGATTTTCAGCGTTACGACTTACAGCGTGCAGCTTACGCAACCCTCGATTTCCGTACCTTCCAAAGCCTTCTGGCGAATACGAATGTAGTAAAGAGTTTTAATGCCCTTACGCCACGCGTAAATCTGAGCTTTGTTCAAATCGCGAGTAGTCGTAGTGTCTGGGAAGAACAAAGTAAGCGACAATCCCTGATCCACATGCTGCGTTGCTTCAGCGTAAGTATCAATAATTGCCTTCCAGCCAATCTCGTAAGCATCCTTAAAGTACTGCATATTGTCGTTCGTCATGTATGCAGCAGGGTAGTAGACGCGACCAACTTTGCCCTCTTTGCGAATCTCAATGCGAGAAGCAATCGGGTGAATCGAACTCGTGGAATGATTGATGTACGAGATTGAGCCAGTTGGAGGAACAGCTTGCAAATACTCGTTGTAAATGCCGTCGCGCAAAATCTCGTCGCGCAAAGCTTCCCAGCTCGAAACGGTTGGAATTGCAACGTTAAAACGAGCAAACAAATCGCGAACCTTTTGAGTTCTAGGCTCAAGAGAACGGCTGCCATCTGTATACTTATCGAAGTAGTTTCCTTGGCCTGCAGGCTTAGCGTAGGCGCTCGTCTTAAAGCTTGCAAAAGCAGTTCCGCGCTCTACAGCCAAAGCGTGAGAAGCCTTATAAGCGTGGTAGGCAACCGTCATAAAGTACATGTCTGTAAAGTCAAGAGCTTCCTCGCTTCCGTACTGCATATGCTCGCGAGCAAGGAAACCGTGCAAATTCATTTGACCCAAGCCAATAGCGTGGCCTTCCGCGTTTCCGCGACGAATCGAAGGCACAGAATCAATCGAAGTGTGCTCCGAGACAGAAGTGAGTGCGCGCACAGCCAAATCAACGCTTGCACCCAAATCGCCGTCCATTGCCTTAGCAATATTAAGCGAGCCAAGATTGCAAGAAATATCGCGACCAACGTGACTATAAGACAAGTCAGCGTTATAAGTGCTTGCTTCTTGAGTTTGCAAAATCTCGGAGCACAAGTTGCTCATAGTAATGCGGCCCTCAATAGGATTTGTGCGATTTACAGTATCTTCAAACAAAATGTAAGGGTAGCCAGACTCAAACTGAATCTCCGCAAGAGTCATAAAGAATTCGCGAGCATCAATATACTTCTTGTGAATACGAGGGTTTGCAACCATCTCATCGTAATGCTCGGTAACGGAGATGTCTGCAAAAGGCTTTCCGTACTCGCGCTCAACGTCGTAAGGGCTAAACAAGGCCATCTTTTCCTTACGCTTAGCAAGCTCAAAAGTAATATCTGGAATCACAACACCCAAAGAAAGCGACTTAATACGAATCTTCTCGTCCGCGTTCTCGCGCTTAGTGTCAAGGAAACGCATAATATCTGGGTGATGCGCGCTAATATACACAGCACCAGCGCCCTGACGAGCGCCAAGCTGATTAGCATAAGAGAATGAATCTTCCAAAAGCTTCATAACAGGCACAACGCCACTTGACTGATTCTCGATGCGCTTAATAGGAGCGCCAAGCTCGCGCAAATTAGTAAGAAGCAGAGCAACGCCGCCGCCGCGCTTAGAAAGCTGCAAAGCAGAGTTAATTCCGCGCGCAATAGACTCCATATTATCTTCCAAACGCACGAGGAAGCAGCTCACAGCCTCTCCGCGCTGAGCTTTACCAAGATTCAAGAACGTTGGGGTAGCTGGCTGGAATCGGCCTGCAAGCATCTCGTCCAAATAGTTGAGCGCTGCTTTTTCGTCGCCATCTGCAAGCTCCAAAGCAACTGCTGCTGCGCGTTGAGCGAAGTTTTCCAAATATTGCTTGCCGTCAAAAGTCTTCAAAGCGTAAGAAGTGTAGAACTTAAAAGCACCCAAGAAAGTGCCAAAAGTGTGGTGTGCAGATTCTGCGTGCTCGTAGAACTTATCTAGAAACTCGTCGCTATATTTGTGGAAAACGTTGCCGTTGTAGTAGTAGTTGTTAATCAAATAATTCAAGCGCTCGCGAGTAGAAGCAAACTTCATGCTGTGCTCTTGCACGTAACCCGAAACGTAAAGCTTTTCTGCTTCCGTGTCTTTATCAAACTGAATGCCTTTTTCTGGATCAAAAAGACCGAGCATAGCGTTAAGAACGTGGTAGTCGCGGCTGTTGCGAATGCGCTCTGCTGTGCTGCTAGCAGTTGTGCCGTCGGCATCAGTGTGATCAAGATTAAGCGAAGTAGATTCGCTCATCGGATCCGTGCTATTCATGGGTTTTATTCCTTTCCTCGTGCGTTGTTTTTGCTTTTCAAACGCTGGTTGTTTTTGTTTATATGCTGTATTTGTTGTTTTTGTTTATTTCGTTTCTTCTGCTTCTTTTAATTGCCTTAAAAATCTTGGTATTCCTTGCGCTACTTTTTCTATGTCTTCTTGAGTTCCCGTAAGTTCAAACGAGTACATATTTGGAATCGCGCATTTTCCTGCGATTTGACCGCCTGCAGCGCAATATGCGTCTCCAAAATTCGTGTTTCCAGAAGATATTACGCCGCGAATAAACGAACGATTTTCGCGATTGTTTAGGAATTTGCGCACTTGCATTGGTATTGCTTTCTTAATATTTCCGCCGCCGTAAGTTGGCACAATCAAAACGTATGGTTCGCGCACGTGCAATTCTGGCTCTTTTGGTCGAAGCGGTATGCGATACACGTTCACATTGTTGCTTGGAAAATCGCAATTTTTTACGAATCGTAGTGTATTTTCGGAGACGGAAGAAAAATAGACTACAGCTCCGATTGATTCGCCTTGTGCGCGCGCTTCTGGCTCGCTTGGTTGTGACATATTTTCTTGATCACACATTTTTATGCTTCTTAATTGCTTTGATTATTTTGACTGCTTTGCATATTTTGATTGTTGATTTTTGACTGCTTTAATCGTTTTGATTGTTGTTTTCTAATTGACTTGCGATTTGTGCAATCAAATCTGGACGATATCCGCTCCAAGATGAGTTTGGAGTAATCACCACTGGCGCTTGGCGATATCCTGCAGCGCGCAACTGGTCTAAAGTAGAAGGGCTTTGAGTTAAGTCTACTGTTTCAAAATTCACGCCTAGCTTAGTGAATTGACGCTTTGTGGCATCGCACTGTGGGCAATGTGGCTTGGTGAAAACTGTAATAGTCACGGTTCGTCTCCCTTCGTTATGTGGTATTTAAGTTTTTGCTTTATGATTATTTAATTTCGTGCTTTTTGGCACGATTTAACAGTCTACTACCACTTAACACTATTTGTAGTGGCGTGTTGTATAGATAATCCCTATATCTAGTGTCTCCAAATTTGAGCCAGCACGCGTGTCTATAAGATTTAAGCGGTATTTATGCTTTCTAAATAGCGATGAATAAAAGTAAAAATGTAATCTTTATCACAAAATTGCCACTATTGCGATAGTGCAAAATTTACGTGTGAGCGCAACAAAAACGCTTGTGCATATAAAACGATAAACTTAAAAAAGTGTGTTTTGATTGGTTAAGTGTTAAAGATAAAACAATCATAAAATAATAAAACGGTTATAAATATTACTGTTATAAATATTAAAAGATAGAGGTGCAAAATGGCGGAAACTCAAGCTAGAGCAAATATTGGTGTTGTTGGCTTGGCAGCTATGGGATCGAATTTGGCGCGAAATCTTGCGCATCACGGCAATACAGTTGCTGTTTATAATCGTCATTATTCGCGCACAGAAACGTTGATGAATCAGCACGGCAGCGAAGGCGATTTTGTGCCTGCAAAAACCGTTGAAGAGTTTGTGGCTTCGCTTAAGCGTCCGCGCACAGCAATTATTATGGTAAAAGCTGGTGCCCCTACAGACGCTGTTATTGAAGAGCTTGCAAATGCTATGGAGCCAGGAGATATTATCGTTGACGGCGGAAACTCCTACTTTGAAGACACGATTCGCCGAGAGAAAAACATTCGCGCGCGCGGTCTTCACTACGTTGGTTGTGGTGTTTCTGGCGGAGAAGAAGGTGCTTTGCGCGGCCCTTCGATGATGCCTGGTGGAACGGAGGAATCTTGGAAGACGCTCGGCCCTATCTTAAAGTCGATTGCGGCTGTTGCAGAAGGCGAGCCTTGCGTAACGCATATTGGCACCGATGGTGCTGGTCACTTTGTAAAAATGGTTCACAACGGCATTGAGTACTCCGATATGCAACTTATTGCCGAAAGCTACGATTTAATGCTTCGCGGTTTGGGCATGAAGTCCGAAGACATTGCAGATGTGTTTAGCGAGTGGAACAAGGGCGAGCTTGATTCTTATTTGATTGAGATTACTGCGGATGTGCTTCGCCAGAAAGACGCTAAGACTGGTAAGCCTTTGGTTGAGATGATGGTGGATCACGCTGGAATGAAGGGCACGGGTACTTGGACTGTGCAATCTGCGCTTTCGCTTGGAATCCCTGTAACGGGTATTGCAGAAGCTGTGTTCGCTCGCGGACTTTCAAGCCAGGTTGCTTTGCGTGAAGCTGCAGAAAACCAGGGATTGACTGGCCCAGATATGCATTTTGATTTGAACGATGCTGAGCGCGAGGCATTTATTGATGATATTCGCCAAGCTTTGTACGCTTCTAAGATTGTTTCTTATGCTCAGGGATTCGACGAGATTGCGGCTGCTGCAATTGAGCATGATTGGAAGATTGACCAGGCTGCTGTTGCTCGCATTTGGCGCGGCGGATGCATTATTCGTGCGCAATTCTTAAACCGCGTTTCCGAGGCGTTTGAATCTGGGCAGGCAAGTGTTTCCTTGCTTTTTGCGCCGTACTTTAAGGATGCTATTGAAAAGTCGCAAGCTGCTTGGCGCCGTGTTATTGCGCGCGCAGTGGAGCATGGTGTGCCTGTTCCAGCATTCTCCAGTTTGCTTGCATACTACGATGGTTTGCGATCCAAGCGTTTGCCAGCATCGCTTATTCAAGCTCAGCGCGATTTCTTCGGTGCGCACACATACGGGCGCATTGACGAGCCAGGCGTATTCCACACTTTGTGGGCAGAGCCTAATCGCCCAGAAGTAAAGCAAGATTAAAACTAATATAATCTAAAAATAATTCTTGCGTAAGCGTCGCATGTATAGGTTTTGCATGCGACGCCTTGTTTTTACAACACAGAAGCCATGTAGTACGGTAAGTAAAGCAGTTTGCCTTCGCGCTTAATTTCTCCGTGGTGAAGCACGATTCCTTCGCTGCTGGTTTGACTAAAAGCTTCCATAAAGTTTGTAATTGACTTTACACTTTTGTTACTACCAGATTTCACTTCTACTGGAATAATCTTGTTATTTTTTCGTAAGAGAAAATCTATTTCCATCACTGTTTTTTTGGTATCGGTACTTGTTTTTTTGTAAAAATAAGCATTGTGTCCATTTGCTTTTAGACACTGTGAGACAATATTTTCTATTATCATTCCTTCATTAATGTGTAGCTTGTCTAGCAGAATTGCTTTATAAAGCTCGTTTTCTAGGTAAGGTCTATCCTTGTATGCTAACGAAGTTAAAAGTCCTGTGTCCATCATGTAACATTTGAAGGAAGGGTTGATAGTGGATAGATTTAAAGCTACGCTTGGGTCTTCAACGCTGTTTGCAATATTTACTATCATTGCTTCTTCAAGCCAGCGTATTGGATCTCTATACTCTTTAATGCGCGCGTTGGAATCTACGTGAGATAGCACGTAACGTTTGTCGTGTTTGGAAAGCTCTGCAGGAATTCTATCGAAAAAATTAGTTACGTAACTAGGGTTCTCTTCTTCCTGATCTTGCATATCTTGCTTATAAAGATTGATTATTTGCTGTTTAGCAAAATCAACCTTCGCAAAATCTTTTGTATCAACGTATGCTTGAACAGCTTGTGGCATTCCACCAACCAGCATGTATTCTCTGAAAGATTTCATTATGCTCTGGTGCATACTGCCCATAGGTTTGAGTGATTCAAAGTGACCTTTAATAGTAGGGAAAATCAGGTCGTTATCGTTCGCTGATAAGTATTCTTCATAATCAAGTGGCAGTACTTCTAATGTGTACTCTTCTGAAGGTATGAGAATATCCTTGCTTTTCTTTGTAATAGAAGCAAGCGATCCTGTTTCAATGTAATCGTAACGACCATCTTCAAGTAGAGTTTTTATTGCTTGCCGTGCTTGTGGGAATAATTGTATTTCATCAAGTATTATAAGAGATTCTCGCTTATAAAGTCTGGTATTGTAAGCTAACTGTATCGTGTTAAATAGAGTATCTAAATCTCTTAGACTGTTTATAAAAAGCTGCTTAATATCTTCTTCGGTTTGATCGAAACGAATCAGAATATAAGACTTGTATTCTTCTTTTCCAAGCTTTTCTGCTAACGTTGTTTTACCGACTCGTCTTGCTCCCTTAAGAAAAAGCGCATAATTTGGTGCATATTCATGCTTCCATTTCAGCATTTCTTTGTATATCTTTCTATCAAACATGTGGGTTTTGCGCTCTTTCTTGGATTATAAATTTGTGCTTGATTTGTTCAAGTGTTACCGAATGCAGTTTTCCCTGTAATTTCAACGGTTTTATAAAGATTTTCGCAAATGCGCCATGTTTTGTCAAGCAGATTTTCGCAAATGCGCCATGTTTTTAGGGGCTGTTTTTCCCAAATGCGCCATGTTTTGAAAGCCATATTTTCGCAAATGCGACATCTAGGCTATGTTCATTCAATTTTTAGTTGATTGAATATTATGCATATTATTGGATTGCAGCGCGCAAAGTTTCGGCGGTAGTTAGCCATGCGATTTCTTCTGTGCCGTTGGCAAAAGACGCAGGATAGTCTGGGTTATTGCTTCCAGAAAGCGCGTTCATTAAAGCTTTTCCTTTTTGCTCGCCAGCAGTTAAGAACCAAGTGCGGCGGCTATGAGCCAGAACGGGTGCGCTAAGCGTTAATCGCATTGGCGGCTGCTTAGGGGAGTGATTCACACCTAAAACTATGCGATCGCGATTGTGAATTTGCGGCAATCCTGGGAAAAGAGAAGCCATATGTGCGTCTGGCCCCATGCCAAGAATCGCCAAATCAAAGTGAGGCTCTGGCCCAAGTAAGCCTATAATTTCTTCCTCATAGTCGTGCGCTGCCGCATCTAAAATAGCGTCATTTTCAGCATCGCTAGCATTCGCCACTTCTTGCGCATTACGCTCATCTGCAGGCATTTCGTGAATATGAGACTCCTGCAAAACTTTGTGATCGCTAAGCATGTTAAGAAGCAACTCGCGAGCCTTGCGCGCATTACGATCGCTGCTGTTATAAGCTACAAAACGCTCATCTGCCCACCAAATATGCACATTAGACCAGTTGATTGCTGGAAGCAATGGGTTGCTAGCTAACATTTGAAACATGCGAATTGAATCTGTTCCACCTGTTAGCAAAAGATGGAATGGCTTATTAAGATTTTCAACATTGTTCTGCCATTGCATAATCAAAGTTACAAATTTTTGTGCAGCAACAGCAGCTAAAATATCTTGATTATCGTAGCCATACACTGTTGCGTTATGCGCAAATCTAAAATCTTTAGCCATAATGAATCCTTTTATTATTTTTACTTGTTGTATTAGAGTTCGTTACATTGCAAGTTCGTTACTCTGCATTGTGCAACAATTTGCGTGAATAAGCTGCGCATAAATCTCGTCTGGGTCAATTCTGCGTAATTCTTCACTTAAACAGTCTTGTAAAGAACGAATCGGCATAGAAATAGGCTGAGAAGCTTGCCCAGGAAGACTTATTATTGCTTGGCTGCTGCCGGAAGGTCGCACAAGCGAAAGCTCGCCATCTTGCCGCTTAAGACTTACTTCCGTAATTGCATGCGCGCTTGAATCTTCAACAATTTCTACAGGAACATTAAGTGAGATTTTTAGCCATTGCGCAAGCAAATGCAGTGGAACGTAATGCTTAGGGCCGCTAACTTTAACGCTAAGAATCGGTAAGTGAGGCGGCTGATCAAGCATAGAAGCCAGCATTGCGCGCCAAGACGTAATGCGAGTCCAAGAAAGATCCACGTCTTTAGAAGACCAATTTTTGCGCAGATTTTGTACAGTTTCAAGAGTGTTGCTGGCGCGCTGGGCGTCTGTGATTCTGCTGCTTGCCATAGCTCCAAGCAAGTCTTTAGCAGGATTTTCGGGCGCGTTTGTAGGCCACCATGCAACAATCGGCGCGTCTGGAACAAGAAGCGGAATAACAAGCGTATCTGGGTGGCGAACAAGGTCATTATGTGGGTAGAGAATAATGATTTCGCCTGCTCCAGCATCTGCGCCAAATCGCACTTGAGCGTCTAAGTTCGGCGTTTCTTCTTCTTGATTTTCTTGATTGCCTTGATTGCCTTGATTTTGATTATGCAAACTTGCATTAGCGCTTTGCCAATCGCGAACAATCGCGATAACTCTGCAAGGGTGCTCGCGGCTGGCTGCGTTTGCTGCTCCAAGCGCGTTTTCAAGCTCTTTAAGAGTGGTGTCAATAAGAAGAGTGAGCACGCGGCCAGTGGCGGATTCGCCTCGTTCTTCGTGAAGCTCGTCGATTTTTGCGGAGATTTTAGACGTGTTTGTATTAGGAAGATTAATAATCATGGCAGCCTCCAATGGCGATTATCGCGCGCAAGCATTTGATCTGCCTCTTCAGGCCCCCACGTTCCAGCGCGGTATGGTTGCGGACGCGTGTTAAGAGAAGCCCAAAAATCTTCAATCGGATCCAAAATTTTCCAGCTTAAATCAACTTCTTGCGTTGTTGGGAAAAGCGGTGGCTCGCCAAGCAAAACGTCTAAAATAAGGCGCTCGTAGGCTTCTGGAGAGTTTTCTGTAAAAGACCTTCCATAGCTAAAGTCCATAGAAACATCGCGAACTTCCATAGACGTTCCGCCTGGCACTTTTGCGCCAAATCGCATTGTTACGCCTTCGTCTGGTTGCACACGAATCACAATCGCATTGCTACCAAGTTCGCGAACAGCAGTAGTCTCAAAAGGTAAGTGTGGAGCTCGCTTAAAAATCACAGCAATCTCTGTAACGCGCTTGCCTAAGCGCTTGCCAGTTCGCAAGTAGAATGGCACTCCAGCCCATCGGCGAGTGTCTACGTCTAATCGCACAGCAGCATACGTTTCTGTAGTGCTATCTGGGCTAATTCCTTGCTCTTGCAAATATCCAATAGCCTTATATGACCCCTGCCAGCCTTCTGCGTATTGGCCTCTTGCAGTGTTTGCGCACAAATCTTTAGGCAGGCGTATAGCAGACAAGACTTTAGTTTTTTCTGCTGTTAAATCGCTAGCACTAAAGCTTACAGGCTCTTCCATAGCGGTGAGTGCCATTAGTTGAAGTAAGTGGTTTTGAATAACATCTCGCGCAGCGCCAATGCCGTCATAATATCCAGCTCTGCCACCTATGCCAATGTCTTCTGCCATAGTGATTTGCACGTGGTCAACATAATTAGCGTTCCAAATTGGCTCATACATTGCGTTTGCAAAGCGCAAAGCAAGCAGATTTTGCACAGTTTCTTTGCCTAAATAGTGGTCTATGCGGAACACGGAATTAGGGTCAAAAACCTCGGAAACTACGCGATCCAGCTCTTGTGCGCTTGCTAAATCGTGGCCAAATGGTTTTTCGATTATCACTCGTCGCCATGCGTTTTCGGAGGAGTGTGAAAGCCCCGATGCAGCCAATTGCTGCGCTACAACAGGGAAGCTGGATGGCGGAACCGACATGTAGAACGCGTGATTTCCGCGAGTTCCGCGATCTCTGTCTAGTTCGCTTACGGTTTTGCTTAATCGCTCGAAAGCGCTTGCGTCGTCGAATGTTCCGCGAACAAAACGTATGCCTTTTGCAAGATTAATCCAAGTGGATTCGCAAAATGGCGTACGGCAATGCTGTTGAATATTTTCTCGCACAAAGTTTACAAAATGCTCATCTGTCCAGTCGCGTCTGGCGAATCCCGTAAGGCCAAAGCCAGGCGGCAAAAGTCCGCGATTTGCTAAATCGTATACGGCTGGCATTAGCTTTTTTCTAGCTAAATCGCCCGTGATTCCAAATATAACAAGGCTGCACGGTCCTGCGATTTTAGCTAGTCGCAAGTCGCGCGGGTCTCGCAGAGGATTCTTCCAATCTGCAATCGAATCGCCCTTATTGCTTTGGGAAAATGGGGTTATTAACTCACTCATATATACCATCGTAATATTTTGACGTGATTTGGGCGGTTTGTTTTGCTAGTCGCAAGTCATCCGCCGCACACTGCTAGTCGTATCATTCGTGCGTATTGTGGTCCGCCAATAGGCGTTAAGTGTATTCCGTCGTCAGTTAGAAACTCGCTATGACCTGCACTCGTGCCATTCCAGTCAATAATTCCAACGTTTTTACGCTTTGATGCAAATGCGCGCAATTTTGCGTTCGTCTCGTCTTGCCAAGGTTGCGGCACGCGAGTTGTTACAAAGTACACGGGCTTTCCGCCAGTAATATTCACCATGTTTTGTAAAACTGACTCGTCTCTAGGCGGCCCGTTGGTTCCAAGTTCGTAGATTACAACACTTCCAGGGTGTTTTTCTGCTATGTCTTTTTGGTAGTCTTCGGCACCGTGGAAAATCTGCCTGCTAACTTTTCCGTCAATCCAAGCGTTTGGTAGAGCTTTTATAAGGTACGGTTTTGCGCCTTCGGTTACTGAGTCTCCAACCATTGTTATGTCTGCCGTGCAAACGTCTTGTTTTGAGTCAATTTTCCAAGGTTTTGTGTTTATGTTTGCTGGCACTTTTTCTGCGATTGGGTTTAGAACTCTATGCGCGCTTGGCTTTGTTGGAAGCATTTGTTTTGTTATATTTTGGCGCTTTCCGCCCACTTTTCTTTTTTGATTTTGATTTGATTTGTTGTTTGACTTTGTGTTTGTCTTGTTGTTTGAGTTATTGTTTGACTTTGAGCTTTGGCCTGACTCTGGCTTTTGCTTGCCATTTTGCGAATGAGTTTTATTGTTTTGTTCTTGACTCGTTAGTTCTGGTCTTAATTGTATTGCTCGCGCCTGCGCAATGCTGTTCCAGTTTAATGGCGCAGCAATTAGTACTATGCACGCTATTGCGCACACAGTAGTTGCAACTCTTCGTAGAACAAATGGAAGTCGAATGTTTTTGCTTTTAACGCTTAAAGTATCGCTAGAAAGATCAAGGTTTTTATTTTCATCTATAGAATCATCTATAGGATTATCTTTTGAATCATCCATCGAATTATCTTTTGCATTCTCTGATTTTGTGTTAACACTAAAAGTCATATATTTACTTGCAAATGGCATTTCAAAAATTCTGTAAAATACTTCACCTGCAGCAACAACAATCATGCATTGCAAAATCTGCTCAAATAGCGTTATGTGAGTAGTTCTAGTTGCAGGATTTAAGACTTCGAGTATAGGAAAATGAACAAGATAAATCGCAAAAGATCTCTTGCCTAAGTAGCTTAACACGCTAGTGCCAAGTATTTTTGCGCAAACGTTGTTTTTTATCATGCAAGCGTGCATTAAAATCGCGCAAACTATTGCAAAAAGCGCATAACCGCCGTACACAATCCACGTTTTTAGTCCGTCTTGTTTAATAAAGCAGAATAAAACAAACGCTAGTGCAGCAAATCCTACAACGGATTCTAAAATTGGCTGTCTGCCTTTGTTTTTGCCATTTTGCAAATCGTTTTCTTGATTTTCAATTTGTTCTTTTTCGCTTTTGCTTCCAACAATGTAGCGAAATGCGTCTGAGATGATTTTTATAGCAGATTTTCCGCTAAACCACGTGCAATACATTGCTAGAAGCGCGCCGATTAAGAATTCACATGCGCGCGTATCTAAAGAGTAGTACACGCGTGAAATGGTTTGCCCTTCTCCATAAAGAATTGTTATTGCAATGTTTGTAAGCGCAGACACAATTGCAAGCATTGCTGTAACAAGCATTCGCACGAACTTTGATTTAACTATTTTAAGAATTGCGCATAGAATAATTGGCCAGCAAATAAACATTTGCATAATAAGGCCTAAGTACCATAAATGCTTAATAGGAGAAGGCAGCCCCGATTGCTCAAAATACGAGACTTTTCGCAAAATATACGCCATGTTGCTGCTAAATGTTGCTCCGCTTAGAGCATCTGATTGCAACTTTGTTAAAAGGCTCGGTGAAAACAGCCACATAAGTGGTGCGCTTAGTGCAATAATGCCTAGCGTAGAAGGCCATATTCGTTTTATGCGTTTAAGCAGGTACTTAAAGTAAGTGATAAGTTTTGATTTTTTCTTCTGGCCTTCTTGGTTGCCATCTAAATGTGAATTTTTATTGTTATTCTCGCTGAACATTTTTAGCAAAGATACGGTGCTAAAGTATCCTGCCATAACAAGAAATATTGTTACGCCTAAAAAGCCGCCGTTGAATACAATTGGACGCAAGTGGAACGCTACAATTCCAATAATTGCAATCGCGCGCATGCCGTCTATTGCAGCGTTGCGTTTGTTTGCAGCGTTTGTTGCGTTGTTCAATTCTGTCATCTTGCCTACAACTTAATACGTGTTTGTTGTGTTTGTGTTCAGTTTTGTGTTCAGTTTTACAAGTGTTTATGTTCGATTTTTCCCATTAGTATCGCTCCAAAACGTAGTCATATTATCTATGTATTAAGACACTAAAGACGCCTATAGCGTGTCTTAGTTTTTCCTTGATTTTTCGCGTATTTTTGCCTGATTCATGAGAGTTTTTTTAATGTGAGCTAAAATATTTTTCAAATGTTTTACTGTTTTATTAATATTTTTTATTAATATTTTTCTTTGTGTTTTTCGCATCGGTTAGTTGACACTTTCTGTGTCTTATCTAAATCGCGCATTATTGCGCTTTGCTTCGATTTGCTTGTGCATATATCGTAAAGCGTATTGCGCACTATTTTTCACATGTCGCAAATATATTACACAAATATGTCTCGCATATATTCCGCATATCTAACTGGTTCTGAATCGCTATCGTGCGCATAGTGTTTTTATATACTCTTTGCTGCGCGCTAAAGTTAGACTGAACAGTCTAAGTTAGATGTACAAACGTTAGATTGATAAACAAATGCTTAAATGTGCTTAAGCATTAAGTTTTACGTTAAGGAGTAAAAATGGCAGAAACATTTAACGTTGTGGTAGAGATTCCACGCGGCTCTAAGAACAAGTACGAAGTTGATCACGAAACTGGTCGCGTATTTTTGGATCGTACTCTATTCACTGCAATGGGCTATCCAGATGATTACGGCTACATTGATGGCACTTTGGGCGAAGATGGCGATCCGCTTGACGCTCTTGTTATGATTCCAAATTCCGTATTCCCTGGTTGCGTTGTTGAATGCCGCGCTGTTGGTTTGTACCACATGGTTGACGAAGCTGGCGGAGATGACAAGGTTTTGTGCGTGCCAGCAGATGTTCGCTTTGACGATATTAAAGATATTGATGACGTTAACGAGTATCACAAGGCAGAAATCAAGCACTTCTTTGAGCAATACAAGGCTTTGGAGCCAGGCAAGGAAGTTCTTCCTGGAGACTTCTGGGCTGGAGTTGAGCAAGCAGAGAAGGAAATCGTTGCAGCTCGCAAGCGTTTGGAAGAAAGCGAAAAGTAGTTCTTGCGATTAGTCGCAAAGCTTCCGAACGTTTTAACAACGTATCTATTAGTGTCTAACGCATTTTATGTGTTAGACACTTTTTAATATCTTTTAATATTTTTTAATATCTTAATAAGTAATTGCTATCTAATTGCGTGAAACAGTGCGTGAAACAGTGCGTGAAACAACGTGTGAAACAACTAGCATTAACTTTAATCGCTTACGCTACAAGCAACATTGCCAATCCAGCTCCGTAAACAACCATTCCGCACATCATAATTGGAATCAAAGCTGTTCCAATTTGCGGGAAAACTGTTCCAGCATTGTATTGTGCGTCTTTAATCCAAAGGTGAGAAAGACCAGCCAAAACAAGAACAACAAACAATCCAAGAATTGCCACTAACACGCCAAGTTCTAATACGCGCACAGAAAAAGTGAATTTAATAATTGACGGCAAGAAAAGCCATCCAGGCAAGGCTGCGCATGCAATACTTGCAGTAAGGCAATGAGATAGGTTTCGTACAAGATTAGACCTATCTTCTCTAAACATTTGTCTAGCAAAACTAACAAATGTTGCTGCAACAAGAATTAGCGCAAAGTTTACCGCCCATCGTTCGTATGGTCTAATAGCAGCAACAAATTTGTGAATACTAACTTCTGATTCGCCATCAATCACACTGCTTGGCAGCCATCCTTTTAAGGCCAGCGTTGCGCACCACATAGACGCTAATGATGCAAGAAAAGGAATAGCTTTATCGGCTGTGGAGCCTTTGAGTGGCCAAAAAGTTATTAAAGCAAGAAGAATAAGAATGCAAACCGTTAAAACTGCTTTTGTTGTTGCAAACGGAAGCATTGCAGTAGATGCTAAAAGAACTATAGCAACAAATTGAGTTACAGCAATCGTAATGTGACCATACATTTTGTTGCGCTGAATATTGTTGCTCATTGTACGCTCCTATCGCGTTTACGCAGTATTCAATCTGTGTATTCAATCCGTGTATTTAATTCGTTAATCATGTATTTACATCATTTTATATGCAAGCGTACACTTGCGCTTTTTGATTCTTCTTAAGCATGGATTACAATTCTTTTTTATAACAGCTTGATTTTGAATTTTAATTCAATTCTATGCGCTATGGAGGTGTCAATATGACGGATATTACATTGATGACCTCTTGTGCCGCGCCTGCAAAAGTTTTGCCATCGCTAACGCTTCTTTCGCATCGCGTGCGCGTAGTGCCAATGGAACCTTCTAGCATGCTTAAAATGCCCGAAGATACTATTCTTCTTGTTGATGCTAGAGAAGACTTATCTTTAGCAAAATCGCTGTGTTCTCTTGTGCGCGCGTCTAATTTAACAATGTCTATTATTCTAATTCTTACCGAGGGCGGTTTTACAGTTGTAAACCCATCTTGGGGCGTTAACGATGTTATGCTAACAACTGCTTCTCCTGCAGAAGTAGAAGGAAGATTGCGCTTAGCTGCTAAAAAAGTTGTATCTGCAGATTCTGCTGCTGGCTCTACTGTTGCCGATTCTACTAGCGTTGAGGTTAACAGCAATGGTCAAATGTGCTCTGGAGATTTAGTTGTGGATACGCAAAGTTACACAGTTAGTTTGCACGGAAAGCCTATCGATTTAGCGTATAAAGAATTTGAGCTGCTTAAATATTTTGTTCAGCATCCTCGTAGAGTTTTTACGCGTGCACATTTACTTCAAGAGGTTTGGGGCTACGATTACTATGGCGGAACGCGAACGGTAGACGTTCATATTCGTAGGCTTCGTGCAAAGTTGGGCGTTGAATATGAGCATGTTATTGGAACAGTTAGAAATGTTGGATATCGTTTCGACCCATTAGAAGCTCAAGTTGACGAAGTAGAAAATGACGATTACGCACAAAATGGCAATAGTGCGGATGCTGGCGATTCGCGTGCCGAGGATTCAGGCGTTTCCAACGATTTAGACTAGGCTTATATTGGCTACAAATAACACGAATAAAATAAATAACACAATAGATAACACAAATAAAATCAATGCGGTAAATGTGATAAATAAAAACAAAATGCGCGAAGAATACAGGATTTTATGCGAAGAAATCCCAAATCCAAAATGTGCGCTAAATTTTACGAACCCATTTGAGCTTTTAATCGCAACTGTTCTTAGCGCGCAAACAACAGATAAGCGCGTAAATCTTGTTACGCGTAAGCTTTTTAAGGCATACCCAACGCCAGTTGATTTAGCAAAAGCGCAAATATGCAACGTGCAAGAAATAATTCATTCGCTTGGCTTTTATAGAGTAAAATCGCAACATATTATTGAGCTTTCGCAAAAACTTGTTAAAGATTTTAATGGCGTTGTTCCAAATAATATGGCAGATCTTACAAAGTTGCCAGGCGTAGGAAGAAAAACAGCAAACGTTGTTTTAGGAAACGCTTTTAATATTCCAGGATTTCCAGTAGATACGCATGTTATGCGCGTTACGTCAAGACTTGGCTGGGTGAGTGACTCTAGCGCTAAGGCTAAAGATGCAGCGAAAATCGAGCGAGAAGTCACAGCTTGTTTTGCGCCAGAAGAATGGACGAATCTTTCGCATCGTCTTATTTTGCACGGAAGAATGTTTTGCACTGCTAGAAACCCGCGCTGTGGCGATTGTCCTCTTAGGTTTTTATGCCCTTCTGTTAGATTGTAGAAAATAAATTTGCACAAGATTAATGGCGTCTAGTAAATTTTTTAGAATATTTTTAGGATATTTTTAGACTATTTTGTGTATAAATTCGGCAATCAAATTCAAACGGTGATATAAACTTTTAATCATGCCTGAATTTGAAAGATACTCATCTGCTTCGCATGTGCGTAGTGCAAGATATGCGCATAGAACTAGACGAAGCGCTAAACCATGGGTTGTATTTATTGTTTTAATCGGCATTCTATCTGCAATAATTTGGGGCGGATGGCGGTTTATAGGCGGAAGATCTTTAATACCTACAAACATCTTTCCAGCGACAAGTTCAACTTTAACAATAGGATTACGCACGGCTCCAGCTTCGCTAGATATTAGAACAGACGATAGTGATTCCTTACAACAGGCACTTTTGGAGAACGTTTACGAAACACTTGTAAAACGAGACGAAAACAATGTTTTACACCCAGGGCTTGCGCAATCTTGGAGCGTTTCGAACGATGGATTGAATTATAAATTTAGGCTCCGCAGCGGAATTAAGTTTGCTAACGGAGACCCAATGGACTCAAGTTCCGTTCTTAAATCGCTTCAGCAAGGCATTACAAAGAATTATCCTGGCTACGAAAAGCTAACAAACATAACAAGCGTTTCTAACTCTGGGCCTAGCGTTCTAAACATAACTCTTAAAACTCCAGACCCACTTTTGCCAAGGCGATTAGCTGGAAGAGCTGGAATTGTTTACAACACAAACATTTTTGTTAACTACGCTTCCGATGCTATTGGAACAGGTCCGTTTACAGTAAAGGGATATAACAAGGGTGGGGATCTCGTTCTTGCTAGAAACAACAATTATTGGGCGGGGCAAGCTGGATGCCAAAGCATAACTCTTAAGTATTTTAACGATGACACGTCTTTAGCAAACGCTGTTAAAGATGGCAGCGTGCAAATGGCAATTCCACTAGACGGAAATGAAAACAAGCGAATGGCTGCAATGCCAAACACTAAGTTGGTAAAGGGAAAAAGCACAAGATTAAGAATGTTTGCTTTTAACACGGGAATGTCATCTATGTTCTGCGATCAGCAAATTCGTAGAGCTGCAAGACACGTGATTGAGCCCAATGTTATTCTTGCTTCCGATCCTTTTGGAGGCCAGCTTGTTGGCGGTCCAATCGACCCTATGTCTCCAGGGTATGAAGATTTTAGTAATACGTATCCTCACGACGTTCAAAAAGCTTACGGTATGTACCACTACTTTGTTGCAGGATATTTGCGCGGAATCACAATGCTTGTTCCAACTGGAATGGCTAGCGTTTGCGATCAAATGGCAAAAAACTTAAGCTATGCAGGTGGATTCCCAGTAAAACTAGAAGAATTAGACCAAAGTGTAATCGATCAACGAATACGCGAAGGTAAATACGACTTAGCTCTTACTTGGACTAATCACACTCTTGACTCTGGAATGTATGCAGACACTAAGTCTAACTACTTGTTCCAAGACCATGCTTCGCAAAAGTATTTTGCAGACGCAATGAAGTCCACAAGTCCGCAAGAGTACGAAGAAAACATTAAAAAGTACGCTAAAGAATTGTGCGATTACGCGGTTTCGGGATGGTTGTACGCAAGGAATAGCGTTGTTGTTGCAAAGTCAAATGTGAGTGGATACCCTACTAACATGACCGATCAGCTGCTTCCTTTGCATGATGTGACTGTTAAATAGTGCTGGCTTAGTGAGTTCTTAGTGCTCTGTTATAGTGCGATGTCTCAGTGAGTTTCTAATATTCAGTTCATGAGTGAACAGGATAACACAGTAAAACACGCACATTTAACACCATTGCCTAATAAGGTTGGTGTTGATGGTCTTGAAGACAAATGGCGTAGCAATTGGGACGAAGCTGAGACTTACGCTTTCCACAATTCTCGCGACCGCAAGGCCGTGTATTCAATCGATACGCCGCCTCCAACGGTTAGTGGCCACTTGCACGTTGGTCACGTATTTTCTTACACGCATACGGATGTGATTGCGCGATATAAGCGCATGCAAGGCTTTGATGTGTTCTACCCAATGGGTTGGGACGATAATGGCTTGCCAACAGAGCGCCGCGTGCAAAACTATTACGGCGTGCGCGTAGATACTTCGCTTAAGTATGACCCTGATTTTAAGCCGCCATTTGAAGGTACTGAAGGCAAGAAGATTGAGGCAAAAGATCAGGTTCCTGTAAGCAGGCAAAACTTTATTGAGCTTTGCGAGCGATTGACTTCTCAAGATGAGAAGCTTTTTGAAGCTTTGTGGCGCAGGCTTGGTCTTTCTGTAGACTGGTCGCAAACTTATCACACGATTGGCGAGCAGCCTCGCCGAGTTGCTCAAAAAGCATTCTTGCGCAATCTTGCTCGTGGAGAGGCTTATCAGAAAGACGCTCCAGGCTTGTGGGATGTTACATTCCAGACTGCTGTTGCGCAGGCTGAGCTTGAAGCGCGCGAATACCCTGGTTTCTATCATAAGATTGCTTTCCGCTTTGAAGATGGTACGCCAATTTATATTGAGACTACGCGCCCAGAATTGCTTGCTGCTTGCACGTCTTTGATTGCACACCCAGACGATGAGCGTTACAAGAAGTACTTTGGCAAAGAAGTTTACTCGCCGCTGTTTAAGGTGAAAGTGCCGATTTTGGCGCATCCTGCAGCTCAAATGGACAAGGGTGCTGGCATTGCAATGTGCTGCACTTTTGGCGATGTAACAGACGTTGAGTGGTGGCGCGATTTGAGTTTGCCAACTCGACCAATCATTCAGCGAAACGGCCGCATTGTAATGACTACTCCTGATTGGATTACGGACGAGTCTGGCCGCGAAATGTTCGAGAAGATTGCTGGTAAAACCACGTTCTCTGCTCGCAAGGAAGTTGTTGAAGCTTTGCAAGCAGCTGGAGATATGGAAGGCGATCCAAAGCCAACAAAGCGTATGACGAACTTCTACGAAAAGGGCGATAAGCCTTTGGAAATCGTCACTTCTCGCCAGTGGTACTTAAAGAACGGCGGCACGGACGAAAAGCTGAACGCTGAGCTTATTGAGCGCGGTAAGGAACTTAACTTCCACCCAGACTTTATGCGCGTGCGCTACGAGAATTGGGTTCATGGCTTAAATGGCGACTGGCTTATTTCTCGCCAACGCTTCTTTGGTGTGCCATTCCCACTTTGGTACCCAGTAAACGAAAATGGGGAAGTTGACTACGAGCATCCTTTGACGCCTAGCGAAGACCGTTTGCCAATCGACCCAACTATTGACGTTCCAGAAGGCTTCGACGAGTCTCAGCGAGACCAGCCAAATGGCTTTACTGCTGAGCAGGATATTATGGACACTTGGGCCACATCTTCCTTAACTCCACAAATTGTGACTCGTTGGGAAGAGCCAGGTGAGGAAAATCAAGCTTTGTTTAAGGCTACTTTCCCAATGGATTTGCGTCCACAAGGCCAAGATATTATTCGTACTTGGCTGTTTAGTACGGTTGATCGTGCGCATCTTGAAAACGGATGCTTGCCTTGGAAGCATGCTGCGCTTTCTGGCTGGATTCTTGATCCTGACCATAAGAAGATGTCTAAATCTAAGGGCAACGTGGTTGTGCCAAATAAGCCAATCGAAGAGTTTGGTGCGGATGCTGTGCGTTACTGGGCAACTTCTGCAAAGCTTGGCTTGGATGCAACTTACGACGAAGGCCAGATGAAGATTGGCCGTCGCCTTGCGATTAAGCTTTTGAACGCTACAAAGTTTGCGCTCGCGATTGGTCGCGAAGATGAGGAACATCAGGTTCTTGAGTCTGCCAGCGCGGACTGGGATTTTGCAGACGTTACGGAAGTTTTGGATCGCTCTGTTATGGCAAAGCTTGCATCCGTTATTCGTACCGCAACTGATGCGCTTGAATCTTACGAGCATTCCAAGGCTTTGGAAGCAATCGAAACCTTCTTCTGGGAGTTCTGTGACGATTACATTGAGCTTGCAAAGAATCGTGCTTATGGAACTGCAGAATCCACTGGGCGCACTCCAAGCGAAGCTGCTGTAAAGTCTGCTCATACAACTCTTGGCCTTGCACTCGACACTTTGGCTCGCTTGCTTGCTCCTTACTTGCCTTACGCTACTGAAGAAGTATGGAGTTGGATGCACGACGGCGAAGGTTCTGTGCATCGCGCAAGCTGGCCATGCGCTAAGGCTTATGAGGCTGCTGCAAACGGAGTTTCTGCAGATACTTTGGCTTACGCGGGCGAGGCTTTGGCTACTTTGCGAAAGATTAAGTCTGAAGCAAAGGTTTCTATGAAGACTCCTATTTTGCAAGTGACTTTGAACGTTGCAGAAAATGCTTACAAGGCTGTTGAGGAGACTTTGGATGACGTTGCGGAAGCGGGACGCGTTACTGGAGAAGTAAAGCTTAACGCTGTTAAGGCTGCAGATGCTGGAGATTCGGCTGCGGATTCTTCTGCTTCTGATTCTGCGGAATCTGATGCAACTAATGTAAACGTTTCTGTTGCTCAAAGCGAACTCGGTGAAGCTCCTGCAAAAAAGAAGTAATTGCCAGTAATCGCAAGTAATCGAAAATGATTAATCGCGAAGTAACTAATCGTAAGCTGCTTCGCGATTAATTGCAAAACAAAAGCGCTGTAAGTCAATCTTCGACTTCAGCGCTTTTTGTGTATTGTAATCGCGAAGCATCGCGCGGTAACGCTAGACTGTAAACCATGAATCCAGAAAGCTTAAGTGAATTAATTGAAAAAATTGCTAAAGATTTAGTAGCAAGCGGTAAAGCTGGCAGTCTAACAGAAGATTTGATTCCTGCTGCCGAAAAACTTGCAGTTATGAGGCCAAAAGATCGCGCACACGGCGATTGGTCTACAAACGTTGCTATGCAGCTCGCTAAAAAAGCTGGTATGAAGCCTCACGATTTAGCTGAACTTTTTGCCGAGCGTTTGCAAGAAGCAGAAGGTATTGCGCGCGTAGAAGTGGCAGGCCCTGGCTTTATTAACATAACGCTTGATTCTGCTTCTGCGGCGGCTGTTGTTGACGAGGTCTTAAATCAGGGTGCTGATTTTGGCAAGAATACGCATTTGAGTGGCAAAACTTTGAATCTTGAGTTTGTTTCCGCAAATCCAACTGGCCCAATCCACATTGGTGGCACGCGCTGGGCAGCAGTTGGCGATTCTATGGCTCGAGTTTTGGAAGCGAACGGCGCAAAAGTTGTGCGCGAATACTACTTCAACGATCACGGTGAGCAAATCAACCGTTTTGCAAAGTCTTTAGTTGCTGCAGCTCACGGCGAAGAAACGCCTGCAGACGGCTATAAAGGCGCGTATATTAACGAAATTGCGGATGCGGTTATAAAAGAAGCGCAAGCAGACGGCGTTGACGTTCTTTCTTTGCCACGAATTGATCTTGGAAAAGATGAAGAAGGTTTGCCACTTGGCGAAGGCGATTCCGAGCAGCGAGAAGAGTTCCGCAAGCGCGCAGTGCCAATGATGTTTGCGGAAATTCGCAAGTCAATGCGTGATTTTCGTGTTGGTTTTGACGTGTGGTTCCACGAAAACAGCTTGTACGAGGACGGCGAAGTTGAGCGCGCTATTTCGGACTTGCGTGAGCGTGGAGACATTTTTGAAAAAGACGGCGCAACTTGGTTTGAATCCACCAAGCATGGCGACGATAAAGATCGCGTAATTATTAAGTCCGACGGCAATTACGCTTACTTTGCTGCAGATATTGCGTACTATCGTAACAAACGTCATCGCGAACAGAATCCTGCAGACGTAGCAATCTACATGCTTGGCGCGGATCATCACGGCTATATTGGCAGAATGATGGCAATGTGCGCGGCTTTTGGAGATAAGCCAGGCGAAAACATGCAGATTCTTATTGGCCAGATGGTAAACGTTATGAAGGACGGCAAGCCAGTACGCATGAGCAAGCGAGCTGGAAACGTTATTACGATTGACGATTTAGTTGATGCAATTGGCGTTGACGCTTCGCGCTACTCGCTTGCGCGCACAGATTACAACACAAGCGTTGATATTGATTTGGATTTGCTTGCTTCCCACAGCAACGATAATCCTGTGTACTATGTGCAATATGCTCACGCGCGCAGTTGCAATGTGGCTCGTAACGCGGCAGACGCTGGAATTAGTGCAGATGGAGCCGATTTAAGCTTGCTTAATACCGAGGCAGATGGCGAAGTGTTGGCTGCTTTGGCGCAATGGCCTGCGGCTCTGGCGCAAGCTGGCGATTTGCGCGCTCCGCACCGCGTTGCGCATTATCTTGAGGATTTGGCTGCAAGCTACCACAAGTGGTACAACCTTGAGCGCGTAGTGCCAATGGAGTTGAGCGACCCAGAAAATCGCTTGCCAGAGGCAGAGCGTGAGGCTATTCGCATTGCAAAGTGCCCAGAGCCAGCACGTGCTGCAGCTCGACTTAAGCTTAACGCTGCTGTGCGCACAGTAATCGCCTCTGGCCTTGATTTGCTTGGTGTTTCTGCTCCAGAAAAGATGTAGCTTTTTCTATTATTGCGCATTTGCCCTTTATTTAGGACGCTAGCTTTTATGTTAGCGTCCTTTTATTTTTACAAAAAGACACGCGCGAAATTGCAAATTTTTGTCTATTAAGTACATGCGATTTATTAATATACCCCCTAATATTATTTTTCGGTTTCAGTTTTGTTATTCAATGCGTTAAATAATATGCTTAAACAATTTTTCACCATATAGGAGGTGTAGCATGAGCGTCACAACACAAAGTGTCAGCACAGACAGTGCCCCGAAAAAAAGGAACTTGACAATTATTGAATCCGCATACGTGGCGGTCATGTTGTTTGGCATGTTCTTTGGTGCTGGAAACCTTATTTTCCCAGTATTTCTTGGTGCTAACGCAGGAAACAATTCTGCTCCTGCAACAATCGGCTTTATTGTTACTGGCGTTGGTTTGCCATTACTTGGTGTTACAGCTCTTGCAATGAGTCGCGCAAACGGCCTTTTTGAACTTTCAAGCAAAGCTAGTAAAAAATACGGCATGTTCTTTACATGCGTTCTTTATTTAACAATTGGCCCGTTCTTTGCAATTCCGCGATGCGCAACAACTTCATACACTGTTGGCTTGGAGCGAATTATTCCGCAAGACGGAAATGGGCAATTGTACTTGTTCTTGTTCTCTGTAGTGTTCTTTGCGCTCGCGTTCTTCTTTGCTATGAAACCAAGCGGCATACTAACGTGGGTTGGTAAAGTTCTTACGCCAATCTTCCTTGTGTTCCTAGCGGTTTTGGTATTTACTGCACTATTTTCTCCTATAAGCGGTGCTTCTTCGGATGCTGCTCCTATGGGAAATTACGTTAATAAGTCATTCTTTACAGGATTCTTAGATGGCTACAACACAATGGATGCTTTAGCTAGCTTGGCATTTGGAATTGTGGTTGTTAGCACCATTCGCCAGTTTGGTGTAAAAGATCCTAAAGATGTGGCAGTAAATACTGCTCGCTCTGGATTCTTTAGCTGCTTGCTAATGGCTTTGATTTACGTTGCGATTGTTGTTGTTGGTGTGCGTAGCCGTGCTCTGTTCCCACCTGCGGAAAATGGTGGCGTAACTTTGGCACAAGTTGCACGCTACCATCTTGGAAATGCTGGCTTATTCGTGCTTGCTGCAACAGTAACGCTTGCCTGCTTAAAGACTGCGGTTGGATTAATCGTAAGCTGCTCGGAAACCTTCTCTAAGTTATTCCCTAAGGGTCCTAGCTACCGTGTTTGGGCTGTATTGATTACGCTTGTTTCGTTTGGTCTTGCAAACTTTGGATTGAGCGCAATCATCGAATACGCGGTTCCAGTATTAATGTTCTTGTATCCACTGTCAATCGTATTGATTCTTTTGGCTTTGTGTGGTCGACTTTTTGGAAATTCCAAGGTCGTGTATGCTTGGACACTTGGTTTTACTGGTGTTGCAGCTGTATTTGACTTTTTGAATAGTTTGCCAACAGCTTTGCGCAACGCATTGCATATGAACGATATGTTGATTGTTGCTCAAAACTGGTTGCCGTTCTCGGAATTTGGAATGGCTTGGGTTTGCCCTGCTGTTGTTGGATTTGTTGTTGGCTATGTTCGCATGGTTATATGTGACAACAAAGGTATGGAAGAAGTGGCTCGCGTAGCTGCTGGCCCAGATCTTGAAGGCAGCGTTGCTAATAGCGATGATTATTCTTCCAGCGAATCTGAGCTTGATGAACCTAGTTTTGGCAATCAATCTTAGTGACTAATTCATATTTATTTGTATAGATAGTTGCAATAATAAATAATCGCCATATTTTGGTGCGTATTTTACGTAACAAGATATGGCGATTTTTGTATAAAACTTGCGACTAGAAGTTGCCGCCGTTCCAGCCCCAGTCAGTTGTTGCAGTGTAGCGAATGTAAGTGCGATCTTGTGGTATTCCAAGCTCGCTCTCCAAAGCCGCCATAATTTGCTCAGTTAACTTTTCCCAAGCCGAACCAGGCACGCTAGAGCCAAAAACGTTCACTTCAACGTATGCTGCAGGCTTAGTATTATCTCCAGCAAAATAAATTGGCATATTGTCTTCGAATGGGCACATAAGCCAATGCTCGCTTTTGCCTGGAACTGCACTAATCGCCTTGCCGTATGCTGCTTTTAAGGCATCGCGCTGTTCTGGCGTAGTGCTTACAGAAACATGAGTGTGAATAACTGGCATAATCGCTCCTTTGCTAAGTTTTATGAATTTTCTAAGTTTATAAACTTGTGCTGCGCAACATATGTTACGCAATAATAAACCTGTGTTACGCAATAATTATAGTAAATTGTTAGCCTCCGCGTGTTTAATTGAATGTATGAAAAAACTTATTGAACAGGTTGTTAAGTTTGGAATCGTAGGAATCATTGCGCTGATTATTGACGTAGTATTGCTAAATCTGCTTCTTCTTGTGCATCTTAATAACGTTGTTGCTGGAACAATATCTTTTATAATCTCGCTTATTTTTAACTACATTGCCAGCATGAAGTACGTGTTTAAGCACCGAAAAGACATGGCTCGTTGGATGGAATTGCTGATTTTTGTTATTTCTGCAGTTATTGGTTTGCTTATTAACGATGCGATTATTTGGCTTAGCACGCTTGGAATGGCACAAACTTTGCGTGGTACTGCGATTTACATGCTTCGCACAAACATTGGCAAGCTTATTGCAACAGTTGTTGTAGCTGTGTGGAATTTTGTTATTAGAAAGTGGCTTTTAGACGACACAAAGTCGCAAAAACCTGATTATGATGCCGCTAAAGACAATACTTTTGCTCACAAGTTGGGCGAGTGGTCGTTAAGTAACACTCCAAAAGGCTGGAAGTAGGTTTGGAAGTAGGTTTATAAAATATGCAAGCTACGACTATTCATTTTGTGCGTCACGGGGAAGTGGAAAATCCAAATCACGTGCTTTACGAGAGGCTCCCAGGATTTCACTTATCTAATCGCGGCTTAAAAATGGCTCGCGCTACTGCGCAATATATTGCGACTGTTCCGCAAATGCGTGGGATTAGCGCGATTTACTCGTCTCCTTTAGAGCGCACGCAAGAAACAGCGCAACAAATCGCAAGCGCTTTGCAAATCGGCCCGATTATTTTAGACAAACGTCTAATCGAAGCAGAAAACAATTTTCGAGGGAAAAGAATCGGCTACGGCGAAGGCGCTTTGTGGAAAAACAACAATTGGAAGCTTGTATCTAACTTGTGGAAGCCAAGTTGGGGAGAATCCTACAAAAGCATTGCTGCGCGCGTTGGCGATTTTGCGTGCGAGCAAGTAAAAAATCACCCAGGCGAGCAAATCGTAGCTGTAACGCACGAATCGCCAATATGGTCTTATCGTCATTTGCTAGAAACGGGTCACGCGGAGCACAATATGCTTTTGCGCAAAACGGCCTTGGCGTCGATTACTTCGATTACGTATGATTGCGCAAATATGAATGTGCTTTCCATCACATATGTGGATCCTGCGGCGCGTGTGCAATAGAACGTGTGGAATAATAAGCAATAGACTTTAAAATATGCATAAAAGATGCGTAGAAACCGTGTTTTTTACAGCTAATGCGAAGGAGCGTTATTATGGGTGATTCTGTAGAAAAGCTGGATTCAAAGGCTTTGAGTCTGCTTGAGTCTGCTGCAAAGTCGGCCGCGGATTTAACTAAATTGTGGCCTTTAAGCGAAGCTCGCCATTTAGATAATGACGCAAAATATGCTGAAAATCTTGAGGTTAGGGCGATTCGCACTATTGCTCGAATTATTACAGATTTAGACGTTACTGTTCCAGATGCAGAGTTTGTGTATGAAGGTGCAGACGAAATTCCAGGACGCCCGCAAGAGATAGTTGACGCGCTTTTGGCTGCTGCAAGCGCTTACGATGATATGGATTTATGCTACGACCCAGACTATAGCGAAGCGCAAGAAGAGCTAGAAAACAACACGAATGATGTTAACGCTATTTTTAGCAAGCTTGAATCCAATCTTTCTAACGATGTTAACGCAATCAACGGTGCTGCGGATTCTTTAAGCGTTGCAGGGAATTGGAGCGTTGAGAGCTTGCAAGATGCGTTTAGGTGCGCAAAACAAGAGTGTGAACAATCATATGAACAAGAGCGCGATTTTTACGGGATTAATCCTGTAGAATCGCAAAAAATTACGGCAATACTTTCTATTCTTAAAAGTCTTATTGAAAAAACCGGCAACATTTACGAAACTTTGCCTATATTCCTATATATTAACGAGGTGTGCGAGTGTGCTGGAGTTCCGCGAATGATGTTTAAGGATAATCAGTGGCGTGAGCTTGTTGATTGCGCAAAAAGTGGTAAGACTGGCGATGATGGCGAAAATAGTAAAAATAGTATGAGCGCGCTGGTTGAATTTGCGGCTCCATTGCTTGAGCGTGAATGGTCAAAGCATAAGGAAGACGTTCTTTGGGACCCAGAAGAGGCTAAGAAGCTTGCAAAAGAAGAAGACGATAGAAAATCTCGCGAAGCTCTTGCTGCTAAGTTTGCGCATGTGGAAGGTAATAAGGAATCAACTCAAGCTCTTGACTAGATAGGCACGTCCGTAACGCGCGGCACAATGGAACCTATGACTGATACAGAGGAAACTCAAGAAGTTGCTAATAATGCAACAAAATCCACAAAGCCTGAACTTCCAAAGAATGTTCGCGTGCGTTTTTGCCCTTCGCCAACTGGTACGCCTCACGTAGGTATGGTTCGTACCGCTCTGTTTAACTGGGCGGAGGCTCGCCACACGCATGGCAAGTTGCTTTTCCGCATTGAAGACACGGACAACGAGCGAGATAGCGAAGAAAGCTACCAGCAGATTATTGAGGCTCTTCGTTGGCTAAATATTGATTGGGACGAGGGCATTGATGTTGGCGGAGAAAATGGCCCATACCGCCAGTCCCAGCGTATGGAAATTTATAAAGACGTAGCGAAAAAGCTTTTTGAAGCAGGATACGCTTACGAATCATTCTCTACTCCAGAAGAGATTAAAGAGCGCAATATTGCTGCAGGTAGACCAGCTGAGTTTGGTTACGACGGTTACGACAGAAACCTTACTGAGGAGCAGAAGCAAGCTTTCCGCGAGGAGGGTCGCAAGCCTGCGCTTCGCTTGAAGATGCCAAATGAAGACATTACTTTTAACGATTTAATTCGTGGCGAAATCATTTTTAAGGCGGGTTCTGTTCCAGATTATGTGATTGTGCGCCCGAATGGCGATCCGCTTTACACGCTTACGAACCCTGTTGACGATGCGTTGATGGATGTAAACGTGGTTTTGCGCGGTGAAGATATTCTTAGCTCCACGCCTCGCCAGATTGTGCTTTACCGTTATCTTATGGAAATGGGAATTGCTAAGGAAACTCCGCTTTACGGCCATATGCCTTACGTTATGGGCGAAGGCAAGAAGAAGCTTTCTAAGCGAGACCCTGAGTCCAACTTGTTCTTGCATAGAGATAACGGCTTTATTCCAGAAGGCTTGCTGAACTACTTGGCTTTGCTTGGCTGGTCTATTGCGCCTGATCGCGATGTGTTCACTATGGACGAGATGATTGAAAAATTCGATGTGCGCGACGTTAAGGCAAATCCTGCACACTTTGACTTGGATAAAGCAATTTCGATTAACGCTGAGCATATTCGTATGCTCGATCCGCAAGATTTCTTGAACCGTTCTGTGCCTTACTTGCATAAGGATGGCGTAGTTAGTGCGGATAATTGGGATGCGTTAACTGACCGCGAGCGTGAAGTACTCACCGCTGCTGCGCCTCTTGTACAGCCTCGCGTGCGTTTGCTTGGCGAGGTCGCTGGAATGGTTGGCAGCCTGTTAAGTGAAGATGGCTACATTGCTCCAGATGACGACGCTCGTAAGCAGTTGAAGGAATCTGCAGGAGAGGTTCTTGACGCTGCGCTCGCTGCCTTGAAGGACGTTGATGCTTCTGATTGGCATACGGATTCCTTGCACGAGCTTTTGAACAAGAAGCTTGTTGAGGAAGCTGGATACAAGCCGCGATTGGCGTTTGGCCCTGTGCGAGTGGCTCTTTCTGGCCGCCGCGTTTCTCCTCCGCTTTTCGAATCCATGGAAATCGTGGGCAAAGACGTGACTTTGGCTCGCTTGGCTGGATTGCGTGAGCATTTGTAAAAATGATTAAGCTTAATGCTGTTTTGCCCCCATGCTTGTTGATTTTTGACTTGCATGGGGGCATTTTGTAGCTGATGCGACACGCCGCTAGTTGCATATACTTGCGTTATGTTGTAAAGTCGACATTTGTTGCGTCTAGAGGCGTAGCAAATAAATTAAGCCCCCGTCGTCTAGCGGCCTAGGACTACGCCCTCTCACGGCGCCAACACCGGTTCAAATCCGGTCGGGGGTACAAAGACGGAACGGTTCCAAGAGCCGCGAAGCCTGCCAATTGGGGTATGGTGTAATTGGCAACACAGGTGATTCTGGTTCATCCATTCTTGGTTCGAGTCCAGGTACCCCAGCGAATAGCTCTCGTAATCGCGGGGGCTTTTTCTTTTTCAACTTCCGCAAATGAATCTTACGAAAATCCCACTCAAAGCTTACACAAAACAAAACCCCGAGTGATTGGCTCGGGGTTTGAAAGAAGAGAAGAAGAGAGGTTCAGTTATTAGTTCTAAATCACTGATTATTGTGATTTATTCCGTCTATGCTTTATATCTAACCACTCTTTTCTTAATGCGAATAGGTTATTAGCTTAAAGTTATCTTAAAATATTGTAAAAAAACGCTATTTTTGCGGCGTTTTGCGGCCTTCTGCCGTGTTTTTCTGTGTTTTTCCGTGTTTTGTTGATACGCCAGATGCTGTGCCGTATGCTTGAACTATGTTAGAAATTGCAGAATCTGATAAAAGCGACTCTAAGATTTTGGAAAGTAGTCTAAACGGGCAGGCGACTTCTCCAAACGCTAAGTCGTCAAGTTTTGCTAAGTCATCTAATGTGTCTAAGTCATCTAATGCATATGATTCGTCAAAGCTACCAACATCCGTCTCTGCAAGATTAGGTAAGTTGCAATTTCATCTTTCGGGAAAATTCCGTGTTTTACAGTTTGCAGATGTTCAAGATGCGCCAAAAATCAGCAAAGACACGATTAAGCTTATAGAGTCTGCTTGCGATGCAGTTAGGCCAGATATTGTGATTTTTAGTGGCAATCAAATTGCAGGATATGCTAAAGATTTTGCGAACACATTTGTGCGAAGACGCTGGGATGAGTCGCAAGATAACCGTGGAGTAGGTGCGCGTGGAGTAGATGCGCGCAAGTCGCATGAAAAAGATTTGCAAAATACGCGCAAAAAAGTCTTAGATCATATTAAATGCATGGTAAAGCCTTTAGAAGAACGCTCAATTCCTTGGGCGCTAACGTACGGGAATCACGATTTTCAGTGCGGATTAAGCAACGCGGAGCTGGATTCTTTGTATCAAGAGTTTTCGGGATGCTTGAATCGCCAGCAAACCGATGGAGAATTTTCTAGCGGATCCGCCATGTCTCTTCCAAAAAGCATTTTGCCAAATCAAATCATATTTCCTTGTAAAGCAGGAACATTCGCTTTGCCTGTTATGGACGTAAATCAAGAAAAAGTCGTATTTTCTATTGTTCTTGTAGATTCTGGCGATTACGAAAAGCGCGGCGGCTACGGAAGTCCTTCTAGCAAGGCACTTGACTTTTTAGCGGATTTGCCAAACTTTTTGCCGCCAAAATTCTGCGTTTTTCAGCATTTTCCGCTTCCGCAATACTACGATTTACTGCGCGAAGTTGCTAAAGATTGCGCTGCTAAAGAAAACGCTATCGAAGGATATAGGCGTTTTGCTGGAAAATACTACGCTTTAGACGATAATTGCGTTTTGCCAGATGGGTATCTTGGAGAAGGCGTGAGCTGCCCAGATAAAGACAGTGGGGAATACAATATTTTGCAAAAGATTGGTGCTTTTGCTTTTTGCGCAGGGCACGATCACAGAAACGCGTTTGCGGGCAGGTGCAAGGATTCTGGCATGCTTCTAATGGCCACTGCAACGTGCGGTTTTGCATCTTATGGGCCAGTGGCTTCTAAATGCGGAGCAAGGCTTCTTGAGTTCGACATTCGTCATCCTTACGAGCCTAGAACGCAAATGCTGGAATTTGGCGATTTAGTTGGCAAAGCATCGTCTAAAAAAGCGTACACATATGGATTAAACGCGGATTGTAGCCACGATTTGCCAGAAGTCGATTTATTGCAAAAGCCTTCACTTTTTGCAAGGATTTTAAGAAGATGGCGGTCTATAGTTGCAAAATAGCACGCGATTATTGTGCGATTGCAACGTCGTTTACATGCGATTGGCACGCGTATCGGTATTATAGTTATTAGTTTTAGTTGCAAACGAAAGAGGTAAATGTGTCTGCGCAAAACACGGCTGAACATAACGAAAGTGGCATCGACGCTGCAGACGTTTTACATGTAGAAGGTGGCAAGCCGCTTAACGGAACGATTAAAGTTCGTGGCGCAAAAAACTTTGTTAGCAAGGCGATGGTTGCAGCGCTGCTTGCTCCTGGAAAATCCGTGTTAAAAAATGTTCCAGAGATTAGAGATGTTCACGTTGTTTCGGATTTGCTTCGATTGCACGGTGTAAATGTAAGCGTTGATGGTGCTGCAGGCGTTGTTAGCATTGACGCAAGCAATGTTCAACTTGCAGACGTTGCCGACGTAGACACGTTATCGGGGTCTTCTCGCATTCCGATTCTGTTTTCTGGCCCGCTTCTTCACAGGCTTGGCGAGGCTTTTATTCCAGCGCTTGGTGGGTGCAATATTGGTGGGCGTCCTATAGACTTCCATCTTGAAACTTTGCGCAAGCTCGGCGCAAATGTAAATAAAGACCACGAAGACGGTATTCACATTACTGCTCCAAACGGTTTGCACGGAACTAAAATCCATCTTCCTTACCCTTCGGTTGGTGCCACTGAGCAAACTCTTCTTGCTGCTGTTCTTGCAGAAGGAAAAACGGAGCTTTCGGGTGCAGCAATCGAGCCAGAGATTATGGATTTGGTGGCCGTTTTGCAAAAAATGGGCGCAATCATCTCTGTAGACGTTGATCGCACGTTTAGAATTGAGGGCGTTGATAAGCTTCAAGGTTACAATCACACTGCTTTAACAGATAGGATTGAGGCGGCATCTTGGGCTTCGGCAGCGCTTGCGACTCACGGAGATGTGTTTATTAAAGGCGCAACTCAGCCAGAAATGATGACATTCTTAAACGTGTTCCGCAAAGTTGGCGGCCAGTTTGACGTTGCAGATAATGGTATTCGATTCTGGCATCCAGGCGGAGACTTGCATCCAGTTGCTATTGAAACCGACGTTCATCCTGGTTTTATGACAGATTGGCAGCAGCCGCTTGTTGTTGCTTTAACGCAAGCTAAAGGTTTGAGCATTGTGCATGAAACAGTGTATGAGAATCGTTTTGGCTTTACAAAGCCGCTTGTGCAAATGGGTGCTATGATTCAGCTGTATCGCGAGTGCCTTGGCTCGCTTCCTTGTCGATTCCAGCAGCGCAATTACAAGCATTCTGCTGTGATTTTTGGACCAACACCTCTTACTGGTCAAGATATTGATGTTCCAGATTTGCGTGGTGGCTTTAGTCATCTTATTGCAGCTCTTACAGCTAAGGGGCCATCTAACGTTAAGGGTATTTCGCTTATTGACCGCGGTTATGCAGACTTTAGAGGAAAGCTCACTGCTCTTGGCGCAGACATTGATTGATTAGTGTGATTAATACTAGCAATGCAAGCAATGTAAGCAATGTGGATAACTTTTCCCTTATTTTTCTAGGACTTTGATGGCTTTGGTACACATTTTCCATTAAGTCTTTTCTTTGCATGAATTAGTGCATAGAGTTTAGCGCACAGGATTATTATCGGTTTGATTTTATGAAAGTGCGGTAAATATGGTTTGTGTAGGTGGAAAATATCAGCTTTTGGGAAAGCTTGGTTCGGGCGGAACTTCTAGCGTTTATCTTGCTGTAGATAATGTTTTACACAAAAAATGGGCTGTTAAAGAAACGTCTAATGAGAATTTAGATAGTGATAAAAAAGCTTTGATTTTGCAATCGCTTCGAGCAGAAGTCGAGGTTTTGAATCATTGCAATCATCCTTGTATTCCTAGAATCGTTGATTTTTTTGAGGAAAATGGCAGAGCGTACGCAGTTCGCGACTATGTTGAGGGAAGTTCGCTAAAAACGATTATTACGCAAAGCGGAGTTATTAGCCCTAGTCAAGTATGCGCTTTAGGAATCCAGCTATGCGAATTATTGCAATACCTTCACTCGTTAAATCCAGCTGTTGTTTATTGCGACTTAAAACCTTCTAACGTTATGATTTCTAATGATTCTAGTGTGCATCTAATTGATTTTGGCTCTGCATTAGAGCTTAAAGGCGAAGATGGTGTTTTGGTGCAACCAAGTCGATTTAAGCAAGATGCGCGTTTTGCAACATGTGGATTTGCAGCTCCCGAGCTTTTTGAGCAGGATGCTAAAATCGGCGTTTTTACAGACGTTTATGCGCTTGGAGCAACGTTGTTTTACGCGCTTACGGGTACATGCTATTGCGAGAGTTCCAATCATTCCGATTCCTCTTTAAGTTTTAACAATTCCGATTTTTCTAGTTTTTCTAGTAATCAGACTTTAGATTTTAAGGATTCTAATAAATCTCATCCGCTTACTAACTTCGATTTGAGCTGCGACGATTGCGATAGTGGTGTGCGCTATGTGTTAATGCGCGCATTGGCGCATAATCCAAAGGACCGATACGAAGATTGTGCGGAGTTTTCTCAAGCGTTAAAAGATTGTTTAGAAGATTTAGAATTTGGCGAAAAAGTTGAGTCAAATATGGGAGAATCTGGTCTTGTTTTGCGCAATAAAGAACGTGCGAGAGGTGCGCAAACTCGCAAAAAATATGATGCAAGTCGTAGCAGCCATGCTCTCTCGCGATTGCGCGTAGAAAGTGGTAATCAAAATATTGGCAAAAGACACAAGAAAAATGGTGTTAAAAATGGTGTTAAAAATGGCAAGAAAAATATTTTTAAGATTGTTTGTTGCGCCTTAATGGCATTTATTGGATGTATTGTTTTTGCATTTGCTTGTAAATCCGTAATAACAAACGCAAGTAGAGCAAAAGTAAGCGAACTGCGCTCATATGTAAAAAGCGGCAATATCCCTACAAAAAACAAGAACGCTAGCAACATAACAAGCAGTGTACAAGAATATAAAAAGTACATGTCTAAGGCTGCAAAATCAACAGATTCTAAGCAAATTGTTGAATATGTTAACAAAGCTATGTCTTTACAAGTAAAGCTTTTTAATGCAAATGTTCAGCCTATATCCATTCAGCCAGCGTTGCGACTTTTAGTAAACCAGATTGAAGATTTTCGATGGAGTGCAAGCGAAAGAGAAGATTTTACGTCGTTTGTTAATAAGTACAAGTCGGATCTTAAAAAATCCGAAGATTGGTATGAATTATGCTTATCTGTTGGAAAAGCGTATTGGTATTACGGTGTTAAAGATAAAGAAGAATCAAGTAGTGCGAATAGAAAGGAACGTATTGAACAGTCTGCAAAGTGGTTTGAAGAGGCGCTAAAGGGTGTTAAGGCAAAGGATTATGAGTCAGCGTTAATGTATTCCACGCTTGGCAAAGGCTACTTAGATCTTACAAACTATTCACAAGCTAAGCCAAAGCCTAAAGTGCGAGAGTATGCTGGAAAGTTGCGCGCTTTTGTTGAAAATGCAAAGAAAAACGAAAATGAGATTGTAAAAATAGATGCAAGTGAGATTGTGTTTGAGTCCCTGAACTCTTGGAGTGCGCAATTTAAGGCAGATGGCGTAAATCAAGATATTGTTGAAAAGATTTTTGACGATGCGTTGGATTTAGCGCGGTCTTTGAAGTCGCAAAATAAAAACGTTGATAACAGAGTTAAGAGCATAATGAGCCAGGCGGATCCGCTAATCGATTCGATTGAAAACGCATTCGATAACAGCGGTGCTTAGGATTTGCAAAGAAAAAGCCCACTGCGGTGGAATGAATGCAGTGGGCTTAGTGGAGCTAATGGTAATCGAAACCACGACCTCTTCGATGCGAACGAAGCGCTCTACCAACTGAGCTATAGCCCCAATGTTTTACACAACTCTGCACACTGTACTACAAAATGCGTAAAAGTACAACGCTAGAAGTGATGGAGTGTTGTAAAACACGATTAATTTTGCTTAAGTTATTTTGCTTAAGTTATTTTGTTAAGCTAATTCTGGTGCGCTTCGTTTTCTAAGCGTTTTTTGGCTTTGTTGGCAGCGTGAGCTTTGTAAAGCCCAATAAAAGTTGGAACAAGAGAAATAAGCAAAATCGCCACTATAACAAGCTCAAAATTCTTTTGAACAAAAGGAATATTGCCAAAGAAGTAGCCGAGAAGAGTAAAAAGCGATGACCACACTATTCCGCCAAGAACAGAAAAAGGAGTAAAACGAGTCCAGCGCATGCCAGAAATGCCAGAAATAAATGGCATAAATGTGCGTATAAATGGGAAGAATCTGCCTAAGAACACGGCAATTGGTCCCCACTTATCAATCATTTGCTCTGTTTTAGCAATGCGTTCTGGTGTTAAGGCCTTAACTTTGCCTGATTCAACGATTCGCCTGCCAAAAAAGTGGCCAATAAAGTAGTTGCATTGGTCACCAATAATGGGCGCAATCCAAACAACGGCGAGCAAAATCGCAAGTGGAAGCGAGCTTTTACCTGTTTGTGCATCTGGTGCTGCAAAGAATCCAGCAGCAAAAAGCAAGGAATCGCCAGGCAAGAATGGGAAGAACACAACGCCTGTTTCAATAAAGATGATTAGAAAAATCAATCCTAGTGCGGGTGCAGTTCCCATAGCAATCCAGCCAGCTATAGCAGAGCGCGGATCTTTAAGAAGGTTAAGAATAAAATGAATAAAACCCATGTGTGTACCTAAATCTGTTTGTGATTGCGCATTTTGTTGCAATCGCGTGGAGTATCATTATATTGCACGCTTTAGATAGGGGAATGTGGCTGGTAAGGTATTCACTAAGATTTGCCGTTACTAGATTTGTTGTAACAAATTTAATCTAGTCTAATCAGCACTAAGAGTTTAGCACGTTAAAGGAGAGTGCAAGAGATGGATCAGCGTAAAGCAAACGCTAATGCTGCTAATGCTAACGCAGATGAAACCCTTGAGTCGCCTGGCGAATTGGAGTCGGAGCTTTCTATAGCAGATATCTCCAAGCGCCACTCAAATCCTAAGCGTTGGGTGCTTTATTTTGCGATTCTTCTTGTAGCGGTTGTTGTTCCTTATTGGGCAGGTAGAACTTTGGCAGTTCAACACACTGCTTGGGTTGTTAAGAATTTTTCTGGATTATCTGCGCAGGGAGTTGTGTTTATTGCTTGGGTTACAACAGTTGCAACCGCTACAGCTTTGGCAATGGCGCTAATTGAGTCTAGTAGATGGCTTTGGCGATTCTTGTTTGTTGTTTTTCTAACGATTGAACAATTTATTAGCGGATTATGCTTGTTGCGCTTAAGTTTTTGGTATTCAACATACGTTGTTTATGGGTCAGCAAGTGGACTTGCAAATGCTGCAAATCTTGGAATAATCTCTGCTGGATTTGGCGTTGCTGTTTATGCGATTTTATTTGTTGGATTGCTTGTAATGGTTCCTAAAAAGTCGCGATTAAACGTTTTGACTTGCAGCTGGGCTTCGTTAATAATGTTTTACGCTATTGAAGTTCTTGCGATTCTTGTTGTGATTTTTGGTGGATTTATTACTGCTATGTAGGCTTTATAAGCTTGTTTGGGCATAGTTGTAACATTGAAACTCGGCGTGTAACGCCCGCGGATTTGCAAGCGCTGTATTAAAGGATGCGGCACCGCGCAGTAACTACATAAGGAGGACGCCGTGGCATTAACGGCTGAAGATAAGAAGAACATTATCAACGAATACGCAACGCACGAGGGTGACACGGGTTCCCCAGAGGTTCAGGTTGCTTTGCTCAGCAAGCGCATCTCCGACCTTACCGATCACTTGAAGGAGCACAAGCATGATCACCACTCTCGTCGTGGTATGATGCTCATGATTGGTGACCGTCGTCGTCTTCTTGATTACTTGAAGCGCGTAGACATTAATCGCTATCGTTCTTTGATTGATCGACTCGGATTGCGTCGATAAGTCTTTTTGCCCGAGCATAAGCTCGGGCTTTTGTATTTATGCATCTGTATTTATGCGTATTGTTTATGCAATTCTAGTGAATTTAGTGTGTTTGAAGTAGAATTAAAAAGCTTGATTAAATGGCTGAATTTGAGGTTTGAAGATTTAAGTTTGAAGATTTAGGATTAACGATTTAGATTCTAAGCTAAATAATTTAAGAATAATTGATTTAAGGTTAAATGATTTAGTATTTAAGCGATTTAAGATTTAAGTGATTTAGTTTTAGCAAGTTCTTAAGTTTGTGGGATTTATAACTGAAGAATAAAACATAATTGAATATGGATGATTGAAGTAACCGAAACAAAAAACTACGAAATGTTGGTTATGCATTTTGCAAAGATTCGCGCGGATGTTAGGTAAAGGTAACAAAAAAGCGAGTCTGCCAATGACGACGCATGTTGGTTGATTAGGTAAGTTAAGAAAAGGAGGAACCCGTGGAGGGTCCCGAAATTAAGGCTGTAGAAGCCGTTATTGATAATGGTTCATTTGGAAAGCGTACGCTACGCTTTGAAACTGGTCGCCTCGCTCAGCAGGCTGACGGTGCTGTTGCCGCATACTTGGATGATGATTCCATGATTTTGTCGACGACGACTGCAGGATCTAGTCCAAAAGAAAACTACGATTTCTTCCCACTGACTGTGGATGTGGAAGAAAAAATGTACGCTGCTGGTAAGATTCCAGGATCTTTCTTCCGCAGAGAAGGACGCCCGTCAAATGAGGCAACGCTTGCGTGCCGTATTATTGACCGCCCATTGCGCCCGCTTTTCCCACACACTTTGCGTAACGAAGTGCAAGTTGTAGAAACGATTTTGGCAATTAATCCAGATGATGCTTACGACGTTATTGCTTTGAACGCTGCATCTGCTTCTACTATGATTTCTGGTTTGCCATTTGAAGGTCCAGTTTCTGGTGTGCGTTTGGCTTTGATTGATGGCCAGTGGGTTGCATTCCCTCGTTGGAGTGAGCGTGAGCGTGCTGTATTTGAGATTGTTGTTGCTGGTCGCGTTATTGAAAATGGCGATGTTGCGATTGCAATGATTGAAGCTGGCGCTGGTAAGAATGCTTGGAATTTGATTTATAATGAGGGTCAAATTAAGCCAGATGAGGAAGTTGTAGCTGGAGGCTTAGAAGCCGCAAAGCCGTTCATTAAGGTTATTTGCGAAGCGCAAAATGAGTTGAAGCGAATTGCGTCTAAGGAAACCAAGGAATTCCAGCTGTTCCCAGAGTATACGGATGAGCTTTATGCAAGAATCGATGAGATTGCTCATGCTGATTTGAACGAGGCTCTTTCTATTGCAGAAAAGCTTCCACGCCAAGACCGCATTGCGGAAATTAAAGAAGGCGTGCGCGAGGCGATTGCGCAAGAGTTTACTGATATGGACGAAGCCGAGAAAGAAAAGGAACTCGGCAATGCGTTCAAGGAGTTGCAGCGCCAGATTGTTCGTCGTCGTATTTTGACGGAAGATTACCGTATTGACGGCCGCGGCTTGCGCGATATTCGTACGCTTAGTGCAGAAGTTGATATTGTTCCTCGCGTTCATGGTTCGGCGCTCTTCCAGCGCGGCGAAACCCAGATTTTGGGCGTAACTACTTTGAACATGCTTAAGATGGAGCAGCAAGTGGATGCGCTTTCTGGCCCACAAACCAAGCGCTACATGCACAACTACGAGATGCCTCCATACTCCACTGGCGAAACGGGTCGCGTTGGTTCTCCAAAGCGCCGCGAGATTGGTCATGGTGCTTTGGCAGAGAAGGCTTTAGTGCCAGTTTTGCCAAGCCGCGAAGAGTTCCCATATGCTATTCGTCAAGTATCGGAAGCTATTGGTTCCAACGGTTCTACGTCTATGGGCTCCGTGTGCGCTTCTACGCTTTCTTTGCTCGCTGCTGGCGTTCCTTTGAAGGCTCCAGTTGCTGGCATTGCTATGGGCTTGGTTTCCGGAGACGTTGATGGCAAGCACATCTTTAAGACTTTGACCGATATTCTTGGCGCAGAAGATGCGTTTGGAGATATGGACTTTAAGGTTGCTGGTACGTCTGAATTTATTACTGCTTTGCAGCTTGATACTAAGCTTGATGGCATTCCAGCAGACATTTTGGCTGCTGCTTTGCAGCAAGCTCACGAGGCGCGCACGACTATTCTTGAAGTGATTAACGAGTGCATTGATTGCCCGGCGGAGATGAGCCCATTTGCTCCACGCATTATTACAACTACGATTCCTGTAGATAAGATTGGCGAAGTTATTGGCCCTAAGGGCAAGATGATTAACCAAATTCAAGAAGAAACTGGCGCTGAGATTGCTATTGAAGATGATGGTACTGTTTACATCTCTTCCGAAGGCGGCGAAGCTGCCGAGAAAGCAAAAGAAATCATCGATTCTATTGCAAATCCGCGCATTCCAAAGGCTGGTGAGACTTTTACTGGCAAGGTTGTTAAGACTACGAGCTTTGGTGCTTTCGTAAACTTGACTCCTGGAAGCGACGGCTTGTTGCATATTTCCCAGATTCGTAATCTTGCTAACGGTGAGCGCATTGACACTGTTGAAGATGTGCTTAAAGAGGGAGATACCGTAGAAGTAATCGTGCAAAGCGTAGATGAGCGCGGTAAGATTTCTTTGGCAATCCCAGGTTTTGAGAATCAGGAATCTTCTGCTCCAGCGCCTCGCGAAAACCGTGGTCGCGGATCTCGCGAAGATCGAGAAGATAGGGATGATCGCAGAAGTGATCGTAGGCGTGCTCCACGCGACGATAGGGATGATCGTGGAGACAGAGGAGATAGAGATGATCGTCCTCGCCGCCGTAGCGTTCGCGATGATCGCGATTCGCGCTATGACGATAGGGAAAATCGTTCTGATCGTTCCAGCCGCTACGATGAACGCTCTTCTAGAAGGGATGATCGCAGAAGCGATCGCTACGATAACAACGATTATGAAGACCGTCCTCGCCGCCGTAGCGTTCGCGACGATCGCTATGACGACCGAGATGATAGCTCAAGCGAGCGCGCAGAGCGTTCCGATCGTTCCGACGACCGCGCAGAGCGTCCTCGTCGCGGATCGGATCGCAGAGTGAGCGACCGCAATTTGCGCTACGCTGCAGACGACGATCACTACGATGAGTACCGCGCTGCTCGCGAGGAGCGCTCTGAGCGCCCTCGTCGCAGAATCCGCCGCGATTTTGACCCATTTGACGAGGATTAATCGCAAGATAAAGACGCAAGCGCATAAGCGCCTAGTCGTATAAAATAAAAAATCTAAATGCCTTCAAGTTGCTTTTTGCGCTTGGGGGCATTTTGAAACATTTGAAGTATTTGAACAGGAGCAAAATGGCCATGAATCGCACTATAGGATCGTTTAACACTACAGCTATCGGCTTTGGTGAGATGCCATTAACGATTGAAAACAATCTTGGACACAGTATGGGCATTGAAACAATCCATGCGGCTCTAAACGCTGGATGCACGCATATAGATACGGCATGGGCGTATTATTGCTCGGGCGGCGAGGAGCAAACTGGCGAAAAGCTTGTGCGCGAGGCATTGGATAGCTGGAATGGAGACAAGTCTTCGATTCTTGTTGCAACAAAAGTCGGTCACTTCCGCAACTTTACAGATGGCAAGCCAACGTGGGGTAAAGATGGAAAGCCAGAGCATTTGATTGCGCACGCTAAAGAGTCGGCAATGGCTCTTGGCGTAGATACGATTGATTTGCTTTACTTCCACAGGCCAGATCCAGAAGTTCCATACAACGAGTCGATTGAAGCAATGCAACAGCTGCTTGATGAGGGAGTCGCGCGAGAAATCGGCATTTCTAACGCATCTGTTGAGCAGATTGACATTGCGCGTGAGATTTTGGGAGAAAATCTTGTTGCTGTTCAAAATCAGTATTCGCCAGTGCATTTAGAAAACGAAGACACGTTGCAATATTGCAAGAAGCTTGGAATTGCGTTTGTTTGCTGGAGTCCGCTTGGAGGGTTCCGTCACCCGTATGACGAACATCTTTTTGACCCATTCCGCAAAGTGGCAAATGATCACAACGTTAGCTATCAGCAGGTTGTTTTGGCTTGGGAGCTTGCCAAGGGCAGCAATGTTTTTGTTATTCCAGGCGCGCATAGGCCAGCTACGATTTTAGATAGCTTAAAGGCTGCAGATTTGCAATTAAGCGACGAAGAATTAGCTTATTTGGGTTAACTTAATTTTGATTAACTTATTACAGCGAATAAGTTGTTATTGCAAATAATTTGTTACATAAAATAAGACAAAACGAAAGCGAATAATATGCAAGAAACTAGCGTAGCAGGAATGCCACTTGCGCACGAAGACGAAGATGGCTTGCCAATTCCAGTGACGATTCCAGTGCCACTGGGCGCACGCGCTCATGCCGTTTTTACAACGCGATTAGGTGGAATTTCCGAAGGTGCGTTTGCTTCGCTTAATTTAGGAGGCAAAGCTGGCGACGATTCTAAATCTGTGTTTAGCAACCGTTGTGCTTTGCAACGCGCGCTTAAATCTGACTTGTGCCTTGTTAGCCAAGTTCACGGAAATAGCGTATTTGATGCAGATCCAATAGTTGATTCGTGGAACACTCCGTACGGTTTTGATGCTACAGGTTTTGCAGATTCACACGCTAGAATCGAAGCAGACGCGCAAGTTTCAACTGCTTGCTCGCTTGCTTTAGGAATGTTTGCTGCAGATTGCTTGCCAGTTTTGCTTGCAGATAGTGAATCTGGCGTAATTGCTGCAGCGCATTGTGGCAGAAAAGGCTTAATGGCTGGAGTGCTTGATTCTGTTATTGAGGCAATGTGCGAAAAGGGAGCCGAACGCTCGAATATAACGGCTGTTTTAGGGCCATGCATTTGTGGTGATTGCTATGAAGTTGGCGAAGAAATCGCGCGTGACTTTGAACGCCGATACCCACAAACTGTAACGCAAACGCGTTTTGGTGGACTTGGAATTGATATTGCAGAAGCTGCTCGCATTGATTTAGCGCTTGCAGGAGTTGCAAATATTGTTGAAGCTTTGCCACGCGTTACTGCTGCCACACAATATTTGGCTAAAGATGAAGAGTTGCAAACGATTTGTAAGGTAGACGGCGAAGGCGAAGCGCTGGAAAGTCGCCTTAAGGCGTTGCAAAACCCAATGTGTACGCTGGAAAATCCATTATGGTATTCTCACAGGCGCGCTGGTCTTGCAGGAAAATCTCACGAAGGACGATTGCTTGCGCTTGTAGTTAAAGACAAGTAAAAGCTATTGTTAGAAAGCTATAGAAAGCTATTGTTATGAATCAAATTAACGTAGTGATTTCTGGGTTTGGGCCATACGAGGATTTAAGCATAAATCCTTCGCACGAAGTGCCGCTAGTTCTTGAACACGCCAAAAATGGCGATTTGCTTGCGGATTTTGATCTTCCAGAAGATGTTAGCGTAAAAATCACGTCTGTAATGTTGCCAATCAGCTTTGCAAATGCTTGGCCGCATCTTTTAGAAACGATTAACGCGCAAGACGCGGATATTGTAATTGCAACAGGCGTAAAACACGCGGCTCGTGGAGTGCAACTAGAACGATGCGCTACAAACATAATGGATGCAAATAAGCCAGACGTAGATAACCACACTCCTCAAAGCGTACCAATCGTTGAAAATGGGCCTGCTGCGTACTGGACTAGGCTGCCGCTAAGAATGATTCTAAACGATTTTGCTCATAGTGGGATTGCTTCCACGCTAAGCTCGGATGCAGGAACATATGTTTGCAATTCGCTGTTTTATAGATTGCTAGATTGGGCGTCGAATAATTCTAAAAAGCGCATAATTGCAGGGTTTGTAAGTTTTCCGCCAGTGGTTGCGTTGCATGATGCACGCCACGGGCTGCCATTAGACGCGCAAATAAAAGCTGGAAAAAGCATAATTTGCGAAGCTGTAAATTACTATATGAAACCTTCGTCTTCGGGAATATTACTCAAGTAGTTTGCGCGACACGCTCGAGTGTTTTAGCAACTAAAGTGATAGCGTTATTGCTGATGGAGTGTGCACGATAAGTAGTAGTCGTGCGGGGGTTTGTGAAAGGAATAAACATGGTGCCAGATCGTTTCCCAACTGCTTTGCGAGGGTACGACAAAGATAAAGTCAACGAAGCCTTTACCAACTATGAGCGCACAATATCACGTTTGCGTGAACAAGTGCGATCTAGTGACGAATCTATTCTTCAATTGCAAGCACAGTTGCAAGAAGAAAAAAATAATGTAAAACGCGCAAAAAGCGGAAATACTTTTGCATCTTTGGGCGCAAATGCGCAACAATTACTTGCTTCGGCAGAACAGACGAGTGCGCAATTAATTGAGCGTGCAAAGCAAGACGCTGCGTCTATTAAAAAGACGGCTCAAGCTCAGGCAGGAACTTTACTGAATAATGCAAAATTAGACGCGGAACATTTGCTTCAAGAAGCGCAAACTAAGGCAGATACGCTGCTTTCTACGGCAAGCAATAAGGCAAATCAGATGACAAGCGCTGCGAAAGAGGATTCAGAGCGTTTGCGCGAAACAACGAGTAAAGATGTTAATGCACAAAAAGATGCTGCAACGCTAGAAATCAACAATGCGCGTGAAGAGCACACGAAGCGAATGGCATCCGAAAAATCCGAGCAAGAACGTGCAATTGCACAGCTAAAGGCGGATGCAGCGCAAAAAATCGCGGAACAAAGGTCGGCTGCAAACGCGGAAATCGCACATGCTAAAGCAGAAACGAATGATCAAATTGAATCGGCTTTAGCAGAAGCGAATAAGAAGCTTGCAGATATGCAAGAGCGCGCAACAAAGATGATGGCGGATGCTCAGCGCAAGGCTGGAGAAATCACGGATGCTGCAGCTGCAAAGGCTCAGGAGATTGCAGACGAAGCGCAAGTTGAGCGTACGCGTACACTGAGCCAAGTTAGTGCAGAAGTTGAGCAAATTAGAAACGATATTGCTGCTCAACAAGAAGAGGCCACAAAAAAGGTGAATGAGCTTATTTCTGGTCTAAAAGAGCGTGAGCGTGCTGCGCAAGAAGAGGCGGATGCGCTTGTTGCGAGAGCAAAAACTGTGCATCAAGATGCGGATGATTATGCTGCTCAAGCTCATAAAGATGCGGATGCTCAAGCTGCGCAAATCGTTCGCAAAGCTATGCAAGACGCTACTGCTCAAGTGGAAGAGCGTAGGGCGGCAGCTCAGAAGGAGCTTGACGGTATGACGGCGCGCTTAACGCAATTGCAGCATAGGGAAGCGCAAATCACGCAGCGCGTTACTGAGCTTAGGTCGCTTTTTGCAAACGCATTCTCGGGATTTGATTTTGGAGATGCTGCTTCTGGACAGGGGCATTCTGGCGATTCTGCAGATGCGGATGCTTCGGAGCGTAGAGATGCGGATGCTCAAAAGCAGGCTAGAAAAGATGCTCAAGCTCAAGTGGAAGAGGCAATTGCGCAGGAGTCGTGATTTTCTGGCGTAGATGCGCGCTGAGTGATTTGGATGCGTGATTTGGATGCGTGATTTGCGCGGAAAAATCGCAAGCAAGCCGCAAGATTTACGAAAAAGCTAAAATAAACTATAAAAAATAAACATAAAACAAGGAAAACAAGAAAGGTTATACAGTGACTGAGATCTCTGAATTAAGTGCCGAAGCTTTGCAAGGTTTGCGTGACGATTTTGACGCAAATCCATTGAATCGTTTGGCAATGAACGGCGTTACGGCTGCTGGAATCGATAAAGTGGCGCGAAACTACGACCGCGCTCGCTTGCTGCAGCGCCGATTCTCAACGGTTGTGGATAATGGCGATGCAAGGCATCAAGATCATTCTGGTCGCTGCTGGTTATTTAGCTCTTTGAATGTTGCGCGATTTGTTGCTAAAAAATCGCTTAAAGTTAAGGATTTTGAGTTCTCGCAGAACTACGCAATGTACTTCGACAAGCTTGAGCGAATCAACTACTTCTTAAATGACGTTGCGGCTCTTGTTCGCTCTGGCGAGCCTTCTGATTCGCGTTTGCTGCAGCATTTGCTCAGTGACGTTATGGGTGACGGCGGCCAGTGGACTATGGCTATGAACGTCTACAAGAAGTATGGTGCTGTTCCTAAGGATTTGTATCCAGAAACAGAGTCTTCTAAAGACACTGGAGATATGAATACTCAGCTTAAAAAGCTTTTGCACACGGCTGTGGCTCATATGTATGCCAACGCTGCCGACATTGACAATATTATTGAGACGACTATGGCTGCGGGTCATAGGATTCTTACAATTCACTTGGGTGAGCCACCAAAGAGCTTCGATTGGGAGTGGACAGACGAGGACGGAAAGTTCCATCGCGATGGCGAAATTACGCCAGTTGAGTTTTGGAAGAAGTATGTTACTGCTGGTTTGGAAGACTACGTTTGCTTGGTGGACGATCCACGTGCGGAGCATCCAAAGGGCAAGAAGATTGCGATTGAGCACTTGGGCAATGTTGCTGGCGGAGACGCTACGGAATATTTGAACGTGCCAAACCAGTTTATGAAGGATTGCGTGCGTAAGATTCTTGTTGAGCAGGGCATTCCAGTTTGGTTTGGTGCGGATTGCCACCCTATGATGGATCGCGATAACGGCGCGTGGGCTACGGATTTGTTTGAGTACGATCGCGTTTATGGCGTTGATTTTGACTTGAACAAGGAGCAGCGCGTGCGTTTTGCTGATTCTGCTATGAATCATGCTATGGCGTTTGCTGGAGTTGATGTTGCGGATGACGGCACGACTACTCGCCGCTGGCGCGTGGAGAACTCTTGGGGGCCAGAGATTGCGGACAAGGGTTACTTTACGATGAGTGACGATTGGTTTACTGAGTACGTGTACGAGGTGGCTGTACCTAAGGCGCTTTTGCCAGAAGAATATAAGAAAGCACTGGAAGAACCAGCAATTGTTTTACCAGCGTGGGACCCAATGGGCGCGCTCGCCTAGGCTAATTTCACTAGGAAATTAGCCTAGGCGAGCGCGCCCGAGCTGCTTAGAGCAGAAGCATTGCTTCTGCTGCAGCGAGGACATTCGCGCGCGTAGACCGCGCGAATGCAGTGGCTTAACGCGAAGCTGCATAGCGCGCTTCGCGTTACTCCAAAGCGCCCGAGCCACTTAAGGCAGAAGCATTGCTTCTGCTGCGCTTTGACTGAGCTTGAAATTGCAAAGCGCGTTTCAAGCTCCTTCAAAGCGTGATTTGGCATGTAAAGTCCACTGGACTTTACATGCCAAATCAGCCGAGCGGCTACTAATAGCCGCGAGGAATAGCGTGCGGCTAATCCGCGCGAACGCAGTAGGCATCACGTCAAGCGCATCATTTTCCGCTTTTTGTTGTTCAACACGCCGTTTTGAACAACAAAATCGGGAGTCTTGTAGTGTGTTTGTATCTAAAATACGGCGTGTCGCGGTACAAACGCACTACAAGAAATGAACAAAAGATAACATAAGCACAAAGGTAAATCGGAGCGACTACATAAACTTGTAGTGCTTTGTAATTGCGTCAAATCTTGCCGCATTGAGCGCAGTTTATTCTATAGGATGGTGACAAATGGAATCTACGCCTGATCAGCGCATTTCAAGCGCAGTCAAGCAAGCTGTTGAAAACGGCATGAATCCGCTTGACTCGTCTAAATTCGAGCGCTGGGAAGACCAGGTTGGCGTAGATCGCATAATCAACCGTCGCGTGTTGGAGTTGGAGCCGCTTCCCACTCCTGCTCAAGTTCTTGGCGAGTTGCCACTTCCTCCGTATGCGCAAGATATTGTTGCCGAGTCACGCGATGAGATTCGCGAATGCCTTAACGGAGATGACGATCGCTTGCTTGTAATCGTTGGGCCTTGCTCGGTTCACGACCCCGCTGCAGCTCTTGACTACGCGTCTCGTTTGGCTGATTTGCGCGCAAAGCTCGAAGGCGAGCTTTTGATTGTTATGCGCGTTTACTTTGAAAAGCCGCGCACAACAGTTGGCTGGAAGGGCTTGATTAACGACCCAGATATTGACGGCACGCACGATATTCACAAGGGTTTGCTTTTGGCGCGTCGCACGCTTCTTGGCGTGCTAGACGCTGGTTTGGCTGCAGCAACCGAGTTTTTGGAGCCGACTAGCCCGCAGTTTATTGCGGATGCGGTTAGCTGGGGGGCGATTGGCGCGCGCAACACGGAATCGCAGATTCATCGCCAGCTTGCTAGCGGTCTTTCTATGCCAGTCGGATTTAAGAACGCTACGGATGGCTCTGTTACAGCCGCCGTCAATGGTTGCCTAGCTGCCAGCCAGCATCACACTTTCTTTGGAATTGACCATCTTGGACGCGCGTGCGCTGTGCAAACGCTTGGAAACCCTGATTGTCATGTTGTTTTGCGCGGCTCTAGCAAGGGGCCAAACTACGATGCGGCTTCTGTTGCGGCGGCCGTTGCGTCGGTTCGTTTGAGGCTCGGCGCGGATTGCGTGGCGTCTAATGGCGTTGTAATCGACTGCTCGCACGGAAATTCAGGCAAAGATGAAAATCGCCAGATTCAAGTTGTGCAAGATATTGCGGATCGATTTGCGCACGGCGAAAAGGGCATTAAAGGCGTTATGATGGAGAGCTTCTTGCAAGGCGGAAACCAAGATCCTGCGCCTTTGAGCGAGCTTGAATACGGAAAGTCGATTACGGATCGATGCATTTCTTGGGAAGATACCGAGCGCTTGCTTAACACTCTTGCGCAGTCTGTTTCTGCTCGCCGACTTAAGTCTTGATTATCGCGCGCGACGACCTACCTTTTCGCTTAGACCGCGCTAACGGCGCGACACGCCGTGTTTTTTTTTAGTTGTAAACAATTACAATAAATCCTCAAATAGTCAGCATTTTTGAACAAAGGAGTGCAAAATGTGCGAATCGCCAGCCACCAATCGCAACAGTCTTCCTAAAGATAAAGATGGCGCTTTAAGCCGCGCTCTTCCAATCGCGCGATACGCGATTTTTGCGCTTCTGCTTGCTGGTGCGTTTCTTCTTGCGTTTGCGTGGTATCGCGGCACTCACAGCAAAGGCTACACTGTTGTTGCCTGTTCTGCACTATGGTTTAGTGTTATTGTTCCGTTTATTACGCTGATTGTACTTTGCATTTTTGTGCGCGGATGGCGTCTTGTTGTTGGCTCTATAATTTGCGTTTTGCTAATAGCGTCTTTCTTTGGATTTATTGCGCTTCAAGATCAAATCATGGAGTTTCTAAATATCCCCGCTACAAATCCTTGGTTTGAATTCACGTGCAGCGCTTTGCTAAAAATTGCAACCGCGTCTTTTGTTATTATGTGTTGTGTAAGCGTATTTTTGATTAGACGCAATTCAATGCACAAGATTAAAGGATGATTTGACGAATGCCTAAGTTTACAAAAATTGCCATTATTGGCGCTATGGAAGAAGAAGTTGCGCACATTGCTGCCTCGCTTAGCAATGTTAAGCACGATAAGGCGGCCAGCTTAGACGTATCTTGCGGCGTGCTTGAATGCGAAGATGGCGGAAAAATCGAAGTTGCTGCAACAGTTGGCGGAATGGGACTTGTAAATGCTGCTGCAACTGCGCAGTATTTAATTGATACGTACAAGCCGCAGGCTGTAATCTTTTCGGGAATTGCAGGAAATCTCAATAAAAATTTGCATACGAATGATGTTGTTCTTGGAAAAACATTAAGATATTTAGACACCGACATGCGCATGATTAGTCAGTGGAAACCGTTTACAAACGAGTACCATTCAGACGATTATCTTCTTAAAACAGCAGACAGTGTTTTAACAAAGATGGGCATTAATCACATTTTGGGAACAATCGCATCTGGTGGATATTTTGTAGACACGCCCGAAAAAGTGGCGGAAGTAATTGAGGCAACTCAAGCGGATGCTGTAGAAATGGAAGGCGCTGCGATTCTTCACGTTGCTGCAAGAAACGACGTTCCAGCGTTAGTTGTGCGCGCAATGAGCGACAATGCAGACACAAAATACGAGGAGTTTCACACTTTCGACATATCCGAATACGCGGATACGGCTGCAAAAATGACGGTAAATATTGCTAGAAATTTGTAGAATTCAACACGCCGATGTGGTCGCCGACGCGTTGCACCGTCAATCAAAAGGCGAGTAGCGCTAAATGCCGCCATTTTCTAAGCTCAATCAGATTTTGGCGGCAAGGTTTTTACCCCCCTCTTAATATTGGCATCGTTAATAGAAGAAAAAGGTAATAAGAAATAAAAGATGCCAGTTTTGAACATTAGTTTAATTAATTTAAGAGGAAAATTTGCGGTAGGTTATACGAGAAACGCAGATTGGCTGGCATAATGGCAATTCTTCTTGAAAGGAATGAAGAATATGCGTAAAAATGCAGTAAAAAATGCAGTAGAAAATAGTGCAGTAAAAAATCGATCAATCAAATTGAACACAAAGTGGAATATGCGCGCGATTGCAGCAGGATTGTTAGCGTCCGCAACTTTAGTAAGCTTTGCGGCTTGTGGCGACAATATTCCTGCAAGCAGTTCGCAACCGTCCACAAATTCTTCCGCAAAAATCGTAGGAAACTTCCAAGGATCTGGTGCATCTTCCCAGCAGGTTGCTGTAGAAGCGTGGATTGCAGGATTCCAATCCAAAAATCCTGGCGCTAAAATCGCCTATAATCCAACTGGCTCAGGCGCAGGAGTTACAACATTTATGACGGGAGCCACAGCTTGGGCTGGGTCCGATAAATCGCTAAGCGACGACGAAGTTGAAAAGTCTAAGTCGGTTTGCGCTAATGGCACTACAGCTTTCGACGTTCCAGTATACGTTTCTCCAATCGCAGTAATCTTTAATCTAAAAGGCGTTTCGGATGCTGGAAAGCACATAAATATGGACGCTTCTACAATCGCAAAAATCTTCGACGGCAAGATTACGCGTTGGAACGACGATGCAATTAAATCGCAAAATCCAAAGCTAAAGCTTCCAGATAAGCCGATTACAGTTGTTCACAGGTCCGACAAGTCTGGCACAACGCAGAACTTCTTAAGCTACATAAAAGACGTTGCTCCAAGCGATTGGGCGTACGATCTTAGCGAAAATTGGCCAAATAGCGTAGGCCAGGGCGCAAAAGGCACGTCTGGCGTTGTTTCCACAATCCGCATGGCAGACGGAGCGATTGGATACGCGGACTTCTCGCAAGTTGGAAAGCTTGGAACTGTTGCAGTAAAAGTGGGAGATTCTTACAACCAGATTAGCCCAGAAGGTGGCTCTATAACCGTTAACGATTCAAAGGTTGACGAAGATGCTGCAGCAAAAGCAAAGCACCGCGTTGTTGTTAAAATAAACCACAAAACGGAAGAAAAAGGCGCTTATCCGATTGTGCTAGTTTCTTACGATATTGTGTGCAATGCGTACAAAGATGCTGCGACTGCGCGATTTGCAAAGTCGTGGCTTTCGTACGTTGTTAGCAAAGATGGCCAGGCTGCGGCTCAAGGTGCTGCTGGAACTGCGCCTTTGCCAGAAAAGCTTATGGGCAGGATTAACAAGTCGATTCAGTCAATTCAGTCGATTGGCAAGTAAAAATAGCATTTTGCAAAGATTTTAGAGTAGTTAATATAGTAGTCAATATATTGCTGCTGATAGCATTTATATAATGACTACAAAAGGAGCATGAGTGAGTTCTAAACAAAGAACTGAAATCAGTAAAGATGCGCACAAAAGTGGCCATTTTGCAGGTGGTTTTGCAGGTGGTTTTGCAGACCGCTTGTTCAAAAGCGTAGCTCTTGCTTGCGGATTGCTGATTTTAATGGTGCTTACAGCTGTTGCATTGTTCCTGCTGTTTCAAGCGTGGCCTATTATAGGCGCAAACAAAAACCAAGTAAGTCAAGTATTTTTGGACTTTACGGGTGGCAAAGCGCACGATTTTCTAGGCTACGTAGCGCCAATGGTTTTTGGAACTGTTCTTATGTCTGCGCTCGCTCTGCTCCTTGCTTTCTTTGTTTCGATTGGAATCGCGCTGTTTATAAGCCACTATGCTCCGCCAAAAATCGTGCCACTTTTAAGCGGTGTTGTTGATTTGCTTGCTGCAATTCCGTCCGTAATCTACGGTCTTTGGGGCGGATTGGTGCTCGTGCCAGCAATATACCCGTTCTGGAAGTTTATCTCTCACATCTTTGGCTGGATTCCGCTTTTTGCAGGCCCTGCTGCAAGCCCTTCTCGTAGTGCTGCAACCGTTAGCATTGTTCTGGCAGTTATGATTTTGCCGATTATAACTTCTATGGCGCGAGACATTTTCCAGCAAGCGCCGCGATTGCAACAAGAAGGCGCACTTGCGCTTGGTGCCACAAAGTGGGAGATGATAAAGCTAGCGGTTTTGCCGTTTGCAAAGTCGGGAATCGTCTCCGCATCTATGCTTGGTCTTGGCCGCGCGCTTGGCGAGACAATGGCAGTTCTTATGATTTTGTCTCCAGGATTCACCTTTAAATTCAACATTTTGCAAGCTTCACAAAACCAAACGATTGCAGCAAACATAGCAGCGCAATACCCAGAAGCAAACGGATTGGGTGTTAGTGCGCTTATTGCTACAGGTTTGGTGCTGTTTGTTATTTCATTCGCTGTAAACCTTATTGCTCGCAAAATCACAGGAAAGGCGAGTGCATGATGCAAAATTCGCAATCGTTACAAGCTGGGGTTGTTGGGGTTGATCAGACTATTGAAGACAGCCTCGAATCTCCAAAAATCGACTTTAACAAGTTCCGCCCAACGCGCTCTAGAATCGCAAGTCGCAAGCGAAAAGACGCGTTTATGCGTGTTCTAATCTTTTTGTCTTTTATAGTTGCGCTAATTCCGCTTCTTTCTTTGCTTTTTACGACTATTGCAAACGGCATTAAGCGATTAAACCTTGACTTTTTAACGCATAATATGACTTATGTTGTTGGCGGCGCAGCCACTGGCACAGGCGGTTACGGCGGTATTTTGCACGCCATTATTGGAACGTTGGAGATTACTCTTGGAGCAATGCTGATTTCGATTCCGATTGGAATTATGTGCTCCGTGTATTTGATTGAGTATGCGCGTGGCAGCCGCCTTGCTAGAGTGATTAATCTTGTTGTAGACGTTATGAGCGGAATCCCTTCGATTGTAGCTGGTTTGTTTGCGTTTTCTAGCTTTACGATTTTTGTGGGTCCTGGAACAATCAACGGTTTTGAAGGGTCGGTTGCGCTTTCGCTGCTTATGCTGCCAACTGTTGTTAAGTCGTGTCAAGAAATGTTAAAAATTGTGCCGAACGATTTGCGAGAAGCGGCGCTTGCTCTAGGCGTTACAAAGCAGCGCATGATTACAAAAATCGTGTTGCGAACCGCTTTGCCTGGCATTGTTTCTGGCTGCATTCTTGCTGTTGCGCGAGTGATTGGCGAGACGGCTCCGCTTTTAATGGCAGCTGGGTTTATTGCATCCACGAATTTCAATCTTTTTGACGGGCAAATGACCACTTTGCCAGTGTACGTTTACCAGGAATATTCCAAGCTTTCGGCGAATTGCCCAGCTAACGCGCTATCTTCGTGCGTTACTACGATTCCGATGGAGCGTGCGTGGGCGGCGGCGCTTGCTTTGATTGTGGTTGTTTTGCTGCTGAATATTATTGGGCGAGTTGTAGCGCGCGTGTTCTCAGTAAAGGCGAAATAAAGCGAAGTGAATCAAGGTAAATCAAAGTAAAGCGAAGTAAGACGAAGTAAGACGAAGGATTTTAGAAAGTGAGGCGCAAATGGGTCAGCGCATTGATGTTAAGCATTTGAACATTTACTATGGTGATTTTCTAGCAGTAGAAGACGTTAACATAAGCATTGAGCCAAACAAGGTTACGGCTTTTATTGGGCCTTCGGGATGTGGAAAATCAACGGTTTTGCGCACTTTAGACCGCATGCACGAGATTACTCCAGGCGCTCGCGTGGAAGGTCAAGTGTTGCTTGAAGGCCGCGATTTGTATGGCAAAGATGTGGACCCTGTGGCTGTTCGCCGAGATGTTGGAATGGTGTTCCAGCGCCCAAATCCTTTCCCAACAATGTCTATTCGAGAAAACGTTCTTGCAGGAGTTCGCTTAAACAATCGCCATATTTCAAAGCAAGATGCCGACGACCTAGTTGAGTGGGCTTTGCGTGGCGCGAATTTGTGGAACGAGGTTAAAGATAGACTCGATAAGCCAGGAATCGGGCTTTCTGGCGGCCAGCAGCAACGACTTTGTATTGCACGAGCCGTGGCTGTGCATCCGCAAGTGCTTCTTATGGACGAGCCTTGCTCTGCTCTTGACCCGATTTCTACTCTTGCTGTAGAAGATTTGATTAACGAGCTTAAGCGCGATTACACGATTGTGATTGTAACGCACAACATGCAACAGGCGGCGCGCGTTGCCGATTACACTGCGTTCTTTAACCTTAAGGCGGTTGGAAAACCAGGGCATCTTGAGTATTTTGCAGATACCACCACTATGTTCAACAATCCGCGCAATGCGGAGGCGGAGCGCTACATTTCTGGCCGCTTTGGGTGATTTTTGCAGCGATTTCTGTGTGTTTTCTGCGCGATTTTTAGGCGATTTTTGCATAATTTTTGCGCGATTTTTCTTTGGTCAGCACGTGCGCGTAAGGTCGAACCTGTTCGGTTGTTCAAAGTTCTATAAGTCGTTTCTAATTCTCGCGAGTTTTCTAGAGTGTTTATTCGGCTTGTGCTTTGCGCGCCGAGCGAGTCGCAGTAACCTCTGCGTGAATGCCCAAATGTAATTGCGTCCGCGATTGCTCAAGTGCTCTCGCCACGCTTTTTATGGTCTTTTGCGCTGTAAAACCAAGGAACAGAGAGTTTATGGAAAAGTTCTTCCATCTCAAAGAAAACGGCACGAATGTATCAACGGAGATCACTGCAGGTCTCACTACATTCTTTGCAATGTCGTACATTATTGTTGTAAACCCAATGATTTTAAGCCAAACTGGCATGCCTAAGGGTGGCGTTTTCCTCGCTACAATCATCGCAGCAATTATTGGCACGCTCGTTATGGGCTTGTTTGCTAACGTGCCTTACGCTCAAGCTGCTGGCATGGGTCTTAACGCATTCTTCACATACACAGTGTGCTTTGGCTTGCATTTTACGTGGCAAGAAGCCATGTGTATGGTGTTCTTGTGCGGTTTAATTAACATTATTATTACCGTTACCAAGATTCGTAAGATGATTATTCGTGCCATCCCAACTTCGCTGCAACAAGCGATTGGTGGTGGCATTGGTTTATTCGTTGCATACGTTGGCATTATGAGCGTTGGCTTAATCACTTTTACTTCTAAAGATCCTGCCGCCGCTGCTAAGAGTAAGCCAACCGCTGCTATTCCAGGCCTTGCTGTTATTAACAATCCTATTTTGTGGCTATTCCTTATTGGACTTGTTTTGGCTATTGTTCTTACCGTTCTTAAGGTTCGCGCAAGCTTGCTTATTACGATTATTGCAACCTCTTTGATTGGTATTCCGCTTGGCTTAACTTCGTTAAATAATGCCGTTTCTGTTACGGATGCTTTTGCTCAGCTTCCAACCACCTTTGGTGCTATTTTTGGCCCGCAAGGTTTCCCTGCTCTCTTCTCTAATCCAGCACGCATTCCGCTTGTTTTGGTAACTATTTTTGCCTTCTCTATGTCGGATACTTTCGACACTCTTGGCACGTTTATTGGTACAGGCCGCAGAACTGGCATTTTCTCGGAGGCAGATGAGAAGGCTTTGGAAAACGGCTCTGGCTTTAGCTCCAAGATGGATCGCGCGCTGTTTGCTGATTCGATTGCAACTTCGGTTGGCGCAATTTGCGGTACTTCTAACACAACTACTTACGTTGAGTCTGCTGCTGGTATTGGTGCTGGTGGTCGCACTGGTTTGACTTCTGTAGTTGTTTCCGTGTGCTTTGCGCTTTCGATTGTTCTTGCGCCATTTGCTAGCGCTGTTCCTGCTGCTGCTACGGCTGGCGTGCTTGTAGTTGTAGGCTGCATGATGGCAAGCTCGCTAAAGGAGATTGCTTGGGATGATATTTCCGAAGCAATTCCTGCGTTCTTCGCTGCCGTGTTTATGGCGTTCTCTTACTCGATTTCTTACGGCATTGCCGCTGGATTCATCATGTACTGCTTAGTTATGACTTGCAAGAAGCGTGCTAAAGACGTTCATCCAATGCTTTGGATTGTTTCGCTTTTGTTCATTCTTGACTTTGTTGCTAACGCAGTTTTGTAAATCGAATAGTTAGATATTAGTTAAGTTAGATATTAGTTAGATATTAATTTAATTAATTATTTTAAGAGCGTATTTGATGCGTACGGCTGCTTGCGATTTTTCCCTTGCGATTTTTCCGCGTTAGTTTGGGATAAGTCGCCAGCAACCGCGCGTGTTGAGTGCGCTCTTAAATAATCCTAGATAAATAATCCTAAATAAAAATAAATTATAAAGTTTGCGAAAAAATATTGACATTGTCGCGCGTGGGTATTAAACTTGCCCAACGTAAACCACAGACCGTTGGTGGAGTCGCAAGATTCCTGAAAATGATGTGTCATGCCAGCACAGGTTGAGCAGTGATTGTTGCAGTTGATTTGCGATTTTTCACAAACTTTTTAACACTATGTGTTTTTTTGGATGCTCTGCCGTGCGCAGGGCTTTTTTGATATGTTATTTCCATTCCAGCGGCCAATTTAGGAAGGAACGCCATGAAGAGGCCCGAAAAGGAAGCGGTAGTTGCAGAGCTTACGGATTTGTTCCGTAACGCCGACGCTGTCTACCTTACCGAGTACCGCGGGCTTACAGTTCCGCAGATTTCTTCTCTGCGCGAAAAGCTAGGCCGCGATACTTCCTACTCTGTGGCTAAGAATACGCTTGCTCGCATTGCCGCTAAGGAAGCGGGCATTGAAGGTCTTGATGAGCTTCTTGCTGGCCCAACTGCAATCACCTTTGTAAAGGGCGATTTCATTGAGGCTGCTAAGACCTTGCGTGATTTTGCCAAAGAGAATAAGACCCTCGTCATTAAGGGCGGTTTCGCAGATGGAACCGTTTACGATGCCGAAGGCGCCAAGCAGCTGGCAGACCTCAAGTCTCGCCCAGAATTGCTTTCCGAGATGGCTGGCGCGCTCAAGGGCACCATGTCCAAGGCCGCCTACCTGTTCAACGCTTTGCCAACCAAGGCAGTGCGTACTATCGACGCTTTGCGCGAGAAGCAGGAAAAGGCCGCTTGATTCCCTTGCAGCTTGCTGCATGAGACCAAAAAATAATAAAAATGTTATGGCTCTAAGGCACAAGGTGTGTCTGGCCAAGTAAGAAAGGAAGCCATTATGGCTAAGCTCACTAGCGAAGAGCTTCTTGAAGCTTTCGGTGAAATGACCCTCGTCGAGCTTTCTGAGTTCGTCAAGGCCTTTGAAGAGAAGTTCGATGTTGAGGCTGCTGCTCCTGTAGCTGCTGTTGCTGCTGCTCCAGCCGCTGCCGCTGGCGCTGCTGAGGAAGAGAAGGACGAGTTTGACGTTGTCCTCGCTTCTGCAGGCGCTCAGAAGGTTGCCGTCATCAAGGCTGTTAAGGCTTTGACTGGCCTCGGCTTGAAGGAAGCTAAGGACATTGTTGACAATGCTCCAAAGCCAGTCCTCGAGAAGGCTAAGAAGGAAGATGCCGACAAGGCTAAGGCTGCTCTTGAAGAAGCCGGCGCAACTGTTGAACTTAAGTAGTTCTAGGCTCTTTTGTTAACTTTATTAACGCATGCGGCTGGTTGCTAGCGTGATTTGCTGGTTAGCGATTTGCTAGCGCATTAGTCGCGGATGCGTTTTGAATGCGGCAAGGTTTTTGTGATTATCACGAATTCCTTGCCGCTTTTGCTTTTGTTGCCAAAATCGTCGCGGCAAAGTGGCATAATAGGAAAGCTTGTGACTGGAGGAGTAATCCGCTAGCACAGCACAGCAATATAAGTTGCGGGAGGATCCTTAAAACGGCTTAATATCAACGTTTTAGGGCGCCGATTTAACCGCTTCAAAAGAAAGAAGAACCATATTATGGCTCCAAAAAAGAAAGTCTCTGCGCTTATTAAGCTCGAGATTCAGGCTGGTAAAGCAAATCCAGCCCCACCACTGGGTCCTGCATTAGGCTCCCACGGCGTAAACATCATGGACTTCTGCAAGGCCTATAACGACCAGACGAAGGACAAGATGGGTCAGATCGTTCCAGTAGAAATTACTGTTTACGAAGATCGTTCCTTTACATTTATTCTTAAGACTCCACCAGCTGCTGCTTTGTTGCTTAAGGCTGCTGGCATTCCTAAGGGCACCGAGAACCCATTGACCCACAAGGTTGGTTCTGTAACCAAGGCTCAGGTGCGCGAAATCGCCGAAATCAAGATGCCAGATCTTTCTGCACGAGATGTTGAAGCTGGTATGAAGATTATCGCGGGCACTGCTCGCTCGATGGGTATTACCGTTACCGACTGAAAGTGAGTGGAAAAAATGGTGAAGCGTTCTAAGAAGTATCGTGAAGCGGCTGAGAAGATTGACCGCAACAACCTTTATACCCCAGCTGAGGCTATTGCTTTGCTTAAGAGCATGCCAAAGTACGCTTTTGACGAGTCTGCTGAGGCTGTTATGCGCCTTAATGTGGATCCTCGCAAGGCAGATCAGTTGGTTCGTGGCGTTGTAAACTTGCCTAATGGCACTGGTAAAACCGCTAAGGTTTTGGTGTTTGCTCGTGGCCCAAAGGCTACTGAGGCTCAAGAAGCTGGCGCAGACATTGTTGGCGATGACGAGCTTATCGAGAAGGTTGCCGGTGGCTTCCTTGACTTCGATGCCGTTGTTGCAACCCCAGACATGATGGGCAAGGTTGGTCGCCTTGGTCGTGTGCTTGGTCCTCGTAGCTTGATGCCAAATCCTAAGACTGGCACCGTTACAATGGATGTTGCAAAGGCTGTTGCCGATATTAAGGGCGGTAAGATTGAGTTCCGCGTTGATCGTCAGGGCAATCTTTCCTTCCTGTTTGGCAAGCTTTCCTTCGACGATAAGGCTCTTGAAGAGAACTTCAAGGCTGTTGCCGATGAGATTCGCCGCTTGAAGCCTACAACCATCAAGGGTCGTTACATCACTAAGGTAACGATTACCTCTACAATGGCTCCTGGCGTTCCAGTGGATATTGCAAGCATTGCTGCGTGATTTTAGCCAAGCATAGCTGAGTAATTTTTTAGCGCTGAAAATAGTGTGTTCTTTTTTAGAGCACATTGTTTTCGGCGCTTTTGCTTTAGAGCGCAGAATCGCGAATGCGCCCAATCGTAATCGCAGTTTGCAAAACGTATGCTTCTCGTGGATCGGTGGCGTCCCATCCTGTTGTTTGCGCAACTTTGCGCAAGCGGTATCGTATTGTGTTTGGATGCACGTTAAGATTGTGCGAAGTTTGATCCAGCGCGCCGCCAAATCGCAAGAAAGCGTCTACTGTTTGCAAAGTCGGGTCATCTGGGTTGTACGGCGCCAAGCTTTGATACACCTTGGTGTACAAGGTTTCTACGGCAGTTTCGTCGCCTATAAGTGCGCGCTCTGGAAGAACGTCGTCGCAGCGGATTATTTGCGGTAAATGCGTTACAGATGGCGCAACGGCAAGCGCTGCTAGGGTTGCTGTGATTTCTTTGCATATTTTTTGCGCGCCGACTACAACTTCGCTTATGCAAACGGGTTTTCCCGACTTTGCAAACACTTCGCACATCTTGTTTAATGCTGTTGGATTTGGGTTTTCTCTTAGCGCAAGAATGATTATGTGCGAAGGCGCTGCATCTTTGCGCGAGACGCTTTCTTGCGATTTTCCGCCGATTTTCCACGTTTTTGCACGCGCGCTAATGGCGTCTAGCTGCACTCTGTCAACTATTGCATCGTATGCGCCGCATGCGCCAAGTTGCGTCCATATTGCGCGTCTTAAAGAGTCTGTGTTGTTCTGCGCCGCATGCGCGCCTGCGTTTTGCGGTGTTGGATTTGGGTTGTCGTCGTTTGAGTTCAATTCCGTTTTATACGTGCCTGCAATCGCCACGAATCGCGTATTTTCTTGCCATTGCAAGAGGTGCATTAGCGCGCTTACGCGACTATCTGCAATGCCGTTCATAAGGCACGTTCCGATTAGCGCGTGCAATCGCAAGCGCGTTGCCGCGTCAAAAATTTTGCCGTCTCGAATGTCAAAAATTCCGAGTGCATCTTCGCTTTTTGGAGCGCATGGCATTGGCGTAAAGTTTGGTGTGGAACTTGGTGTAAAGCCTTGTGCGCTAGATTCTTCGGCAGATTCGCATGCTTCACTGCGTTCGTCATCTGGCTTTACGCTTGTAAGAATTGTAAGAAAGTCAGCGTTTTCGTCCATTCACTCCCTCAATTCTTGTGCGAATCCTCGTGTGTCTTGTAGTGTGTATTGTTGTGCGAATCCTCGCGCGTACTATCATTCACCAAATCGCAATTTATTTTATCACTTTGACGGCATGTGTTATCGCACGTATTACGGCATGAGCTGCAAGCGCTATCCCTTATAAACATTAGAACCGTAAAGAAGAACACAAACGCAATCGGCAGCATGTGTCGCTCAAAATTGTTTGCAGGAGCTAGCACCATTACGCCCATCAAAAGCGCAAGAGGCGCGTGCAAAACCAGCGTTTTCCACCTGCGCAATGCTATTTCGGCAACGCCAATCAGCAGCGTTGCAACAACATACAAGTTTCCGTGAATAATCCACCCAAGAATCGGCGTATTACTCCACGATTCGGCGCTGCTCGATACAGTGCCACGCCACTCTGGCAGCCAGTAGCGAATCCACTCGGAATTCTTTATATTCTCGGTGTTTACGTAGTATTCTGGTCCAACATAAGGCACGTCTAGAATGTCGAAGTAGCCGTACGACTTTGCTAGCAGCGCATCCGTTGCAACAATCGGGCTGTGTGTAATCATAAGCAACCATGCGTGGTTAAACTTTTTCATGTCGTCTTTTGTAATATAACGCCAACGGTAGCTCACTTTTTTAGACTGCAAGCCAGAAGATTTTACAGGATCCGCGTCTTGAGGAGTGTACGCTTCTGCAGTTTGACTAAGATTAAAAATTGGCGATATTGCGCGCTTTGCTGCATGCGGTATGCTTTTTGGATCTAGCTTTGCGATTCTTGCGATTTGCTGAAGTTGCACTCCGCGGCTTTCGATTGGGTCGCCATTTATAATCGCGCCGCTAGAAATGGCAAGCATAATTGCGCCGTGTATAAGAATTGTTGGGAGCAGAATGCATAAAACCCATATTTTCCAACGTTTTCTGTTAGATATAATCAGCAACACAAATTGAATCGCAAGAATGTACCACGCGTATTTTGCGGCAATTAGCATAATGCACACGCTGATTATTAATTCGACGATTGTGTGTGCGGCTGGTTTTTGCTTGAATTCCAGGCGATTAAGCTCGTACATTATTCCAAACCACCACACAAATGCAAACGCGAACAGTGGCGATTTTGTAAGCGAAATCGTTGAAAACACTACAAGTGGGCTGAATAAAAATGTGATTATTACTGCTGCGCGCAAGGCGATTGGTGTTGATGCGATTGGTGTTGATGTGCATACAGCTTGCGATTCGCTTGTTTTACCCTTAGCCCACGGCGTGTTTAAGAATCGGTTTGCGGTTGCAGCGCAACAAAATGCCGCGAGCACAAATTGCATAACGGCAAGAAGCACGATTCCTGCATCGTTCGATTCGGTAAAATAGCGCGAGACTGCGGCTGTAGCTCCGTAGATAAGCGTTAAAACAATGTTGTGCTGGTCGCTTAAATACGTAGGTTTTGCAGGCCAAAGATAGTGTGCTGTTGGGTAAATGTCTGCTGGAACAAAGCTAAAGAATCCAATGTATGGCTGTTTTAAGCCAGTAACTTGATTCCACGCCCAGCTGTATTCGCGGATTTGCGAGCAAATGTCGGCTCCGTAGGCAGCGAGTAGTGTTACGGGCGCCCACAGCCAGCCGATAATCAGCGTTAGGAAAATGTTTCGTTTTCGGCAGGTTGAGCGGTAAAAACACCACTTTGCAGCGCGTTTTGCGTTAAAAAATGCGGTGCGTAGGGTTGTTGCGATTTTTGATTTCGATTGTTTTGGCTGTGATTTTTCTGGCGATAATTCTGCTTGTGATGATTTTTCTTGCGATGCTTTTGCGCGTATAAATCTTGCGATTTTTGGCATAACTTCGTTTTTGCCAAAATAAATAAGAACCCTCAAAATTGCGTAATATGCGCAAAATGTGATTACAAAAATCAGCGCATTTAGCCAATTAAAATCTGTTAAAGATCCTTGCGCGCGGTAGATTACGCCCAGACTTGTGCAGGTTGCAAGGAAGATACATGTAAAAACGATTAGCGAGTTTGCGGCGATTTTGCTTGCCGCGTTTGTGCTCGTGTTAATTCGTTTCATGTTTCACCTAATGCTTGTGTTTTGTTTGGTCTGTGTTTTGTTTGCACTCTAATTATACCCGCTATGCTTCGCTCCGTCCTGCCTTCGCGCAAACTCTGGAAAAGTTGACGGTGTTTGTACCAAATTTGGCTTAAATCGCGTACAAAGTCGGGAAAATAACTCCGCATTTTGTACCATATTTGACCTAATTCACGTACAAAATGCGGGAAAGCTGACGGGTTCTGTATTGAGTTTACGGTGTGTTGCGAGTGAATCGCACTTGATATTTTCATAGGGGGGGGGGTATATTATTAATGGCTTATGATAAGTGCCCATTTACTGGCCGTAGTTAGCAGATGATTATTTAATCTGTAAGTTTTGCATTTTGCTTTGCAAGCTTAGTAAATACGCGGAGAGGGAGGTGTGCCGATGCGTAATTTACATTGCGGTGGCCATTTCCTTCGATTATTGCGCTCAATTTGCGCTAAAACTGCGTGCGCTCGCCGTGCGATTGTTGCGCTTTTTGTTGTTGCTACTATTCTTGCTACTTTTATGATTGCTCCGACTTATGCTTTAAGCGCTGGCGAAGGTGCTGGTGAGAAAGTTAGCGCTGAGAAGGTTGTTGATGCGCAGTCTGGTTCTGCTAAGAGTGAGGGAGAGAATAAGCAGCAGCCTAATCAAAGTGAATCTAATAGTACTGAGATTAATCAAGGCAATAATACTGGCTCTTCTAGTAGTTTAAAGAAGAATGATGGTGAGCTAAAGTCTGTTGAAAAGCAGCAGCCTGATAGTAACAATGGTGTTGATAAGGCTAAGGCTGAAAAGTTTGCAGATGAGACTGATGCAAAGCAAAAAGCTGAAGGTGCAAAGAAGGAATTCGCCTCTAAGGAAACTGCTCACAGAATGAACAGAAGTGCGAAGGAAGAGCCTCAGTTTCCAAAAGAGTGCATGGATAAAGGGAAAAATACCTTATCTTCATGTTATAAGATTGACTACTATAATAGTCGGTCTATTGTTAAAAGTAGTAATCCTATTGGAGTAGAACGTGGTAGGTCTATAACTATTACTCCAGAATTCAAATTCAGGTTTGGTAAAAAACAAAAAACCACTGTGCCAGAAGGCGTGTGGTTTAAGTTAGAACAAGATGGTGAAGATCCTGTACCAAGTTGGGTGAATTTTGAAAAAACAGAAAATGGTAAAACTATCCCAGTTCAGAATACTGAAAATCAAAAAGGCTTTAACGGTTCTGTTACATTGCAACCAGGCAAATGGGATCGCGGTAGTCATAAATTCAAAATTGGCATATACTACCCTGCTGATATAAAAGGTAAAAAAATTTATGTAAATGTAAAAATTGCCAGATCTGTTAGTGGTGATTTAACACTTAATGTTTACAATCATGAGGATTCTGATTCAACGCGTTCAGAAATAAACGATAAAACTGGAATAACTTTTGAATCAGGCGAAGATGGCAAATATAGCGAAATTACACCTATCTTTATTGATTCTCAATCCAAAAAAGAGCCTGGTTTTATTTATCACCATATGATTTGCCATAAAGATGGTAGTGATGGTAGTGGTGATTCTAATGAAAATTACACGGTAGATAAAGTTAACGGCTTGAGCTTAAGCGCTAAAAATAGCAACTCAGGCATACAGACTCAGTTCAAGCATGTGGAAAATAATAAGCCTTCAACTGGTGCAGATGCTTACGCTGTGTATGAAAAAGGGGATGACAGTATTACTGAGCGTTCCCAAAGCTGGATTACTGGCAAGCCGCAGGCACAAAGTGATGGAACTTTTGAGTGCAAAGTGTTTGCTGTTAAGGATACTAAGTTAATTCACATCAGGAATCAATACGTACCTAAGGAAGTAAAAGATTCTTCGGTGTCAGACGAATTCAGCAGTAAAATTAAAGATAAAAAATCTATTGCGCAATTGTTTGCTAATCCAGAAAGCAATATGGTTGATAGTAGTTTGTGGACTAATAGCAACGATATTACAAAAACCATCGACTGGGATTATAAGACCATTAAGATTGTTTTTAAGTCGAAGAAAAAGAAGCAGCTTGAGGTTAAAGATGGAGATCTTAAGCTGAACGTGTATCCGTTTAAGAGCAATGATTATGGCTCTGGTGGTGCTTCTTCGGCGTTGGCGGATGGCGACACTGTTTCTGTTATGAAGGGAATAGAGCTTAAGCCGTTTATTGAAGCTACGTCTAAGGCGGATTCCACAAAACAAATTAAGCTTAAAATGTTGTGCTCGAAGGGTGAGAAGCCGCAAAAAACTAACGCAGGCGCTGCAGGCGGCGCAAGTAACGCATCCAAAACAGGCGCTGCAGATTTTGAGTATACAAAATGGGTAGATCCAAGCAGCCTTGGCTTTAATTTCCCAGATAGTGATAGTCAAACTAAGTGTACTTCAAACGAAGGCGAGCAGTCTTGCACTCCTGATGGAGCTACTACCAAGTTTGCGGCTAGGACTTACGCTAGCGCTACGTTTAAGTCAACGGAAGCTGGCGATTATAAATGCGTTGTGTATGCGCTTAAAAAACCAGATGCGCTTAATAAGTTCAATGACGAAGCAACTAAAACAGACGTAACGCCAGAGAAAATATCTACCTCTTTTAAGGGTGCGAATCTAACAGCCAACAAAGACTTTGCGCAGTTAGCTTTTAAAATTCACGTGCCAGAAAAGTTTATTCTGCCGCACACGGGTGGGCAGAATTGGAACTTGCAGCTGGGTGCTATAGCTGCAGTCATGGTGAGTGTGCTTGCCGCGGGATTTGTGGCAAGTCAAAGTGAAGCATGCAGAAAGCTGCTTTACGAAAGGCGGCGATGCTAATGTGAAAGCTGCCTACGTAATCAAGTTGTGCTCGCGTATTAGTGCAGTGCGCGTAGCAAAAATAAAAACATAATTAGATTAACTAAACCAAGATATTCCAGAAGATATTTCAGGTAGTCAAAAAACAAAACAAACACACAAACACAAACAAGTATCGAGTAAGTACGTAAACAAGTGCTAAATCGGTACTAAAACAAACACACAGTAACAAACACAAAAACAAAACAACTTAACTCAACTGCTCTTAGAAGCATCGAGTAAAGGAGATAATATGAATAAACTAACAAGAAAGTGCGTTGCGGCTGTTGCGTCGCTCGCGATGGCTGGCACGCTGTGCGTTGCTGGCGCCGTAACAATGGCAAGCGTTGCGTGGGGTGTGCCTAAGCCTGGACCTGTTCAAGCCCCTGCCGATAACTCTCCGTGGGGTAAGAAACAAGATAAAACAGGTACATTAACGATTAACAAGTTTAAGTACGCAGATGCTGTAGATAGCGAGGGTCACCACAAGGGCGAAGCTCTTAATGACGCAACATTTACGCTTAAAAAGGTTACCAAGATTGATGGCGTTGATCTTGATTACACTAAATTCGAAACCTGGTCCAAGATTGCTGGCATAGTCGGTGCGCTGAATCGTGGTGATGAGGCTAGCGCAAATCTTACGTTTGATAATTCAAATCCTACTTCTACAGTGAGTAACAACACTACAACGTTCGAGAATCTTCCAGAGGGCTTGTACAAGGTTGTTGAAACTCCTCCTGCGGGGTATGGTGCTGCGGATATGACCGAGTTCTACATAACAATGCCTTTGATTGAGCCTGCTAATAAGACTAACCCTTACAACTGGAATCCAACAATCAACCCAAAGAACAAGGATATTTCTAAGACATTTACCAAGAAACTAGACGACGGCAAAGATCACAACTCTGTTCTTGCAAAAGATAAGACGCTTTACTACACGATTAGCGCTTCTGTAAACCGTACCAAGTCTGGCACTTTGAGCGCAGATGATCTTAATGGATTTGCTGTGTTTGATGATTTTCCTACTGCTGCATTTGCGTCACCAACGGATGCCAGCAGCGCTGTTGAGTCTGTGAAGATTGGCGATGGTGATAGTGCTACTGAACTAACTAAGAATACTGACTACAACGTTTCTATCGTGAAAGCTAGCTCTGAAGCCGACGGCAAGAATCTTGAATCTGGTCGAAATCGCATCTTAGTTAAGTTCACCGACGCTGGTTTGAAGAAAATTGCTGAAAAGCTGAATGACGTTACCAACGGCCAAGACCCTAAGGTAAACGTTGCTATTAAGCTCGATCTTAGTGATACTTACCAGAACGGTAATGCTCCTACCGACACAACTTCAACAGAGACAAATGGCAAGAACGAAGTCGTAAATAAGTCTGGTTACTTCCAAGCAAGTCCTAAGGGCACGCCAAATCCAGACCCAATCGTGTCTGGATATGATGACGGCGGTACTTCTAAAGTCAAGTATGGCTGGTTCGACGTGTTCAAGTACGATGCTGCAGACGAAGGCAAGAAAGATAGGACTGGCCTTCCTGGTGCTGAGTTCAGACTTTTCAACACTGAAGAGAAAGCGAACGCTTGCGCTGAGAAACTTGTCGACGCAAGTAAGACTGCAGATAATATCGCCGAATGCAAAGCTGGTTCTTCTACGTTTAAGGGCGAAGAGGCTACAACTCAAGAAACTACTGGTAAATTGAAGGCGGCTGTTAAGGTTCAAGCTGGCACAAACATTTACCTTGTTGAGGTTAAAGCTCCAAATGACTACATGCGCTTGCCAGAAGTTAAGGCTGTGAATGTAGAAGAAGGCAAGCTCAAGATTGTTGACTTCTCTAACACAAAGAAGAACACATTTGGTACATGGTTCAACCTTCCTGCAACTGGTGCTACTGGCGTGATTATTTTCGCGCTTGCTGGCATGGGCTTGATTGCAGCAAGCGTGTTCCTCTACATGCGCAATCGCAAGGAAGAGGAGCAGGCAAAAGCCTGATGCGCTTTTGCAAAGTAGCTGCTTCAGTAATCTAGTAGTCTAAAAGTAAAGTGTGTGAGTCTAGGGTTTGTATGTAAGCCCTAGACTCGCGCATATTTGCGCTTTTGCTGCTTTTTGTTCAATATTCTGTTCATTTTTTGTAGTGCGTTTGTATTTGATTTCGGTGTTTTTTGGTACAAACGCACTACAAGGCAGGTCGTGCCGTTCGCGCGGTCTGAGCGCGCGAACGTCTTCGCCGCGCAGAAGCAATGCTTCTGCTCTAAGCGGCTCAGCGAATCGAAGTGCATTCGCGCGCTACGCTTTAAGCGCTCATGCAAGTCGATTCGCATTGGAGGAGGAATGAAGGCTAAGAAAAAGAAAAGCCCTTTGCATCGAGCGCTAGAGCCAGTTGTCTTGGCAGTCGCCGCAATCCTATGTTTTACGTACCCAGTGGCATCTACTCTTTGGAACAATCACGCTTCGAAGCAGCTCTCTGCAATTTACGACAAGCTTAGTCGCGAGCAGCCTAAAGACGCGCGTGCGATTAGCTTAGAAAAGGCTCGCAAGTATAACGCGCATCGCAGCGCGATTTTTACGGCGGATCCGTATAACGGAACGGAAGATTTTAAGAAAACACCCGAGTATAAAAAGTACAGTAGCGTGCTGGATGAACCAATGGGCATTATGGGAATCGTAAAAATCCCAAAGATTGGTGTAAAACTTCCTATTTATCACGGCAGTTCGCAGGATGTTTTAGCGTATGGCGCTGGTCATTTGTACGGCACGGATTTACCAGTGGGCGGCAAAAATAGGCATTCTGTTATTACTGCGCACACGGGTTTGCCGCATGCGACTATGTTTGACGACTTAATCTACCTTAAAAAAGGCGATTTTTTCTATTTGGATATTCAAGGCGAGACGCTGCGATACAAGGTGTTTCGCATTAGCGTTGTAGAACCTAACGACATCAGTTTGTTGCAGCGCGAGAAGGGTCGCGATTTGGTGACTTTGCTCACTTGCACGCCGTATGGTGTTAATACGCAAAGGCTGCTGGTAACGGGGTATCGCGTGTTGCCAGATCTTGTTAAGGCTCCAGATGACAAGCTGCAGTGGCCTCTTTGGATGACGCTGTTTGTTATTGCGCTTGTTGGGTGCGCGGTGATTCTTGCGACTATGGTTGTTGCGGATGTTAAAAGAAAGCGCGGCAGGTTTGATTTGCACGCTAAGCATTTGATTAGCATTTAGCGCAATATACACAAAGCATGACACAATAGTGTGTAGTGTGTTTTTTGAAGGGAGCAGGTTCCGTGAGTGTTCAACAAACCTTGCAGCGCTGGATGATTACGGTAGGTGGAGTGGAGCAGGCACGCGTTGGTGCGGGTCGGTCTGTAGAAATTGGCAGGAAGCCTATACGCCCTTTGCGTGAAGATGGTTTTATGCGCGTAGACGTTGTAGACAATAAGCGCTCTATGTCTAAAAGGCACGCGCTTTTTATTGTTGATGCAAGCGGCGCGGCTACGATTCGCGATTTAAACTCTACAAACGGAACTTACTTGGTTAGCGAAAGCGGCGATTTGCTGCGACTAGACCCAGGCGTTGATTTTCACATGCCAGACAGCATTGTTCGCATGCAATTTGGCGACGTTCCAGTTGATTTTGTGCGCATTGAAGAAAAGGCGCCGCAGGGAAGTGATGCGGGTGCGCAGCCAGTGCGCGATTTGTTCTCTTACGCGCCAGATAATGATATTAAGGAGCCAGATGCGGCGGATTTGTCGGTAGATGATATTCTTGACATTCGCGCTGGTGAGCCAACGGGCGTGTTTCATGCGCAGTCGGTTTCGCGGCCTGATTTGGTTTGGGATAGTCAAAAGCGGCTTAATGATGCTGCTGCTGCGGATGATCTTGGTAGTGCTTCGGCGGCGGATGCTGGTGCGGATGCGGATGATAATGCGGATAATAATTCTGCTGTAACTTCTGCTGAGCCTTCAAGTGTTGAGCCTTCAAGTGTTGCGGATGTTGCAAGCGTTCTAGATGTTGCAAGTGTTGCAGAAAGCGTTGCAGAGCAAATTAAGCCTGTTATTGCAGGTCAGGTTGTTTTGCCTGTTGTTCGAGATGAGTTTGAATCGCCTGTGGAACCGCGCAATTTATTTGACGATGCTGCTAATAATGATGCTGCTAGCGATTCGTCTAATAGTGATTTGTCGAATAGTGATTTGTCGAATAGTGATTTGTCGAATAGCAACTATGCAACAAATAGTCAGAATGTAGAATCTCAAGCGGATTCTAAAGAAGATTATAAAGAGGATTTGCAAGCAAGCGTTCAATCAGATATGCAAGATGTTGCTCAAGATCAAAGTGTTGCTCAAGGTGTTGCTCAAAATTATGCCCAAGAAGAAGTGCAATACAATGATTCTGCAGATGCTGTTAATAGCGTTAATGATGCAAACGATGTAAGTGATGCAAGCGCTGCCATAGCAAGCGATTCCGCGCAATTTACACCAGCTTTTGAGCCAGGATCCGTGTTTGAAAAAGTTTCAAATGGCGAATTTAGCGCTCGCAAAGAAGTGGTTTCTGCTGGAGGATTTACATCGGAAGAAGCGCAAAAAACAGACGATTTTGCCGAGCAATTTGAGATGGCAAAGTACCAAGAGTTACTGCCATTCTTGGCAATGAACACAAATTTGTACGACGATTTGTATGCGTGGCTTTCGGCGCAGGGGAACGCAGACGTGGATCAAGCGTTGGCGCAAAATAGCGGATACAGCGCGTATCGCAATGCAATCGGCTTGTAAACAAGGGAGTTGAGTAGTATGAGCGATAATCAAAATGACTTTATGCACAGCCAGCAAGGCCAGGCAAGTCAGTTAAGCCAGCAAAATCAGCAAAATCTTTCAGATAAGCCAGATAAGCCAGACCAGGCAGACCAGGCTGAGTCTAGCCAATCTGCGCAATCTTTGCGCGCCGAGAAACTCGAGCGCATGAACAAATGGCATGAAAAATACAAGTCGCAGCTTGCTCCATCTCCGCTAGAAGACATAACAAAACTTTGTGCGCAACTAGAGTTGACTCACGCGCATCCTTCGGGAATCGCCCAGCTTTTTGCCAGTGGAAAGGCCACTCTTCAAGCGCTTTTCCGCGATTCGGGAATGCTGCGCGCGGCAGGTAGAAGGCTAGACAGAGTTTTTGAAGACAGAGACAACAAGGCGCACGAAAATGGCGTTTCGGAGCTTTCGCTTGTTGTTGGAGTTGCGTCTTGGAGCGGAAATCATGTGCCAGTTTTAACATACCCAGTACGCGTTTTGCGAGAAGCTGGAAAAGACGAGACGGCTGCAACGATTTACTTTTCGGGAAACGTTCGCCTAAACCACGCTCTTGTTCTTAGGCTGCAAGAAAGAGGCGTGCACCTTAGCGAAGACGCGCTTTTTGATGGCTCAAACTACCAGAGCGGCACGCCAGAAACATCTGCAGTTTTTGACGCGATTTGTGCTGCTGCGCAAAGAGTCTTCCCAGATTTCGACATTGAGCGAGATATTGTGCTCGGTTGTTTTACGGACTCGGGATCTAGATTCTTAGCAGAAAGCGGCCAGATTTTGCGCGCGCTTAAGCTGGGGAACGTTGGAAATACAATGATTGACGCGATTGCGGGAGATGATATTGCCGTTGAATCGCTGGGCGCAAAAGCTACTTCCGACTATTCTCCACTAGATGCAGACCCACACTACGAATACGAAGTTGGTGACGTTAGTAACGATGTGCGATACGCTGCAGGAATGGCGGCAAATGGCGCTTCTTTGGCAATAGACGCAGATGCTGGATGTGATTCCGCTTTAATCGCAGCTGCGATCTCTTCGCGCTGCGTTCTTGCAGGAAAGTCCGTTTTGTACGTTCCAAACGTTATGGAGCAGCAGCGCCGATTCCGCCACGCTCTTAGCGCAAACGAGATTTCTTCTCTTTCGCTAGACGTTTCGGATTCGCATCTTGCAAAGCACGTTGATGCGCAGCTTATAGCGGCAGTTGGGTCTCGCCAAAGCGTTGCTTCTAGCCGCTTTGAGCAAGTTTGCGACGAGCTTGTTGGCGTTAAAACGCGATTAAACCGCTACTTGGGAGATTTGCACGGAGTAAACGAGCGATGGGGTGTCTCTGCTTATCAGACTATGCAAAATCTTGCAGGAATCGCCATGCTACCTACGCATCCTTGCACGCATGTTCGTCTTAGTGTAGATGCTGCGCGCTCGCTTTCTGGTCATTTAGACGAGTGGGCGCAAAAGCTGCATGAGGCAGATTCTCTTGGCGAATTTACTACTAATGCCGAAGATACGCCGTGGTTTGGTGCTTCGCTGTTTAGCGAGAACGAGGCTGTAACGGTGTATCAGCGCGTTGTAGATGTTCTTACAAAGCTTTTGCCAGCCGCGCGCGAGCACGTTAAGTCAACTGTGCAAAATTGCGGTTTCCCTATTCCTTCTACGGCGCGAGAATGGGGTAGGCAGGTTACGGTTCTAAAGAATCTTCGCCGCGTTTTAGACGTTTTCCAGCCAGATATTTTTGAGCGCGATCTTAACGCAATGATTGAAGCGAGCAAGCCTAAAGCTGTTCGCAAGCGCGAAGGCACGCCAATGGGCTTTTGGGAGCGCAGGCATCATATTAAAGAAGCGCGCAGCCTTTTGCGTGTTGGCGCAAAGGTAGACGATCTTCACGAAGCATTAAAGATTGTTGCCGCGCAAGCTGCGCAATGGCGTACTTTTGTGCCTCATGGCGGTTGGCCAGTATTGCCTCCTAAGCTAGACGAAATCGTTAGTACGCAGGAGCTTTTAGACCGTAATCTTGTAGCGCTTAACGCTGTGCTTTCTACAACGCGCCTTGGTGCAGACCTTGAAAACATTGAGTTTACTAAGCTTGACGAGCGCTTGCAAGCCTTGCACGATAGTCGCGAATCCTTAGATACGCTACCAGGTAGGTGTGTTATTGAGCGCGAATTGCGCGGCGTTGGTTTAGAAGATCTTGTTTGTGATTTGCGTAGGCGTAAAGTTACGGGCCAGGCTTTAGATGGCGAGCTTCATCTAGCTTGGTGGACTACCGTTTTTGAAGATATTGTTAATTCTTCCGAGATTATATCTAATCAAGACGGTTCCGCGTTGCAAGACGCTTCTGATCGTTTTGTTCAAGTAGACACAGAGCATGTGCGTTCTGTAGGACCAATGGTTCAGCAAGAAGCACTTAAAAAGCTTTGCGACTTGCTTTTTGCGCGTTCTCAAGAGGCAAATCAGCTTCACACTGCTCTTGCAAGCAATGGTTCGGGTGTAACTTTTGCTAAGTTGATGAACTCTTACCCAGATTTGCTGCTTGCTGCTAAGCCGATTCTGGTTGCAATGCCGTCTACTTTAACTATGATGACTGAGTTTAAGCCGATTGTAGACGTTGTAATCATTGATTCTGCAGAGCATATTAACAACATTGAGCTGCTTAGCATTCTTGCGCGCGCACGCCAAGCCGTTGTTATTGCGCACAAGCAAACTGTTAGCTCGCAAAGCGTAAGTGACCTTATTAGTGTTTTGCCTACTATTTGCGTTAAGTCGCGAGCAACCAGGCGATCCACGTATCTTGCTGATTTCCTTGAAAATCATGGCTACGGATTGCTTAGACACGATGTTCCTGTAGAAAAAATGCAAGGCAAGGTTAAGCTTCATCAAGTAGAAGCCGCTGGCGTTCCAGTTATGGCAACGGGTCTTATTGAAAGCAGCCAGCGCGAGATTGATGAAGTTGTGTCTTTGATTAAGCAGCGCGCTAAGACTTTTAGCATTGTTCCTTCTAGCTACGTGCTTGCAGTTGTGACTCTTACAAGCGTGTTTAGAAACAGGCTTGGTGCGGAGCTTAAGGCGTTGGCTGTTAAAGACGAAAATATGGGTAGATTCCTTAGGCATGTTCGACTTGTAAGCGTAAATGAGGCTGTTGGAGCAGCTGCAACGGATGTTATTCTTTCGCTTTGCTATGCAAAAACTTCTCATGGCAGACTTTTGCAACAATTTGGCGTTTTGGAAGAAGAAGGCGGAAAGTCCATGCTTCTTGACTCCTTGGCTTTGGCTCGCAGAAATCTGGACATTGTTTGCGCATTTAAGTCTAGCGATATGGAAGATGATCGTTTGCATCAAGACGGACCTAAGCTTCTTAAGGATTTGCTTATTTGGGCAGAGGCTTTGGGCGATAATCCAGTAGATGCAGTAGATGCAGCGGCTGCTGGCGATTCTAGCGATGCTGGAGATGCTGGAGACGAGGGTAGCGAGGTCGAGCCTACTAAATCGCAAGCTGCTGGCGATTTTTCCGCAAACGGCTTTAGCAACGTTTTGTTTGCTGATCTGGCAGAACGAATTCGCTCTCGCGGCCTTAATGTTGCAGTGAACTACGGTTTTAGTGAAGATCATAGCATTCCTCTTGTTGTTGGCTTGCCAAATAAGCCGTTTGCTTTGGCTGTTCTAACAGACGATGCGCGTTTTATGAGCATTGAGTCCACTCGTGAGCGCAATCGCGTACTAGCTCAAGATTTGGAGTATCTTGGCTGGTCGGTTATGAACGTTTGGAGCGTTGGAGCATTCGTTAATCCCGAAAAAGAAGTTGAGCGGATTGTTTCTAGAATTGGCGAGCTTTATAAAAGCGGCGAGCAGCAATGAGTGAATACAACGCTAATCGCAGGTGTTCTAGGGGTCATTCGCGCGTGGTTCGTAAAGGTTCGGAGCTTTTCGACGCGGATGGCGTAAAACAAGAGCCAGGTGATGCTCAAACGATTGAGCAGCGCGCAAAAGACGACGATAATCGTATTCTTGGCGAGCTTCCTCCGCATTGGGCGGTTTTTAGCGAACGCGGTAGATAAACTTTGCATAGTTGCTGGCATGCGTTTATTTATTGCTTGCTAGTTTTGTACAGCTATTACCGCAAGGTTTGGAATAATCGCTTGCGTGTTTATGATTTGCAACGCGTTTTCTGCTGGCATTGCTAGCAGTGCGCTTTGTGCAGAATTGTTTACGTTAACAACGATTACGTTGTGAACAAGCGAAACGTTTTTGTCTTGCAAAGTAATGTTATCGGAAAAACTGGCGTCGCTAGATGTTTCTATTTGTGTTGGATTTGTTGAATGGTTGGCTGTATTTAAGCTGTTTGGAACTTTGCTAAACGCTATAGAAATAACGTCTCCTGGCGCAAGGCTGGCGCTACTGCTTGCAAGATTAACCGAAATCGTTGTAAAGCCAGGCGGAATTTTTGTTTGCTTTGTAACTTGATTGCTAAAAATCGGCGTTCCGTATTTAATGTTGCACGCAGCAATAATAGCGTTTTTAGAGGAATTGTTTATAGAAGTTTGGTTAAGAACATTGTTAAAAACGCTGCTTTTAGGCACGTTAACGTAATGCAGGTCACTTTGTTTAATCACGCTGCCTTTTGCTATGTTTCTAATGGCTACTGGCACGCTTTGAGTAGCTTGAAACGTTGAAATAAGGTGTATTGAAAACAATGTTGCAACACTTATAAAAAATATTGAAAGCATGTTTAAGGTTTGCGCCCTTTTTCTGCGCTTTATAAGCTCTACTGGCATTTTGTTTTCTGCTTTGTAGCCAACTGTTTTTAGTAAAAATGATGTACTCATATAAGCATCATTTATCACGCGTAGCGCTTTTGCAAGCTTTTTTGTGCAATGTGGTTAAAGGCTAGCTTAGATGGGGATTTTACAAGGATTTTACGCACATATAAACATTTTTGATGAATCTTAATAGTCACTTATACACATATTCACATAAATGGCCATTTTTGATTGGTGTTAATCCACATATCAACATAAGTGATTACTAACATACGCACACATGCGTAGCAAAATAAACGCCACTTACGCACATAAGCACATAAGTGGCGTTATAAAGTTTCAATTTATTCACATGCACACATAAGTAGCGTCATATTTTTTCACTTATGCACATATGCACAAATTTTAATGGGTTATTTGCACGTTACTTATCGGTGCGATAAAATCCGCTACCTTTAAAGCTGATTGGTGGTGCGCTAAAAACCTTACGAACTTCTTGCTTTCCGCACTTTGGGCACACGGTAATTGGCTCATCTTCAAACGATTGATGTTGTGAAAAATCATATCCGCATTGCTTGCAACGGTAATGATAAGTAGGCAACGGTTCCTCCAATCTATAATTCCATCACATATCCTAGCTCATAATATCGCCTCGTTAAAGCTGTTAATCGCTAATCGTAAACGCTTTTTCGTTTGTAAAATTTTGCGAAACAATCGCAAAAAATCCGACACGCCGACTTATTTTTAGCCTTTACATCCTTAATGCACTTTATATTTGTACGTATGGGTTATGAATCGGTGAGCGCGTTAACAGTATTGATCATCATCGTAGCCTTAATGTTTGGTTGGTTGCCTAAACGCACTGAAAACAGCATGAAGTCAATGCTGGAACACAGCGAAGATAGGTATTCACCTTCGTTGCACATTGTGGATTATAGCAGTGATTCGCTTTTCCACGCGTGTAGCGGCACGATGGCGAAAGGGGTTGGCATGCAGCCGTCGAAGATGCAAGCGAATACAAAGCCTAATAATGGCAAGTCCAGTCGCAATAGCGTGAATGCTAATAAACATAAGTGCGCTAAGCAGTTTAATGGTGTTTTTACGCCTGAACATGTTGCTCGTATTCGCGCGCTTCGCCGTGCAGCAATCCGCCGTCGCCGTGCGTTGGTGCTTTCTCTAGCATTTTTAACTCTTGTTGTGTTTGTTGCGGGTCTTTCTGGACTCTATAGCGCATGGTTTGCAATTATTCCTCTTGCTGCTGTTTGCACTGTTCTCTACTTTGGTTCTATGGCTGCTAAGCAAGCGCGTAAGTGGGAAGCAAAAGTTGCTTTGTATAACAAGCGTTCTGCAGCTTTTAATGATTCTGTTGTGGAGCCAATTTTTGACGCTGCCGTAAACTCAGTTGTTGAGCATGTTGAGAATTCAGACAATTCCATCAATCCAGACAACACAGAGACTTCAGTTATGCAACAGCGAGATATAAGCATGGCTTTAGCAGGAGCAAATAGGCAAGAGGCGGCAAAAAGCGCGGTTGCTGGCGATTTTTCAGCTGCTAATGATGTGCGCTCGCAAGCCGATATCTCCAACTCAAATCAAGATCTTATATCTTTCTCGTTTGGCGATGATTCCAGCGATTGCAAAATAAACGCCAATGATCCGCAAAGCTTAGAAATAAAGTCTACAAAGCAAGTTACTAAAGCGATTGCAGCAGGCGATTCAAACGAATTGGCGGCGGCTTTCGATTCAAGCAATCCAAACTCCGCGAGCGATTCAACCGAAGTTACTGTAGAACCTCCAGTTAGCACGGAAGATTCGCTTGGTAAAGCCGATTTAAGGGATGTTTTGGCTCGCCGCGCTGCTTAAAGTTTGTAAAAATTTTCTAAAATTTTAGCACTCTAGTTGGTAGAGTGCTAAAAACGCGCTATTATAAGGTTCAGTGCTCGATAGTTTTGACGTGATCGTCAGCCTCGTCAACATTATTCGCGCAAAGGTTACATTTCTCTAGAAAGAGGTACCGAAGTGTCGATTAAGCTCACACCTTTGGAAGATAAGATTATTGTTAAGCAAGCTCAAGCAGAAACTCAAACTGCTTCTGGCTTGTACATTCCAGATAATGCTAAGGAAAAGCCACAGCAGGGAGAGGTTTTGGCTGTTGGCCCAGGCCGCAGAGACGATAAGGGCGAGCGCATTCCTATGGATGTTAAGCCTGGAGACAAGATTCTTTACTCCAAGTATGGTGGCACAGAAGTTCATTACGAAGGCGAAGATTACTTAATCGTTTCGTCTCGTGACGTTCTTGCAATCCTTGGCTGATTTTGGTTAATCACTTGTATTAGTCAAGTAGTATTAAAGCTATTTATATAAAGCTATTTAGCGCTGAAAATGGCGACTTATCGCTGTTTTCAGCGTTTTTGTTTAATTTGTATAGCTTGGTTTAATTTGTATAGTTTTGTTTAATTTACTTATTTTGTCTAATTTTTCTTAATTTGTTTAAGACGCGACTATTATAAAATCATGGATTACAAACATCGCAGTATTTTAGATACTTTGCCAAATTACAAGCAGGGTAAACCAGCGCCCGCATTAGACGGCATTCGCGCATATAAGATTTCTAGCAACGAAAACCCATTTGAGCCGTTAGAAAGTGTGAAAAGCGCCATTTCTAGCCGTGCGCTTGGTGTTATTAATCGTTATCCAAACATGCGCGGAACAGAAGTCGTAGAAGAGTTAGCTAAAAAGTTTAACGTTACTCCAGAAGAGGTTGTTCTTGGATGCGGCTCTACAGAGGTTATTACGCAACTTGTAAATCTTGTTGCAGGCCCTGGAGACGAAGTCATATACCCGTGGAGAAGCTTTGAAGCGTACCCGATTATTGTTACGGGTGCTGGCGCTACAAGCGTTAAAATCCCTAATCGTGCAGATGGGTCGCACGATGTGGACGCAATGATTGATGCGATTAATGAGCGCACTCGTCTTGTTATTTTGAACAATCCAAACAATCCAACGTCTGCATCGCTTTCAGACGAGGAAGCTAGACGAGTGCTGGATGCTGTTCCAAGCAACGTTTTAGTGCTTATTGACGAAGCTTACGTGCAATTTAACAACGCAAAGGGAACGGCAGATGGCATGCAACTTTACCGCGAATATCCAAACGTTGTTGTTGCTCAAACATTCTCTAAAGCCTACGGATTGGCTGGTTTGCGTATTGGATACGCTATTGCTGCAGCAGATGTTGTAGAAGGCATGCGAAAAGTAGCTGTTCCGTTTGGTGTAAGCCAAATTGCACAAGTTGCAGCTCTTGCGTCTTTGGAGAATGAAGCGCTTGTAGAAATGCGAAATCGCGTAGATGCGCTTGTTAAGGAGCGTGCGCGCGTTGTAAGCGGTTTGCGTGAGCAAGGGTGGAATGTTGCCGAGCCATACGCAAACTTCTTCTGGATGCCGTTTGGTGAAGATACAGAGCGAGCTAATCAACGTTTTGTTGATGCAGGTCTTTCTGTGCGCGCGTTTGCTGGAGAAGGTATTCGCATTACGATTGCGGAGACTGAGGCAAATAATCGCGTACTTAAAGTGTGTGAGTCTTTAAAGAAAGATGGTTTTTCGCTTAAATAATTGCTTAATAATCGCTTAAAGGCATATAAATAGCATATAAATAATCGCATTTTTTAGATGCATTTAGATGTGATTTTTGCTTTCGGCGTGTCTTGAACTTGCATTAGTCGCGCGTTCGTGGCAAAATAACAAAGTTGCCGTTTGGAGATGTTCTTCTCCGCGCGGTTACGTTGGCGGGTTACCAGAGCGGCCAAATGGGACTGACTGTAAATCAGTTGCTTCGTGCTTCAGTGGTTCAAATCCACTACCCGCCACGCCTCGATAGCTCAGTGGTAGAGCACTTCCTTGGTAAGGAAGAGGTCGTGAGTCCGATTCTCACTCGAGGCTCTCTGGCGGGGTAGCTCAGCTGGCTAGAGCGTACGACTCATAATCGTAAGGTCAAGAGTTCGAGTCTCTTCCTCGCTACAATGGCCAGCAGGAGTTGGTCAACATACAATATTCTAGAGGTGAACAAAATGGCAAGTAAGAGCGCAGACATCCGTCCAGGCATTACGCTTGCATGCACGGAGTGCAAGGAGCGTAATTACATCACGACGAAGAATCGTCGTAATACGCCTGATCGCCTTGAGTTGAGCAAGTTCTGCCCACGCTGCGGCAAGCACACTCTCCATCGCGAGACTCGCTAAAAGCGTGAACTTCGGCGAAGTTTTATAGCTTTATTACCCCGCGTTTTGCGGGGTTTTTTGTTATTTATTGCTGTTAGGATTAGTCGTATGAGTATGCAATCATCCTTATTGGAATCTGATAATCCAACTTTTGCAAATCTTACAACAATCGGCGTTGGAGGCTCTATTGCTCGTTTTGTAGAGCCTACTAGCAGAGTGGCTGTTATTGAAGCTGTAGAAGACGCAGATTGCGCTGGATTGCCGCTTTGTGTTATTGGCGGCGGGTCTAACATGCTTGTAAGCGACGAACCGTTTAACGGAGTTGTTGTGCGTGATGCTCGTCGTGAGATTTGCGTTTTAGATGAGGCAGCTCCTGGCATAGACGGCGTTGATAAAACTAGCGGAGATTTTTTGGTTCACGTTAGTGCAGAGGCTGGCTGCAATTGGGATGATTTTGTGTCTCACACTATTGAGCTTGGATTGCAAGGCGTAGAAGCGTTATCTGGGATTCCTGGAACTGTTGGTGCGTCTGTGGTACAAAACATTGGCGCATACGGTGCGGAAGTATCACAAAGTGTTGATTCTGTAGAAGTTTGGGATCGTAAAGACAAAACCACTTTTTATATGAATCTTGCGGATCTTAAATTTGGCTATCGCACTTCTGTTCTCAAAAAAAGCATGTATAAGGCTCCTGGTGTTGCTGCTGATTGCTTCTTCCCAACGCCTAGATACGTTGTTTTATCTGTTACTTTTTGCTTAAAGCATTCAAAAACAGGTGTTGTGGCTCATTCGCAGCTTGCTCACGCGCTTGGCGTACAAGTTGGAGATAGGATGGAAACGTCTAAGATTCGTCGCGAAGTTTTGCGCGTTAGAGCATCTAAGGGCATGCTCGAAGATGCTATGCGCTACGCAAATAAGTGGATGTGCTACGCAAAAAGCGAAAACGGTGTTGAGTCTTCTATTAGGCTTCAAAATGAAGACTATGTTTGTGGTGATTTGCAAGAGGGCGATTCCAAGTATGCGGACCGCCATAGTTGCGGAAGCTTCTTTATGAATCCGATTTTGACTAAATCTCAAGCAGATTTGCTCCCAGAAGATGCTCCGCGATTTGACGCCACTTTGCCAGATGGGTCTAAAGGAGTTAAGACTTCTGCAGCTTGGCTTATTGACCATGCTGGATTCCACAGGGGATTTAGACTTACGCAAAGCGATGGCATAAAAAGTAAAGCTGGATTATCTTCTTTACACACTTTGGCGTTGACTAATCGCAGTTGTGCAAAGTGCTCGGATATTGTTGATTTGGCGCGCAAAATCATAGATGGTGTTTACGATTCGTTTGGTGTAAAACTTGTTCCAGAGCCTGTTTTAATCGGCGTTAGTGCGGATTGTTAGGACAATTGTTAACACAAATTTAGCATAATTTAACATAATAAATTGCGATTTGTGTTGTGATTTTCCGCTAGACAAAGTACTATGCTCTTTTAATATCGTAAAAATTATTGTTTGATGACGATTAATGCGAGTTGAACCGTATTTTTTGCGATTTATAACATATATACCCTTATATGGAATGTTTTAGACGTAGTTTTAGAGAAGGTTGGATTATGCAAATATGGAGAAAAAAGTCTGTTGAACAGACTATTGCAGAAACAATGGATGGTGATCGCCATCTTAAGCGTACATTAAATGCTTGGGATTTGGCAGTTATGGGCGTAGCTGTTGCTGTTGGCGCTGGAATCTTCTCCGTTGGCGCTCAAGCAGCAGCATTCCACGCAGGTCCTGCAGTGATTATTAGCTTTATTATTGCTGGAATCGTTTGCGGAACGGCTGCAATGTGCTACGCGGAGTTTGCTTCGATGATTCCTGTTGCAGGATCTGCATACACCTTTACGTATACAACAGTCGGCGAGCTTGTTGCTTGGATTATTGGCTGGGATATGATTCTGGAAATGCTTATGGCAGGATCTGTTATAGCCAAATATTGGGGCGTTTATCTTAACGATTTAATGCACTTGTTTGGTCTTAACGTATCTACTTCGGTAAATATTGGCGGTTTTACTTTTGATCTTGCTCCAGTAGTTATTGTTGCGTTCTTTACGATTATGCTTGTTGTTGGAACAAAGCTTTCTGCTCGTTTTGACGGTGCTTTAACAATCTTGAAGATTGGTATTGTTCTGTTTGTTGTTGTTGTTGGATTCTTCTACATTAAGGCGTCTAACTTCACTCCATTTGTTCCACCTGCAACAGACGTTGCTAGCGTTAAGGGTATTCACGTTTCTGGCACTATGAGCCAGCCGCTCTGGCAGTGGATTACTGGCATGCAGCCAGCTGTTTACGGCGTTACGGGTATTCTTTCTGGCGCAGCACTTGTATTCTTTGCATTCATTGGATTCGACGTTGTTGCAACTACGGCAGAAGAAACTAAAGACCCACACAAGAACATTCCTAGGGGCATTGGTCTTGGTCTTTTGATTGTGACTGTTCTTTACATTCTTGTTGCTGTTGTTACAACTGGTATGGTCTCTTACAAGGATTTGGCTAAGCAAGAGGCTCCTTCGCTTTCTACTAGCTTTGAGCTTGTAGGTGCAACTTGGGCTGCTAAGATTATTTCTCTTGGCATTGTAATCGGCTTAACAACTGTTGTTATGGTTCTTCTTTTGGGCCTTACGCGTATTGTGTTTGCTGTTAGCCGAGATGGTTTGCTTCCACGCAGCTTCTCTAAGGTTAGCAAGCGCGGAATCCCTGCACGTATTCAGATTGTTTCTGGCGTTGTAGTTGCTATAATCGCTTCTACATTAGATATTGGAATTCTTTCCGATATGGTGAATATTGGTACGCTTTCTGCGTTCTTGCTTGTTTCGGCAGGCGTTCCTATTATGCGTATGCGTAGACCTGATTTGCATCGATCATTTATGGTTCCATGGAATCCAGTTCTACCTATTTTCGCCGCGCTTTCTACGTTCTGGCTTATGCTAAACCTTTCTGTGCTTACATGGATTCGTTTTGCAATCTGGCTTGCAATCGGTTTTATTGTGTACTTTGGCTATTCTTACCGCAATTCTTTGCTTGGAAGGCAACTTCGTAAAGCTAAGAAGCTTGGTGTTCCAGTAGAAACCTTGTTTGCGCAAGATGCTGCTGCTGCAGAAAAAGTTGCGGAAGGCGAGTCGGAAGATCAAGCGCGAGCTGAGGCAGCTCAAGAGGTGGCTCAAGAGGTGGCTCAAGAGGTGGCTGTTGGGTCTGCTCAAGAGGATGCTCAATAGGCTTTTGCTTTTAGACGTTGATTTTTTGAGATGTTGATTTAATTGCGTTGAGTCGGTATGCGATTACGTATGCCGACTCAACGCGTTTTGCACTCGTAATGTGAACTATAATGGAAGAGTTAGTTTATTTTTGAGTGTGAAAGGGGGCGTTTGTTATGCCTTACGTTATTGCAGAACCGTGCGTTGACGTTAAAGATAAAGCGTGTGTTGACGAGTGCCCTGTTGATTGCATTTACGAAGGCGATCGTACGCTTTACATAAACCCTAACGAATGCGTTGATTGCGGTGCATGCGAGCCTGCATGCCCAGTAGAAGCCATCTTTTACGAAGACGATGTTCCAGAAGAGTGGGAATGGTATAAAGACGCTGCTGTGGAATACTTTAACAAACTTGGCGATTTAGGCGGAGCGCAAGAAGCTGGCCCATCTGGCTGGGATGAAGATCGCGTAGCTGCTCTTCCTAAAAAAGATGCTTAAATGCCCATTTGAGCAGCATCTTTACCATACTTTTTTCTTACTGCATCTAATACGTGTTCTGCGTGACTTATTCTTGCATGCGTATTTTTTATTGCGTTTTGCGCAATTTCTGTTGAATTTTTACGCATACCACTTATGGTGTTTTCTCTTTCGTTCTCTTCTAAGATGTCGCTAATCGTAGGCTGAACAAGCGCTTTGCTTTTATCTACAAGATTGCTTACGCTAATGCCAGCAAGCCTAACGGAGCTTAGTAAACAAACATGACTTCCGCCTAATTTGTGGTCATGAACCGTTGGATTTACTGATTCTAGTAAATCGCAAGCGTGCTTATAAATCTCTGTAGCGCAATCGGTTACATTCCTTAATGTTTTGCATCTTGTTGCATAGTGCAAATCGCTGAATCGCAATTTTAACGTTACTGTTTTTGCCATTGTGTTGCGATTGCGTAATTCTTGTGCCACTTCGTTGCAGCAGTGCCTGATCAGGTTTTTCACTGCTGCAATATCCGTGGTGTCTTTATCAAGAGTGCTTTCTGTTCCAATGGATTTTTCTGGAACGTGGGGCGTTACTTGCCGTGTGTCAATTCCGCGCGAAGTGTTATAAAGCATTCGCGCAAGAACTTTAGACCCAGCAACTCGTTCCAAAGTCTTCTCATCTACACCTCTAAGCATCTCAATGCTGTTTATTCCCCACGTAGCTAGTTTTTTAGCAAGCGCAGGTCCAATTCCTGGTATTGCTCGTAATGGCATTATTGAAACAAAGTCGGCATTGCGATTTTGGGGGATAATCAACATTCCATTTGGCTTTGCGTTCGTTGACGCCATTTTTGCGATCAGCTTATTTGATGCAATCCCCACAGAGCAAGTGATGTGAAACTTGCGCGCGACTTCGCTTCTTATCCACTCGCCTATGGCGATGGGCGTTTTCCAGCGCAACAACGCTGAGCTAACGTCCATGTAACACTCGTCTACAGAAACCTGCTCAACTTTATCTGTGATCTTTGAAAAGACCTCCTTAAAAATCCTAGATGAAATGGAAACGTAATATGGCATATCTACCGGCAGGAAAATGCCATTAGGGCACAAGCTTCGTGCTCGCGCTGTAGGCATAGCTGAATTCACGCCATACTTACGTGCTTCGTAGCTGGCTGCCGAAACTACGGAGCGCGAGCCTGTACCAATAATCACAGGTTTGCCAAGTAACCTAGGATTACGCGCCGCCTCGAGTGATGCATAAAATGCATCCATATCGATATGAAGTATTGTGCAGCCAGACGCATTGCGCCCCCAATCGCGTTTAGCTGCATTAACTCGCGGTGCTGTGCTCATGAATTTATAGTAGAACAAACGTTCGATTTTGTGCAATAGCGTGTCGCAATAAGTTTACGAAAAATAAGTGTAAAATACGCAAAATAACTACTGGCAAATATAACTACTGCCGTGTAGGGTATGCTTTATGAAACAAATCATAGTAAACGCGCTAAATCGCATGCCTGTTTTGCTAATCGTTGTTGTAGAAGCTGCAACGGTCTATCTAGCAACGTCTATAGCAAAGGTCGCGTTTAGCCAGCTCGATCCGCTTTATTCTGTGTGGTATCGCGTTGGGTTTATGTCTTTGTTTTTGCTTGCTTGGAGAAGGCCTTTTTCGCGTAAAAAGCGCGCTCGCAACTCTCTTCCTAAAACGTTAAAAGAATGGGCAATTGTTGTTGCTGTAGGCATTTCTGTTGTTCTTATGAACACAATGTTTTATTTAGCTATTAGTTGCATGGCTGTGGGGGTGGCTGTAACTATTGAGTTTGTAGGGCCTTTAATGGTTGCTGTTATAACGGGTAAAACATGGCGTGAGCGCGTTGGTATTGTTATTGCGGCTTGCGGAATTGTGCTTCTTGCAAGTGCATCGATGGGCTCTAACGAAAGCCCGCATTTTCTTGTTGGATTAGTGGCGATTCTTATTGGCGGATCAATGTGGGGAATGTACATTGTCTCTGGGCGCATGCTTGCAAGAGGGTCTAATGCAATTGACCGAGTTAGTATAGCTATTTTAATTGGTTGGCTTTTGCAATCGAGTGTTCTTGGAATCCCTGCAATTTTGCATGTTGTGCATCCTAAATCGAGTGCAACTTGGGCTGCTCAGCCTTATGGATCTTTGAAACTTCTTGGATTAATGGTTGTTATTGCGATTTGCGCGTCTTTTATTCCAACTCTTTTAGACCAGGTTTTGCTAAAGCGTGTATCTTCGGCAAGATATTCAGTTATGCAAGCGCTTTACCCTGCGATTGCGGCGCTTGTTGGCATGGGATTTGGTGAAATGCCAACGTTGATTGATGTTTGCGGAATGGCTTTAGTTATGTTGGCTGTTGTGATTACATTTTCGGGAGATCACAATCCCGCATAAATACTGTTGCGCGTTATATAAGCTTCTTTTGTGCGTTTGGTGTGTCGCTTAAGCATTGTGCACGTCCTCAAGAGGTGATATAGTTTGAACCTGTTGCTATCTTGAATAGTTACAAAGTGGAGTCATGCCTGAGTGGCCGATAGGGGCACCCTGCTAAGGTGTTAGTCGCGTAAGCGGCTCGAGAGTTCGAATCTCTCTGACTCCGCGGTTTAGCTCTAAATCGTTGAAAAATCAGCGGTTTAGAGCTTTTTGTTTTGATTTTTGGCCTATAACCCATAATCCGATTCACTGTATTCCCTGTATTCCCACTTAATCGTTGCAAATCGCCAGCAGCCGCCGTAATTGTGTGTAATTGTGCACAATTGTGTATAACAATGTGGATAACTACCCTCTAAAATAGCCTTTAACCACATTGAAAGTTTTTTATTTACAGATTGAAATTCCTAAATCATAGTTAGAGCATGAGCGAATTTTTCGTTCATCGTGGCTAGCAAAAACGTTTGTCACGTTAGAGAAAACAACGTTTTAAGGAGTTGATATGGGAAAACATGGATGTAAAGGGATTCCAATCTTTTTACGCAATAAGCGCACGCGAATGTTCTCTTTACTGACAGCGTTGCTGGCGACTATTGCAATTGTTGTTGGTAATGGCGCAATAAATGCTGCTTCTGCGGATATTTTTGCTCAATACTATACGTATAGTGATGCCTGTTCAAAAGTGAGTCCGAGCAGAAAAATTGTAAAAAAAGATGATGATGGTAATTACGTATTTTGCATTAATACGGGATCAACTGTAAAAGCTGATTCCGATTGGAGAGATATTCCGCTTGATGTTAACAATATTAATGAAATCACAGCAAGAATAGCTAAGTCTGCTATTGAAAATGATTTTACATCCCGAATGGAGGCTGCAGCATATTTAATTCATGAACATTATGATGAAGATAAACGCGGGTGGGAAGAAGCGAAGCGTAGGGGATTTGATGGTGCGTCTAACTTAAAGGAAGATGCAGAAAAACTATGGAACGAAGTAACCCAAAAAACGCCTAAGTGTATGGGATTCAAAATACTTGACCCTTATGCTACCTACTATGCAAGGAGTGGAAGGGTAGTTATTGATACACAGGGTGTTGATGAAAGAAATGTTACATATGACAGCGAAAATACAAAATTTAAAGTTACTGCAGTAGGCGATAAGTTGCGTTTTATAAAAGATAAGAAACAGGTTAAAGAGGTTAAAGATCACATTGGATCTTATAGTACGTTGTATGGAATTGATTGGGTTGCAACAGGAGAAGGTGAAGCAGAAATTAAGGGTGAATACTACATTCCATATTTGCAAAGAAAAGATATAGGGAATGGAGCAGCTTTAATACGAGTAGCAAAAGATGAAAAAGTCAAAGAATTTACAAATGTATTAACAGAGAGAGCGCACAGAAAGTTCCAGCCCTCGCTTTCTTCTAAGTCGACTGTAAAAGAGTTGAAAGTAGGCGATTCTGTAGAAGATACTGTTACTTCGTCGCTAAAGAATCCTACTGAAGGTGAGTGGGTAAGTGGTAAAGACGTTCGTGCTCGCGGATACTACTTTGTTGGTTCTTATAACGATATTATGAAAAAACGCGAAAATAAAAAAGACAAAGTAGAAGAGTATATAAAGGAACTACGAGAAGATAAGAATATTCGTCAAGTTGCTGCAGCTGATGTTTATTTTTCGGGAGAAAATCAAGAGGTTAAGGCGGTTGCGCACGAAGCAAAAGGTGACTTATCTAAAGATGAACTTGCTAGCGCAAAAGTTTATAAAGTGAACAAAGACGATGCAGGATTATTTGGAACGTGGGTTTGGTTTATTGATCCCGGAAATCAAAAAGACGACGTTCGAGAGTTTATTCCAGGAAAGTTTGTTGAAGAATTTGGAAACGTAAATTCAACAGTTTCGCATAAGGCAAAAATATCGATTGAACATGTTAAGAATCTAAAAAACAAAGATACAAATGACGTTTCGGATGCGATAGTTGTTAGTGGTGTTCCAAAAGACTACGGAAAATTTGATGGAAATACCGATTATGGGTTTAGTAAAGATGCAAAGATGAACATTCGTCTTTGGTGGGTTGGAAACAAAGATGGTTCAATGAGCAACGAAAATATGGTAAAGCTTGTTTCCAGCTCTGTAGAAGAGCCTAAAGAAGACGAAAATCATAAGAAAATAGATTCATGGGATGTTCCATTGCGTAATGGAACTTACACGCTTGGGAACGGCAAGATAATTCTTACTCATAACGAGTCTAATGGCAAAGAAGCTGGCAAAGAATCTGGCAAAGATAGCGATAGTGAAGATAACAAGGGCAGTGAAGATAACAAAGAGAACAGAAGTGCTGAGAATAAAAAAGAAAAGTTTGAAAAAGTTGGAGATATGATCGATCTTTTAGACGGCAATACGGCTAAAAGTGGAATGTATGTTTTTGTTTATGAATTCCCAGGTTCTTCTAGAGCGCAAGAGTTTAAGACGTCGTTTAATAACGAAGATAGTAGAAGCTTCTTTGATAGAAATAAGCCTGTTACTGTGACTGTTAATAAGGCGGAGAATGCTGGTGCGAAGGGTGAGCCTGGTAAGGGTGAGCCTGGAAAAGAGCAGTCTGGTAATGCGAATCCTGTGAAGAGTGAGCCTGGTGTGCAAAAGCCTGGTGGTTCTAGTGAAGATCCTGGTAAGCAAGATCCTGGTAAGCAGGATAATCCTGGAGGTTCTAGCGAAAAGCCTAGTAAACAAGATCCAGATAAGAGCGAGCCTGCTGGTAGTGGAAATGTTACGGGTAGTGAAGTTGATCCAAAGACGTCTTCTAGTGGTGGCGTTGTAGATAATATTATTTCAAAGCAGAATCCTCAGAATCCTCAGAATCCTCAGAATCCTCAGAGTCCTCAGAGTCCTCAGAATCCGCAAGGTTCTGGTGTGCAAGCTGGCAATAATACTCAGTCTGGTAGCACACAGGGTTCTGGGAAAAACGATCCTGGTAAACAACAGCAGCCTGGTAATGTGAATCCTGGTAAAGAGCAGCCTGGTGGTTCTAGCGAAAAGCCTGGCGGTACGCAAGGTTCTAGTGCGCAAAATGAAGTTGCTGGCACACAGTCTGGCAGCACGCAAGTTGGCAACAATGCGCAATCTGGTGTAAACGCTGGAGTGAATAATAATACGCTCGGTGCGCAAGTAGATGCTGGAACCAATAATACGGTTCATCAAAATGCAGATGCGGCTGGCGAGAGTAATGCTAAGAGTAATGCTAATAACGATAAAATTAATGAAAAAAACAATAAAAAAGATGATCAAAGTAATGTTAAAACGGATTCTCAGCATAAATCTGAGCATGTTGCAACCAAGGAAGATAGCAAGGAAGGTAAATATACAGCTACTAAATCAGGTACTATTCAGAGAGGTGATTCTAAGAAGGTTGATACTTACCAAAGTGCTACTCAGCAGGGAGATTCTAAACAGGGAGATTCTCAGTATGGAGGTAATCAACAAGTAAGCGACTCTAATGTAGAGCAGAATTCGCAGTCAAATAATCAATATGCAAGTGGAACAAAGAATTCAAAACGACGCCATGCTCGTCTAGGTGCTAATGTTGGGCATCTAGTAACAACTGGCGTAAAAGTTGAAACAACATTAATGTTCTCTCTGGCTATATTGCTTATTGCAGGATCTGTGATTTTGGCAAAACGCGTAAGTTACATTGCATAAAATCTCTCATAAAATATTTGATTCATATGTGCATAAATTTGTAAAACATGTATGTTGAGATATATTAATTGGGATATATTTAAAACAGATAAGAATAGTTGCGTTGTATAATATGCATAATTTATTCTATAAACATAGCTTTTTGGCGCTTATAGTTTTGCGTACTATACAACGCACAATTATTATGTAAATAGTATATAAAAGCACTGTTTTCAAATGAGGTTTTTTTATGAGTGACTACAACATAGATAAAGAAAAGATGTTGGTTCGCTTGCATAGAGTATGTGGGCAAGTTCACGCTGTTGAAAATATGGTTGAAAAAGGGGAAGACTACAACAACATTCTTATGCAACTTTCTGCATCTACGGCAGCTCTTAGGGCAGTTGCGCTTATAGTTGCTCATCAAGAAATATCAAAGGCATTAGAAGAAGCGCAAGACGCTGGAAATAAAAAGGTTACAGATAAGAAAGTTGCAGAGCTTGTAGACGTTGTAGATCACTTAATGCGTTACGATAAGTCGTGATTTGTGATTTGTGATTTGTGATTTGTGATTTGTAATTCTAGCGGTTGCATATAATCTTTTGTAGCTTTAAGACTGTTTGAATTGAAAACGATTTGAATATTGAATATTGAATATCGAATGTCGAATAATATTGAATATCGAATATGAAGAATATGCGAACCGTAACTGATTTATGTGAGAATCCTGCGCACTTTGCTTTTGTGGAAAAGAAGTCAGAGTTTATTTCGGACGCGTGCCACATTTCTAGTGCTGAAGAAGCGCTTGAGTTTGTAGAGTCAATTAGGATGATTCACCCCAAAGCAAGGCACGTTGCGTACGCTGCGATTTACGCAGATAAAAATGGCAGATTGTGCGAGCGTATGAGCGATGACGGCGAGCCATCTGGAACTGCAGGCAAACCAATTTTAGATGTTATTAGGTTTTCTAATGTTGTAGACGCAGTTGTAACAGTTACGCGTTATTTTGGTGGGATTTTGCTTGGCTCTGGTGGATTAATACGAGCGTATTCTGCTGCGGCTGCAGGTGCTATAAAGTCTAGTAAAATAGCGGATATTGTAGAGTGCAATTGTTTTTCTTGCAAAGTTGAGTACTCGCATTTAAGAATGTTTAAGCATTTATTATTAAAAAACAATGCGGAAGTTATAAGTGAAGAATACGGCGTTTCTATTGAATTAAAAGTATGCGTGCCGTGTAAAGAGTCAGATAGATTTCTTGAAGCAGTAAAAAATACGTTTTCTGGAGTAATAATTCCAGATTTTTGCGGTGTTTGCACTAGAATTTGCTGATTTTTATTTTTAGTGATTTTTTAGTAAGTTGTGTGTGATTTTTAGTGACTCTTGTGTTTTAAGATTTGTGTTGCAAAGCTGATAGATTAGATAAGTGACTAAGCAAAGGTTGGTGAGTCTCTTATGAATGATGCGCAAAAGCTTAATGGCGTTGAGAAAAACGAAGATTTAGGCAATAGTGCAAGCCATGATTTATCTAATGAGTCTAATGAATCTAATAATTCCAATGCTTCATACGAGCCATTAACCGCTGTTTACGAGCATTTAAGGCATTCCAGTGATTCTAAAGAATTGCATGAATTTGCTATAAAAGAGTTGCCAGATAGGTCGGATCAGGCAGGATTTTCTAGAGCGACTGCACTTTTGGAAGCTGTAGCAGGCAATTCAAATACTCCAGAAGAAGATCGCGTTCGATTAGCAACAGTAATGCCATTCCCGAATATCTTGGTTAAACTTTCTCAAGACGAATCAAGTAATGTTCGTTTAGCTGTTGCAAAGAACGAAAATGCTAAGAATTGGCTAGTTGGAAGGCTTACTAAAGATTCTTGCGCGCAAGTTAGAGATGCTGCTTTGTGTAATCCGCGAACATCTTGGAAAATGCGATTAGAAGGCGCGCAGACAAATGGTGTTAGCGCAAAAACGTTGGATTATCTAGCTTCTCTTGGTGCAAGCGAAGAAAGTAACGATTCGCCTGTGCTCTCTGCAATGGTAAGAAGAGCAGTGGCGCTTAATCCAGGTGTGTCGCAGCCAACTTTGATTGCTTTGTCTAAAGATAAGGACTCGGATGTATCGCTTGCTGCGTCAGAAGTCTTAAATAAGTCTTAAATATAAAAATAAGTCTTGAGTATAAAAGTAAAATGAATAATAATTGCATACGTTTGCATTAAAACCCCACAAATAGACTACGATGGAAACTATGAACACTAAAAATGAAGAAACAGTGCAACCAACAAGTCCGTTAAGGCGATTGGCTGAACTAATGGGCGTTCGTTCCAAATTCGTTGGATCGGATGGCGTAGAGCATCAAATCGCCGATAGCGTGCTTGTAAAAGTATTGCAATCACTATGCGTAGAAGCTCAAAACGATAAACAAATCGAAGAAGCAACTCAAAAAATCCTTAATGAGCGTCACACTCGCTTAGTTGCTCCAACAGTTTTGCACACTGTTGGTAAAGAAAGCGAAGTAAGCGTAAACACTGGGATTTTGGAGTATCCTACAGCAACACTTATTTTGGAAGATGGCAGTGAATACAAGGGTGATTTGCAAATTTCTCCTTCTAAAAACGATGTTGCAATTCCCGTAGACGGAAAGTTTGTAGCAACGTCTTTGCTTAAGATTCCTGCAGACGTTCCAATGGGCTATCATACTTTGCGCGTTAGTGTTGCCGACCGCGTAGAAGAGGCCACTCTTATTAGCGCGCCAGAAAGCATTGATACTATTGAGAAACTAGAAAAAGATGGCAAGCAAATTTGGGGTTGGATGGCTCAGCTTTATTCAATCCGCTCCTCTAAGTCTTGGGGAGTTGGCGATTATGCAGATCTGGCGGATTTGCTTGTTAAAGCTAAAGAAAAGTCGGGAGCGGACTTTGTTCTTATAAATCCGCTTCATGCTGGAGAGCCAGTTGCTCCGTTAACGCCTTCGCCATATTTGCCTGTTGCTAGGTCTATGGTAAACGTCACTTATATTCGCCCAGAAAGCATTCCAGAATATAATCTTCTTAGCGAGCAAGATCGCAAAAGCGTTGACGATTTGCATAATCAAGTAGAGCCGCTTAATAATGATGTGCAAATTATTGATCGAGACGCAATGTGGCGCGTAAAAATGCACGCTTTGTGGATTATTTTTAAGTCGGGCATGTCAGATAAGCGCGCGCAAAAGTTTGAAGCATTTAAGAAAGATATGGGAGACACGCTTGAATCCTACGCAACTTGGTGCCTTTGCTACGACAAGTGGGGTGCGCCTAATGGCGATGACTGCTGGGAGAAGCATCTTACTAAAGATTCCGATGAGATTAGCGCTTTAGCAAAGCAATTCCCAGACACGCTAGAGTTTTATCGTTGGCTTGAGTGGGTTGCGTTCGGCCAGTTGCACGACGCGCAAATGGCAGCTAAAAAAGCAGGAATGCGCATTGGAATTATGTCGGATATGGCTGTTGGCGTGCATCCTGCAGGCTCCGAAGTTTGGTGGAATCCAGAGCGATTCGCCAATGGCGCTTGCGTTGGTGCGCCTCCTGATTATTTCAATCAGCAAGGTCAAAACTGGTCTCAGCCTCCGCTTAATCCATTTGAGCTTGAGCGCACAGGTTTTAAGACATACAGAGATATGGTTCATGGCATGTTTGCTTCCGCTGGAGCTGTGCGAATTGACCATATTCTTGGGCTTTTCCGACTTTGGTGGATTCCAGAAGGATCTACTCCAGGAGACGGAGCTTACGTTTACTACGATGCAAACATTATGCTTGGCATTCTTGCTATTGAAGCCACGCGCGCAAATGGCGTTGTAGTTGGAGAAGACCTTGGCGTTGTGCCAGCTGAAGCTCTAGAAGTTTTGGCTAAGAATAAGGTTCTTGGATGCACGGTTGAGTGGTTTGAACAGAGAGATGGCGCGTTCCGCGAGCCTAAGAAGTGGCGCGAAATGACGCTTGCTTCTGTAAACACTCACGATTTGCCACCTGCTGCAGGGTACTTAAACTACGAGCACGTTAATATTCGCGAGCGTTTGAATCTTCTTTCTGGATCTGTAGAAGAGTTCCGCGCTGATGCTGTTAAAGAGCATAACGCAATGCTTAAGATGCTTGTTTCTGGCGGATTCTTAAGCGAAAGTGCGTTAGAAGACGAGTCGCAGCATGAGCAAGAGATTGTAGAAGCATTGTATAAAGCGCTTAAAGCTGCGCCTTCTAAGTTGCTTGCTGCGTCGATTGTTGACGCCACTGGCGAGCGTAGAGCACAAAATCAGCCTGGAACTAACGACGAATATCCAAATTGGCGTATTCCTTTGGCAGATGCCGATTGCAATCCCGTTCTTTTGGATGATTTGTTTGACTTGCCTAGAGTTAAGTCTTTAGCGCAAATCATGAATAAATAGAGGTATATGCGTGATTAATTGCGGGCTGCAGCGTTTGTTTTTGACTTGCGAGCGTTGTAGTCCGCATTTGCATAACGTTGTAGTATGCGTTGTAGTCCGCGTTGTATGTAAAATAGAAGTTTGCAAATAGTCGTCATGTGGCGATATACTTGCAGATTGTTGTGTTTCCCTAAGGGGTCCTTCAAAGCGCTTTTCCCACTCGCCATCGAGGACTTTCAGGGAGCCCACGGATTATGAGTAGAGTATCTTCTATAAACCAAGAAGATATAAAGCTCGAAACACAATAGAGAAAAGGTACGATTGTGAAGACTTTCACACCGAAACCAGCAGATTTAACTCATGACTGGTACATTATCGACGCCACTGATGTGGTGCTTGGTCGCTTGGCTTCCCAGGTAGCTATTTTGCTTCGTGGCAAGAATAAGCCAACGTATGCTCCTCACGCCGATTCTGGCAATCACGTTATTATTATTAACGCAGATAAGATTGCTTTGACTGGCAATAAGTTGAGCAAGGAATTGTATTCCCACTCTGGCCGTCCAGGCGGACTTCGCCGCGATAGCTATGCTGAGCTTTTGGAGAAGAATCCAAAGCGCATCATTGTTTCCGCTGTTAGGGGAATGCTTCCAAAGAATCGTCTTGCTAAGGTTCAGCTTGATCGCCTTCGTGTGTTCACTGGCGCTGAGCATCCTCATATTTCGCAAAAGCCACAGGTCTTCGAGATCTCTCAGGTTAGCCAGCAGGCTAAGTGAATCGTAAGGAGAATATGATTATGGTAGATAACAACAACTCCGCGGTTCTTGAGAACGAAGAAGAACTGACTAGCTACACCACCGAAACCAACGCTGGTGCAGGCACTGGTACTTCCGCTATCGCTCCAGGCTATGGCACTGGTCGTCGTAAGGAAGCCGTTGCTCGCGTTCGCTTGGTTCCAGGTTCTGGTAAGTGGACTATTAATGGCCGCACTCTTGAGGAATACTTCCCATCTCGCTTATTGCAGCGTGAAGTTAATTCCCCAATCGTGCTTCTAAAGCTTGAAGGTAAGTTCGACGTTGTCGTTTTGGTAGACGGCGGCGGCACCACTGGTCAGGCTGGCGCAATCCGCTTGGGCGTTGCCCGCGCTTTGAACGCTATTGACCGCGATGCAAACCGTGCTTCCTTGAAGAAGGCTGGCTTCTTGACTCGCGACGCTCGCGTTGTGGAACGCAAGAAGGCTGGTTTGCACAAGGCACGTCGTGCACCTCAGTTCTCGAAGCGTTAAGCTGCGAAGAATTACAACTTCAATGGCTCCTGGCTTATGCTGGGAGCCATTTTTTATTCGTGTGTAATCTAGAATCAAGTTAAATGTTATTAATCGTTTGTAAGTAACAGCTAAATCTAACATTCTAGAAAATTTTTCAGCAAATCGCACATAAATCATTACAAATAAGAACAAATAACGAACATTAGGGGATAAACCTCGCTCATAAATAGCGCAACTCGCTGCAAACTCAAAATAGTACAGTAATTCAAGTAAATTGTGAAATGTATCACATACCAGCATTATGATGCGTCTTTCATAGAAGATTATGCATGTAAATGTTGATGTGCCAAAAGCGTAGAAGTACGTAAGGAATCTAAAGATCAAGGAGGACCAAATGGCGCAAGCGCAAGAAACAGCGCAAGAAAATGTGCTCGATGAAAAAGAGCAAGCGGCATTAGTTGCAAAGCAAGAAGTTGACGAGTTAGCTAAAAAAGCAAAAGTCGCTTTAGATGAATTTGAAAAGTTAAATCAAACTCAAGTAGACCGAATCGTAGCAAAAGCATCGATTGCAGCTCTAAACAAGCATTTAGTCTTAGCAAAAATGGCTGTTGAAGAAACAGGCAGAGGATTAGTTGAAGATAAAGCTACAAAAAACATCTTTGCATGCGAACATATTACGCATTATCTTGCAGGCCAGCGCACAGTAGGCATTATTAGAGAAGACGACGTTCTTGGAATCGACGAAATCGCTGAGCCAGTTGGCATTGTAGCAGGCGTTACGCCAGTCACAAATCCAACGTCTACAGCCATTTTTAAGTCGCTAATCGCGCTTAAAACTCGTTGCCCAATTATTTTTGGCTTCCATCCATTTGCCCAAAAGTGCTCTGCAGAAGCGGCAAGAATTGTGCGCGATGCTGCAATAGAAGCAGGAGCGCCAGAAAATTGCATTCAGTGGATTGAGCATCCATCAATCGAAGCTACGGGAGCTTTAATGAAGCACCCAGATGTTGCAACAATTCTTGCAACGGGTGGTCCTGGAATGGTTAAAGCTGCTTATTCTTCTGGTAAGCCAGCATTGGGCGTTGGTGCAGGAAACGCTCCAGCATATGTTGATGCAGACGTAGATGTTGAGCGCGCTGCAAACGATTTAGTGCTTTCAAAGCATTTTGACTACGGCATGATTTGTGCAACAGAGCAGGCGATTATTGCTCATAAAGACGTATACGATCCTTTGAAGCTCGAATTAAAGCGCCGTAAAGCTTACTTTGTAAACGAAGAAGAAAAAGCAAAGCTCGAGAAGTACATGTTTGGTTGCACGTCTTATAGTGGCCAAACTCCAAAGCTTAATTCTGTTGTTCCTGGAAAGTCGCCTCAATTTATTGCGCAACAGGCTGGATTTGAGATTCCAGAAGATGCTGTGATTCTTATTGCTGAGTGCAAAGAAGTTGGCGAGATGGAGCCTCTAACAATGGAAAAGTTGGCTCCTGTTCACGCTTTACTGCGCGCAGATAACAAGGAACAAGGCTTTGAAATGTGCGAGAAGATGCTTGTGCACGGAGCTGGTCACACTGCTGTGATTCATACCAACAATCAGCAGCTTGCTCGCGAATATGGTAGCCGCATGCATGCTTGCCGAATCATTTGGAACTCTCCAGGATCTTTGGGTGGCGTTGGAGACATCTACAACGCAATCGCGCCTTCTTTAACTTTGGGATGCGGTTCTTATGGTGGAAACTCTGTTTCTGGAAACGTTCAAGCGGTAAATCTTATTAATATAAAGCGCATAGCGCGAAGGAATAACAATATGCAATGGTTCAAGATTCCGGCCAAAACGTATTTTGAGCCGAATGCTGTTCGCTATTTGCGAGACATGTATGGCATTGAGCGCGCAGTTATTGTGTGCGATAAAGTGATGGAACAGCTTGGCATTATAGACAAGGTGATTGATCAGCTTCGTGCTAGAGACAACCGCGTAACGTTTAGGATTATTGATTACGTTGAGCCAGAGCCAAGCGTTGAAACTGTTGAGCGCGGCGCGGAAATGATGCGCGAAGAGTTCCAGCCAGACACGATTATTGCTGTTGGCGGCGGATCTCCTATGGATGCTGCAAAGATTATGTGGCTTCTTTACGAGCATCCAGAAATTTCCTTCGCTGATTTGCGCGAAAAGTTCTTCGATATTAGAAAGCGCGCGTTTAAGATTCCGCCTCTTGGCAAAAAAGCTTGCTTGATTTGCGTACCAACGTCTTCTGGAACAGGATCGGAAGTTACTCCGTTTGCTGTTATTACAGACCATAAGACTGGCTATAAGTACCCGATTACGGATTACGCGATTACGCCTTCGGTTGCAATCGTGGATCCAGTTTTGGCGCGTACGCAGCCTAGAAAGCTTGCTTGCGATTCTGGTTTTGACGCTTTGACGCACTCTATGGAAGCTTTTGCTTCTGTTTATGCTAACGACTTTACGGACGCAATGGCATTGCATGCAGCAAAGTTGATTTGGGAGAATCTTAACGATTCTGTGAACGCTAATGACCCTGAGCGCAAGATTCAAGCTCAAGAGAAGATGCATAATGCAGCTACGATGGCTGGAATGGCGTTTGGCTCGGCGTTCCTTGGAATGTGCCACGCAATGGCACATACAATCGGGGCTTTGTGCCACGTTGCGCACGGCCACACAAATGCGATTTTGCTTCCATATGTAATTCGCTACAATGGTCAAATTCCACAAGAGCCTACAAGCTGGCCAAAGTACAATCGCTATATCGCTCCAGAGCGCTACCAGCAGCTTGCTAAGAATCTTGGTGTAAATCCTGGTAAAACTCCTCAAGAGGGCGTAGAGAATTTGGCGCGCGCTGTTGAAAACTACAGGGATAATCTTCTTGGCATGGACGCATCGTTTAAGGCGTGCGGTGTGGACGAGGAATACTATTGGTCTTTGTTGGATCAGATTGGCATGCGTGCTTACGAAGATCAGTGCGCTCCTGCAAATCCGCGTATTCCTCAAATCGAAGATATGAAGGATATTGCGATTGCAGCGTATTATGGTGTTTCTCAAGAAGAAGGACATCGTATGCGCCTACAGCGTGAATCGAAGTAGAATTTAAGCAAAATTTATTGCATGATTATTTGAGTGGTTATCTAAGTGGTTATCTAAGTGATTATCTAGGTAATTATTGAATGATTATTGCATATTTAGTTACAAATGGCAGAGGCTGCACTAGCTGTAGTTTCTGCCATTTTTCGTTGGAAAATAGCCGACACGCCCGATTTTTGTTAATCCAAGGTTGATGGTTTAATTACTTAGTTGCCTGTTTTTAAGGCTCGCATATTGTAATTCAAAAAAGCGAGCGCAGAAGCAGAAATCGCAGTTTTTTGTTGATTTTTGTAGGCTGCGCACTGATGTGGAATGGCCTTTAGTGTCTATTCTCCCGGTGCCCTTTGATACAGGTTGGTAAACAGTAAACGAATCGCTAGAAAGGGCGGACGGCAATGGCGGGACAGAAAATCCGCATCAGGCTTAAGTCCTATGACCATGAGGTCATCGACCAATCGGCGAAGAAAATCGTCGAGACGGTGACGAACGCGGGCGCCACAGTAGTGGGTCCGGTTCCTCTGCCGACCGAGAAGAACGTGTTTGTTGTTATCCGTTCTCCTCATAAATATAAGGATTCTCGCGAGCATTTCGAGATGCGCACTCATAAGCGCCTCATTGACATCGTTGATCCAACGCCAAAGGCTGTGGATTCTTTGATGCACATTGACCTGCCTGCGGATGTAAATATCGAGATTAAGCTGTAGGAAGGGGGGTAAATAATGTCGCAAAATAAGAATCGCACTGCTTTGCTCGGCCGTAAGCTGGGCATGAGCCAGGTTTGGGATGAAAACGGCCTTTTTGTCCCCGTAACTCTGGTTGAGGTTGCTACCAACGTAGTTACCGCTGTTAAGACCGAAGAAACTGACGGTTATTGCGCCGTACAGCTCGGTTATGGCCAGATTGATCCTACCAAGGTTACCAAGCCATTGGCTGGTCACTTTGCAAAGGCTGGCGTGACTCCTCGTCGTCACCTCGCTGAGGTGCGCACTGAAAATGCAGCAGATTACAAGCCAGGTCAGGAATTGACCGCTGAAGTATTTGCTGAAGGTGCAGAAGTTGACGTAACGGGTACTACAAAGGGTAAAGGCTTTGCTGGCACAATCAAGCGTTGGGGCTTCAAGTCTTACCGTCGTACTCACGGCTCGCACAAGAATGAACGTCGTCCAGGTTCTGTGGGCGCATGTGCAACTCCAAGCCGCATTTTGAAGGGCAAGCGTATGGCTGGTCGCATGGGTCATGTGACTTCTACTGCGCTCAACCTCACAATCGTTTCTTCGGATGTTGAGAACGGTATTTTAGCTATCAAGGGTGCTATTCCAGGACCTAAGGGTGCTATCGTTCTAGTCCGTTCGGCAGTGAAGGGAGCCTGATTTAAATGGCAAACGTAACTCTGAACGTAACTGACACCAAGGGTAATGCAAACGGTACTGTTGAAGCTCCTGCCGAGATTTTCGGCATCTCCAACGAAGACGTTTTGGCTCACGGCCCATTGGTTCATCAGGTCGTTATTGCTCAGCTTGCTGCTGCTCGCCAGGGTACTCACGCGGTTAAGAATCGCGCTAACGTATCTGGTGGCGGTAAGAAGCCATGGAAGCAAAAGGGCACTGGTCGTGCTCGTCAAGGCTCCATTCGTGCTCCACAGTGGGTACATGGTGGCGTTGTACACGGTCCAGTTCCTCGCAAGTACGATCAGCGTACTCCAAAGAAGATGAAGGCAGCTGCTCTTCGTTATGCTCTTTCGGATCGTGCAAATGCTGGTCGCATTGCAATTGTGGACTTTGGCATTAAGGATGTTCCATCCACAAAGGCAGCTGTTGCAGCACTTACACCAGTAACTAAGGATCAGTTCACCACTGTTGTTCTCTCTCGCGAGAACATCAACGAGTGGATGTCTGTTCGTAACATTCCTACGGTGCATGTGATCTTCGCTGATCAGCTCAACACCTACGATGTCATCACCGCTCAGTACGTCGTCTTCTCCAAGGAAGGTTTCGAAGCCTTCGTTGCAGCTAAGACCGAGCCTGAAGTTAAGGAGGCCTGATTCAAATGGTCGCAGTCCATAACCCAGCACATGACATCATCTTAAAGCCAGTTGTTTCTGAAAAAAGCTATGCAGCTTCCGATCGTGGCCAGTACACCTTCGTCGTAGCTCCAAACGCTAACAAGGTTCAGATCAAGCAGGCTATCGAAGAAATCTTCAAAGTCAAGGTAACGAATGTTAACACCTTGAATCGCGCTGGCAAGCTCAAGCGCTCTCGCACCGGCTTCGGTCGTCGTGTGAATCAAAAGCGCGCTATTGTCACCGTGGCACAAGGCCAGACAATCGATATCTTTGGTAACTGAAGGCTAGCCGAGAAAAGTAAAGGAATACTATATTATGGCTATCCGCGTTTATAAGCCTACGACTGCAGGACGTCGTAACGCTTCGGTTTCGGACTTCTCCGAGATTACGCGTTCTACTCCTGAAAAGTCGTTGGTACGCAAACTCAGCAAAACTGGCGGTCGTAACTCTTACGGTCGCATGACTTCCCGCCATCGCGGCGGCGGACACAAGCGTCAGTATCGTCTCATCGATTTTAAGCGTTGGGACAAGGATGGCGTGCCAGCAAAGGTCGCTCATATTGAGTATGACCCTAATCGTTCCGCTCGCATCGCATTGTTGCATTATGCAGATGGTGAGAAGCGCTACATTATCGCTCCTGAAGGCATTTCCCAGGGAGATGTTATTGAGACTGGCGCCCAGGCTGATATTAAGCCAGGCAACAACTTGCCTCTTAAGAACATCCCAACTGGTACCGTGGTTCACGCAATCGAGCTTCGTCCACTTGGTGGCGCAAAGATTGCACGCTCCGCAGGTGCTGCCGTTCAGCTCGTAGCTAAGGATGGCGCTTACGCCCAGTTGCGTATGCCATCTGGCGAAATTCGTAACGTGGACGCTCGTTGCCGCGCTACAATCGGCGAGGTTGGCAACTCCGACCACGCTAACATCGAGCTTGGTAAGGCAGGTCGTGCTCGTTGGCTTGGTCGCAGGCCAATCACCCGAGGCGAATCTATGAACCCTGTTGATCACCCTCATGGTGGTCGTACCCGTGGTGGTAAACCACCTGTTTCTCCATGGGGCAAGGGCGAGGTTCGTACCCGCCGTCCGAAGAAGGCTTCGAACAAGATGATTGTTCGTCGTCGTCCGAATGGTAAGAACCGCAAGTAAGGGAGTGTCGAACAGATGACTCGTAGCATCAAGAAGGGCCCTTTCGTCGACGCCCACTTACAGAAGAAAGTCGATGAACAAAACGACAAGGGCACGCATAACGTCATCAAGACGTGGTCGCGTCGTTCGATGATCACTCCTGATTTCATTGGACACACCTTTGCCGTACACGATGGCCGCAAGCATGTGCCGGTATTCGTTACCGAAGCAATGGTTGGTCATAAGCTCGGTGAATTCGCCCCAACCAAGACCTTCAAGGGTCATGTGAAGGACGACAAGAAAGCACGCCGCTAAAGGAGAGTTAGGACACATGGAAGCTAAAGCAATCGCTCGTCACGTACGTGTGACGCCGCGCAAGGCTCGCCGCATGGTCGACCTCATCCGAGGCAAGCGTGCAAGCGAAGCCATTACCATTTTGAAGTTTGCTCCTCAAGACGCATCGTTGCCGGTGCGCAAGGTTCTTGAAAGCGCGATTGCTAATGCTCGCGTTAAGGCTGAGAAAGCTGGAGAACCATTCCGCGAGCAAAACTTGGTCATCAAGGAAACTTATGTGGATGAGGGTGTAACGCTTAAGCGTTTCCGCGCTCGTGCACAGGGTCGCGCTGCGCGCATTAACAAGCGCACAAGCCATATCACTGTTATCGTCTCGCTTAAGGAAGGGGATCGCTAAAGATGGGTCAGAAGATCAATCCTTTCGGCTATCGCCTGGGCATTACCGAGAATCATCGCTCTAGGTGGTTCTCCGATTCTACTAAAGCCGGCGAGCGTTACCGTGACTTCGTCCTTGAGGATGACAAGATTCGCAAGGAAATGAGCCATGACCTCGAACGTGCAGGCGTGTCCCGCATTGTTATCGAGCGTACCCGTGACCGCGTTCGTGTGGATATTCACACCGCTCGTCCAGGTATTATTATCGGTCGTCGTGGCGCAGAAGCCGAGCGTGTTCGTGCAAAGCTTGAGAAGCTCACTGGTAAGCAAGTACAGCTCAACATCTTTGAAGTAAAGAACGCTGCACTTGACGCTCAATTAGTTGCTCAGGGAATTGCGGAACAGTTGACTAACCGCGTTACATTCCGTCGCGCTATGCGTAAGGCACAGCAAGACGCAATGCGCGCAGGTGCCAAGGGTATCCGTATTAAGCTCTCTGGTCGCCTTGGTGGCGCCGAAATGAGCCGTTCTGAGTTCTACCGCGAAGGTCGCGTTCCACTGCAGACCTTGCGCGCCCTTATTGATTACGGCTTCTTTGAAGCCAAGACCACTTACGGCCGTATTGGCGTAAAGGTTTGGATTTACAAGGGCGATATGACTGAGCGTGAGTTTGAAGAGCAGCAGGCTCAGCAGGGTAAGCGTGAAGGTCGCCGTGGCGATCGTCGTCCACGTCGTGGCGCACGCTCTGCCAATCAGCAGAAGGCTACCGAGGCACAGGCCGAAAAGCCAGCCGAGGCTGTAGCTGCTGAAGCTCCTGCCGCAACGGAAACGAAGGAGTGAGCAGATGCTTATCCCAAAAAGGACTAAATATCGCAAGCAGCACCGTCCTACCCGTAGCGGCATGTCTAAGGGTGGAACCGCTATCGCTTTCGGCGATTTCGGTATTCAGGCGCTGGCTCCGGCGTACATCACTAACCGTCAGATCGAGGCAGCCCGTATCGCAATGACCCGCTATATTAAGCGTGGTGGTCGCGTGTGGATTACGGTTTTCCCTGATCGTCCATTAACCAAGCACCCGCTTGGTGCACGAATGGGTTCCGGTAAAGGTGCTCCAGAATTCTGGATTGCCAACATTCACCCAGGTCGTGTAATGTTCGAGATCGGTGGTGTTTCTGAGGACGTCGCTCGCGAGGCTTTGCGCCGCGCTATCGACAAGCTCCCAATGAAATGCCGTGTTATTGCGCGTGAAGGCGGTGACATCTGATGCCAGTCGGAACTGCAGACTACACCATCAAGAATTTAAACGAGAAGACTAATGCTGAAATCGAAGGCTTCTTAAAGAAGTCTAAGGAAGAGCTTTTTAACTTGCGCTTCCAGGCAGCAACTGGTCAACTTGAAAACAGCGCTCGCCTCAAGGCGGTCAAGCACGACATAGCCAGGATGTATACTATCCTGCGTGAGCGTGAACTCGGCATCAGCCAAGAGCCTGGCGCCACTGAGGTCAAGGAGAAGTAAGCATGGCTGAGAACCAAGAGCGCAACTTCCGCAAGGTTCGTCGCGGCTACGTCGTGTCCGAGGCCATGGACAAGACGATTGCCGTGGAGTTGGAGCAGCGTTCGACACACCCACTTTACGGTAAAGTCGTCCGCTCCACCCGCAAGGTCAAGGCCCATGATGAACACAATGAGGCGCATATTGGCGACCTCGTGAGTATTATGGAAACTCGGCCTTTGAGCAAGACCAAGCGTTGGCGTCTCGACTCGATTATCGAGCGCGCCAAGTAAACAAGTTCAGCAAGGCTCCGCGCTTCACCTGTGCTGCTTATTTGAGCGGTACGGGTGAGCGGGGAGAACCAGCTCGACTAAGGAGAATCAATGATTCAGCAGGAAACGCGGCTTCATGTCGCCGACAACACGGGTGCTAAGGAATTACTTGCCATCCGCGTGCTCGGTGGATCGAAGCGACGCTATGCCGGCATCGGCGACATCATCGTCGCCTCCGTTAAGGATGCTATTCCTGGCGGGTCGGTCAAGAAAGGCGACGTAGTTAAGGCTGTCGTCGTCCGTACTGTCAAGGAACATCGTCGTGTTGATGGTTCCTATATTAAGTTCGACGAGAACGCCGCTGTTATTCTCGGCTCCGGCCGTGAACCAAAGGGCACTCGTATCTTTGGACCAGTCGGTCGTGAATTGCGCGATAAGCGCTTCATGAAGATTGTGTCCCTCGCCCCGGAGGTGATCTGAGATGGTAGCCAAGATTAAGTCCGGCGACCAGGTAAAGGTTATCCGCGGCAAGGATCGCGGTAAGGAAGGCAAAGTACTTCGTGTACTCGCCGAAGACCGTTTGATCGTCGAGGGTGTTCAGGTTGTTAAGAAGCACGTGCGTGCTACCCAGCAGGGTCAGCAGGCAGGCATCGTCTCTGTTGAGGCTCCAATTCACCGTTCTAACGTTATGGTGATTGACCCAGAGACCAAGCAACCAACCCGCGTGGGCGTGATTGTTAAGCAAGAAGCTCGCGACGGCAAAGTAAAGACCGTGCGCGTGCGTGTAGCTAAGAAGTCCGGAAAGGAGCTGGCATGACCGATACTACAGTTGAAGCGCCGGCAACTCCGCGCTTAAAGCAACAATACAATGATCAAATCGTTCCAGCTTTGGAAAAGGAATTTGGCCACACTAATCCTATGCAGGTGGCTCGTTTGCAGAAGGTCGTCGTCTCTATGGGCGTTGGCGCTGCAGCTCGCGATTCCAAGCTTATCGAAGGTGCGATTAAGGATCTCACTTTAATCACTGGTCAGAAGCCAAAGGTTACTAAGGCTAAGAAGTCTGTTGCGCAGTTCCATTTGCGCGAAGGCCAGGCTATTGGCGCTTACGTAACTCTTCGTGGTGATCGTATGTGGGAATTCTTGGATCGTTTGCTCACTCTGGCTTTGCCACGTATCCGCGATTTCCGTGGTATTAATGGCAACCAGTTCGACGGTCAGGGTAACTACAACTTCGGTCTTACGGAGCAGTCAATGTTCCACGAGATTGATCCTGATTCGATTGATCATCAGCGTGGTATGGACATCACCGTGGTGACCACCACCAAGGACGATGTGGAAGCGAAGTCGCTACTTAAGCACCTCGGTTTCCCATTCAAGGAGAACTGATATGGCAAAAACCGCTCTGAAAAACAAGGCGGCCGCTAAGCCGAAGTTCAAGGTGCGCGCTTATACGCGTTGCCAGGTTTGTGGTCGTCCTCACTCCGTGTATCGCAAGTTCGGTCTGTGCCGTGTATGCCTTCGTGAAAAGGCACATCGCGGTGAGTTGCCGGGTGTTACGAAGTCCAGTTGGTAAATATCGACGCTGAAGGTCCACTGCTTTATAAATAACAAACAGGCGGTGGAAACCACGGCGAGAAAGGGCGTTAGCCCAACATGACAATGACAGATCCTATCGCAGACATGTTGACACGTCTGCGTAATGCGAGCGCGGCAAAGCACGATATCGTGGAAATGCCGTACTCCAAATTCAAGGCGAATATCGCCGAGATTCTTAAGCGCGAAGGCTACATTAAAGACTTTGCTGCTAAAGAAGCTAAGGTTGGACAGACTTTGGAAGTTACGTTAAAGTACGGCTCCAATGGTCAGCGTTCCATCCAGGGCATTAAGCGCATCTCTAAGCCAGGCTTGCGTCGTTACGCAAAGTCTGATTCTTTGCCTATGCCTCTTGGCGGTCTCGGTATCGCTATTATCTCGACCAGCTCGGGATTGTTGACTCAGAAGGAATGCCTCGATCGAGGCATTGGCGGCGAAATCGTCGCCTACGTATGGTGAGAAAGGAGAGCTGAAAATGGCATCGCATATTGGTAAGCTCCCCGTCGACATTCCTGCAGGCGTGGAAGTTAAGATTGAAGGTCAGTCCTTTAGCGCTAAGGGTGCTAAGGGCTCTGATTCCTATGTAATTCCAGAAGGTATTACCGCTGAAGTTGCTGATGGCAAGATCGTTTTGACCCCAGTTGACGATTTGCGTCCAACTCGTGCAAAGCACGGCTTGGCTCGCGCAATCGTGGCGTCTATGGTTAAGGGTGTGCACGAAGGCTACGCCAAGACTCTAGACATTGTTGGAACTGGTTATCGTGCTGTAATGAAGGGCAAGGGCATTGAGTTCTCGCTCGGCTATTCGCACACTATTACCGTTCAGCCACCTGAGGGCATTGAGTTTGAATTGCCAAACGCAAATCAGGTAATCGTCAAGGGTACTGACAAGCAGGCCGTTGGTCAGGCTGCCGCTAACATTCGCAAGCTTCGTGCTCCAGAACCTTATAAGGGCAAGGGCATTAAGTACAGCGATGAGCGTATTTTGCGCAAGGCTGGAAAGGCTGGTAAGTGATATGAGCGTTAAGATTTTCGGTAAGGGTACCAAAGTCGCACGTTTGCGTCGTCACGCCCGCCTTCGTAAGCGCATCTCTGGCACTCCAGAGCGCCCACGTTTGGTAGTTTCTCGTTCTAACCGTCACATGGTTGCTCAGATTGTGGATGACACTAAGGGTCTTACCCTTGTAAGCGCTTCCACCTTGACTTCTGACTTCGCTGGTTTTACTGGTACGAAGACTGAAGCTGCTACCAAGGTTGGCGAGTTAATCGCAGCCAAGGCGAAGGAAGCGGGAATCACCGCTGTTATCTTCGATCGTGGCGGTAATAAGTATCATGGTCGCGTCGCAGCCGTAGCTGAAGGCGCCCGTCAGGGAGGTCTAGCACTGTGAGCGATAACGAAAAGGAAACCCAAGTGGCTGAAGAAACTCAGAACACTCAGGCATCCGCTGAGGAGCGTACCGACGATCGTCGTTCCCGTCGTTCTAAGGGCGAAGGTAAGCGTAGCGAACGTCGTAGCCGTCGTGAAGAAAACCGCGGCGAAGAGCTTTTGGATCGTGTAGTTACTATTAACCGTGTTTCCAAGACCCACAAGGGTGGCCGTACCTTTAGCTTTGCAGCACTTGTTGTTGTTGGCGACGGTAAGGGCACTGTTGGTGTTGGTTACGGTAAGTCTCGCGAAGTTCCAGCAGCTATCGCTAAGGGTCAGCTTGACGCTAAGAAGCATATGTTTACTGTTCCACGCATTCGTGGTACCGTGACTCACCCTGTGTTGGGTCACGATGCTGCTGGTACAGTTTTGCTTCGTCCAGCTGCTCCAGGTACTGGTGTAATCGCTGGTGGCGCTGTGCGTGCTGTTATGGAGTGCGCTGGCATTACCGATATCCTCACCAAGTCCATGGGCTCCGCAACCGCTGTTAACGTGGTTCGCGCTACTGTGGATGCTTTGAAGAAGCTTGAAGAGCCAGAAGAAATTTGCGCTCGTCGTGGACTTTCCCTCGAGGAAGTTGCACCAGACGCATTGCTTCGTGAGCGCGCTGCTGGCATTGCCGAAGCACGCAAGGCTCGTGAAGAAGCTCAGGCTGCTAAGGCTGCCCAGGCAAAGGATGGTGAGTGATGGCTAACTTAAAGATCACTCTGGTGCACGGTTTGGTTCATTCCACCGAGCGTCAGCGCGCTAACGTTAAGACTCTTGGCCTTCACAAGATTGGTCAAAGCGTTGTTCGCGAGGACAATTCAGTCAATCGTGGCTTGGTTATGGCCGTTCGCCACTTGCTGAGCGTTGAGGAGGTTGACTGATTATGGCTAATGAAGAACCAATGTTGCACATGCACACGTTGCGTCCAGCTCCAGGAGCTAAGAAGGATCGCATCCGCGTGGGTCGTGGTGAAGGCTCTAAGGGTAAGACTTCGGGTCGTGGAGACAAAGGTACAAAGAAGCGTTACCAAGTTCGTCCAGGCTTTGAAGGCGGCCAGCTTCCACTTTACATGCGCTTGCCTAAGCTTCGTGGCTTTAAGAGCCCATTCAAGAAGGAGTTCCAGGTTGTTAATGTTGCAGCCCTTGCAGAACTCTTCCCAAAGGGTGGCGAAGTCACTGTTGCTGATTTGGTAGTTAAGGGCGCTGTGCGTGATGGTTACCCAGTTAAGGTTTTGGGCGATGGCGATCTTAAGGTTGCTTTGACTCTTAAGGGAGTTAAGGCTTCTGCATCCGCTAAAGCCAAGATCGAAGCTGCTGGTGGCTCTGTTAGCGAAGAGTAGTAATAAGTAGTAATACTTAAGCTAGTAATGCTAATTAACGCAGTGATTTAACTGTTTAATAATCCCCCTAGTTTGCACTGGGGGGATTATTTTATTGCAAAACTCACTCAATTATTGTTTCAGTATGTACCGTGATATAAACTATTGCCTCAGAGTTTGTTTTTTTACTGGTGCGCCTAGATCGTAGCGCAAAAAAGGGAGGAAGACCCAGGTGAAAACGTTAATCCAGGCCTTCAAGACGAAGGAGTTGAGGAATAAGATCCTCTTCGTCTTCGCAATGATTATTATCTACCGAATCGGCTCATTTATTCCGATTCCTGGAGTTGACTACAAAGTTATTCGAGCTTGCACCGCTAAGCTGGCTTCTTCTAGCGAGAACTTTATTGGGTTGGTGAATCTGTTCTCTGGCGGTTCTCTTTTGCAGCTTTCGATTTTTGCATTAGGCGTTATGCCATACATTACGGCGTCCATTGTTATTCAGTTGCTTAGAGTTGTGATTCCACGCTTTGAGGCTCTTCACAAAGAAGGTCAGTCTGGAGAAACGAAACTTACTCAGTACACCCGTTACTTAACCATCGGTTTGGCTGTTTTGCAATCAACTACCATTTTGGTTACGGCTCGTTCTGGCGCGCTATTTAACTATCAATGCGGCCAGGTTATTCCAGACGGTTCTATGTGGAGCCTTATTGTAATGGTCTTAATCATGACTGGTGGCACTGGCCTCATAATGTGGATGGCAGAGCTTATTACAGATAAGGGTATTGGCCAGGGTATGTCTGTATTAATCTTTATGTCTATTTGCTCTGGATTCCTTCCAAAGTTGTGGGAAATCGGTTGGGGTACGAATGGCCTTAATGGAGATTGGACTAAGTTCTCCATTGTTGCTGGCGTTTTCCTTGTGATTCTTATTTTCGTTGACTTTGTGGAGCTTGCTCAGCGTAGAATCCCTGTTCAGTACACGCGTCGAATGATTGGCCGCAAAATGTACGGCGGCTCTTCCACATACTTGCCTCTTAAGGTGAATATGAGTGGCGTTATTCCACCAATCTTTGCGTCTTCGATTCTTGCTATTCCAACACTTCTTGCTCAATTTGGAGATAGTCGTAAGGATTGGGTGCGTTGGATTAATGCCAATTTAGCAAACTCTACTTCTGTTTGGTACATAGCGTTGTACACCGTTATGATCGTGTTCTTCTGCTTCTTCTACACCGAGATTACTTTTAATCCAGATGAGACTGCAGACAACATGAAGGAATACGGCGGATTTATTCCTGGTATTCGCGCTGGTAGCGCTACAAGCCGTTATCTTAGCTACGTTATGAATAGGCTTAACACAGTTGGTGCTATTTACTTGCTGTTTGTGGCTTTGATTCCAACGGTTTTGATTATGTCTTTGCATCTTAATATGAAGCTTCCATTTGGTGGTACAACAATTCTGATTATTGCTGGTGTTGGCTTGGATACTTTGCGTCAAGCTAAGGCTCAAACTGAGCAATTCCAGTATGCTGGATTCCTGTTTGATCACAGCAATAATAAGCAGGTTGCTAAGTAGTATTTCAGATAGGTTTTGTTTAATATTTGTATTGGATTTGCATTGGCATAAAACTAGGAGATTAATATGCGATTGTTAATTATGGGTCCGCAAGGAGTAGGTAAAGGCACTCAAGCCGCTTTGCTTGCAGAGCATTACAATATTCCTGCTATTTCTACTGGCGACATTTTCCGTTATAACTTAAAGAATAAAACGGAACTTGGCAAGAAGGTTCAAGGTTATCTCGATAAGGGAGAGCTTGTTCCAGATGAATTGACAAATAGCATTGTTAAAGATCGTCTTGCTCAAGATGATGCAAAGAATGGCTGGATTCTAGATGGCTATCCTCGCAACGCTTCTCAAGTTCAGGCTCTTGATCGCATGTTGGAAGAGCTTGGTACTCCACTAGATCATGTTGTTGCTTTAGAGGCGGAGCGTGAGGTTTTGCTTGAGCGCATGCAAAAGCGTGCTGTAGAGCAGGGTCGTTCCGACGATACTCCAGAAGTTATTGCTAAGCGTTTGGAAACTTACGAGAAGGAAACAGCTCCTTTGCTGGATATTTATGAAAGCCGCGGTCAGCTTGTTGAAGTTGATGGCGTTGGAGATATTGCCGAAATCAACAATCGCATAGTTGAATCCTTGGTATGAGATTTATTTAAGATTTAGATTTTCTCATATTTGTAATGCGCCCTTGCGACACGCCGAGTGTTGTATTGGGCGCATTTACTGTATCATAGAAGATTGGCGTGTCTTCGGATGCGCAAAGTAGTATATCCAAGGAACGGAACGAGGCTCATGGCAAAAGACGGTGTGATTGAAGTCGAAGGCACGGTAGTAGAAGCACTACCTAACGCGATGTTTCGCGTTCAGCTTGAGAACGAGCACATTGTACTGGCTACGATTTCGGGAAAAATGCGTAAGAATTACATTCGCATTCTTCCGCAAGATCGTGTTGTGCTGGAGATGAGTCCTTACGATTTGAACCGCGGACGTATTACGTACCGTTATAAGTAAAGGTACAAGCAAAGGAAAACCATGAAGGTCAGCCCTAGCGTGAAGAGGATCTGCGAAAACTGCCGCGTGATCCGCCGTCACGGTCGCGTCATGGTGATTTGCATCAACCCACGTCATAAGCAGCGTCAGGGCTGAGTGGATCTCCACCGCGAATATAAAGGAATAAGGCGCTAAGTCGCAGCTTAAGCTGAACCCTGGGTGCGCAGGCCCAGGCCGCAAATAATCGATATTATTGCGGGAGACTTGGTGCACGACCTGCGTAATAGTAAAGGAATTACAATGGCACGTCTTGCCGGAGTAGATATTCCCAATGAGAAGCGCATTGAGATTGCCCTCACCTATATTTTTGGTGTAGGTCGTACTCGCGCTAAGGAAACGCTTGCCGCGACCGGTGTTAATCCGGATACCCGCGTCAAGGATCTTACGGATGAACAGTTAATCACTTTGCGTGATTATCTTGAGGCCAACTATAAGATTGAAGGCGATTTGCGTCGTGAAATCGACGCCGACATCCGTCGTAAGATTCAGATCAACTGCTATCAAGGCCAGCGTCATCGCAAGGGTCTTCCTGTGCGTGGTCAGCGTACTAAGACTAATGCTCGTACTCGTAAGGGTCCAAAGCGTACTGTCGCCGGGAAGAAGAAGGCCACCCGATAGTCGGTGGTCGGCTCTAGGCCACGAGTTAATTCTCATCGCCTAGACATACCAACTAATTCGTCATAGGAAACGAGGGTCAATGGCAGCTGCAAAGCAAGCCTCGCGCAAGCCGCGTCGCCGGGACCGCAAGTCGGTACCGGTTGGGCAGGCGCATATTAAATCAACATTCAATAACACGATTATTTCCATCACCGATCCATCGGGTGCAGTCCTCTCTTGGGCTTCTGGTGGCGATGTCGGCTTTAAGGGTTCCCGTAAGTCGACTCCTTACGCTGCAGGTATGGCCGCTGAGTCTGCTGCTCGTAAGGCAATGGAACATGGCCTTAAAAAGGTCGACGTGTTTGTTAAGGGTCCAGGTTCCGGTCGCGAAACCGCTATCCGTTCCCTTCAGTCCGCGGGTCTTGAGGTCGGTTCTATTACCGACGTCACCCCACAAGCGCATAACGGCGTTCGCCCACCAAAGCGTCGCCGCGTCTGAGCACTCTTACGAATCCATCCATCCAACCCGCTTATGGGCGGCGAGTGCACCACCGACCAGAAGCTGAAAGGATACAAAAGTGCTTATCGCACAGCGTCCAACACTTACCGAGGAATCACTGAATCCCCAGCGTTCTCGCTTTACTATTGAGCCGTTGGAACCAGGTTTCGGATACACGCTCGGCAATTCGCTGCGTCGTACCTTGTTGAGCTCCATTCCAGGTGCGGCCGTTACTTCGGTACGCATCTCTGGTGCTTTACATGAGTTCACGACTCTGCCAGGTGTTGAAGAGGATGTCACTGAAATCCTGCTGAACATCAAGGGCATCGTACTTACAAGTGAGTATGACGAGCCAGTAGTGATGTATCTACGCAAGAGCGGCAAGGGTGAGGCAACAGCTGGAGATATTACTCCTCCTGCTGGCGTCACTATTGCCAACCCACAGATGCATATCGCTACACTTGCTGAAGATGGCGAGCTCGAAATTGAGTTCACTGTGGAGCGTGGTCGTGGCTACGTGCCTGCTCAAATGAATAAGCAGGAAAACAGCGAAATCGGTCGCATTCCAGTGGATTCGATCTACTCGCCAGTTTTGAAGGTGAGCTATAAGGTCGAAGCTACCCGCGTGGAACAGCGCACGGACTTCGATAAGCTTATCCTGGATGTGGAAACTAAGCCAGCTATTACACCACGAGACGCAGTTGCGTCCGCAGGTTCGACTTTGGTTGAGCTTTTCGGTCTTTGCCGTGAGCTTAACGTCGATGCTGAAGGTGTTGAAGTTGGTCCAGCTCCAGTCATGGCGGAAGCTGATTCCCAAATGGCCACTCCAATTGAGGATTTGAACCTAACGCAGCGCAGCTACAACTGCTTGAAGCGTGAAGGAATCCACACAGTTGGTGAGCTGGTAGTTCACACTGAGCAGGATTTGCTCGATATTCGTAATTTCGGCATGAAATCCATCGATGAGGTTAAAGAAAAGTTGCAATCCATGGGATTGTCTCTTAAGCCTTCACCGCTTGGCTTTGACGCCAATAATCTCGAAGGTGGCACATTCTTCTCGCCAGAAGACGAGTAAACAACCACCGCAAATCGTCGCGGTTTTTGGATGTTCGGGTTTTTGCCCACCTGAATTCCGCGGCAATAAGGAGTAATAATGCCTACACCGAAACAAGGGCCTCGTCTGGCTTCTAGCCCAGCGCATGAGCGCCTGATGCTGGCCAATATGGCTACAAGCCTCTTCCAGCACGGTCGTATTGTGACTACTTTGCCAAAGGCAAAGCGTCTTCGTCCACTTGCTGAGCGTTTGGTAACATTCGCTAAGCGTGGCGATTTGCATTCGCGCCGCCGCGTGTTGCGCGTAATTCGCAATAAGTCCGTTGTTCACATGCTTTTCACTCAGATTGCTGAGCAGATGAAGCAGCGTGAAGGTGGCTATACTCGCATCGTTAAGATGGCCCCTCGTCGTGGTGATACTGCTCCACAGGCTATTATCGAGCTTGTTGTTGAGCCAGTAAGCCCAAAGAAGGCTGTTGTTAAGGAAGCTGAGTCCGCTACTAAGGTTGCTGCTAAAGAAGAAGCAGCCGAGTAGTTGAGATTAGCATCTTGATGCATCGGTAAGTAAATCTTTTTGCGATTAATCGCAAGTATAAAGGTTTATTAAACGGGTTGGAGATATCTCCAGCCCGTTTTTCTATATCTGACATATATTTTCTATATCTGGTATCAATTATTATTGAACTATGTCAAATATTCTCGATTTACTGAATAATGATTTTACTAATTTTAAAGAGCGAAAATTCAACGCCGTAGATTCGCTTATTTTATGCGAGTTGGCGTATATTTGCATGCCTGAATCGATTCCAAAATATAATGACGATTCTAACTCACTAGCAACCGTTCCTTTAAGCGAATTGCTTCGCGGTGAGGATTTTTCTTCAATGTTTAGCTCTGGTTCTACTAAGGTAGATGAGTTTCGCAAGAATCTACTTTTGGCTGTTGAGTCTAGCCCGCGTTATAGGGGCATGCGTGTTGGTGAGGTTCTTGAACGTTTTGATGAGTCGAATATTGATGACTCTTGCGAACAGCAATTTGCGGCTGTTACTTTTGATTTAACAGATTGCATTGGGTCTAGCTGCTTTGTTGTTGCTTTTAGAGGAACAGATAACACGCTTGTTGGCTGGAAGGAAGACTTTAACATGGCATTTCGCTGCCCAGTGCCAGCGCAGGAGTCGGCGGCGGAGTATTTGCTCTCTATATCTAGGCGCGCATGTAAAGATTCTTGCAAAAGTGGCGGTATTCGTGGGATTTTTAGCAGTGTTGGTGATTATTTTGCGAATTTGTTTAATAAGAAGAGTGATTTTAAGAATAGTGATTTAGATAAGAGCAATCTAGAAAATAGCAATGATTGCGATTTAAATGATTGCGATCTAAGTGATAATCCTAAAATATTTGTTGTGGGCCATTCAAAAGGCGGGAATATGGCTGCATACGCGGCAATGCGATTAGACGCGCAAGATCGAAGCCTTGGAAATCATATTAGTAAAATCTATTCAATGGACGGCCCTAGTTTTGGCTCGGATGTTGTTGATCCAAAGGTTTTTTCTCGCGTTGTTTCCAGAATCGAAAAAGTTGTTCCGCAATCTGCCTTTATTGGATTGATTATGGATACGGGAGTGCCGTATAAGGTTACAGCTGCCGATTCAATTGGATTAATGCAACATCTTGGCATATATTGGCAAGTTAAAGATGGTGATTTTGACTACTGCGATTGTGTAACTCCGCGCGCTCTAGCAGTTTCTAAAGCTGCAAACGAGTGGATGATGAGTTTGCCATTTGAAGAGCGAAAACGCAGAATTGATAGTGTTTACAGCATGTTTAGCAGTTTAGGGTACTCGAATTTCGACGAGATGTCTTCGCATTGGTCGGAGGTTGTTCCTGCATTATTGAAGATTGCAATGCATATGGATTCAAAAACATATGAGTTGATTCGTAGCGTTATGAGTGCTTTTGCGCTCGCTGGCGGTTCAGATAAGAAAAACTAGTGGAAGTCTGTTTGTAAGTCTGTTTGTAAGTCTGTTTGGAAAGGTTTTGAATGCGTCTTCGTTTGGATTTAGCGTATGATGGCGGCGATTTTTATGGTTGGGCAAAGCAACCTACTTTGCGCACCGTTCAAGGTGTTTTAGAAGACGCATTGCACAAGGTTTTGCGCGTGAATAAAAGCGATGCTAGCGAACCTTTGCGCCTTAGCGTTGCTGGCCGCACAGATACGGGCGTTCACGCATCTTACCAAGTTTGCCATTTAGACGTTTCGGAATCCGTTTTGCAAAATTGCGTCGGTCACACAAATCTGACTCCAGTAAAAGCCTTGGAATATAGGCTTTGTGGCGTTTTGCCTAAAGACATTTCGATTCACAGCGTAAGCATTGCGCCAAGCGGTTTTGATGCGCGTTTTTCTGCGTTGGATCGCACATACGTGTATAGGATTAGTGATGCTGCGAATCGCGCGAATTTGGATCCGCGCATGCGTGGCTTTGTGTTGCAGCTTGACTACGACTTAAACGTTGATGCCATGAATCAGGCGGCGTCTTTGATTGTTGGTTTGCACGATTTTGGCTCTTTTGCGCGGCCAAATCCTGGTGGAACTACGATTCGCTGCGTTAAAAAGGCTGTTTGGAATCGCGTTTGCGTGGGGAGCTGTTTATCTAAATCAACTGGAAAAATTCCTTGCATTGAGAACGGTTTGCTTGAGTTTACTATTGTTGCAGACGCGTTTGCGCATAACATGGTTCGTTCGCTTGTTGGGGCGTGCGTGCAAGTTGGGTGTGCAAAGCGTTCTGTTGATTGGTTCAAAAATAAGATTGAAAATCCGATTCGAGAAGGCTCTACTGGGCCGATTGCAGCTAACGGTTTGACTTTGGAATATGTTGAATACCCTAAAGACGAGGAGCTTGGTGTGCGAGCAAACGCGATTCGTGCTAAGCGCACGATCGAGGAGCTTGGGTGAGTGTCAACGCGCCATGCGTCTTATATATTCTAGGGTTGTTTTACAATTGAAAAGTTGCGTTTCTTTTTGCATTTGCGTTTTGCGTATTTGCGATTGGCGCAAAGGATGAATGTCCGAGCGGTCTAAGGAGCACGCCTCGAAAGCGTGTGAGGGCTACACCCTCCGCGAGTTCAAATCTCGCTTCATCCGCAAGCAGGGTTTCTGGCGATTAGCCAGAAGCCCTTTTTACTTACGCGAGTGATTTCATACTTAATGTTGCGCGAGGTTTGAGTATTTCTCTCCTCGCAAATCCCGTCGCTATGCTCCTCTTTTATTGCTCGTAGAGAAATACATCAAACCTTCTGAATAGCTAGAACTTATGCGTATCTTTAATCACTGCATTTGCGTAGTCCTGTAGTGCGATTGTACCTAAAACACGGCGTGTCGTCATACAATCGCACTACAAAAACACGCAGAACTGTAGTGCGTCTGTATCAAAAAATGCCGAAATTCGGTACAATCACACTACACTCTAAGTGCAAGGCAGGTTTTAGCGCATTACATAAATCGCAGTGGGCTATTGCTCAAAAATCATGGAAGAATCGCTAGGATATCCATAAGCATACGCGCTCATAATATGCGAAATAGCAATGTTTGCAAGAATCTCAATAAACTCTTGATTTGTGTTGCTAGAAAGTGCGCTATGATTTACGCTACCGTCTTTGTTTGTAGGGAAAATAGCTTGATTTAGCGCATCTAGTTCTCCTCGCGCACAATCCATATACGCTATTGCAACTATCGGCAACTCTTTTTCACTCGCTGCGTCTTTTGCAACGCCAGAGTCCAGATTCTTTTGCGGTATTTCGTATACTTTTTGTCGCAAGTCGCTTCCGCTTGAAGCAAAGTGCATAAGCATGTTAGCAATCGTAGCTGTAATATCGCTTTGTCTTAAGGAAACATTATCAACATCTTTTGCAGCTAAAGTTTGTAACATAAAAGCTAGTTTGTCTTGTTCTAATGCCGCTTTTGCAAGTGGGTCGTGATTCCAATACAAGTTACTAGTACTATTTGCAAAGTCATACAATTTTTTGTAAACGCTTGATTCCATTTGATTTGCGATTTTAGGGGCGTTTGCTGCTCCACTTTCGTTGCCTTGACTTAAGTTGGCCAATCTCCAGGTGTTTTGCGCGCTAAAAACAACGCCTTGAGCAAATCGTGCGTTGCATTGTATTGCAACGTTTTTCCAAGAATCCGCAGCATTTTGCAAGTTGTTTCTAGTTACGTTTGCTTCTTGTTGATCTACGATTTTTTGATTGTGCTTTGCGCTTTGTAGAACTTGGTAGCACTCATTATTGCTTTTAGATGAACGAACCGCAGTGTTGTTAACGTTATTAAATTGCCCTGATCCCGAGCAAGCGCTAGAAGCCATTAATACAGCAATAAGTGATGCAAATACTAGAACAAACTTTTTTTTGTGCATTGGAACACCTTTTGCTACGCGTTTGATAATATTTTGCACGCCTTGCAAGGCTTTAGAACAAAACAAAACGTGTCTGCATAATCTACTAAAATAGTCCGTGACTGTGACCAATGTTGGCTTGCTTTGTGTCTAACATTTTATGCTTAACATTTTTAATCATAGTCATAAAATTTTGCGCTTTACATACTTGTTAAAATTAGATTTTAGCGTTTTGTTATGCGTAAAACGTATAAAAGAAGAATAAGTTAATTTTATAAGTGAAAATTTATAAATGAATCACAGGAGGACGTGCACGATGGAATTGGATTTGGCGGGAATGCATCAGCTTGCGGCTCAGCAGGGGATTAATGCCGACGAGCTGGACGAGGCACTCGCCGAGGCTTTGCGTCTTGCATACATGAAGACTTCCCACCCAGCAAGGCATGCTCGAGTTGAGCTAGATGAGCGTGCTGGTTGCTTTACTGTATGGGCACGAGATGAGATTCCAGGTGTTCCTACAGAAGATAATCCTCACCCAGCATTTACTTTGGGCGAGGAGTATGACGATACGCCTAGAGATTTTGGACGTCTTGCTGCAGCAACAGCTCGCCAAGTTATTACTCAACTTTTCCGCAAAGTGGAAGATGACCGCGTATTTGGAGCTTTTTCGGGTCAAAAAGGAAAGCTTATTAACGGCATTGTGCAGCAGGATTCTAAAGATCCTTCTAATATTCACGTTGCTGTTGGAGATGTTGAAGCCATTTTGCCTAGAAGAGAGCAAGTTCCTGGCGAAAGGTATCGTCACGGCGAGCGTATTCGCGTTTATGTTGTAAACGTTGCTCGCGGCTTGCGCGGACCAGAAATAGTTGTTTCTAGGTCTCACCCAGATCTTGTTCGCAGACTTTTTGAGCGAGAAGTTCCAGAACTTGTTTCGGGAGCTGTTTCGATTATGGCAATTGCTCGAGAAGCTGGCGCTCGTACTAAGATTGCTGTTCGCGCTAACACAGATGGCGTTAATCCAAAGGGTGCTTTGATTGGTCCTGGTGGTTCGCGCGTTCGTGCTGTATTGGAAAATCTTGGTCAAGAAAAAATCGATATTGTTGATTGGTCGCAAGATCCAGCACAGTTTGTTTCCGCTGCATTGTCTCCAGCAGTAGTAACTGAAGTTCATGTTGTTAGTGAGAAAAGTCAGACTGCTGTTGCTTTTATTCACGATTCTCAGCTTTCGCTTGCAATTGGCAAGGAGGGACAGAACGCGCGACTTGCAGCAAAGTTGACTGGTTGGAAGATTGGAATTGAGTCTGCGGAAGAGCATGCTAAAAAGCAAGAAGCTATGAACGCTGATTCTAATTCGGCGGAATAAGATTTTTGCTAGTATTTAGCAAACTTGCGACACTCCCGAGAATCCAACGTTTCGAGTAAGCTGAAAGCTGCAATCTGGGCTTATTAGCAGCTTTTTGCCTAGGGAACGAGGTACAAAATCATGGTTGAAATCATGGTTACACGATGAGATATCGCATTATGAGATATCTAAATAAAAAGCATAAGAGTAAGAATCTTATAACAATATAAAGTGGTTGCGTTCGTTTTACGCTGCCACAGACTGAGGAGAACACTGAGTGGTAAAAAAGCGCGTATACGAACTGGCCAAAGAATTTGGTGTAGATAGTAAAACCGTATTGGAACGTTTGAAGAGTATGGGCGAATTCGTAAAGTCCGCTTCTTCAACTGTTGAAGCTCCTGTAGTGCGTCGTCTAAAGACGGAATTTGTGCCTGCGGATTCTGCTGCAAAGAGCGAATCGAAGCCTTCTGCGTCTAAGAATGTTGATCATGCGTCTAATAAATCTGCGGATTCTGCGTCTAATAGCAAGCCAGAATCTCATGGTCAAAATGCAGAAAAGAAGGCTAATCAAAAGCCAGAACAAAAGTCTTTTGCAAAGCAGAATTCTGCGCAAAAAGTGCATGAAAATCACGAATCTAAGACTTCTAATGCGCATGCTGCTAACAATGCAACTCCTAAGCCTTCGGCTGGAAACGCAAAGCCTAATAATGCTTCTAGGTCTGGCGATTCAAAGCGCAACGCAGAAAAGCGCAGTGGTGCAGAATCTAAATCTGCTAAGCAAGAGCGTTCTGCGCAAATGCCTCCACGCCCTAGACCACACCAAGGCTCTGGCTCGGGAGCCGCTCCTCGTCCAGGAAACAATCCGTTTAGTCGAAAGCAGGGTATGCGCGCGCCAACACCTGGAGACATTCCACGCCCACATCCAATGTCGCGGCCAGGCGCTGCTGCAGAGAATGCTCGTGGCTCAAAACCAGGATCTGGTAATGGTAATGGCGGCAACGGCGGTGGTCGTGGTCGCGGTGGTCGCGGCGGAAACCGTCAAGGCGGCGGCAATGGCAATGGTGGTAACGGAGCAAATCGTTCCCAATGGCAAGGCTCGCATCGTTCAGGCGGCGGCAATGGTGGCGCAGGATCGCGCCCATCGGCAGAGTCGCGCTTTAACGCAAACCAAGCTGCAAGCTTCCAAGCAGCGGCTGCAGGTGCTCCAAACGCAGGCCCATCCAGGGGTGGTCGTGGTCGCGCAGGAGCTGCAGGTGCATTCGGTCGCCAAGGTGGAAAGTCCTCTAAGGCTCGCAAGAATCGTCTTGCAAAGCGCAGGGAATACGAAGAGCTTAAAGCACCAGTTATTGGCGGCGTGCGTATTCCTTCGGGTAACGGCGCTACGATTCGCCTTCGTCAGGGAGCAACGCTTTCGGATTTGGCAGAAAAGATTGATGTAAATCCAGCAGCTTTGGTTACTGTTTTGTTCCATCTTGGAGAGATGGCAACAGCTACGCAGTCTTTGGATGAAACAACATTCCAGATTCTTGGCGAAGAAATCGGCTGGAATATTAGCCTTGTTTCTGCAGAAGAGGAAGATAAAGAGCTTCTTCAGCAGTTCGATATTGACTTAGACGAAGAAGAGCTTCAAGAAGACGATAATCTTGTAACTCGCCCTCCAGTTGTTACTGTTATGGGCCACGTTGATCACGGTAAAACTCGCTTGCTCGATACAATCCGTAAGTCGAATGTTGTAGCGCGCGAAGCTGGCGGCATTACGCAGCGCATCGGCGCTTACCAAGTTACAGTCACCTTAGACGGCGACAAGCGCAAGATTACGTTCTTGGATACACCAGGCCACGAAGCGTTTACAGCTATGCGTGCTCGTGGTGCGGAGCTTACAGACGTTGCAATTCTTGTTGTTGCAGCAGACGACGGCGTTATGCCTCAGACTGTTGAAGCAATCAACCACGCACAGGCTGCTCACGTGCCTATTGTTGTTGCAGTAAACAAGATTGATGTTGCTGGAGCAAACCCAGATAAGGTGCGCGGTCAGCTTACAGAGTACGGTCTTGTGCCAGAAGAATACGGCGGCGACACCATGTTTGTGAATATTTCCGCAAAGCAGGGGACCAACGTAGATAAGCTTCTTGAGGCTGTTCTTTTGACTACAGATGCGGAGCTTGATCCTAAGGCGAATCCAAACATGGACGCTCGTGGCGCAACTGTTGAAGCTCGCTTGGATAAGGGTCGCGGTGCTGTTGCAACCGTTCTTGTTCAGCAAGGTACGCTTAAAGTCGGAGATTCCATTGTTGCAGGCACGTCTTATGGTCGCGTTCGCGCAATGCTCGACGAAAATGGCAACCACTTGCAAGAGGCAGGTCCTTCCACTCCAGTTCAGGTGCTTGGTTTGACTTCTGTTCCAACTGCAGGCGACTTGTTCTTGGTTACTTCCGACGATCGTTCTGCTCGTCAAATTGCCGAAAAGCGCCAGGCTACAGAACGTGCGGCTCAGCTTGCAAAGCGTCGTAAGGTTGTGTCTCTTGAAAGCCTTAAGGAACAGTTTGCTAAGTCCGAAGTGGATATGCTTAACATTGTTATTAAGGGTGATTCTTCTGGCTCCGTTGAAGCTTTGGAAGACTCCTTAATGAAGATTGAGGTTTCCGACGAAGTTGGAATTCAGGTTATTCACCGCGGCGTTGGCGCGATTACTCAAAACGATGTGAACCTTGCAACAGTTGATAAGGCCGTTATTATTGGCTTCAACGTGCGTCCAAATCGCCAGGTTGCAGACTTGGCAGATCGCGAAGGCGTGGAAGTTAAGTACTACTCTGTTATTTACAAGGCAATCGAAGATATTGAAGCTGCTTTGAAGGGTATGCTTAAGCCAGAGTTTGAAGAGGTTGTTACATCTCATTCCGAGATTCGCGAAATCTTCCGCTCGTCCAAGTTTGGCAATATTGCTGGCGTTATGGTTCAAGATGGTGAGGTTAAGCGCGGAACCAAGTGCCGTATTTTGCGTAACGGTGTTGCAACTGTTAACGATCTTGAAATCTCCACTTTGCGTAGGTTTAAGGATGATGTGCAATCCGTTAGTGAAGGCTACGAGGCAGGCATTAACCTTGGAAGCTTTAACGACATTGAGCTTGGCGACGTAATCGAAACCTTTGAAATGAAGCAGATCGAGCGCAAATAATATGGCTGGAACAAACCCTAGAGCCGCGCGAATTGCGGCTTTGATTCACAGAGTGATTGCGTCCAATATGGAATCGCATTTGCACGATAAGCGACTTGCTAACGTAACGATTACAGAAGTGAGAGTTACTAACGATTTGCAAATAGCTAAAGTGTATTGGACGCAGCTTGGTACTGCTGGAAAAGAGCAGGGCGAGCGTATGCGCGCAAACCAGGCTTTGCAGCAGGCTAAGGGTCGTTTGCGCACTTTAGTTGGAGCTAAAGCAGGCTTGCGATTAACGCCTCAAATCCAATTTGTTTACGATGAAGTTCCTAGCGAAGCTCACGAGATTGAAGACATTTTGGTTGCGGCTCGCAAGCGTGACGAGGAGCTAGCTAAAGCGCGAGAAACAGCGCAATATGCTGGGGAAGCGGATCCGTATAAAAAGCCTCGTGAAGATGAGGATTTTGACGACGATGAATTTGGCGAAGACGACGACTTTGAAGAGGACGACTTTGCTGATTCTAGCGACTCTGCGGATTCTGGCGACTTTGATAGCGATGTAAATAGCGATCGATTTTAGCGAGGGCAATGAGTAGTCCTGAATTACCATCTTCTGGCATTTTGCTAGTAGATAAGCCAAAAGGCGTTACCAGTCACGATGTTGTATCTTTTGCACGCGGACTGTTGCACACTAAACGAGTGGGTCATGCTGGCACTCTTGACCCAATGGCAACGGGCTTGCTGATTCTTGGCTTTGGTAACGCCACGCGCTTGCTCAACTATTTGCTTGGTCACAATAAAACGTACGAAGCTGTGATTCGTCTTGGCGAGTCAACCAATACAGACGACGCGGATGGAAATATTATTGCAAGCGCTAAGAGCGAAAATACTATTCTAAGCTCTTCAAATAATGCAAATATTGATGAAATTCTTAAAGAATTGCGCGTTGTAATCAAAAAGAATTTTACTGGCTCGATTATGCAAACGCCAACATCTTTTTCTGCTATAAAAGTAAACGGCGTTCGCGCTTACGACTTAGCGCGTGAAGGTAAAGATGTTCATTTAGAGCCTAGAGAAGTTTTTATTTACGATTTTTCTTTGCTAGATGCGCATTTTAGTGTGGGCGTAAGCGGCGCAAAGGTTATTGATGTACGCGCAAGCGTTTCTTGCTCTAGTGGCACATATATTCGCGCTCTAGCTCGCGATTTGGGGCGTATTCTTGGAGTTGGAGGACACTTAGTGAGCCTTAGAAGAACGCGTATTGGCGATTTTTCTATAGAAGATAGTCGCGTACTTAAGCTTAAAAGTGTTATTCGCACATTTACAAACAAAAATGGAGTGACTCAAACTCGCGCGAAGGCTGTTTTAGACGATTCATACTATTCACAAGGTTCATGCGAATCGCAAGCTGCTGGCGATTCGTCGGTTGCTGGCGATTCGCCATCTGCTTTGCCAGCCTCGTCGCCTCTAGAAAACACTCTTAATCAACGCTTGCTAAGCATGTTTGAATCTGCAAAATTAACAATGCAAACAGTAGAAGTAAGTGAAAATCAAGCTAAAGACTTGCGATTTGGCAGAAAAATCACGATTTCTGCTATTAGTGCAAAAAACGCTACAAAAAACGCTACAAAAAACGCGATTGCATACGTAAAAGCCACAAAAGATGAGCAAAACGACGTTGTTGCAGTTCTGGAAACCGCTGAAAAATCGCAAGCAACCGCAAGCTCAAGCAGCACGCTGTTTAAATCTCAAGAAAAAATAGAAAAAATCGAAAAAAATACAAATCAAATAGAAGCTAAACCAATTGTAGTATTTGTACAAAGCTAGTTTGCTGGTAAAATAGATATTAGTGTGAAAATGGGGTTGCGGCAAAGTGGCGTCTAAAATAAAGCGATACCAATATTTGCAGCTCTTGCGAACAGTAAGGATATAATGAAGGTCATCGACATTCGACCAGATGCCAACGGTATGATTAGTTGGCCAACGTTGAGCGCTCAACGTAAGTCAGTTGTTACAATAGGCGTATTTGACGGAATGCATCTTGGGCATCGTAAAGTTATTGAGCGAACAGTGGAGATTGCGCGTAAAAACAATGCGTTCTCGGTTGTTATAATGTTTGATCCTCGTCCAAGCGTTGTGCACGAAAATCCAGATTTATTCGACGATTTTGGCGATGACGCGCAAATTCCAGTAGATTCGCAAGCTCTAACAAGCGTTCGCCAGCGGCTTAGGGTTTTACAGCAGTTAGACGTTGATCACGTTATTATAGTTCGATATAGCCTTGCTTTTGCGGCAAAATCGTACAGATTCTTCCTTGGGCAGCTGGTTGGTAAGCTAGGTATGCGCGCGCTTGTTTTGGGGTCGGATGCAGCTTTGGGCGCTAAAAGAGCTGGAAACGTTCATGCTATTAAAGAGCTTGCGCAAGCTACAGGCGTTTTTAATCTTGTTGTTGTAGATGATTTTGGGCCGGGAGACGTTCGCGTTCCAGACCCGATTGTTCCAGAGGTTCCTTTAGAAGGCGGAGAGCCAAAAGATCCTGCAAGTAGCATGAATAAGGCGGAATATCGTGCTTGGAGCAAGGGCATGCCGAATAAAAAGGTTCGTGCTTGGAGCTCTACAAATGTGCGATGGATGCTTGCAAATGGCAGGGTTCGAGATGCTGGAGATATTCTTGGACAGCCGCATAGAGTAGAAGGCATTGTTGTTCACGGAGCTGGTCGCGGCCATCAAATTGGATTCCCAACTGTGAATCTTGGTGAGCGAATTGACGGATATATTCCTGTTGATGGTGTGTATGCTGGTTGGATTATTGATTTAGATGCAGACGAGCAAAATGGCGCTTCTTCTGGCAGAAACATTCCTAGCGTAGGTGTTTTGCGTAAAGATGAGCTTCATCTTGGATCGCATTCGCCTTGGCGTTGGGCTGCTGCAATTTCAGTTGGCACTAATCCTACTTTTGAAGATGACGCAGCAAATCGCGCGGATGCTTACGACGATACTCTAGAAGAGCAATCGTCTAATGCATATAATCCGTCTGATTCTTCTAATGCATCTAATACGTCTAATCGAACTGTTGAAGCATATGCATTAACAGATAAGATTCAAGACTTGTACGGGCATAGGGTTTGCATTGAGTTTGCGCGCTTCTTGCGCCCTCAGCAAGCATTTGACTCGCAAGAGCAGCTTAAAGACGCTATTAGCAAAGACGTTGAGCAAACGCGCGCGCTAGTGTCGGAATGATTTAAAGAAGTTTTGCGTTTCTGGGTCGCTGCAAGCGTCCATAACTTCGTACGGCGTGCCGTTTTCTGCAACAACGCCGTTTCTAAGCAAAACTACTCTGTCGGCAGCTTCGTGAGCAAAATGCATCTCGTGAGTGGCCATTAAAATGGTTGTTCCTTGCTGCTTTAGCTCTGCAACCATGTCTAGAACTTCGCCAACAAGCATTGGGTCTAGCGCGGAAGTAATCTCGTCTAGAAGCAGAAGTTGTGGGCTTGTCATAAGCGCGCGAGCAATCGCCACTCGCTGCTGCTGTCCGCCCGAAAGCTGATCTGGGTAGGATTTTGCTTTATTTTCTAGCTTAATCCTAGATAGAAGCTCCATTGCGCGGCTTTCTGCGCGATCTTTGCTCCAATGATGAACTTTTCGCGCAGCAAGAGTTACGTTATCTAAAACACTCATATGCGTAAAAAGATTGAATTGCTGGAACACAACTCCGATTTGAGATCTAATTTGATCTTGATTTATGCGTGGGTCTGTAATATCTGTGTTTCCAAGCCAAACTTGACCGTCGTCTACTCGCTCAAGCAAATTAATGCACTTCATAAGAGTAGATTTGCCACTTCCAGAAGGCCCTAAAAGAGCCACCACTTCGTGAGGCGCAATATCAAAAGAAATACCTTTAAGAACAGGCGTTGAGTTATACGATTTTCGAATATTGCTTAAGCGCAAAACTGGGGTTGAATCCGTGTTATCGCTTGCATTTGTTTGATTGCTTGTGTTTGTGTAATCACTCATTTGTTGATTTACCTTTTGATTTGTTACGTTACTCATCACACAGTTCCTCCGTTTAGCTCGCGCTTGCGAAGTCTTGCTGTATACCAATCGTTTAGAACAATAAACGGAATGCTTAGCGCTATAAACACAACGCTTGCTACAACGTATGGAGTGAAGTTATAAGAAGTTGCAACAGATATTTGAGCGGCTCGAACAGCGTCTACAGCGCCCAAAACCGATATAAGTCCTGCATCTTTTTGCATAGATATAAAGTCGTTCATTAATGCAGGAGCCACTTTTCTTAAGCCAAGAGGAATTACCACTAATCGCACAGTTTGACCAGATGTTAAGCCAAGAGACCTTGCAGATGCTCGCATAGAAGGGTGTACGTCTTCAAATCCTGCGCGCAATACCTCTCCAACGTATGCTGAGTAGCTCATAACAATGGCGATTGTGCCGAGTATTGCTGGTGGAATGCGCCCAAAAAGCTGTAATCCTGGTATGCCAAAGCCGATTAAGTAAAGCACAACAAGCATTGGTATGCCGCGCATAATAGTTGTGTAGAATTGCGCTATAGCGCGCAATGGAAAAAGCATTGGGCTTACGCTTGTGCGAATAACTGCGATTAAAGTTCCAAGTATTGCAACTCCTATTACAGCAAACACAAGCACTTGCAAATTAAGCATTAAGCCTTGCAAAACAGATGGCAAAGATAGCATAAAGTATTTGCCAGAAAAGAACGTTTCGCGCACTCTTGGCCAACCAGGGCTCATTGCAAGCGCCGCAATGCACACGCCAAGCAATACTAAAGTGCTTATTATGCTTGTTAAAACAGATTTAAGATTCTGTTTTTTGCGTATTGCTCTGCGCTCAAGCTCGATATTGCTTAAAGCGCACGTTCCTTCATCTAATGCCGTATTAGCGCTAGATAGTGACGACGCATTAGTGAGTAACTTATTTGATTCGTTGCTTGCAGAATCTGTTGTACTGCCGTTAAGTACTGTCATTGGCGGTAGCCTGAGCCTTTCGACATAATGAATGATACGCACTATTGTAAGCACTTTTATGTGACGATTGGGTTACAAATTGCTTACAATAATGCGTATTGGTAATGACGTTGGTACGATTTTTATTTATTTTGATCTATTTTTAATCTATTTTGTTTGATTTAATTTAGATCAATTTACTTAAGAACTGGCACATCAGTTGTGTACTCTGCAAGCCACTTTTCTTGAAGCTTCTTCAAAGTGCCATCTTTTTCTAGAGCATTCACAGCCTTAGTAACGTCTGCAGTAAGCTTAGATCCTTTTGGAAGAACAAGGCCAGTTCCTTCCTTATCTTCCGATCCTGCAATCTGTCCAAGAACAACACCATCCTTAACTTGCTTACTGCGAACAATGTTCACAGAAGATGGAGTATCTATAACAAGTGCGTCGATTTGCTTAGAGTCAAGAGCCTGAACCAAAGCGTCGTTATCGTTAAAGGTTTGAATATCGCTCTTAATCTTGTCTTTAGCAAAGCTGTAGCTTGTTGTTCCAACCATTGCGCCAATCTGCGCGGTTTTAAGATCTGCTAAAGTCTTTGCGTTAGCAAACTTGCTGTCTTTTTTAACAACAACGCCTTGAGTTGCGTTGTAGTAGCTTGGCGAAAAGTCTACTGCCTTCTTGCGTTCCTCGGTAATAGAGAACTGCTGAAGGTTAAAATCAAAGTCCTTTGGGCCTGGAGTTACTGCGGAGTCGAAGGTTGTGCGAACCCACTTAACCTTGTCTTTGCCGTAGCCAAGTTTCTTTGCAACAGCGTATGCTACTGCGGATTCGTATCCCTTGCCGTTTTCTGGCTTGTTATCGTACATCCAAGGTGTGTAAGTTGGCTGAGCTGTGCCGATTGTCAAAACGCCTGGAGTGATCGTCTTTTGATTTGGATCTTGTGCGTTTTGGCTTCCGCATGCCGCTGTGCTAACCATTGATGCAACGGCTAATGCTGCTGCAGCGATTTTAGTAGCTGCGATTGCTACGCGGTTAGTGTGCAAGTTGTTATGTACGAAAATAGCCATTTTTTCTCCTTGTTTTTGCTAAAACCTTAAATTTTTTCGCTTATTCGTTTTTTAAGCGATTTAAGTAGGTTTTGCGGCCGTACATTTGATAGTTTATAAGACGATAGATGCATTTAAGGCTTAATTGTTACAGAATTGTTATCGTGATTGTTTATAACGTGCTATATTTTGTTGATTTAATGGCGTAAATTTGCTCTACTTATGTTCAATTTTGTAAATGTTAAGTAACGGTTACAATCGGTGTGTTGCGGCGTGTTGTGTTGTTGCAGCGTGTCTTTACGATTTTAGAATCATAAGTATTTGACTGTATTTGGTTGTATTTGATTATGTTTGACTATATTTGATTTTGTTAGATTTTATTAGATTAGACTTATCGAACTTATTTTAGGGGAGACTATGCAAAAGGAATTTTCAATCGGTAATTCTGGCGATTTTAGTAATCTTTCAAAACTTGCGATTATAGTGGCACTTCAAAAAGAAGCTCAGCCTATTTTGCAAGCGTTTAGTGGCGAATATAAGTCTTGGCAAGATTACGGTGTTACTTTTATTCAAGGTAAAATCGCGTCTAATAACAAATGCAATAAAGCAGTTCTTACAATATGCATTGCTGGAATGGGAAAGTGTGCTGCAGCTGCAGCAGCTCAGGCTCTTATAATCGAAGCTAAGCCACAAGTGTTGATTTTTAGCGGAATCGCAGGCGCATTAAATCCGCGTCTTAATGTTGGAGACATTGTTATAGGCAAGAATCTTCACTATCTAGAAACAAATACACAAATTATTGCAGATTGTGCTCCATACAAAGAAGTTTTTGAATCGGACTCAAAGTTATGCGATTTAGCGGCAAATCAAGCGAAGTTATTAGGCTTTAGGCTTGAAAAGTCTTTGCAAGAATCATCTTCGGCTGCTTGCGATTTTTCCGCGGAATCTAAGCAAAGCGCGTCTAATAAGAGCGAAAATGGCGTTGCATACGTTTGCGGAAACATAGCAACAAGCGACCAATTTAACACAGATCCAAAGGTTCTAGATGCAGTTCGCGAAGAGGTTTTTGGCGATTGCGAAGAGATGGAAGGCGCTGCAGTAGCGCATATTGCAGCTAAAAATAGCGTGCCGTTCCTTGCGATTCGCGCAATGAGTAATCGTTGCGGAGAATCTTACGAATCGCTTGATGCGCATAAAGACGATTTAGTTCTTGCTGCAAATCGCGCTGGAAGCTTGACTTTGAGCGTTTTGAACGCGCTTGTTAAATAGCTTACGCCTTCAAAGTAGCATACTAGTTTTTAGACGCTAAATTAAATCCGCTAAAAGTAAAGCCAGGGCTTACAACGCAAGACACCAATACATCTGCGTTGCTAGGTACAGTTCGCTGCCATGTTCCAGCAGGAATCACAAGATGACCGCGCGTAAGTAAATCGTTACCATCTTTAGTGTTTCCCAGAGTAAAACGTTGCAAATCAGCCTCTGCGCAAGGATTTTGGCTGCATCCGCCAAGTTCAATCGTAAGATTTGCTGGGCCATGCCAAAACCAAATCTCGTCTGCATCAACTTTATGCCACGCGCTTGAATCGCCAGCTGGTAAAAGAAAATAAATAAGCGATGCTAGTGGTCTTGGAGCGCTGGCTGCGGAGTTTTCGTCAACTTGTGTATTAGTCGCGTTTGCGCTCGCGTCTGCGCTCGCGTCTGTGCTGTTATTTGCGCTATATAACTGTGCTGCTTGCCAATCGCGAGCGTACCATCCGCCTTCTGGGTGTGCTTCTAAGTGCAATTCTTTAACAAGATTTTTTGCGTAATCGCTCATATCTTCTAATTTAATGCTCATAATATCTCCTGATATTTTCTGATTTATTTTGCGAGACTTATTAGTCAAGACTTATTGCGCAAAAGCGCCATTATTGTACACAAGATTTCCAGATATTACAGTTGCTTTTGCGCTTCCTGCGCCGTGACGAACAAAATTGTGCAAAGTCTCTTCAACTCCTTGCGGCGAGCTTGTGTCTGTTGGAATGTTAAAGAACGCCAGGTCTGCTGTTGCACCAGCATTAATTTGGCCAATTCTGTGCGGCCCTACGTGCAAGCCCATAACGCTTGCGCCGCCTAAAGTAAGCATGCGGATAATTCGATGTGTTAAATCATCTTTTCTATATCCTTGTGCTGTTGCTAGGTCGTAGATTTTTGCAGCATCGTCTAAAACGTCTAAAGATGGGGAAGAAGATAGGGAATCTGTACCAATTGCAAGTAAGTTTCCTTCTTCCATGTAATCGCGAATCGGCGCGTCTCGCTCTGTAACAGTAATGCGATTGGACCTTGGGCAAAGTGCCACTCCAACTCCGCGCTGGCGTAAAATCCTGCGGTCTTCGCCGTCCGCCCAAACGCCGTGCGCAATATGCACGTCTGGCCCTAAAGATCCAAGCTGATCCAAAAACTGAATTGCAGATGCAGTCATTCCGTGCGATTTAAGTTCGCTATAGCTTTCCCAAACATTGCTATTCCAATCTGGTGCAGAATACGTAGTTAGCGTATCTGCGTGATTTCCAGCTTCCATTGGTGTTTCCGCTAAGTGTATGTGCAAGCGCATGTTTAGCTGGCGCGCAATGTCTGGCAAATCCACAAACGGCTCTGTTTCTAGACTATAAGGCGCATGTGGGCTAATACCTATGCTCGGTATGCTGCCGTTGTGCATCATTTGCCCAAGCATTTCTAGCAGCTTAGCGTAGCCTTCTTCCTTCCAATCAACGTTTTTCCAGCCCATTACCTCCCAATAGGCAATTCCGTGCATTCCCTGGCTTGCAAGCGCTCCAACCGCTTCAATATCGGTTACAATATCGGCAGCTGCGCTAGTGCCAGCTTCCACCATCATTCTTGCGCCTTGGTATGCAGAAGTCTTCCAAGTTGTTAGCGATGGATTTTTTTGTTTATCTTCTTGCAACTTGTCGTAAACAACGTTAAATCCTTGCTCCCAATCGTGGAAATTTCTATATTCTCCGCGTCCTACGCTTGCCATATTTGTGTATTGCAAATGCGTATGTGCGTTTATAAGACCTGGTGTCATAAGGCCGTGCCAATGTTTCTCATTTCTAAACATTTGCATATAAGAATCGCTTGGCATCTCGTCTTTTAGAATATTAAGAACCCATTGACGTGTTCCAACGTGAACAACGTGTCCGTTAGATACAGCAACGGCACCTTCGGGGATTATTGGCCCCGTTACTGGAATAACCATTGATGCACTGTATAGTGTGACTTCGCTAAGTGGTGTTGGGTGTGCAAGTTTGCGTATTGGGTCTGTAAGCATTGTGTTCCTTAAGGAATTACGTTGTACTACTTTTTGCTTTATTTATTCTATTATTGCTTAGATTTATTATGATTTGGTTAATTGATTTATGCTAACTATTTGCTTCTTCCGCAAATCGCGTTAAATCCCACTTGTAGCCGTTGTTTTTATTGGATTCGCTTGCGCTATATCCGCGTTTTGCTAGTGCGATTCTTGCTATTTGATTATCGGAGCTTTCTGGCAATTGGTAGATTCCAGAATCAAGGCGATTATCGTTATTTTTATTGCCATTTTTATTGCCGTCTTTATTGCCATTGTGCTCTAGCAAATACGCAACCGCGCTTACTTGAACAGCAAAACTAAAGTCCATAATCTCAATAGGATTTCCGCCGCCTGTAGTGTAATTTGTGCCGTCTCCTTCGCTTATTAGCGTAATTTGAGGACCGCGCGGAACTTGGATTTTTCTTTGTGCTGTTCCAACAACTGGCTTAAAATCAGGGATTTCGTCTAGTGCAATCTCGTTTGCAATTCCACCAATAACAGCCAAAATTGCGTTTTCTTGCATGTTTTGCATATTTTGCAATGTAATAGTGTGACGAACTCCAGTCGCAGAAACAATTATATTGCTTTCTTTAACAGCGCATTCAAGATTTTTAGCTTCAAATCCGTCGAAAACTGCGCGTAAGGATTGAACAGGATTTGTATCGCAAATCGTAACTTTTGCACCCAATGCGCGTATTCTTAATGCAAATCCGCGGCCAACTGGTCCATATCCAACAACAGTTACTTTAGCGTTTTCAAAGCATTCGCTTCCAAGAATTTGTTGCATTGTTGTAACGCATGTTTCGCCAGTTCCATGACGATTGTCAAAATCGGTTTTTAGAGCGCTATTATTTACTGCGATTACGGGGTAGTGCAAGTGCCCAGCTTTTTGCATTGCTTCAAAAGCGCGCACTCCACTTGTTGTTTCTTCGGCAACGCCTATTAGATTTGCTGCGATTTGTGGGCGTTCTAGGCTTGCTAGTCGCGCAAAACTTGCACCATCGTCGATTATTATGTCTGGCTGTATTTCGTCTAGAAGTTTTAGAGCGCCTTCGTGCGTTTGCTCGGGAGACCAATCGCGGTTTGCTTGCACTAAAATGCCCTCTTTTTTAAGTTGATCTGCCACTCTCTGGTCGGTTTCGTCTGGGCCGCAAAATACGCCAACAATCGCTCCGTGAGCGTGTAGCTCCCTTAGCAGCACGGCTGTTTTTGGCTCTAAAACAAGGCAAACAGCTATTCTAACGCCTTCTAAATTAAGACCGTTTTCTTGTAAATTGTTAAGTAGCGTGCGCATTACTGGCATGTGGCTTTGCGCGTAGTCAATGGCATCTTTTCCGCTTAAATTAGGTGCGTCTACGGTGGTCTCTAGGTTTTTTGCGCATATTTTTACGCAAAAATCAGCATCTTCCTTAGAATTTACGGGAATTATTCCCCAGGATTGCGCGTTTTGCAGGAATTTTTGCACATTGCTATTGTTGCCGTTGTTGCCGCTGTTGATGTTATTGCTGTTGTTGTTTTCTTTATTTTCATCTTCGATAAACACTCGTGAACCTGCAAGCGAGCGATTAGTTTTTTGCGAAGTAAACGAAGCCCATTTACTAAAGTCAACCATATTAATCTCCATTAATCTCCTACAATCCCAGCGCTTTCAACGCTTCTTTAAGATTATTTACTTCAACTACATCAATTCCTGCAACGTGAATCTTTTTTTGCAAATGGCAAACAATCGCACGTTTATAGCCAATTCTTGCAGCTTCTTTAAGTCTAGTTTCCATTCTAGAAGCCGATCGAACTTGGCCAGTCAAGCTAATCTCGCCAATTGCGCATGTAAAAGGCAAAACTGGCTTATTTTTTGCAGCGCTTGCAAGAGATGCAACTATTGCTAAATCGCAAGAAGGCTCTTTTGCCTTAGCGCCAGCAATCGTAGAGACGTAAATGTCTTTAGCAAGAAGATTCAATCCGCCATGCCTATACAAAACAGCTGTAAGCATAGCGATTCTGTTTGCATCTACTCCCGAAACCGCACGTCTAGGAGCAGGTAGAACAGAGTCTGTAACAAGCGCTTGAACCTCAATAGCAAGGCTTCGATTGCCCTCTAAAGTAAGCGTTACGCATGTGCCTTCGTTTTTGCAATCCTCGTTAGAAGACAAAAACAGTCCAGAAGGGTCGGGGACTTCTTCAATTCCACATCCACTCATATCGAAGCATCCAACTTCGTCTGTAGGTCCAAAACGATTTTTAACAGCGCGAAGCATGCGCAATGCAGTTTGACTATCTCCTTCAAATTGGCAAACTGTGTCTACAAGATGCTCAAGCGTGCGCGGGCCTGCAATCGAGCCGTCTTTTGTAACGTGACCAACTAAAAGCACTGGAATATTACAAGTTTTAGCAACGTCAATAAGCGCGCTAGCTACTTCTCTAACTTGAGTGGAGCCTCCTGTAATGCCATCAACATCGCTAGAAACAATAGTTTGTGCTGAATCAACAATTGCAAGTGTTGGCTTATACTTTTCGATTAATGCTAAAGCTGTGTTTAAGTCTGTTGTAGAAGCAAGAAGAAGATTTTGACTTATAGCGTTTATGCGTGACGCGCGCAATTTTACTTGCGACTTTGATTCTTCGCCAGAAATATATAAGACTAAATTTGTTGCAGACTCGTTGCTTTGAGTGGATTCGCCGCCATTTTTAGCTACTTTTCCAGCGGTTTCTAAAAGCAGAGTAGACTTTCCGATTCCTGGCTCGCCTGCTATAAGCGTTACGGACCCTGGAACAAGCCCTCCTCCTAAAACGCGGTCAAATTCGCTAAATCCCGTGTGTATTCTAATTCCATTATCTGCTTGAATGCTGCTAATCGGCTGTGCGTCTACGCTGGAATCGATGTTTAACGCAGCAATCGCGTTAGCTTTTGCGCTTCTTGAATTTCTAGACGATCTTAAAGCTTTAGAAACGCCACTTTGCAACTTTGGCTCGCTAAACTCGCTTAGTGTACCCCATTCGCCGCATTCTGGGCAGCGGCCGTACCATTTTGACCCACTCCAACCACATTCGGAGCACAAGTAATAAGTAGAAGATTTTGCAGCCATGATTTGACGCTAGCTGCATTTATAGACATTTTGCCGTCATACTTTTGTGAGATAATCCAAGTATGTTTAACAGTGTTATGTGGGGTAAAAAATGAATTCTTATACAAATAATTCTTCTACTTCTTCGCAAGGATTTTCTGCGTCTCATAACAATTTACGAAAAGTGCTTATTGTTGCATTAATAGTTGTTGTTTTGGCAATTGTTTCCGCGTTTGTTTGGCCAGGTTGGGCGTTAAATCACCAGCAAAATGCGCAATCTGCTAAAACGCATGTGCCTTCTGCAAAAACGCCATCTATTAAGGCTAAAGATTTGCCTAGCACTTCTACTGCTCTGTTAAAAGCTATGCCAGATACTGTTCTTGATTTTGCTCGTGTTGATGCTTCTGCTAGTGCAAAATGGTCTTCGGCTTCTCCTTTAGAAGAATACACAGTTAAGTATTCAACAGGAGAATCTGGAAGCGATGTTTCGCTTGTTGTTGCTCAATGGAGCAGTCGCGACCTAGCGAATAAGCAATATGAGCTTTTGCTAGATGGATTAAGTGGGGTAGATGTTGCTTCTGGAAAAATTCAAGTTTCTGGGAAAACCACTGGCAGCTATGTGTTAAAGACTGAGTCGGGCAATAAAGCTAAAGCTAGTGCCATTTGGCAAAACGACACAGCTGTGTTTGAGTTAACTGGATCAAAGCAATCTGTTGAAAGATTCTATAAGCAATTCCCAATGTAAACTTTGCAAAATATAAGCTGTTTTGTATGTGTTTTGTATGTGTTTAACGTATGGTTTTGCGCATGTTTTGCATGTGTTTTTGTAAAACTTTGCTTTAGGATTTTCCAAAGTCGTCAAAACGGTGTAACATTAGGCAAGTTGCACACTTTACATATGAATGGAGGCTTCAGATGGGTTCTGTCATCAAGAAGCGCCGCAAGCGGATGAGCAAGAAGAAGCACCGCAAACTGCTGCGTAAGACTCGTCATCAGCGTAAGTAATGCTGTTTGGCGCGCCTGCCCGTTTGGGCACGTAACACTTTTGAAAGCGTTGGATTTTCCAGCGCTTTTTTATTTCGATTGACTTATTGCGATTGAAGATTGTAAAAAATTTCCCGAAAACGTATGCAAATTAACTAATTTTACATACATTCTCGGGAAATGATTGGTTAAATATTAGATTATGACTGGATTATGCAGCTTACTTATTTGGATTTGTAAGCGTGCGAGGACCGTTTGGATCTCCAACAATCACAGTATCAACCATGTTCAAGAACAGGCCGTGTTCAACAACGCCAACAGTTTCAATCAAGTCTTTAGCAAGCTCTTGTGGGTGGTCAATGCGCTCCAAATGCAAGTCAACAACAAAGTTGTTCTCGTCTGTGCGCACTTCTTTGCCGTTTGCATCCAAGCGCAAAACTGGCTTGTATCCGCGCTTCTCGAACTTGCGAATCACTTGAGCAGAACCAAATGGAATCACTTCAACAGGCAGTGGGAACTTGCCGATTGTGTCTACAACCTTGCTTGCGTCTACAATCCACACAATGCGATCGGAGTTGATTGCAACAATCTTTTCCCAAAGAAGAGCCGCGCCGCCGCCCTTAATGCCGTTAAAGTTCTTATCAACTTCGTCTGATCCGTCAATCGTAACGTCAATATGGTCAACATCGTTAATGTCAAGAATCTTAATGCCGTAGCCTTCTGCCTGCTCTTGCGTGCGGCGAGAAGTTGTAACTCCAGTAAAGCTTAAGCCTTCTTCCTTAACTCTGCGACCAAGCTCGTCTACCAAGAATCGCACTGTAGAGCCAGTTCCAAGTCCAACCATCATGCCATTTTGTACGATTTTTGCGGCCTCAATGCCAGCTGCTTTCTTTAGCGCGTCTTGTTGTGCTTTATCCATGTGTGCCTACTTTCTTGCTTTTGCAGGTTGTTACCGCGCTGTTTTGCGCGATTATGTGCGATTTTTAGTGATTGCTAATCGCATCTGTTTCATACATATTACATATTAGTCTGCTTTAAGAATTTTGTTCTGTTATTTCTTAGCATTTGTTTGCATATAAAATTCAGTTGGTTCTAAGTTAAAAGTGCCATCTGGCATAACGTATCCGCTTAACTGTATTGTGCCTGTTATAAATCGTGGATTTCCGTTAAAACTTGGGCTTGTGTTTGGAGCAGGCGTAAATTGCAATGTTCCGCATACGCGCAATCCTGGAACTGCTTTATATTTTTGCTCTGATTTATTTTGGGATTCGCTATTTTTGGATTCGTTATTTTCATGCGAATCTTCATCGGCTTTCGATTCATCATTTGCTGGCGATTCATCATTTGTATTAATGATTTGCGTAGATGAGTCGCAAGCAGCGTTGTTATTTGCGTATTTAGTGGTATCGCTAAATGTTTCACGCTCTGTTTCACGCGTATTATTGCCATTAAAATCAGGATTAATATCTTCTCCAACGCATCTGCCAATGTGGTATTCGCTACTAGAAATTTTTCCATCCAATAGCATTTTTGCGTCTTGCGGAACGTCAACGCCATCTGAATATGAGGAAGAAATCAACGATTTCCACCCTTCTAGTGGCAAATATCCATCCTTCAATTTGCTGCGGCAATCTTCGGCATAAGTTCTAGCAAGCTCGTCAACTTTCTCGTTTCCAGCGTTTCCAGCATGACCCTTAACCCAAACGAACTTAACGGAGCCTTTGCGCTTGCAAATCTCCGAATCGATTGCGCGAATAAGTTCTGCATTTTTTACAGGCTCTTTTTTGGAGTTTTTCCAACCGTTCTTTTTCCAACCATGAATCCAAGTTGTTGCACAATTAATCGCATATTGCGAGTCGCTTTCGATTGTTAAAGGCTCGCTTCCAGGATGTGCTCGCAAAGCTTCTAGAACTGCGCATAATTCGCCTATTTGATTCGTGCCGTTAGTAGCTCCGCCTGCATCCGCGTTACCAGTGTGATTGTGCTCGTGAGCGTTGCCCGCTTCGTCTATGTGGTCTGCCCAAGCCCAGCCCATTGATCCGTTTGGATTTCCTAGAGCAGATCCGTCTGTAGAAACAACAATCATTGCAAAACCTTTCAAAAATGCGCTGGCAGCATCAGCAACCAGCGCATATAGAAGCTGTTAACTTTAACTAATCGCAATTAAAGCGTTACGCTAAAGCCTTGTCAACTACAGCAGTAGCTTCCTCAAGCACCTTATCTAGCGCTTCTGGAGAAACGAAGGACTCAGCGTAAACCTTGTAAATGTTCTCGGTACCAGATGGGCGAGCAGCGAACCAATTGTTCTTAGTTGTAACCTTCAAGCCGCCAATCTTAGCGCCGTTTCCAGGAGCCTCAGTGAGCTTTGCAGTAATATCTTCGCCAGCAAGCTTAGTCGCTTCAACGTCGTTTCCGCTTAGAGCTGCAAACTTTTGCTTTTGCTCAAGAGTGGTTGGAGTATCTACGCGCTTGTACCAGCTTTCGCCAAAGCGAGCAACCTGGTCTTGATGAAGCTGAGCAGGATTCTTGCCAGTCTTTGCAGTGATTTCTGCAGCGAGCAAATCAGGAATCAAGCCATCCTTATCGGTTGTCCACACGCGGCCATCCTTGCGCAAGAAGCTCATGCCAGAGCTTTCCTCGCCGCCGAAAGCAACTTCGCCACTAAAGAGTGGGTCAACAAACCACTTAAAGCCAACAGGAACTTCCACAAGCTTAGCGTTAATAGAAGCAGCTACGCGGTCAATCAAAGAAGAAGACACAAGCGTCTTGCCGATAGCAGTATTCTTTGGCCAATCTGGGCGAGCGCCGCCGAACAAGTACTCCACGCACACTGCAATGTAGTGGTTCGGGTTCATAACGCCCCAGTTAGGGCACACAATTCCGTGGCGGTCAGCATCTGGATCGGTGCCGCCAACTAAATCGTACTTATCCCAAGCGCCAGCGTTAAGCTGATCAACTAAGCCCTTCATTGCGTAAGGGGAGCTTGGATCCATACGAATCTTGCCATCGTGGTCAATTGTCATGAATCGCCAAGTTGGGTCAACATCTGGGCGCACAACGCCAATGTTTAAGCCGTACTTTTCGTTCATAAGTGGCCAGTAGTTTACGCTTGCGCCGCCGAGTGGGTCAATTCCCAAGCGCACACCGCTAGAGCGAATTACATCGAAGTCAATAACGTTTGCTAAATCGCTAACGTAGTGTTCGCGGTAATCGAAGCCTTCAACCAAATCAGACTTGATTGCTTCCTCGAAAGGCACGCGCTTAACGGACTTGTAATTGTCGAGCAATTCGTTTGCGCGGTTTGCAATCGCATTAGTTACGTCTGCTGGGGCAGGGCCGCCAGTTACAGGGTCGTACTTAAAACCGCCGTCGGTTGGAGGATTGTGTGAAGGAGTTACTACGATGCCATCTGCCAAACCTTCGCCGCTAAAACGCTGAGTGCCATCAGCTGCGCGATTATGCGTCAAAATAGCTTGCGACACAACAGGCGTTGGAACAAAGTCGCCGCGCGAGTCCACACGAACGTGAACGCCGTTAGCAACCAAAACCTCAATAGCGGTTTTTTGAGCAGGCTCGGAAAGAGCGTGCGTATCTCTACCAATATAAAGTGGGCCAGTTACGCCAGCCTTCTTGCGATATTCGGCAATGGCTTGTGTGATTGCAACAATGTGAGCTTCGTTAAACGAAGTTTTTAACGCAGAACCACGGTGACCAGACGTGCCGAAAATAACGCGCTGTTCTGGAATATTGGAATTTGGAACTTCATCGTAGTAAGCGCCAATCAAAGCGTCAACGTCTACTAGATCTTCTGGGGTGGCGGGCATTCCCGCATTTTTTGCTACCATAATTTTTTATTTTGCCACGGCGGCGGTATTTTAACGTAAGTCGGCGGTATTTTGAGTTAAAGAAGATTGCAAACTCTCTGGCACGCGCACGCATAATGCTCGTTTATCTACACTAAAACGCAAGTGTTTTGTGTAGCCTAAAATATCTCCATCAACCTGCACGGGAGCAGGCCGTTCTAGCTTAACTTCGGCTTCAACACCCTGCGATTGGTCAATCTTGGAGTTTGTAGAAAGTGGGCTTTGTTGCGCTTTTCCTGTAACGGTTTGGTGCACAACATCTCCAAACAAGTTAGCCCATCCAATTAATCCGCCAGAAGTGTCAATAATCTCAAAGTCGAGTATGCCATCGTCGTAAGCTGCATCTGGCATAAGTGAAAACATTGGAATCTGGCCGCAATTTCCAGCCATAAGCGTGCGGAAAGATATTGCACTAGATGTGTAATCCGTTCCATCTTTGCGCGTAAAAGTAACGTCTCCGCGGTATTTTGGCGCAAATAAGTGTTTAACACCTGCAACAAAGTATGCAAGCCAGCTTATGTTCTTTTTAAGTGCAGGATTAGTGTCGTCTATCATAAGCGCGTCGAATCCAATTCCCGCAATAATCAAAAACGCGTGACCGTGGTCTTCGTACGGCTTATCGAGTATAAAAACGCGACCAACGTCAACAAACCTAGATCCATGGCTAGTGGCCACCCTTAGCGCAGCTTGAACATTGTCTACAGGAATCCCCATGTTTCGCGCAAACAAATTTCCCGTTCCAATTGGAATTATCCCCATTGCGTGGTTCGTTCCGCTAACTGCGCTCGCAACCGTTCTAACAGTGCCATCTCCGCCAACTGCAACAACAACGTTTGCGCCATTTTTCAAAGCTTCTAGCGCGCATTCGCGCCCGTCTTTATTAAGCTGTGTATCTATTATTTCGTAAGTAAGATTGTTAGAAGCACAGTAATCTTTAATGCTTTTTCGGTATTCTTCGGCTTGCGGTTTAGAAGGATTTAGTATAAAAGCATAGTGAACGCTGTCTCCATGCCTTTCTGCCAGTTTTTCTGCTAAATGATGCTTCTTCAGGGTACGCGTAACTATCATGATGACGAATGGCGCAAAAACTAGCGCAAAAACAATCACCATTAACGCAATTGTTGCTTGAATTGGCATATCTGGCATATTTATTATTCTTGCACACATCTTTAATATATGGACATTATTTTGACAATATTTATAAAATTTGATTATTTCTTTACATTTTCATCACTTATTGCGTTATTTAGCGCGTTGCGGCATTTGATTAGCGCATTGATTATGAGCTTGATTATGCGCTTAATTACATTTTGACGTTGGCATGTTTGCTTAGTTAGTGCCATTTATATGATTTTTATATGCTAAGCAAGTGATAAGCTTGCACCATGCGTTTTGCGCGTAGAACTAGCAGGGGTTTAAAGTTATGTCTGAATCGCAAGAAAATAATATGAGCGTTTTTGAATCCGACGATACTGAACAATTTGAAGTATCGAAAAAACGTGTTAAAGGCAATAAGTCTGCGCTTGTATTGCTTTACTCGTTTATTATTTTCTTAATACTTGTAGTTGCGGCTTTTGTAGGGTCGCAAGCATACTTCCATAACCGTGTTGCTCCTGGAGTGCATTTTGCTGGCAGCAGTGAAGTTTCGGGCGCGCAGATTGAAAAAGTCACAGATGCTGTAAATAGGGCGATTGAAAACACAAAGATTGAGATTAAAGACGATTCTGGAAAAAGCTCTGTTGAAACACTTAAAGACTTATCGGTAAGTGTAGATAAAAGCGCAACTGTGCAAAACGTTATGCGCGCAAAGCACAATAACGTGTTTACAATGCTTATGCCTTGGTTGCAAGAAAACGTTGGGCTTAAAGCCAAGTTAGACAACGAAAGCATGGACGCGTACATTGTTAAAAAGTTTGTTAGCGAAAAAGATAGGGCAATGCCGTATACAGCTAAGTTCGATTCTTCTTCTAACTCTTATGTTGTAGAAGATGGTGTTCCAGGCCGTACGATTATAACTTTGCCAGTTCGTGAGGCAATTAAGCGCGTTCTAGAAAATCCTGGTAAAACAGTAAAAGTTACGGTTGGCTCTCGTAAGGTAGAAGCTCCAATTAAGCGTGATGTAGCGCAGAAAACTGTTGATCAACTCAATAATTTGCTATCTAAAAAAATTACGTTAGATAATGGCGATTCAAAAGATTTTACGCTTTCAAAGGCTGTTTTAGCATCTTGGATTAAGATTGATGCAGATTGTGCAAAAAAGAAGATTTCGTACAAGGTTGATTCGTCTGCTGCCAACGCATGGCTTTCTAAAGAGCTTGCTAAGAATCTTAATCAACAAAAAGTAGACCAAGAAGATACATACAACAAGCAAGGAAAGTTTATATTAACAACGCTTAAGGGTGAAAACGGCATAGAAGTTAAGTATTCTAAAGACTTTGCAAATAAAGTTGTTCAAGCTGTAGAAAAGTCGGCAGATGCAAAGCTTAGTGTTCCAACAAACGTTGTTAAGTTTGGAATCGAAAAAAAGACTGTTGACATGCGCGTTGTTGTTAACAAGTCAAACCAAACAATAAGCGTTTACAAAGACGATCAGCTTCTTAAAACATTCCCAGTTTGCAGTGGCTCAAACGGTTATTACGAAACGCCAAACGGAACGTACTTTATTTACTTGCGCTACCGAGTGCAAGATATGCGCGGATTTAACCGAAACGGCTCTAGGTATTTCTTGCCTGGAATTACTTGGGTTAGCTACTTTAACGGCGGAATCTCATTCCACACAGCTCTTTGGAACAATGTTGGTATATCTCAAGGATATCCTGCAAAGTACGGTTCTCATGGATGCATAAACATGTATGAGCAAGATGCAAAGTGGGTGTTTGAAAACTGCCCTCGCGGAACAGTTGTGGAAGTTGTTGGAGAACAACCAGATGGACCAGTACGCTAATAAAGCAGCAAATTTGAAGGGCGATTTGCCTGCTGCATCTAGAAGAGTTAGTAGCACTCCGATTCAGGTTCGTGTTACAGAAACGCTGTTTGATGCTCCTTCTAGCGAAGAGCGCTTAGATAAAAAACCTCCGATTGTTCAATTTGCTAGAAAGTTTGCAACGTCTAGCTTTGGACTTTGGGTGCGCATAAGTGGCAAAATCGCTCGGCATTTTGGATGGTTTCCTAGCGTTGAGCCATACATTGGTTACGGTACAGATCGCTACGCGCGCTTGATTTGCCGAACTGTTCTAGCGCCTAAAGCTGGTCATCATTCCGCTTTAAAGCGCGGTATTTACGCGATGCTTGTTGTTCCTGCAATTCGTGTTAAGGTTGCTCTAAGTATTGATAACGTTGCTGTTGAATGGGCGCAAGTTGGCGATTCTTCCGTGTACGATAAGCCAGATTCTGCGTATAACAGTAGCGCAGAATATTGCGTTTCGGATTGTTCGGGTTACTTGGATTTGGTTACCGAAAGGTCGCTTTTGCCAGGTGAACACAAGGTTTCGTACAAGGTTGATAATCGCAATCCTGTTGAAGCAAGCATGTTTGTTATATCGGAGCAAACGCCTTTAGGTATTATTTCCGACGTTGACGATACTATTATGGTCACTCAAGCGCCTTCTCCTCTTAGAGCTGCTTACAATTTGCTTATTATGAATCCTGAACATAGGCATGCTGTTGATGGAATGAGTCACTTTTTTAGGCGTATTAAGGATTCAATTCCTAGCACCCCTTTCTTCTACCTTTCCAATTCTCCTTGGAATGTGGAAGCTTCAATTCGACACTTTATTTTGCGCGAAGGTTTTCCTGCAGGACCTCTTCTTCTTAGGGATTTAGACCCGCGTCCTAAGACTTTTGTTCCAACTGGACCACAGCACAAGCTCGAGTTTGCTCAACAGCTTATGGATGATTTTCCAGACATGCGATTTGTTCTTATTGGAGATGACGGTCAAAAAGACCCTTCGACTTATGCAAAAATCATTGAAAAATTCCCAAATCGCGTTCTTGCTGTTGGCATACGTCAGCTTAAAAAAGACGCAACTTTGGTTGATTTTAGGCGAAGCATGTCTAAGAATTTTGGTGTGACTCTTGCATCTTCTAGAGTTGCTAAAACTTGCAATGATATTTTTGTTGAAGCTAAGGGTGCAGCTGGTACTTTTGAAGGTGTTCCATTCTTTGCTGCTCAAAATGGCAATTTGCTAGAAGATATTATGATTCCGTTTATTATGGATTCTGTTAATAGCAAAGAATGATTTTAATCAAAGACTGATTTTAAGTGTTCTAAGTGTTGTAAATATTTTAAGTGTTGTAAGTGTTGTAAAGATCATAAAGATTGTAAAGGTTATAAATGGAAGATAATTCGCTAAAAGTTGGTGATTTTAATACTGCTAAAAAGCCACTTCTTGCAAAACGAGTTGACTACGTTCGTAAGTTCCACAACGATGTGTTTGTAGACGAATATGCGTGGATGAGTAACACTAAATCCAAGGAGTTGCGCGAGTATATTGATGCTCAAAATGAGTACACTAGCAAACGCGTTTCTAGTTTAGAGCCTTTACGTAAACATTTGTTCAGCGAGCTAAAAAGTCGTGTTCAAGAAACAGATATGTCGGTTCCAACTCGCATGGATGGCTATTGGTATTACGTTAGAACAGAAGAAGGAAAGCAATATGGCGTTCAATGCCGTATGAAAATTAAGAGCGAAGATGATTGGAATCCACCTGTTATAGATGAGCGCGCTCATGCTGGTCAAACGCCATGCGAAGAGGTTATTTTTGACGCAAATATAGAAGCTAACCGTTTTAATGGCGGATTCTTTCAGCTTGGCGGAATGGATATTAGCTTAGACGGTAAGCGAATGCTGTTTGGAGTTGATTCTAAGGGCGATGAAAGATTTGACTTTTATATTCGCGATTTTTGCGCGGAGAAAAGTGGCGATTTTGATTGCAAAAATGGCGAAAATATCGAAGAAAATGGTAGCGAAAGTGCCGATTACATCACTCGCTATAACAATAGTTTTGTAACACTTTCGGATTGCATAAAAGGCATATCTTCTGCGCTTTTAACACCAGATGGAAAATGGGTTTTCTACGTAACTTTAGATAGTGCTTGGAGGCCATACCAAGTGTTTAGGCATAAGGTTGGAACAAGTGTAGAAAATGACGTTAAAGTTTTTGAAGATTTAGACGAACGCTTTTTTGTTAGCGTGTACGAAAGCTTCGACGAGCGAAGCGTTATTATAAACAGCAGCTCTAAAACCACTTCACGCGTGTTAATGTTGCCTCTAAGCACTCCAGAAGGCGATTTTAGAATGGTGCTTAAGCCTATAGAAAACGTAGAATACGACGTTTCGTTTGCGTGCTTTGAAAATGCTGGGCAAGATGGCAAAGATATTCCACTAATGTTTGTAAGCCACAATCTTAAAAATCCTAATTTTCAAATTGATGTTATAGATTTGCGAAAATACTCTGCAGATTCGATGCCATTTAACATTGGCGAAGGTTATTGCATTGCGCAAGGGTCTCCATACGGATGCCAAAATGGCGATTTAATAGAAAAAGGCGCGAGTAAAAAGGCCATTAGTGCGCCGTATTACAACAGCAAAAATCCTAAGATTTTGCAAGGATTGCGCGGCTTGAGCGTAGATGGTTTAAGCGTTTATAAAAATTACGTTGCTCTTTCTTTCCGCGCGAATGGCTTGCCTCAGCTTGCTGTTATGACTAAAAGCAATGCTGTTGAAGATTTTAAGGCAGGCTGCCCATGGAGATTCCGCCTTGTAAAAGAAGACGGGTTTGTAGAAGATTCTTGCGAGTCTGCGGCTTCTTGCGATTCGTTAGTTTCTTGCGATTCTTGCGCAAAAGTCGCAAGCTTCCGTTCCACTAGCGCTCGCAAAGAATTGTCTAAAATAAGTCTTGAACAAGCAAAAAATAGTCGAATCAGCCTTATTGGAGCAACGGGAAATCCGTGTTATGAAGCGCCAAAAATACGTTATTCTTGCTCAAGTTACGCAACTCTTGGAGCGTTAAAAGAACTAGACCCAGCAACAGGTAAAAGTGTTTTACTTAAGCGCGGGAAAATTTTAGGCGATTTTAACGAAAACGACTACGCAGAAAAACGAGTGTGGGTTAAAGTTCGAGACGGCGAGAGCGTGCCAGTTTCGCTAGTTTGGAAAAAAGACGCTGTTGCAAAAACGAACGCAATGTTTATAACCGCTTACGGAGCGTACGAGATTAGCAGCGATCCGTATTTTTCTGTTGCGCGTTTAAGCATGCTAGACAGAGGCGTGCTTTTTGCGCAAGTTCATGTGCGAGGCGGCGGAGAAATGGGTCGCGCGTGGTATGAGAATGGCAGACGGCGCAATAAAAAACACACTTTTGAAGATTTTGTAGATGTTACGCGCGCTTTGCAACAAGCAGGTTATGCTGATGCGAATCAGACTGTTGCAAATGGTGGTTCCGCAGGCGGCCTTCTTATGGGAGCTGTGGCAAATATGGCTCCGCAATGCTACGCAGGAATCGAAGCGGACGTTCCTTTTGTAGACGCGCTTACATCTATGTTAGACGAATCGCTGCCGCTTACTGTTACCGAGTGGGACGAGTGGGGAGATCCGTTGCACAATGCGCAAGATTACGCGTATCTAAAGTCGTATACGCCTTACGAGAATGTGCCTGAGCATATTGAGCAAGGAGATTTTCCAAAGATTCTTATAACGTCTTCGATTAACGACACTCGCGTTCTTGTTACGGAGCCGCTTAAGTGGCTTGCGCGATTGCAAGCGGCTGGAGCGGATGCGATTGCGCGCATTGAAACAGAAGGTGGCCACGGCGGAGGCTCTGGCAGATATAAAAAGTGGGAAGAAGTTTGCTACGAAAACGCGTGGTGTTTAGATGCCATGGGTATTTCGTAGAATATCCTTAAAACACATTGGAGGCTGATTGTGGTAAGAATTAAGCCAGATAAGCCCTATGCGGAAGACCTTCCGTTAACGCATACAGCGTTATTTAAGCAAGTGCCACTAGATCAAGCGAGGGAGCTGCTAGAACACTTGCATGAGTCGGTTTTTTCTAAGGGGCAGGCGATTTTTAACGAAGGAGATACGGATCGCCGCATGTATCTTTTGGAGCGCGGACGCGTTAAGCTTGTTCGTCATTCTAGAGATAATCGTGTGCAATTGCTTAGCATTCACACGCATGGAGAAATTCTTGGGGAGATTCCTGTTTTTGACCCGTATGGTGGGCCGCGCACGGCATCTGCGATTGCTATTACAGATAAAACTCGCGTGCTGTGGCTAGAAAATGAAGTACTTTTTAACTGGTTAGGTCATCATCCGCGAGTTGCTGTAGATATGCTTCAAGTTTTAGCTGCTCGCTTAAGAGCAAACAACGAGCATATTTCTGATCTTGTTTTTATGGACGTTCCAGCAAGATTAGCAAAAACGCTTTTGAACCTTGCTTCTAGATTTGGAGAGCCTGTTAGAGAAGGCGTGCTTGTTCCTCACGATTTAACTCAAGAAGAGCTTGCGCAATTGGTTGGATCTTCTAGAGAAACAGTTAATAAAGCGTTGATGGATTTTGCGCAAAGAGGTTGGATTAAAAGGCACGGAAGGTCGATTATTATTTACGAGCCTGGAATGTTGATTCGCCGAGCAGAAAGATAAATCGTGCAAATCATGCAAATCGTGCAAATCGCGTAAATCTTGTAAATCGCGATTTTTGCGTGCCGCAACGTAGAGGCAAGCCTCTAGAATAGTACGCATGCCTAAAAAGAAATCCCTAACAACTCGTAGAGTACTCGCACTGTTTCTTACGTACATCACTTTGTGTGTTGCAGGTGGTGTAGCTTCTAGTATTCTATTTGTTCCAGGGGTAATGAGCATAAACAGCGTTGTTAAGTCTGTTGTGCCTTCTCTTAGGGTAGATGGTATTGATTTTGACGTTACTGCTTTGCCTCAAAAATCGCGATTATACGCTTCCGATGGCAAAACTGTTATTGCCACTTTTTATGCTCAAAACCGCACTGTTGTGCCGCTTAGGCGAATATCGCAATATATGCAACAAGCAATGGTTGCTCGAGAAGATCGACGATTCTTTGAACATTCTGGCGTAGATGTTCAAGGCGTTATGCGTGCGTTTGTGCAAACGTTTATTAAAAAGTCAGATATGCAAGGTGGTTCTTCCTTAACGCAGCAGTACGTTAAAAACGTTCTTATGATTAAAGCTAGGGAAGATAACGATCCTATATCGGAATATCATGCTGCAGAAAGTACTGTTGCTAGAAAATTGCGAGAAATGCTAATCGCAATTCAAATGGAGAAAAAATACTCAAAGTTAGAGATTTTGCAGGGTTACTTAAACGTTGCGCAATTCGGTAGTAATAATCTTTATGGTGTAGAAACAGCTGCAAAGCGCTACTTTAACACTACTGCAGCAAAGCTTAATCTTGTTCAAGCGGCAACGATTGCATCAATCACAAAAAATCCTTCTAGGTATGATCCTTCTATAGAAGAAAATTGGCCAGAATCGCAAAAGCAAAGGAATATTGTTCTTGATTTAATGCTTAGGCAGAATTTTATAAGCCAAAAAGAGCATGATGATGCTGCAAAAATTCCAATTAAAGATACGCTTAATATTCAGCATGAAGTTGCAAATGTTGGATGCCAAGCTGCTGGAGACGCTGCATTCTTCTGCGATTACGTTACTAAAAAAATATTGAATTCTCGCGAGTTTGGTAAAACCACTGTTGCGCGTCAAAAGCTTCTTAACGAAGGCGGATTAGACATTTACACAACAATGGATATTCTTGCAAACTCTTCTGCAATGGACACAGCTAGGGCTACTGTTCCAATCAACGATCCAAGCGGTTTTGAAGTTTCGATTGCTGCGATTAAGCCTGGAACTGGAGAAGTACTTGGATTTGGAAGCAACCGTATTTACGACGCTACAGATGCAGCAAAATCAGACCCTACGCACACTGCGATTAACTACGCTGTAGACGAGCGAGACGGCGGAGGTTTAGGTTGGCAGATTGGTTCTACGTGGAAGCCAATTAACATTGTTGCTTGGCTGCTTGCTGGAAAGTCGATTAATCAGCCTCTAAGAACAAGCATGCTTTATAACAACACTGATTTTTCTTGCGCAAGGTACCGTGGAATTGGGCGCTGGTCTGTTCAAAATTCTGGCGGCGGTAGTGTTAGCCCAGAAACGCCTTTAATGGGTCTTGTTCATTCTCATAACACTATTCAGGCAGCAATGGGAACCCAGCTTAAGCTTTGCGCTGTTGCGGAAGCAGCTAAAACGTTGGGGTATCACAATTCGCCATTGGGTCAAGAAGATGTGTTTTCTAAGAACTCGTTCAATCCTCCTATGCTGATTGGTGCTGTGCAAGCTTCGCCGCTTACAATGGCAAATGTTTATGCAACAATCGCAGCTGATGGCGTTCAATGCGATCCTATAGCCATTAAGCGTGTAGTAGACAAGAATGGTAAGCGTTTGCGTGTTCCTAGCGCTAATTGCCATCAAGCAATACCAAAGAAGGTTGCTCAAACGGCAGCATACGCTATTAATCAAGGCGTTGTTCAGCCAACTGGTGTTGCGCATATGGCTCAGCTAGAAGGTGGACGAAAAACGTTTACTAAAACTGGTACTAACGAAGAGTTTTACATGGCAACAGCTGGATTTGTGCCAAACAAGGTATCTGCGTTTATTGCGGTTGGAAATGCGGAAGTTCAAAAAAGCTTTAACAACATGCGCATTAATGGCGTCTACCACAGCACATGGTATGGTACCTACATTGCTATGCCTGCTTGGAAAAAGTTTATGGATACGTACCTAAAGGCATCTAACACGCCTATGGATAACGATTACGGAAAGCCAGATCCAAAGTATATGGCTGGCGGAAAAATGCCGTTGACTAGCGAGCAGATGCGCAGGCAATATGAGTTGCAACAACAGCGCGATAGGGAAGAAGAAGCGCGCAGGCAGGCAGCTCAAGAGCAAAGCCAGGGTTCGCAAAGCGATCAGAGTGCGCAAGGTGATCAAAACTCGCAACAAGATGCTGCTACAAACGGACGCTACGCAACGGGCGACGGAAGGCAAGACCAATATTCTGGTGACTCCAGCAGTGGAGATACCTCCAGCTCGTATTCTGGCGGAACTCGTTAGTGTGTTGTTGCTAGTGTGATGTCACTAGTGTGACTCGACTAGAGCGCGTCTACTCCAACAGCATCCTTAACACTATTAAAGCCGTCTTTTCTAAGCATCTTTGCAAGACCGCGCTTTAGCGTTGTAATTTGTTGAGGGCCTCTGTACATAAGAGAAGAAACGAACATAACTAAGTCGGCGCCGTTTCTAATCTTTTGATATGCTTGTTCAGCGGTAAATACTCCGCCGATTCCAGCAATTGCAAAGCGGGATCCAAACTCGCTTCTAGTGCGCTTAATAAGCTCATTGCTTGCGGCAAATGTTGGAGCCCCTGAGATTCCACCTTTCCAATCTGCTGGAATATCTAGTCCATCTCGATTCTTGCGCAAATTTGCAATGCTCACGCCATCAACCTTATGTGCGCTTAAAACGTCTAACAAAGACTTAAATTGAGGCCATCCGCCCTTTAAGTTCAAAGGCATTTTTACAAGAGTTGGCTGAGGTCTGCTTACTTTATCTAAAACACTAAAAAGCTTATCTAAAGCATCTGGATTACTAAAAGGTTCGCCAGCCATAGTGTTTGGGCAAGAAATATTAACCTCAATCATCGAGCTTTTGCCACTTGCGCGCTCCATAGATATGCGATAATCTTCAATGCCTTCGTCTAAATCGCCAACAAGATTATCGTTAGTTCGCGCAATGCTTATAGAAATTTGCATGCTTTTAGCATTCGTCCATGCTTTTTCTACTCTAGGAATCACAAATTCGCTGCCATCGTTTGCAAGACCTGCATGAACAAGAAGTGAATCATATTGCGGAAGCCTATGATACCAAGGTTTAGCGTTTCCTGCACATGGACGAGCGGTTGTGGAGCCAACTGTTTCAAATCCAAAACCAGCGTTGTCTAGAACTGTGCACAAATCGCAGTTTTTATCGAGTCCTGCGCTTAAGCCAAATGGATTCGCAAAATCTACTCCCATAACTTGCGTTTGTAAAATTGGATCTGTGTAGTCAAGCATTTGTCGCAAAAGCCACATTAATCCAGGAATGCGCTCGCTTATTTTGCAAAATGCAATCATGCGGTCGTGTGCTTCGTCTGGCGGAATGTTAAACACTAAGTGCGGCTTAATAATGTGCTTGTAGCTAAAAGTAAAGAGGTCTGTTGCAGCAAGATTCACAGCATTGTGTAAAGAATTTTCAGATACGTAACTCATGATTCAATACTATACGACATTAAGCATTTTGCAATTTTTGGTGCAAAGCGAATCATATAGATAGCGAGCTTATATAGCGCTAACGATTTTCCTATTTGGTATTGCGCGAGGTTTGAGTATTTCTCTCCTCGCAAGTCCCGTCTCTACGCTCCTCTTTTATTGCTCGTAGAGAAATACATCAAACCTTCTGAATATCTAGAACAATTGCGTGTCTTTAATCACCGAGATTCTCGATTTTTCTTGCTGCTTCAGCGAATCACCATTTCATGCTGAGGTTCGCTTCATCCGCTGCGAAAAATCTCGAATCTCTACCTAGCTTGCGCGCCAACCTGCCCGAGCGCTTAAAGCGTAGCGCGCGAAGGCAATTTGGCGCGCTGAGCAGCTCAGCGCAGAAGCACTGCTTCTGCGCTGCGGAGACGTTCGCACGGCTAATCCGTGCGAACGACGACCTGCCTTCGCGAATGGTATAGCAGCACAG